>JBAOHI010000080.1:0-35576 GCA_037045535.1 Candidatus Competibacter sp.
GTGGGCAAAACGCCTACGGCAATGCTGGAAACTGCGAAGCTCTGAAGGTCGACCACCATGACCTCATTGTCGCGCTGGCTGGTAACGAACGCCTTTAACCCCACGCCGGTGTTCTTGTCGCTCAAGATCGCGATATCGAAAGGGTATTCCCCGGTCGCTTCCGATTGACCTGGCTTGAAAAACTCGACTTCCTTGACCACTTGGCGGGTTTCGGTATTGACGATGGAGATAGAGTCGTTTTCGAAGTTCGCCGCTACTAGCGTTTTACCGTCTCCACTGAGGGCCATTCCAGCGACAACCGCGCCGGTGGTGGCCAGCTTCGCAGGCGTGTTCTTGAGCAGGCCGCCATCGTATTTGGGCAGAGGTGCAGTCTGCTCGGAGTTGTGCTGCAAGAGGATGAAGGGCGCATCGGGAGCAAATTCGTTTGCGGTCCGACGATAAACCAAAACGCGATCATCGATGCCACCCGACACGTAGAAACGTTCGCCATCGGGCGCCCACGCCAACCCGACGAACGTATTGGGGATGCTGATCTGTTGGCGCTTGCTCGGTGTCCCGCCCCCGACCTCGTAAACAAATACCCACTCGGATTTCTCGACTTTCGTTTCAGTCGGCTGGCCGGTGATGGGATCGAGCACAGCGTAGGAAAATGGCTCGCCGGTGGTTTCGTTTTTGAAGCCTTGGTTGTAGCCGCTCGTCAGTACCAGCAGAGTCTTGCCATCTGGGCTCAGGGTCGCGGCAACCGCACTGTTGGCATCGGCGGTGCCATCCGAACGCAGGCCCGTTTTCAGTTGCTCGAAGGTGGAACAGGGCGCCGCCGTTGGCGTGATGGTCTTACCCGTGGGCAGGATCGTAGGAAGGACGAGGTTGGAGCATTTCGGTTGGTGATCGAGTTTAAGAGAACCACTTCCCACAAGCTCGGCATCCTCGGCCAATGCCCCGGCTGCCGGGAGCACCGCCGCCACCAACCACAAAACGGATCGTGCAACAGGTTTTAACACCATGGGTTCCTCTCCCTTGATAGGGAACACTATTTTATGAGCAACGGATCTTCGTGCCGACGTAGAAACGGTTGTCCAGACATAAGACACGGACCGTACTGAACCATGGATTTTATAAAAAGTTTGCTACACCAATGTGAATCGAAGATGAGCTTTCAATTGCTGATCAAGGAGAAAACTTGTTAACAAAGATGGGACAGAGATAACAAGCTTCTAGCCGGCCGCCTCTTTGGTCTGAAAGAGCTCGGACCATTGCCCAAATTTTCATCTGACCCTTGAGCAGCAACTTCAACTCTGGATTGAGCCGCCGCTGGTGAAAACGGCGAATTTGATGCTGGACGAGCCGGTGTTGATCACTAAATCCTTTGTCTCATGAACCTTATCCTCCCGCTTTCAGCAAGGCCGCGCCCTTACGCTGGGCCTCGGCAAATAGTACAGCGACCGCGCAGGAGGCCAAGCGAGCTTGGGGACCGTCGGCGCGGCTGGTCAGCACGATAGGCGCGCGGGCACCGAGCACGATACCGGCCGCCTCCGCCCCGGCCATGAAGGTCAGTTGCTTGGCGAGCATATTGCCGGCTTCCAAATCGGGCACCACCAGGATATCGGCCTTGCCCGCCACCGGCGATTTGATGCCCTTGGTCCGTGCCGCCTGCTCGTCGATGGCGTTATCGAACGCCAGCGGGCCATCCAGGATGCCACCGACGATCTGGCCACGATCCGCCATCTTGCACAGCGCGCCTGCTTCCAGGGTAGAAGGTATCTTGTGGGTCACTGTCTCCACCGCCGACAGAATCGCGACCTTAGGCTCCGCAATGCCGATGGCGTGAGCAAGTTCGATAGCGTTTTGGATAATGTCGTGCTTGTCCTCCAGGGTCGGCGAAATATTGATGGCAGCGTCGGTGATGATGATCGGGCGCGGATACGTAGGCACTGCCATCAAGAAGCAATGGCTGATCCGCCGCTCGGTGCGCAGGCCATTCTCTTTCTTGACTACCTCGGCTAGCAATTCGTCGGTATGCAAGCTGCCCTTCATCAAGGTTTGCGCCTCGCCGGCCAACACCAGGGCAACCGCCAGCTCAGCGGAGTGGTGGCTGTGCTCCGACGCCACCAGCCGATAGCGCGAAATATCCAGATTCTGTTGCGCGGCGATGGCCTTGATTCTCTCTTCCGGACCGATCAGGATCGGCGTAATCAAATTGTGTTCGGCCGCCTCGACCGCGCCGCGCAACGAATCAGGACTACAGGGATGGACAACCGCGCAACTCAAGGCGGGAAGCCCCTCGCAAGCTTTCAACAACTCTAGGTAGCGGTTATCACGCCGCAACTGTACTTTTGGCAAATTCAACAACTCGTGCCGGATTTTCTCCCTGGGCACCAAAACTTCGATCCAACCGCTCGCAACTTCTTCGCCCGTCGGATCGACCGCTCGACATTCAAGCAGCACGGTACCGGTGGCTGGCTGTTTTTCCTTGACTGTCGCGGTCGCGGTCACCGGCACGCCAATCGCCACCGGCCGGCGCAGACGAACATCAATGCGTTGGGCCACCGAGCCCAAGCCGGGCAACCGAGTACCAGCTAGCGATGCGAACAGCGCCGCCGACCAGCCGGTTTGTCCTCCACCCTGCCCGAACATCGAAGTGTCGGCCGGGCCGGGATCCAGGTCGATCAAGTTGAAGTTGCCGGTGATGATTCCCAGCGCTTCGACGCCATCCCGATCCAGTGCCCACGTCAGGCTGGCTTGATCACCGATCTGAATCTCATCGAACGTCTTATTTTCAATGATGTCGTTCATGCCTCATTGTCCGTGTATTTTCGGTCGCGGCCGGTTGGGTGGCAAAAATTACCAAGGATCCTACGGGATGATCATGACATGAGTTGGCGCTGTCCAGCGATTGCCCACATCGAACCCACCAGACTGATTAGGGAGCCAGCCAGAAGCGGCCGCTTCAAGCCAGACTACCCGAGTCCGCTGCGGTTAGTATTTTGTCGTTCATGAGCCTTACCCGCCGCTTGCCGTACGCTCAGCGGAGTTGGCCGCTCGGCAAAGGTAACCAACTCTGTCGTCAAGCGGCCGGTCGCGCTAGAATCGGCGCCGTTCGTCCAACGCTCTCTCCTTTCAACGCGGACCGTCCAGTGACCTTTTCCAAGCAACCTACCGACCAGCCCATCGGCGTATTCGATTCCGGGGTAGGAGGTTTGTCGGTGTTGCGACGAATCCAAACCGATCTCCCCCACGAAACGCTGCTATACGTCGCTGATTCCGGTCATGCGCCCTACGGCAACAAACCGAACGAATTCATCGCGCGGCGCTCGGTCGCCATTACCGAATTCTTGCTGGAACACCGCGCCAAGGCGGCGGTGGTGGCCTGCAACACCGCCACGGCAGCGGCGATTGCCCAGCTGCGCAATCGATTCCATGTGCCGATCATCGGCATTGAGCCCGCCATTAAGCCAGCCGTGGCCGCGACCCGCTCCGGCGTGGTTGGCCTCCTCGCCACTGGCAACACGGTGCGCAGCAACAAATTCGCCGCCCTCCTCGACCAACATGGCCACCGGGCACGGGTCATGGTGCAACCTTGTCCTGGCTTGGCCGATTGCGTGGAACGTGGTGAATTGCACGGTTCCCATCCTCGCGCTCTGCTGGAAAAATTCCTGGAACCGTTACTGGCGCAGGGTGCGGATACCCTGGTGCTGGGTTGCACGCATTACCCGTTCCTGATTCCGCTGATCCAACAGTTGGTCGGTCCGGATGTTGTCATCCTTGATCCCAGCGCGGCGGTGGCCCGACAGTTGCGTCGGCGACTGGAAGCAGCGAGTGTACTGGCGAACGGCCTCGCAATAGGCGATACCCGCTACTGGACCAGCGGCCCGCTGGAACGAACCGCTCAAGTGATGGGCCGGCTATTGGGCCATCCGGTCGCGGTTGAACCCTTGCCGGAACCCTTCCGGCACGACGGCACTCCCACCTTCTCCGGCCTGGAATCACTCCCCGCGCTGGCGACCGAGGCTCATCCGACGCAGTGAGCGCCGCTTAGAAAAATGAGTAGTGCTTGCGGATCGGCACATCGACCCGCCATGTACAGCGCATTCCCTTGGGAAAGGTCACCAAATCGCCCCGCCCGATTTCGACCGGCTCGCCGCCTTCAGGTGTGACGGTCACGCGGCCTTCCAGTACATAGCAAGTTTCTTCGGCATCGTATTCCCAAGGAAATTCGGACGCCTCCTTCGTCCAGATTGGCCAGCTTTCGACGTTCAGTTTTCGCAATCGCTCGGCATCGGGATTCGTATCGATACGGATCTTGCTCATACGTTGGCTCTACCTGGATAGAAATCAGTCGGTTCGATAACCATTGCGCCGCATGGCATCCAAACCACCTTTATTCTCGACTTGGTGATATCCCAACTGGTGCAACATCTCTTCGGCGATGCCGGCACGCCTACCGCTGCGGCAATAGAGCACAATGCGTGATTCGTGGTCCGGGGCGAAGGCAGCGATGCGCTGGGCGATTTGGTCATAGGGAATATTGACTGCTTCCCGAACGTGCTCTTGCCGGTATTCGCCCTCGGTGCGCACATCCACGACCAGTGGCTGGCCGGCAACCGGCGGTCCACCGTGGTCGGCCAAAGCCGGCAGGGTCCATAATAATAAGGTGAGAAATCCTGCTGCTTTCGTCATGAGGCCGCTCCTATAAAATCAAAAAGATACGAGGTTTTCGCCCTCATTCTGGACGAACACCGGCTTTACATCAACTTTTGGAGCGGAAACCGAGCTTTGCAAAAACCCCCTCTCCTTTAGAGAAGGGGATTTTAACGAATTTCCTAGCCGGGCTGCTTGCCGGCAGCGGGAATTTCCACCGCCAGATATAACGATCCCTGGTCGCGCTTCACCAGCAGCGGTACCCGCTTGCCACGCGGCAATTCCCTGACCAGTTGCCGCAGGTGCGCAGCGTCCTTGATCTTTTGGTTGTTCAGGCTCAGCAGGATGTCCCCCGGTTGCACACCCGCCTCGGCGGCAGCGCCTGGCCCGACTTGTTGCACCAGCACACCCTCGCCGGCGCCGCGCTGGCCAGCCGGCAAATCGGCGACCACCACGTTCAGGCGGGGCGAGCCATCGTCCGGGACATCGTTCAGCGCCAGTTCCCGTTGATCCTTGTCGGGCAGTTGTCCGAGCGTGACGGCGATTTCTCGCTCCTTACCGTCGCGAATCACGGTTAATGCTTTGCTGGTGCCCGGTTTGGTCGAACCCACCAGGGGTGGTAGATCGGCGCTGTCGCTGATCGGTTTGTCGGCATAAGCAACGATGATGTCGCCTGCTTTAAGTCCCGCTTTGGCGGCGGGGCTGTCCTGGCCGACTTCCGCGATCAGCGCACCGTGTGGTTGATCGAGATTAAAGGAGCGGGCCAGATCTTGCGTTACTTCCTGCAAGGTGATGCCCATCCACCCCCGCGTTACGTGACCGTCGGCCTTGAGTTGCGCGACCACGTCCATCGCCACATCGACCGGAATGGCGAACGACAACCCCATGTAACCGCCGCTGCGGCTGAAGATTTGCGAGTTGATGCCCACGACCTTGCCGGTCAGGTCGAACAGCGGCCCGCCGGAGTTACCGGGGTTGATCGGCACATCGGTCTGAATGAACGGGACATAGGTATCGTTCGGCAAGGACCGACCCAAGGCGCTGACGATGCCCTTGGTCGCGGTGCGCTCCAACCCGAACGGCGCGCCGATGGCGAACACCCATTGCCCGACCTTGAGAGCGCCGGCATTGCCGATCGTGACGGTTGGCAAATTTTTGGCGTCGATTTTCAGCAACGCAATATCGGACTGCGAATCGCTGCCAATCACCTTGGCTGGGAACTCGCGCTTGTCGTTCAGCCTGACAGTGATTTTGTCCGCCTCGTTCACCACATGCCGGTTGGTGATGATATAACCGTCGGTAGAAATGATGAAACCGGACCCCAAACCTTGAACCGGCATGCCTCTTCCACCTTTCGGCATGGGTGGCATGGGGAAATGCTTGAAAAATTCGCCGAAGGGATTGTCGTCGTCATTCAGATTCGGAATACCCTGCCAAGCCAAGGCCGGTTGACTCTTGCCGGTAACCGTGATGTTCACCACCGCCGCCGCGTTCTGCTGGACCAGCGCGCTGAAATCAGGGACGGTCATTTCCACCTGGACCGGCGGGGCAGCATCAGCCGCCAGCGCCGGCGGCAATATGCCGGTCGCCAATACCGCCCCTCCGGTGGCCAGCGCCACCGCCACCGCGAGTTTTTTGAGCTTGCTAGGAACTTGCATGGTCGTCATCTCTTTCGCAATGTCAATTTCATCGGGATCGGAACCGACCCGATCCCCCATTGCACGCTAGTGTGGACGACCTTGCTTAAGGAAAACTTAAGGCGGAAACGGTTTTACGTGCTTCTTCAAAAATGCTCTACTGGCTATTAAACATTGCCATGTGTATCCATGCATTGCCGTATTTGGATACGAACCGACCCGTTGGCATCGCTGAATCATGCCTTGATCGCCAAGGAAATAGGCAAGGCAGCCCCGCATGTGACCGCAAACCGTTCGCTGGTTAGGCGCGAGATTGAATTCCCGATTTTTCCGGGCTTCGGTTCACTCTGGATCGTCGGTGGTAGCGATGAATACGTCGTCCACCTCATTGATATGGAAACGGCGAGGCTTGTCGGCGATCGGCAAATCGCTCTCGCTCAAGCCGGATTTTTCCAGCATGTAGGCGCGAACGGCAGGATCGCTTAGAGTGGCTTCGTGGTTCTCCAACCACTCACGCATTTTAGGATCCTGCGGCTGAAAAATATGGACTTCACGGTGACCGCGTTCCAGCACTGCGTAGGCAGGCGGATCGCCGAATTCCATGAGCTTTGTGTAACCCATGCCTTCGTACATTTGCGCTGTCTGTCTGACACTGCCGAGCACTTTGCCGTCACCCTCGTAGGAAGGACCGCAGTCGAAACGGTTACCCTTCTCCATCAGATAACGGCGAACGGCTTTGAGCGCAGCGTCGAAGCTGCTCGTTTGTTTACTCGCTTCACTCACTAAAGATGCCTCCCATGTACCAAACTCCAGGAAACAATAGCATCGACCAGGCACGAATTGCTGCGTTGCTGCTCATGACCGCTGCCGCACTGATCCCAACGCCACCGGCGATCAGCGAACCGCTGCCACCCTGCCTCGCGACCAGTGAGCGGGAAACAATCCAGGCTACCGTTATGAAAACCTCGCCGCCTCCGATAGAACTACTGGCTCGGCTGGTTCATGCCGAAGGCCGCTCCACCGGCTTCGCCGAGGACGTCCGCGTCTATCAAGCGATCGCTTGGGGCGTCATGAACCGGGTGCGCTTGGGCGAAGTCTCCAGCACAGCGCGTCGTCGCTACGGTGCAGGCATTGCCGGCACGATCTTCCGCAAGGGGCAGTTTAATCCGGTCCTCTCGATCCGTTCGCCGTTCTCACGGGATTTTTTGTGCCCGCAAGACTTAGCCAGTTGGCGGCGGGCTTGGGAAGCCGCACAAACGGCCTTGCGAGGCCAGGATAACCCTTTCATTCAAACCGCCTGGGAACGCGGCCACGGCCTATCGTTGGTGGTGAATTTCTACTATCCCGACTCGTCTCAAGCGCGCGGACCGCTAGCGCCTTGGGAGGGAAATCGGGATCTGCGTTTTATCGGCGAAGTTCCCATCGGTGGCACGGCTCTACCTGCCGACCGCGTTCGATTCTACCGTCTCACGACGCCGCCTACCGATATCTCGGATTGATAAACCTCATTGTCTAATTTTTATATTTAAAATCAAAAAATTAAATATCAACCCCGCCGCTCTCAAAAAGTATTTTTGTCACAACAACCAACATAAAATCAACTAATTGATAAATATTAATTATTTTTAATAAATCAACGATTAAAAACAATTATTTCACGATTGTAAAAATATTACATTTTAAATTAAACAGTTGTGTTTATTTATTTTTCATGTTTTCGTGGTGCCGTATCGCAATATGTTTCCTTACGGAGCGATATGGCAATGGCTACCTTGAAACACTGAGCATAGAGATTGATGACCGCCGCACGAGGTTGCGAAACAATGCTATCCGTGAGAGCGCTGGGGGAACCGGTCGGAGAGCCTGCTAGACTCCCGAAAACCATCCTTAAGGAACCCCCAGCCATGCGGCAAGAATCCGAAACATCGGCCCCTGCCGACGACAGTCCTGAATTACGCCGCTTTCCCTGCACTCAATGCGGCGCTTCACTCGAATACACGCCCGGCACCGATGTGCTGCGGTGCGGGTACTGCGGTCACGAGAATCGAATCCCTTCTTCCACTACGTCGATTTTGGAACAAGATTTTCGGGAGACGCTACGCGCTCTGGCGACCAACACGCCAGCTTGCGAAAACATCGCGATCCACTGTGATTCCTGCGGGGCGTCCTATAGCTTTGACGCAGCGACTCACGCCGGTCAGTGCCCCTTTTGCGGCTCGCCGGTGGTGGCGCGCACCGAATGTCGGCGTCAGCTGCCGGTACAGGCGCTGTTGCCGTTCCAGATTGGTCGCGAAAAAGCCCGAACGGCCTTCCAGCGATGGCTAGGCGGTCTGTGGTTCGCGCCCGGTGGACTCAAGGACTACGCCCGTAACGATGCCCGCTTAATCGGGATGTACGTGCCGTACTGGACCTACGACGCCGAGACCACCACGCGCTATCAGGGCGAACGCGGTGACGATTATCCGGTTCAGGAAATCTATCGAGCAATCGAAAATGGCCAAGAGGTGGAACGGGTTCGCACTGTGATCAAGACTCGCTGGACACCGGCGGCAGGCGTGGTCTCGCGCTTCTTCGACGATGTATTGGTGCTGGCCAGCCGATCGCTGCCGCAAACGGTGACCGAACGGCTGGAACCCTGGGATTTGGGCAATCTAGCGCCTTATCGGGAGGAATATCTGAGCGGTTTTCAAAGCGAAATGTATCAGGTGGGATTAGAGCAGGGTTTCGAGCGCGCCCGCGAACTGATGATGCCTGTCATCCGTCGCGATATCGAGCAGGATATCGGCGGCGATCATCAGCGCATTCAGGCCCTCGATACTCGTTACGGCGGGATCCGCTTCAAGCATATCCTGCTACCGGTCTGGATGTCAGCGTTCCGATTCCGCGACAAAATCTATCGCTTCGTGGTGAACGGCCGCACAGGAGAGGTGCAGGGCGAACGGCCCTACAGCGGATGGAAGATCGCGCTAGCCGTTTTGCTGGCAACCCTGCTCATCGGTGGAAGTCTGGCCGCCTGGCAATATTTCCAGACGACCCAGCACTGACCAGCGTCGTATTTCAGGCTGTGCTATGGCCGGATGTCAAAAGCACAATCGACTTAAAAGTATGAATTCAATCAATTCATAATAACATGATTCATAGCTTGGTTAAGTAATCGGCTCATTTTGAGCCTATAATTGAAAATATAGGTTACATTGTACCATTTTTTTTCAAAAACAACCAAAAATAGTTGAATTCAATTTTCGACATGTATATATTGATACCTGCTTGATAAAGGCAAAACTACCGAAAGGTAGCGACGCAAAACTACTGGCCTAATCCTCATACAGAAGAGGCAAGGTCGCAGAGTCGCCAAGCGAATGCAGCTCCTTCTAAACATGCAGCTCATTCGTAAGGCAATTTGTTTAAGAGGGTTGCAAAAAATGTCTACCACAGCGAGCGAAACAAAATCCAATTTCCGAGTTTTTTTAAAAGGAACGACATGTGTATTGATATTGGGCGGCATGTGGTCTAGCCAATCGGCTTTCGCCGATTGTTATACCAGCAGCACCAAATGGAAGAACTCTACTTTTTCCCAGCAAAGCGGCAAATTTACCGCCGAATTCGATGCCATACCGCAGAAAGCCAACAGCGATGCCTTGACCGCCCTTTCAATCAAATCAGCGACCAGCGTTTCCAAGTATGCGGTCTTAGTACGCTTTAACGACCAAAACAAGATCGATGCACGCAATGGCGGCCAATACAAAGCTAACACCAACATCGATTATACGGCTGGAAAAAGCTATCACTTCCGACTGATAATCGATGTCGCAAATCATAAATACAGCGCTTATGTAACACCAGAAGGAGGTAGCGAACAGGCTTTAGCGACTGATTATGCTTTCCGTACAGAACAAGCAACGGTTTCCAAGTTGACCAACTGGGGACTCTGGGCTTCCACAGGATCGCATCAAGTATGTAATTTCAATATTACTAGTGATGGCAGCGGAGAAAGCACAACCTCAACACCTACTCTCACGCTTGCGGCATCCCCAAATCAGGTGACGTCGGGTAGCTCAAGCACCTTAAACTGGACCACCACCAACGCCGATTCGTGCGCTGCCAGCGGCGACTGGACCGGCACCAAGGGTACATCCGGCGCTGAAACCGCTAATACCATCACTGCCAACAAGAGCTACACCCTGACCTGCACCGGCACCGGCGGCAGCGTCGCCAAAACCGCGCAGGTGAGCGTTCAAGCTGCCGCCGCTCCGACCTTGACGCTCGCGGCATCCCCGACCCAAGTGACGTCAGGCAGTTCGACCTCCCTGAGCTGGACTGCCACCAACGCCCAGTCGTGCGCCGCCAGCGGCGGCTGGACCGGTACCAAAGCCGTGTCCGGCACCGAAACCACCAGTAATATCACTGCCAACACGAGCTACACTCTGACTTGCACCGGCGCCGGCGGCAGCGTCGCCAAAACCGCGCAGGTGAGCGTTCAAGCTGCCGCCGCTCCGACCTTGACGCTCGCGGCATCCCCGACCCAAGTGACGTCAGGCAGTTCGACCTCCCTGAGCTGGACTGCCACCAACGCCCAGTCGTGCGCCGCCAGCGGCGGCTGGACCGGTACCAAAGCCGTGTCCGGCACCGAAACCACCAGTAATATCACTGCCAACACGAGCTACACTCTGACTTGCACCGGCGCCGGCGGCAGCGTCGCCAAAACCGCGCAGGTGAGCGTAGCCTCGATAAGCGCCACCGACCCCTGCAGTGGCCTGCTGACGGACAAAGCGAATCATCCGATGACGACCCTGGCCAAACCGGCGCTGCTGCAAGCCGTCGTCGACCCACAGTTTGGCACCACCATCCGCCGGATCAGCAATGCGGGAACGGGGCATGTCGTCAAGCCGATGTACTCGACCATTCCCGCCTGGAACGCCGACGAGAGCTACATTATCCTGTACCACACCGAGGGCGCGCCCTACGCCGGGATGCACGTGCTGTACAACGGTAAAACCTACGAGCTCATCAAGCCGCTGAACGATACTGCTGCGGATCTGGAACAAATCCACTGGGATCCAGTGGACCCGAACATCTTCTACTACCCGAGCAACTACAACAACAAGGCCCGGTTCATAAAGTACGACGTGCGGACCGATACGGAAACGCTGGTCCACGACTTCGCGCTGGCCCCCACCAGCTGCCCGAATGACGGCACCCTGTCATTCGGCAGCGACCCGCAGTATATGTCCTGGGACGGCAACAACAAGGTGGTCGGCCTGCAATGCGGTAGCAGCAAGAAGATCAGCTACAACATCACGACGGACACGGTACTCGGCACAACTACCATCAACAGCGTCAATGCCCCGGTCGCGGCTCCGTCGGGTAACCTGTTCCACCTAGATGCCAAGGTTTACAACCCGGCGTTCGCCCTTCAGCGCACCCTGGTCGCGGCAGTAGTGGACGAGCACGCCTCCATCGGGCGGAAAGCGAACGGAGCCGACGTGTATAACGTGGTCAGCTTCGACGACGCCCAGCCAGGCAACCTAATCTCCTACGATCTGGCGACCGGCACCCGGAATGTTATCATTGGACCCGCCACCGGCTACCCCTACACGATCACCGGTACGCACATTTCGTCGGTCGCGATCAAGAACCCCGGCTATGTCTCCGTGGACATGGTAGGCGAAGGCACTGGCCAAACCCTGCTGGACAACGAAATCGTGCTCGCCGACCTGAACGGCAACCGGGTGTGCCGTGTCGCGCACCACCACTCGAAGGAAGGACCGCAGGGTTACTGGGCCGAACCGCACTCGGTCATCAGCCCAAGCGGCACCCGCATCCTGTTCGGCTCCGATTGGGGTGGCACCAACACCGTCGATACCTTCGTCGTCGAATTGCCAAGCTATCAACCCTAATGAGCTAAGCTATAAATTTTGAGGCTCGGTGGCGCTGCGTGAGCAGCGCCACTAGCTTTTTTGGAGACGCTTAGCAGATAATATTTTGCAAGAATTGCGAAAGATTGCTTCTGTTGATCTTTTTCTTTTTGCGCGCTGCTGGTTTAAATAAATAATATTTAATCAGCCGACTGAATTTCCTTGTAGCCACAACCACTTGATTTTTTAATTAATTGCCTGATTGATAATATTAGCAAACTCGGCTTAATATGAAAAAACGATATATTTATAATGTTATTTCATTAATACTATTATCATTAGTTTCCTTGGTACCAATTCAGTCCTTAGGATCCACAACGAATCTTTGCGCTGGATTAGTAGTCAACAAAGCGAATTACCCGATGACGGCACTGGCAAAGCCGGCGGTCGGTCAGGCCGTTACCGACCCGCAGTTTAGCACGATCATTCGCCGCATCAGTAACAGTGGCAGCAGCGGCGTCATCAAACCGCTGTACTCAACCATTCCGGCCTGGAATGCCGACGAAACCTACCTGATTCTTTATCACCAAGGTTCTGCCCCATACGCAGGATCACATGTCCTCTACGGCGGCAAAACGTATCAGCTCATCAAAGCGCTCCGACTAGAGTCGCCAACCGACTTGGAACACATTCACTGGGATCCAACTGACGCTGACGTCCTCTATTATCCCAGCAACTACAATGGACAACCCCGCCTCATGCGCTACCGCGTCAGCACCGATCAAAACGAACTTGTGCAGAACTTCGGCAATGCTCCAACCAATTGTCCAACGGGTTGGTCGGATCTGCTTTCGTTCGGCAGCGACCCTCAGTACATGGCGTGGAACGCCAGCAACAAGATCGTTGGCTTAAAATGTGGGAGTAAGAAGTTTGCCTACAACATCGGCACGAACACAGTGCTAGGCATTTCCGCTATGGACAGCGTCAATGCGCCGATCGTGGCGCCATCGGGGAACCTGATGTTCTTAAACGGCAAGGTCTACGACACCGCGACCTTTACTCTACAACGCACGCTGGCGATGGCCAACGCTAGCGAACATGCCTCGATTGGCAAACGGAACGATGGATCTGACGTCTATAATGTGGTCAGCTTCGATGATGCGCAACCGGGTAGCCTCGTTTCTTATGAGCTGGCCACCGGAACACGTAAAGTTGTTGTGGGGAAAGTTACAGGCTATCCTTATCCTCCAAGTGGAACACATATCTCCTCGGTCGCCATAAGAGCGCCAGGTTACGTTGCCGTTTCCATCGTTGGAGGCGGTAAAGGCCAAACTTTATTAGACAACGAAATCGTGCTCGCCGATCTAAATAGCGGCCAAATCTGTCGCGTTGCTCACCATCGTTCTCTAGGCAAAGAAGGACCACAAGGTTACTGGGCTGAACCCCACGCAACCATCAGCCCGAGTGGCACACGCATCTTGTTTGCCAGCGATTGGGGTGGTCAAAGTTCCGTTGATACCTACGTTGTCGAACTACCAAGCTACCAGCCCTAATTGCTCAAAGATTCTAGATTTTGATCCGGTAATTTTTCGGACCTTACAGAGACTGAATCTTTGGATTCAAGGTTGTCGAAATAGCTAACCCCTAGCTGGAAAACAGTTATTGGAACCCAGGCTCCTGCGTAGCTACGATACGGCAAGTATCCAAGTTTCTTAATGTTTAATTATATGGAAAAGCGACTTCAGGAAAAACGCATTGATTATGCCGGTGCTATTGTTTTCACCGAACCAACAACAGGTGGCGAGGAGAGACTAGCTATGACAACGAAACTGACTTTACAAAGTCTTTGTTTGATTTCGTTGGTGTTCGCAACAGCGTCAACTCAAGCCGACCCCTGCAGTGGCCTGCTGACGGACAAAGCGAATCATCCGATGACGACCCTGGCCAAACCGGCGCTGCTGCAAGCCGTCGTCGACCCACAGTTTGGCACCACCATCCGCCGGATCAGCAATGCGGGAACGGGGCATGTCGTCAAGCCGATGTACTCGACCATTCCCGCCTGGAACGCCGACGAGAGCTACATTATCCTGTACCACACCGAGGGCGCGCCCTACGCCGGGATGCACGTGCTGTACAACGGTAAAACCTACGAGCTCATCAAGCCGCTGAACGATACTGCTGCGGATCTGGAACAAATCCACTGGGATCCAGTGGACCCGAACATCTTCTACTACCCGAGCAACTACAACAACAAGGCCCGGTTCATAAAGTACGACGTGCGGACCGATACGGAAACGCTGGTCCACGACTTCGCGCTGGCCCCCACCAGCTGCCCGAATGACGGCACCCTGTCATTCGGCAGCGACCCGCAGTATATGTCCTGGGACGGCAACAACAAGGTGGTCGGCCTGCAATGCGGTAGCAGCAAGAAGATCAGCTACAACATCACGACGGACACGGTACTCGGCACAACTACCATCAACAGCGTCAATGCCCCGGTCGCGGCTCCGTCGGGTAACCTGTTCCACCTAGATGCCAAGGTTTACAACCCGGCGTTCGCCCTTCAGCGCACCCTGGTCGCGGCAGTAGTGGACGAGCACGCCTCCATCGGGCGGAAAGCGAACGGAGCCGACGTGTATAACGTGGTCAGCTTCGACGACGCCCAGCCAGGCAACCTAATCTCCTACGATCTGGCGACCGGCACCCGGAATGTTATCATTGGACCCGCCACCGGCTACCCCTACACGATCACCGGTACGCACATTTCGTCGGTCGCGATCAAGAACCCCGGCTATGTCTCCGTGGACATGGTAGGCGAAGGCACTGGCCAAACCCTGCTGGACAACGAAATCGTGCTCGCCGACCTGAACGGCAACCGGGTGTGCCGTGTCGCGCACCACCACTCGAAGGAAGGACCGCAGGGTTACTGGGCCGAACCGCACTCGGTCATCAGCCCAAGCGGCACCCGCATCCTGTTCGGCTCCGATTGGGGTGGCACCAACACCGTCGATACCTTCGTCGTCGAATTGCCAAGCTACACAAACTCATCATTGTCCGCACCCACGAATCTGAGAATAGTACAATAGCTAATAAACCACTGTATCCAAAAGCGAAATCTTAACAATGTCACTACTACGTATTTTGTTCGTGGTTGATGGCTATTACCCAAGTAATGGTGGTGCCGAGCATCAGGTCCAACTCTTGAGTAGTACTTTTGCAAAAATGGGCCACACAGTAAAAGTAATTACACCACGCTTGGATGTAACTAAACCAATAAATGACACTGTAGATGGAGTAGTTGTCGAACGTATTGTTTATCCAAAAATTCCTTTGCTGGGTGCGGTAATTTTATGCATACGCCATGCCATTAAATTGATTTTTAAATATAGAGATTACGATGCAATTCATATACATATGGCGAAAAATTTAGCAGCAGCCACTGGTTTCGTTCGCCCGCTGCTGCGTGCCAGTATGATTGTAAAAATTTCTGGGGCTTGGGAATTCGAAGGTGGCATTCTTGACCCCGCGAAAAAAAATCATCTACTTTATAAGATGCTGAATATAGGTATAAGGCAAGCTGATTATGTTCAGTGCTTGAGTCAGTTTACCTGGAAAAAACTTGTTGAGGCAGGATATCCAACTAATCTTTTGCGCATGATTCCCAATGCAGTCGATATATCAAAGTTTGAAACCAAGTTGCATACTGAAGATAAATTATCGGGTTCGAAAAAGGTTGTTTATGTAGGAAGATTGCGCAGAGTCAAAGGATTAACAATTTTGTTGGAAGCGTGGGCAAAGCTAAACCACCACCAGAATACCAGCCTTATAATTGCTGGCGACGGTGACTTACGTAACGAGCTTTTAGAGAATATTCAGCGTCTGAAAATAAGCAATAGTGTTGAGTTGCTGGGCGAAATTAGTGATATACCAGGATTATTGCGCGACGCTTATGTCTATGTTCAACCCTCTTTTCAAGAAGGAATGCCTAATTCGGTGCTTGAAGCAATGGCAGCAGGACTACCTATCGTGGCAACCCAAGTTAGTGGAAACGAGGATCTTGTCAGACCCAATGATAATGGGTTGCTTGTACCTGCGGGTGACAGTGATACTTTAGCTGCTGCTATTCAGCAGTTATTAGATAATCCCGTGCAGGCAAACCAGATGGGAATTCGCTCATACCAATATGCCATAAAACATTATGGTCTTGCCTCCGTAATTGAACAGCTAACTCGTGCATATCGCCGAGAGCTTTAAAAATAGAACTAAAATGTATGCAATCAATCCAGTTATGAGCGCTCCTCTCGTAAGCGTTTTAATTCCTGCATTTAATTCGGCTGGTACAATCCAAGAAACCCTAGAAAGCGTCCTTAGACAGACTTATCCAAATATAGAAATAATAATCGTAGATGATGGTTCAACCGACAAAACCGCACAGGTAGTATTAGAATTTAATGAGCATATAAAATATATATATCAACCTAATAATGGGCTTGCGTCTGCACGAAATTGCGGTTTAGCCTTGGCTCAGGGTGAGTTTTTAGCCCTCCTTGATGCTGACGATATCTGTGATTCTAATCGCATAGCGATACAAGTTGCCTATCTACTAGCTAATCCCGATATAGTCCTCTGCTGTACTGATTTTTCTGCTTTTAGGGATCATCACTATTTATCTGATTCTTATATTAATACCTATTATGGTGTCATTTGTTCTGTTTTTGGAGGATTAGAAAAAATTTATGAACAGCACCAAGTTATTAATACCAGACTAATTAGTTGGTGTAATGTTGTTGATAATCAACAAATTAGAACACTTTGCGGCCACGTCTCCAACAAAATAATTCACGGTAATTTCATCCACCCTCCAACAGTAATGGTAAGGCGCTCTGTCGCTAAACAAGTTGGCTCTTTTGATCAACAATTGAGATGGGTATGTGATTACGATTGGTTTATACGGATAAGTCTATTGGGGAAAATTGGCTATATAGATAAACCTTTATTAAAATATCGCCTTTCCCAAAGCCAGATGTCGTCTGATCGTAATACGCTACTCCACAAGCTTGAAACCATAAAGATCATCGATAAAATTCGAAATTTTAACGATGCTCTCTACCAATCAAACATAAAAATACTCAAGAAACGCTTAAGCTATATTTATCTAGGGATTGCCAATATCTTGGTTGAGCATGATCGCCTACGTGCTTTTAGTTATTTCTTTCTTAGCTTACGCTTCCCAACTTCAATTAGATATATCACCTTTAAGGTTCTCGTAAAGCTGATAACTCCTAAATTTCTAATTCAATTACGTCGTCATCAAAAGAAGCTTATTCTTATGTGTCGGGTCCCGGATGATTGATAGGTTTTTTTGAAAGAGAGCGGGTTTAGTGTGGTAGTACACCTTCAGTTTGGCGACCGGGGTGACATGGCCGAGATTCTTTTGTGGGATGTAGTGATTATAGAGGTGGAGATAGCGTTGCAAGGTAGTTTCCAGGTGGCGGGCGGAGGCGAAGGAGGTGGTTTTCAATAGCTCGGCGACGCGGCCGTTGAAGCGTTCGATCATGCCGTTGGTCTGCGGATGCCGGGGCTTGATCAGCCGGTGCTGGATACCGTGCGCGGTGCAGATTTGATCGAAGGCGTGCTGGCCGGTGGGCTCGCGCTCGCCGGTGGCGCAGAAGCGGTCGGTGAACTCCTTCCCGTTGTCCGTCAGCAGGGTGCGGATGCGAAACGGGGCCTTGGCCTGGAGGCGTTCCAAGAAGCCGGCGGCGGTGTCCGCCGTTTTGTCCGGTTGAATCTCGAAGTAAACCCAGCGGCTGGCCCGGTCGATGGCCGCGATCAGATCGCGGTGTTCGGCCTCGTCGGGCATCCGGGGCAGGTATTTCACATCGACGTGGACGAAGCCCGGCTCGTCGTCTTTGAAGGTCTTGGGCAGCGGCGGTTTCCCCTCGACCTCTGGCAACAGGTCCGCCAGCCGGGCCACGCCGTGGCGGCGCAGGCACCGGTCCAACGCCGAGCGCGATAGCTCGGGACAGACGAACTCGCGGGTCACCACCAGCAAGTCGTCCAGCGGCAACAACAGGAGCTTGCGCAACTCCACCACCACGAACTCTTGCATCGGCTTCAGGGTCGTGGCCAGCCGGTGCGGCGTGTGCGGGCGGTCCCGCACCGTGTCCCGGGCTCGCCAGCGACGAACCGTGGTCTCGCTCACCCCCATCTCCACGGCCAGTTCGGCCGTCGGTCGGGTCGAGGCTTGCAGATACGCCCGCTGCTTGGGCGTGGTGGTGGCGTTGGCGTGCAGGCGAATGTCCATCAGGGTCTCCGCAGAGCGACAATCAGATCGTGCAAGAACCGCCACGATTCCAGCAGACGACGGCTTCGAGTATCAACATAATCTCGCGGGACCCGACACTTATGAACATCTAGGGCGTGTTATCAGTTACTTCTCTGATTCATGGCGGGATATGATGGTAATTCACTGTTCCCAAGCTGCGGGAGGGGCTCGTGCATGACGAAGAGACGTTACGCTTTGCGGGATGATCAATGGGAGCGGATCAAGGAGTTTCTGCCCGGGCGCGAGGGGCATGTTGGCGGGACGGCCAAGGACAACAGGCTGTTTGTCGAGGCGGTTTTGTACCGTTACCGGGCCGGGATCGCGTGGCGCGATCTGCCGGAGAGGTTCGAGGATTTCCGGGTTGTCCACACGCGTCACACGCGCTGGAGCAAAAACGGCGTCTGGCAAAGGATTTTCAAGCATCTGGCCGAAGACGCCGACAACGAGTACGCAATGATCGATTCCACCCTCGTCCGCGCCCACCAGCACAGCGCCGGGGCAAAAGGGGGGACCGGGAAACGGAAGGCATCGGGCGATCGAAAGGCGGCCTGACCACGAAAATCCACGCGTGCTGTGACGCGCTGGGCAATCCCACGGGCTTTCACCTGACGCCGGGGCAGGCTCACGATCTGGAGGGAGCCGATGCTTTGCTGCCCGGCATCCTCGCCGCCATTCGGGCGTTTCTGGCGGATAGGGCTTACGATGCGCAGGAGCGCGTTCTCGATCTTTTGCAAAAAGCGGGCATCAAAATCGTCATCCCTCCCCAATCAAACCGCAAAGAACAGCGCGAATACGATCAGGACCTGTATCAAGCCCGGCACCTGATCGAGAACTTCTTTGCCAAACTCAAGCAATATCGGGCCATCGCAACCCGATACGATAAACGCGCTCACAACTTCCTCGGCGCCATCCACCTCGCCGCCTCTGTCATCTGGCTCAACTGATGACACGCCCTAAATAGTGTAGTCACGAGATAGAGAGCCAAAGGAAAGCGCAGCGGATTTGGACAATGGCGAGGAAGGAAGAGGTACGTTTGGCGTAGCGTGTGGCAACACCGCGCCAGCCTTTGAGGCGCAGGATAGCGTTTTCAACCAGATGGCGAAGGCGATATAGATAGGTATCGTAATCGCGTTGGTCTTTGCGGTTTTTCTTGGGCGGGATGACGGGGACCATGCGGTGCGCGGCGGCGTGAGCAAGAATTTCGTTGGTATCATAGGCCTTATCCGCCATCAGCGCATCGGCCTGCAATCCCTCGATCAGCGGCAAAGCCTCTGCGCAATCCGCACGGGTACCTGTTGTAACAGACACTCGGAGTGGCAGACCAGTCGCATCCACGGCCACATGTACCTTGGTGTTGAGCCCCCTTTTGTACGCGCCATGTCCTCGTTGCCGCCAACCGCCCCCGCAGCGTGCGGATGCACCTTGATATGGGTCGCGTCGATCATCAACCACTCCATATCGGGGTCATCAATCAACGCTTCCAAGAGCCTTTCCCACACGCCCGCGTCCCGCCACCGAATAAACCGACGGTGCGTGTTTCCCCATCCGCCCAGATCCGGCGGCAAGTCGCGCCACGGCGCTCCCGTCCGTAAAATCCAGAAAACAGCGTTGATAAAGCGCCGATTATCCTCGGCAATCCCTCCCCACTGACCCCTCCGACCGGGTAAATGCGGCTCTATTAAACCCCACACCCGGTCAGATATATCGTGCCGTCTGTGCGCTAATCCTCTCTCTTTGCTCATGTGATCCCCCTTTCGATCACATCAGCCTCTCATATTTCCTATCTCATGACTACACTATCTAGTATGCTTGGGTATTATTAGTAGAATTCATTACTTTTAGGCTCAATATGGATTCCGGACAGTTCGCCTGGTTACGCCACCAGCAGTTCCAAGAGAAGTCTGAGCAGGCTCTTGCCCCGGATCCGGACGTTATGCACGAACTGAAAGAACCCCAAGTAGAGCGGCAGTTTCTCTTGCGAAATGCCGCGATGGGGTCGCAACCAGGAACGCAACAGGGACCAGAACCCCTCGGCGGTGTTGACATGGACCTCATGGAAGCCGTCGCCGTCCTCATCACGGGCGTATTCCCCCCGGCTGTGGCAGACCGTCCGCTGATCGAATCCCCAGTCGGGCAAGCGGTGATCAATGTCGTACTCATCGGTGTACACCCGGGTTCCCGGGGCGATGAACCGCTCGATCAGCGGACGGATCGTGGCCTGCTGGACGTTTTCGAGCATCCGGACGACGATCCCACCGCCCTGCTGGATCATGCCAAAGACCGGCGGCTTTTCGCTCGCCAGGGTGCCGCGCCCTCGCGCTCCTTTCAGGCGCCGCCGCCGGCCTCTCCGGCCCTTTTTTCACCGCGTCCGGATGTCCCTTATGGCCGGCTACCACGTACACCTCATCGCATTCCACCTCACCCGCTAGAACCGGTTCCGGCTGGCGGGCGACGATTCCTTCTCGCAACTGCTCGGCCATCCGCTGGGCGTCGTTTGAATTCAACCCCAACTCCTGGGCGATCTGCGCGTTGGACAGGTTCAATCCCATGAAATACAGACACAAAATCCAAACACGCAACGGTTGGTGATGGCCAGCCAGCACCGTCCCCGCAAGATCGTCAAAGTGGCGATGGCAACTCTCGCACCGATATTTCTGCCGCGCCGGCTGGGTGGAATCCCGTCCTTGCTTCGTTATCTCGGCCGATTCGCAGCGCGGGCAGCGTACCCCCATTGGCCAGCGCAACTGCCGGACCGTTTCGTAACACTTGGCATCGTCCAACAGGTTCTGGAGGTTGATCATCGTTAGGGCAAACTTTCGATTGCAGCAGTTCCGAACGCGAGCAGTGTAGCCATCTCCTCCGCCCCTCGCGAGCCGTTCGTAACTGTCCGGAATCCATATTGAGCCGGATTTTAACAAATTGAACCGCCCCGGGAATTGAGGAGGCTCCATTACCTGAGAGAATGGAGCCATGAGCAAGACGAACAGATATTCCCCGGAAGTTAGAGAACGTGCTGTCAGGTTGGTACAGGAGGCGCGCAAGGATTACCCCTCGCTATGGTCGGCGGTTGAATCGATCGCGCCCAAGATTGGTTGTGCTGCGGTGACGCTGCACGAGTGGGTCAAAAAACACGAAATCGGGACTGGCGCACGTGATGGTGTGCCGGCTGCTGAACGAGAACGCATCAAAGCCTTGGAACGCGAGGTGAAGGAGTTGCGTCAGGCCAATGAGATCCTGCGGTTGGCCAGTGCGTTTTTCGCACAGGCGGAGCTCGACCGCCTCAAGAAGAAGTGAGGTCGTTCATTGACCGGCACCGTGAGCGGTTTGGGGTCGAGCCGATCTGCAAGATGTTGCGGGTCGCCCCGTCCGCCTACTGACGCTACACTGCCAGACAACGCGATCCGTCGTCGCGTAGCGCCCGGGCTCGCCGTGATGAGTTTCTGTCTCCCCACATTCAGCGGGTCTGGCAGGCGAACTTTCAGGTGTATGGTGCTGACAAGGTCTGGCGGCAGTTGCAGCGGGAAGGCATTCAGGTGGCGCGCTGCACCGTCGAACGCCTGATGCGCCGTTTGGGTCTGCGCGGGGCGATGCGCGGCAAAGTGGTACGAACTACCTTCGGCGATCCTGCGGCACCGCGTCCGCAGGATCGGGTCAATCGGCAGTTCAAGGCGGATCGGCCGAATCGGTTGTGGGTTTCGGAAATAGTCTTTACGCAAATGACAAAAACGGATGTGCTCGCTGCTCGGGTGGGTAGGGATGACATAACGAATTTCGACCTCGGCATCCGTCACGATAACCCGGTCGATCAAAAGCTCGACCAACTGACGCTTTTGTTCGAAGGTGGCATTGACCAGCCCCCTTTGAACGCGGGCGCAGAACTCCTCAATGGCGATGGCCAGTCCGGCCACTTCCTCGTGGCGTTCGGCCTGGGCCGAGAGTTGGGCCTCCTGTTCCGCCAGCGCCTGGTCACGCTGCGCCAAGTCGCGGCGGCGCCGCTCATACTCGGGCAAGGGGATGATGGCTTGCAGGTAGGCTTCCGTTAGACGCTCCAGTTGCTGGCCCAGGCTGGCCCGCCCTTTCTGCAAGTTAGCCCGGCGAGCCTGCAACTCTTGGGGTAGCCAGTGTCCCGCATGAGCCCGCTCCAGGGCCTGGGTGAGCTCGGTCGGATGGGTCAGCACTTCGCATAGATCCTGCCAGACCCGCTCATCCAGCTGAGCGGCCGGGGCAAAACGAGACGGGCACGGGCGATCATCCCGGTCCGAAGATTTGAGCTTGCCCGAGCAGACGTAATACCCATAAGGAGAATGGGCCAAGGTGCGGCCAATACAGGCCCTCAGGCAGTGGCCGCAACTGACCAAGGCCCGCAGCAGGTCAGGATGGACGGTATTGTGGCGGCGCGCGAAGGTGCGGTTCTTCGCGAGTTTGCCTTGGACCCGGTCGAACTCGTCCTGACTCACGATCACGGGCACGGTCGCCACTGGAATCCACTCCGCCGAGGGTGCCGCGATGGCGGTATCATGGGGCCGGCCTATTGGATGAGTGGCCGAGCGCCGGATACGGGCTGGACGATAGCGAGTCCGGCCCGCGTAGACTTGGCCGGTGTACACCGGATTGGTGAGAATCCCGCGCACGGTGGCCAGGCCCCAGAAGGGCTTGCCGGTGGGCGAGGGTATCTGGCGATCCTGCAGCAGACGCGCTACCTGGAGTAGACCGACCCCCGGTTCCAGATAGCGGGCGAAGAGTTCCGAGACCACCGCCGCCGCGCCGGGGGCCAGCGTCAACCCGCGGGGATCGCGCGGCCGATCGGGATGCGGACAGTAGCCGTAGGGCGCGTGCGTCCAGGGCAACAAGATCCCAGCCCGCAGTTTGGCCAAGCGGCCCCGCCGCATGCGCTCGGTGATCAGCATGCGTTCGTATTCGGCGACCGCCCCGCGAATTTGCAGCAATAATTGGTCGTGCGGATCCTGGCTCATGGGGCGGTCCAGGAATTGGACCTGACACCCACCCTGCTCGAATTCCTCAAGCAGCAGCACCTGGTGGACATAGTTACGCGCCAGGCGATCCGGAGCGGTCAGAACTACTTGGTCGATCCGGCGCTCCCGAATCGCATCCTGTAATCGGTCTAGGCCCGGCCGGTTGAGCCGGCTCCCGCTATAGCCGTCATCGCGGAAAATCAAGGACTCCTCAAGAGTCAGACCCTGTTCCCGCAGATGATCGCGCAAGCGTTCCAACTGCTGCTCCAGGGTCTGCTGGTGGACTTGCTTCGGGGTGGATACTCGCACATACACGGCCGCTCGCATCAGGGGTCTCCTTCCGGGGTGAAACGGTCGGGTCCGTCGTGTGTCGGCTCCACTCCAGCAGCCATTGGTAAGCTCGATCCCATCGCTGCTGGCCGTCCGTTGACGCCATCGTCCGCCGACGAATCTGCCATTGTCGTTTCATGGCACCCTCCGCAGAAATGAACTTCTACGGAGGGATTCGTCTTGGGTGCCGCCGTGCGCTGGCGCCACGCCTCATAACGGGACCACGTTAACTGGAGGTGGGCAACCCGGCTGACGCAGAATTTGTCATTTGCGATTAGACCATTGATTTCACCTATGTCTCCACTTGGCAAGGCTTCGTCTATGTCGCCTTCGTCATCGACGTCTTTGCGCGCCGGATTGTCGGCTGGCGCCTCAGCCGCTCAATGCGAACCGACTTCGTTCTGGATGCCTTGGAGCAGGCGCTCTGTGCCCGACAACTGGAGCGGGATGCCTCTCTAATCCACCATTCAGATCGCGGATCACAATACGTTTCCATCCGCTACACCGAGCGCCTCGTCGAGGCCGGTATCGAGCCTTCCGTCGGCAGCAAGGGCACAGCTACGACAATGCCTTGGCAGAAACTATCAACGGCCTCTACAAGGCCGAACTGATCCATCGCCGGGCACCCTGGAAAACCGTGGAGTCACTGGAACTGGCTACCCTCGAATGGGTCACTTGGTTCAACCACCAGCGACTGCTTGAGCCCCTCGGATACATCTCACCTGCCGAGGCTGAGAACCGGTATTATCTGCAACTCGCCGCACAGGCCGAACATGCCTGCACTTAGATTCACCAAGCCTCCGCGAAACCCGGGGCGGTTCAGACATTTATCAGGCTTTGTTTGATGAATATCCGCTCAGGACCCCATCCGCGAACTCAAGTCCGTGTTGGCTGAACACCTGCCCTGGCACGGGACACGAATCGGTTTCCTCGCCCAATTCCTGCTGGCCCTGCTGAAGGTGCGCAGCGTCGGTCTAGCCGAGCTGGCCACTGGCTTCGGCGGCCCGGCCAAGGTCAAGTCCCACTACAAGCGCCTGCAACGTTTCTTTCGCGGATTCGCGTTCGACCAGGCCAGCCTGGCGCGGTTGCTAGTGCGCCTCGTTGGGGTCGGCGACGGCCCCTGGCGGCTGACGATGGATCGTACCCATTGGCGGTTCGGCAAGACGGACCTCAACTTTCTGGTGCTCGGCATCGCCTTGCCCGTGTTCTGGTCGGTGCTGGACAAGCCGGGCAACTCCGATACCCCAGAGCGCATCGCCCTGATGGAGCGCTTCCTCCAGGTGTTTGGCGCGGGCCGCATCGCCGCCTTGCTGGCCGACCGCGAGTTCGTCGGCGAGGACTGGTTTTGCTGGCTCCAGCGGCAACGCATTCCGTTCCACCAACGCCTCAAGCGCAACACCCGCGTGCCCAACGCCTGGAACCGGATGATGCGCCTGGACGAGCTGTTCGGCTCGCTCGCGCCCGGCGAGAGCCATCGGCTGCCGGGTCACCGTCCCATCTGGGGCTGCTTTGTCCATCTCTCCGCGTTGCGCCTGGACGATGGCGAGTTCCTCTTCGTCGCCTCCTCCGGCGTACCCCAGGCCGAAGCCCTCGACGCCTATGCCGATCGCTGGCAGGTGGAAACCTTGTTCGGTTGCCTGAAAACGCGAGGCTTCAACTTCGAGGACACCCATCTGACCGACCCCGAGCGTTTATCCAAGCTGATGGGCCTGCTCGCCTTGGCCTTCGCGTGGGTTTATCGGACCGGCGGCGTACTTCACGACGAGAACTCGCCTGTCCCCTTTAAAAAACTCTGCAGCGACCCCTCAAGTCCCTCTTCTGCCATGGCCTCGACTTCCTGCGTCACCTCGCCCTCAACCTCGGCGGGAAATTTCAGGATCTCCTGTGGGCTTTGAAAATTTTGTCCTGTACTTAGCGAGTTGACAGGAGGGGATCGGAGGCGATGAAGTGAATCCGGCCGTTGAGCGAAGCGGAGTGCGAAACGCTGCGGGCGGCCTCGCAAGACGGGCCGAACAGCCGAGTACGGCAGCGGGCGCAGGCGGTGTATCTGGCCCATCGGGGGTATGGGCGGATCGCCCTATCTTCGTTGTTCGAAGTGGATGTGGATACGATCAGCGCGTGGCTGGACGGGTGGGAGCGGGACGGTCTGTGCGGCCTGTATGATGACCCCCGTTCCGGGCGGCCCCGGATTTATACGCCCGCCGAGGAAGGGCAGTTGTGCCAGTTGCTGGACGAGGAGCCGCGCCAGATCCAACGGGCGCAAGCCCGGTTGGCACAGGCGACGGGCCAGCGCGCCAGCCGGCCGACAGTCTATCGGATCGTCAAAAAAAGCCAATCGCTGGAAGCGGTGTCGGCGACGGGTCAAAAGTCCGCACGACGAAGGAGCCTTTCACGCGGCGCGCGCCCGCTTAGGCAAGCTCCACCAAGGCCATGTACGAGGGGTGATCGAGTTGTTCTATTTCGACCAGAGCGGTTTCAATCTCACGCCGGCGGTGCCGTATACCTGGCAACCTCGGGGACAGACCTTGGCCCTCCAAAGCGCTCCGAGCCCGCGCGCGAACGTGCTGGGATTCCTCAGCCCCACGAATCAAAGCCAGTTTCAGACCGTCATCGGGCGCGTCACCTCGGCCACCGCCTTCGCCGCCCAAACCGCCCGCGCCGGGACACTCCGCCTCGTCGTCCTCGACAACGCCTCCATTCACACCAGCCGGGCTTTTTAGGCGCGCGTCATGGACT
The DNA here is from genome assembly GCA_037045535.1 of Candidatus Competibacter sp. Classification (GTDB taxonomy): domain Bacteria; phylum Pseudomonadota; class Gammaproteobacteria; order Competibacterales; family Competibacteraceae; genus Competibacter_A. The sequence continues at coordinate 26,495 of JBAOHI010000080.1, forward strand.
GGTTTCGCCAAGGTGTCGGCCTGCACTGGCTGCCACCCTACAGCCCCGAGCTCAACCTCATCGAAATCCTCTGGCGCAAAATCAAATACGAATGGCTGCCCCCGCGCGCCTATCTCAGCTTCGAACACCTCAAAACCGAACTTCAAACCATCCTTAGATCAGTTCGGTTCAAAATACCAGATAACTTTTGGATAGGTACTTATATTATTAATTTATAATTTACCCTATACTGTAATCAATCATAGCATAGACGATAGCGATAGCAATCCATACATCGAGTTAAGCTTATTTTTACTTAAGCTACTCAAAGTCATGAAAAAGTCTCACTAGGAACGCTGCAAGTCGAGGGGTTGTTATGAACGCGAGTTGGTTGTCGGACGCACGCCAGATTCCCGATAAGGTGATGAACTATCTGCGCCGCATCGCGGGGCAGATAGTGGAGGAAAAAAGTTGTCAATTAGCGGGACCATAAAGCGAGCGGCATAATGAGATTGGCCGCTAGTTTCAGTTTCTATAAGAATTCCCGAGGGATTCTATTTTCCAAAGCAGCCTATCGAAGCACTCTAGCTACGCTGCATAACAGACAAGTCCAGTTTAGAATGATCAAAAAATTTATAAAGAAGCAGTTTGTATATTCACCATTTGGATGGTGGTTGTCAACAAAATTCTTTCGCACTCAAGGCGTAACGGTACTCATGTACCATCGAATTATCCAAGAGGATAACATCGTTTTCTCTGGCTTGAAAATATCAGACTTTAAAGAGCAAATGTATTGGTTAAAGCGCCACTGTGTGATAATTAATCCCGAAGACTTCGATAAAGCTCTTCGAGGAGGATACGGAAAAAAACCTGTTATTTTGATAACATTTGATGATGGTTACCATGATTACTATACTAATGCTTATCCTATTCTTGATGAATTGCAGATTCCAGCAGTTGTCTTTTTAGCTACCTCATACATGGATAAAGCCGAGCTAATTTGGACTGATGCAATCAGCTGGGCGATCCAAAATACTCCATTTTCTAAGATCACCGGCCCTTGGAAAGCGAATCAAAACCAAATCATCCCATTAAATACCTCTTCAGACCGAAATCGGTTTATCACAGAATGTAAGAATCTCCTAAAAAGCGTTCCTAATACATATCGTTTGGTGTTGCAACAACAGTTATTTAATATACTAGGAGTAGATCCAAATAATAGCAACATTCAGCGGCAAATGCTAAATTGGGATGAGGTGCGTGCCACAATGAAATTAACTTGTTTTGGTGGGCATACTCATACGCACCCAATTTTATCACAACTCGATAACCAAAGCGCTGAAGATGAAATCCGTACTTGCCGAGATCGAATCTACCAAGAAACTGGTATAATGCCACGTTACTTCGCTTATCCTAATGGACGTACCATTGATTTTACTAAGGATACTAAAGATATTTTGAAAAAATATGGGTTTGATCTGGCCTTTTCCACGATTGAGGGTGTCCACACTCTCAATATGGATCGTTACGCAATTCGTCGTATTCCGACTAGCGTAAACAATTTGGCCGATTTTGCTTGGTTAATTGCTAAATCTCAAAATAAGTAGTCCATCACAAAGAAATCAGGTAATAATTTGTGCCAACAAAACAAGGGCAGCGGGGCTATAGCCTTCCTTTTTAATTCGTGGAATTTTGTCTATAATTAATGAAAGATTATTACGAAAGGATCTTAATAGACCTCTTTCGAAACCTGATTAATTGAGGGTTTCCAAGCATGATGAAGTGTGATTCTCTTCTGAACCGCCCCGGGTTTCGCGGAGGCTTGGTGAATCTAAGTGCAGGCATGTTCGGCCTGTGCGGCGAGTTGCAGATAATACCGGTTCTCAGCCTCGGCAGGTGAGATGTATCCGAGGGGCTCAAGCAGTCGCTGGTGGTTGAACCAAGTGACCCATTCGAGGGTAGCCAGTTCCAGTGACTCCACGGTTTTCCAGGGTGCCCGGCGATGGATCAGTTCGGCCTTGTAGAGGCCGTTGATAGTTTCTGCCAAGGCATTGTCGTAGCTGTGCCCTTGCTGCCGACGGAAGGCTCGATACCGGCCTCGACGAGGCGCTCGGTGTAGCGGATGGAAACGTATTGTGATCCGCGATCTGAATGGTGGATTAGAGAGCACCCGATTACCCATAAATTCACCCATCGCCGGTATAAGCGGCACGGCCGGCCTCCAACGCGATGGCAAACGCTCTGACTTTTTGCATTCCTTCCCAGAGGGCCTTGGGGCCGGGATAGCCGTCGCGTTTGCGGCCCAGGAAGCCGCCAAAGCTGGCGATCAGCCGCGCCATCTGACCCAAGGGTGGCAGGATTGCCGGGGGTTTGGCGCGGTGGGCGACGATCCAGGCGGCCTGCCATTCCTCGGGATCGAACACCACGTCACACGGCAGATTCGGGCAGTCCCGACCCTCGGTCACGGGGTAGAGGATGCGCCAGGCGATGATCAGGTCAATCACCAAAGCCCGCTCCAGCCGCTCCAGGGTGCCCAGTTGCAAGGCTTCGACCCGGCAGCCGGATTTCCAAATCCGGAAAAACACTTCAATTAGCCAGCGTCTCCGATACCAATCAATGAGTTGTACTACATCCGCCAGCGTGTCCGCCGTTCGGTGGGTCAGCAGCCGCCACTCGATCGTCGGCTCACCCGCTGACGGCTGCTCTTCCCGGGCCAGGATCGCGGTCACGGTCACGGCGGGTTGGCCGTGATGCGCCGGCAGCATGACCACCGTGCGATAGAGCGTCTGCCGCACCGCCCGGGCCGGGCCGGGCGATCCGGCGCCGCCGGCAAGGTGAATTCGACCTCCCCCAGCGCTTCGCTCTGGGCTATCCGCTCCCACAACTTCTCGCCCGTGGTGGTCTTGCGGTTGGGCTTCGACCGGATCAGCCAATCGGCCGGCGTGCCGCGCCGGGCGGCGGCATCGATCAGCGCCCGCAGATCGCCTTCCCGATCCGCCACGTACACCAAGCGGGTATCCGGGAGAGTCTCCGCCAGATCGGCCACAATCTCGTAGCCTTCGACCCAGTGGATACTTTCTTTGACGTCGGGTTGGTCTTTCGGCTTCCGCGCCCACATCCACGCGTCGAGTACCCCCAACGCCACCCCCGCCGGCGTCACCGCCAGGGTCGGATGCCCGTACAGCCCGTGCTGGGCTTCGTGGCTGAGCCGGCCCAGTCCCGCAATCCCCGGTTGCGACGTAAAATCCAGTTCGGTCGTGTCTTGAATGCACAACACCACTGACTGGCCCGCCATCCGCTCCACCGTCCGCGTGGTATGGATGTCCAGGATCTCCCGCCACTCCACCGCCGGGTTGTCCAGCAACCGGTAGGCGGCCTTGGTCTCCGACCAGCCCCCACAGGCCAGCGGGATGCTCCCCGTCGGTTGTGCGGATAGATCGTCCACCCGCTTGATCAGCCGCCGCGTCCGGCGCGCATCCCCCAGCTCCACACCCCCAGTTCCCACGCTGCCCAACTCATCACAACCTCATCAAAATACAACTATACTACAATAAGTTGGGATTTGTAATGGTATGGTCCGCCCCGCTCCCTGCACGGCCTTGATGGCCTGCATAGACTAAATGGAGTATGTCACTGAAGAGCGGAGCGGATACCATGAAGCTTAGCGTGATTGGAATTGATGTGGGAAAGACGGTGTTGCACGTTCATGGCGCGGATGCTCAAGGCAAGCCGGTGCTGCGCAAGACTTTCAGTCGAGGCGGGCTGGTGGAATAGCTGGCCCAACAAGTCCCGTGTCTGATCGGGATGGAGGCCTGCGGCGGCGCGCATCACCTGGCGCGAGTGTTGACCGACTGCGGTCACACGGTGCGCTTGATCCATCCGGGCTTTGTGAAGGCCTACGTGAAATCGAACAAGAACGATTTCCGGGACGCCGAAGCGATCGCCGAGGCGGTCACCCGACCGACGATGCGGTTCGTGGCGATCAAGACCATCGCCCAACAGGAACTGCAAGCCCTCCATCGGCTGCGGTCGGGCGCCGTTACCCAGCGCACGGCGATTATCAACCAGCTCCGTGGCCTGTTGCTGGAATTCGGCCTCACGGTCCCCCGGGGACCGACGGCCTTGCGCCGACGCCTGCCAGAGATCCTGGAAACGGCGGATGGCGGGTTGCAGGCGTTGGGGCGCGAGCTGCTGGCGGAACTCCAACGGGAGTGGGTTCATCTGGACGAACGGATTGCGGCGTTGGAACAGCGGCTGAAACAGCAGACGCAAACTTTGGAGCCGTGTCGGCGCCTGCGGAGTATCCCTGGCATTGGAGTGCTCGGGGCGTCCGCCTTCGTGGCCGCCTTCGGGGGCGGGTGTCAGTTTGCCAGCGGTCGCGACTGCGCGGCCGCCCTCGGCTTGGTCCCACGCCAACACAGTACCGGCGGCCGGTCGCAGCTGGGTAGCATCAGCAAACGCGGCGATGCCTACCTCCGTGCTTTGTTCATCCACGGCGCTCTGCGCTATGCCGACCGGCATGACGATCCGCGCAGTCGCTGGGTTTGGGCGCTCAAGGAGCGGCGCGGGGTTCCGGTGGCTGCCGTGGCGCTGGCCAACAAAATGGCCCGGACCGCCTGGGCGGTGCTGACGCGGGGGACCACCTATCAGGTTCCCGTCGCCGCCTGACTCGGACGGCAGTTAACCCGCCCGGGCACCACAACCCCCTTATTTCGGTGTGTCAGTTGCCTCAGGTTGCAAGGTGTTGAGTGACAGCGATGGCGTGAACAGGTCAGACCGGCATCTCGAAAGCCTGGCTTACCCACTGGCCGTTGAGGCCGCAGTTTGTGATAAGGCTCGGGGTGCGCGGATTTCCATCAAGGCCGGGGTTCCTGCCCAACAGAGGCCGGATACATGTGCGCAACCTTCTTTCACTTTAAGCTGAACTCAGCCCTTGACCACACGGGACGGACCATACATGGGGAATCGGGTGGGCTTGAAGCTGATCGCGCAAATCTCGCACGTCGATTGGTCGCCCGACCGAGCTGCCGAAACCACGAGCAATTTGCTGTTGAAGTATGACAACCGGGTCGATGCGTTTGCCTGCAACAACAGCGGACTGGCGAGCGGGGTGATCGCATCGCTGGAACTGGAGGGACTGGCGAACGCGGAAAAAATCTTTGTGGCCGGATCGGACGCGGATCTCAAAAATGTCCGATACATCGTTCAAGGCAAACAAGTCATAGACGTTTGGAAGAAGATCGATCCGCTGGCGTTCAAAGCCGCCGAAATCGCGGTCGAGATCGCCAGGAATCCCAACAAGCCGGTCGAAACCATTGCCAAGGAGGCGGGTAAGTGGGATCTGCGATTTACGCTGATCGATAATGGCTTTGCCAAGATCACGACCGTCGTGACGCCCGTGGTTCCGATTACCAAGGACAATATCGACAGCACCCTGATTGCCGAAAAAGTGTTTTCTCGGGAGGAGGTTTACGGCAAGAAAAAATAGTTCGGAATCTTTGGGATTTACGCAATTTCCCAGGGCGCGTATGAAAGTGCCCCAAAATCTGTCATTGAAGCGGGCACTCAACTTACCGTCGCCACGTCCTTCACACCCAACATAACGCTGGGTGTGAAACTGCACTCATCTCAATCAGGATGACGAGCTGAACGCCAAGCGGGGCCGATAAGACTCGACTGGAACCTGAACCCTCTCCCGCGATTGGGAGAGGGAGTATGGACCGCTTTCCAGAATTATTGGTTACTCCAACCAGAAGACGGCGGCGAAACCACCTCGTACACTACGCTGGAACCACTGTAACGAGGAGCGTAGTAGGTACCGCCGCAGTTCCGGTAACTCACGCCATCGGCAACGACCGTGGTGCAGCTTGGGGGCAGAGAAGACACGATCGCGCCTACTGCCACTGCCGTTCCCACGGCGGCTGCCGCCGCGCCTACAGGATAACCCCAGTGCCGATCAACGGGCGGTGGGGGTGGGGGTGGCCTGTATCCGCCACCACCACCCGGCGGCGGTCTGTATCCACCGCCGCCACCGCCACCTGGCGGTGGCCTGACATACGCGCCACCACCGCCACCACCGCCACCACGGCGGCCACCCGGTCGGCGGTCTGTCACCGCCACCGCCGCCAAAGCCACCACCGCCGCCAAAGCCACCACCGCCCGGCGGCGGTCTATACCCGCCACCACCGCCACCACCGATATTAGGCCGGGGCGCTCTGATTCCCCCGCCGCCACCGCCAAAGCCGCCACCACCGCCACCATGAAAACCGCCACCACCGCCACCATGAAAACCGCCGCCGCCACCACGCGGCCTGGCTTGCAGATCGACGCTGGTCAGCGCCAGTGCCGCACCCAGCGTTAGAGCAACGGTCATCGTTCGCTTCAAGTAACTCAAAAGTGAAGATCGCATGATGAAGCCCTCCCCGGCTACTTCGCTGCTGGCACTTCGCCTAGGAATGAGATCTTCTCAGCATTCGGTGGCGGATTGAAGGTAAACAAATCGGCGGCAAAGGTCGGAGCAACATCCCAATCGGTCAAGGCGGCCAACATCATAGGTGACCCCTGCACGCTCTTGTCGGTCAGCACTAACCGGCGGGGCAATGGCCTCGGACCATCCTCGATCCAGATTTCCCAATCCACTTCTGGGGTCCGAAATGCTAGGTGATGACAGACGACGCCGCGCACTAGAATCCGGCCAACATACGTTTCCGATTTCAGATTCTGAACCAGTCGACTTTGCGGATCGGCAAACAGCAAATCGGCAATTGGCATTGCAATCTGGTAGCGGTCCTGGAGCAGGTCCAGAGTTCCGTCGATGGTCGGCGGCGCGGCGACGCTCGCGTACACGTTCGACTCCGGCGTGTAAAGCGAGAAAGACTTGCCATCGTAGAAGAACTGGCGACCACCGCTGAGATTTTGGAAATTAGCCCACAGCCGGTTGGGCTTTTGCACAGCGACATCGACAGTTTGATCCGCAAGCAAGCGCTCCTCCGAGGGTAGGATCAGCTCGGTGGTTTTTTCGACCCGTACTTTGAAACGGTCGAGGGATTGGAGGTAAGCGGCCATTTTCTTCAGCACGTCTATAGGCTGAGGTTTGACCGCCGGCTCCGGGCTGACGACCGGCGCCGATGGCATACTCGATGCCGTCCCTTGATCACTGGCGGTAGGTGGGCCAGCACAGCCGAACAGCGTCAGAGCGGAAAGCAAAATCGCCGTCAACGGCAATTGGATTTTCATATCATTCATCCTTCTAAAGTCATCATATAAAATCGCACAAGGATGGCAGCGCGGTGTGGAGCTTCTAAAGCAAATCTGCCTGAATTGAGTATTGTCACCCCCTTTGAAACGCTTGCAGCAGCTTCAATCATCAAGTATAGCTTGATTTTGTGTGGAATTTTGGCCTGAATAAGCTAGAAAATCCAGGGCTTATCCCCTCGTGCGGGACACCTGTTTAACTGGCTTGCCGGCATAAATATCGAAAAACAAGTTTGAATGACCGCTTGTCGTGCCGCCGACAGCACGGTGAAATCCCCGTCCACGCTGACCCTATCCCAGACCCTGATTTGTTCGCTCGGCGAAACGGGCATGCATCAGCGAAAGCGGCGGAGAGTTGCCATTCTTTTCCAAAAACAACCCGAATTTGGAATAGATCCTCTCGGGCGTCGATATCGATAGGGTTAGCGCCCGCTACCGCCCCACCCGTTTACCCACAACTCCCAACTTATTGTAATATAGTGGCATTTTGGCGAGGTCGTGATGAGTTGGGTAGCGCGGGAACTGGGGGTGTGGAGTTGGGAGACGCGCGGCGGACGCGGCGGCTGATCAAGCTGGTGGACGATTTGTCGGCGGCACCGACCGGGAGCATTCCTGTGGCGAGCGGGGGCTGGGCGGAGACCAAGGCGGCTTACCGGTTGTTGGACAACCCGGCGGTGGAGTGGCGCGAAATCCTGGAGGTGCATACCCGGCGCACCGTCGAGCGGCTGCAAGGTCAGCCGGTGGCGTTGTGCGTTCAGGACACCACGGAGTTGGATTTCACCAGCCAGCCGGGGATTGCCGGGTTGGGCCGGCTCAGTTACGAGGCCCAGCACGGGCTGTACGCGCATCCGACCCTGGTGGTCACCCCCGAGGGCTTGGCGCTGGGGGTGATCGACGCCTGGATGTGGGCGCGGGGGCCGAAAGACCAACCCCAAGTGAAGGAAAGCACCCGCTGGGTGGAAGGGTACGAGATTGTTGCGGACCTGGCCGAACGAACCCCGGATACCCGGCTGGTGTACGTGGCGGATCGGGAAGGCGATTTGCGGGCGCTGATGGACGCCGCCGCGCGGCGCGGCACGCCGGCGGACTGGCTGGTGCGGGCCACGCACAACCGCAATACGACGGCCGGCGAAAAGGTGTGGGACCGGCTGGCGCGACGCGACGCGCTGGGCGAGGTCGAATTCGCCCTGCCGGCTGCCCCGGACCGGCCGGCCCGGCTCGTGCGGCAAACCGTCTACCGGGAGTCGGTGACTTTGCCCGCCCGGAAAGGCGCGCCGACCGTGACCGTCACGGCGATTCTGGCCCGCGAGAATCACCCGCCGGCCGGCCAGAAAGGGATCGAATGGCGGTTGTTGACCAACCGAACCGCCGAGACGCTGGAAACGGTCGTGGAACTGGTGGACTGGTATCGTCGGCGTTGGCTGGCGGAAATTTTTTTCCGAATTTGGAAATCGGGCTGCCGGGTGGAAGCCCTCCAGCTCGGCACCTTGGAGCGGCTCGAACGGGCCTTGGTCATTTACCTGATCATCGCCTGGCGCATCCTGCACCTGGTAACCTGGGGCCGGGACTGCCCGAATCTGCCGTGCGACGTGGTGTTCGACCCCGGGGAATGGCAGGCCGCCTGGATCGTCGCCCACCGCGCCAAACCCCCGGCAACGCCGCCACCTTTGGGCCAAATGGTGCGACTGATCGCCGGCTTCGGCGGCTTCCTCGGCCGCAAAAGCGATGCTCATCCCGGACCCAAGGCCATCTGGGAAGGCATGCAGAAGGTTCGGGCATTCGCCATCGGCATCGCCGCCGCCAAAGAAACTTTTATTTCGTCAGGGTGACTTGTGGGCAATCGAGTGGC
>JBAOHI010000081.1:0-10538 GCA_037045535.1 Candidatus Competibacter sp.
CTCCTAGTTTTCGGAAGGAGGTAATGCGACGCGTCAATAGATTGCTAGCTGTATCCGCCTCCACTTCCATCATAACCGCCCAGTCGTGACCTTCGGTAAACGTTCGTTCCAGATTATGTGAGGGTACGCGAGCGGGTCCGGCCATATCGAATATGAACAGTCCGCCTGGGGCAAGCGCTTTATAAACCCGGTTAAATGTTTTCGCACGAACCGCAGCGCTATTTGCTGTATCGAACGTGTAGTTGAAAACTTCTCCTATTGCTGTCACGGCAACGCAAGGAGGAATATCTGCTGTGACAAAGGACTCCATCCGAAATGTCGCGCCAGGGACGCGCTTGCGTGCCATTTGGAGTAGTGGTTCCGACAGGTCGAATCCGATGACTTTATAGCCAGCGTCATACAGCAAGCGCGACGTGACTCCGCTGCCACATCCAAAATCAACTATGGTTCCGCCGAGACTTCCGGCGTGATTCAATTCCTCAAGGATCATGGGAACAACGCTCGTAGCCAGATGGCCAAATCCTGCGTCGTGAATATATGCTAGGTCGTCTCGGTAGGCGTGTTGCATGTGTTCAGCTCGAGGATGACGCCAAGCTCAACGGCAGCGGTCAGTCGTCCGCTGGAGCGGCCTGTTGGCTATTCGCTTTGAATCCTTCGTGGAAGGAGACAGTGCCCTGCGGAGTGTGGGCGTCGAAAGACAAAGCGAAAAAGACCTCCTGAGGAACTCCCTCAAGCACAAGCCCCGGCATGTTTTTGAATCCAAATTTCTTGTAGTAATCCGGATGCCCAACGAGACAACATCCTTTGGCATTCAGGGCTTTCAGCCGTGATAGTCCTTCCAACATTAGGGCCTTACCAATGCCCTGCCGCTGATACTCTGGCAACACCGAAACAGGCCCAAGGCCATACCAGTTCCGAGCTCCATCCGAAATGATCACAGGAGAGATGGCAATATGGCCTATAACTCGGCCATCTAGTTCTGCGACAAGCGACACTGTAAGGGCTTTGGCAGCGCGTAATGCTTCAACGATGAACTGCTCCGTGTGATTACTGATCTCCAGGGTCTTAAAGGCGGCTACGGTCACCTCGGTTATCGCGCTTGCATCGGCATTGGTCTCGCTCCTGATGACAACGCTTGAATGCATGGTCTCGTCTTCCTTTTTTTCGCAGGCCAACAGAGCGGACCCGAGCGTCCACGAGAATTTGTATATCAGCCGACCGTAACACGGAGTAGCGTTGCGCAAAAAAGCCGCGCAGTACTATGGGTCGGCTGGATGTGATTTTAGGCCATTGATTGCTTTCTAAACAGCGAACCAAGTATAGGTTTACTATTTTCTAAAGCCCAATTCCAGTCTTCATAGCTAGGCGGTCTTCCAGACCACCATTCTGCATAAAATGTTATATCCCTTAGCTTTTCATAAAGCTCTGCTTCTACAGTAGAGATTGCTTCTGTATCAGCACATAGCTTTATCAATTTTGATAAACTTGGCGAATTTCCAAGACCATGATCTTTTGGGGCCAATAGCATTAACCCTTTTCTCAGCAACATTCTAGATAAAATAAGCGTTGCCCACTCATTTGCTTCAACTGACTTAAAGATTAACTCTAGTGCTTCTGGATCTATTTTTTCTCCATATGCTACTAATTTTATCGCTTGATTTACATCTTTTTTTATTCGCTCGAGCTCTAATCCATCTTTTCCAAGTTTCAGGCTTGCAACATCGAGCCAAATAAATTTCGCGAAAGGGCTAAATAGCAGTAGTAGAAACTCCCACGTCAGAAATGACGTACCTTGGGATATGCATTGATAAGCATGCACTACCGCTAGCATTCCAATAACCATCCAATATACGTAATACATGTCTTTACTGGCCTGACAAGTGATTATACAGTTCTACATATCTATCATAACCCGCCATCATCTATAGCAACAACCTAATTATTTAATCTTTGTATTGGCTGCATAACACCAACTCTTTATCCCGAATTCGGCAACCTCAATCTACTCGTTACTTCCCCAAAATCCACCTCTCGCCACAAAGCACAGTTTGCGCATTAGAATGTCTCGACCAAACAGCGTTCCTATTCTCACCAATGACCGTCCACTTAAGGGCACCTCGAAAAACCGGACATGAAGCCGGCAAAATGGGCAAAGCAAGGTGCCTGAGGCGTGAGCCTCACAATATCTTTGGTTTGTGCCCCGGCCCGAAGGGTTCATCCCCGCCCGAAATCACCATCCCGGTCGTACCGGGATCGCACTTGGGCGTTAGAAAGCGACCACACCGTATGCCTTGAGAATGCACAGGCGACGTAGGTTGTAGACCGCTGCCTTCCCCGTGAGTTGGAAGGTCGCTCGATCCAGACCGATACATCGTAGGAGTTTTCCGCCCATCTGCTCCATAGCGGCGAAGACGTGTTCGACCCGCGCCCGAACCCGGGCAATGCGGGTGTTGCGGCGCGCCTGGCAGGCGGACAGCGGTTTGCCTTTCTTTGCCTTGCGCTGGATGTGTACTCGCCAACCCTGGGTCTTGAGGCGCCGCTCACGTTCACCATCAACATAGCCCTTGTCGCCATAAAGATCACGGCCGGTATTCGCGTGATCCAGGACATCTTCCAGGTGCAGGGTGTCGTTCTCCGCAGCGGTGCTGACCTTGACCTGGCGGATCAGCTTGTAGCGTCGGTCGGCGCTGACCGAGACCTTGTAACCGAAGTAGGATTTGCCGTGCTTCTTCGTCCAGGTGGCCTCCATGTCCTTCTGCCGGCGCTGGGCCGGCTTCCAGTCCACCGGCATCGCCGACGCTTTCAGCAATTCCCGTTCTTTTTCCGTGACGTGCTGGCGAGGAACGGGAACCAGACTGGCGTCCACCATCTGCCCACCACGAGCAATATAACCCTGCTGGGCCAGTTGACGATGCACCGCCTCAAACAGCGCGTCTCCCGCCTTCGCCACCGTCAACCGCTCGCGGAAGGTCCAGAATGTGGTGCGATCGGGTATCTGACTACTGTGCCGCAGGCCCAGGAAACGCTGGAAGCTCAGTCGATCCAGCACTTGGTATTCCATCTGTTCGTCACTCAGTCCATATAAATCCTGAAGAACCAGGGCACGTACCATCAACTCGGTGGGAAACGGTGGACGCCCCCCACGTGCCCGTCCGGGTCGTGGCGCTACCCGGTCCATCTCCGCCGCCAGCGCCTTGAAGTCAACCTGCTGCTCCATGACTTGCAGCACATCGCCCAGACGATCCAATTTGGCTTCCCGTTCCTGGGCGGCAAACAGGCTTTCTTTGATCATCGGATATCCGGGCTCTTGGCGGGGATCAACAACCCTATTTTCTCATAACAAGGTTTTTCGAGGTGCCCTTAAGCGGACACCTTCGTATAGTATAGCGTACCGCCGGATCGATCATATTTGCCCGCTCGTTCGAATATCCCTGCAAACCAGCCGAATACATCGGATCGTTTACGCAAAACAACCCTCGACCGCTGCGCCCGCCAATCGGAATCGATCCGACCGTCCACGATACCAACGATCTGATCAGCAGCTTTGGCAAAAGTCAGGTCGTGCGTGACCGCGATCACGGTCTTGCCCATCTCGCGAGTTAGATCGTGCAGGATTTGCCGGACGTTAGCCGAGGCATGGGTATCCAGATTACCGGTCGGTTCGTCGGCCAGAATGATCGGCGGATCGTTGGCGAGGGCACGGGCGATGGCCGCTAATTTTTCGGGGAAGCTATTCAATTGCTCCGCCAAGGTATTTTTCTTATAATGATGTACGGCATTACCGTACAACTCATGGCGATATTCGATGGACAGCATAAGCGTGAATCAGTTTAGAGAAAACCTAAAAATCTTTGTGGAACAGGTTATTACCAATCATGTACCGCTCAAGGTGACACGCCGGGGCGGAGAGGATTTCGTCGTCGTAAGCGCAGACGACTGGGAACGCGAACAAGAAACACTTTTTGTTTTGCAAAATAGCGACCTGATGCGACAAATAGCCGACTCTCTACGCACCCATGCAAAAGGGACGGGATACGTGCCTTCGGCCGGTGAAATCGATGAGATCGCTGGTGTTTGAAGGCCATACTTGGGCCGCGTATGAATCGCTTAGACAAAAAGACAAGCAACTTCATAAAACGCTGTGCGGCATACTGAAAGAAATGTTGCGCGGCGACCCGAGCACTGGCACCGGCAAACCCGAACCCTTGAAGCACAACCTATCCGGTCTTTGGTCGCGACGACTGAGCCAAAGAGATCGCGTGGTGTACAAGTTCGATGATCGGCACATCTACATTTTCGCCATCGGCGGACACTACGATCAAATTTGATGGCTTTAGCGAAAGCGGATAAAGCCTAGTCAAGACTCTCGTATCTCCCTGCGAAAAAGGAATTGACCGCTACGCCCGCCAATCGGGATCGATCCGACCGTCCACGATACCAACGATCCGATCAGCAGCTTTGGCAAAAGTCAGGTCGTGCGTGACGGCGATCACGGTCTTGCCCATCTCGCGAGTTAGATCGTGCAGGATTTGCCGGACGTTGGCCGAGGCGTGGGTATCCAGATTACCGGTCGGTTCGTCGGCCAGAATGATCGGCGGATCGTTGGCAAGAGCGCGGGCGATGGCTGCCCGTTGACGCTGTCCGCCGGAAATCTGGTGCGGACGCTTGCGCAGATGCTCGCGCAAACCGAATTGATCGAGCAGTTTCTCGGCGCGGCTTCGGGCGGCATCTTCCCCCAGCACACCCAGCCGGCGTATTGGTAGCAAGACATTTTCCAATACCGAAAATTCGGCTAACAGAAAATGAAACTGAAAGACAAAACCGAGCTTTTGCAATCGCGTGGTCGCTAAATCATCCTCGCCAAAACCCGAGGTATCCCGGCCATCGAGCAGCACGCGCCCCGAGGTCGGCGTGTCGAGCAATCCCAGCAGATACAGCAGCGAGGATTTGCCGGAGCCAGACGGCCCCATGATAACCACGAACTCGCCCCGCTCTACCGCCAGCGTGATCTCCTGCACCAGCGTGACCGGCACCTCGCCGGGTAGCACCCGTCCCAGGTTTTCGGCGGCCATGATCGGAGCCGACCGCGCGCTACTCTCCTCCCCGGAACTCACCCCATGCCCCGTAAAATGGTCACCGGCTGTACTCGTCCCGCCTTGCGCGCCGGCAGGTAGGCCGCACCGATCGCCGACGCCATCGCGAAACCGGCGGCCAACAAATATTGTTCGTAGCCCCAGTAAATCGGCAGATAAACAAATTCGGTCGCACCGGGTGGCTTGAGTTCGACCCGCCCCAGCAACGCCATCAAGCCGATTCCTAACAACAACCCAAGCATGCTACCGATCAGGCCCAGGATGACGCCTTCCGCCAAAAAAATCTGGCGCACGTCGCGAGCATGGAAACCCATCGACTTGAGGATAGCGATGTCGTGGGTTTTCTCCATGACGATGGTCGAGATGGTGTTGTAAATGCCGAACGCGGCCACCACCAGAATCGCCGACACCACGCTGTACATGATCAGGTTGCGCACCAGCAGCACGCTCATCAAATCCTCCGAAGCTTCCAGCCAGGAGACGGACTTGTAGCCGATCCGATCCTCGATCACCGCCGCCACATCCCGCGCGGCATAAGGATCGTCGAGCTGGAGAATGAAGCGATTGACCCGATTGGGCCGGTCCAGCAAACCCTGCGCCCGCTTGAGCAGCACGAAGGTCTGGGTTTCGTCGTAACTGGCGTTGCCGGTGCGGAAAATGCCGACGATTTTCAAGGTTCGCACTTCGCCCTCCGGCAACGAAACATTCACCACGCTGCCCATGCTCAGCCCGAACTTTTTAGCCAATCCAACACCGATCACGATGCCATTCGGATTGGCGGCCAGCGCATCCAGCGAGCCTTCGATCAACTTTTCCTCGATGGTCGAAACCTGCTTCATCTTGGCCGGAATGGTGCCGTTGAGGGTAACGCCTTCGATACGCCCGGCAAAGGTTAATACCACCGAACCCACTAAAACCGGCGCCACCCGCAGACCGGGCAGCGATTCGATAAAAGCGAGTTTCTGAGCATGGCCGCGAATGCCGCGTACCTCGTTCAACGGCTTGACCCGTCGCACCTCGACGGCGCCTTCGGGCCAGCGGACCGCCGCCGGCTGCACTCGGGGGTTGCGATACTCATCGGACACAGTGATGTGCGGGCTGTTATCGATCAGCCGCTTGATGAAATCCCGCTCGGAACCGCGCATCAAGGACGACACGGCCAGAAAGAACGCCACGCCAAGCACGATACCGATCAGCGAAACCAGCGTCGGCCGCTTGCGGTTGACCAGATGGGTGACAGCGATGGTCAGTTGAATCGACATAGAGTGTAAAGTGTGGTCCTCGTTAGCGACTCCTTTCAAACGGACCGGATTAACCTCTACAGGCTACTTCAATAATCTAGAGCGTAAAAAATTTTGATAAGAAGATCGATCATTGCTATTGACGCTTAAAATATATAATTATTTGATTTATATATATTACACACTTTTTGTGTAAAATTTTCGAAATCTTTAGGGCACCTCGAAAAACCGGACATGAAGCCGGCAAAATGGGCAAAGCAAGGTGCCTGAGGCGTGAGCCTCACAATATCTTTGGTTTGTGCCCCGGCCCGAAGGGTTCATCCCCGCCCGAAATCACCATCCCGGTCGTACCGGGATCGCACTTGGGCGTTAGAAAGCGACCACACCGTATGCCTTGAGAATGCACAGGCGACGTAGGTTGTAGACCGCTGCCTTCCCCGTGAGTTGGAAGGTCGCTCGATCCAGACCGATACATCGTAGGAGTTTTCCGCCCATCTGCTCCATAGCGGCGAAGACGTGTTCGACCCGCGCCCGAACCCGGGCAATGCGGGTGTTGCGGCGCGCCTGGCAGGCGGACAGCGGTTTGCCTTTCTTTGCCTTGCGCTGGATGTGTACTCGCCAACCCTGGGTCTTGAGGCGCCGCTCACGTTCACCATCAACATAGCCCTTGTCGCCATAAAGATCACGGCCGGTATTCGCGTGATCCAGGACATCTTCCAGGTGCAGGGTGTCGTTCTCCGCAGCGGTGCTGACCTTGACCTGGCGGATCAGCTTGTAGCGTCGGTCGGCGCTGACCGAGACCTTGTAACCGAAGTAGGATTTGCCGTGCTTCTTCGTCCAGGTGGCCTCCATGTCCTTCTGCCGGCGCTGGGCCGGCTTCCAGTCCACCGGCATCGCCGACGCTTTCAGCAATTCCCGTTCTTTTTCCGTGACGTGCTGGCGAGGAACGGGAACCAGACTGGCGTCCACCATCTGCCCACCACGAGCAATATAACCCTGCTGGGCCAGTTGACGATGCACCGCCTCAAACAGCGCGTCTCCCGCCTTCGCCACCGTCAACCGCTCGCGGAAGGTCCAGAATGTGGTGCGATCGGGTATCTGACTACTGTGCCGCAGGCCCAGGAAACGCTGGAAGCTCAGTCGATCCAGCACTTGGTATTCCATCTGTTCGTCACTCAGTCCATATAAATCCTGAAGAACCAGGGCACGTACCATCAACTCGGTGGGAAACGGTGGACGCCCCCCACGTGCCCGTCCGGGTCGTGGCGCTACCCGGTCCATCTCCGCCGCCAGCGCCTTGAAGTCAACCTGCTGCTCCATGACTTGCAGCACATCGCCCAGACGATCCAATTTGGCTTCCCGTTCCTGGGCGGCAAACAGGCTTTCTTTGATCATCGGATATCCGGGCTCTTGGCGGGGATCAACAACCCTATTTTCTCATAACAAGGTTTTTCGAGGTGCCCTTTACGGTTTTTCAATATTCAGGGTGTAAAAAATATTGACAAGACAATATCTTAGGAGATTAGCGATCCAATTCATTCGTAATTAATTGTTTAATATTAGTTTTATGTGGTTTTTCTGATTATTTTCGAGCATTGCCACACCAGTTTGACTAAGGATTTCACTCTGCCATCGCCAGCTTTTTTTACAAAAACCATGTAAAAATAATTTTCAAAAAAGTTTCGAACAAGCTATATACTATATATAGTATATATTAATAATATTAATACCCAATATATGGAATAGCGGGTTAGATTATTAGATAGGCATGCTACTTGCAAAATCATGTAGGTGTTTAAGCAATGCCTATAGAGGTGATACTCAAATGAGCATAAAAGTGAATCATCATGATTTAGCTGCTGGCGTCCTGGGATTGGTATTCAGTATTGGAATATTGTTTGTTAATCCGGTATTCGCTACCCCCTACGCGGGGGACTACACTTACTTGGGCGAATTCGATCCCACAGCTGGCGAGGCGTCGAGTCTCTATCACGTAAATCTCCCTACGGGAGCCTTCAGCGATTGGTGGGTATTCGATCTCGATCCGGCTGGCATGGCATCGATCAACACCGTATTTCTCCCGACAACCGATATCTCGAATTTTGGGTTTACCCTGTACGATGTGACCTTCAGCACTTGCACGAGCGTGGGGAGCGTCTGTGCTGGTATCACCCTCGGTTCCATTCTAGGATCTTCCGTCACACCGCTCGATTACGTTACCAACATTGAGTTCACTCCGTTAAATGTCGGTACCTACGCCTTCAATATCACGGGTACAGTAGTCAACACTACTGGAATACCTACAAAGCTATACTCGGGGAACCTTACCACTGGGCCCACTCCGGTTCCCGAACCCACTACGCTGGCTCTGCTGGGTACGGGTCTCCTGTTCTCCACCGTTGCCAACCGTCGGCGTCGGAAGGGTGCCAAGGCCGCCTGAAGCTAGTCCCGGTTGGACACAGCCCTGAAACAGATTTCATTAAAAAAACGATGCCTTAGGCGTCGTTTTTTGTTTTATGTGCTTCCCGTATCCGCCGATCTTCCTGTAGTTCAGCAGTGGGTCGAACGACCACGATGTCGCTTTCCACCAGCCCGGACAGAATTTCGGTTCGCTTCTCCCCGACGATTCCGACTTGGACCGGCTGGTGGTGCAATTTCCCATCGCGCACGATCCAGACATGGCCATCGATCACGGCGGTCGCCGGCACTAGCAAGGCGTTATCGTGCTCGGTCACCACGATATTGACTTCGGCGGTCATCCCAATCCGTAGCGGAGAATCGCCGTCAGGTTCGATCCGTACCCGGAAACTGCGGCTGACCGGATCGCCTTTCGGCGTGATCGAGGCAAGCCGGCCATCGAGGATCCGATCCGGCAGGGCGGGCGCGCGAATCAGTACCCGCTGGCCGGGCTGAACCAAGGTGATATCTTCCTCGTCCACCTCGGCTTCAATCCGCAGGGGCTCGCGGCGGGAGAAATAGAAAATCGGCTGGTTGGCGGGGATCAGTTGGCCGACTTCGCCGTCGCGACGCAGGATTTGACCGTCCGCCGGAGCGGCCAAAGTCATGTAGGATCGCAATGCCCGGGCGCGCGCCACGGTCGCTTCCGTCGCCTGCCAATCGGAACGTGCCCGGTCGCGTTCCAGCGTCGTGCCCAATCCCCGGTCAAGCAGAGCCTGAGCGCGGTCGAGCTGCGTTTTCGCGAATCGCGCTCGTGCTTCGAGTTCGTCCACCGAACGCTGAAGGTCAGCATCCTCCAAGCGGGCCAATTCCTGCCCGTCCCGAACCTGCGCGCCTTCGTCGACCTTGAGTTCCATCAAACGGCCGGCCGTGCGCGGCGCGATAGGTAACATGACAGTCGGCTCCACAGTGCCGGTTGCGTAAACCGCCCGTACCGCCGGGCCTCGGGTCGGGTGCGTAACCTCCACCGTTACCGGGCCAAACCATCGCCAAACCATGATGCCCACGCCCGCTAAAACGCCTAGCGTGATGATCGTCCAGAAAATCCAATGCCGCTTCATCAGCTCATCATACCCGTTCTCACGAGCCGACGCGCAGCGATCCACGCATCACGCGAGAGCGGTCGTTCTAACGGTTCCCTGATGAAGAAACCGGTCGGACGTCAGTTTTTACGGCAAGCGATCCATACCTACTAACAGCTTGTTCCTCGTCTTGAATCTTCAACATGTTTCGGGAATGAATTTGAACGGATAATTCGGCTCTTGATAATCGCCAGCCTTTTGCCGCTTCGGTAGCTTGACCCTCTCACGCGGCAAGTCTTCATAAGAAACCTGGCTCAGCAGGTGGCGGATGATGTTCAACCGCGCCCGCTTTTTGTCGTCGGAACGCGCCACGTACCACGGCGCCCAGGCAGTGTCGGTCGCCGCAAACATCGCATCGCGCGCCCGCGAATAGTCGTACCAGCGGCTGTAGGATTGCAGGTCCATCGGCGACAATTTCCAGATCTTGCGGCCATCCTCGATGCGCGCTTCGAGCCGACGGGTCTGCTCCTCGGGACTGACTTCGAGCCAGTACTTGAGCAGGAGAATGCCGGATTCGATCATCATCTTTTCAAACTGGGGCACAACCTGTAAAAAGCGCTTGGCTTGATCCTCAGTACAAAACCCCATCACCCGCTCGACACCGGCGCGGTTGTACCAACTGCGATCGAAGATGATCACTTCGCCGGCCGCCGGGAAATACGGGA
>JBAOHI010000082.1:0-617223 GCA_037045535.1 Candidatus Competibacter sp.
ATCAGATGTTTCCTCGCCGCCGCTGTTCCAAATAGAAAGTCAGCGCGAGGGTGCCGCCACCCGCGATCAACAAGCTGAGCAGCAATCCCAGCTTTTCGGCTAGATGAGCGAAAAATAGCGTATAAATCTGAATGATTAGAAACGTCGCGCCGTAGCCGGTCAACATCCGCATCGCTAACCGTGCCCCTAGCCAGATCAAGACGACATTTAAGCCTGCCCACAGTCCGTTGAACAGGAATAGTTCGGCCGCCCCGGTCAGATGTCGGTAATGAGTTTCCAGATCGAAATTGCCAAACAGCGACAGCAGCCATAGCGCCATTTCCGCGAAGAACAAACCGCACGACAACCAAACTTTACAGAAGCCACGAAACGGGGCCAGCGGCCCCCGCTCGCTTTGCTGGTGGATGACCGCGATGGCGATGATCGCCACTGCCGCCGCTAGAAAGCGTAGCGGGTAGTTCATTCCGAACCAGTAGGCGCCCCAACCAGAAGCGTAGCCGGTGAAGCCACCGAACCAGCAGAAAAACACCACGGCGCTTAATACCAGCAGCAAAACGTTCCGCAGGGCGTAGCTCAAACCGAGCAGAAGAATGAGGTTGATCAGCAACAGTGCCGGCCAATTGCCGGAGCCGGTGGAATAAATGGCCCCCAGCGTGAAGGTCAGCCCGATCAATACCAGCCCGCCCAGCAGTTCCAAGCTCAGCGCGGTCCAGGTCAAGCCGGGACGGGCGCGCTTCAACCATTGCGCGCCAACGAAGCTGGTCACCAGGGCAATGCTTTCCAACACCGCCAGTTTGGTCAGGGTGAAGTGGAACAGGGTCCGACCGAGAATCGCCAACCCGGCAATGACGCTGATCGCGCCAAAGATCAGCAGCCAGCGGCCCAGCGAACGCCAATCCCAGTTCTCAGTCGGATAGCGCTCGCGCAATCGCCCATGGGTGGTTTCATCGAGCAGCCCTTCGCGGAGCAGTTCATCGAGTTCTCGCCGGACACGGCGGTTGTGAGATTGTGGGTTCATCGCGGCCGCTCCAATACAGCGGTGTGACCCCAGCGCTCGCAGGCATAGCCGAAGATCATCGCCAGCGCGCCGCCAAGCAGGAAAAAGGTACCGGCCGATAGCTGATCCCAAAAGTGCTCGAAAAAGCGGGTGTAAAGGTCAATTGCCAGAAACACGATGCCGAAGCCAGTGAAGCGGCTGTCATGTAGGCGAGCGCCCACGACGATTTCGGCGATACCCGCCGCAGTGAACACCAGCACCCAAGCCAGCGGTCCGTGGGGCAGGGTGAGAAACCAAAGTGACAGGTTCAGATACAACAAGCCGAAGATCAGATACAGCCCACCGAAACCGACGTGGCGCCGCAAGGGGCCTATTTCCAATCGCCGCTCGTGCCAGATTCCCAATACAATCGTGGCCAGCGCGATCACCGCCATCAGCTTTGGGTCTTGAATATTAGCGAAATACGCGCCATGTCCGCCGTAGGCGTGCCACGCGCCCAAGCCGTGAAACCATAACAACAGCGCCAGCAGCAGCGGCCAGCGCAGACGGTAGCGATAAGCGGTCAAGGTGGCCAAGACGCCGGTCAGCAGCATGATGATCGATAGCGTGTGGCCTTCGGGGTCACCTCCCAATGCAACATGCAGCAACACAAACGTGCCAAACGCCGCCGCCAAGCTGGCAGTCACCAGCACTGCGCCGGTAAATGGATGGCGTCGATGCGGGTTGGTCGCCATCTGGACCCCGAAATACCATAACCCTCCTCCGGTCCCGCCCAGCAGGAGCGTCGCTAACCCGGCTGATTTCGCCATTAAAGCGATAAACGTCAGTACCGCTAACCCTAGTTGGAAAATGGCGAATATTCCAAGCCACTTTAGCAGCGCAGCTAAAAACTCGCCGCGACGGGCATAGCGTTCGAGCAGGGTGGTCAGCAGGGAACGGTCGATCAATCCCTGTTGGTGCCACTCAGTGATCTCGCTGGTCAGTAGATCGCGGGTGATGGGACGCATAAGGGGGTTCCGGGCAGAATGTCTGTTTGCAGTATATGCTGCCCGTACCACTCAGTCTGCCGGCCGAGGCAAAAAGCAAAAGGTCTTCGCAAAGCGAAGACCTTTTGTATCGGTATCCCTTTCCCCACCCGCAAGGGGTGGGAAAGACGGATCAGGCCGATTCCGTGACGGTCTGGCCCTCGTCGTCCGAGTCGCTTTCATCCTTGGGCGCTTCGACGTCGATCCGCATCCGATAGAAGCTGCGGAACACGAACACCAGATTCACGACCAGGAACAAGGCGGCCATGTTCAGAGCCAGGGTTTGTTGACCTTGAGACACCAGGCCAACCGCCATTTCGACCGCCAGCAGACCAAACAGCGTGGTGAACTTGATGATCGGATTCATGGCGACCGAGGACGTATCCTTGAACGGGTCGCCCACGGTGTCGCCTACCACGGCAGCGGCATGCAGCTCGGTACCCTTGGCGCGCAGCTCGGTTTCCACGATCTTCTTGGCATTGTCCCAAGCACCGCCGGCATTCGCCATGAACACCGCCTGATACAGTCCGATGATGGCCAGCGAGATCAGGTAGCCGATGAAGAAAAACGGCTCGATAAAGGCGCAGGCCAGCGTACCGAAGAACACGGCCAGGAAGATGTTGAACATGCCCTTCTGCGCGTAGATCGTGCAAATCTCCACCACTTTCTTGCTATCCGTGACGGACGCCTTGGCCTCACCGTCGAGCTTCATGTGTCCCTTGATGAACTCCACCGCGCGATAGGCACCGGTGGACACGGCCTGAGTGGATGCGCCGGAGAACCAGAAGATGGTAGCGCCGCCGGAAATCAAACCGAGCAGGAATGGCGGATAGAGCAGCGACAGCTTGTCAAGATTCTCGGTCAGGCCAGCGGTCAGCAGCATCACGATCGAGAACACCATGGTCGCCGCGCCTACCACGGCAGTGCCGATTAGCACCGGCTTGGCGGTGGCTTTGAACGTGTTACCGGCGCCGTCGTTCTCTTCCAGCAGATCCTTGGCCACATCGAAATCCGGCTCGAAGCCGAAATCGCGCTTCACTTCGGCCGCGATGCCGGGCAATTGCTCGATGGTGGACAATTCGTACACCGATTGAGCGTTGTCGGTCACCGGACCGTAGCTGTCCACCGCGATGGTCACCGGTCCCATGCCGAGGAACCCGAATGCGACCAAGCCGAACGAGAACACCGCAGCCATGATAGCGGCCTTGGCCGGTACCGGATTGATGATTGCGGCCAAATCGTACTGCGACACGATATAGGCGCCGGACATCAGGCTCACGATCACCACGCCCATCCAGAAGGCGGAGAAGTTGCCAGCGGTCAGCCCGGCGAGAATGTTCAGGCTGGCGCCGCCCTCGCGGGAGGCGGTGACGACTTCGCGGACGTGGCCGGACCGGACGGAGGTGAAGATCTTGACCACTTCGGGGATGATCGCACCGGCCAACGTACCGAAAGTGATGATCAGCGACAATTGCCACCACAGGTTACCGTAAACCTTGCCGTCGATGGCGATGCCGCCGATCAGCAGGTACGACACCACGAAGGTCATAGCCAGCGAGATGCCGGAGGTGATCCACACCAGCGAAGTCAGTGGCGCCTCGAAATCGAAGCGGGCCAGGTTACCGTAACGCTGTTTGGCGCGGGCTTCGTTGACCAGATAGGAGGCGCCGGAAGCGACGATCATCATGACCCGCATGACGAAGATCCACACCAGCAATTGTACCTGGACGGCGGCTTCCGGCACGGCCAACATAATGAAGCTGATCAGCGCCACACCGGTCACGCCATAAGTCTCGAAACCGTCGGCGGTAGGACCAACGGAGTCACCGGCGTTGTCGCCCGCGCAGTCGGCGATCACGCCGGGATTGCGAGCATCATCCTCCTTGACTTTGAACACGATCTTCATCAGATCGGAACCGATGTCGGCGATCTTGGTGAAGATCCCGCCGGCAATACGCAGGGCGGCGGCGCCGAGCGACTCACCGATGGCGAACCCGATGAAGCATTTGCCGGCCAGCGCGGGCGAGACGAACAACAGAATCGCCAGCATGATCAGCAGCTCGGTGGAGATCAGCAGCATGCCGATGGAAATGCCGGACTGGAGCGGAATCGCGTAGACCGGATAGGCTTTACCTTGCAGCGCCGCGAATGCGGTTCGGCTGTTAGCCAGTGTGTTGATGCGAATACCGAACCATGCCACACCCAGAGAGCCGGCAATGCCGATCAACGAAAACGCCAGGATCAACAGCACTTCGGACACGTTCATATGCTGGACCCCACCGAAGTAGGCGACCATGATGACCGCGATGAACGCTTCCAGGATCAGCAAGAACTTGCCTTGCGTGAGCATGTAAGTCTTGCAGGTCTCGTAGATCAGCTCGCTGACCTCGGCCATCGAACGATGCGTCGGCAGGCGGCGAACTTGACCGTAAATCGTCGCGCCGAAAATCAATCCGCCGACGCAGACCAGCAGACCCCAGGACAACAGGGTCCAACCCGAGATGCCGCCAAAGAATTTGGCGAGTCCGGTGTCGGCAAAATTGGGCAATACCAAGTTAGCTTCGCTGACATGAGCTGTTGCGGCGAACGCTGACGGTATGCTTAATCCGAATGCAATGAACAATATCAATAACACTTGGCGTGTCATGCCCCGACACCCTGCGCGCGCGAGGGCCGAACTTGCGAATGTCATGAATTTTACTCCAAAAGGTGACCCCAGATTGGTCAGAGGCGGAGTCTTCAATCCGCCACCACCGCGAAACGGAACGGACGGCACGCCCTCGTTAGCAATCGCCATGCCTGATGAGAATTGTTTTTTAACTCGTTGTTGATGCATCATATTTTCTGATGGCGAAAATGGATTGCTGTGGGGGTCGCCACAATACAGTGGAAGATTGTCGGTAATAGCACAGCTGAAGAAGCGCCTCACTGGCGATAATATCGATGTGCGGATGGTGCTGTGCTGGCCGGAACGGGTGGTGATGCGCGGAAGATTCACGGTTTCTGAGAAATCGCGGATCGGTCTCCGAGCGGTATTGAAGGGGCGTTGCTTCGTCATTCGTCGCTCTGATTCGATGCCGGATCACATCGCCTAAACTTAACCGAACCCTCCCATTTGGAGCGCTTTACCGCATGGCTCACGATAATGAATTTACGCTGATGAAGGAGCGGCGCTTCCTGCCGTTTTTCATCACCCAATTTCTAGGCGCGTTCAACGACAACGTGTTTAAGAATGCCCTGATCATCCTGATCGCGTTTCAAGCGGCGGCATCCGATCCTACCCGGGCCAATACTCTGATCAATCTTTGCGCCGGTTTATTCGTGTTGCCGTTTTTCCTGTTTTCGGCGACCGCTGGGCAGCTATCCGACAAATATGAAAAGTCGCGCTACATCCGTTGGGTCAAGCTGCTGGAGATCGTCATCATGCTCGGCGCGGCGGTGGGCTTCCTGATCGATAACATGCCGTTACTGGTTGCCATGCTGTTCATGATGGGCTTGCATTCGACGCTGTTCGGGCCGGTGAAGTACAGCATCATGCCGCAACATTTGCGACCGGAAGAGTTGGTTGGTGGCAATGCCTGGATCGAGATGGGTACCAATATGGCCATCCTGTTGGGCACCATGCTAGGTGGCATCCTGATCGCCCAGCAAGGGGGGCATTTGTGGGTATCCTGCGCGGTGGTCGTTATTGCCGTGCTCGGTTTTTTAAGCAGCTGGGCCATTCCCAAGGCGCCACCCGCCGCGCCGGACCTCAAGATCAACTGGAATCCGACCACCGAGACGTGGCGCATTCTCAAATTTACCTACCAGAACTTCGTCGTTTTTCAGTCCGTGCTGGGCATTTCGTGGTTCTGGTTCGTCGGCAGTGTCTATCTCGCACAACTACCTAATTTCACCAAGCTGACGCTTGGCGGTGGCGAGCATGTGGTAACGCTGCTATTGACGCTGTTCGCTGTCGGTATTGGGGTGGGTTCGCTGTTGTGTGAACGGTTGTCCGGGCGGATGGTGGAAATCGGCTTGGTGCCGTTCGGCTCCATTGGCCTGACCGTGTTCGGTATCGACCTGTTTTTTGCCACCCCGGCACCGCCCGCGCCGGGCAGCGAATTACTGGGAATGTGGGCCTTTCTGATGCAGCCGGGCAGTTGGCGGGTAGTGCTGGATGTGGTGCTGATCGGCATGTTCGGTGGCATCTACATCGTGCCGCTGTATGCCTTGGTGCAGCAGCGCAGTGCGCCGAGTCATCTATCGCGGGTAATCGCGGGCAATAACATCCTGAATGCCGTCTTCATGGTGGCGGCCGCGTTGATCGCTGTCGCGCTGCTGGATCGGGGTTTGAGCATCCCGCAGTTGTTGTTGGTCATGGCAATTTTCAACGCGGCGGTGGCGATCTACATCTTCACCCTCGTTCCCGAATTCCTGATGCGCTTCATTGTCTGGATTTTGGTGAACCTCGTTTATCGCTTGAAGGCGAAGGGACTGGACAACATTCCCGATACAGGACCGGCCGTGGTGGTGTGCAATCACATCAGCTACATGGATGCGCTGGTGGTGATCGGTTGTTGCCGGCGGCCGGTCCGGTTTGTGATGGACCATCAAATTTTCAAGGTTCCGGTGCTGAACTTCGTGTTCCGCACCGCAGGCGCTGTTCCCATCGCGCCAGCACGAGAAGATCCCAAAATACTGGAACAAGCCTATGAGCGAGTCGCTCATTATCTGGAAGAGGGTGAGGTCGTCGGGATTTTTCCGGAAGGACGATTAACGCCGGATGGGGAGATCGGTCCATTTAAGACCGGTATCGAGCGGATTATCCAACGCACGCCCGCGCCGGTGATCCCAATGGCGCTGCGGGGGTTATGGGGCAGTTTTTTCAGCCGTCGCCTTGGGAAAGCGATGAACCACTTCCCGCGCCGGTTCTGGTCGCGGATCGAGTTGGTGGTGGGCGAGCCGGTGCCGCCGGAACAGGCGACATCGAAGGTGTTGCGCGAGCAGGTCGCCGCTTTGCGAGGCGATTGGCGGTGAAATGGAGAGGAGGTGCATCATGCAATGCAGTGCCTTGGGAGCCGCCGGTCTGGCGGTGTGCAAGGAGTCGATTCGGGCCCGGCGACGGCAAGCCGGTCGGGTATCGATGGGACTGTTGCTCGGATTGGGAATACTGGGTGGACTGGTGTTGTACTGGTATACGACGCCTCAGGATGCGCCATCCTGGGTTCGTAATTGGTTACCAGGCTTGCCGGAATATACCGGGCCGCTCTACCGTTGGCGGGACGACAAGGGCCGCGAGCAGATCACCGATAAACCACCCAGAAGCCGGCCTTATGAAACGATCACTTACAGAACCAATGCCAATGTAATGCCCTCTCAGAACAAACCGTAGAATCCGTAAACAACCACCCCACTTGAGGGGCGGTTGTTTATCGGCAAAAGCAAAGTTTTGCCTAGGGGGCATCTTTCTTCGTTTGTTGGGCCTCTGTGACGAGCTTATTCAACTCGGCGACGCTCTGTTTGTCGTCGTAAATGCCGGCGCCAACCTGGATGTCTGGTTTGAAGGAAACCTCGGCACCGTGGACGTAAGAAATCTTACGGGAGGCTTTGGCTTCGCCCGGTTTTGGCCACCAGTATTCGACCCAGCCGCCGTTTTTGTTGGCGCCAACCTTGCACATTTCCTGGAACAGCAAGTGATCCTTATCATCCTTCATTTGCAGAATGGGTTTTCCCACCATGTCGGGCCGCAGCGGATGCGCGATCATCACGTTATCGCGGCAGCTGTAGACAAACACGTAGCTGTCCTTCCATACCCAGCGGGCGTCCTTGTTGTTGTTGAAGTCCGAGAAACCGGCCAAGCCTTTATCGTTCAGATATTGAACGGCCTCGTGAACTTTGACGATCACTTCCTCAGGGGTAGCGGCGGCGGTGGCGGAACCGGAGTCGGGGTCTGCGGCGCTGACCCAGGCTGGTACGGTACTGAGTACCAGAGCCAAGCTGGCGAAACCGAGTGTTGTTTTCCTCATTATTTCGAACCCTCCAAAATTTGATGGCAATCGCGGGAATATTGGCTCGATCAGGAAACCCAGGGCTTGCCCGCTGGCAAGATTTCCTTCCCGTAAAGCTCATTCAGGATGATGCGCGCCATCATGTACCAGGCCATCATGGCGCAAAACATCAGCTCGTAACCCGCGACTACGGTCAGACCAGGATAACCAAAGTGCGCCAGATCGAGCAGGATGAAACCGATCACCAACGTGGTGAAAGTCAGCGCCATGGCGCCGTGAATGCGCAGCGAGCCGATCCAGAGGATTACACTAAACAACGTCCAAGCCACCAAGAACCAGCCGACATCCTCGGTGCCGGCCTTAAACAGGTCGTACTTGTTGCCCAACAGCATGAAGCACAAGGCAATCCAGAATGTCGCCGTAGGATGTGAACGCGCAATAACCAAAATTGTTGCCGGTCTTCATTTCCTGCAGGCCAGCGATCAGTTGCGCCGTGCCGCCGAACATCAGGCCCAACCAAACCACCGGGCCAATGCTGGGCATCCAGCCGACGTTGTGGAACTGTAAGACCAAGGTGGTCAAGCCGAAGCCGGCCAAACCAACGACCGCCGGGTTACCAAGTTTTTGTTCTGCCATACGTTTAACCTCTTTGACCTCTCCCATTGGATTGTTGGGCTGCGGTCCGCGTTTTTCGGATTTGGACATTGGAGAGATAGGCGGTACCTCGAACAGCCCGAACCCACTATAGAAGAAATTTTCCGATTGTGAAGGAAAAAGCGGTTCGATTCGGGCTAAATCGGTCAATTACCCTCGCGCCGTGCCGCCTGTCTGCGCTCGTGTTCCCACCTCGGTTTCTTGCTCGGACGGCGAATGGATTTTTACGGAAATCCGCTCGAATTTCCGTCATTCCATCCAAGCGTGAGCCGCTCTATCGTGGGCTTTGTGCTGGGACTTCCCCGGGCAACCGATAGAGAGAGCATAGCGATGTCGCCTCAATTCTTTGCCAAATCGAACCCTCACGAATATCTGATCGTCGGCCGGGGCGGCGCGATCCGCAACCTCGGTCCGGCGGCGAGCGCGTTTCTACCACCGGGCGCGACCCATGTGCTGGTGCCGAGCACCCAGCAGGAAACCATCTTCGAGATGCGCCAGGAGAGCAAGGACGGCATCCCGCTGCGGTTGAAGGGCAGCGCAATTTATTGGATCGACGAGCCGGTCACGGCGGCCAAGCACTACGATTTCACGCAGGGCGCCGGGGTAGGCGTGGCGGAGATCAACGCTCACGCCAAGGGCGTGTGCCTGTTCGCGCTGCGCGAACAGGTCTCGCACATGACGATGGTCGAGTGCATCGAACAGCGCAAGACGACCCTGACCGAAGCCGTGGCCGCCGCCTTGCGCGAGGTCGCGCACGGTCGGGACGGGCAGCCGGGTTGGGGCATTCGCGTCGATGTGGTGCAGGTTGCGCAAGTCTTCATCGTCGATGACGAGCTGCGTCGCCAGTTGGAAGCCGAAGTCCGCAACCAGCTCAAGTCCACCAGCGAACTTTCCAATATCCGTACCCAGGAAGCGATCCAGCAGGCGCAATCGGAATCGAAACGCCGTTTGCAGAACGAACATCTGAGCGCCGAGCGGGAGCGCATTCAAATCGAGCAGGAAAAACACCGCTTGCAGCAGGCGTCCGAGCAGGCGGTGATCGAGCAGGAAACGCCCGTGCGCTTGCTGCGCCTGGCCAAGCAGCGCGAAGTGTTGGAGCAGGAACTGGCGATGCGGCAACTAGAAAACCAGGTCAAGGCGCTGGCCGTGGAAAACGAGCTGATGGCCAAGCGGGCGCAGCAGGTCTTGCGCCAGCAGATCCTGCCGCTCGAACAGCGCCCGGAAATCGCCGAGGCTTTGGCCAAGACCTTCCAGGGGGCGAACCTGTCGTTTTATGGCGATGCCGCGCCCTTGGCCGCCACTTTGGCGCCGCTGATCGATCTGCTCAAGACCCATGTCCGCCGGATCGGCGACGAAGGGTTGGGCTAAGAGCCTATCGGCGACACCGCCAAGGCGAATTTCCGTCACATCCCCCGAATTTCCGTCATTCCATTCGGGGTGAAGCAGCTCTATGGTGGGCGTGGTTTGGGGATTTCCCTGGATAACTGAGGGCTGAAGATGAACGAGCAATCCGTGAGACTGACTGGCGATGAGATCGCGGTGGAAGAGGGTTGTTGTCTTTGTTGTCGCGCGCGGCGGTGGTGCGTGAGGCGGCGTCAGCGCCAGTTGAAAGACTTTTTGTACGATTTGTTGATGCTCGATGCGCTGAGTGATCTGACTGACGACAGTGCCCAACGCATGGTTGGCGGTTGAGAGACTGTGCAGGAACCCCTCGCCCGCAAGCGAGAGAGGGGCAGGGGTGAGGGTGTTTTTTCAATCAGTTATACCGTTTTCCAATAGATTTTGTCTTTTTCAGTTCAAAAACTACCCTGTTCGTCATACCCGCGAAAGCGGGTATCCCGTTTTTCAGTGGCTGCCTGGATTCCCGCATTCGCGGGAATGACGAAAACCGATTGAGAATTGGTATTGGCCTGTGGAGGTTGGGAGAGTGAAGCGTTCGACGAAGGCGGAGAGATGGTTTGATGAGGGTGTTCAACATTACCAAGCTGGAGACCCGCAAAAGGCGTTCGCTGCTTTCGGGCAAGCGGAAGTGCTGTATCGGGCACTGATTGACGACAACCAAGATCACTACCGCCCGGATTTGGCCCTTACCCGGATGAACGAAGGCGTCGCCCTCAGCGACCTGAATCGTCCCGAGGAGGCCTGCGCCCGCTACGAAGAAGCCGCCGCGATCTACCAAGCCCTGATCGCCGCCGGCCAGCCGCAGTACCGCCCGAATTTGGCCCTTACCCGGATGAACGAAGGCAACGCCCTCCGCGACCTGAATCGTCCCGAGGAGGCCTGCGCCCGCTACGAAGAAGCCGCCGCGATCTACCAAGCCCTGATCGCCGCCGGCCAGCCGCAGTACCGCCCGAATTTGGCCCACACCCGGATGAACGAAGGCAACGCCCTCCGCGACCTGAATCGTCCCGAGGAGGCCTGCGCCCGCTACGAAGAAGCCGCCGCGATCTACCAAGCCCTGATCGCCGCCGGCCAGCCGCAGTACCGCCCGGATTTGGCCCTTACCCGGATGAACGAAGGCGTCGCCCTCCGCGACCTGAATCGTCCCGAGGAGGCCTGCGCCCGCTACGAAGCCGCCGCCGCGATCTACCAAGCCCTGATCGCCGCCGGCCAGCCGCAGTACCGCCCGAATTTGGCCCTTACCCGGATGAACGAAGGCAACGCCCTCCGCGACCTGAATCGTCCCGAGGAGGCCTGCGCCCGCTACGAAGCCGCCGCCGCGATCTACCAAGCCCTGATCGCCGCCGGCCAGCCGCAGTACCGCCCGAATTTGGTCAAAATGCGGGTCAACGCAGCAATAGCTTGCGCCGATAAGGCCGAGTTGGAAGCCGTCATCGCCCACCTAGATCGCGCCTTGGCGGTGTGGGAAGGCGCTGAAACGATGCCAGCGGTCGCCCTCAACCAAACGCCCCACCTCGCCGAACTGATTGGTCGAACTCGATCCGTTGCCGGATTTGCGGCGCGGGTCGAACAGTTGACGCAGCAGATCGCCCGCGCTTTGGGTGGCGTCGCGCCTCAAAATCTGGGGCAGTTCTATCCTTGGGCGGAATCGGCGTTCACTGGCCTGCTGAACGCCGCTCTCGACGAGAACGCATGGGATTTGGCCCTAACCGTGATCGGGACGGCGCGCGCCCAACGCTTGGCGAAGCTGGCGCAGGCGGACCTGCTGCGCCGCGCCGCCCGGGAAGACGACCCCGCCGCGCTGCGCGAATACCGTGAGGTCATTCGCCGGTTCGCCGAACTGGAAATCTTGCTCAACACCGGGGCTGGAGCCAGCGGGGAAGGGACTACGAGCGGTCGTGGCGGCGGCGGGAATGCGGGCCAGCAATACCAGACGCTATATAACGAATACACCACCCTGCGCGGCAAGCTCGGCAAGCTGGAACAGACACTGCGGCAACAGAACCTCTTGCCCGATCTGGGCGCGGGCCTGTTCGACGGCGCTGGGCTGCGGCAAAAGCTCCCGCCAACAGCGGCGCTGCTGTTGCTGGTTCAAGTCCAAGAGCGACCCGCAAACCTCGTGGTCGTGCTGACCCGCGACGGCGGCCGAGTGCTAGCGATGGAAGGAGGGTCGGATTGGACCCGGCGGCTGGAGGGGATCACGAGAACCTTAAAAGGCAAAGGAAAAGACAAAGGACGGACGCTACGCGACGGTCCCGGTGGGGACACCCGAACCGCGAGCGCGGGAGCGAACGCCAGAGCCGTGCCGCCAGAACTGGCGGATGCCCAAACCGAGGCGCTGACCGAGGCGCTGACTGAGCAGTTCTGGCAACCGATCCAGAACGCGGTGGGTGACGCGGTGAACACCGTTTGGCTGCTCCCCACCGGCGATCTGCACGGCTTGCCGTGGCAAGCCAGCGCCCCGCCGGAATGGCGCTGCCGGCTCGCGCCCGCGCCCTGGTTCGTGCGCCAGGCGCTGGATGCGACTGCCGCCGCGCCGATCTGCCCGACCGCCGCCGCCCCGCTGGGCGTGCTGGCCTACGCCGCGCCCGATAGCGATAAGGAACTGCCTCACATGGCCTTGGAGGAGCGCGGGGTGCGGGCTGCTTGGGGAGACGCCGCGCACGCCCTCGCCGGGCTGGACCGAGCGCCCGCACCGCCCCCCGCCTACATCGTCATCGGCGGGCACGGCGACAGCGACGAGACCATTCCCGGCGCGGCACGGATTTTGGTGGGGCACGATGGCGCGGAGCCGCGCCATGCGGGGTTTGGCGAGATTTGGAACGCCCCACTCTCGCCCTTCCTGCTCCTGCTCTACTTCTCCAGTTGCGTTGTAGGCAGAACCCGCGAAGTTAACGGCGAACCGCTGGGCCTGATCAGCGCCGGCCTGCTGCGCGGCGTGCGCTATCTGGTGGGGTGGAGCGTGCCGGTGGACGATTTGGGCGCGGCGCTGTTTGCGCTGCTGTATCACTGGCTCTGGCGCGACTGCGCCGATCCCGAAGCGGCGCTCACCCGTGCCCGGAGCGCCTTCCTGACCGGCGCTTGGCCCGCCGCCGCCGTGGAATGGGCGCAGCCCCTGCTGGCCGCGCATCTGCGCGACTTGCTGGTGGAGTGGATCAAAATTCCCAGTCGCCAGAATGTGCGCAAGGAGCGCCTGCGAAAAGTGTTGTGCAACCTGTACAAAGACTTCGGCGAGTCGCCTGACGTGCTTGATAGTTGGGAGATTCAGTTGAACGCCTGGCGGCAGCGGGGAGCGGTGAATGCGGCCTCAGTCGCTGCCGAAACGCTTGCCACCCGGATTCTCGACCGTCGCGCCGAGTTCCCGTTTCGCTATGTCGGCCATTTCGCCTTGGGCTTCGGCTCAACCGGCCATCCGCCCACCGCTGTTTAGGCGTTATAGCGTTCCCAAATGACTTGTTGGGTTACGCGCTGCGCGTTAACTCAACCCACATGACTTCACCGAACCGGAGAAACTGCCATGTCTACTGATTTCAATGTTCCAATTCTCGGCCGCATCGCCGCCGCGATCCATCCTGATAAGGAAAATTACGCCAATGGACGCGATTATTACGGCTCGCCGGTTAATATGGCATTGGAGCGAGCATTGGATGATCACTCGTGGCCGTATGTGCGGAGAGAATATCTGCTCGATGAAAGAGGTCGATTGACGAAGTTTCCGCACAACGAAGGATTATCCAATGCAGAAGAACATGACTTGCCAGCCACATTTTTTTATGAAGTTATCCAGCTTACTCATGGGGTGAAGATAGGTAATAGAGATTTTTCAACTGAGTGCGTCAGGTATTACGACTCACAAGGTAAAAATGAGGAAGGTAAAAATGATATTCGGTCTGAGAAAGCAATGCGCGATCATGCGAGAAGGATGTTTTTTAACTGCTATGCTTTTATTCTCTGCCAAGAAATTGTTAAAAACGAAATTACTGTGGATCAACTGAAATCTGCTTTTAATGATCCGCCCCCAAATGATGGCATTGAGGAAGCTCAACATAATTTTTACATAGATAAAATCTATAAGATTTATTGCGAAAAACGAGGGGTATTCGATACTAAAATTCCGCGATTCAACGACTATTCATGTAAAGAATTTAATAGAAAACCAGTCCTCTCCGGCCCGATCTTCATGACGAAAATTTTCGAGTTAAACTTCGCGTCAAATTCTAAAGGAACATACTTAAAAGTCGATAGAAATATTGATTTTTCAAATGTAGAAAATGGAACCACAAGCAAACTGGATTTTGAAAATCGTGGCGGTAAAAACGCGGCCGCTTTGTTCGTCTTCTGTGCAACGGCGGAACGGGTGTTTTTGGAAAAAAAGTGTTGTGATCCGTTGGCAAAAGTGGAGGAAATCATTCAGAACGCCAAAGAGACATCAAATTATCTTTTGGGAGCGGCTATCATGCCAAACCTCCAACAAGCTCTTGACAAAGTGGTGGAAGAATTAACAAAAGCTATTCATGATGAAAGGAATGGTCGGACAACTCGCTTCGAAGCAAGCAGTCTGTTCAATGACATACAAGCTTTTATAAATGATACAAATCCAGATGAACCCGATGGTGTTGATGAATGCGGATCGCTGCATATTGTGATTCCAAACGATAGTCGCAGTTTGCCAGAGGATGTCATCGAATTAAAATTTCACTTTTTCGACATGAATAAAAGAGAACTTTCTTTTCATTACATTGAGTCTTATGATTGCAAGGATCAATCTGAAAAACCATCCGATGGTTATTACTTTATGCCAGGATCAGACAATTCTCTCTCTGAAATCGATTATCTGTCGTGCGCAGTAAAGGTTGGAACGGCTCTCGATCCGAATGACGAAACGACCGCGCATGTGGTGGCCGTGTTATATCAGCCCTGATATGAAGTTTTGGCAGATTTTAATTGTTGCCTCGTAAGCCGGATTAAAGCGAAGCAGAAATCCGGCGTTTTGCCCATCGAAAGAATCCTTCATCTCCAACCCCTCTCCCGCCAGCGGACGAGGGGTTGCCCTTGAGTTCTGGCCAAAACAGCTGTCGTCACACCGGACGCTGCTCTAGCTTCATTCTCGATTTCCGTCTTTTCCCCCCAATATTCCGTCATGGACGGGTGCGGTTCTTCGTGGAAAATCAACTCACCACGATTTTCCACCGGAGCGACCGTCATGATCCCCGAAATAAAAGCGATTCAAGATAGATTGGCGTTGGGTTTAATCACGGAACGCGAAGCCAAGGAACTCTGTTTCCTCATCGAGTTAGTCAGTCGTGACTATCTTCTGTCAGCACCGGAACTACATGGCGTTGATCCCGAGACGACGGGATCGAAGGCGGAAACAAAAACGCTGGACGGAAATTGCCCCTGATTTCCGTCTTTTCAAAAAAACTCTATCTTTGATCTAATACCCGGGCATTGGCGAATGGAGGATTCATGATGCGTTCATCACTCTTAATCGGCTGTTTGGCTCTGACCGCCGCTGGCTGCAATGATCTATCCACGAAACTTGATTTGTATGAGAAGCCGTTTGCCACTATCGCGATTGGCGACAGCCGTGGCCAGCTGATCGAAATGATGGGATTGCCAAATTCCATCAATAGCTTATCAATTCCGATGGTCCAACTTGAAGAGTTAGTTTGGAAGTCGCCCGTGAGTCTACGTCTTTATAGCATCTTTGTCATCCAAGATCGCGTCGCTATGAAGCGAGTCATTCAATGATCGCCATCGGAGTCTAACGTCATGAAATTCGAATTCGGCAAGAAAGATATTCAGATTCAACACCAAGCGCCTAATTGTGAAAAAGAACTGAGGGAGCTCCGACATAAAGCGGGTTTTCTTGGGCGATGGGAGGCCAATAAGAGACTGAAAGATAGTGCCCAAGATGCCCTCGTCGATGCCGAGAGCCGATCCCTCAGGGCAAAGGCGAACACGGCGATTACTGCCACTACCATCGTGGAGGCAGCAATCCGAACCAGCATGGTGTCAAAAGCCCTGCCCATGATTGGATCTCTGACCACCAGCTTGAATAACGCGACGGCCACCGTGCAGCAACAGCTTTCTGATGCCTGCGCCGCGCAGTTTCTCGTCAACCAAAGGAATTTAGCTGATAACATTAATGCAGTGATGGAACAGCTTAATAGGGGTTACATTTCGCAAGAGGAAGCCAACGAAATAATCAACGCCATCCGATTATTAGCTCGATATGACAATGAGCAGGCCATGGAATGCACCGGCATGGCCAAGGAGGCCGTTAAATCCCTGAATAAGTGCGGAATTAATGGCATCGCGAACGCCAAAGATCAAATCAAATAGAGGATAAAGCGATGAGCATCAAGTTGATGATGAAAATACTCGATCACGAACAACAGGTGCTTCGGGAGATGACCGAGGCGCTGGTCGTGCAATCTTCAAACCTCATGACGTTTGATTGCTATGGTGGTCCTTCGCAGCAGATCGAGAGCGCGATGCAATATTTTTTGCATGGATCGGCTGAAACTCTGTCCAAGCTGCAAGCTATTGAGAACGATATTCGAGAGCTGAAAGCTCGAAAGGAAAACCCTGCCTCGATCATTGAAGGCGAAGTAGTCACGGAAGAATCACCGCTAGAGAATCATTGATCGACGACTTGTAGTCACCTTGCAGGCCGGGTTAAATTGAGGCCAGAACCCAGCATATTACTGTTCGAACAATTCTTCTATCTCCGACCCCATGCCCGCCTGCGGACGTGGGGTTGTTCTTGAATTACGGCCCGAAGGCCGCCTTCATGCTATACGCTGGCCCGGTGTCATCCTCAGATTTCCGTCTTTTCATTCTCGATTTCCGTCATAGATCAGTACAACCCTCATCATGGAAAATTGGCTCGTCTATTCTAACCCTGAGGAGGTGTTCCGATGAGCTGGTTTCGGAAATGGCTTTATCGCCTGGGAGGATACTCCCCAACGGAAGTGGAAGGATCGCAAGATATTGGGCGTATTCTGCGCATCGGGATGGGGGTTTCTATTGCCGCAAACTTCGCTGGATTGAATTGGGCAGTTGCGGGTTGGACCTATTCTGGCGATATAGATTCATCAGTAAAGTATCTTGTGGCGGCATCCTGCGCCATTTTGGGGGTCACTCTGGTCTGCGTGTTCGATCCGAGCTTCATTTATTTTTTGGATACCAAAAGGCCGGGAATGTGGGGTTCCATCAAAGCGTCTGGCTATGCAGTCATTCGGGTGGGATTGATCCTGATGATCAGCAGCGTTACCTCACAAGCGATTATACCCTTTCTGCTTCGCAATGAGCTAGCCGGCCACGCTTTGAAGGTGCGGGAAGCACATGAGAAGACTCGTAACGCTGATTTGACGGTCCAATATAACATGATAGGGAAACAATCGGCGCTTGAGGCCGCCTCCAGTGAAATTGAGCAATGGAAAAAAGCGGTTGAAACTTTGCCGCAGCCGATTCAAAGCCATTTGGCAAACGCGGAGAATTGCTGGCAACAATATAAGGCGAAGAAAGTGGCCTTGATTCGACAGGGTCTAGCGCGCAGAAAAGCGAGCGCCCAACTCCAAGGGGAAGCGCAGCGTTGTAGCTATCAAATGCAAACCGCCCGGAAAGAGAGGGATGACTATTTTGCTAGCGCCCAAGATCAACTTAACGCGGCCATTCAGAAAAAAAATAAAGCGCTGACCGAATTCGATCAAACGAAGAGCATGATCGAGCGGAAGAGCGCGGAGGCTTCGGCTAAGGAGGAAGCCAGCTATACCCCGACCTCGGCGGTGGTCTTGGCGGATCTGCTCACGCAAGAACCGGCGGCAAAGTACAAATGGGCCATGATCACGGGCATATTGATGGCCACTGAGCTGCTGTTTCTGCTCCTGAAATTCCAAGCCGGTCAAACGGTCATCGGCCAGCAAATCGCCGCCAGTCGTCTCAAACAAGAAAGGGCTATCGAGCAAAGTACCAAGCAGAGTGAGGACGATCACGCCATTTGGCAAATGTTGAATGCTGCGTCATTGGGGGCCGCCGAAGCCGGAATTGCCAGCCCAAAGGTCATTCAGGCATTTGAACGGATGCTGACCGATTACCTGCAAACCCTGGTGCCTTTGGAATGCAGCCGGGCGACCATCAGCACCATGGTACTCAATGCAACCGAGGTCGAAAGACACCAGCGCGAGTATCCGCAGCTTGCGGGCTTGATCGGCCAGATCTGGACTTCGGCGATCAGGAGGGCAGTGGAAATCCTGGTTACGCCGGATACTTCAGGGGGCACCTTCGAATGGACGCCGTCCCAAGGGGAAGCCTAGAAGCCTTTACATGGGTGGCGATCAAGTGCGTCAAGTAGCCGAAGGGCAGCCAGAGTTGGTGGCTTTCCCGGCCTATCGCAGTCTAAGCAGTCGAAAACCAACCCTCACCCCCAACCCCTCTCCCAGCGGGAGAGGGGTATTTTTGTACGGCTTTTTACTTGTCGCCCTCGCGCCGTGCCGACCGCTTGCGTTCGTGCTCTAGCAACAGTTTTTTGCGCAGGCGGATGGCTTTCGGGGTCACTTCGACCAGTTCGTCGTCGTCGATGAACTCCAATGCCTGCTCCAAGCTCATGCGTACCGGCGGAGTGAGCAAGATGTTTTCGTCGGAGCCAGCAGCGCGGATATTGGTGAGTTGCTTGGCCTTGAGTGGGTTGACCACCAGATCGTTGTCGCGGGAGTGAATGCCAACGATCATTCCTTCGTAGACCTCATCGCCAGGTCCGACCATCAGTCGGCCGCGTTCCTGCAAATTGAACAGGGCGTAGGCCAGCGCCTTGCCGGTCGAATTGGCGATCAGCACGCCGTTGATGCGGGCGCCGATCGCGCCTTTCTTGACCGGTCCGTAGCGGTCGAAGACGTGGTAGAGCAAGCCGGTGCCGGACGTGGTGGTCAGGAACTCGGTCTGAAAACCGATCAATCCGCGTGCTGGAATCAGGTAATCCAGCCGGACCCGGCCTTTGCCGTCCGGCTGCATGTCCAGCAGCTCGCCGCGCCGGTCGCCGAGCTTTTCCATCACCGCGCCTTGGTGCTGTTCCTCGACATCGACGGTCAATTGCTCGTAGGGCTCGCAAGGTTCGCCGTCGATCTCGCGCACGATCACTTCCGGGCGCGACACTGCCAGTTCGTAGCCCTCGCGGCGCATGTTTTCGATCAGGATCGACAGGTGCAGCTCGCCCCGGCCCGACACCTTGAATTTGTCGGGGTCGTCGGTGTCCTCGATTCGCAGCGCCACGTTGTGGATCAGCTCCCGATGCAGGCGCTCGCGCACCTGGCGACTGGTGACGTACTTGCCCTCGCGGCCGGCGAACGGCGAGGTGTTGACCTGAAATGTCATGCTCATGGTCGGTTCATCCACCTTGAGCGGCGGTAACGGTTCGACGGTGTTGGGGTCGCAGATCACATCGGAAATGCCCAGCCCATCGATGCCAGTGAAAGCGATGATGTCGCCGGCGGAGGCTTCCGGGAATTCGATCCGCTCCAGTCCCTGGAACCCCAGGATTTGCAGGATCCGGCCGTTGCGCCGATTGCCCCGATGATCGAGGATCGTAACCGGGGTGTTGGTTTTGACCTTGCCCCGACGGATTCGGCCGATACCGATGACGCCGACGTAGCTGTTGTAGTCCAGCGAGCTGACCTGCAACTGAAACGGGCCTTCGGGATCGACCTGTGGCGGCCGGACCTGTTCGATGATGGTTTCGAACAATGGGCTCATGTCACCGGAACGGACGGTTTCATCCAACCCGGCGTAACCGTGCAGCGCCGAGGCGTAGATGACCGAGAAATCCAGTTGCTCGTCAGTGGCGCCCAATCGATCGAACAGATCGAACGTGCGATCCAGTACCCAGTGCGGCCGGGCGCCAGGCCGATCGATTTTGTTGATGACCACGATGGGCCGAAAGCCCATGGCGAAGGCTTTTTGGGTGACGAAGCGGGTTTGCGGCATCGGGCCGTCCACTGCATCCACCAGCAGTAGCACCGAATCGACCATCGACAACACCCGTTCGACCTCGCCACCGAAATCGGCATGTCCCGGCGTGTCGACGATGTTGATGTGGTAGTCGCGCCAGTACAGGGCGGTGTTT
Source organism: Candidatus Competibacter sp. (assembly GCA_037045535.1). Lineage (GTDB taxonomy): Bacteria > Pseudomonadota > Gammaproteobacteria > Competibacterales > Competibacteraceae > Competibacter_A. The sequence continues at coordinate 20,191 of JBAOHI010000082.1, forward strand.
TTGGCGAGGATGGTGATGCCGCGTTCCCGTTCCAGGGCGTTGGAGTCCATGACCCGTTCGGGTGGGGCAGCACGGTCGCCGAGCGTGCCGGACTGTTGCAGCAGTTTGTCTACCAGCGTGGTCTTACCGTGGTCCACGTGGGCGATGATTGCGATGTTACGAAGCTTTTCGATCACGAGAGGTTCTATTAGGCTGAGGCGGGCGAAGCATTATAGCGAAGCCGGTAAAACGGCGAAGCCCCGCGCGGAGCGGGGCTTCGGGCTGGATAGTTGGTGGAAGAACGTTATTTTGCAGCCGCGAATTTTTTGACCATCGTGGCTTGTGGACCTTTAGGCCCGACTTTAACTTCGAATTCAACTTTCTGGTTTTCGGCCAGGGTCCGAAAACCCTTGCCCTCAATCACCGAATAATGGACGAATACATCGCTGCTGCCATCCTCGGGGGCGATGAAACCGAAACCCTTCGCTTCGTCGAACCACTTCACAGTACCAGTACGCATCAATACAACCTCGACAAAATATTTTTTCTGCCGGGCCACCCAGGACAACCCCATCTTCAAAGATAAGTTCGGTGGCTGGGGGCCGACTTGGGCCTCCGAGGTCCGCGACCTCCACCCGCGGCGGAAAGTACGTGAAAGCATTACTTTCCGCAAGCAAATTTTGTGTGCACTTGCACAAGGTTAGTGCAAAAATGCCCAGCTTCCGCTCCCGGCGGGCTGGAGTTTTTCCAAATAAAATTCTGGATTTTCTGGTGGAAGATTTATTGATTTCTCTGGAAGCACGCCTGTCCGATTGTTCGGTTCGCGACCGCGCGATATTGACCCGTCGCTTGCGTGGGGTGCGCCAGCGCCTGCGTGAGGGCAAGCCGGCGGATCGTGGTTTAGATCGGTTAGGCGCCGAAATAGACGCCGCCGCCGCGCGCTTGCACGACCGTCGCGCCGCGTTGCCGGCGCCGACTTTCGACGATGGTTTGCCGATCAATACCCATCGCGACGCCATCGCTGCCGCCATCCGCGAACGCCAGGTGGTGGTCGTTTGTGGCGAGACCGGTTCCGGCAAGACCACGCAGTTGCCGAAAATTTGTCTCTCGCTCGGTTTAGGGGCCGCCGGTCTGATCGGCCATACCCAACCGCGCCGGATCGCTGCCCGCTCGGTGGCGACCCGTATCGCGGCGGAACTGGGCACGACAATCGGCGGCCAAGTCGGCTACAAGGTGCGTTTTTCCGACCGAACCGGGCCAAATGCCGTCATCAAGCTGATGACCGACGGCATTTTGCTGGCGGAAACCCAGAGCGACCGCCAGTTGGAGCAGTACGAGGTCATCATTCTTGACGAGGCCCACGAACGCAGCCTCAACATCGATTTCCTGCTGGGCTATCTCAAGCGGTTGCTGCCGCGTCGGCCCGATCTGAAACTGATCATCACCTCGGCGACCATCGACCCGGAACGCTTTTCCCGCCATTTCGACCACGCGCCGATCATCGAAGTCTCCGGACGAGGCTACCCGGTGGACGTGCGTTACCGCCCTCTGTTGGCGGCGGACGAGGATGAGCGCGACCGTGACTTGCAACAGGCGATTCTGGATGCGGTGGACGAGGTGTGGAAAGAAGGGCCGGGCGATATCCTCGTCTTTCTCTCCGGCGAGCGGGAGATTCGGGAAACCGCCGAGAGCTTGCGCAAACACCATCCGCCCAACACCGAAGTATTGCCGCTGTATGCGCGGCTATCGGCTGCCGAACAAAATCGCGTGTTTCAACCGCGCGGTCGGCCGCGCATCGTACTGGCGACCAACGTGGCCGAAACCTCGTTGACCGTGCCCGGTATCCGGTACGTCATCGATCCCGGCACGGCCCGGATCAGCCGCTACAGCCCGCGCAGCAAGATCCAGCGCTTGCCGGTCGAGAAGATTTCGCAGGCCAGCGCCAACCAGCGCGCCGGCCGCTGCGGGCGGGTGATGGCGGGCGTTTGCGTTCGTCTGTACGCGGAAGAGGATTTCCAGTCGCGCCCGCCGTTCACCGATCCGGAAATTCTGCGCACCCATCTGGCGGCGGTGATCTTGCAGATGAGCGCGCTGAATCTGGGCCGACCGGAGGAGTTCCCGTTCGTGGAGCCACCGGATTCGCGCCAGATCGGCGACGGTTTCCGGCTGTTGTTCGAGTTGCAGGCGGTGGACGAGCAGCGGCGCATCAGCGAACAGGGCCGGCAACTGGCAAAATTGCCGGTCGATCCGCGCCTGGGGCGGATGCTGCTGGCGGCGCAGCGGGAAGGTTGTTTGCGCGAAGTGCTGGTCGTCGCCGCAGCCCTGGCGATTCAAGATCCGCGCGAACGGCCGCTGGAGCGGCAGCAGGCGGCGGATGAAAAACATCGCCGGTTTCGCGACGAGCATTCCGATTTTCTGGCATTGCTCAAGCTCTGGGATTATTACCACGACCAAGCGCGGCAACTGTCCAAAAACCAGTTGCGCAATCTCTGCCAAAGCGATTTTCTGTCGTTCGTGCGGATGCGGGAGTGGCATGATTTGCATCAAGAATTGCTGGGGCGAATCACCGAAATGGGCATGCGGCTCAACGAGGAACCGGCACCTTACGCCAGCCTCCACCGGGCGCTGTTGACCGGCCTGCTCGGCCATCTCGGCATGAAGCAGGAAGAAAACGCCTATCTGGGCGCGCGGGGCCACAATTTCTACCTGTTTCCCGGTTCCGGTTTGTTCAAGAAACGGCCGCGCTGGGTAATGGCGGCGGAACTGGTCGAAACCACCCGGCTGTACGCCCGCACCGTGGCGCGCATCGAGCCGGAATGGGTGGAAGGGCTGGCGGGGCATCTGCTCAAGCGCAGCTACGCTGAACCGCACTGGGAAAAGCGCAGCGCCCAGGTGGCCGCCACCGAGCGGGTCACGCTGTACGGCTTGCCCATCGTCGCCGGACGCCGAATCAATTACGGCCCGCTCGATCCAGCGCTGGCGCGGGAAATCTTTATCCGCCACGCGCTGGTCGAAGGCGAATTTCACTGCAAGGCGCCGTTTTTTCAGCACAACCGGCAATTACTGGCCGAATTGGAAGAGTTGGAAGTCCGCGTTCGCCGCGATCTGGCGGCCAACGAGGAAACGCTTTACCGTTTCTACGACGAGCGCATTCCCGAAGGCATTTACAGCGGTCCAGCCTTCGAATCCTGGCGCAAGCAGGCCGAACGGGATCAGCCGCGTCTGCTGTTTCTCGACCGGGCCGCGTTGCTGGCGGAAGCGGGACCGGTGACCGATGGCGAGCGCTTTCCCGATCATCTTGACTTCGATGGTTTAAAGCTGCCGCTGACGTATCGCTTCGCGCCCGACGCAGACGATGACGGCGTGACCCTGACCGTACCGCTGGCTGCGGTGAACCAAGTCGATCCGAAGCGGCTGGACTGGCTGGTGCCGGGTTTGCGGGCGGAACGGATGGCGGCCTTGCTGAAGTCCTTGCCGAAAGCCTTGCGGCGGAATTTCGTACCGGTGCCGAACTACGTGCAGGCGCTGTTGGCGGTCATCGAGCCGGGCGAACTGTCGCTCGTCGAAGCGATGACCAAGCGCTTGCAACAAATGACCGGCGTGCAAGCTCCCGATGACGCTTGGCACTTCGACGCCGTGCCGCCGCATTTGCGAATGCGCTGTCAAGTGGTGGACGCCGATGGGAAGGTGTTAGCGGTCGGGCGCGATTGGGCGGCGCTTCAGGCCCAGTTGCGCGGCGAGGCGCGAACCCGCTTTGCGGCGTTGCCGACTCCGGAATTCGAGCGGGAGCGGTTACGGGATTGGGATTTCGGCGAGCTGTCCGAAATGGTGAACTTCGTTCGCAACGACGTCCAATTGCGCGGCTATCCGGCATTGGTCGCGGAGTCGGATGGGACGCTGGCGTTGCGCTTGCTGGATTCGTCGGTGCGGGCGGAAGCGGCGACCCGGATCGGGTTGCGGCGGCTGATCGCTTGGCGGCTGGGATCGGCATTCAAGCAATTGACGCGCGATCTGCCCCATTTCCAGCGCATGACTTTGCACTACGTCGGTTTGGGCGCGCAGGAGGCGCTGCGCGAAGATGTGCTGAACACCATCCTGGACCGGACTTTTTTGATCGATCAACCGTTGCCGCGCGATCGGGCGGCGTTCGATGCCTTGTTGGAGCGCGGCAAGAGTCGGCTAGCGGCGGCGCGGGTGGAAGTTTGCGAAGTGGCCGACGCAGTTCTAGCGGCTTATCACGAGGTGCGCCGCAGCTTGAGCGATGACCCGATTTGGGCCGAGGCGATGACGGACGTTCGCGCTCAATTGGCGCGTTTAGTTTATCCCGGTTTTCTCAGCCAGACACCGCCGGAATGGTTGCCGCATCTGCCGCGTTATTTGCGAGCCATCAGCCTGCGGCTGCAAAAGCTCCGGCAGGCGCCGGATAAGGATCGGCAGCGGCGCGGCGACATCGTCCGGTTGTGGGAATCCTGCCAGCGGCAATGGGAACGGAACGCCCGGCAGGAAAAATCCGACCCGGAATTGATTCGCTTTCGCTGGCTGCTGGAGGAGTTGCGCGTCTCGCAATTTGCTCAGGAGTTGAAGACGCTGTTGCCGGTGTCGGTCAAGCGGTTGGAAGAACAGTGGAGCAAGATACGGCAGGGATGAGGGATCGCTTTCGTCAGGGCGGAGAGCACGCAGCGTCCACCTCGTCGTAGCGTTGAGGTGGGTCGGCATTCGCCCCCTGTAATCGAGTGGATTACAGACCGGCTTGCTACTCACTGCGATAGGGAATCGCCTCGCTGCCGGAGATTGGGTTGGAACTGGCTCATCGATGGGCGAGTTCCTCCAAGAGCAGTTGAAGTTCCGCTGCATATTGATAATGCAGATCGGGGTCATTGGCTAGGGCAGGATCACGAGAGCCTGCCAGGATCGCTTGCAGCTTGGCGATCAGCAGTTTGCCAGCGACTGGAACGTTGGTGCTGGCCGCGGTCTCCTTCAGCTTAGTGGACAGGGCAGCAGTGTTGCCGATCCGGACAGCGTGGCGAATCTGGGCGCACAGACGCGCGCCGGGATTGTCGTTCTCGCCGCCAGCTCGGCGATACGCTAAATATTTCTGCATCGCCTGCTGTCGGGCTTGGTCAGCGACGTTGGGGTTCTGGGCCGTTTGGCCGACATCGTGCAAGCCGCGCCGGATGGTCCAGTTGCGAGTGGTGGGGCTGTTGGGAGGATTGCACTCGCTGGCTCGGTACAGTTCCTGGCGGGCCTCGTCGTGCTGATGCAGTTGGATCAAAATATTGGCCAGTTTATTGCGACTGGCCTCCTCGCCGAGGCCATCGCCCAACTGGGCGTATAGCTCCGACAAGCGGCGATAGGCCAGGGCGGCATCTCCCAGTTGGTTCAGCATCTGGTGCAGATGGCCGAGCTCGTTCAAGGCTTCGGCTACCCCGCTTCGATTGCGTTGCTGTTCGTACAAGTACAGCGCTTGTTGACAGGCGTGCAGTGCTGAGTTTGTGTCTCCATTCAGCTTATGAGCCAGGGCCAGTTGCCGCCAGGCGCGGGCAATGCCCTCCGGCTCACCCAGGGTTTCGAACATCCGCCGTGCGGTGTCATACAAAGCGAGTGCTGCGGAGTAATTCTCCTGCCGCTGGCGCACCAGCCCCAACTGCATCGTGTTGGCCGCGACCGTCAGGTCGGAGGTGTTCGGTCCGACTCGGGCGAGTGCCGCTTCGTAGGCAGCGCCGGCTTCCCGTAGGCGAAGTAGATAGACGAGGCAATCGCCGGTTTCAGCCTCGGCAACTGCGACCATCCGGTCGGCGCTGACGTTGCCGGCGTCGGCCAGGATGTGAAATTGCTGGCGAGCTGCCGAGAGTTCCTGCACTGCCAGTTCGGCTGCGCCGGATAGTTTGAGGAGCTTGCCCAATAGGAGGTGGGCGCGGGCTAAATCGTAATTCGCGCCCAAATAGCTCTCCAATCCAGCCGCCTGGCAGTGCCCCAGCAGTTGCCGGGCCGCCTGCAAGGCGTTTTCCAGGGAGCCGTTGTCACGTAGCCGCTCGACGTGCAATCGCTCGGTTTCGAAGCGCACCCGAGTCCAACCAGACAATGCTTGACCGGCGCGTTCGCGGGCGGTCACGACTTCGGCCAGCGCGGCGGGGACTTCGAGGTCGGCGAGCAATTGTTCCAACTGACCGGCTAGACAGGCGCTTTGTTCTGGGCTGGAGCGTTGCTGGTAGTCACGTAGCAGAGCGAGTAGGTTCGATAATTCCAATCGCAACACGCGGGTGGTGCGAGCACGGTCCTTGAAGTACTGCTGATAGAGTACCTCCAGCAGCTGTTCCATGCCGGTGCGCCAATGCGCTTGCCAGATCAGCCTCTGACTGGGGGAGAGCTGGTTGGTCAGGTAATGGGAGAGGGCCGGATCGAAGGACAAGTAACCGTAGCCTCGCTCCTCGATCAGCTCTAGATCACGCAGCCGCGCCTGGAAGGCATCGGTGGCCTGCGTGTCAAGTTGCAGCGCTTTTCCCAGCGCGATGCGGCTCACGCCTCCCTTGAAAAAAGCCAAGATGGCCAGACGCTCCCGATCTGTTGCCGATAGCCGGCGCAAAGCCAGTTCCAGGCTCAGGAACAGCGGCCACTGCGGGTCGTCGGGGTGACGACGCAGCAGTTCGGTCCGAAGCGGGCGTAGCAGGGCCAGCGTCGCATTGACGCCGCGAGTGGCAATTTCGCGCGCTACTCCCCGCAAGGCGCCTGGATGCCCGCCGACCAGTGCGACTAGATCGCGCAATTGCCGAAAGCTATCGCCATTGTCAGTAATTGGCGGTATTTCCTGGGTGGTAATCAAGGTTTGGCTGATCAGGCGGATGGCGGCGTCGTCGTCCATCGGGCTGAGCGAGACTTCTTTCCAGGGCTGGGCGAAGGATGGCGGGCCTAAGCGGCCCAATCCTAACAAACGAAGTTCTGGGCATTTGCCTAGCAAGACCTTCCAGAACTCGTCGAAAGTCTCGTTGTGTTCGGAAGGCCAGCGCTCCAGTTGATCCAGCACGATCAGGGCAGGTTGGTTGCCCAACGTTTGCCGGAGGTGATCCAACGCCCGCCACAAGTTCGGATAAAGATCGGTGGACCAATGCTTGCCTTGGTGAAGTAATTGCTGACCGAGCGTTTCAAGCAGAGTGCGGGGTGCACTGGCATCGTCACCGTTGACGTAGGCGATATGACGAAAGCGGCCGCCGCGTGCCAGCCAATCGGCTAGGGCGATGGCGGTGGTGGTCTTACCACTGCCGCCCGGTCCGCGCAGGAACAACGTAGGCTGTTCGGCCAGCAGTCGCTCCACGCGCAACAAATCCCGGCTGCGCCCGACGAAGCCGGTGGATGGCGTAGGGGGCAGGCGGTCCGATGATCGGGTCCGGGCCCGCTTCAGCGAGCGGTGCCAGAGTTCCGAGGGGGGGCGCAAGCATAGCCGAGGATCTCGCTCGCCCAGATACAAGTTGTAGCAGAACCAGTCTTGCAGGTGGACATTGCCACCCAGACCGAGCCCGCGATAGCTGTCGCCGGCCAGGCGAGACTGGCCGGCGAATAGCGCCTGGCTGATGCGGGTACCGTGCAGTAGCTCTTCGTAAAACGTTGTCCAGAATCGCCGCTGGGTTACGGCCGGTGTATCGGGATGTAGGGTGACGACCGCCGCGATTCCCGCTGCCAGCAGTGTGGACGCCAGTCCGACGGTGGCGGATCTCTCCGCGTCGTCGGTACCGGCCGACAGGACTACCAGCCGGACACGATAGGTGGCCAAAAGAGAGGCCAGTATGGTAGCCGCGACGAAGTGGGCTTGGCGATACGGTGGGCTTGGCGGTTCGTGGCTGGCCTCGAATCCGAGCAGAATCGTGTTGCCGGGCATGCCGTTGCGAAGAGAGGCGTCTAGATGCAGCGCTGTAAACGGCTGGCCGGTGGCCCAAGAATCGTTCAGCTGTTTTTCCAGTGCGGCCAGGGTGGGGGGAACAAGTACCCGTAGTTCTATCAGCTTACCAAAGATGCCCACGGCTTCTAGCAAGGGCAGCGTATGGCGCCGGTAGTCGGAATGGCCGGTCGATTCGGTATCGGGTCGAGGATGGATCGCGAGTATCCGCAAGGGCGGAGGGGCGGGAAGAAAGGCTTCCCCACCGCCGGGGAGCGATCGCCACACCTGGACTGGTCGTTTGCCTTGAGTCAAAACGTTGGATGGGTCGCGCAGGAGCTCCCACGGCAGCCCGAGTACGGCAGTGGCAGCCGGATGTGCCGTGTCCGTTCGCACCACCAGATGGCATTCGCGGCGCGTGGGCGAGTCGGGTCGTGCGGTTATCGGTTCGCTGAGACCGGCCGCGTCGAAGACCGCCTGATGAAGTGAGCGACCCCATTCCGCCAGCAGGGTTTCGGTGCGATGGGCGAAATCGCGCAGGGTGTCGGTCGGCCAGCAAGGGTAGCTTTGCAGGTACCAATGCTGGAGTCGGTAGGGCGGAGGGGACGGTAGGGCGCCGCTGGCCGAGCGGAGGTCAGCGATTGCGGTTGATTCAGGCTGCTGGCCCAGACGGACGGTCCATTGCCAGTCAGCGGCCAGTGCATTCGCCCGGCTGAAGTCGAGTTCGAATGCCACCGGCGGTGGAGAGTTGCGGCCGCTAGCCACATCACCGGGTGGAGATTCCCCCAGGGCGGCAAGCAATGCCGGCAGGACCGCGCCCAGTCCATCGGCAGGTAATTGGATGGGAGCGGTTGTTGGAATCGGAGAGAACCACTGTCCCAAAATGGACTTGTCCGTGCCGGGCAGCAGCAGCGGAATGACATGATATCCACTTTCCCGCCGCCGCTCGATTTCCTGGGCGAGTTCGATTTCGCGACGCAACCAAGCCAGTTGGCCGGTGTTCAGGCCGAGCACCACGATGACTTGTCGGGCTTGCTCGATGGCCCAACGTACCATTGGCGCGAGCCGGCTGCCGCCCCGCAAGCCGCGATTGTCGCGCCAGACGCTCAGACGAAAGGTTTCTAGCGCCAATTCCAAGTCCCTGGCGAAGGCGGTGTCGGACGGAGCGTGGCAGATGAAGATGGAGGCGGTGGCCATCACAGGCGGTTCCGGGACGAGTGATGAGGTGACATAACCACTAATAGCTTAACGCAAAAATGCCTGGTGGTGCCCTTGAAATCGAGGTAACTGTCCCCATTGATCAATTGAATCGGAAAGGCGTTGAGTCGAGCGCCGTAACCGAAATTCGAGGAGGATCGATCATGGCCCTGATGCGTTATGAACCCTTGAATCTGTTGAACCAGTTGCAGCGGGAAGTAAACCGCTTGTTCGAGACGAGCCGGTTTGGCGACGAGGAGACGGGACATATTCTGGCGGATTGGATGCCAGCGGTGGATATCAAGGAAGAAGCGGCCCAGTTTGTCATTCATGCCGACTTGCCGGGCGTCGATATCAAGAATATTGACATCACGCTGGAGAACGGTGTGTTGACCCTGAAAGGTCAGCGGGCCAGCGAGAAGGAGGAGCAGACCCAGCAGTATCGGCGGGTCGAGCGAGTGCGCGGTACGTTCCTGCGGCGGTTCTCGTTGCCCGATGTGGCCGATGCTGACAAGGTGAGCGCCAAGTGTAAAGATGGGGTTTTAGAAGTGATCGTGCCGAAGCGCGAAGCGGCCCAACCGCGGCGGATCGCGATCGAAAGTTGACCAAAACCTGTCCGGTGCGCCGTTGTGCGCCGGGAGATCGATGCGGGCGCGGGTTTCAGTCCGCGCCCAGTATTTCGTGTTCGAATTGATTTAGATCGAGTCATGCGCGATCGCGTTCAGGCCAACCTTTCGAAGCGCTTCGTTGATCAGATGGCGAATTTGGCTGACGGTGTCCTGTTGCAGCGCCTGTTGAGCCAATTCGCGGGCTTGAAGGCGGCTAAAGCTGCGGATCGCCCATTTCACTCGCGGCAAGCTGGCCGGGCTCGCGTTGAGGCTATCCGCGCCCATGCCCAACAGTAGGATGGCGGCGCCAGGATCGTTTGCCATCTCTCCGGACAACTGTACCGGCCGGCCGGCTTGATGGCCGCCTTCGATGATATGGGCGACGGCCTTCAGCATGGCCGGATGCAGGTTGTCGTACAGCCCGGCCACCCGGGCGTTGTCGCGATCCACCGCCAGTAGATATTGGGTCAGGTCGTTGGTCCCGATCGACAGAAAATCGGTCCGGCGAGCCAATTGGGCGGCCTGCCAAACGGCGGAGGGCACTTCGATCATCACACCGACGGGCGGACGCGCGGCGGGCCAGCCTTCTTCCTCCGATTCCCGCTGGGCCTGATCGAGCAGCCGCAGTGCTTGATCCACTTCTTCCACAGTGGTGATCATCGGAAACAAAATCCGTAAATTATTCAGCCCAGCGTTAGCGCGTAGCAAGGCACGCAGTTGGGTCAAAAAGATTTCAGGATGGTCTAGGGTGAACCGCATGCCGCGCCAGCCGAGGAACGGGTTATTTTCATTGATGGCAAAGTAAGGCAGGGGTTTATCGCCGCCGATGTCCAGAGTGCGGATGACCACTGGCTTCGGAAAAAACGCCACCAGCATTTGCCGGTAAATCTCGCATTGCTCCACCTCGCTGGGGAAGGTGTCGCGGACGATGAAGGCAAATTCGGTTCGATACAGACCGATGCCATCGGCCCCGCAGTCGCGCGCTGCGGGAATATCCGTTAGCAGGCCGGCCTTGGTGTACAGCGGTAGACGACAACCGTCCAGGGTTTCGGCGGGCAGGTCGCGCAGCGTGTCCAAGTCGACGGCCAATTTAGTCTCGGTGGCAATCCGTCGCTGGTATTCCTCGCGGATGGCCGGGTCTGGATCGACGAACACTCGACCCTGGTCGCCATCCACGATGATGTCGCGACCCTCAAAACGGCTGATGGGCTGATCGCCGAGACCCATGACAGCTGGAATGCCCATGGCCCGTGCCAGGATCGCGACATGGGACAAGGCCGAACCCCGCAGGCAGACCACGGCCGCCAATCGCTCCGGCTGAACCGCCGCCAGATGCGCCACGCTGAGTTCCTCGGCCAACAACACGCAGCGCTCGGCCGGAAAATCGGTTTGCTGAGCCGAGTCGGCGCGCAAGTGCCGCAGCACCCGCCGACCCAGGTCACGGATATCCTCGGCGCGGGTACTGAGGTAGGGATCCTCGGCTTGTTCCAGCAGGCGAGCGCGGGATAGCACGGTGTCGCGCCAAGCAGCCGGCGCCCAGGAGCCAGCTCGGATGCGGGCGCTAGTCTCTTGGAGCAGGCCGTTGCTATGCAGCATCATTCTGTGGACGGTGAACAAAGCCAGTTCGGTCGGCGGCAGGGAGGGGGCCAAGCGTTTGCTGGCGAGGCGCAGCTCTTCATCGACCGCGGCGATGGCGGTCTGAAACGCGGCTTCCTCGGCGGCAGGGTTTTGGGTTGGCCGATCCGGTACGTCACCCAGATCGGCCAGTAGATGAGGGATGGTGGCGACGCCGATTGCCACCCCTCGCGCCCCGGCTAAACCGTGTAAGTCGCGAGAGTCGAGCATGGCCGCCGGATTCAGTGAATCCCGGCGGGGGCCGCAAAGCGCGGCATGATGGAAAGTGTCTGCCAGCCACGTAGCCAGAGTCACCAAAAAATCCACTTCCTCGGACTGAAATGGCCGGACAGCGGTGTCTTGGATTGCCAGCACGCCGAGTGTTTGGCGGTGTCGGATCAAGGGTACACCCAGGAAGGCGTGACAAACGTCGTCGCTGACACCGGGCGTCTCGTGAAAGCGGGGATGGCATCGAGCGTCTTCCAGGGCGAGCGGTTCCTGGCGTTCGGCGACCAAGCCCACCAACCCTTGCGAGCGGTTCAGCCGTATCTGGCCGACTGTAGCGGGATCCAGGCCGGCGGTGGCCATGAGCGTGAACTCGCGATCATCTCGTTCAGCCAAATAAATGGTGCAGGCGGTCACCCGCATCGTGTCCCGAATGCGGTTGACTGCGATGGCCAGCGCGCTGGCCAAATCGGGAGCGGTGGTGGCTTCCCGAACGATACGGCGCAGGGTTTCGAGCATTCGGTTCGGGGCTCTTGGCGGTTGAATCGAAATAGGGGGTTGGGCGAGGTGCTACCCATTGAGGATTCGCACCGCCGCGACGGTCGAAAGCTGGGTAGAATATACCGGCTTACTGTTCACCAAAGAAGAATCGAGCAACATGAGCGACGCAAAAAATCCGACCATCGAACCAACAGAAGCTGCTCGTCTGTTACGGTGGGCGACCTACGCTTCGGTAACCACTGCCACACTGTTGATCGCTGGCAAGCTAACGGCTGCCCTGCTGACAGGGTCGGTCAGCGTTCTGGCTTCGTTGGTGGATTCGATGATGGATGTGGCAGCGTCCATCATTAACCTGTTGGCGGTGCACTATTCGTTGCAGCCGCCCGACCGCGAGCACCGCTTCGGACACGGCAAGGCCGAACCTTTGGCGGGCCTAGCGCAGGCGGCATTCATCGCCGGCTCGGCATTGTTCTTGATCCTGCAGGCCGTGAATCGGCTATTGCATCCGCAACCGTTGGTCGATGCCTTGGTCGGTGTCGGCGTGTTGCTGTTCGCTATTATCGCAACGGGGGTGTTGCTGGCATTCCAGCATCATGTCATTCGCCGGACCGAATCCACGGCGATTCGCGCCGACGCCTTGCACTACGCCACCGATTTGCTGACCAACGCCGCCACTATTGTGGCGCTCGGGCTCGCTATGCTGGGCTGGCCCGCCATGGATCCGGTCTTTGCAATCGGTATCGCACTCTATATTATGTATAATGCAGGACACATTGCTTATGAGTCGGTACAGTTATTGCTCGATCATGAGTTGCCGCCCGAGGTCCATGCCCGCATCAAGGAGATTGTCCGTGCCAACCCGCAGGTACGTGGAGTGCACGATGTCCGCACCCGCCGCTCCGGGCAAACCTATTTTATCCAGTTACACTTGATGCTGGACGATCAGTTGCCACTAGTGGAAGCACACCGGGTGGCCGATGAGGTTGAAGCGACAATTAGGGGCGCGTTTCCGAATGCCGATGTACTGATTCACGAGGATCCGGCCAGCGAATCGCCGCCTCGCCCGCTGCCCGGCTGAGGTTGTGGGTTTGAGTCGGATCTGGGTAGATTTTCGGGCGGACAGACCGGGAGCGAGCGGTCGTCGCTATCAACCAGCCTTCTAACGGAATCTTCGCCATGCCAGCTGCGGATACACCTTATCAGCCCTTGGTTTTGATCATCGATGACGACTTAACGGTTCGTCTGTTGGTCAGCATGTCGTTGGAACAAGTGGGGTTTCGGGTTGAACAGGCTGAAAACGGTTATCTCGGGTTGGAGCAGTTTGAGCGTGTTCGTCCCGACGTGGTGCTGATGGACGTGATGATGCCCGAGATGGACGGATTCGCCGCCAGCGCCGAACTGCGGCGCCGACCCGAGGGAATGAAAGTCCCAATTCTGATGATGACTGGCCTGGACGATCACGGATCGATCGACCAGGCTTTCGATGCCGGGGCGACCGACTTTATCACCAAGCCGATCAATTATGCGTTGCTCGGCCATCGGGTGCGGTATTTACTACGGGCCAGTGCGGCGGTGCAAAATCTGCGGGAAAGCGAACGACGCCTCGCTACCGCGCAACGTATCGCCCAGCTGGGGCACTGGGATTGGCAGCCAGACGAGGACACGTTGCACCTTTCGGCAGAGGTTTGTCGGATCGTCGGGCTGGATCCGGCGAAACGGGCAGTGCCGCTGCAGGTCTTGCTCGACCGCGTGCCCGACAAGGATCGGGCTTCGGTGCGGGCATGGTTCGCGGCGATCCGGGAGCATGGGCAGTCGGCTGGAATCAACCATTGGCTTTTGAACGCCGATGCCAAGCCTCGTTATGTTCGCCAGCAGGTCGAGGCCGTTCTGGACGGATCCAATCGGGTCGTCCATCTGTATGGTACTTTGCAGGATATCACTGAACTGCGGCGAGCCGAGGAACGCATCCGACAGCTGGCGTTTATCGATAGCCTCACCCGGTTACCCAACCGCGAACTGTTCAAGGATCGCCTGAGCGCGGCGTTGGCTCTCGCCAAGCACTATAGCCGGCGCGTGGGTTTGCTCTTCATGGATCTGGACCATTTCAAGCGCATCAACGACACGCTGGGTCACAGTGTGGGCGACCTATTGCTTCAGGCGACAGCGGAGCGCCTAAGGCAGAGTTTGCGCGGCAGCGATACGGTCTCTCGTCTCGATCTCGACGACGAGCGAAGTGAGACTATCGCGCGGCTCGGTGGCGATGAGTTCACCGTGCTGTTGCCTGAAATCCGGCGTGGCGAGGATGCCGCAGTCGTGGCTGAACGGATCCGGAGGAATTTGTCGAAACCGCTGGTCCTGGCGGGCCACGAAGTCTTCGTCACGCCCAGCATCGGCATCGCGCTGTTTCCGGAGGATGGCGATAACCCCGAGACCCTATTGAAGAACGCCGACATGGCGATGTATCTGGCCAAGCGTCAGGGGCGCAATCTGTATCGGTTCTACGACGCCAGCTTAAACGACGCGGCCCTCAAGCGCCTGACGATGGAAAATCAACTGCGCAAAGCCATCGAACAGAACGAATTGTCCATTCACTATCAACCCCAACTGGATTTGCCCAGCGGTCGCATCAATGGTGTCGAGGCGCTACTACGCTGGCGAAGTGTCATGCTGGGGTCGGTATCGCCCGTCGATTTCATCCCACTTGCCGAGGAAACCGGCCTCATCATCCCCATCGGCGAATGGGTGTTGCGCACAGCTTGCCAGCAGGCTAAAACTTGGCAAGACGAGGGAATCGACTTGCAGCGGATGGCGGTCAATATTTCCGTCCTACAGTTCGTGCAACCGAGCTTTCCGGGGCTGGTGGCACGGATTCTGAGAGGAGACGAGTCTTGCCCCGGATGCTTTGGAACTCGAAATTACCGAAAGCCTGCTGATGAAGGATCCGGATGGCGCAACCTGCACGCTTCAGGCCCTGAAGAATCTCGGCGTGCAACTGGCGATCGACGATTTTGGCACTGGCTATTCGAGTCTAAGCCGCCTTAAGCAATTGCCCTTGGACCGGCTCAAGATCGACAAGGCTTTCGTGCGCGAAGTCAACTCGCAGCCCGACGATGCCGCCATCGCCACGGCGGTCATCGCCATGGCCGAGAGCATGGGATTGCGGGTCATTGCCGAAGGCGTCGAGAACGAGGCCCAACTGCGTTTTCTCAGATCCCGGAACTGCGATGAAGTCCAGGGTTACTACCTGAGCCGGCCACTGCCGGTCGACGAAGTCACCCAGATTCTCCATCGCTCCCAACACGGCTTGGTGGACGAATCGGCCATGGCCGGGGATTCGCGCGTTCTGCTGATGGTCGGCAACGAGGCGGATGGCGTGATGGCCCTTCGGGATGTGCTTGCCGCGGAAGGCTATCGGTTGCTCACCGCCGCCGACGCTCGAACGGCGCTGGATTTGCTCGCCAGCCACGATGTCGGTGTGATGATGGCAGATTGGCGGCTAGAGCAACAAGGCGATGATCGATTTTTCTGGCGCGTTCGCGAACTGTATCCGCAAACCCTTCGAATTGTGATAGGTAGCAACGGCGAGTTGGAGGATTTGATCGATCTGATCAACGAAGGCGCGGTCTATAAGTTCCTGCAAAAACCGGTATTGATTCCGCGCCTGCGCGATATTTTGCGCAAGGCTTTCCTGGCCCACAAACGCGAGTCGGAATAGACGGCGGTCAGGAAGTGGGAGTCAGGGTGCTGTCAGCAGCATCCCCGCGACCGGAGTGATGCCTTGGCCGTTGGCCCCGTCAAACTCAAACGGCACCGAAATCAATTCCATCCCCGCGTTACGCTGAATCGCGAAGTGCAGGTGGGGGCCGGTCGAGAAGCCGGTGTTGCCGGAATCCGCCAGCCAGGTGCCGCGTTCCACGCGCTGACCGAGTGCCACCCGTATCGAATCGGGCTGCAAGTGGGCATATATCGCCATTGTGCCGTCATCATGCAGGATGCGCACGGCATTGGCGCGGGTTTGGTACTTGGGATCGGTGCCGCCATCGAAGAAATCGTCGACTGTTTCCATGATGACCCCAGAGCGGGCGGCGCGGATCGGCGTGCCCAACGGTAAGGTGATATCGACAGCGTAGCGGCTCTCCGGACGCTGGTGGCTGAATGAGCCGTCGAACGCTTGACCGATCGGAAACCGTTGCCCCGAACCGAATGGCGGCGCGTAGAGTTGTTCGGGTCGATGCGAGGTAGCGGGGTCGCCCAACATCGCTCGTATTCGATAGCCGTAGCGCCAATGCATGCCGGTCGGCTTCAGCGTGACGGCCGTCATCTCGGCACGGGCCGGCACGACCAGCCGCACCGGCAACGGCGGTTCGGCCCGCATGTTTTCCAGCCCCTCGCCGTTGATTTCCACCTCGACCGGCCCGTAATAGTCGTTCACCACTACGAACACCGGTGCTTCAGGGGTGCCGCGATTACGGACGCTGATCCTGGCCGGCAACTCGCTGCTCGGTAGCGGGCGCACTTCGGCCGGAATATCCGCGGCGGGCGGTTTATCGGTGAACGTCCAAGCGCCAGTGGCGTCCTGGTATTTGTAAAGTTTTTTCGCTAACACCGGTGGTAGCGTTGCCAAACCGAAGGCCATAACCGCCACCATCGCGATCCGAACCAAATGCGCTGAACGGAGTTTCCATCCGGTGCCGATCGACCGTCGCGGGGGCGCGGTTCGTTCAGCCCTTGAAGTAATGAATGTAAACCCCTTCTTCATCGCTTTTGGCGAGCTCCACCATTTTGGCAGCCACTGTTTCCGCCGGTACGGGCCGATAGGCGCTGAAAGGTCCCCATGCGAACAGCGACCAGAAAGGCGCGAATTGCTTGCTCCAATCCTCGACCGGCCGTGGTTCGGCACGCTCTCCCAATAGTAGCGAAGGTCGCAGCAGATGCACGGTCTTGAAGGGTAATTCGCTGACCGCTGCTTCGGCCCGGCCCTTGACCCGGTTGTAAAATACCGGCGAACTGGCGTCGGCCACCACCGCCGAAACCAGGATGAATCGGGGTACGCCTCGGGTCGCCGCCAGCTTGGCCAGTTCGGCGACATAGATGTGATCGACCTTGGCGAACGCTTCTGGGGAACCGGAGGCTCGGTGGGTCGTGCCCAAACAACAGAGCGCGGCATCGGCTTTAACCGTTCCCGCCTGTTCGCGGAGATGGTCAAAATCCACCACGCGAACGGTCAGTTTCGGATGGGTAAGTTCCAGCGGCCGGCGAGCGAGAACGGTGATTTGATCGATCTCGTCGTCGGCGAGCAACTTCGTCAGACAGTGCCCGCCGACCAAGCCGGTCGCGCCTGCCAGTAGCACGCGGATTCTTGATGGTTGCCGGACGTCCATTTGTGAGATTTCCGATAGTGGGTATGCGTTTTTTGCGCGGCCCCTAAGCTGTGCTGGTCAGCCGCTCGTACTTGGTTTGCAACTGTTCCTCGGTTTCAGAATGGTTGGGATCGGGAATGATGCAGTCCACGGGACAAACTTCGATGCATTGCGGGGTGTCGTAATGACCCACGCACTGGGTGCAGCGGTTCGGGTCGATCTCGTAGATTTCCTCGCCTTGGTAAATCGCCTCGTTTGGACACTCGGGTTCGCATACGTCGCAGTTGATGCATTCGTCGGTGATCATCAGTGCCATGGCTGGCTCCTCATTATGGTTTTAAGGATAGTTGCGTCCCGCGCGGGACGCGAATTTCGCCACCAGCGCCGCCTCGACCATGGGGTGGACAAATGGGGCGATATTCCCGCCCAGTTTGGCGACTTCGCGCACCAGGCTGGAGGAGATGAAGGAGAATTGTTCGGCAGGCGTCAGAAAAACCGACTCGATTTCGGGATAGAGCCGGCGATTCATGTTGGCCAACTGAAATTCGAACTCGAAATCCGAAACGGCGCGCAATCCCCGCAGGATGACGTGGGCGCCGATGTTCTTGGCATGGTTGACCAGCAGGATATCGAAACCGCAAATCTCGACGGTGGACAGGTGAGCGAGCGCCTCGCGCGCCAGTTCGACCCGCTCTTCCAGCGAGAACAACGGTTGTTTGTTGGGGTTCGCCGCAACGCTGACAATTAGCCGGTCGAACATGCGGGCGCCGCGCTCGACCAGATCGATGTGGCCCTTGGTGATGGGGTCGAAGGTGCCGGGATAAATGGCAGTGACAGGCATGGCGGTTCCTGGCGGCGATCAAAGGTGAGTTGGATTATCGGAAATGCCACACGGCATGGCAACCATTCGCGCATTCGGGTTGTTGCCTGCCTCGCAATCGGGGTCAGCGCTGATTTTTTCCCGTCGCGTCAGCCGGTAAGCCACAATCCCTGCGGTTTTTTCCCGGTACGGCCGCCAGCTTGCGGGCAGCAGCAACTGTGCGGGTTCTGCCTCCGCTTCTAGATAGATCCAGGCGGTCGACGTCAGCCAGCCGCCCTGTTCGAGCAGCGCACAAACCGGTTCCAGCAGTCCTTTGCCGAATGGCGGATCGAGCAGCACGATTCCGAACGGTGTGGCCGGCTGTTGCAACCAAGCCCGTGCGTCGGCTTGTTCAACACGGGCGTCCCGGGCATCCAACCGCGCCAGATTGTCGCGCAGGGCGCTGATCGCCGCCGTGTGGCTTTCGATGAACACCACCTCGCCCGCGCCGCGTGACAGTGCTTCGATGCCGAGTGCGCCGCTGCCGGCGAACAGATCCAGACAGCGCGCGCCGGGCAATACGGGGGCTAGCCAGTTGAACAGCGTTTCCCGCACCCGGTCCGGGGTCGGGCGCAACCCCGGCAAATCCGGGAATCGCAAGCGTTGATTCCGCCATCGACCGCCGATGACGCGAATCTGGTTAGCGTATCCGCCACGTCGGTTCATGAGCCGGCCGGTCGTTCCGATTCGCCCGGCGGAGTTGGGGTAGGGGGTCCGCCGACGATAACCGTGATCATCTGGTCCGGTTGGACGTGCCGCTGCCAGGCGTGCTTGACTTGCTCCAAAGTGATGCTGTTGATGGTGCCGATGTAATTTTGCAAATAATCCAGCGGCAGCCCGTAGAATGCGATCAATCCTAGCGCGCTGGCCAGCTTGCCGTTGCCGGCCAGATCAAGCGCGAAACCACCGGTGATGTTCTGTCGCGCTTCTTCCAGCGCCTCCGCGCTTGGCCCATTGGCGGTGAACGCGCGCAGCGTGGTCTGCGCCACTTGGAGGGCGGTGTCGGCCTGATCGTTGCGGGTTTGCAGGTTGATCAGGAAGGGGCCTGCTTGCCGCATGGGGGAAAATGCGCTGTAAGCGCCATAAGCCAAGCCGCGCTTTTCCCGGATTTCCTGGGCCAGTTGCGACACCAGGCCATTGCCACCCAGCACATGATTCCCCAGATAAAGCGCGTAATAGTCCGGATCAGTGCGGTTGACGCCCATTTGACCGATCAGGATATGGTTCTGGCTGGACGGATGGGGAATGCGGATGGTCCGGCTGGTGGGGACCGTCGGTGCGGGGGGGGGCGGGGGAGCGGCTTCTCCCGCGGGCAATTCCCCAACCAGGGCATTCGCCAGTCGCTCGGCGGCGGATCGATCCAAATCGCCGACAAGGGCGACCACCACGTTGGCGGCGGTATAGTAACGGCGATGGAAGGCTTGTAAGTCGGCGCGGGTGATGGCGTTGACGCTGGTGGTGGTGCCGTGAGGCGGCGAACCGTAAGGATGATCGCCGTACAGAGCTTTAAAGAAAGCATCCTGGGCGATGGCGCCAGGCGATTGGGCGCGTTCCTGGAGTCCCGACAGCATTTGTTTGCGCACCCGTTCCACGGCGTCGGGCGCGAAAGTCGGCTCCTTCAACAACCGAGCGACGGTTTCGACGGCCGGTTGCAGATAGCGTGGATCGACCAGACTTCGCAACGAAGCCCAGGCCGAATCGCGCCGCGAGCCGGCGCTGAATCGGGCGCCGATCCGATCCAGCCGGTCGGCGATCACGTCCGCCGACCAGTCGCCAGCGCCTTCCTCTAGCAAGGCATTGGTCATCATGGCGAGTCCGGGGCGCTCGCCATC
This sequence comes from Candidatus Competibacter sp., assembly GCA_037045535.1. Classification (GTDB taxonomy): domain Bacteria; phylum Pseudomonadota; class Gammaproteobacteria; order Competibacterales; family Competibacteraceae; genus Competibacter_A. The sequence goes on from JBAOHI010000082.1 coordinate 40,233, forward strand.
GCGGATCGACCCCGCGTTGAACAGAATTTGGGCGTCCACCATCGGCAGTTCCCGCGTGGGAATAAAGTAGACCGGTACGCCGTTGGCGGTGCGCCAATGCTCGATGGCGGGCACGGCGGCCACGAGGGGTGAGATGCATAACAGGACAACGGCGAAAAGGCTAGACAGTAAACGGTTTGGATTCGACATGACGGCGATTATCCTTGTCGCCCTTGTCTCAAGGGCGGGAAAGGGGTCGGTAGCGAGAATCTTGGTCCCCCTCGCTCTAGGAGGAGCGAGGCCAAGGATGGGAGCGGTTAGCGGATCGCATGATCCGTCGCGGGGCCGGGCGCGGACGGACGACGACCGTCCAGCGGCAGCGGCTCCAGCGTCGCCACTGTCAAATGATCATCGATCAGATACTTGCGGGCCACGGCGCGGATTTGTTCCGGCGTGACTGCCTGAATCCGTTGCACATAGTCGTCGAGCCGGTTCCAGCCGAGCCCGACGGTTTCCAGCGTTCCCAACCGCATCCCCTGATAGAACATCGAATCCTGTTGGTAGACATCGGCGGCGGCGACCTGCGCCACCACTCGCGCCAACTCATCGGCGCCGACCAATTCCTCGCGTAATCGCGCCACTTCGGTACGCAGGGCTTTTTCCAGTTCGGCACTGGTGTGATCCGGCGCTGGATTGCCGGCCAGTACGAACAAGTCGTCGAGTCGGGATATCGGGCTGTAGCTAGCGCCGGCAGCGGCGGCGACTTGGCTACCGCGAATCAGATCTTTGTCGAGGCGTGCGCTGGTGCCGCCGTCGAGAATGCCTTCCAGCACCGCCAGCGCATAGGGTTCCCAATCCTCGGTGGCGGTTTTCAGGGTCGGCGTTTTATAACCCAGCGTCACGTAGGGAACCTCCGCCGGGGTCTTGATCACGATCCGCCGCTCGCCCCGTTGTGGGATTTCCGTCACCGGTTTGGGCGGCGCGAGCGTGCTGGACGGCAGCGGGCCGAAGTGTTTCTCGGCCAGTTCGCGAACCTTGGCGGGGTCCACGTCGCCGACCACCACCAGTGTGGCATTATTCGGTGCGTACCACCGCTGATACCAATTTTTCAAGTCGTCCGGCGTAATCGACTGGATATCTTGCATCCAACCGATGATCGGATGGCGGTAGGGGTTGATGACGTAGGCAGCGGCCTGGAATTGTTCCTGGGTCAGGGCTTCGGGCTGATCGTCAGTGCGTAAGCGGCGTTCCTCGGCCACCACCTGCGCCTCTTTGGCGATATCCTCCGGTTTTAGCAGCAGATGGCGCATCCGATCGGCCTCCAGCCGGAAGCTCAGTTCCAGTCGCTCCTTTTCCAAGGTCTGGAAGTAAGCGGTGTAGTCGTAGCTGGTGAAGGCGTTTTCATCTCCTCCATTGGCGGCGATGAGGCGCGAGAATTCGCCGCCGGGCACGTTCGGAGTACCCTTGAACATCATGTGTTCCAGAAGGTGAGAAATGCCGGTCAGCCCGCTCGGCTCGTAGCTGGAGCCGACCTTGTACCAGATCTGCGAAACGACCACCGGAGCGCGGTGGTCTTCGCGCACCAGCACCTTTAGACCGTTGGCGAGGGTGAATTCGTGGACAGGCGCCGCTGCGAAGGCGACCGAGGTACCGGACAGTAAAACCAGCAAGAATGGAATGATGGGTGTCGTCATGATCTTGACTAGATAAATGGATGTCTGCGTAAGACAGACTGGAATGGTACGATAAGTTCCGTCACTGACCCGCATATCTATTGATCTAATCATCATGACCGATCCCAAGCGGACGGGCGCCGCCGCGAAACTTGCAGGGGCCAGCGTCAGCCACAAGGCTGCGATAACGATCCGACTACTTAACATGGGGTCTCCAGGGCCGGTTGATTCCGAGGGTCGATTTCGGTCGTTTGGCAACGGGGAAGCGGAAGGGTTCAGCCAACCCTTGCCGGCACTATTCCCGTGTCTGAAACCGGTGTCGTAGTGACGGCCACTACTCGACAACTACATTCTGCCCGGCCTCTACCACGATATCTTGCACCGTAAAATTAGGGTATTTTAGCTTATAGGTTCCAGGGGGAACTTGGGTGTTGCTGCTGCATCCGTTACAGAAGGAGGCTTTTTTCTCCCCTGTTTGTTGATCGAGGATTTCCACGTAACCGGTCATGTTGTTTTTGATCTCGATGATTCCAGAAACAGTGTTTGCGTCGACAACCTTTTTCTCTCCACCGGTCAATTCGATCCCATCGATGGTAAAATTTGGGAACTGCAATTTATAGGTTCCAGGGGGAACTTGGGTGTTGCTGCTGCATCCGTTACAGAAGGAGGCTTTTTTCTCCCCTGTTTGTTGATCGAGGATTTCCACGTAACCGGTCATGTTGTTTTTGATCTCGATGATTCCAGAAACAGTGTTTGCGTCGACAACCTTTTTCTCTCCACCGGTCAATTCGATCCCATCGATGGTAAAATTTGGGAACTGCAATTTATAGGTTCCAGGGGGAACTTGGGTGTTGCTGCTGCATCCGTTACAGAAGGAGGCTTTTTTCTCCCCTGTTTGTTGATCGAGGATTTCCACGTAACCGGTCATGTTGTTTTTGATCTCGATGATTCCAGAAACAGTGTTTGCGTCGACAACCTTTTTCTCTCCACCGGTCAATTCGATCCCATCGATGGTAAAATTTGGGAACTGCAATTTATAGGTTCCAGGGGGAACTTGGGTGTTGCTGCTGCATCCGTTACAGAAGGAGGCTTTTTTCTCCCCTGTTTGTTGATCGAGGATTTCCACGTAACCGGTCATGTTGTTTTTGATCTCGATCATTCCGATTTCTGGCCGTTGAACTTTAATAACTTTTTGACTGATTGTGACTTCTGGTTCTCTTGGTTGTGCCTCAATCTTTTTCACCACTTCCTGTTTCACTTCGGTCAAGGCGTTTTTCAACTGCTCGGCGTTGTTGGCGGTGAAGTATTTGCCATTCCCCGCCTTGGCGATACACATTAGTTGCTGCTGTTCCTTCTTCGCCACGTCGAAGCCAACGACGTGGACCTTGAGCTTGACACCCTGCTGCACTAGGCTGCCCACCGCCGCGCAGGGATCACCCTTGCAGGTCTCCTCGCCGTCGCTGACCAGCACCACCGTGGTTTCCTGCTCGGCGGTCTTGAGCTGCTCGGCAGCCACTTGCAACGCTTGGGTGATCGGGGTCATGCCTTTGGGGTCAATGGCTTGAATCCGCTGGATCAGGGTGGCCTTGTCGGTCTGGCCGATGGGCGCCATTACTTCGATGTCGTTGCAGTCGCCCTTGGTGTGATGGCCGTAGACTTCCAGGCCCACCCGGATTGTCGCCGGCAAGTCGCGCAGCAGGTTGGCCATCACCTCCTTGGCGATGACGATTTTCTCCCGGTTGTCGATCTTGGCTTTCATGCTGCCGGAGGCGTCCAGGATGAACAGCACGCCGGGGGTGTTCGCCACGCCGTTCGCCGCCGCTGACGTGGGCAAGACCGTCGCGTTGCTCGGATTGGCCGGGTCGACCTGCTGGGGCTTTTTCGCGGTGTCCGGCGGCGATGACGAGGTGTAGTGCACCTGCCCCTTCTCGTCCGTCCACTTGTACAAGTCAGCGGCGCTCGCCGTAGCGATCAGCGTCAAAGCGGCTAGGCCAGTCAAGACTACACAGTGGTATTTCATGCTTTTCTTCCTTTTCAACAACATGACATGAGTTTTCTCATCATGTGGCCAAGATCAACGATGTGGGCGCTCCCAGATTTATGGAATTCGCACATGATTAATGATGGTCAAGTTTCAGTCGCAGGAGTCTGTTCACGATCCGAAAAAGGCGGCTCTTCCTTGAACCGCCCCGCGTTTGTCAAACCGGCGGCTGTTTTACTTCGCCCCTTTCACCACGAAGTCACTGAATTCAGCGGTGTTTTCTGTGCCTCCTCCCGAATCAGCCGACACGCCTATCCTGCCATTTTTCTGCAATATCGTATGGGTACCTATCTCCATCCAATCCCTGCCGTCAACGCTGATCCGGCCGATATATTTCACGCCAGAGCGTTCAAGTTGCAGATACCAGATTTCAGAGGTAGTGGCATAGCCTGCAAGTGATCGACTCCCAAGTCTCTTTTGATCGGCGTCCGGTAGTCGGATTACGTTTTTTTCGCCGCTGATTGCTTTTGTGAAAGTAGGCCAGCGTCCCTTACTGCAACAGTATCCTTCAGGTCCAAAGGACAAGTAATTCTTTTCATCAATCCAATAACGCAGCCCCGCCCAGTTGCGCTCCGCTACTTGTGAATCCATTTTAACGGTAACTACAAAATTGCCCGGGAAGGGTTGTTGTACCAGTACGATGTTTTTATCGTCTTTGGTCCCTACAACCAGCAGTTTGCCATCGGAAATGGTCAGGCGATTTGGATCAGGATTCACGACCTTCCACATCTCTCCTAACTGATTGCGGTCGAAATGATCCTCGAACAATACCTCGGTGGGCTTAGGCGAGGGTGGCGGGGTCTGCGCGACTTTGACAGGCGGGGGCGGTGGAGGCGGTGGGGCGGCGACTTCCTTCCGCACTTCCGCCAGGGCGGTCACCAACTGCTCGGCGTTGTTGGCCGCAAAGTATTTGCCTTTACCCTCCTTGGCGATGCAGTTGAGTTGCTGAGTTTCATCCGGGGCAACATCGAAGCCCACTACATGAATGCGCAGGTTCATACCCGCGTTGGCCGCTTCGCGCGCCGCTGCGCACGGATCGCCGGCGCAGGTTTCCTTACCGTCGCTGACCACCACCACCGAGGCGGCACCCTCGACCTGCTGCAATTGCGCCGCCGCCAGTTGGATCGCGCCGGTCAGCGGGGTCATCCCCTTGGGATTGACGCTGTTGAGTGCCTGTGCCAGTGCGGCGTGGGTGCTGCCCAGCGGGGCCAGCATTTCAATGTCGTTGCAGTCGTCCTTGCGGTGAGTGCCGTACACCAGCAGCCCGGTGTGGACCTCGGGCGCCAGCTTGTTCAGCATGTCGGCCAGTACCGTTTTGGCCACGTCGATCTTGGGCTTGTCCCCCAGCTTGGCCCACATGCTGCCGGAGCCGTCGAGCACGAACAAGGCGTTGGGGATAGCGGTTGTGGCCGATGCACCGATGGTTGGCGCGGCGGTGGCGACCATCGGCAATGTGGCCGGGTCTAGGGCCGGATCGGGCAAGGCTTCGGCGTTGCTCGGATTAGCCGGATCGATCTGCTGGGGCTTTTTCGCGGTGTCCGGCGGCGATGACGAGGTGTAGTGCACCTGCCCCTTCTCGTCCGTCCACTTGTACAAGTCGGCGGCGCTCGCCGTGGCGATTAGCGCTAAAGCGGCCAGGCCAATGGGTGCGCGTTGCGTCTTCATAAGACTTTTTCTCCTTTCAGCATCAGTAAAAACACAGAATAAAAGCCCAACGTAAAAAACCTATTTTGATGTAGGATCGGCTGGTTTTGGAAAGCTTTAAAACCAAACCATATCCGTCATAACGGTGGGAATCATCGTAGCACCGAGTAAGTGTATCTCACCACGCTTTACCCATTTTACTCGGGCTGTCTTTTAATCGTTCCACGCGATTCGTAAGCAATAGAAATGCCACAATGACCAGAAAGGCTTGATAGATAAAAACCCGATAAATTGTGCCTCCTTTTACAGTGTAATTTTATAAAATAGTAGCCAAAACCGGTTCAAAATGAACTCATGTTGTTAAAAATAGAGGGTGTCAGTTCAAATTGAACTTCACACCACAAAAAGCGATTAAAGCTAAGCGAAGTAATCAGAATTAATGCCTTGACACTTATTCAACATATCGAATCCGCGCGGGCGGTAATTGTCATTAACGGGCCACGATCCGGTTGCAGTCCGGTCGAACTAGAGTCACGCTCTGCGAGGAATAGTCCACCACCAGCGATCGGGTTGCAGGGTCGCGCCAACGATCGACTTGTTGAAAGCTCAGCCGAACCTCATCGTCTTGCGCTTCTGCCTGCCAATCCTGAATCCGCACCTGGTTCTGCGGGCGTGCCTGGAATTTCTCCCGCAGCGCTCCCACCCGCGAGTCCGAGCGCACGTAACCCAACTCCCGTAGCTTGGCAAAATCCTGCGCTTCCAAGGCACGTTGATAGGTTTCCAGCCATTGCCGCACCTCGGCCTCGGAAGGCGGCGCCGGAGTGACCCACACCTCCCAGCTCGCGCCCGTGGCCTCGTCTCCGCTTGCCGCGACCCGAACGGAGTGCTGGCCCGCCGCTTGCCCCGCAAAACGCAACTGCCGTCCTTCTTCCGTCTGACGCTGCTCGTCGATCCACCAGGCGTACTGCTGGGGCGCGTCGTCGCTCACTACGAAGGTTTGTGTTTCGCACGCTTTGAGCGTGATCCGGCCGGCCGGTGGCGTCACCGGCAAGGGTGGCGCCGATTGCGGCGCCTCGACGGTGGCGACCGGCGGGTGATTCAGGGCGGCGACCGTGACCGTCCACTGATGGGGGACCGTGCCGCCCTCGCTATCCGTCGCATCGACCCGTACGGTATGGGTCTGGCCGGCGGCTGCAGCACCGGGCTGGTAACGCCAGTGTGGGCCGGTTGTCGCCTCCAACCGACCATCGACCCACCACCGATAGATGAAGGAGGAAACCGGTCCGTCTTCCACCACGGTTACGGCGAAATCTTGGCCTTGTCCCACCGCCAGGCTCAGAGTGGTTGGTTCGGGCGCCCAACTCCAGTGGGTCAATTGGGGCGGGCGAATTGCTGGCGGCACGCCCAGCTGAGTGGGCGGGTGGGTTGCTCGCGTTTCGGTGGATTTAATGGCGACAGGCGGTTCAGTTGGTGCAATCGGCTGCGGCGTGGGAGAAGGTTGATTTTCGGTGGTTTTAGTCGGCTGACCGAATTGTGGCGGCCTCTCCCCGCCTGGGCTCGGGTGGGGTGGCGGTGGCGACACAGGGAGGGTCGAAGCCAGCCGCCGCTCGACGAAGCGGGTGATTTCGCTGCGCCAGGGCGATTCCCAGATCCACGCCAGCACTGCCAGCAGGACACCGCCCATCGATATGATCCACGCTCGTTCGCCCCAGCGGGTTACGGGTACTTTGGCCAGTACATCGAGCAATTCCGCGACAGAGCTGTAGCGTCGATCCCGATTTTTCGCGATGGCTTTGGTGACCAGGCGCCGGAAGGCTTTCGGCACCGGCTGTTCAAACGCCGGACTGTACTCGCCGCGCTCGAAAAGTTGTTTCCCGATGATTTCCTCTTGGGACAGCCCCGCAAAGAACTTGTGGCCGGTGACCATCTCGTACATCACCAAGCCCAACGAAAACAGATCGGCGCGTCCGTCCAACGATATGCCGCCGCGCAGTTGCTCGGGAGCGCCGTAGGCCAGCGTGCCGATGAAGACGCCGGTGCGGGTATACTGGGTTTGCTGCTGATCCAGCAGCTTGGCGATTCCGAAGTCCAACACCACCGCGCGGCCCGTGCCGTCTTCGAGCATGATATTGTGCGGTTTGATGTCGCGATGGATGACCGGCGGTTGCTGTGCGTGAGCGTAGGCCAGCGCTTGGCCGACCTGGGTGCTGATGGCTAGCACGCGGGACAAGGGTAGCGGGCCTTCCTGTTGCAGGATTTCGTGCAGGCTTCGCCCTTGAACGAATTCCATCACAAAGTAGGGGCGCCCTTGCTCTTGGTCGATGTCGAACACCTGGATAACGTGCGGATGCCGCAGCCGGGCCATGACGCGTGCTTCGTTATAAAACCGCCCCACAGCGCCGATCGCGTCCTCGGTCAGCTTGGGGTGCAGCATCTTGAGCGCGAAAATCGAACCCAGTTCCAGATGGCGAACTTGGTAAACGACCCCCATGCCGCCCTGGCCCAGTTCGCCGATGACTTCGTATTTGCCGGCTATGATCATGGTTTGATAACCCTGTATCGTAACCCCGCATACAATAAACCATCGCTAAAGCGGCGCTAACCTAATCTAGATCATCCCATGGCAGACCCTAAACACGATTCCTCCAATCAGCCGCCCGCGCCCGACGCGCCGGAGCGCAAGAAATCCGGCCTATTCGAAGTTTTGAACCGGCCGATTCGCTTCCCGTTTCGCAAGGACCACGCGCCGGAAACGTCCGCCGAACCGGCCGAACCCAAGCCCGAGCGCTTCGCAAAACTGCGAGACCGGTTGCGACGCACCCGCCAAGGCTTGGTCAGCGGACTGGCCGGCTTGTTCGCCGGCCGGAAGCTGGACGACGAGGCGCTGGAAGAACTGGAAAGCCGCCTGTTGCTGGCCGATGTCGGTGTGGAAGTGACCCAGCATCTGATGAAGCGGCTGACCGAAAAAATCTCGCGCCAGCAGCTTAGCGATGTTCCAGCCTTGCTTCAGGCGTTACGCGACGAGCTGCTGGCTATTCTGGCACCGTGCCAGCAGCCCTGGCGGCCCAGCGATTCTCGACCCTACGTCATCCTCACAGTGGGCGTCAACGGCGTCGGCAAGACCACCACCATCGGCAAGCTGGCAAAGCAGCTCCAGAGCGATGGTCATTCCGTGCTGTTGGCAGCCGGCGATACTTTTCGCGCCGCCGCCGTCGAGCAATTGCAAGTGTGGGGCGAGCGCAACCGAATCGCGGTGATCGCTCAACAAAGCGGAGCCGATTCTGCCTCGGTGATCTACGACGCCATTCACGCCGCCAGAGCCCGCCAAGTGGAGGTCGTGATCGCCGATACCGCAGGCCGCTTGCATACCCAGTCGAATCTGATGGAGGAACTCAAGAAGATCAAACGGGTCATCGCCAAGGTGGACGAGTCCGCCCCACACGAGGTGTTACTGGTGGTGGACGCCAGTACTGGCCAAAATGCCCTGAACCAGGCGGTGCAGTTTCACGAGGCGGTCGGCGTAACGGGCTTGATCCTGACTAAGCTCGACGGTACCGCCAAGGGCGGCATCGCGTTCGCCATTGCCCGCCGGCTGGGCCTGCCGATCCGCTTCATCGGTGTCGGCGAGGGCATCGAGGATTTGCGCGAGTTCGACGCAGTCGAGTTTGTGCATGCCCTCCTCGATGATGAGGAACGCGGGTGAGAGGAAAGTCGAGGGAACTTATTGTCTGTTTGGCACTCGAACGGGCGGAGTGCTAAAATTAGCCCTGAGACTAATGTGTGGAAAGGAGGAATTGATGACGATGACAACGACTGCGCTGGTTCCCCGCATGGAACATCTGCCGGTACCGGTAGGCAGTCTGGATGGTTATATCCAGGCGGTCAACCAAGTGCCGATGTTGAGTGCCGAGGAAGAGCAGGAACTGGCCCAGCGTTTGCGGCTGCACAACGATTTGGAAGCAGCGCGACGGCTGATCGTGGCCCACTTGCGCTTCGTGGTGCATGTTGCACGGAGCTACATCGGTTACGGCCTGCCGCTGGGCGACTTGGTTCAAGAAGGCAACGTCGGTTTGATGAAGGCGGTCAAGCGTTTTGACCCGGCGCACGGCGTACGGTTGGTGTCGTTCGCGGTGCACTGGATTCGCGCCGAAATTCACGAATTTATTCTCCGTAACTGGCGGATCGTCAAGGTCGCCACGACCAAGGCACAGCGTAAACTGTTCTTCAAGCTGCGTGGTGCCAAGAAACGGCTGGGCTGGCTGAACGGCGAAGAAGTCGATACGGTCGCCCGCGAGCTGGGAGTGAGCACCGACACCGTACTGGAGATGGAGTCGCGCCTGAGCGGCTACGATGTGTCGTTCGACCCGGTTCCCGAAGCCGATGACGACGATCACGAAACTTATACGCCGTCGGCTTATTTGCGCGACGAGCAGGCCGATCCAGCGGATGCGCTGGAGCAGGACGATTGGGAAGAGCAAGCCACCACCCGGTTGGGCGAAGCGCTGGAACGGTTAGATCCGCGCAGCCGCGACATCGTGCGCCGCCGCTGGCTGGACGACGACAAGCCGACTCTCCACGAACTGGCTGCGGAATACAAGGTGTCGGCCGAACGGATCCGGCAACTGGAAAACAACGCCATGAAAAAATTGCGAGCCTGTCTGCCTACCGCCTGATTGCAAACGGTAATGACACCTGCCTTTGACGGCAGGTTTTTTTATGCGCGCGCCGGGTATCGCCGCCGGGCCTCTCTATAATCCGGTCATTTCCATCGGCAATCGCTTGGAGACCCCTCGATGAATCACCCGGTGCGCCAGCTCGCCAGCGACAATTACTCGGGCATCTGCCCCGAAGCCTTGGATTATTTGCTGGCCGCGAATCAGGGGGACGTGTCCGCCTACGGCAACGACGACTGGACGCAACGGGCCGCCGACCGGTTCCGCGATTTGTTCGAAACCGATTGCGAGGTGTTTTTCGTCTTCAACGGGACCGCCGCCAACTCCCTGTCGCTGGCGGCACTGTGCCAGTCCTACCATAGCGTGATCTGCCACGAAACCGCCCATATCGAAACCGACGAATGCGGTGGCCCGGAGTTCGCCTCCAACGGTTCCAAACTGCTGCTGGCGAAAGGCGAGCGGGGCAAGCTCGATCCCGTCGAGGTGGAGCGACTGATTACCCGGCGCTCCGACATTCACTATCCCAAGCCTAAGGTGGTCAGCATCACCCAGGCCACGGAATTGGGTACGGTCTACATGCTGGACGAATTGGAAGCCCTGCGGGAACTCGCCGATCAGTACAAGCTGAAAATTCACATGGACGGTGCGCGTTTCGCCAATGCCCTAGTCACGTTGAACGAAACGCCAGCCCGCCTGACGTGGCAGGCTGGCGTGGACGTACTGTGCCTGGGCGGGACCAAGAACGGCATGGCAGTCGGCGAGGCGATCCTATTTTTCGACCGGGAACTGGCGACCGATTTCGCGTATCGTTGCAAGCAGGCCGGACAGCTGGCGTCCAAGATGCGCTTCATCGCCGCGCCTTGGTTGGGGTTGCTGGAAACCGGCGCTTGGTTGCGGAATGCCCGCCACGCCAATGAGATGGCGGCCTACCTCGCACAGCGGTTACGGGCGATTCCTGGCCTGCAACCGTTGTTTCCCTGTCAGGCTAATTCCGTGTTTTTGGAGCTGCCATCACCGGTGATTCAAGCGCTGCGAGCGGAAGGCTGGCAGTTTTACACCTTTATCGGCGTCGGTGGCGTCCGGCTGATGTGTTCTTGGAATACCACTCGCGAGGCGATCGACCAGTTCATCAGCGATCTTGAACGGATGCTGGCCTGAATGGCGATGGCGCCAACTGCTTTGTTCCAGCGTGACGTTGCGCTGCATCGTCTGAATACCTTTGGGTTGCCGGCCCGCGCCGCCTGGTTCGCTGCTATCGAGGCACCGGCCCAGCTCGCCGCACTGATTGCGACACCGGAATGGCGCTATTTGCAGCACTTCGTGCTGGGTGGTGGCAGCAATTTGATCTTGACCGGCGATTTTGACGGGCTGGTGCTGCATGCCCGGATTCCGGGGCGGCAGTTGCTTGTCGAGGATGACGATGCCTGGATCGTCCACGCTGGAGCCGGAGAAAACTGGCACGATTTCGTATGCTGGACGCTGGAACAGGGTTGGCCAGGCTTGGAAAATCTGGCACTGATTCCCGGCACGGTCGGCGCGGCGCCCGTGCAAAATATCGGCGCGTATGGGTTGGAGATGGCTGAACGGTTCGAACGGCTTGAGGCGGTGGATCTGGCGACGGGCGAGATGGTCACGTTCGACCGGGCCGCCTGCCGGTTCGGTTATCGGGACAGCACATTCAAGGGCGAGGCGGCTGGACGCTATCTAATCGCCGCTGTGATCTTCCGCCTGCCTAAACGCTGGCGACCATTGACCGGTTACCTCGACGTGGCGCGGGAACTGGAGGCCCGAAAAATTGCCGACCCGACGGCGCGGGATATCGCCAGGGCGGTGATTGCCATCCGCTCGCGCAAGCTGCCGGACCCGGCAATAATCGGTAACGCTGGGAGTTTTTTCAAAAATCCGGTGGTGGATGCCACTGCGTTCGCCCGTCTCGCCGCTCGCTATCCCGAGTTGCCGCATTACACGCAGCCGGATGGAACGGTCAAGCTAGCCGCTGGTTGGCTGATCGAGCGTCGCGGCTGGAAGGGAAAGAATCTTGGCCCCGTCGGCGTTTACGAAAAACAAGCGCTAGTGTTGGTCAATCGTGGCGGGGCACAAGGGGAAGACGTGCTACGCCTGGCGCGAGCCATTCAGGAGTCGGTACGGGCGATGTTCGGGGTGGAGCTGGAACCCGAGCCGGTCATATTATGATGCCAACTGACCGCGTGCCTTCATCCTGCCTCGCATCGACACCACCCCCTCATCCTGAATTCACCAGCGGTATCTTAAAGACTCTGCTCCCCCTCCTGCCAGCAGGAGGGGGATTGAAGCGTTATTGAACGACTGACAAGCGGATCCGCTGGAAGGACAGCCCTTCCCGGTCGAGAGCTTGGAAAGCCTGTACCACCTCCTCAAAGGAGGATACCCCGACCGGTTCCAGGTCCGCCACCTTGAAACTGGCTGGCAATTTCACGCCAAGTTCTTGTTTGGAAGCCAAACATAGCACTTCCTGCCGCGAGCCCGGATCGGTGAACTCGATGCTGAATTGGGCGTCTCGGCTGGGGATGTTAACGCGCTGGCCGGCACTCAGGTACGGATTGGGTGTGTAACGGTTCGGATAAATCCGGGCGATTTTGCCGGTCTCATCGCCGTAGTAGCAGTAGAGATAACCATCCTCGGACACCTGCGCGTTCAAGTCGAGGCGCTCGCCCACCCTGTAGGTAGGCGTGGTCCCCCGCGAGGTGCTCATATAAACATTGATGTTTCCCCCTGCGGTAGCTGGTTTTGAGGCCGGTTTAACGCCGCCGGTTACCGTACCCCCCGGTTGTATTAAACCTTTGTTCAACATGCTGTAGTAAAGCTCGAAGCTCAGACGGCCGGTTGCGACTAAATCGTTATCAGCCTGATATTTGGCAACGGCCTGCTTCAGGCGGGGATCACCAGCGTCTCGGATGTCACCCGTGTTTCCCAAGTATCCGCCAGCCACCAAGCCGGTCACGATCGCTTTAAGCAGCGGCTCATTGCCAGCCTCGGTGTCCGATTCAAGCTCTTCGTATTGGCTGTGCGCCTTCACCAGCGCGCCTGGATCAGTCTGCTTGACTTGCAGACAACTCCAATAGGGGACTCCGGCAAACTTACCCAGCACCTCGATCAGGGTTAATTCCACCAACGTTCGCAGAGCCTGGTGACTCCCCTCACTACGATCCATCGAAAATTCAAAGGCGACACCAAATTTCTCGATCTGGGCATCAGCATCGAAGCCCGTGCCTTTGCGGGTCACGACGATGGAGTTACTCGTGGAGACGCCAGGAATAATCCTTCGTGTCACTAGATTTCCCATATTCAAGTCAATGGTAATGACCGAAGTCCCAATATCGCTGGAGTAGCCCAGAGTGCCTTTCCGATCGGAACTATTAATAGTGCTGCTACTGGTGCTGCTACTGGTGCTGTTACTGCTGCTACCACCACTACCCAGAGAAAAGCCAATGCCACCACCGATACGATCCGTTATGACTCCCTTGTCCACTTGGGTAATCGCGCCTCGAATGTAGTAGCGTGGCACTTCAAAACCCGCCTGGATACCGATCAGCTGCTGTGCCGCCAACACATCCCGCTTATCGAGATCGAAATCGACAAAGGTGAACGCGTTACTCTTGGTGGACATTTTGGCAATTGTCGAAATCAGCATTTCCTTGGTCCCAGCCTGCATCTGTCCCGTGGCATCCGGGATACCAGCGCTGGTGATCATGAAATTGTTCTTACCGGTTGCCTGAAGCAATTGATCCATACACTGTAAGGCCGGAGTGAAACTGGTCATGTTGCGTACTGGCGCTGTTTTGGGTTGCTGGTCTAGATATGTGCGCTCCGGCGGTGGCAGGGCACAACCTGCCAAAGCGGATACAAGTATCCCGACAACTAGGGTAACGAGCAATCTGGGCATGATGTGAAATCTCCATGAAAACATACGAATCAGGCAAGCATTCGAGAATCTGATTCGGTTAAGCTAAAAATGGGCCAATCTATAAAGAGTAGTCGGTATAGATAAGAAAAATAGGCCAATTCGCTAATCCGGAACGAGCTTGGCCATAGTTGTTAGCTCACGATGCTTCCTAGAGAAGGGATAGAACACCATAGCCGATTTATGCAACAAAGCCCGGTTCGAACGAAAGATTTAAAAAATCGAGGGCGGGGTTGCCCTCGATTGTCAACGTCAGTCGTTGCCGATCTCAACGTGACCCGCACCGCGAATTGACACGTCCGGTTTGGTCCGGACCTGCTTGACCCGGACATTACCGGCTCCAGCTACCTTGATATTGGCTTTATCGACCATGGCGTTCACATTCACGCTACTGGCTCCGGCGGTTACCACAGCTAAAGAGCCAATTTCACCGTCGTCAATGTTCAATTTGCCCGCGCCGGCCATATCAACCTGTAAATCTCCCACTGCCCGTAGGATATGCGTGGAAGTCGCACCCGCTAAACGAGCGGAAACATCATGGACTACGCCGGCTTCTATCTTGCCCTTACCCCCGATATCCAACAGTAGATTGCCAGAGATATCGCCGATTTTAGCGTTTATAATATTTCCCTCTAGCCGAAGATTAATGCCTTTAGGCACGCTCAAACTCACTTCGGCAGGCGGTTGGCCATCATGGCCAGTGTCACCCTCGACACCACCTATGGAAATCATGCTGCTGGCGTTTTCACCAACGACGATATTGGTGATATTACCATTCACAATCCTGGAGCTTCTAATGCTATTATTCACTGTTTTGATGGACAACATATCACCATTTTGCTGAAAAGATAGGTTGTCACCGGAAGTCATGTTTTCGACTACAATATCGGAACTTTGATGAGTATTGATAATGATCTGTTTGAATTGGCCCGTGAATATAACTTCCTTGATATTCAAATAGCGATGTTGTTCCGATCCATGGCTATTCATGCCGACAGTCAGACCAATTGCGATAATCATGATATTACGCCATGGGAAACACATTTCAATTCACTCACTTGTCTGAATTTAAGAAGTTAATGCGCTCTCGAACGTCCATGAACTTGACATACTGCGGTTCCAATCGGCATAACCATCAACTGTGATTGATGTCCATCGCTGCTCACGAAACCCAACCACTCCTGTGTCGGCCCGCGAGTCGATTGCATGGACCACTCCAGATTGGTTTCCGAAATAATTTCTTTTCCTTCTTGCCAACAGTGCACCTGGTAAACGAGCTCGCTACTTCCGCCCATGATGGGAACAGAGGAGGATTTTGACGATACTACTGCCCCTTGGCTGGTATTGACTATAGTATTTGCAAGGTATAGTAGTGCCATGATTAGTATTGTGGCCAATGAACCCAACCATCCGAGTCGGTAGGCAAGCTGTTTCAGGTTATTTGCATACATTGATAATGTCGCCCTTAATGACCGTTGTAACGTTTTGTGGCGTTGTTTGCCCCGCTTGGATATTCACGGTACCGGCTTTAACCGTACAATCCTTGCCCGTGTTAAGCAGCGCTGGATCAACTAAATCGGCCCCCACACTGCCCTGAGCGGCGATGATTTTATTAATAGTGGCCGCCGAATCGGGAGGCACATATTTTCTGTTGTTAAGTTGCTGGGCATGAGCAATAATACTATTGAAGGAAAGCAACAATACATATGCTATGCGTCGTCTATTGAGTTTGCTCATCGCTCTCTCCAGATATATACAGTGATGTCGAGTGGGTGGTCGTTGAGCCACCCAAAAATAATCATGAGTGACCCACATTAACGATGACCACCCTTCTGTTTTCTGGCGCTCTTGGATTAGCCGGATTAGCCGGTTCGGACATTCCTCTACCAACGGCTTGTAACCGACCAGGTTCTACTTGATACTGTCTGACCAAGTACCTTGCGACGGATTGAGCGCGATACTTAGAAAGTTTCAGATTGTATTGGGCCGATCCCACAGAATCTGTATGTCCCTCGACCCGGAATTTGTAATTTGCCAACTTCATGGAATTAAGGGCGGATGCGACTACATCCAACTTGGCTTTCGAGGCTGGGGTCAATTCCGTGGAGTTATAATCGAACTGCACTTGCAGGGATATCGCTTTTTGCCGACCTTGTTGTTGCCCGACTTGAGGTAGGTTCTGCGATGGCCTTGGCGAATCATCATCGCGCAGGGTTATCCGTCGCGGCTCCCTAGGCATGTCCAGCGATGGGATTTGTGGTCCCGTGTTGCTATGCAATACGATCTTGGCCTTTTCTTGTGTCTGCAGCTCTGTGCGACTCTCCATCGCGATATAGCCAGTTTCCACGGAGGAGAAGGGCGTTAACGCTTCAACTAGCTCGCTGTTGGTTGGCATCCGTTCACCAAAGTCAGCCACCTCATACTCCTGCGAATAACCGATAGAAAGGTATCCCAATAGAGCGATGCCCAAAACACAGTATGACGATTTCATAAATATCTCCAAGCCACTGATCAGCCGGGCAATTCAGTAATGAATTACCCAGCCTTGTAGTGGCACTAAGTTTTAATCAGAGCCAATCGAACCAATCGACGTTCTGGCAGTGGAGTTATTACCGATCGCAGCATTGGTATTATTGCCCAGCACCAAGCCTAATGCGGTAGCGTCGCCACCCACATCAGTACCGGCTTTGATGCTGCCGATATCAGTGGTCGCCGTGGTGTTGTTACCGATCGCGGCATTGGTGTTATTACCCAGCACCAAACCTAGCGCGGTAGCGTCGCCACCCACCTTTACGCCACCCGCACTCTGCGCCATTGCTAGAGTAGATGAACCCAGAACTACAACCATCGCCACTACGGAACTGATATGTTTGATCATCACAATTCTCCTCGAACACATTTAAAGGTTAACGATTACACATTGGTCGTGCAGGTAAATAAACACTACGGATTAGATATTGGATGCTATTTTCAACCATGTTCCAATCCCTTTGGTCTTTAACAGTTTGTTAAGAACCTGATTCGATTATCACCAACACGAGTACATGTTAAGCAAATGCAATGCCGACTTTTTTATCTAATTGATTATGCTTATTAAATAAGAAATTTATGGTTAGGGGCTATCCAACCTATCATGGAAAGGATTTCATTGATTTTCGTTTTCCAAAGCATGTGGTTTATCAATTTCCTATCTCGTGGCCTTCTCAAAGAGATCGAGTTAACTATTTGTTATATAAAATAAATTATTTGATTCATGTCTATCTTGCTAGTAATTAAACGTATTTGAAAAAGATAAAACGCATAAATCCGAAAGAATATGGTTTAGGTTGGACATCAATTCATTTTGGTCCAAGTCAATTTGGTCTTACTGGACTTAATGGTCCAGCTAATGAGGTGCTGAGGGTGTCCTGGTTATTGATGCCTAAAAAGAATGCATTTGATTTCTGTAAATCTGATATATGGTAAATTTATGATGCATAAGGTTTCATATAAGATATTATTGGTATGGAGCCATAAGCTAATGAATATTTTTTGAATACAGTAAAAAGCTCTTTACGATTTAATTCGATTTATAATGTGACAGTAGGTTAATGCCATCTGATTCCCGATAAGAAAAGCATGATGGATAGCCAATACGTTATATTCGGTTAGAGATTAAAACTGCCGAACCTGATACCAAGGCGTCTGGGAGAATCGACGATGAGCATATCTTTTGATACAGCGGATCGAAGGTACCCGCTGAGGTTGGAAATCTTGGCGGGGGAGTGAGCTCAATACATCAGAAGTGAGCAGGACATCGCGGCTTTGGGCCGGTAGTTGCTGGTGGCCAAGGTCACCGATGTGGTCTGGAACACGGTCCGAACTGGCAGAGCCGCCCGCTAGGTCTGGCTGGCTGAAGCCGAGGGCGCCAAATTTTGGCTCGTCGGTGTTGACGGCGCTGTAAAACTCAGGGACTAAGAGACGTGTGGGTCGCCTATATCGATGGCCTGATCGGCTTCCCGAGGCCATCCAGGTGGTCTATCCCCGCACGAAGGCAAACACTTTCAGGTGGTGGTCGAGGTCACCGAGGCCGAGCGCGCGTTGGAGACTCTTGGCCGAACTCCGGTTGCGCTACTGGGAATATGTGATCGTCGTGTTTGATTATGCCTATCGCAACGTCGGTTCCAGCACCGCCCACACGTTGTCCAAAATCCGCCCTTGCGCCTCGGCACGCGGGTGTAAACCGTCGTCCTGGATCAGTGCCGGATCGCCTGCTACTCCATCGAGCAGAAACGGAATCAGCAGAATGTCATAATGCTTCGCCAGTTGGCCGAACGTCGCCTGAAACTTTTGCGTGTACGCGGGGCCATAATTCGGCGGAATCCGCATCTCCGCTAGCAGCACCCGTGATCCGGCCTGTTGCGCTTGCTCGATCAGCCGAGACAGGTTAGCGGCCAAGGTCATTATCGGTTGGCCGCGTAGCCCGTCATTGGCGCCCAACTCCAGGATGACGATGGCGGGATGGTCGTGTTCCAGCGCCGCCGGCAGCCGACTCAGGCCGCCGGCGGTCGTGTCACCGCTGATGCTGGCGTTGATCACCCGATGCGGAAAGCCGCGTTCCGCCAGTCGAAGTTGCAACAGGTTGACCCAGCCGCGTTCGACGGGAATGCCATACCCGGCGCTGAGACTGTCGCCCAGTACCAGGATGACCGGCGCTTCGGCGCGGGCCGGTAAACTGAACACCGTCGCCAACCATAGTATCAGCGCGGGTAGCCATCTTGAGCGATTCGCTTTCATCATGAGGAGAACTTGACAATGCGGGTGGATCTTGATCGGGAAGCGGGGAGCGGCATAAGCGTAACTGCCGCGCCGCGATCCGGCAATCGAGTCACCGATTGCATCGTGCAGACCGAGTGCCTGAGCAAGCGGGTCGTTAGCCCGGAAGGACCGCTGGTCATTCTCGACGACATCAGTTTTGGTATCGCGTGCGGCGAGAGCGTGGCCGTGGTCGGGGCGTCCGGCTCCGGCAAATCCACCTTGCTTGGCTTGCTGGCGGGGTTGGATACGCCGAGCGACGGCCGGGTCTGGCTGGCCGGGGTCGATCTTAGCGATCTCGACGAGGATGGCCGTGCCTTATTGCGGGCACAACGGGTCGGGTTCGTGTTTCAGTCTTTCCAACTGTTGGCGGGCTTGACCGCTCTGGAAAACGTCATGCTGCCGCTGGAGTTGGCCGGCCAGCTGGACGCCCGCCGGCAAGCGCTGGAATTGTTGGAGCGGGTAGGTCTCAAAGCCCGCGCCCGACACTATCCGGCACAACTGTCCGGTGGCGAGCAACAGCGGGTGGCGATCGCCCGTGCCTTCGCCGGCAATCCTACCGTACTGTTCGCTGACGAGCCGACCGGCAACCTCGACCAAAAAACCGGTCATCGCATCGTCGAACTACTGTTCGCCCTCAATCGCGAACAAGGCACCACCTTGGTTTTGGTGACCCATGATCCGGAATTGGCGGCGTACTGCGACCGGATCCTGGAGCTGGACGACGGCCGGTTACGAGGCGAAAGGCGCAATGCGAAAGATTGATCCCAGCCTGCCGGGCGAAGGTTTGCCGGCTTCGATGAGGGGCGCCATTAACGAATGGCTTATCTTGAGTCGGATGGCCCTGCGCGCGTTGCGGCGGGACTGGCAATCCGGCGAGTTACGCGTGCTAGCGGTCGCGCTGTTGATCGCCGTCGCCAGCGTCGCCGCCGTTGGTTTTTTCACCGATCGCATCCAGCAGACGATGGAGCGCAAGGCCAGTGAGCTACTGGGCGCCGATCTGGTGGTGACCGCGCCGAACCCGATCCAACCGCTCTTGGCCGAGGAAGGGCAACGTCGGCATTTGGCGACGGCAGAGATCCTGAATTTCCGTAGCGTGGTCGTTGCAGGGGATGCGATGCAGTTAGCCGAAGTGAAAGCGGTTGGCATGGGTTATCCGCTGCGCGGCGTTCTGCAAATCAGCGACCAGCCGTTTTCGGCACCCCGAACGACCACGGCCATTCCAAATCCCGGTCAAGTCTGGTTGGATGAGCGATTGCTGCAAGCGCTCGGGCTGCGAGTCGGCGATTCGGTGGATCTCGGCTCCCGACGTTTCCGTATCGAACAGGTGTTGGCCTACGAGCCGGATCGCGCGGGCGATCTGTTCAGCCTTGCCCCGCGCCTGTTACTGAATCTGGCCGACATTCCTTCGACCGGACTGATACAGCCTGGCAGCCGAGTCGAATATCGTTTACTGCTAGCCGGTGAGCCGGCGGCGCTGGAGGGATTCAAAGCCTGGGCGAAACCGATCCTGAAAACCGGCGAAAAGTTACAAGGCGTGCGTGATGCCCGCGCCGAACTGCAGCTCACGTTGGAGCGGGCGGATCGGTTCCTGGCCCTGGCCGCGCTGGTCAGCGTGATTCTGGCCGGGGTCGGGGTAGCCATTGCCGCCCGCCGCTTTGCCGCCCGCCACTGGGACAGTGTTGCCATCATGCGCTGTATTGGCGCCACCCAGGCACGGGTGACTCGGCTGTTCGTGCTGGAGTTGTTACTGCTGGCGATTCTGGCGGGCGTGGCGGGCCTCGTGGTTGGTTATCTCGCCCAGTATGGCTTGAGCGGCACGCTCGGCCAACTGGTCAGCCATACCGAGTTGCCGCCGCCGTCAGGGTGGCCGATGGGGCCGGCCTTGATAACCGGTTTTGTGACCTTGCTCGGCTTTGGGTTGCCGCCGTTGCTACGGCTGCGGGAGGTATCGCCGCTGCGAGTACTGCGGCGTGAGCTGGGTCCGGTCGACCCACGCCTGCTAGCCCTGTACGGTCCGGCCGTACTGGCGACCGCCGCCTTACTGGTTTGGCAGGCCGGCGAATGGCGGCTGGCGCTGTACGTCTGCGCCGGGGTGGCAGGAACGGTCATCGTGCTGGCGCTGGCAGCCTGGGGGCTGGTGAAGGCATTGAATTTGTTACGTGGTCGGGTCGGCGTGGCGTGGCGGTTTGGGTTGGCCAACATCGCCCGGCGCGGTCCTGGCAGCGCGGCGCAAGTGGTGGCGCTGGGTTTGGGGTTGATGGCGCTGCTGATGTTGACTCTGGTCCGCACCGATCTGCTGACCAGTTGGCGGGCCAACCTACCGGCAGATGCGCCCAACCATTTTCTGATCAATATCCAGCCCGGCGAGGTAGCAGGCGTCCGGGAATTTCTGCACAAGCACGGCTTGAACAGCGTCGATCTGTTCCCGATGGTACGCGGACGGTTGATGGCCATTAACGGCCGGCCGGTGGGACCGGACGATTACGACAATCCACGGGCTAAACGACTGGTGGATCGGGAATTCAATCTGTCCTGGACCGACCGCTTGCAGGAAGACAACCGCCTCGTCGCCGGTCACTGGTGGAACGTCGGAGAGCGCGGCCGAGCCGTCGCCTCGGTCGAACAGGGCTTGGCCAAGGATTTGGGTATCGCGTTGAATGACACGCTGCGTTTCCAGGCGGCCGGGCAGTTGTTGGAGGCTCAGGTTGTCAGCTTGCGCAGCGTCGAATGGGATTCGTTCCGGGTAAATTTCTTCGTAGTGTTTCCATCCGGCGTGTTGGACGACTATCCGGCGACCTGGATCACCAGCTTCCGGCTACCGACCGCGCAAAAGCCGCTGCTGGCGGAATTAGTGCGGCATTACCCGTCAGTGACGGTGCTGGATGTGGAGGCATTGATGGGAAAGGTGCGCGAGATCATGGATCGAGTGATCGCTGCCGTCGAATATGTGTTCCTGTTTACCCTGTTGGCGGGATGGGTGGTGCTGCACGCCGCGATTCAGGCGACATTGGATGAGCGCCGGTTCGAAAGCGCCGTGCTGCGAACGTTGGGAGCGCGGCGGAGCGTGGTGCGGGAAAGCCTGCTGGCCGAGTTCGCGACCTTGGGCCTGCTGGCCGGCGTGCTGGCGGCCGCTGCCGCGACCGTGCTGGGTTTCATCCTCGCCCATCAAGTATTCGAATTTCCTTATCGCTGGAATCCTTGGATCTTGCCACTGGGTGGCGGGGTAGGGATGTTGGGCGTCGGCCTGGCCGGCTGGCTTGGTGCCCGGTCGGCACTGACGCAACCGCCTTGGCGCGGTTTGCGGGAATCGTAAAAGGCATTGCGAATTCCTGGTCTTGGGCGCGCGGCTCGTCTACTTTTACGGTACACATCAATGCGTACGATGTTTTGAGTGGGGAGATGGCTGAGATGGGTGTGTATGATCGCTATAACCAGTTGAATGAAAGCGAGAAGGATTTTGTGTTCTGGCATCCGCTTGCGGCTATAACGTTCAATTCGAACGCTAGCAAGGCGTTGGAGGAAGCACAAAAACGGTTTAGTCGTTCGAGCCTGCATAACGGCTCTGGTGATGCTTTTCGGCATTGCTTCTGGTCGGCGATGAATGCCCGCGACGAGGGAAAAACGCTTGCCAAGCAATTCGGTGACGCTCACGAAGATTGGAAGGGAAATCCGGAAAATGAAAAGAGCATGGATCTCCATAATAACGGCGTTGGCTATGGCATTGGCTCAACCTATATCGGCGCCAGCGATCGGCAACTTGCGGTGTTGTGTGTCGAGGCTTGGGCAGGCAAGAAGCTGGTTCAGATCGATCCGCAGAGTTCCTCGGATCTGGTTTACAGCAACAGTTACGAAACGGCCGCTTATGGGTCTTATGGGTCTTGAGCTTGGATATCGCTAAAGTGAAAAACAAATTTTTCAGCGCTATATGGGCGCTGTGTTGCTCGGTCGTTCTGCCGTGCGGTCATTCTTCTGGAGTTGGCGATCCGCTGATTGAGCAACTGACCGGCGAGGTTGTTCGAGCCTCGGCCGGGAACGAGCCCATTCGAATGGCGGCAGTGACCGACTTCAAATGGGATCAGCTTTTCCTATTCGCCCCGTACACACCGACCGAGCATATTGTGACGGTGACCGGGCTGAATTCGGCGGCCGAGGTCGAAAGCTCCGGAATCGAGGGACGCGACGATATCACCCTGCTGGTTTTTCTGGCCAATGGCAAGCTGCAAAAATGGGTGCCTTTCCCACGGGGCAAGGTCGATTTTGCAGGGTTGGCCGAGGAGGGCCCCCTAACGCCGGAACAAGCCGTATTCACGAGACAGAATATCGATATGGATGCGGTGCCTCGGCTCAGCTTGCTCCGGCCATGACACGTTTCGGCAAACAGGCAGTTCGGAATCGTTGCTCATCTCATGTCTTGCCATCACAGCAACCCCTTGGTAGCGTTATGACCGGCTGGGGACGGCGAAACTCATGAGAAACAGGGTGGTCGCCGCCACGACGACCGAGGGACCGGCCGGTGTGTCCCAGCGCGTCGAGGCCCACAGGCCTAGCCCGACCGCTGCGCAGCCGAATAGGCTGGCCAGTGCCGCCATGCCTTCCGGAGAGCGGGCAAACCGTCGGGCTGCTGCGGCTGGAATGATCAGCAGCGAGGTGATGAGCAGGATGCCGACCACTTTCATCGCCAGGGCGATGACGATGGCGATGAGCAGCATGAATGCGAGCCGCACCGGAAATACCGCCACGCCTTCCACTTGCGCTAGCTCTTCATGGACAGTGGCCGCTAGCAGCGGACGCCACAACCCTGTCAAGGCGCCCAGTGCCAGCAGGTTGCCGGCCCAGATCCAACCGAGATCGGTGGCGTTGATCGACAGGATGTCACCGAACAAGTAACTGACCAGATCAACCCGTACCGTTTCCAGGAACGCGAGCGCGACCAGTCCCAGCGACAACGTGGTGTGGGCAAGGATGCCGAGCAGAGTATCGGCAGCCAGCCGGCGCTGCCGTTGCAGCAGCACCAGCACCAGCGCCACGGCCAGACAGGTCACGATGACCCCAAACTCCGGGTTGATACCGAGTACCGCGCCGAGCACCACGCCCAGTAGCCCGGAATGGGCCAGGGTATCGCCGAAATAGGCCATGCGTCGCCAGACGATAAAAGCGCCCAACGGTCCGGCGGCCAGCGCCACACCGCAGCCGCCCACCAAGGCGCGCGCCAAGAATTCATCCATGGTCGCGCTGCTCCGCCGTGACCACCGTGCCGTGTAAATCGTGGCGGTGGTTGTGATGGTGGTGGTATATCGCCAGGTTGCGCGCGCCTTCGATGCCGAACAATTCGAGATAGGCGGGGTTGCGGGCGACGTGATCGGGATGGCCGGAGCAGCAGACGTGCCGGTTCAGACAGATCACCTGATCGGTGGCGGCCATGACCAAGTGCAGTTCGTGCGACACTATCAGGATGCCGCAACCCCGCTGCCGCCGCAGACTGCCGATCAGCTCGTACAGTTCATATTGGCCATTTAAATCAACGCCCTGGATCGGTTCGTCCAACACCAGTAGGTCGGGCTGGCGCAGCAGCGCCCGCGCCAGCAAGACCCGTTGCAATTCGCCACCGGAAATCGCCTGGACCGGTGCATCGAGGACGTGCCCGGCACCGACTTCCGCTAGGGCATTCCTGACCTGTTCCCGCGAGGCGGGCGTGCCGAGAGTGACAAACCGGCGCACGGTCAATGGCAAGGTATCCGCCACCGTCAGCCGTTGCGGCATGTAGCCAATCCGCAATCCCGGCTGAAGCGAAACCCGGCCGCTGTTCGGGCGGAGCAACCCCAGCACGATGCGAATGAGAGTGGATTTGCCTGCACCGTTGGGTCCGATCAGCGCGACGATCTCACCTGTCCTGACTCGAAGATCGACCTTCTGCAAGATCAGGTTGTCGCGAACGGCGAAGCTGACGTTTTCGACCGTCAGCAACGGTTCAGCCGGCATGGGATACCGCTCCCCGCTGACAATCCGGACAGCGACCCAGCACTTCCACCATCTGAGCCAGCACCGCAAAATCGCGAGCGGACGCTTCGACCCGTAGTAAATGCTCGATCGTCGGGTTGTTCAATTCATCGACTTGCCCGCAATTCCGGCAGATCAGGAATTGCCCGTTGTGCTGGCAGGTGGGCTGGCGGCAGCCGATGAATACGTTCAGTGAGGCCAGCCGGTGGATCAAACCTTGCTCCAGCAAGAAATCCAGTGCCCGATAAACCGTGGGCGGTGCTCCCTGACGACCATCGTCGCGTAGCACGTCTAAAATCGCGTAAGCGCCCAGCGGGATCGGGTTGTTCCAGATGATTTCCAACACCCGCCGTCGTAAATCGGTCAAGCGGGTGCCGCGCTGTTGGCACAGAATTTCCGCCTGTTCCAATGCTTGCCGAGCATCGGGTGGTTGGGAACGGTAAGAGTCCGAGAGTTGGATCATCGTGGCTCCAGCTTGAATCAAGTTTGATTAATGTTATCTTATAACAATTGTTACTCTATAACATAACATTAAGGAAAGCCGATGCGGTACAGTCTGACAAATCCAAAATTATCAGGAAAATTGCTAGGATTATTATGGCTTTTGCCGCTGATCGCGCTAGCCGAACCCAAAGTCGTGGCAAGCATCAAGCCAGTGCATTCGCTGGTGGCTGGGGTCATGCAAGGGATCGGCGAACCGCGCTTGCTGGTGCCGGGCGGTGCTTCGCCGCATCAGTACAGCCTGCGGCCATCGGACGCTCGTGCCATCAGCGAGGCCGATGTCGTGTTCTGGATCGGGCCGGAACTGGAGAGTTTCGCGAGCAAGCCGTTGCGGAACACTGAGGGCAAGTTGCGGGCAGTAGCTCTGTTAGATGCGCCTGGCGTTGTGGTTTTGCCACTGCGGGAGGGGGGAGCCTGGGAGCCGCACCGGCACGATGCGATGGCGGATGAGTCTACTGCCCATCCTGTGGAACAGGATCACGAGCGAAAGTCACGAATCCGGCCGCGATGTTCACATTTGGCTGGACCCTGTTAACGCCGCCGCCATGGTCCGACAAATCGTGGCCGTGCTCAGCGAGACCGATTCCAGCCATCGGACCGATTACCAGCACAACGGCACCCTTCTGATCGAGCGACTGAATCGATTGGATCAACAGCTCGCAGCGGAATTGGCACCGATTCGGGGACGGCCTTATGTGGTGTTTCACGATGCCTATCAATATTTCGAGCGACGTTACGGGTTGAGCGCGGTCGGCTCGATCGTCCTGGATCCAGAACAGCGGCCAGGTGCCAAACGATTAGCCGATATTCAAGCAGGTATCCGCAATCACGGAGTCCGCTGCGTGTTCGGTGAACCGCAATTCCAGCCGGCCTTGGTGGAGACGGTCATCGCCGGGAGCAATGCCCGCCTCGGGGTGCTCGACCCTGAGGGAGGAGCGGAATTGCAACCCGGACCGGAAGCTTATTTTCAACTGCTGCAGCGCTTGTCCAGCGCCCTGCGGGCTTGTTTGGGCGACGCCTGACGATCGCTCGCCGAGCGGATCGAATAATCAGTTTGCCAGAAATCCTCGCCAGAATGTTCTATGGTGTTATGCGCGATTGTCGGTTGCGCCCGGCAAGCCGGTGTTGCAGCCGATGCTCGCTTGTGCGGTATTGGTTATTTCGAATCATGTAACGACCGAAGGCGGATTTAACGATGACCGATATGCTTGCGGAAGTTGCGCCCTATCGCATGAAAGAGGGCGAGGACTACATGAACGACCAGCAGAAGGCCCATTTCCGTGCCATTCTGGTGGCCTGGAAAAGGGAACTCATGGAGGAAGGCCGGCGCGCTGTCAGCAGTATGCAGGACGAGCCCTTGAATCTGCCCGATCCGAACGACCGCGCCAGCCAGGAGGAGGAGTTCACGATCAATTTGCGAGCACGAGATCGGGAACGGAAGCTGATTCGCAAAATCGACAAGGCGTTGGATCGGTTGAGCCTTGACGAGTATGGTTATTGTGAAGCCTGCGGCATAGAAATTGGCCTGCGCCGGCTGGAAGCCCGGCCCACGGCGGATTTATGTATCGACTGTAAACACCTGGAAGAAGAGAGAGAAAAAAGTCAGTTAACTTAAAGCGCGCGCTTGGGGGTACTGACTGATTCATGGTTCTCTCCCGCCTGCGGGCGGGAGAGAACGGTGCAGTGACGCTACCGGACATTCCTCCCTAATATTAAGTTGCTGATATTCAAGATAAGTTAAGATTAAATAATCACTTATCGTTTGTTGATCGATAATGCTCTCGGATTTTTATGAAATCGGAAACCATAGCCTCAGGCGTGTGAGGAGGCATGAAGATGGCGTGCAGATGGGCATCGGGATCGATCAATATCACCGTGGAAGAATGGTCGATGGTGTAGTTGGCATTATCTTGCTGGCTAGGCGAGCGTAGATAAACAACGCCGAGCTGTTGTGCCAGTTTGCTCAGTTCTTCCGGCGTGCCGGTGGCGCCTAGAAATTTTGGATTGAAATAGTGGGTGTATTCTCCAAGTCGCTGCGGCGTATCGCGCTGCGGATCCACCGAAATCAGCATGTACGCAGTGTCTTGGTCCAATTTTTTCTGCGCCAATTGTTGCTGTACCTTGGCGAGTTCGACCAAGGTTAGCGGACAGACATCCGGACAATAGGTATAACCGAAATACAGAAAGGTCCATTTGCCCATCAACCGGTCACGATGAAAAGGCTGGCCGGTCTGGTCGGTCAAGGTAAAGTCATCGATTGCCTTGGGTTCGGGAAAGAGGAAGCCGGAGATGGTCGGGAGTTCAATCGGGGAGGGGGTCAGCTTGTGACCCAACCAGAGACCCAAACCCAAAGCCAGCACACCGGCCAGCATCAGAAGAATGTATTTGCTGCGCATCGCGATTCGGTTTCCTTGTCGGATGGGGCTAGAATCCCACACGCTAGCCCTCTCCGTAAATTAACGTCACTGTGCCTTGCTATCGTGATGATGCGGGTTTTCGGTCATTTCCGCCGATCCCATTTTGCGCACCATGACGTCCACCGGTATCTCGCCGGCTTTTTCAAAGCGCAGGCGCAAAGGGAACATCTGACCAGCGACCAAAGGTTTTTTAAGGCCGATCAACATGATATGTAACCCACCCGGCTTGAGCATGGCGGGTTTTTCAGGATCGATCTCGATGGTTTTGAGCGGACGCATTTTCATCATGCCTTCTTCCATCAAGTGAGTATGGAGTTCGACAGTCGCCGAGACATCACTGGATGCACCGACTAGACGGTCCGCTTCCTTGCCCGTATTGACCAGCGTCATGTAGGCGGCGCCGTTGGTGACGGTCGGTGGGCTTTCCCGCGCCCAAGGTTCCTCGACTCTGATCGTCGCGGTATCGGCGGCTAAAACGGGGGTACTCAGTGCGAACAACAGGCTTAATGCGGACAGGTTGATTTTCATGGATTTGGAAATCTCCAAAATTTTGAGGTAGCAGCTAGTGGATGGTTTATGTCCTGATCCCGATAGGCGGATTCGAAAGCGCCAGCCGCTACCTGAGTGGCAGGTATTTTGAGGCAGTGTTTTAGATTATCCAGCCAACGTGTGCTTGTGGAAAACCAGGTGGGGTGCGACAAATTGTCGCAGCGAGCACCTATAAAATTTGGCGGCCGCCACCAGAAACACTGCCGTTTATCGAAGAACTTTGCTGATGAAAGATTTGCGACGTCTGTCATGGCTCCGCTTGTTGGTCATACTGGGGCCCGGTGTCATGTTACTCTGGTTGCGCTTCGGCCTGATTCCTCCCCAGCCGCTACCACTGTGGATGATCGGGTCGTTCCTGGCGCTGATCGCGCTGGCCTTTGCCATGCTACGCCTACGGGTTCGGTTAGCGGCCTCAGTGACTGCGTGGGAGCTGTTCGGCTATTTGCAACTCGACGTATTGGCGCTAGCGGTGCTGCTGTATTTCAGCGGTGGCGCCAGCAACCCCTTCGTTTCACTGCTGCTCCTGCCCTTGATCATCACGGCCGCGTTGCTGCCGGCCGGCTGTGTCTGGGCGATGGCGTTGGTGACGATAATGGTTTACACGGTTCTGATGTTTCATCATCTGCCATTACCCGGGATGCTCAGTGGCCATGGCCCTGGCTTTCATGCCCACCTTTGGGGCATGTGGCTGGTGTTTGTCATCAGTGTCCTGCTGATCGCCGGCTTCGTGGCGCGACTGGCGGCGGCGCTGCGAAACCGAGATCACGAGGTCGCACGCCTGCGCGAAAAGGCGCTACGCGACGAGCAGATTTTAGCGCTTGGCACATTCGCGGCCGGTGCGGCCCACGAGTTGGGTACGCCCCTGTCCACCATCGCCGTTTTGACGAAAGAGCTGGAACGAGAGTACGTCGAAGACCCGTCGCTATGCGCTGATTTGCGCACCCTGCGCCAGCAGGTGGAAGCGTGCAAATCCATCCTCGGCGATCTGCTGCGCAGCGCCGATCTAGCGGCCGATCGCGAAGCGACGCAACCGCTGGACGCGCTGCTGGAACGCACGCGCAATCGCTGGCAACTGCTCCGTCCCTGGGTCCCGTTGCGGGTCCACTGCGCGGGACCGCTGCCGCCGCCAACCGTAGCAGCACCCCAGACCGTCGGTCAGACCTTGATCAGCCTGCTCAACAACGCGGCCGATGCCTGTCCCGATGGCGTGGATCTGGCGGGACGTTGGGATACGCGCCGGGTGATCATCGAGATTCGCGACCGGGGACCAGGGTTGCCAGCGGAAGTGGTGAATCGTCCCGGCGAAGCGTTTTTCTCCACCAAGGACGGCGGTACAGGTATCGGCCTGTTGCTGGCCAACGCCACGCTGGAACGGCTGGGGGGACAAGTCAGCCTGTCGCACGATACGCGGGGAGGAACTTGCACCCGGATCGATTTGCCCGCCCGGCTCGAAATCGCATGACCGTTTCTAGCAGACCTTCCAGTCTTCTATTGGTGGACGACGATCCCACCTTCTGCCGGGTACTGGGGCTGGCGTTGAACCGGCGCGGTTTCGCCGTGGCTGCTGCGCATGGCAGCGTCGTGGCTTTGGAGCAGGCGCGAATCGAACCACCGGAATATGCCATCGTGGATCTCAACTTGGCCGGCGATTCCGGGTTGAGCCTGATTCCTGATTTACTGGCCCTGAATCCCGCCATCCGCATCGTGGTGCTAACCGGCTACGCCAGCATTGCCACGGCGGTAGAAGCCATCAAGCTCGGCGCAGTGAATTATTTGGCCAAGCCGGCCGATGCCGACCAAATCCTGGCCGCGTTCGTCGCGACTGCGGGCGATCCGGCTGCTCCGGTCAGCGACCGTCCCTTGAGCGTCAATCGCTTGGAATGGGAGCATATTCAGCGGGTGTTGCGCGATAACGATGGCAATATTTCCGCTACTGCCCGACAGTTGGGCATGCACCGCCGCACCTTGCAGCGCAAGTTGACCAAGCGGCCGGCGAAATTTTGACCTATCAGGCTCGTAACCAGCAGCGATCAATCATTGGGAGCTTCAAGCAAGAGTCCTGACAGTCAAAGACCAATAGGCCCGGCCGGCGAACCGTGGTTCATGCAGGCCGGTCACCAGGTCTCGGATTGTTAGCCGGCTGGTTCTTGGCAGCACCTGCCAGCGTCACCACTACCCGATGCTCAGCGCCATCCTGGAACACCGGGATGCGCGCCGCGCCGTACTCGATCCCACCGATCTGCTCGTCGATGGTCACCGCTACCACCCGTTTCGCGTTCCGTTCCGGGTTACGGACCTCAATATCATAGGTTGCCTCACCGTTCGGCCATCGGTAACGCAGCCGAAAGCCCGGCCAATGGTCAGGAATGGAGGGTCGCAAGCGTAAAGCGAGCCCTTCGGCTAATTCCAGACCCAGAATGGATTCCAGCGTCACCCGCAGCATCCAGCCCGCCGATCCGGTGTACCAGGTCCAGCCGCCACGTCCGACGTGTGGGGCCTCGCCATAGATATCGGCCACCACCACGAACGGTTCGACTCGATAGACCGCTACTTGCTCAGGGGTGAGGGTATGGTTAATCGGGTTGATCATTTCCAGCAACTGGGTTGCCCGGTCACGCCGGCCCAGTTCCGCCAACGCCCGCACTACCCACAGCGCGGCATGGGTGTACTGGCCGCCGTTCTCGCGGACCCCGGCGACATAGCCCTTGATGTAGCCGGGGTCGTGTGGGGTATCGACGAACGGCGGTGTGAGTAGCCGGATCAAGCCGTCGGATTCGGAAACCAGATGCTGCTCGACTGCGTCCATCGCTGCTTCCGCCCGCCCCCAGGGTGCCGCCTTGGAAATGACGGCCCAGGCTTGAGCCAGTGCGTCAATCCGACATTCGTCGCTGGTGGCGGAACCCAGCACCGCGCCGTCGTCATACCAGGCCCGGCGATACCAGCTCTCATCCCAGCCATGCTCGTTGAGAGCGGTAGCCAGATGACTGCGGAACGCCGCGTAGCGCCGCGCCCGGTTGTAGTCGCCGTGCTGGCCGCAAACCGAAATGAAGTCGCCCAGGATCGTGTACAGGAAGAAACCTAGCCAAACGCTCTCGCCCCGACCTTCGCGGCCGACCCGGTTCATGCCGTCGTTCCAGTCGCCGGTACCCATCAGCGGTAGACTGTGCGCCCCCTGGGTGAGGGAGCGGTCCAGCGCCCGGCAGCAGTGCTCGTACAGACTGGCGGTTTCGCCGGATTCCGTTGGGGTCAGAAACGCTTCGTCCTCGCCGGATTCTAGCAATGGGGCTTTGAGAAAGTGGGCCGGTTCACCGAACAGGCTCCAGTCACCGGTTGAACGGGCGTAGAACGTTGCCAGCCAGGGTAGCCACAGTAGATCGTCGCTGAACCGGGTGCGGATACCGCAATCGTGGGGAGGGTGCCACCAGTGCAGGACATCGCCTTCTTGAAACTGATGGGCGGCGTTGAGCAGCAATTGCTGACGGGTCAGTTCAGGGTCGTGATAGAGCAAGGCGGCGGCATCCTGCAACTGATCGCGGAAGCCGAAAGCCCCGCCCGATTGGTAGAACGCCGAGCGGCCCCACAACCGACAGCTCAGGGTTTGGTAGGCCAGCCAGCCGTTGATCATCAGATCGAGCGCCGGCGTTGGAGTCTCGATTTGCACGGCGCCCAGCCAGTCTCGCCAGAAGTCCTGCACCTCGATCAGAGCCTGTGTTGCCGCACTGTTGGCACGGTAGCGGTCGATCAGGCGGTGGGCGTGATCCCGGTCGTCCGCTTCACCGAGCAGGAAGATCAGTTCCAGGGTGGCGCCCGGCTCTAGGCACAGCGGTGCCTGGAGCGCGAAACAGGGATCGAGTCCTTCTCCAAGTCGACCGTCCAGGGTCTTGTCTCGGAGGAGTGCCGCCGGTCGGGCGGGGTTGCCATGATGGCCGATAAACGAGGCGCGGTCGCCGGTGACGTGGATCGGGGTATCGTTCGGGACGGTCAAGGCGGCGAAAGCGATGCGGCCGGTGAATGGCCGGTTGCGATTTTCGGCCAGCAAGGCGCCGCTCGCCGGGTCTTGAATCACGGCTAGTTCGGAAGCGTAATCGGTCGGCAGCACGCCCAACACC
Source organism: Candidatus Competibacter sp. (assembly GCA_037045535.1). GTDB lineage: Bacteria > Pseudomonadota > Gammaproteobacteria > Competibacterales > Competibacteraceae > Competibacter_A. The sequence goes on from JBAOHI010000082.1 coordinate 72,553, forward strand.
AAGCGGGCATAGGTGAACAGCGACAACCGGCGCGGCCGCGCGCTTGGATTGCGAAGGTGAATCAGGGCGAGCTTGACCGGTTCCTCACGCGGCACAAACAGGCATACTGCCTGCTCCAAGTCCTGGCTGACGTGGTGATAACGGCTATAGCCGAAGCCGTGGCGGACCTCGTAAGCAACTGGTTGAGGAATCGGCCCTGGTTGCAAGGACCAAACTGCGCCGGTCTCCTCGTCGCGCAGATACAGCGCCTCGCCGTGCGGATCGAGTACCGGATCGTTGTACCATGGCGTCAGGCGGTTTTCCCGGCTGTTCTGGCTCCAGGTATAACCGGCGCCGGTCTCGCTGGCGATGAAGCCGAAGTGGGGATTGGCAACAACGTTGGTCCAGGGTTGCGGTGGCAGGCGCAACCGACCGCCGGCGTCTGGCACGACCCGGATGACGTATTCGCGCCCATCGGCGCTGAATCCGCCGTGACCGTTCCAAAATTGCAGCGGCTCGTCATCTGGCAGGGATGCGGTCGTTCCTGTTTCCGCAATGCGGGCATGGGGCGGCGGCGGGCACGGTTCCAATTCGTGTTCGTTGGTGGGCGGAAGGAGCGGGTTGGAGTGGGGATCCATGCGGGCCGCCATCTGAAGTGTTGCCTGGACGGTCGCCGTCGTTGCGTAATGCGTCGCTAGTGCCAGCGCCGCTTGCCGATCCGCCGCTGCGCCGAGCAGGAACGTGATTTGAACCTCCCCCCCCGTTGCCAATTCCATCGACCGGCGCAGGCTGACGATAGGGTCTAGCACGTTACCGACCGTGCCGGACAGGGGATCGGACTCCACCAGGGCACGCGGTGCGGCCAGTGTATAGCCCCGGCCGAGGAAGCGGGCACGGTCGGTTTCATACTGGATGGATTTGGGATCCGTTTCGGCTCCAATCAGAGCGTGAACCAGCCAGCACGGAGGTTCGTCGGGGACGCGCGGCCGACGTCGCGCCAGCAACGCTGGTGGTTCCGCCGCCCATTCGGTCTGAACGAACATTTTGGAAAAGGCCGGATGTGCCGCATCAGCGGCCAACGCGTTCAACACCACCTCGGCGTAACTGGTCAACTCCAAGCGCCGGGGACGGTCGCTGAGGTTGCGCAGCGTGATCCGCCGCAACTCGAGATCGGCGTCTTCGGGAACACAAACCTCCAGTCGGGCCTCTATACCCTCGTACTGCCGCACCAACTCGATCAGACCGGTCCCAAACCGGCTGGTTTGGGATGCCGGTGTCTTGGGGACCGGCTGGCCCATCGACCAGAACACGCCGCTGTCCAGATCGCGCAGATAGAGAAAGAAACCATCGCCGTCCTCGGTCGGATCGGCGTTCCAGCGGGTCAGCGCCAGTTCACCCCACGCCGAATAGCCAGTGCCGGCAGCGGTGAGCAAGGTGGCGTAGCGACCATTGGCGAGCGGTCGGACGTTCAGAGCGCGGGCGTGCTGAAACAAGGCAGCGGACATGACGGTTTTCTCTTGGCTGAATTTGCGAGCAGGGGGAAGTTTAGTAGGCTATTTCCAAAACGGGGGTGGCAATCCGAATTTGGATGAGGATTTTATCTAATGCTTTTCAATCAATGGCATGTAAATTTCTGGTCGTGATTGATTAAAGAATGGGGACCGGCCGTGGCGGATAGTTTGTAATCGATAAACAGCTCATCATGCCATTTAAATAACGACTTGAGAGATTGTCATCCCATGCCCAAGATGCGCACCAGTTTTCAAGGCTTGCTCCGATTGCTGGCCAAGAGCCTGTACTCGGAGCCGGACGTGTTCGTCCGGGAACTGTTGCAGAATGCCCACGACAGCATCCAGTTGCGTCGGGTTTATCGGTCTGAACCGGCTGGCGAAATCCGCATTGATGTCGACGAGCCGGCTCGTACGCTGAGTTTTACCGATAACGGCACCGGCATGGACCGACCGGAAATCGAGGAGTTTCTCAGTGTCATCGGCAGCACCGGCACCGGCAGCCACGCTCGTGAACTGGCTGCCCGAGACGTGATGGTTGCCACCATCGGCCAGTTTGGTATTGGGTTGCTGTCAGCGTTCGTGGTCGCGGAGCGGATTGAGGTTTACACCTACAAGCCGGGCACGGTGCAGGCTTGGCGCTGGATCAATCACGGTGGCGAGGATTACCAGTTGGAAGCCTTGCCGGTCGGCGCACAACCGCCCGGCACGCGCGTCGTAGTCACGCTGGTGCCTGACCGAACCGCGTTTCTCGACGGCCACCTTCTCCGTCAGATTGTGCGGCGGTATGCCGATTTCCTGCCGTTTCCAATCCTGTTGAACGGATTTGGACCGATCAACGCCGTTAACGCACCGTGGCACGAATCAAGCTGGGGCGATCCCGTCGAACAGGAACGGTCATTGGCTGCTTTTTTGAGTCAGCGTTACAGCGATTCAGTCCTATTGGTCATTTCCGGTAAATTTATCGCGCCCACGCTCGGTAGGCGGTCTTTACGTCCCCGCTCGTTATACGCCTGGTAGTCAGGCCAGCGGAATGGTGGATTTATTCCAGGCGCGGATGTGCATCCGTCCGAACGATGTCGCGTTGTTGCCGGAATGGGCGCGGTTTGTGCGCGGCGTGGTGGACTGCCCGGATTTACATCCGACGGCCGCTCGCGACAATGTGTTGCGGGATGAGGTCTATCACACTCTGCGCGAGGCGTTGGGCAAGGTCATTGTCGCTGCCCTGCTGGATCTCGCCGACCGCGATCGTCCGCGCTTCCTACAACTTTGCGATTGGCATCACGACGCCATCAAGGGAATGGCGGTGCAACATCCGGGATTCGGTGCGGCAGTGCTCGATTACCTGCCGTTCGAGACGAATCGGGGGCAGTTGACCTTGCCCGATTACCTCGGTCGTCAAACGGCGGTAAACGGCAAGCGACCGCTTTATTTCTTTACCCATGAAGCAGATGCCAACCAATTCTATACGCTTTGTGAAGCGCGCAGTTTACTGGCTATCAACGCCGGTCGCTCCTCCGACGAAACATTGTTACGCCGCTACGCCGGCCAGCATACTGAAACGGTGGATCTCAAGCCGTTGGATCGGCTGGACGATCCGACCCTGTATCAACGGTTGGATGTGGCGGAACAGGCCGAATACGCTCGCTTGGAGCGCGCCGTGGACCAGGTGTTGGCGGAACAGGAGGTAGGGGTAAAAACCCAAGTGCGCCGGTTTCAGCCGACCCATTTGAGCGCGATATTACTGGCCGGCCAGCGTATTTCCGCCTTCGACGACATGGAGCGGGCGTTGGAAAGAAGGCCGTTTTTGCTAGAAGGGTTGGCAGAACTGGCTGGGGACGTACGCGATCGACTGCGCCAGCAACCGCTGGATTTCTTTTTAAACGCTGATCATCCGCTGGTGCAACGGTTGCGAGAGCTAACCGAGCCTGACCATCCCTGTTATCGCCCGCTGTTGGCGGGCCTTTACCACGGGGCTTTGCTGAATGCTCAACACCGATTGACTGCGGTGGCCGCTCGCCGGTTTCACGCTGATTTGCAGGATTTGCTGCTGAAACACCTGGAGTTGCAAGTCCGAGCGCGTCCCGACCGCTGCTAATCCTGCTGGATCTCGCGGAAATGGCACCGATCATCCCGTAGTGGGGCGATCCGTCCTACTGGACTGGAGACTGGTAATCAGGTGTCCGATTGCGTATCGGTGGGACAGTTTGCAGATACCGGAACATGATCCGTAAATCGTTTTCATCAAGATGGGATAGCGCTTGCCAGGGCATCGGCGGCATGATCGGTCGTCCAACACCCGCGTGTTTGCCGGTCTTGAGCGCCCGGATAAAATCGTCCTCCTTCCAGTTGCCTAGTCCGGTTTCCTTGTCGGGGGTCAGGTTGATCGCATAGCTGATCCCCCAAGGTCCAGCAAATGCGGTATTAGTCGCGGAACCGAACCAAAGCCATGCTCCATCCGTCTGAGGCGGTGGTGGCAACTTCAGTTGCTCGGGATGGCCAGACAGCCGGCGGGATAGGTCGGGTTCGGGGCCGTTTGGTCCTGTTTTCAAAGGCGTGTGACAATCTTCGCAGCCGAATGCCGCAATCCAATAAGCACCGCGACTAGTGTCGGTACCGGATGCCGCCCATACGATGGGCAATCCGCTTAATCCCATCACTAAGCCTAAACCGGCTGCTTTCAGCACTGTCAAAATCTGTTGTCCAGTTTGCACGGTCAAGGGAGCGACCCGCATCATGCATTTGCCTCGCTGTTTGTTAATTGAGGGTTCGTTGCTGGGTCATACGCTGACAAAAACAAAGTATAGCCGCCGATTGAGGTAGTTTTTCAAGAGTAAATGATAATGATTCGCGTTTTTAATTTTTCAGGTGACCATCGCTCATGAAGCAGGATATAGTTTGGGTCGGATGTCAATTCAATGACTTAGAAAAGTCGCATATCGTATTGTTGTTATAAATTTTCCAGACTTGCGTTCTGAATCTAAACTAGTTATTTTCTCAACTTAAGATTTTTGCCGGAATAGCTCAGTCGGTAGAGCAACTGATTCGTAATTAGTAGGTCGGAGGTTCGAATCCTCTTTCCGGCACCAGATAAAACAAAGCCTTGCAGCAATGCAAGGCTTTGTTTTTTTGCGGTCAAATACCGGTCAAAGGTTGCCGGAGAACGGGAATATAAAACGGCGCATAACTTACAGCGCAAATTAACTGATGACCCAAATCACTTGGGCTAGCGCCAACAAGAATGCCGCGCCGACAGTGAACGCGATGGTCGTGAAGGTCGCCGGCATGCTGAACCAACGGCGAGGTTTGCGTTGAGTTTCCATGGTCTCAACCGCAGCTTGGAGCAAAATAAGCTTCTGTTCGAGGTCCTGTAGCTGTTCACCTTGAGCAGTCTTGGCCGCTAGCAATTGGTTTTGGAATTCATGAATCCGTTGCGCTACGTTCGCTGCCATGTTCAAAACTTTTTCTTGGGTGGCCTTGCTATCAGTCCGTATCGTGTCCATGACGGCAGATAAATCAGTCAGTTGTTCTTGTTGCCGGTCGAGCTGTTCTGCCAGCTCGGCGATTTTCGGACCTTGAGTATCGTTCTGAGCTATCTCGGCAAGCTGTTGAGAATCCTGCTTGATTTGTTGCAAGTCATCTGTCAGTTGCGCCACTGTTTGTCCCTGAGCGGCGAGAACTTGCTCGACAATTCCCAACCGCCGAGACGATTCCAGGTTCTCGATGTGTTGCTGAAGCGCTTGAAGATCCGTACTTAGACCTTGGAATTGCTCGAAATTGCTGCTGAACGCTTGCGCCTGGCCGGTCAAACGGGTTTCCAGCGCGGTCACCGCTTCCTGAAGGGCTTCGAGATCTTGTCGAGATTCCTGGGCTTGAGTGTCGTCGAGTTCGGCTCGCGCGTGTTGGTCGGCGGCTGAGCCGACCAAGGTCTGCTGCTGGATTTGCTCAATTTCGTATTGCAGGTTGCCAATGCGGTCAGTGATTTCCTGAAGTCCCGCTCGCTGATTGTCGATAGTGGTCGTCAGCGTGCCGAACTGTTGCTGTGTGTTCCATTGTAGTTGCTCCAGTGTCTCCGCTTGCTCCGCCAAGCCCGAGTGGAGCGGTTGGAGGTCGGCGATTTCCAGGGCAGGGGTCGGAATTTGCGACAGGTTGCTGAGCGCGCTTTCAAGATCGTCCAACCGTTGATGTTGGGCTTGCAGTTGTTGTTCAACCGATTTTTGCAATCGATCCAATATCCCAGCGTGGTTCGTCAGGGCGTCTTGTAGAGGAAGGAGATCAATCTCTGCCGTTTCGGCGGGGGTCTGGCGCAGGGTATCGAGAGTCGATTCAAGTTCCCCAAGACGCTGCTGTTGCATCTGGAATTGTTGGGCCAGGATGTCCCGCAGGTTGGTTAAAAATTCGTGTTGGGTTGACAGGGTTTCTTGGACAACGGTCAGTTCCAATCGAAGTTCTTGCTGTTCCTCGCAGGTGGTAGCGAGGGCAGTGGTGAGTTCGTTGCGAAGACCTGCTTGCTCCTCGCAGGTGGTAGCGAGGGCAGTGGTGAGTTCGTTGCGAAGACCTACTTGCTCCTCGCGGGCAGCGGCGAGGGCAGTGGTCAGCTGATCGATCCGTTCCTGTTCGATGGGCAGTTCTGTCAGCGGGATTTCGGTAGCCTTTTCTGTAACAGCGTCAAGGAACGGCGATTCGGGTTGAGCGTCAAGGAACGGCGATTCGGGTTGAGCGTCAAGGAACGGCGATTCGGGTTGAGCGTCAAGGAACGGCGATTCGGGTTGAACATCAAGGAACGGCGATTCAGGTTGAGCGTCAAGGAACGGCGATTCGGGTTGCGTGGGAGCGGAGAGCGGCGGTTCCTGGAAAGATAGGGCCGTACTTGGCGAGGATGCCAAACCGATTGAGGCGTGGGAGCCGGATTTGGCGATGGTATTTTCCAGGTGGCTCAGTCGTTCCTGGTATGTGGTCAGCCCCTCTCGCCAAGTTTGATCGAGTTCTCGTAGGGTGTCGCTTTGGATGGCCAAATCCGATTGGAGAACATTCAAAATCTGCCGGGTGGAACTGGTGTCTGCCGATACCTTATTGATCAACGTTTCCAGGTACTTCTGGCGATCTTGATGCTTTTGCAGTTCTTGCCGGGTTTGAACGGTCTCCGCCAGGGCGTGGCGCTGGGTTTCAAGTTCGGTTAACAGGTGTGAGAAACCTTGCCGAACGGTTTGCAGCTCCTGATGGAGTGTGGATGAGGAGTCGGCGAGTTCGTCCAGCCGAGTCTGCTGTGTTTGCAGCTGCGACCCGATGGCGTTATTGGCTTCGACCGCCTGACCCAGCGAAATCTGTTCCTGTTCGTGCCGTTCGATAGTCGCGCTCAGGTCGGCTAGGGTACCGGTGATGGACTGAGCAGTTTGGTCTAGGCTTTCGAGCCGGCTTTCAAGCGCTGTCACACGCTCTCGGACAGCCTTAATTTCTTGGTCGGAAGCCTGTAACGAGGCGACCAAGCCATCGATCTCGCGTGCATTACCGGCAGTCTGAGTCTGTAGGTCGGTCGCCAGCGTCGCGAGGGTTTGCTGCGCTTGCTGCCGGTCCTGTTGGAGACCACTGACCAGGGCTTCAACCTGATCCAGTTGTTCGTCCAGCAGGCGGATGTCGGTTTGCAGCCTGGCCAGTTGCGCGGTTTGTGTCTCGACATTGCCGGTGAGGGTCGCCAACGTTTGCCGGTCGGCCTGCCGATCCTGCTGGAAGGAGGCAACCGACGTGACGACGGTGCGTAATAATTCGTGCTGAGCGCCGGTTTCCGCCTCCAGCGCGCCCAGTTTCCGGCGCATGTTCTGGAAAAAATCAATGGTCCCCGCAAGGGAGGATTCGAGTTCGGTCGCGTCGTTCATGGTATCGCGTCGCTCGGGTTGGATCGTAGGGCTCGTTTGACCTGCCGACATGGAGCGCGTTTGCTACGAGGTTGCCGCAGCAGGCGGGTATCGGTTGCCATCAGCTCTGGACATCACTGTACGGGTAGGATTCCAGAAACGAGATATCGATAAATCCCCTGCATTATTTGCTGTAAGTATGAACTATTTTAAGAAAATCCGGGATGGGTTGGTCAGGTTCGGAAGCGAGAAATTTGTGTGCCGATCCGGGGCGGAAGCGGAAAATGGGCCAGGATTCGACAGTGACTTCGACGGAAACTATAGTAATCCTAGGGCCACGGGCGTGGCGCGGCGGGCGCGATGCGCCGGTCGGCGTCCGGTACAGATGGCCTGCACTTACTACCCGGTTTCGCCAGCGTTTTAACAACCTGATAAGGAAGCTGTCCATGTCCGTTCCCAGCAACCTGCCGGTCTGGCAACAACTGAAAAACCATCATGCTGCTATCGCCGACCTGCACCTGCGCGACTTGTTCATCGCCGATCCCGAACGTTTCACTCGGTTCTCCAAGCGGTTTGGCGATTTGCTGGTCGATTTTTCCAAACACCGCATCACGGGGGAAACGTTCGATCTACTGATCGAGCTGGCCCGCCAGGCGCAAGTACCGGCCTGGACCGAGCGGATGTTTAACGGCGAGATCATCAACCATACCGAACAGCGGGCCGTGTTGCACGTTGCCTTGCGCAATCGAGGCAACCGGCCGATCCACGTCAAGGGACAGGATGTGATGCCGGAAGTCAGCGAGGTTCTGGAGCACGCGCGCAAGTTCGCTGACCAGATTCGGCGCGGCAAATGGCGTGGCCACACCGGCAAGCGCATTCGCGACGTGGTCAATATCGGAATCGGCGGCTCCGATCTGGGACCGAAAATGATTTGCCAGGCCCTGGAACCCTATGCCGATCCTACCTTGCGGATGCATTTCGTCTCTAATGTGGACGGTGCCCACATCAGCCACGTTTTGGCGGAGTGCGATCCTGAGAGCACCTTGTTCATCGTCGCCTCCAAGACTTTCACCACCCAGGAGACCATGACCAACGCCCACACCGCCCGTGCCTGGCTCGTCAAGGAACTGGGGGATGAGTTGGCGGTCGCCAAGCACTTCGTGGCGGTGTCCACCAATGCCGAGGGGGTGAGCAAGTTCGGCATCGACACCGCCAACATGTTCGGGTTCTGGGATTGGGTCGGTGGGCGTTACTCATTATGGTCGGCGATCGGCTTGCCGATCATCGTCTATCTCGGGATGGATCACTTCATCGAGCTACTGGATGGCGCGCACGCGATGGACGAGCATTTCCGGACCGCTCCGATGGAAGAGAATCTACCGGTAATCATGGGGTTACTGGGCGTTTGGTATCTCGACTTTTTCGGTGCCGACAGTCATGTGATGCTGGTTTACGACGATTATCTCCGCTCGTTGCCGGACTACCTGCAACAGCTGGACATGGAGAGCAACGGTAAGTCCATTGATCGCGACGGTCAGCAGGTCAAGATTAAGACCGGGCCGATTCTCTGGGGCGGCCTAGGTAACAACGGCCAGCACGCTTTTTATCAGCTCTTGCATCAGGGAACGCATCTGGTGCCGGCGGATTTTCTCGCCCCGGCCCAGAGTCCAAATCCGATCGGCGATCATCATGCCATCTTGTTAGCCAATTGCTTGGCCCAAGCCGAGGCGCTGATGGTCGGTAAGACCGAGGCGCAAGCCCGCGCCGAGCTGGAGAAGCAAGGCCTGAGCGGCGAAGCGCTGGAGAAATTGTTGCCGTATAAAGTCTTCCACGGCAATCGTCCCAGTACCAGCCTGTTCTATCGTCGCCTGACGCCTAATGTGTTGGGCTCGTTGATCGCACTTTACGAGCACAAAGTGTTTGTTCAGGGCGTGATCTGGAACATTAATTCCTTTGATCAGTGGGGCGTGGAACTTGGCAAGCAACTGGCGAATGCGATCCTGCCGGAATTAAAGGGGGACCGACCAGCTACCGGGCATGATGCGTCTACGCTCGGGCTGATTGCCTTTTATCGCAAGGAGGGCTAGGCACTCGTTCGAAAACTTCTCGCGGGGGAGAAATTCCTTTTCCTCCGCGGGGAGGGAAAGGGCTAGAAGGTCTTCAAGAGAACCGGTTTTTGCCTCTCCCGATAGCTTCCTGAGGAGACGGCATCCATGGAGGGTAACGACTGCTGGAAGACAGGCGATTGGTGGGGACGCCCGTCCTCACGGGGCGGTTGAATCGATTTTATAATTCGAGAAAAATCAATAAGATTTTGTCTCTTCGGCCTTGTGTTCGATGGCCTTGCCGGCCGATTTGATATCTTGTCCAGCACCCTTGACGGTGTTGCACGCGCTCAGCTGACTTCCCAGCACCAGGAATGAGAAGCCAAGCAGGAGGGTCGGAATGATGACGTTACGATTCATGGCGCTAGGGTTCCCCGCTGAATGGATCGGCAAAAATTGTAACGGATGCTGAGAAGAATGTCCGCGCGTTCGTCTGTCGGGTGGCGACAAGATAGCGCGGCCTGACGATTACTGGGAAGGATTGTTATACTGAATCGTTACAAAATATTCATCTGTCCGCAATAAAACCATGACGAGGAGGATGACCCGATGCTGGGAGAGAACCACGATCTTTTCCATGAATTTCCCGAATACAAGGATCGCATCGCTGAGTTGAAGGCCGCCGATCCCCAATTTACGGGGCTTTACGATGAGTATCACTCGATCAACGATGAAGTGGAGCGCATCGAACTCCAGATCGAAACCCCTTCGGACGCATACACGGAAGACTTGAAGAAGAGGCGCTTGCATCTGAAGGATGAAATTTACGCGATCCTGCGTAAAGTGGCTCGTAACGGAGCCTTGGCTTAACTGGAATTAAATGGTTGGCGAAGGGTCTTTTCCGGTCGTGGCATCCCTGGCCCGGCCGGTTGAAGCCGGATTGCCAGTCTCTTGCAGTCGCGCCGATGGCTTGGCGCGACCGCGCCGTAACCGTTCGGCTGCAGTTGCCGAGTCCGTTGAATCGGGTAGCCGGCGGTGGTATTTGGTTGTTTCACTGGTTGCCGGCAACGAACCAGTGGTGCGGATTCGCTGCAACCAGCCGAGCAGCCGGCGTTCCACGGCATCCTGACTGGCTGGCGATAGATCTCGAAAGATCAACCCCCCGACACCCAGCAGCAGGGTCAGACCGCCTAGAAAGGTGACCAGCGGCTGCATGAAGGCGATTGCCAGCACAACCAGCAGCGCCAGCAAGATATGCCTGATCTTCACCAGTATGTTCGCCTCTTTTAGAGGATGGTCGGGAAGCAGTCGGACGACGGCGTGGCCGGGCCGACTACGCGTACAGAGAATCACCGTGCAGTTGTCGTCCGGCTGACTTTGCTGCCGCCGAATAAAGTAAGCGAGCTCGGCAAATAAAAGATCCAGAAGTTCTTCAAGAGAAAGGCTCTGCTTGGTGAACAGCGTCGGCCAGCGTCGGATGAACGCCTGTGGGTTGGCAAGATGCCAGAGGCCATCGCTAGCGAGCAGGTAAATCCAACCCGGCGCCAAGGGCAGTGTGCGGCGATCGCCCAAACCACGTAAAAAGAGCGGTAAGTTGCCGTCGTGTAACTCGAACAGTTCAGCCTCGATAGATTCGGGGTGCAGGCTCGGCACCCCGAGGGTGCTGCCTAGGATGAAGGCTTGGCTGATCTGAGTATTCGACCGGGCATGCACTTGTTGGAACCACCGGACGTTATCCAGCAGCCCGAGCAAGGCGAGGTGGGTAGCCGGTACATGATCTACAGTCAGACACTCCACTTGCTCCGAGTTGATGGCGTAAGCTCGCGAATCGCCGACATGGAACAACAGCGCTGGGCCGCCTGGTGGGATCTCCAGTAGAATCAGCGTACAGCCGCTTTCCAACCCCGCTTTCTGGAACTCCTTGTAAAGCCTTTCGTGCAAGGCGCTCAGCGCGTTGGAAAGCTGGCGGGCATCGGTGATGGCCGGTAGATCGAGCAAGCCGTCGACAGTTTGTTCCGCCGCTTCCCGGCCATGGGTATGGCCTCCCATTCCGTCGAGTACGGCGACCCGCCAATGACCGGATGGCCAGTCCAGTAACTGGGTGTACGTTTCCCGTTCGTCGCGCAAAAAACGGCCTCGACCTTGGCCGTCCACCACCAGGTAATTGTCTTGATTGTCGCGGCGGCCGCGATCAGTCGGCGAGCGAACGGAGCGAAACGCTACCTCCAGCGAGAGGTCACGGGTAGGTGGTATTTGCCCTTGGATGTCCGGGCTTTTCACGAGAAAATGGCAGGGTCCGGTATCGGTTAGAGGCTATTGATCGGGTGCTGAGAACCGTATCGCAATGCGAACAGAGACAGCCCGGTCCATTTGTGAGATCGCGCAGTGGAATGACCCACCAGGCGGTTTCTAGCTTCTGCTAGACTATAAAGATAATGTGATTCGCAGTCGTTGTTCAAATAAATCTTTTGAAATTATCCGAGAATTTCACGACGTATGGACATTGAATCGCGTCTTGAGGAACTTGCGCGCGCCCGTGCGGCGGGTCTGCTGGATGAGACAGAATGGGTTCGCCGCCGGGCAGAATTGTTACGCGAATCGACGATGGTCGACGATTCGCGTACTTCCGCCGAAACGGCGGCAAAGGGCACGGAATCGGTCGAATCCGAACCGGATCTGCCGATCAAGGCCTCTGGTTTGGAAACCCTCGATTCCGGCACGGTGATCGGGCCGCCTGAGCGTCGCGTCCGCTTGTTACGCGACCTCGACGGCAAGGGACAGGTGTGGCTGGCGGTTGCCCTGACCGAGGATACTGAGCGTGCCAGCGGCGCGGGTGACGAGTTTCGAGTTGTCAAGCTGTTTTTGCCCGTCGGTCGCGCGTCGAATCCGCGCGAATCGGGGCGCGAGGAACGATCGCAACGCGCTGATCTGATCGGGTGGCGGACCTATCTGACCAAGATGAGAGCCCGGGTTGAGCCCGCCGCGCAACTTGACCATCCACAGATCGCTCGGGTTTACGGTTGGCGGCATGGAGCCGATGGTTGGCCGTTCGTGGAGATGGAGTATGTCGACCTCCAGCGCGGTCAAAGCTTGGAGCAACTGCTGAAGGAGCAAGGGCAGAATGGATTGCCTTGGGGGATCGTCCTAAAATGGCTAAAACCCGTTGCGACCGCTTTGGACTATGCCCGGCGAGAGCAGCGTCTTGCCCATCAGCACCTCAATGCGGGCACAGTCATTTTAACCCGCCTGGATGAGATCAAGCTGCTGGGATTCGGGTTGACGACAGAGGTGGTCGAACCACGAAGTGTTTTATTCGATACCAGCGAGTCGGTGGAAGAAACCGGCACGGATTCTGCTAACGATGCCGCATCCGTCGAAGCGGCATTCCGTCGCGATGTGTTCGCTCTGGCGTTGCTGGTTTACCGGATGTTGATGGGGCAAAGCGCCTACGAAGCCAAAGGTGAGCTGACCCATCTGATACCGCGTCCCCCTGGTCTGACAGACGAAGCTTGGCGGTTTTTGCGGCGTGGACTGGCCTATCCGAGCGAGTTATGTCCGACCGACGCCGGTAAATTCATGGGTGAGCTGGAGGCCGCGCAACAGCCGGCGGATCGGGCCAAGCGGGGCGGAAGCTCGCTATTGTGGAATTGGCTATTGGTTGCTGGATTGTTGTTGGTCGTGCTGGGTATTTATCGGCTGACTCGGCAAGGCGACGAAAAAGTCAGTCTGGATCAGCCGAAGCAGACCGAAGCCTCGGCTGACGGACGCTCCAAACCGGTTGGGGCGCCTGAACAATCGCCGACCACGGGTTTGACCGTGCTACTGCAAGAGGCAGAGCGGGAAGCCGACTCGCGGGCGTTTGAATCGGCCAAACGGATGGATACCTTGGTCGCTTACCAGCTTTATTTACAGCGTTGTCCCCGTTGTGGTTTTGAGCAGGAAGCCCGCGTTGCGATGCAAAATTTGCAGACCGAACAAAAGATCGACAAACTCAAAACGGATTTTGAAACTTTTGCCCGAGCTTTCCAGAGGGAAAATGGCGAGGAGCAGGGTGCTGGGGCGCTAGGTCGTTTGAATGCACTGGCCGCGCTGATACCGGGTGATCCGTTTGTCGTCACGGCGCGGCGGCGGCTCGCTCTGAACTGGGTGGCGCTGGCGCGGGCGAGCATCGAAAAAGGCGATCTGACCGGAGCGCAGCAGAGATTGAAGAAGGCCGAGTCGATCCAGGCAAATTTGCCCGAGATCGCGAACTTGGCCGCGACGCTGAAGCAAGCCGAACTCACGGAACGAGTTCGACAGGCCGATGCGGAGGCCTTCGCGGCCGCGCGGCGCGCCAATAACCGTAAGGCTTACTGGGCTTATCTCGAACGTTGCCCGGCGGTCTGCAACTTTCGAGCGGAGGCCGAGGCTGCGCTGGCTCGCCTGAATCCGGCCAATCGGGTGATGCGGGATCGTCTCGATGACGGATCCCAAGGACCGGAGCTGGTGGTGATTCCCGCTGGTGGGTTCGAGATGGGTTCTCCGGCCAGCGAAAAAGGCCGCTACGACGATGAGCGACAGCATCCAGCGCGGATCGCCAAATCCTTCGCCATCGGAAAATACGAAGTGATGTTTTTCGAGTACGACCGGTTTGCGACGGCAACCGGCCGGTCGTTACCCGGCGACGAAGGTTGGGGGCGCAACCGACATCCGGTCATTAATGTCGCCTGGCGGGATGCCAAGGAGTTTACCGGTTGGTTAACGCGGCAGACCGGCCATCGCTACCGCCTGCCAACGGAAACGGAGTGGGAGTATGCAGCCCGCGCCGGTACGACGACCAGCCGCTACTGGGGCGATGATCCCGATGAGGGTTGCGCCTACGCGAATGTAGCTGACCAGGATGGTAAGAAGGTGTTTGTGGGCTGGACGGCCGCGCGATGTCACGATGGCCATGTTTACACTGCGCTAGCCGGGAGTTATCGCAATAACGACTATGGCTTGCACGACATGCTGGGCAATGTGCTGGAATGGACCTGTTCGCTCTACACCCCGGATTATCAGGCGCCGAGTCAAGATTGCGAAGAACCGGCGGACGAACGTACTTTCGTGGTGCGTGGCGGCTCTTGGAACGACGAGCCCCGCAATGTTCGCTCGGGGGATCGGCATCGTTACCAGTCCGATTTTCATGACTATTTCCTGGGGTTTCGAGTCGTGCGGGAACTGCCCTGAATGTTTTGAGTGCTGACCTGCGATGACCGTGCGATTTTTTCGAAGGTGCCCCACGACAGTGCCACCGATATCACGATAGGACGCCATGACTAAAAAATCCAATACGCTGCCCATCGGCTATCGCTTGCATCATTACCGTATTGAGGCGGTGTTGGGCGCCGGCGGATTTGGGATCACTTACAGGGCAGTTCATGAAGCGTTGCGTAGTCAAGCGGCCATTAAGGAATATTTTCCGGTGGAGTGGTCCTATCGGGATCGCGACGATATCAATGTCTTGGCCAATACCCAAGGTGGCCTGCCGACCTCGGAGGCGGGAGAGGAAGCCTGTTACACTTGGGGATTGGAGCGGTTTCTGAATGAGGCCAGAGTCTTAGCCCAAGTCAATCATCCTGGCGTCGTGCGGGTGAAGGATTTTTTTGAAGCGAACGGCACCGCGTACATCGTCATGGATTACGAGGACGGCGAACCGCTCAGCCAGGTGCTCCAGCGTGAAAGAACACTGTCGGAGGAGCAGATTCGCCGCTTGCTGGACGATGTGCTGCCTGCTCTGGAAACCGTGCACTCCCTGGGATATCTCCATCGCGATTTAAAGCCGGCAAATCTCTACTGCCGATCCGACGGTCGCACCATTTTGATCGATTTTGGCGCGGCGCGCCAAGCCTTGAGCAAGCGCAGTAGGAATATCACCAGCGTGTTCACGATCGGTTACTCGCCGATCGAGCAATATTTGGCGGAAGGCAAGGGCTACGGGCCTTGGACCGATGTTTATGCCCTGGGAGCGGTTCTATACCAGTGCGTCACCGGTAAGCAGCCGGTCGAGGCGCCGGCGCGGGTGCTTGATGATCCCCTGAAGCCGGCTGTGGAGGCGGGGGAGGGACGATACAGCTATGCTTTGCTGCATCTCATCGATCAAGCTATGGCGATTCGTCCCGAAAAACGGTTCCAGACCATCGCGAACATGCGAACGGCACTGGAAGTGCCACCTGAAGACAACGAGCGCACAGTCAAGCTGGAATTACCGTTTCGGCCGGAATTGCACCGTAGCGCCGAGAAATCCCACCCGGTCGTCATCGAGCCGGTGCCAGAACCCCTGGAATCGGTCGAGACGAAGAGGAAGCCCCCGTGGTTAGATTGGCGTTGGGGAGCGGGTCTGCTGGTGATCGCAGCGATCGTGGCCGGTATTAAAATCTTTTCGCCATCGCCATCGCCAGTGCCACCAACCCCGCCGGGGAGCGAGAAGCCGGGGGGGAGCGAGCCACCCAAGCCCACTCCGAGTGGCCCCCCCGCTAATCCTCAAGCCGGTCAGAGTTACACCGATCCCTGGGTTAGCATGGAGTTCATCTGGATAGAGCCGGGGTGCTTCGTCATGGGCAGTCGGGAAACGGAGAGAGACCGCAGTGCGAACGAGGTGCCCCATCAGGTGTGTCCCCGGGGTTTTTGGATGGGAAAATATGAAGTCACCAACGCGCTGTATCGACGTTTCGACGCCAATCATGATAGTGGCAGCTACGAATCCTATGCCTTAAATAACGACGATCAGCCGGTGGTGCGCGTGAGCTGGCAGGAAGCGGTCGCTTTCGCCGATTGGTTGTCAGCGAAAGCTGGCTTGCACGCTCGCTTGCCGACTGAAGCGGAATGGGAATACGCCGCGCGCGGTGGCAGGACCGACTCGCGCTATTGGGGCGACGATCCAAACCAAGCCTGTCATTACGCCAATATTTACGATGAGACCGCCCGTAAGGCCAAGCCATTTAATTGGGCCAACTATCCTTGCGAAGACGGCCAAGTGGTGGTCGCTCCCGTCGGAAAATACGCTGCCAACGGCTTCGGTCTGTACGACATGCTAGGCAATGTCGCGGAATGGACCTGCTCCGAATACGATAGCACTTACAACGGTGGTGAAACCCGCTGCGCTGATCGGGGCACGACCGCGAGTGGCCGACGAGTGTTGCGGGGTGGTTCCTGGTCCGATTATCCAGGGTTAGTGCGGTTTGCCTATCGCTTCCCGGCCGCGCCGGAGTATCGGAAATTCGACTTGGGGTTTCGATTGGTGCTGGAGCCATGAACAGCGAGCGGTTGCAGCAGGGCATTCGCCCCACCAAAACTCGGCCCAATCCATTCGGGTCGATTCTGGCGCTGATACTGCTGTTTTGGCTACCGGTCGAGCGGGGTTGGGCTGCTCCCGAGCCGCCGCAGAAGCGGATGACGGCGACGGTGATCGAGTTCAGTGTTCGAGGCGATCTGAACGAGCAGGCCGGCGCCATTATCGCTGATCTGATGATGTCGGCCATTGCTAATTCTGGTCGGTTTACCCTTAAGGATCGGTTACCGTTGACGGCTGCAGCCAAGATCGCCAAGGCGCAGGAATTGGGATCGACGGGCTTACTCGACCCTAAGACCGCTGCCGAATTAGGGCGGTTATACGGCGTCGATGCCGTGGTGACCGGCGGGGTTTCCAAGCTGGGCGATCTGATTACTGTCACGGCGCGGCTGATCGATACCAAGACCGCTTCCTTGCTGGGCAGCGGTCAGATTCAGGATAAGGACATCGATACCATCCAGATCAAAATCAATGATCTGTCCGCCATGGTGCTGGCGCCGCCCGCTGCTCCTCAGGCCTATGCCCTGACCGTGAGAGCTGATCCTCCTGATGCCAGCGTGCGTCTCTTGAACAACCCGACTCCCTATCAGTCAGGGATGCGATTACCGGGGGGAGATTACGAGGTCGAGGTAGCCAAGCCAGGCTATGTGACGCGCAAGGAGTCGATGCGAATCAGCGATCGCGATGTAGTGCTCAACGTCGTGTTGGAAAAGGCCCGCTACGGCCTGACGGTTCGTCCCGACCCCTCGGATGCGCGAATTCGGCTACTGGGCGCATCGGTCGCCTATCAGCCCGGCGTGAGTCTGCTGCCAGGCGACTATGAAATCGAAGTCATCCGCGAAGGTTACGTCTCCCATAAATTTCCGGTGCGGATCGTCGATGGCGAGGTCAGCGTACCCGTAACGCTGGAAAAGGAAACACCGCCGCCGGCCGCTCGGCAATATCGCCTGACCGTTCAGGTCGATCCGCTGCAAGCCACGGTGCGGTTACTGAACGCAAAATCACCTTATCGGCCCGGAATGCTGGTACCACCTGGTAACTATACTATTGAGGTCAGTCAATCCGGTTACGAGCCTACCCGAGTGGCCGTGCCGATCGTTGACAGCGATGTAACGGTGCCGGTGAAACTCGCCAAAAAACCTGAACCGACACCACCTGCCCTGTACCGGTTGACGGTACGCGCCGATCCTGCCAACGCTCGGATCCGTCTGCTCGGCATCCGGCCAACCTATCGACCTGGTATCCAGCTAGGTCCCGGTAGTTACACGGTCGAAGTTTCACGATCGGGTTATGAAACGCAACGGTTGACGGTGCGGATAGCCGACAGTGACGTGACAGTACCGGTGGTGTTGGCCAAGCAGCCTGAGCCGGAGCAGCCGGTGCAGTATCGGCTGACAGTACGCGCCGATCCGCCGGACGCTCGGGTGCGGCTGCGCGGGACGAGAACCGTCTATCGGCCCGGTGTATCGCTGCCACAGGGTGGCTATACCGTGGAAGTTTCGCGATCGGGTTATGAAACGCAACAGTTGACGGTGCGGATAGCCGACAGTGACGTGACGGTGCCGGTGACGTTGGTCAAGCAGCCTGAGCCGGAGCAGCCGGTGCAGTATCGGCTGACAGTACGCGCCGATCCGCCGGACGCTCGGGTGCGGCTGCGCGGGACGAGAACCGTCTATCGGCCCGGTGTATCGCTGCCACAGGGTGGCTATACCGTGGAAGTTTCGCGATCGGGTTATGAAACGCAACAGTTGACGGTGCGGATAGCCGACAGTGACGTGACGGTGCCGGTGACGTTGGTCAAGCAGCCCGAATTGGCGCAGCCTACACGATACCGGCTTACCATTCGCCCGAATCCGGCGAATGCTTGGGTTCGCTTGGTGAACTCTTCGTATATCTATCGACCGAGGATGCTGTTGCCATCCGGCAACTATACCGTGGAAGTGGGCGGTCGCGGTTACGAATCCAAGCGGGTGACCGTGCAAATTGCCGATGGCGATGTGACGGTGCCGGTCGAGTTAGAGAGAACAGCCTCGGTTGCGCCACCATCGCCACCTGCGGGCGCTGCACGTCCCGGCGAATGGCGTATCGGTCGAGTCACTGTGGACAGTTCGCTAATCGGTGTCGACCGTTCGGAAGTATCGAGGGTGTTGGGCGGCTATGCGGGCCGGACCGTGACGCGCGATGTCTTATTGGATGCTGCGATGCAGGTTTACCGATCCACGGGCATAACGCTCAGCTTCGTCGTTCGCTCCAGTTCCTCCGGTGAAGCGGAATTGCGTGCTCGGGTCGCGCGCCAGACGCGGCGAACTTACGAAAGCACCATTTCCGTGATCAGCCGAAGTCAACTCGAAAGATTGGGTTTCGGGGTTTCGGTGGAGTAATCTCGAAGCCGATGGTTCGGCGCGCTGTTTTCCGGGTCGCATCGACAGGGTTTTCCTGCCGAGCAAGGTCGCCGATGCGTAACTGTTCAGTCCCTTCCCCCTTCATGAGAGAGAGGGGAGCGAACGGTTACGTTGATGCAGCGTTTGGGGTGACTCGTTCCCTGCTTTACGAATAGCCGGGGTGATCGATCATGGCGGTGTGATCGCCGCGCACGATCGGTAGATAGCGTGGTTTCCAGAACCGTGAGCGCAGATAAGTATCAAGATCCTGCCCTGCCAGGTTGGTGCGACCGGCGACATTCTCTCGCAACGCCTGCTCGATCACCCGCGCACCGACCCGGATGCTGACTTCACGCAGCTCGCGCACTGGCGGGTAGATGCGACCGGTGCGCAGATGGGCGGCGGCGGTATATTCAGCTAGCGCGTAAGCGGCTTCCAACACCATGGTGTCAGTGACCTCCCGACATTCGGCCAGGATCGTGCCGAAACCTAGGCCGGGGAAAATGAAAGCGTTGTTCCCCTGGCCGATATGGTGGATGTGGCCATCCCGCTCCACGTCTGGAAACGGGCTGCCGGTGGCCACGATGGCCCGGCCTTCGCTCCAGTCCAGGATGTCTTCTGGTAGCGCCTCGCAAGCCGAAGTGGGATTGGAAAGTGGGAAAATAATCGGCCGGGTCGAGTGGCGGGCCATGGCCTGTACCACCGGATGGTTGAAGGAACCGGCTTGGCCGCTTAACCCCAACAAGGCAGTGGCCTTGGTGTGTTCGATGGTTTCCAGGAGGGTTGGGATGTCATTGGTGATTTGCCAACTGGCGATGTTCTCGCGTGGCTGCACGAAGGGTTTCTTGTAGGCATCGACATTGCGTCCTTCGACCAGCAGGCCACCGGAATCGAGCACATAGACCCGGTCGCGGGCTTCCTCAGGGCTGAGCCCTTCGCGGATGAGTCCTTGGGTGATGGCCCAAGCTACGCCGATGCCGCCCGCGCCCGCGCCGAGAATGACGATGCGTTGCTCGCGCAAGGCTTCGCCCTTGAGTCGACTGGCCGAGAGCAGGCCGGCCAACGCCACCGCGCCGGTGCCCTGAATATCGTCGTTGAAAGAAGGTAATTGCTTGCGGTAGCGCTCGAGAACCGTAAAGGCCACATCCTTGGATAAATCCTCCCACTGAATTACGGCACGCGGCCAGCGTTCGTGGATTGCTTTGACAAACTTATCCAGGAATGTTAGGTAGCGCTCGCCCCGCAAACGGCGCTGCCGCACGCCGAGATAGAACTCATCGTTCAGAAGTTCCAGCCGGTCAGTGCCTACGTCCAATTTGACCGGCATGGTGTGGAAAGGATTGACGCCGCCGCCGATGGTGTAGATTGCCAACTTACCGATGGCGATGGCTAACCCGCCGTACCCCTGATCGCCGATACCGAGAATCGCTGATGAATCGGTGGCGACGATCATTCGCACGTCGTTCCACGGGAAGTTACGGACCACGCCCGCAGCACGGTCGATGTTGAGCGGCGAAAACGATAGCCCGCGCGGATTCTGATAAAGGTGGCTGAACTGCTGGACCGCCTGCCCGACAGTTGGCGTGTAAATGATCGGCATCATTTCCTCAAGGTGCCGTTCCAGGAGGGCATAAAATAAAGTTTCAGCGCGCTCCTGCAAAGCGCGCAGATACTGATACTTAGCGATGGGATCGGGTTCGCGCAGAAAGCCACGGTAAACCCGCTCGACCTGTTGATCCAGTGTGTTCACTTGGGGAGGGAGTAGGCCATCCAACCCTAAGGCAACGCGCTCATCCTCAGTGAAAGCGGTGCCCTTGTTGCTGAGGACGAGCCGCAACAGGGCGATACCTTCCAGATATACTTCCATGTATTCTTGACCTTCGGCGTCGGTTTTGATGTCGAAGTAGGGGCTGATGGGGTCTTGTTTCATGGTCCGGCTTGTGGTTGGGTCAAAAAACCAAGGGAAAAGATAAACTCAAAAATATCGCATTTTTCCACGAATCAGTCAAAAATATGATGATGCCTTTTAATTGGGCCACTGTGCGGTGGTCCGTCGGGCCAAATTGAACCGGTTTGGCTGCGCTTTCTTTGCTGAGTTTTGGCAGCCACTGCCAATTTGTATTGGCAGCGTATAAGGTGTGAGTAGGCACTTCAAAGCAGTATTCAAATAAAAACAATATGTTGTTTGATGGCAAATATTGTTTTGCTTCTGTGTTGATGTGCTGTTTTGTGTTGAGATTTTGTTGTGTGTGAATTTTATTTAAATAATTAAATGCATAACAGTAACTTAAGGATATTTTTTGATTATTGGCATCTTTATTGCATAGTATCGATTTGTAGTCAATCTAATGTTTGTTATTTACTAGGATGTTACTCAAATGAACATTCCAATCCAGCGTAAGCAGATATTTATCCTCGCCTTGGCCTTGGCCTTAGCTGTGGCGTCCTACTGGATTCCAACGCCTCAAAGGACTTCGTCCATGAAATCGACACCGGGGGCATCTGACTCAATCAAGCAGATCAAGCCTTTAGATTCAATAGCTTTTTCTCGTGAGCCAGCGACAACGTGGCGATTTTCCGTAGCGGAAGAGGTCCCATCGACCCTTGCCCGAGCGGATTCCGTTGCTAAAACAGGAGATGCACTGCCATCCGCATCACCCTTACCTGACAAGCAATTTTTTAAACCGAGCGAGCTGGCTAATGGTGGCGCGGCTCGGATGGGCAATGTGTTGATTGTGCCGATCAAAAACCCTGATCATCTTCTGAGCCCTAATCGAAATCATTGAAATGCCCTGTTCAATTCCAGGTTTCGTTGCTGGAATCGCTTTGTTTCATCTCTGGAACCCTTTTGCTGGCACGTCCGTTTAGTTCTTCGTGGCGGGTGCGCCCGTACCAGCCCTTCTTAAATTCTTCCACGATTTTGATCCTCTCCGTCAGGGCCATCCTGAGCCGGCTCATTTTGGCTTATACTGTCCAAACTGGCCGACTCGCGGCGGTTTGACGAATTGTATGCGTCTGCGCCGCACCCCCACCGTCATCCCTGCTGGAATCGAAGGGGTTCCGCAAAACTCGGGAGGAAAAGCAACGCATGAATAACTACGAGAATATCCGGGTTGAAACCCGTGGTCCGGTGGCTCTGATCACTCTCAACCGGCCCAAAGCCTTCAACGCCCTGTCCAACGAGCTTATGGATGAACTGACCCAAGCACTGGACGCGGCCGAAATGGACGAGTCCATCCGTGCCATTGTTCTCACTGGCGGTGAGAAGGTGTTCGCCGCAGGCGCCGACATCAAAGGTATGAAAGATTATTCCTACATGGACGCCTACAAGGGCAACTTCATTACCCGTAACTGGGAGCGTGCCAGCCGTTGCCGCAAGCCGGTTATCGCGGCAGTGGCCGGTTACGCGCTCGGCGGTGGCTGTGAGTTGGCGATGATGTGCGATTTCATTCTGGCCGGCGACAACGCTAAATTTGGCCAGCCCGAGATTAAGCTCGGTATCCTACCCGGTGCCGGTGGTACTCAACGCCTGACTCGGCTGGTCGGCAAGTCCAAGGCGATGGAGCTGTGTTTGACTGGACGGATGATGGACGCTGTGGAGGCGGAACGGGCTGGGTTGGTCAGCCGGATTGTGCCGGTGGCCGAGCTGATCGAAGAGGCGGTCAAGACCGCCGAACTGATCGCTGCACAGTCGTTGCCGGCGGTGATGATGACCAAGGAGTGCGTCAACCGCGCCCTTGAAACTAGCCTAGCGGAAGGCTTGTTGTTCGAGCGGCGGACCTTCCATGCCGTGTTCGCAACCGAGGATCAGAAGGAAGGGATGGAGGCGTTTATCGGCAAACGCACGCCCGAATTCAAGCATCGTTGAGGAGGCGGGAGACCGGAACCAATATGACAAGGAAGTTAAACCAACGGTTGTGAATTCATTATAATATTTAGTGAATATACGGACCGGCGCATTTCAGACGTCGGACGATGAAGTGTCACAAACCACAATAAGGCATGTGCGATGGAAATCAAGAAAGTCGGTGTTATGGGCTGTGGTGCGATGGGTCTGGGCGTGGCGCAGGTGTGCGCGCAGGCGGGTATCCCTACGGTCGCGGTCAAGGCGACTCCAGGTTCCACCGATAAGATTCGGTCGAATTTGGAGAAGTCGCTGGCCAAGATCGTCGAGCGTGGCAAGATGACCGCCGAGCAGAAGGATTCCACGCTTGGCCTGCTGCAATTGACGACCAAGGAAGAAGATGTCGCCGACTGTGATCTGATCATTGAGTCAATCATCGAGGATCTGGAGACCAAGAAAGCGCTGTTCTGCCGCCTGGAAGCCATCGTATCGCCGGAAGCGCTGCTGACCACCAACACCTCCACGCTGTCGGTGACGGCGTTGATGGCGGTGTGTAAGCATCGGGCGCGCGTCGCCGGACTGCACTTCTTTAACCCGGCGACGGTGATGAAGCTGGTCGAGATCATCCATGCTTTCGAGACTTCGGAAGAGACGATCAGCACGCTTGATGTGTTCTGCAAGAAGCTCAAAAAAGACCCAGTGATCGTGCAGGACACCACCGGTTTCATCGTTAACCGGCTGCTAACGCCCTACATGCTAAGCGCAATTCGCTTGCTGGAGATGGGAACTGGGACCATCGCCGATATCGATCACGCGATGAAATCCGGCGCTGGGCATCCGATGGGGCCGTTCGAGCTGGCTGATTACATCGGACTGGACGTGGTGGAAGCCATGACCCTGAATATCTATCAGGATATGCACCAGCCGCATGTGTCCCCGCCCCATACCTTGACCCGCTTGGTTCAGCTCGGCTATCTGGGCCGTAAGACCAACAAGGGATTCTACGACTACTCGGTCAAACCGCCGATCGCCAACTCGCAACTGCGGCATCCGGTTGCCTGATTGCCGTAACGCCCCTTCCCTATTGGGAAGAGGGTTTGGGGAGCAGAGGTTTGGATGCAGTTCAGCGCTTACCGAATCTCTGTTCCAGCCATGCGAACACCGCACGCATTCCCATCGCTTCGCCGCCTTCCGGCCGCCCCGGCTGAGTTTTCAAGTTCCAGGCCATCAGGTCGAAGTGCGCCCACAGAACGCCGGCAGGCACAAATTCCTTTCAAGAATAACGCTGCCGTGATCGCTCCAGCGTAGGACGAATCCGAGGCGTTGGCCAAGTCGGCGATTTTGCTGTCGAGCATTTCCCGATAGGGTTGATGCAGGGGCAGGCGCCAGATGGGATCCTGTTCCCGTTCGGCCATCGCGAGCAGGCCGGTTGCCAGGGTGTCGTCGTTGCAAAATAGCGCCGGCATGTCGGTGCCTAACGCCACCCGCGCCGCGCCGGTCAGGGTCGCGAAGTCGATCATCGCCGCCGGCTGCTCGCTGGCGGCTTCCGCCAACGCGTCGCACAGGACCAACCGACCTTCGGCGTCGGTGTTGTGGATCTCAATTGTCGTCCCTTGCCGGGAACGGACCACATCGCCAGGCCGAAACGCGGCGCCCGAAACCGCGTTGTCGACGGCTGCCACCAGCACCCGCAGCCGTATCGGCAAGGCTGTACTCATCACCAATCGCGCCAGCCCGAGCGCAGTCGCCGCACCGCCCATATCTTTCTTCATCAGGCGCATGGCGCTGGACGGTTTCAAGTCCAGCCCACCGCTATCGAAGCAGACGCCTTTGCCGAGCAAGGTCACTTTGGGATGGCTCGGATCACCCCAGCGTAAATCCAGCAAGCGGGGTGGATGCACGCTGGCTCGGCCGACCGTGTGGATGACCGGATAGTTGTGTGCCAGTAGCGCATCGCCGATGATCTGATCCACCGTAGCACCGAACGTTTCGCCCAGTGCTTGCATAGCCTCGGCCAAATGTTCCGGCATCATGTCCTCGGCGGGAGTGTTGATCAAATCGCGTACCCAACCGATGGCGTCGGCGTAGTCGTGAATGCGTTTACCGTCGCAGGCCGGGTCAATCGCCAACCGCGCCGTGGCGCGCTTCGGGGTCTTGTAGCGCGCGAACTGGTAGGCACCGAGTGCCCAGCCCAGAGTGAATCGCTCCAGTTGCCGAGGCTCAAACCGGGCGTCGAGGACGTAATCCCCTTCGGGCAGCGTTATGGGCAGGCCGCCCAAGGCCCATAAATCGTCAGCACTACGCAAACCCACTACCACCGCCCGCAAGCGACCGTCCACGCCGGGTACCAGGCTGAAACTACCCGGTTTCACTTTGAAACCGGTCGCGGTCAACCAGCAGCGGCGCAAGGCTTCGTCTTGCCGCTCCAACCAGGCCTCAAATTCGCCCTCGACGATGGGCATGAGAGGAATACAGTCTGGCGTGCAGCCGAGCAGCAAACCGTGGTTCATGGGTACCTCTGAGGTTGTGGAGGCGGGGCTATCGCCGCCGCACAGTGATTTTTATCGCCGATAGGCGCAAAATTCAGGCGCCTCATTTTCAGCCGGAGAGACCAGCATCTTGCAACACATTCTCGACCAGCGTGTGGCTTGGCTGCTCAATGCCGACCAGCGCTCTGTGCTAGATGGCCGTCTGCTTGGCCTTGAAAGGGAAGCATTGCGGATGGCCCCGGAGGGCTCTATTTCTCAAAACCCGCATCCGGTTGCGCTGGGTTCGGCGCTGACCCATCCCTATATCACCACCGATTATTCCGAGGCACTGCTGGAGTTTATCACTCCACCGCTGCCGTCTGCCGATCAAGCCTTGCGTTTTCTGGATGATTGCCATCGATTCGTCTACCGTTTCATCGGCGACGAACTGCTTTGGGCCGCCAGTATGCCCTGTATTCTCGCTGGCGAGGCTAGTATTCCTATCGCCGAATACGGCCGGTCGAATCTTGGGTTTATGAAACACGTTTATCGGCGCGGGCTGGCGTGGCGCTATGGGCGGATCATGCAAGTCATCGCCGGCATCCATTTCAACTTTTCGCTGCCAGACGAGTTTTGGATGGCGTTTCGGGATCAGGAGGGAGACCGCCGTTCGTTAGCAGATTTTCGCTCTGAATCTTACTTTGGCCTGATTCGCAACCTGCAACGCTTCGGCTGGCTGATTTTGTATCTGTTTGGCGCGTCGCCCGCTGTCTGCAAATCTTTCCTCGATGGCAAGTCGACCACGTTGCCGGCATTCGACGAGCACACCTGTTACGGTCCTTACGCCACGTCGCTGCGGATGAGCAACATCGGCTACACCAACCGTACCGAGAAAAAGAGCGGCGTCAACGTCTGTTACAACTCCTTGGCCGAATACATCGCCAGTCTGACGCAGGCGACGGCAACGCCATGGCCACCTTACGAAAAGATCGGCGTCAAAGTGGATGGCGAATATCGCCAACTCAACGCCAACATCCTGCAGATTGAGAACGAATATTACACCTCGATGCGGCCCAAGCAGCCGCCGCGTGGCAACGAGAAGCCGACTCTCGCACTTGGGCGGCGTGGAGTGCAATATGTGGAACTGCGCTCGGTCGATCTCAATCCCCTCGATCCACTGGGGGTCAATGAGTCTCAACTCCATTTTTTGGAGGCTTTCCTACTGTTTTGCCTGCTGAGTGAATCGCTGCCGCTGGATGGTGAGGAACGGCGGATGATCGACGACAACCAGATGGCGGTGGCGCTGAACGGTCGCGATCCGACCTTGGTCCTGCATCGCCGCCGGTTACCATCGCTACCGATGCAGGATTGGGCAAATGAAATTTTAGGCTTGTTGCAACCGATCTGCGAGTTGTTGGACCTTGGCGAAATGGATCGACCCTACACGGTAGCACTGGCCAAACAGCAGGAGGCGTTGGCCAATCCCAACCGCACTCCATCTGCCCGGATACTGGCCGAAATGCGCGCCAGCGGCGAAAATTTCTTCCGCTGTGCCCGGCGGATTTCGGAACAGCACCGGCGCTATTTTGAAGACCGGCCGCTAGCGGAGGAGCAGGTTCGCTTTTTCACAGAAGCGGCAGAACGATCCTTACGAGCGCAACAGGACATCGAAGCAGCGGATGATGTGCCGTTCGATGAGTTTTTACGGCGTTATTTCGCCTAGGCAGAATCTTGTTCGCGAGCGTTCTTGACTTCTAAATCAGGGCGACAGTCGGTACAACAACCTATCCAGTCTGATCGAATGGTTCATGGTGAACCGTTTGCAAGTCGGTGACCAATTTGAACGGGCCGGGTTGATCCGCGACTGGTAAACCTCCTATCAAAACCTTAATGGAATTGATTAATTTTAGTGCCTAAATGCGGCATGGTTAATGCATTATATGTAATGCAAGTGATAATGGCGTCAGGATTGTTGATGCGCACATGTCTCTAGTTTGGAGGAATGACCATGAACATTTGTGGCACAAAAGGCAAGGTGATGAAGGGTGCGTTAGTGGAGAGCTTGGAGTGTGCCAATTGCGGTAATAAGTTGCATCGCAGCTTTGGCGTCCTGCGCTATTTCCATCTTTGTGGGGTTCCAGTCGTTCCCCTCATGGAGCGGGTTGGAATCGAATGTACGGATTGCCGATGGACCCTACTGGGTGACCAGGTTCCCGAGAACCTAAGAGCGGAAATTAACGGCAACCTCTTCGACAAGAAGCGGTTGCTACCGATGTTCGCGGGATCGGCTCTGTTGGCGTGTCTGCTGGGCGGGCATGGGGTACAAGTATAAAAGCTTCTCGACTTGGCAAACCTGGTCGGGTCAGTGGGCTACGGTTTGCGATTGGTCGCCGTTGGTGGCCTTGCCTAACCACTCATCAATAAAACCGTCGAACCAGCGATCCAGCGCCGCATCGTAACGGGCGTGGTGGTCGCGTTGTTCGATGGCGGACTGGGCGCCGGGCGAGCCCAATTCCCTCACGCCCTCCACCAGCCACGCTTCGAGAATTCGCTGATTTACTTCTGGGTGGAACTGCACCCCGAAGGCGTTGGCGCCGTAACGGTAAGCCTGATGCGGAAAACGTTCGCCGGTCGCTAGCAGTTCCGCGCCGGCCGGTAGATCGAAACCCTCGTGGTGCCAGTGGTAGACGTGCAGCGATGCGTCGAACACTGCTTGTCCCACCGGCGTCGGATGTATCGGGAAATAACCGATTTCCGCCAATCCTTTCGGATGCGGCCTGACGGTTGCCCCCAAGGCCCGCGCCAACAATTGGCCGCCCAGGCAAATCCCCAAAAATGGTTGGCCGGTTGCCAACATCCGGGGAATCCAGTCCAGTTGGGCCCGAATGCCCGGCAGCTTGTCGTCGTCGTTGGCGCTCATCGGTCCGCCGAACACGACCGCGCCGGCGTAACCATCCATGTTCGCCGGCAACGGTTCACCGGTCTGCGGATAGCAATAATCAAGTTGGTAGCCGCGTTCCCGCAACATGCGGCGGCAACGTCCCGCGCTAGCGTCTTGGGCCTGCATCACCAGTAGCAGACACGGCGATTTATGGCTCATCGCTCACTATCTCTGTTGGTTGCGTCAGAATCCGCCTGCATTGCCCGCCGGTAATCCTTCAAGGTTTCAGCAATCAAGAACGCCAGTTCCAAACTCTGCGAGGCGTTCAAGCGTGGGTCGCATTGGGTGTGATAGCGGTCGGCCAATCCTTGTTCGGTAATCGCTTGCGCGCCGCCCACGCACTCGGTTACGTCCTGACCGGTCAACTCAAAGTGCATCCCGCCCGGAATGCTGCCCTCCGCCCGATGAATGGCGAAGAAATGCCGTACCTCGTCGAGGATGCTGGAAAAAGGGCGGGTTTTGTAGCCGGTACTGGTTTCCCGCGTATTACCATGCATGGGATCACAAGACCAAATAACTTGCCGGCCTTCGCGTTGGACGACTTGAATCAGCGGTGGTAGAGCGTGTTCGATTTTGGTCGCGCCCATCCGGCTGATGAGGGTCAGCCGGCCCGGTTGATTGTCGGGATTCAGTATGTCCAATATTTGCAACAGGGCATCTGGTGTTGTGGTCGGTCCCAACTTGATCCCGATGGGGTTAGCGATGCCACGGGCAAATTCGAGGTGCGCGCCGTCCAGTTGCCGAGTTCGCTCGCCGATCCACAGAAAATGCGCTGAGCCGTCGTACCAGTCACCGGTCGATGAGTCACGCCGGGTCAATGCTTGTTCGTAGCCCAGCAGCAATGCTTCGTGCGAGGTGTAGAATTGCACCTGCCGCACCTGATGATCGGTCGCGGCGTCCAGCCTGCAGGCGCGCATGAAAGCGAGAGTTTCGCTGATCCGACCGGCCAGATCACGATAGCGGTCACCCTGCGGGTTGGCACGGAGGGTCTCAAGGTTCCATTGCTGGACCCGATGCAAGTCAGCGAAACCACCCTGGGCCAGCGCTCGCAGCAGGTTCAGGGTCGCTGCCGATTGGGCGTAGGCACGCAATTGCCGGCGCGGGTCCGGCCGCCGGGCCGACGACGTGAAATCAAAATCGTTGACGATGTCGCCTCGATAACTGGGTAGGGTCACGCCGGCGCGGGTTTCAATCGGCGAACTGCGCGGTTTGGCGAACTGTCCCGCCATTCTGCCGACCTTGACCACCGGACAGGCGGCGGCAAAAGTGAGTACGACTGCCATTTGCAGCAGCACCCGGAAGGTGTCGGTGATGGCGTGCTCGTTGAAATCGGCAAAGCTTTCAGCGCAGTCGCCGCCTTGGAGCAAGAAAGCCCGGCCGGCCGCAACTTCGGCCAGCTGTTGGCGCAGGGTACGGATTTCGCCTGTGAACACCAGCGGCAGCGAATGGGCTAACCGTTCCTCGACTTCGGCTAGCACCGAGAGGTCGTCGTAAGCCGGTAATTGCACCGCTGGCTTTCCCCGCCAGCTTGCTGGCGTCCAGGGTGCTGAAGTGTGTTGCATAGGGGACATCGATCAGTATCCGAAGGATCAATAGTACTCATTGAAGGGTTTTGAGCGTCAAGATGCGGCCCGATCGATCTGAAACGACCGGGTAAAACAGTTAAAATACAGCCAATTGTTCTATCATAAATATGTGGCGATTATATCTAAAATGATGGTGTTAAATCGGAAACTCCAAAATCTTATCAGTTATTTATGCTCTGTCCTTTAGGCGCTGTTGTGTCGCTCCCTGATGATGACATTCAATTTTATCATGGCGGATATTTCTGATCGGCGAAAGATGATGAGGTTGGAACCGTGTATCCGATATCTATGCAGTTTTTTCGATCCAAGGCGAGTTGGAGTGTGGGTCGATCAATCGGATTGAAATTGCTTGGCGGGATGGCGCTTGGGTTTCTCGGGTTATTGATCCAGATCTCTCCGGTTCTGGGCCAACCACTGCCCGATCAGCGTTTTGCTGGAGTCGAGATCACCGTTGGCGTACACGATGTTTCCGCCATCTACGCACCGGCCAAGGCCCATGCCAAAACCTGGGAGCAACGCACGGGTGGCAAAGTACGGGTCGTGGGCACGCCATTTGGAAAACTGTTCGACGAATTCAAGGTATCGCTAACCGCGCCAGAGCCCGTTTACGACGTACTGTTATATCCGTCTGCCTGGGCCGGCGATTTCTTCCCTTATCTTACCGAGGTGCCGACCGAACTGATCCGCAGCGAGGCATTCGACGATATCCATCCCACCTACCGCGAAAGGTTGATGACCTGGAACGGCAAGTGGATCGCCATGACCGTGGATGGCGACCTGTTCCAGGGCTACTATCGCAAGGATTTGTTCGAGGATCCGGTCAACCGCAAGGATTTCCACGAGCGTTACGGTCGCGAGCTGACACCACCCGATACATGGACCGAGTATCGAGATATCGCCGAGTTTTTCACCGGTCGGCGGGCTGCCGACGGCACGGTGCTATACGGTGCGGCGGAAGAGTTCGCGCATGGTGGCCAGCAATTCTGGGACGTGTTCAGCCGAGCCTCGGCCTACACCAACCACCCCGCCTTTCGGGGCGCCCAATTCTTCGATCCCGATACCATGCGAGCGCAAATCAACAACCCGGGCTGGGTGCGGGCGGTGCAGGATTACGTGGATATCCTGAAATTCTGTCCGCCGGATGCTAAGAGCTACAATATCGTCGGGGCGCGTCAAGCCTTCATGAACGGCCGTGTGACGATGATTCTGGATTGGGGCGACACCGGCCCGCTGGCCGAGGATCCGTCCCAGTCCCGCGTTGTCGGCAAGGTCGGTTATTTCATCCTGCCGGGTAGCCGCGACGTTTGGAACGGCCGAGCCTGGCGGTGGGAGCGGTTCGGGCGTCCTTACAAGGCCCCGTTTCTGGCGTTCGGCGGCTGGGTTGCCGGCGTGCCCAAGAACAGCCGCCATCGGGAAGCCGCCTGGGATTACATCCGGTGGTATTCCAGCCCAGAAAACAGCCTGCACGACGTGGTGACCAGCGGCACCGGCATCAATCCCTATCGGCTGACCCATTTTACCGATATCGACGCCTGGACCCAGGTTTTTTCCCGAGCCGCGGCGGCGGAGTATCTAGAAGTATTGCGAGCCAGCCTCGATTCACCCCAGGTGGCGTTGGACCTGCGTATTCCAGGGTTTTTCCGCTATACCGAAGCCTTCGAACTCCAGCTGACTCGCGTGTTGAACGGCGAGATACCCGTCAAGGAAGCGCTGGATAAGGTTGCGGCTCACTGGGAAACCATCACCGACGACCTCGGGCGCGACCAGCAGCTCGCCATCTATCGCGCTTCCATGGGCTTGTCGCCCGAGCCCAACGGGCTGCGTCCCCAGGCGGTCGCCAAGCAGCGACGCGTTGTGATCGGCTTTTCCCAGGCCACCACCACCGAGCCATGGCGATTGTTGTTCAACAAGGAATTGCGCGAGGAAGCGGCAAAATATCCGCAAATCGACCTGATCGTAAAGGACGGCATGGACAAGGTCGAACAGCAGGTGGCCGACATGGAAGCCTTTATCGCCCAACGGGTCGATGCCATCCTCATTTCGCCCAAGGTCGCGGACGCGTTGACTCCGGTGGTGAGCAAAGCGTTCGATGTTGGAATACCTGTTATCGTGCTAGATCGGGATGTATTGAACGACCGCTATGTCCAATTCATCGGTGGTGACAACCATGAGATCGGTCGTGCTGCCGGTCGCTATGCAGTGAAGTTGCTCGGTGGCCCCGGCCAGGCTCGCGGCAAGATGGTGGAAATCTGGGGTGGCATGGCGTCTACTCCGGCTCAGGATCGCCACGAGGGTTTTCATGAAATTGTCAGTCGGGAACCGGGCATCCAAATCGTCAACCAACCCAGGGACGGCGACTGGAAACAGGATCGGGGTTACGAGATCATGGCCGAAGCCCTCGAAAAACAGCCTACCATCGATCTGGTCTACGCTCACAACGATCCCATGGCTTACGGTGCCTATCAAGCCGCCAAGGACGCAGGGCGGGAAAAAGGCATCGCCTTTTTGGGTATCGACGGCATTCCGGCTGAGGGCGTCAAATGGATAAACGACGGCGTGCTGACCGCCACCTTTCTCTATAAAACCCCCGGCGACGAAGGTATCCGGCAAGCACTGCGGTTTCTACAGGGAGAGAATGTCCCCAAACGGTTGATCTTGCCGACCTTGACCATCGATCGTACCAACGCTGCAGAAATCTTGCGTGCCAACGACTTGTTGTGAGGTTTACGATGTGGAGCGCCGGAGCGGCCGGTCCCGGCCGAAGCAAGTTCAAGGCGGTGCTTTATCTGGCTTTCGGCGGGATTGCCATCATCCTGATTGTTGCTGTCAGTCTCGCGCTCTATACATCCGACCAACTCGGCCAAGCGGTGAAGCGCACGACTCGCGAAGTTTTGCCGGAGACCTCGGCCGCCTTGCGCCTGTCGGAGCGCAGCGCGTTGTTGGTCGCGCTGGCGCCGACTCTGGCGAACGCCAGTGATCGTGGACAATTACAGCAGATCGCTGACCAGTTGGACGGTCTCGTTCGCGAGATCGATGCCTACATCGCCCGGTTAGATGTCCGTGTTGATCCCAACGCTATTGCCATTTTACGCGACCGGGTGTCTTTTTTGGCTACGACCCTGCAAACGCTCAAGGCGGCGAACGCCGACCGCATCGCGCTGGACGACCAACAGGCCGCAACGCTAGCCGAGATCGGCAGGGTGCATGGCGAGATGAACGATACCGTCAGCCCGGTCGTTTATGGAGTCAATTCGCTCAATCAACTGCTTGCCAAGCGTATCGTTCGCCAACGGGTGACGGCTGTGCGAGAGCCGCAAGAGCGGCACATACAACAAGTGCTGGCGGCCATGGAACTGCGCCTGCTATTTGATCGTTTGATCGCTGCACGTCGCGGCGCCGGCAAAAGTGGCATCGACCTCCAGGAAGACGCCATCGAATCGCTGCGTGCCGCGTTTAGTCGCTTGCGGTTGTCACAAGACGACGAGCAAGATCAAAATTTCGCGCGGTTGGCCAGCGCGGCCGAACGGTTTTTGCAACAAGAATCGTCCCTCCAGCAGTCCAGGATCTTGGATCGGGAATTCGAAATCGCGCTTGATCGCTACTTGGAGTGGCTCGGACCTCATTGGATCGAATATCTACGAGAAGAGCTGGACCAGATGCAATCGGCCGTGTTGGTCTTGATCGAGCAGATGGTACGGAATATGGGTTATGCCCTCGATATCCGAAGCGAAGGTAATCTACTGTTTGCCGTGCTAGCTGCGGTTACCGAAGCCAATGACTCCGACAGTCTGTTGGTTTTGCAAGAGCGCTTCAAGCGTTCTCATGACATTTTTCGGGTTGCGGCCGAAACGTTTCAAGCCGGCGAGCTGGCCCGACGCAACCCTGTGCTCGCCGACAATATGGCCAATATCGAAAAGCGTTTGGTCGCGTTCGGCGAAAGCGAGCGCAGCGTGTTCGTGGTGCGCCAAGATATCCTGAGTTTGAACGGCCAGATACAGCAATGGTTGGCGGACAGCCGCCGCGTCGCCAAGACGGTGGCCGGTCAAATCGACGGATTGGTCCGCCACGTCCACACCGATGCCGAGGCGTTCCAAACGGCGTTGGTGGCTAGCCAGAAAGCACGAAGTTGGGCGTTGATGTGGGTCTGCGGCGGGGGATTGCTGTTGGCCGGGTTGATCACTTATTGGACGGGGAGGATTCTCGACCGTCACGAACGCGAGTTGCGTGCCGCCAAGGAAATTGCCGATCGGACCAATCGAGCCAAGTCGGAATTCTTGGCGAATATGAGCCACGAGATTCGGACGCCGATGAACGGCGTGTTAGGGCATGCTCGAACTCTTGGAAAGAACCGAGATAGACGCCAAACAACGGCATTATCTGCACACGGCCCAAAATTCGGCGAAGAATCTGCTGACGATCATCAACGATATTCTGGATGTCTCCAAGCTGGAAGCAGGGCGGCTAACCTTGGAGCAAATCGAGTTCGACCTGCGCCAACACGTCGAAGATGCGGTGGGACTGTGGGTCGATGGAGCCCATCGGAAGGGATTGGAACTGGTATGCGCGGTGGCGGGTCGGGTGCCCCGACGCGTGCTCGGCGATCCGACGCGACTGCATCAGGTATTGGCCAATTTGTTGGGTAACGCCATCAAATTCACCGAACGGGGCGAAGTTGTGCTGCGTGTGGAACTTACCGAGGAGGATCGGCTGTGCTTCGTGGTACGAGATACCGGGATTGGCATGACGGGGTCGGAGCAGGCCCGGATCTTCGATGCATTCGTTCAGGCCGATGGCAGCACCACGCGCAAGTATGGCGGCACGGGTTTGGGGCTGACGATTTCCAGGCGACTGGTCGCGTTGATGGGGGGGACGCTAACGGTGCAAAGCGTCCCTGGTGGGGGCTCGGAGTTCTCGTTCGCCCTCCAGTTGGAAACTATCGCGGTCCCACCGTCCAAGATGGCGCCGCTACCTTGGACGGGCCAACGGGTTCTGGTGGTGGACGACAACACTGCCAGCCGACAGGCGTTGGTGGAGTTGCTGCAAGCGTGGGATATCGAACCAACAGCGGTGGAGAGCGGGACCGATGCTTTGCAGGCGTTGCGGTGCGCGCTGGCGGCTAATCATCCGTATTGGTTGGCGCTGTTGGATCGGCACATGCCAGCGATGGATGGATTGGCGTTGGCGCACGCCGTCCGCGCCGACCAAGCCTTGAGAGCTACGCGTCTGGTCATGCTGGGTGCGGAACCCTCCTCGGCGGATCGGACGGTAGTCGACGCGTGGTTGAACAAGCCGATACGCAGCGTGGAATTGCACGAAATTCTGGCTCGATTGGTAGGCGCCGACCGGGTGAGGCTCCCCTCAGCGGACTCTCCAGGCGACGGGCAAGAGCAGCGGTCGTTGGCCGGCAGGCGGGTGCTACTGGTGGAGGATAATTTTGTTAATCAATTGATATGTCAGGAAATGTTAGTCGGGTTAGGGCTGGACGCAGCTATTGCCGACAACGGTCGGGAAGCATTGCGGGCATTGGAAGATAATGTTTACGATTTAGTATTGATGGATTGTCAGATGCCGGAGATGGACGGTTATGAAGCGACGCGAGTGATCCGGGCACGCGAGCAGGCCCAGCAGCAACCGCGCTTGCCCATTCTCGCCTTAACGGCGCATGCGATGGTAGGGGACCGAGAGAGATGTTTGGAAGCGGGAATGGACGATTACGTCACCAAACCGTTCCGATATGAGGATATAAAAGCGTTGCTGGAACGCTGGTTGTAGAGTTGAAGCAAATTGTCTAGACCGAACCCTCATCAATTTTCACGCCGACGATCCTTCAGAATCACGATGCTTTCACCATGTTCAACTCATTGGCCCCTTGGCATCCTTCGCCTTACCTGCTGCTGGTATTGACCACCTTATTCTGGTCCGGCAATTTTGTGTTGGGCCGCGCGGTCCACACGGTGTTCACACCGTTCACGCTGTCTTTCTGGCGCTGGGCGGTGGCGTTGGTCATTCTGCTGCCCTTCGTATGGTGTTCGCTGCGGAGGCAAAAGTCTTTGCTGCGCTGTCACTGGCCGATCCTGCTCTTGCTCAGCGTGTTGGGCGTGGTGAATTTCAACACCTTCGTCTATATCGGATTGCAATCGACCACGGCCACCAACGCCGTGATCATGCTATCGATGACGCCGGTGCTGATCGTGGCGCTGTCGTTCCTGCTGCTGCGGCAGACCGTTACTGGCTGGCAGACACTCGGTATCGGGGTGTCGCTGGTAGGAGTGCTAGTGATTGTCGGGCGGGGTGATTTACAGAGCCTGCTGGCCCGCCAATTCAACCCTGGCGATATGTGGATTCTGGCTGCGGTGTTAAGTTGGGCACTGTACTCGGTCTGTCTGCGCTGGCGGCCGGCCGAACTTCAGCCGCTCGATTTTCAGGTGACGACCATCATCTTGGGCATGGCCCTCTTGACGCCGCTGTACGGCTGGGATCTGGTTCACGCCCGTACCTTTGCCATCAATGGCGCGACCGTCGCCAGCATTTTGTATCTGGCACTATTTCCCTCGATTTTAGCCTATATCTTTTGGAATCGGGCAGTAGCCGAATTGGGCGCTAATCGTACCGGCCAATTTTTGCACCTGATGCCGGCCTTCGGCGCGATATTGTCCATGATCTTCCTGGATGAGCGACTGTACGCTTTTCATGGGGTCGGTATCGCTTTCATTGCGCTAGGAATCTGGCTGGCGACAATGTACGGGAGAAGGACGAATCCGGCCATGGATACCGAGGCGAGGTCTGGGTTCTTCAGGAAGTGAGCGTGGCATTTTTTCGAGCGTTCACCGAAACACTCTGCCCGATCTTGTTGAGCGGTGGGTTCTTGTTCGTTTCGCGGTAAGTCATACTGTTTCGGCAGGGTTCTTCCGCGCTGATATTTTTGGACTTCCATGCTCGATTTACCGCAGAGTGAAATACAGCGTCATCGGGACTCGCGACTAGGCTGCCGAGGTTGCCAATCAACACAATGGCAGCGACCTTTTCTGGCTCCTGCTCATAGCGTTCCGCTATCAAATAATTCATGATCGCGGGTGGTAGCGCCGCATACAGTAACAGTTGGCCGGTCTGCATCGGTGACAAATCCAGCCACGGCAAGACCAGCAGTGCCGCAATCACCCCCGACAGCGGACATAGCAGCGCGCCCCACAAGCCGATCCGCCAGTCGCCGATGCCGACTTCGTAAAACCGCGCGCCCAATGTGAACAGCATCAGAGGAATGGATGCTTCGCCCAGCAGTTTCAAGGCCGTGAGGACCGGAATCGGTGGCAGCCAGTCACCCGAGGCACAAACCAATCCAGCCATCAAGGCTACGAAGATCGGCATCCGCAACAGATTCCAAGGACGGGTCCGATGGTCGAGGATGTACAAGCCGACTGTGAAATGCAGCACGACCTCAACGACGAACAGCAACACCGCCGCCCGCAACGCTGACTCGCCAAAGGCAAACAATGCCAGCGGAATGCCCATGTTGCCGGTGTTGGTGAACATCATGGGCGGTAGGAATGTCTTCGCCTGAACCTTCAGTAGCGGGATGATCGGCAGCAGCAGTAAGCCGGAACCGAGAACCACCGCTGCTCCACCGAGACTCAGATCCAGGAATTCGTCGGCCCCGAACGGCTTGGCCGTCAGCGCCCAGAACACCAGCAGAGGCGCGAGCAGGTCCATGTTCAGATCGTTGACGACCGTCAAATCCGGCCGTTTCCAGCGGGCGTACAGCCAGCCGATGCCGGTAACCGCGAACACCGGGAAGATGATCCCGGCGATGCGCCACAACACGTTTCAATCCGCCAGTAGCCAGTCGCGCACTACAGCGATTTGATCATCGGACATCAGCGCCGGTGCATGGCCCATGTCGGGGAACTCGATCAATTTCGCCTTGGGGCCACGCTCGGTCATGGCAATGGCGTCGGCGTGATCCAGTACGTCGGAATGCACACCTCGCAATACCAGGGTCGGACAGCGGATGGCGTCCCATACGGGCCACAGGTCGATATCTTTTAGCTCGATGGTCTTGAAGATGTCGGCAATGCCGGGGTCATAAGCCGCCGTATAGCGTCCGTCCTCCAACTGCCGGGCGCTGTGCACGATCATGTGTCGCCATTGCGCATCGGTCAATTTGCCGAAGGCGGCGGCGAAGATACGCAACGCGCGATCCATTTCTTCGATGCTGTCAAAAGTGATCACTCGTCCGACGTAATCCGCGACCCGCTTTAGACCGGCGGCGGGTATGCGCGGCCCCACATCGTTGACCAGCAGTTTCTGAATCGGAGTGCCCGAATAGCTGGCCAGGAACATGCCGATCAAGCCACCCATCGAGGTGCCGACCCAATCGATCCGCTCCGCGTCGATCCGTGCCAGCAGCATCGCCATATCGTTGACGTAAACTGGATAGGTGTAGTCGCTCTTGTGATCCAGCCAGTCGCTTTGGCCGCGACCCACCACGTCCGGGCAGATCACTCGATATTCCCGTTCCAGCGCGGCGGCGAGAAAGTCAAAGTCGCGGCAGGTGCGGGTCATCCCATGCGCGCAAATCAAGACCTTAGGATTGGCGGGATCGCCCCACTCGGTGTAGTGAATGCGGTGGAAGCCGTGCGGGCCGAGTGCGCGGTAAGTGCGGGAAATCATCGCCATGCGGCATTCTCCTAGTTGTTATCCGGGCATTATCCGGCAAGCGGGGAAGGGTGGCTATAATCTCTCGTAGCTTTCCAGCATGAGAATCCCAGCATGGCAATTTTGCACTACACCGAAAGCGGCCAAGGCGAGCCGCTGGTTCTATTGCACAGCGGCGGCATGAGCGGCGCGGAGTGGACACCGCAAATCCCACTGTTTGCGCGCCATTTTCGAGTGATTGCGCCCGATCACCTCGGTCATGGTGGCAGTCCGATGATGGCCGAGAAGCTGGCCGTCCGTGACATGGGCCGCGCCGTACTGGAATTGTTGGACGAGTTACGGTTGCCGAAAGCGCATCTGGTTGGGTCTTCGCTGGGGGGTGCGGTGGCACTTTGGCTGGCCATTCATCATCCCGAACGGGTTGATAAGTTGGTGCTGTATCGGGTCGGTTATCGCAAGGATGCAGAGACGCATGCTGGCACGCGCGACATGGCGGATCCCGCTTACTGGCGCGGGGTTGGAATGCACAAGTGGCTGAGCGACATCCATCAGCCCCAAGGCGGGCCGGATGCTTGGGAAGAAGTGATTGGCCGGGTATCGGAGGCGCTGGAACCGACCACCACCGATCACGCTCACGATCTGGAAATTCTGGGCGGCATCGTTCAGCCGACCTTGATCGCGGTCGGCGACCGCGATCCGGTGGCGCCGCTGGATCAGATTTTGGAGATGTTCGGTGCGATTCCCAACTGTGGGCTCTGGGTCATGCCCTACGCTACTCACGTCACCGCGACCGCCACTTGGCGCGCGGAGTCGTTCGCGTTGGAAGTGACGCGATTTTTGCAACGGCAACAGTAGGCTGGGGAGGGGAACTTGGTGATGGGGAAGACGTTGAAGGTGCTGATATTCGCGGCGTTGAGCGTGGGGGCGACAGTGTGGGCCGGCGAGTACGATGCAGTATTTGGCTATGTGGGGCGGATGCTTGTACAGTCGGCTAAAAACGACGAGGCTGGTCTGAACGCGACTCGGCAACAACTGGAAGGCGTGTCCCGGCCAACCCATCAGAACGTGAAGGAAGCGCGTGCTGCCAATCAGCAGGGTTTGGAGGCGCTCAAGCGGAACGATTATCAAACCGCCGCGACCGCCTTTCAGCAGGCCCAGCAACTTGATCCGGCCGATGTCGAGGTGGCGGGCAATCTCGGCTACGCCAATCTCAAGCTCGGCCAACTCAAACGCGCGGAACATCAACTGGTCTACGCAATCTCGCTGGCGCCGGGGCGATCATCGTCGTGGTACAACTTGGGGCAAATCTACGGGGCGATGAACGATGTTGACAAGGCGACCGGGGCATTCACCCTGGCCTACCGGTTTTCCCAGAATCCGCCCAAAACCATAGAGTTTATGCGGGGGGCATTGATCACGCCGGAAAGCAACGATACAACCCGCGCCGCGCTGAAGCGGGCGCTGGAGTTGTTGGGTGCGCTACCGTAGCGCGTGGTTAGACGGGGCGTGCGACTGTTTCAGGGGGTGGCTTACGCTCCCGGCACATGGAAGGCAAAGAATTTGTTACCGGGCGTGGCTTGGCCGGTGAAATTGCCATAGCCGGTACCCCAATAAACCGTGCCATCTGAGATGGCGGCACCGCCAATGCACACGTTGCCGCTGGCATATTTCCAAAGTACGGTGCCCGTGGCTGCGTCAAAGGCATACATGGAGCCTTCCACGTCCAGCGAGCAAGCGTATACCACGCCATTGGCCGTTGCCACCGGTCCCATGGTCGGAGCAGGTTGACCGTCCCGCCCGAAACCGGGGTCGGCGACTTGCCAGATAATCTTCCCCGTGGCCGCATCCAGGGCGCTCCAGAGCCCCGAATTGACAGTGACGCTACTCGGCTCGCCGTTTTGCACGAGGGTCCAGGATTTGTGCTGGCTATTCGAAACCGCTGCGTAGATGCGCTGGCCATCCACGGCCGAACCCCACTGCAAACCGCCGCCTTCACCGCCAGGCCCCACCTGGGTTGTCCATACCACATCGCCCGTGTCGGGGTCGAAGGCCCAGTATTGACCGCTTTTCTGGCCGGCTCCCAGCAGATCGCGCAGTTGCCCATTCTGAAGGCGCACGGTGAACAGCGCTGGCCCTTGGCCGAAG
This sequence comes from Candidatus Competibacter sp., assembly GCA_037045535.1. Lineage (GTDB taxonomy): Bacteria > Pseudomonadota > Gammaproteobacteria > Competibacterales > Competibacteraceae > Competibacter_A. The sequence continues at coordinate 113,263 of JBAOHI010000082.1, forward strand.
TCGTAATCCGGTCCGGCAGGCTGAGGGCAGTTGTCCTCGTTGCTGAAAGTAGGGATGCAGCCTGCGTTCCAGGCATCGAAGGGTAATACCGTCTTCGCCCATTTGATCGCCCCACTGCTAGGGTCGAGCGCCAACACGGAGTCGAAGTGATCGTCCGGTGAAATGCAGGCTTGCTGGGCGTCCGAATCCCCTTGGGCGTTCGCTACGCATTGCTGGACTGCCGCCGGCACCGTGTAGTTGTTCCCGGTAGATACGTATAAGGTATTGCGCTGGCTGTCCAGCACCGCCGTGCTGCCCCAAACGGCACCCCCACTGTAGCCTTCGGGGACTGTATACCGCTTCCAAAGAATTTGGCCGGTATCCGCATCCAATGCCAACATACTCCCGCGAAAGGTGCAGCACTGGTAATTGGGAATCAGAACGGAATAAGCCTCTTCCCAGGAAGAAACCCCCACGTAAACCATGCCGTTGGCTGCAATGGCCGACTGCGTGATGATGGCAGCCGGGTGAGAATCAACCTGGGTTTTCCAGATCAGATTACCGGTGTGTTTGTCAACCGCCATGACCCAGGCGACCGACGGTTGTTTTCTTGAGCTCTGGTTACCGAAGATCAATTTATCGCCGGCAATCACGGGAGTGGCGCGTGCAAGGTCATCGGCGATACCGGTGTAATCGGCAATCCGGTGCGACCAAATCTGAACCCCGGTATTACGATCGATGGCGTAGAGGTTGCCCGCCCAGTCGGGTATGTAGGCCGCTCGGTCATCCACTGCCGGTGTTGCGGAAACATCGCCGCCGGTCGTGAATTGCCATTGTAGAGTCAAGGCAGTCGCGTTGCCCTTGCCGATCCTATTTTCCGCGTCTTGATAGCGGGTGTTGTATAAATCGCGACCCGCTGAAGGCCAAAGATCGTCCCGAGCGATCTCGGCGTTATCTCCATCGCTGTTACAGGCGCCGATCGACAAGCAACCAACAATCAGCAAAATGACCGCGTATCGAGCATTCATTGAGCGTCCTCCGAAGAGAAAATTAGGGTTGTCGATTGAGAGTGGCGAAGTATCATTGTGCGTTTGTCGTCATGCGCAAGTGGCTCTGTTGGACCTCATCGTCAATACGCATCTTCCAGAAATGAACGAATGAAATCCGCGACGGCCACCTTGCCGCGAAAAATGCCGTAATGTCCCTCGCAGAGGATATCGGTTTTCAGGGCCAGCATCCGTTCCAGCGACACTTGATAATCGGCCCGATTCGAGCGTAGACGAGGATCCAGCGGTCCGTGTACGTCCTGAGCGAACAACACGGTTTGGCCTTCCGACTCGGTCAGGAAAGCCAGCGATCCCGGAGAATGGCCGGGGATGTGCAGGGCAGTGATCGGCCGCTCACCCAGCATCAGCGTTTCCTGCGCGCCGCTCAGGCGGCGATCCACTGGACAGGGATAGAACTTGGTGCCGTACCAACTGGCCGCCGTAACCTCGGTATCGCCGCTTTCTAGAAAATCGGCATCCAGTTCGTGAGCGATTACCGGACAGCCGAATTTGTCGCGCAGACCGAGCGCGCCGCCGGTGTGATCGTAGTGGCAGTGCGTGAGCAGCAGATACTCGATTTGCTCCCCGCGAACGCCCACCTTATCGATGTTGTCGAGCAATCGCTTATGGCCGCGCCCCGTGCCAGCATCCACGAGCGCCGCGTGGCCGTCGAAATTGATCAGATAAATGGCAGCATCCTCAGGGGCGGTCAGGCCATAGCCGCCCACTTGCAGGATTTCGCTGGTGATGGTGATGGATCGCGACATCACGTCGTCTGTCCTCGCATGGATGTTCTGAACAGAGTGTAGTGCGGGACTTAGGGAAGTATGGAGGTTTTTCAGGAAGGACCAACAAACTCGATCGGTCGGGTCGCACGGGCGACCTTATCGAGCACCCCGTTGACGAAGCGATGGCCTTGGTCGGCACCGAACACCTTGGCCAGTTCGACGGCTTCGTTGATGACGATCCGGCTGGCGATGTCGAGGCGTTGGGTCAGTTCGTAGCCGCCAAGGCGCAGAATGGCGCGTTCCACTGGATCGACCTGGAGCATGGGCCGATCCAGAAAGGGAGCCAGCACGGCATCGATTTCTTCAACACGAGCCGGGACTTGTGTGACCAGTTCCCGGAAATAATCGGGATCGGCCTTGCCTAAGTCCTGATCGGCCAGAAACTGGGTCGCGATTCGGATCGGTTCCTGGCCGGTCAACTGCCACTGATACAAGGCTTGTGCCGCGCAGCGTCGCGCCCAAGCGCGCTTGCCGGGCAAATTTTTACGAGCCGGATTGCGCACGATTCAACCTTCCAGCCGGCGCAGCAGGCTAACCATCTCCAAGACCGACATCACCGCCTCGGCGCCTTTATTACCGGCCTTTGTGCCGGCTCGTTCCACCGCTTGGTCGATGGTATCCACGGTCAGCACACCGAAGCCAAGCGGGATGTTGTATTGCAGGGAGACGCTCGCCAGCCCTTTGGCGCATTCGCCGGCGACATATTCAAAATGGGGCGTGCCACCGCGAATCACTGCACCGAGCGCGACGATACCGTCGTAGCGTTCGCTGGCGGCCAAGCGTTGTGCGGCCAGCGGCAACTCGAACGAACCGGGTGCCCAGATCAAGTCGATGTTGGTTGCCGGGACGCCGTGACGGCGCAAGGTATCGACCGCGCCGCTGATTAAACTCTGGACGATGAAGCTATTAAACCGGGCCGCGACCAGGGCGAAGCGGGCGTCTTGCAACAGCGTGAAGTCGCCCTCGATAGTATTGATGTCGTGCATGGGAAATTCCGTAACGGTCGGTGGAGAGCAGAATTCAGGAAACGTATTCGACGACCTGCAGGTTGAAACCGGACAGGCCAGTAATGCGCCTGGGCGCGCTCAATACCCGCATCCGCCTCACGCCGATGTCGAGCAAAATTTGGGCGCCGATACCGTAGGTGCGCAGTTCGGTGGACTGATCGGCTGGACGTGGTATATCGCCCTGGCCGAACTGGTAGCCGCGCATTCGGCGGATCAATGCGGCAGGCTCTTCCGGGTAACTCAGAAACACCAGTACCCCTGCGGGTTCGCGCGCTACGCGCTGCAGGGCGTCACGCAGTGGCCAACCGCTGTCGTGGAGTCGCAGAGTCAGCACATCGCTTAACAAGTGTTGGACGTGGACTCGGACCAGCACCGGCTGGTCGGGATCGACATCGCCTTTGACGAGGGCGAAATGCACTTGGCGGCTGACCACGTCCTGATAGGTCAGCACCCGGAACGGCCCAAATTCGGTATTGAGCATCGCATCGGCGACCCGTTCAACAGTCTTTTCGTTCTGCATCCGGTAGCGAATCAGGTCCGCGATGGTGCCGATTTTCATGCCGTGTTGAGCAGCGAACGCCTCCAGATCGGGCCGCCGTGCCATCGTGCCGTCTTCATTGAGAATTTCGATGAGTACCGCGGCCGGTTCCAGACCTGCCAAACGCGCCAGATCGCAGCCCGCCTCGGTATGCCCGGCGCGAGTTAGCACGCCGCCGGGTTGCGCCATCAAGGGAAAGATGTGTCCAGGTTGGACCAAATCGTCAGGCCGGGTATCGGGTCGGACCGCGGTACGGATGGTGTGGGCACGGTCGTAGGCGGAAATGCCGGTGGTGACGCCTTGTGCCGCTTCGATGGAGACCGTGAAGTTGGTGGAGAAGGGTGAGGAGTTGTCCTGGACCATCAGGGGCAGGCGTAATTGTTGGCAGCGCTCGCGTGTCAACGACAAGCAGATCAAACCACGCCCATAGCGGGCCATGAAATTGATGTCTTCCGGACGGACCAGCGAGGCGGCCATCAGTAGATCGCCTTCGTTTTCGCGATCCTCATCGTCCATGACGATCACCATCTTACCTTGCCGAAAGTCGTCAAGAATTTCGTCGATACTGTTCAGTGCCATGACTATTTCCAGAAACCGTGTTCGCGCAGGAGCGCCTCGGTCAACACACCGCCCGGCTGCGCGGCGCGGTCGCCGAGCAGCAACCGCTCCAAATAGCGGGCGATCAAGTCGACCTCTAAATTGACCCGTCGGCCTGTTTTGAAATCCGCCAGCGTGGTTTCCGCCAGGGTGTGTGGGACGATGTTAAGTTCGAATGCCGCGCCGTCCACTCGGTTGATGGTCAGGCTAACGCCGTCCACGCAGATCGAGCCTTTGGCAGCGATATAGCGGGCCAGTGCATCTGGCGCTTGAATTCGCAATCGCCAGGAGCGGCCGTCCAGACGCCATTCCGTGACCGTGCCGATGCCGTCGACATGGCCGCTGACCAGATGGCCACCAAGCCGGGTGGTCGGAGTCAGGGCCTTTTCCAGATTGACTTTCATGCCGGGTGCGGCCCCGCCGAGAATCGTGCATTCCAGTGTCTCGCGTGAGGCATCGGCCCAGAAGCCGTCGCCGGGGAGTTCGACGGCCGTCAGGCAAACGCCGCTGACAGCGATGCTATCGCCGAGCTGCACGTCGCTTAAATCCAGCTTGCCAGCGGTGATGCGCAAGCGTACATCGCCACTGCGGGGTTGCAGGGCGGTAATGGTTCCGACTGCTGCGATGATGCCGGTGAACATAAGGAAATTCTCGGAAAGGGGCGGTGTCAATTGCCCTGTTTATCGCAGCGGCCGTGGGCGTTCAGGTGTTTGATGCATCATTCTGAGCGAGGTGCCCATTCATTTTTGACGTGATGAAGGGTCGGGAGTGGATACGGCAGCTCTCAATTTTCCCATGTTGAGGAAAGAGGACGCTTTTCGGAACAATAATGATGACTCAATTTGACCTTCCCTACATGGTAAGAGGTTGGAGGAAAGGATGAGCGCTTGTTTTTCATAAGTATTATCGTCTGAGCTCTAGGACCCTCGGCACTTTAAATAGAGCGGCCAATTCTTTTGGTAAGTTCGATCGGTTGTCATATACGCTTGGATCGTTGAGGGCTTTTAGCCAAGGTTGAGTCTCTGCTAAAGGTGTGTGTTCATCGATTACAGAGGCATTATCCTTGGCTACACCAGCGATTAAATTGTCGGGTCCATAATACATAAGAACCTCGAAATCAAAAAATGTGTAATTTTCTCTGATACACCACCAATGGCATTTATTGCATTCAAATAAACGCGAGTATCCAGATGGATCTGAAACACGACTTGTAGAGGATATGTCCTTTAATATACTGTTCATTGCTTCGGACGGCCAGATATCGGATTCTGTCAAATAGCTAGCACATATAAGGCAGTGAAATATATTAGTAGGAGGAAAGCGTGTTTGCATACTATGCACATTATAAGAAATATAGTCAGAATAAATTGAGCTCATATTAACCTTGAAATGCCATATGTTTCAGTGGTTGAATTATACTGTACCTTCTGCTTTGCAGAGCTTTCGTCTGGAGGGATTCTAAAACTGCATGCAGAGCATAATTTGTTATTTTATATCAATATTATAGTGTCTAAGCGAAAGTCTGTATGTCGCGCATTGGCCGCAGCAGCAATCGCCAATCCCGTCCCACCATTTGCGTATCCACAACCTCCAATTCATGTCGATCTTGCATCTGTTTCAATTCCGGTAACTCGAACAAGCTACGTGCTTTATCGCCTAGTAGTATCGGGGCCATGTAAATCACCAATTCATTGAGCAATCCAGCTTGTAATAACGCACCGGCCAAGGTCGGTCCGCATTCCGCATGGATTTCATTGCATTCGCGGCGGGCAAGTTCCGTCATGACGGCCCGCAAATCCAAGCCATTCGCGGCACGCGGCACGACCACGACATCGGCGCCTGCCGCCCGCAGCGGCTGCTGCAAGGTAGGATCGGCGACAGCGGTCAGAATCAGCACCGAACCGGGTAGTTGCAGGGTCTTGGCAGTTGGCGGCGTTCGCAAGCGGGTATCGAGAATGACTCGCAACGGTTGATGCTCGGCTTCCGGCAAGCGGACGTTGAGGCTGGGATCATCGGCCAGTACCGTGCCACTGCCGGTCAGAATTGCCGACGCGCGCGCGCGCAGCCGCTGCACATCCCGGCGCGCGGCTTCGCTGGTCAGCCATTGGCTTTCACCCGAAGCGAGTGCCGTGCGTCCATCCAGACTCATTGCCAGTTTGAGGCGGACGAAAGGCCGCCCTTCGATCATGCGCTGGATGAAACCCGGATTTAGCGCCTGCGCTTCGGTCTCCAGCAAACCACATTCCACCGCGACGCCGGCATCGCGCAAAATCGTCAACCCTTTACCGGCGACTTGCGGGTTCGGGTCCGGCATGGCCGCTACTAGGCGGGAAATGCCGGCAGCGAGCAGCGCGTCGGTGCAGGGCGGGGTGCGGCCGTAATGGCAGCAGGGTTCAAGTGTGACATAGGCTGTCGCGCCACGCGCTCGTACTCCGGCCATCGCCAGCGCGTTAACCTCGGCGTGGGGCTCACCGGCACGCTGGTGCCAACCTTCGCCGACAATTTCACCCTCCCGGACCAGCGTGCAACCCACTCTTGGATTAGGGTCGGTACCGTACAAGCCGCGCCGCGCGAGCATCAAGGCGTGTGCCATGAACCGATAATCATCGGCTGACCACCTGTTTCCCGTTGCCCTCGAAGGAGATGGGCAGCGAGAGGAGACGGAATCGGAGGGCATCAATCGGAATCCGCCGTTCTGGGCGCTTTTTGCAACCGCTCGATCTCTTCCCGAAAGGCGTTGACATCCTCGAAACTACGGTAGACCGAGGCGAAGCGAACATAGGCGACCTGATCGAGATTACGCAATTCGTCCATCACCCACTCGCCGATGCGCTGACTGCTCAATTCCCGTTCGCCACTGGCGCGCGCCCGATTCTTGAGGCGCAATACGGTTTCCTCAATCCGCTCAGCGCTGACGGGCCGCTTTTCCAAGGCGCGCAGCAGACCCGTCCGCAGCTTCTCATCCAGGAACGGCTCGCGGCGTCCGTCGCGTTTCATCACCGGCGGCATCAGCAACTCCGCGACCTCGTAGGTGGTGAAACGGGCGTTGCAACGTGGGCATTCACGGCGGCGGCGGACTTTGTCACCCTCCGCCGACAGCCGCGAGTCGATCACCCGCGTGTCGGGCGTGCCGCAGAATGGACAATGCATCGCCGCAGCCTCGCGCGTCCGCCGCCTGAACTCAGCCGTACACCGGGAATTTGGCGCACAGTTCGGTCACTTGGCCGCGTACCCGGTCGATGACGGCTTCGTTCGCCAGGTCGTCGAGAATGTCGCACATCCAGCCGGTCAATTCTCGGCATTCGCGTTCCTTAAAGCCACGCGTTGTGATTGCTGGCGAGCCGACGCGAATGCCGCTGGTGACGAACGGTGATTGCGGGTCGTTCGGCACTGCATTCTTATTGACGGTAATCCAGGCCCGACCCAGCGCGGCGTCGGCGGCTTTACCGGTGAGTCCCTTGTCGATCAAGCTGACCAGGAGTAGGTGATTGTCAGTGCCGCCCGAAACCACTTGGTAGCCCCGTTCGAAGAAAACGCCGGCCATGGCACGGGCGTTGGCGACGACCTGCTTTTGGTAATCGACGAAATCCGGTTGCAGAGCTTCCAGCAGGGCGACCGCCTTGGCGGCGATGACGTGCATCAGCGGACCGCCCTGGGTGCCGGGAAACACCAGCGAGTTCAGCTTCTTTTCGATCTCGGGGTTGGCGCGGGCCAGGATCAGACCGCCGCGCGGGCCACGCAGGGTTTTGTGGGTGGTGGTGGTGGTGACGTCGGCGATCGGTACCGGGGTGGGATACACGCCCGCCGCCACCAGCCCAGCGACGTGCGCCATGTCCACGACCAAGTAGGCGCCCACTTGATCGGCGATCGCGCGGAACCGTTGCCAATCCACGACACGGGAATAGGCCGAGAAGCCGGCAACGATCATCTTGGGCTTGCATTCCAGCGCCAATCGTTCCACCTGCTCGTAGTCGATCTCGCCGGTGGCTTCATTCAAGCCGTATTGCACCGCCTGATACAGTCGGCCGGAAAAGTTGACCTTGGCGCCGTGGGTGAGGTGGCCGCCGTGGGCCAAGCTCATGCCCAAGACCGTATCGCCCGGCTCGATCAGTGCCATGTAGACGGCGGCGTTGGCTTGCGAGCCGGAGTGAGGCTGGACGTTGGCGAAGTCGGCCCCGAACAGTTGCTTGGCGCGGTCGATGGCCAGTTGTTCGGCAATATCCACGAACTCGCAGCCGCCATAATAGCGTTTACCGGGATAACCTTCGGCGTACTTGTTGGTCAACACCGAGCCTTGGGCTTCGAGTACCCGGGGGCTGGCGTAATTTTCCGAGGCGATCAGCTCGATGTGGGCTTCCTGACGCTGCTTCTCGCCCCGTAAAGCGGCCCACAACTCATCGTCAAACCCAGCGATCCGCATCTCTCGACTGAACATTCGCGACCTCTATAAATGGCAGACGCCCGCTCGTTCGGTCGAAAGAGTGGGCGCACTCATGAAAAAAACGATTGTACTCTTATAGCCTTGGGGGGGGTAGCCAAGAAACCGCATAAAACAGCCGGCCGTGGCGGCAGACCCTGCATCTCCTCTCCTCGGCAGGGTCGTCGCCGCATGCCGTCATCAGGGCATCGGCGATTCCAAGAGGGCATCGACTACAGCGGTCCATGCCTTGGCGACGTTGCGTAGATCGTAACCGCCGCCGCCGACCGCAACGATGCGGCCTTCGGCGTAATCCTCGGCGATCTGGCACAAACCGCGAATGGCGCGGCTATGAGCGCGAGCCGTGTAATGCAGATGGGCCAGCGGGTCGCCGTCCAATCCGTCGGCTCCACAGTTTATGAAGACGAACTGTGGTTCCCATCGGCGTAAAAACCCCTCAATCTTGTCCCACATCATCAGAAAATCGTCGTCGGCGGACAGCGGCAGCAGCGGAATGTTGAGCTTGCGGCCCTTGGCCGGTCCCTTGCCATCCTCGTGAGAAAAGCCGCTCTGCGGAAAGTTGTAGCGGCCATCTTCGTGGATATCGGCATAAATCACGGTCGGGTCGGTTTCAAACGGATAAAACAGCCCATCGCCGTGGTGGGCGTCGATATCGACGTAAGCGATGCGTTCCAGGCCGTATTCCTGTTGCAGCAGCTTGATGGCGACTCCGACATCGTTGAACACGCAAAAGCCGGAGGCAGTGTCGGGCATGCTGTGATGCAGGCCAGCGATCGGTGCGAAGATGCGCCGCACTTCGTTATTCATGATCTTGTGAGTGGCATCGAGAACGGTGCCGACCACTTTCGCCGCATCTTCGAAGATACCTTTATAAGCTGGAGTGTCACCGTAATCCAACAGTCCTGTCCCGGCCTCGGAATAGGTCTTGACCTTCTCGACGTATGTTGGAGTATGGAACAGCCGGATCTGATCCTCGGTTGCCATCATGGGGTGGAGAATACGCACTTGATCGGCGAGTTGGCGGATGTGCATCTCATCCCAGAAGGCATGGATGCGATCCTCGCTGAAAGGATGGTCCTCGAATCCGTAATGGCTGACTTCGTCGCCGGTGTAAACGGCCACCGTTCTACTGCGTGCCATTTGCCTTTCGATCCTCGTTTGAAGTGGTGCCAGTTTAGCATGGACTATCATAACCGAGTTCGTCGGGAGTGAGGCCATCTGGTGAGGCCAAACCGGCCGTTGGCGCCGGCTGTCGTACCCGTTCACGCTTCGCGGCTTGCGAAGCCGAGTTTAGGAGTTCCCATGGCTACAATCGAACCGGAAGAGCAAGATCGATTTCCCCGCGACCGTCAACCGACCGTTCGCATTCTGGCGATGCCGGCGTACACCAACCCTGGCGGTAAGATTTTCGGCGGCTGGATCATGGCCCAGATGGATGTCGCGGGCGGCATCGTGGCGCTGGAGTATGCCGGCGGTCCGGTGGTGACGGTGGCAGTCACGTCGATGGAGTTCCATCGGCCAGTGAATGTGGGCGATCTGGTGAGTTGCTTCGCCCGCATTCAGAAAGTAGGCTCGACCTCGATTACGGTGAAAGTGGAAGTCTTCACCCAGCGGGCGCACGACGGTACGCTGCAATCTACTAAGGTCACGGAGGCCGTGATCGTTTACGTTGCCATCAGCAGCGACGGCACACCGCGCGTGCTGCCGAAGCGGGAGCCTGGATTTCAGCCAATATTGGTAGCTGCCCGGATTCGAGGCTAGGCGGTTGCAAATAGATCCTGTGCGGGTCGCAATTCCAGCGAATCTGGTCCGATTATATCGCCGCGGCCTATACTGGAATCTCCGCATCACTGGAGATTCGCACGTTTGGAAAATTTCCTGTGGGTCGTGGCGGCGTTGCTGCTGGTGGCGCTGAACGGTTTTTTCGTAGCGGCTGGAGTTCGGTTTGGTCAAATTGCGGCAGACCCGCATTCGCGCCATCGTCAAGACTCTACGGTTTGCGCGGACGAATATCTGTCCACGGTGCATTCCCGTCTGGATGCGTACTCTGTCCGCGTGTCAGTTGGGCATCACCCTGGCGTCGCTGCGCCTTGGGCTGGATCGGCGAGCCGGCCTTTGCCCGGTTGTTGGACTCCCGTGTTCGGCTGGTTGGACATCACGTCGCCGGAGTTGATGCATATTATTTCCATCGTCTTTGCCTTTTCGGTCGATTACCTTTCCTGCATATCGTGGTGGGCGAACAGGCTCCCAAAGTCGCTGGCGATCCGCCGACCGGAAAAAGTCTCCATTTGGGCGGCGATCCCGCTATACGCCTTCTATTGGGTGATGTACCCGGCGATCTGGCTGTTGAACGTCAGCGCGACCGGCGTGTTGCGGCTAGCCGGGCTCGACGGCGGGCACGGCCATGAAACCAACTATTCGGCGGAAGAGATCAAGCTGATCGTGCGCGGCAGTCATCCCACGGAAAAGCTAAATCAGGACGAATTGCAGGTGATAGCTTACACGTTGGATTTCAGCGATCTTGAAGTATCCGAACTGATGCGGCCGATCAGTGAGGTCACGGGGTTATACCAAGCCCGCTCCCTGGGGCAAAATCTGGACACGATTTACCACAGCCGATTCAGCCGTTATCCGTACTTTGAGCGGGATGGGGAAACCGCGCTGGGTATTATCCATCTGAAAGATCTGTTTCTGGCCCAGCAGCAGGGCAAGTCGATTGGAAATCTGAACGATTATCTGCGTCCGGTGCAATACGTCGCGCCCAACACGCCCGCCGTGGAATTGTTCCGGCGGTTTCGCAAAGGGGCGCCGCATTTTGCCATCGTTGGCCAGAAAGGTGGCCGGGCCGAAGGTTTTATCACGCTCGACGATATGTTGGGCGCCCTGGTCGGGGGTATCCGCGACGAATTTCGGCAGAATCAGAACGATTGGATCCGGTTGGACGACGATACGTTTATGGGCAAGGGCAGCCTGCCCATTTTTACCTTGGAACGGGTGCTGGGTATCGAGATTGAGAACGAAAACGTCGATTCGGTGGGTGGGCTGGTCATGTGGAAACTGGGCGACGTACCGCACGAAGGCCAGAAAGTTGAGTTCGACCAGTTCGATGTGGTGGTGAAAAAGATGAACGGTCCCCGCATCATGTTGGTGCGGGTTTATCCGAAGGAATCGGCGAGCAGTTAGGCGCCGGGGCGCGAGTGTCGCCATACCCCCCGCCGCCTGGCGTTTCGATGACGAACACATCGCCAGCTTGCACGGTTATTTGAGCCGTACCCGGCAATTCCTCAATTCGACCATCGGCCCGCTCCACGGTATTGCGGCCCGTCAGGCCCGGTTTTCCACCCTCCAGGCCGTAGGGGGGAATGCGGCGATGACCGGACAAGATCGCGGCAGTCATCGGTTCCAGAAAGCGGATGCGTCGAACCACGCCATCGCCACCGTGCCAGCGGCCCGGGCCGCCGCTGTGCTCGCGGATGCGAAATTCCTCCATCCTGCACCGGAAGCCGCCATTCCAGCACCTCGGGGTCGGTCAGCCGGGAGTTGGTCATGTGGGTATGCACCGCCGAAGCGCCGTCGAAGCTGGGTCCGGCCCCGGCTCCGCCACACAGGGTTTCGTAGTATTGGTGGCGGTCGTTGCCGAAGGTGAAGTTGTTCATGGTCCCTTGGGCTGCCGCCATCACGCCGAGCGCCCCGTACAGGGCATCGACGATGCATTGTGACGTTTCCACATTGCCCGCCACTACCGCCGCCGGCGGACAGGGATCGAGCAGGCTACCTTTGGGGATGACGATCTCCAGCGGGCGCAGGCAACCCGCGTTGAGGGGGATGTCCTCGTCCACCAGGGTGCGGAATACGTACAGTACCGCCGCCAGACAGACTGCGCGGGGAGCGTTGAAATTGCTGGCCTGCTGGGGCGAGGTGCCGGTGAAGTCGATTTTAGCCGAGCGTCGCGCCCGGTCCAGGGTCACCGCGACGCGGATCACCGCACCGTTGTCCATCTCGTAGGCAAACGCGCCATCCCGCAGCCGATCCAGCGCTCGGCGTACCTGTTCGGCAGCGTTGTCCTGGATGTGCCCCATGTAGGCGTTGACAGCTTCCAGGCCGAAGTGCGCCACCATGCGTCGCAGTTCTTGGGCGCCCTTTTCGTTGGCGGCGATTTGGGCGTGTAAATCGGCCAGATTTTGCCGAGGGTTGCGGACCGGCCAAGGGCCGGCGTTGAGCCGCTCCAGTAGCGCCTGCTCGCAAAAGCGGCCGCCGGCTACCAGTTGCAAGTTATCCAGCAATATACCCTCTTGATCGATGGTGGTGCTATCCGGTGGCATCGAGCCGGGCGTGATACCGCCGATGTCGGCGTGATGGCCCCGCGAGGCGACGTAGAACAGCAAGTCCCGTCCCACCGCATCGAACACCGGGGTAATCACCGTGATGTCCGGCAGGTGAGTGCCGCCGTTGTAGGGGGCGTTGCTGGCGTAGGCGTCACCAGGCTGGAATTGGCCTTGATGGGCTTGAATAACGGCCTGCACCGCCTCACCCATCGAGCCGAGGTGTACCGGAATATGAGGCGCGTTAGCAATCAGTTGGCCGTTTCGATCGAACAGCGCGCAGGAAAAATCCAGCCGTTCCTTGATGTTGACCGAATGCGCGGTATTGGCTAGGGTCACGCCCATCTGTTCGGCGATGGCCATGAACAGGTTGTTGAACACTTCCAGCAAGATCGGGTCCGCATCGGTGCCGACCGCTACCCGTCGCGGGCGGGGCTGGTGGCGGGTCAGCACCAGATCGTGGCGGGTCGTGACCTCGGCTTGCCAGTCGGGTTCGATCAGAGTGGTGGCACCGGTTTCGCCAATGATCGCCGGGCCGGCAATCCGGTGGCCGGGCCGCAGTGTCTCGCGCTGGTGGAGTGGGGCGATGAGACTGCAGCCGGTAAGGTGCAGCTGAATGTGCGCGGCGCAGGGCGGCAGTTCGCCGCCGACTTGCGGCGTTTCTGTGGGGTCGTCAAGATCGAAGCCCGCTCCGATGATTTCGACCGAAGCCGCTTCCACGATCAAGCGTTTGTCGGGCATCGTGAAACCGTAACGTTGCCGGTGAGCGGCCTCAAAGCGGGCTTGCAATTCAGCGGCGTCGTCGCCGGTGACGCTCAAGGCGGTATCGCTGCCGGCGTAGCGCAGGCGGATCGTCCGCACAGCGCGAATCCGGACAGCGGGAATATCCTGCGCCATCATTTCGGTTCGACCGGTCTGCGCCAGTTCGGTGAAAATCCGCTGCAGCAGCGGCATCAAATCCGCCGTCAACGGCTCTTCAATCGCATGCTCTTTCAACAGCCGGGCATCGGCCAGCCCCATCCCGTAGGCGGACAAGACGCCGGCCAGGGGATGAATAAAGATGGTGGACATGCCCAAGGCGTCGGCTACCGCGCACGCATGTTGGCCCCCCGCGCCGCCGAAGCAGCACAGCGCATATTCGGTTGGGTCGTAGCCGCGCTGAGTAGAGATCTGCTTGATGGCGTTCGCCATGTTTTCGACGGCGATGGTCAGGAATCCCTCGGCGAGTTCCTCCACGCTGTAGATTTTGCCAACCGTGGTCCGGATATCGGCGGCTAGCGCCTCGAACTGGTGAATCACCGTTTCTCGATCTAGGGGCTGGTTCCGTTCGGGACCGAATACCGCCGGAAAGAAAGCCGGCTGAATCCGTCCTAGTAACAGATTGCAGTCGGTCACGGTGAGCGGCCCGCCGCGCCGGTAGCAGGCGGGTCCCGGATTGGCACCGGCGGATTCCGGGCCGACCCGCAGCCGGGTGCCGTCGAAGCGGCAGATCGAACCACCACCCGCGGCCACAGTGTGAACGTGCAGCATCGGCGCTCGCAGCCGTACCCCGGCGACCAGGGTGTCGAACGCACGCTCGTACTTGCCGGCGTAATGAGCGACATCGGTGGAAGTACCGCCCATGTCGAAAGTGATGATCTTGTCGAATCCGGCGCGGGCAGCGGCGCGGGCGGCACCGACGATACCACCGGCTGGACCGGACAAGATGCTGTCCTTACCCTGGAAATGCCGGGCGTCAGCCAAGCCGCCGTTGGACTGCATGAACAGCAGTCGCGTCTGACCCAGCTCGCTGGCCACGCGATCGATATGGCGGCGCAGAATCGGTGACAAATACGCATCGACGACCGTGGTATCGCCACGCCCGACCAATTTCATCAGTGGGCTGATTTGGTGCGAGACCGAAATCTGAGTGAAGCCGATGTCCCGCGCTAGCTCCGCCGCTTGTCGCTCGTGCGCCGGATGGCGATACCCGTGCAGGAACACGATGGCGATGGCGCGAATACCAGCGCGATAGGCGTCTTCCAGTAGTGCGCGAGCGCTGGCGGGATCAAATGGGACAATGGTTTCCCCTCGTGCCGAGAGCCGTTCCCGCGCTTCCACCACCCGCTCGTAGAGCAATTCCGGCAGCACGATGTGGCGGGCGAACAGTTTGGGCCGATTTTGGTAACTAATCCGCAGGGCGTCGCGAAAGCCCTGAGTGATCAGCAGCAAAGTGCGGTCGCCCTTGCGTTCCAGCAAGGCATTGGTTGCAACGGTGGTGCCCATCTTGACCGCCGCGATCCGGTCGGCGGGGATCGGCTCGGTCGGTGCCACGCCCAGCAGGTCGCGGATGCCTTGCAGGGCGGCATCGGCGTAATACTCGGGATTGTCCGACAACAGCTTGCGCGTCACCAACCGACCGTCGGGGTGCCGGGCGACCACGTCGGTGAAAGTACCACCCCGGTCGATCCAGAACTGCCACTGGCCGGCGGTAGGAACGGCGGATTCAGGGGGACGGGTCGATGTCACGTTCTTTTAAAGTGTTTGGCGCGTAGGGCTATCGAGTTTGGCAGCAGACGTGAGTCCAAGTTTTAAAGGCGGGGTAGGGGGCGAGATTATAGCAAAGCCCATCTTTTCGCTTGGGGTAAGTCAATTCTAGATAACCCTACTCGCCGCGTGCATCGAAAGTGGCGGCTTTATCGCGCCGTTTCTGTTTCCGGAAAGCTACAATGCCGACACTTTCAAAACGCGGAAGCTGCTCGCAAAGAAAGGCGCGAAGCTTCTCCTTCTACCCCCTTGTTTGTCATAAAGCCATCTATTGGAAGATCTTACCCAATTGTTGGGGTGTGGCGCTTTTCAGTTCTCCGCCATCGAGATAGCTCAGTTGCACCAAATCGGAACCTTGATTATCGTTGGTAAAATCTAATTTTAAACCGCCTAAATCAAAAGTTCGGCCGCGCACGGTTTTCAGAAAATTCTCGCGGGTAATATCACCTTTAATATCGCGTGTGATGGCTAGAAACATCTTGCCAACCACGAACCCTTCCAATGACACGTAATTCAGCTGATCTCCGAGAGCTTTGCGGGCTTCTTCCACGATAGGTAGGGATGAATCCAAGGCTGGCACAACGTTGGTGATGATAACTCCGTTAGTGATTTTATAAGCCTCTACGGCTTTTAGTAGATAGTCGGTACCGGTAAAGGACACAGCGCTGACGACCCAATTGTCGCCTTTGAGGCGGGAATAGCCGATAAAATCAGCAATTGGAGCATAGGTTCCAACGGTTACGATAAGGCGACAGTGTGTGTTGGCTGTTTTCTCCCACCGTTTCAGTGATAGATAACCCTCCCTCACGATTTTCCCATTACGCAAATAGACGCCCACCGGACCTACATTGTTACGGGCGGGTTCTTCTCCTGGCATGGCAAGGATTTGCTCCAATTTACTGATAGTCTCGGCCATGCCGGGTTGCTTCGCTAGCGCCACCTTGAGTCCCGATATGCCGGCCATGCCATAAGCGTCGTTTTGGACGAAGGCGCAAATCTCCTGGGGTTTCACGCCTGCGGCGAGGGCAGTTTCGACCGTGGTGGCGATTTCCTGAACATAACTGGCACGAAAGTTAATGATGTCGCCGACACCGGGCCGCAAGAGATCGGCACCGGTGAAAAACCCGACGGCAGGGACTTTATTCGTGGCTAGAATCGGCAAGGCGACTTTCGCTGTGGGAGTACCCACGTTGCCTAGCATGAGGAATATTCCCTGGTTGATGAGCTGTTGGGTAGCCTTAACTGTCTCAGTAGGGGTGTAATAATCATTTAGCACAACGAGTTTAATAGAATGGTTTTGGATTTTTTCTCCATTGAGCGCAGCTTCAATACCCGCTTTCATTCCTAGGCCAAGCCCTTTGGATGCGCCGTTCAAATCCATTACTCCACCGATTTGTATAGTGGTACCGGTCACCCCGGCTTCCTCTGCTGAGGCTTGAATAGCATTCGCCGCTATTAAGCAGGTAGCGAGCAATAAGTAAGACTTCACTGCTACTGGCTTTTTGAGGATTTTTAACATTTGGCTGAACGTAAGCATGGCTATTTATTTCCTGAAATTTTGCTTTTTTTTAACAGAAACTTTGGCAAGATTTCACTTGGTGAGATTGTTGGAGCTGGTGATTCCATCCCCAATCACTTTGAGCTATTCCCGGCGGTGTGCCAGGAGCGTTTTCACCTCGACTGTCCGACCCTTGGGCTTTCAAGTACGATCTGCTTGAAAGTTAGTAAGCGTATAGTGTGTGATGCGTTTTTTTGCATACCCAAGTTCTTTAGCGATGTCCATCTGGTTTTGCTGGGTGAAGTTCTCGAAGTCCAGCTTCCCGGATAGGTGCATCAGAACTTTTATGGTTGCCTCGGTCATGTCCGGGCCTTTGACGATCTCTCGGTAATCCTAGATCGCTGCGGTATCAAACCATACAGCCTTGCATAACCTCCCCAGTCTGTCAGTTTGCCTGTTCTACGCGCTTTTATATTTCCCCCTCATTGAGTAATCAAATATAATATTAAATAATCATATTTGATTCTTGTTGTCAATATAATATTACTATCGTCAAGCTAATTTAATTGTCGGTAGTGTCTGTCAAGGTGTAAATTCCGAAGGTGAGCTACGGCTGGACTGAAGGTTTAAGTGATTTTGACAGTTGTGAGGGATGGAAATGGTAGCGACTAATAGCGAGGATTCGCAACGAAAGGCATTCCAACCTGAAACTGGGAGCTAGCCATTTGAAAGAGCGGGGATTGCGGATCTGGCGGTTCAGCGATGGCAAGGCCGGCCACGATAACCAGAGTCGGGGTTTAATCGAAGCGCTGGGCCGACTGCGCCCAGTCGAAGCGATCGAGCTGTCACCGCTGCCCAACATTCAGGCGATGGTCGCTTGGTTGCAGTCTCCACTGGCCTGGCGGACCTTGTTGACGCCAGATTTGCTGGTCGGCGCTGGCCATCGCACCCATCTTTCCCTGTTGGCTGCCCGCCATAACAGAGGCGGCAGAGCGGTAGTACTGATGCGGCCCAGCTTGCCTTTAACCTTATTCGATCTGTGCCTGATCCCCGAGCACGATTTGCCGCCAGTCCGTCCGAATGTTCTCGCCACGCGCGGCGCCTTGAATCGCATCCGACCCTCTTCAACCCTGGAACCCGATCGAGGCTTGCTGCTGATCGGCGGTCCCTCGGCGCATTTCGGCTGGGACGACGCAGGCCTTCGCCGGCAAATTGACACCATTCTCGCCGCCGCCCCGGCGATGCGATGGACTCTGACCACGTCGCGTCGTACGCCGCCCAACTTTTTGGAAAACTGGCGCGGCGTTTCCGAATCGCGATTGACCGTAATCGCTGTCACCGAAACCGGTCCGGACTGGTTGCCGGCGCAGTTGGCGCGGGTAGGCCAGGCGTGGGTTACGGCCGATAGCGTGTCGATGGTGTATGAGGCACTGACCGCCGGTGCAGCGGTGGGCGTGCTGGACGTGCCGCTAAAACGGCCGAACCGCATCGGCCGGGGACTCGAACGATTGGCCGCGCAAGGTTGGGTGACCTTTTTCGAGGACTGGCAGCGGACCTCGCAGCTCTCGCGCCCTGTCGGGGCGTTCGACGAGGCCGACCGCTGTGCTCACCGGATCGTCGAGCAATGGTTCGCCTGAGCGTGGCACAGCTGGTGCCGGCCTTGAATGGCGGTGGCGTGGAGCGCGGCACGTTGGAAGTAGCTCGGGAACTGGTCCGGCAAGGCCATCGCGCCGTAGTGATTTCCGCCGGGGGGCGACTGGTTCCGGAGCTGCTGCGCGACGGCGCCGAACATGTGACTTGGCCGCTCGGTGCCAAGTCCCCATGGACTTTACGCTGGATCCGACCGCTACGGCGCTGGCTGGCCGAGCAGCGTATCGACATTTTGCATGCTCGCTCCCGGTTGCCAGCCTGGATCGGCTGGCTGGCGTGGCGGGGCATGGACCCATTGACCCGGCCTCGCTTCGTCACCACGGTACATGGGCTGTATTCGGTTTCCCGCTACAGCGCCGTCATGACTCGGGGCGAGCGGGTGGTTGCCGTCTCCGAAACCGTGCGCTCCTATTTGCAACGTCACTATCCTGAACTACCGGCGGAGCGTGTCCAGGTTATTCAGCGCGGGGTGGACCCGGCGGCCTTTCCCTACGGCTATCGTCCCCCGTCCGACTGGCGGGCGGCTTGGGATCGGCAATACCCGCAACTGCGGGAAGCATCGGTACTAACCTTGCCTGGCCGCTTGAGCCGGCTGAAGGGTCACGAGGATTTCATCGAGCTGATCGCCCGCTTGCGAGCCGGGGGATCGGCAGTTTGTGGTTTGATCGTCGGTGGTCCCGAGCCGCGTCGGCAACGCTACGCCGATTGGTTACGGGATTCGGTCCGGGCGCGGGGGCTGGAGGATACTGTTCTGTTTACCGGCCATCGGAACGATATGCGCGAAATTTACGCCGTTTCCACTCTGGTGCTGTCGCTGTCGGCCAAGCCGGAGTCCTTCGGGCGAACCGTATTGGAGGCGCTCAGTCTCGGTACGCCGGTGATCGGCTACGATCACGGCGGGGTCGGCGAGATCCTGCGCCGGATCTATCCGGCGGGCTTGACGGGGGCGGGCGATCTGGATGCCCTAACCGAACAAGTGCGGACCTTGTTGACCGACGCACCGACCGTGCCGCCCGATCCGGCCTATCCCTTGAGCCGGATGCTGGACGAAACGCTGGCGCTATATGAAACCTTGCAGCGGATTAGCCGGTAGACACCTATTTCGCCAACACCTCGCTGCCGTATTGAAATTCGATTTCGGCTGGAAACTGGTCAAGAGTCGCTGCGGCCGTGACGAATGTCTGCAAGGGTTGGTTGTTTACCTTGACGCTTTGCAGTGGCCGGGGCAGTGGTGAATGCAGGATGATGCGGCCGGGCGGGACCACGACATCGCCCGTCAATTGCACGCGCAGCGTGTCGGGGCCGCTCATCTGCATCCGATAATTGAGCGTGCCGTGCCAGGTCGGTAGTCGCTTGACCGTG
The DNA here is from genome assembly GCA_037045535.1 of Candidatus Competibacter sp. Taxonomy (GTDB): domain Bacteria; phylum Pseudomonadota; class Gammaproteobacteria; order Competibacterales; family Competibacteraceae; genus Competibacter_A. Next base: position 133,014 of record JBAOHI010000082.1, read on the forward strand.
ATGCCTTCCGGACTGGTGGCCCAATCGGCGGGAATACCGGCACCGATGACCAGAGCTTGATCGGCTTCGCGCTCGTACACAAACAGATTGCGCACCGAGCGAATGAAATCGGAGCCGACCCAGGTATGAGGCATGTCGCCGATGAAGCGCGGCGTCTTTGGGTCGCGCCACACTACTTCAGCCCAATGATTCCATGCGGCCGGTCGCTGATCCCCCAGAAAGAACGTGAGCGCCTCCAGCGCCCGGTCACGCTGGCCGAGCCGAATCAGGGTACCCACCACCCGCAGTTCATAGGGCGTATACGCTTCCCACTGCTCTTGGCCGTCGCGGCGGTGTTTGAATAGGTCGAAATACCGTTCGAAGGTCCGATTCAGCGCCGGTTGGGGTAACCGGCCCAGCTCGCCGCCCGGATCGACCGCGACTGTGGTCGAGGTGGCATCGAAATCGCCCAGCTCGACCGCACCGGGGATGAAATCGATATGGTGTTTCTCAATGGTGGCCCGGATCGAGGCGTACAGATCCTTGCGGAACACATCGCGCAGCGTCGCGAATCGCGCGGCTTGCTTATCCTCACCCAGGATAACCGCGATGGTGGCGGCATCCTTCAAGCCGCGCAAAGTGAAAAAGTCATCCCAATACGAATGACGGGGATGGCTGGCATAACCCTCGTGACTGATCGATTCCGGCATCAGCCCCCAATAGGCGATGGCCGTGGGATCGGTCCGGTACTGTTCCGTGAGCCGTTGCTGGCGCAGGAACTCGATGTAGTCAACCGCCTTGACCACATGGGGCCACATCTCGCGTAGAAATCCCACATCGCGGGTATAGCGGTAATACTCCATGATGGCATAGATGAGCTGGCCGTGACTGTCATGCTCGGGGACAGGATCGGCGCCTCGCGCGTCCACGCAGCAGGGAACCTTGCCGTCTGGAAACTGGTGAGGGGCGTACCACAGTAAAAACTGCCGGACTTCGTCGGTGTAACCCATGCCCAGCAGCGCGGCGGAAGTCAGCGCGCCATCGCGGATCCAGGAACGGGCATAGGTGCGCGAGCCAGGCTGGATCGCCGGACCGGCGCGGTTGATCAGAATGTAAGCTAGATTGCTCTTGAGGGTGTCGGCGATCTTGCGCCCAGCGGGCGGCAATTCCAGTCCGACCCGATCCAGCCGCGCGCTCCATTCATGACGGGTTTGCTCCAGCAATTGATTTTCCTGAGTAGCGGCATCGGCGTCGGTGGGAGGCAACGGGTTGTCGGAATCGGTTCCGTGGAACGGAACCCGCAGGAAAACCTCGCGTGCTTCGCCGGGGGCGAGATCCCAACGATACGCCAGTACACCGGAGGCATAACCCTGGGTATCTTCCACGTCGGTTCTATCGGGTAATTTGCCCTCCACCAGAAAGTCGGTCAGCGCGCCTTGGTCGAACGTGGCGGCCCCAAACTGATCGGGTGTCGTCAGCGCGAAAACCGCTTTGGCTCGCTCGTTGACCCAAATGGCTCGGTCGGCGTAGCTCAGGCGCCGAATCGGCGAAACGCCGCCGGTCATATTCAGCGATTGCCAGGGTGGATTGACCTGAAACGGGCGGATGGCCAGGAACAGAGTGATGTGGCGGGTTTCGTCGCTCAGATTCTCGATCCGGTAGCGGGCATGCAGCGCCGATTTGTCGGGTTTGCCGTTGGCGAACGCCGTGACCGCGAACCAGAAGTGTTCGTGTTCCCAACGTACCGTGGGGATCGGCAGATAGCCATCGGCCAAGTCCTGCGCCGGTTCCAGATCGGCCCAGGTGATCAGACGACCGTTGGCAAACAGGAACGGCTCGATGCTGAATCCACCTTTGTTCACCTCCAGCGCGCCATCCTGGCCGATCAGCGCCTCCTGGTCATCGCCATTGACACCGACCACGGTCCAGTAGGATTGCTCGCCCTGGAAATAACGGGGATAGAGACCCTTTCGGGTATCGCGGGCGATGGCTTGGAAGAATTGGTTGGGCGAGGTCGAGAATTCGTAGGATTGAACCTGGATCCCGCTGATCCCGTAACCGCGCCCTCGGCTGCTGCGTTGCAGGTTCAATCTCAGATAACGCGACTCGGCGTCGGGCAGATACAGATAATCCCGCCGCCCGTTGCCACCGCGCACGGTATAGAGGGTTCGCCAGGCATTGCCATCGTCGGAGGCTTGAACCTGGTAATCCACGGCATAATCGTCAGGATGCCAATCGATGATCAGGCCACCGTATTCGCGGGATCGCAGAAAATCCAGGGATAGCCACTGGTCCTCGGCCAGCGCGCCGCTATGCCAGCCGTTGGTGGTGTGCGTGGGGTTGAGAATCCCTTCTGGCGGATAGCCTTCGGCAGAGGTGGATACGTTGATCACCGGCTGTTGACTGTAGATGTTCGCCGGTTCGCGTTCCTCCAGGGTCAATTCGTCGATCCAGATCGATCCTTTGCCCCGCGCGCCTGGCACGATCCCAAACTCGATGACGACCGCTTCTTCCAGCAAGCCACCCGGTCCCCAGGCAAAGCTCAGATGCCGTTTCTTGATCGTCACCGACTGCCAGTCGCTGGAAAGTACCCGCCCGCGTTGCTTGTACCACCAGACGTTTTGGTGAGGGTCCACCAGCTTGAACTCGAAGTCGATGGCAGGCGTCTCGCCACGGATGAAAGTGTGGAAAGCGTAATTGTCTGGCAAGTGGAGATGGAACGTCTTGCGGGCGATGAGCCAACTGGCCCCATCCAGGGATTCGAAGTCCAGCCGCATCGCTCGGCCGCCGTTGTGGCCGGTGTCCTGAGCGACCTCGAGACGGGCGCCGTTGGATGTGGAGACCGTCCAACCACTGAGATTAGTGAAATCATCCACTAGAATCGTTTTGCGGGCGCCAGTTTGGTCGGGAGCCGATGTCGTGGGCATTGCCACGTTGTCGGCTGGAGCGGCTAGGATCGTGAAAGGTAGCACGAGTAGGATCACCGTGACGTTCAGAAAGGATAGCGCTCGACGACCGAGCGCGCCGAATTCGGCTCTTTGGTGGATAAAATTTTGATTTTTTTGCACTCGCATGTCCCTCGATCCGCATGGTGGTCGATGGCCGAGAACGCTGCCGCGTGGCATCACTTCCCTTGATCCATTCGCCCTGCTCGAAGCTAATATTACCGGTATCTTGAATCATCGGGGGGCAATCAGACGTGCTACCGGACAAGATCAGTCGATCAATTGTGCGCACTGCTGCATTTGGCGGCCCCAAACGGTTCGCGTTCCCGTTCCGCGTTACTCTCTTTCTAGCATTGAGCCTATCAGCGCAGGCGCAAGTCTACAAATGGACCGATTCCGCTGGGCAGATTCATTACGGCGGTACACCACCGCCCGCCGACGCGCAATCCACGCAAACGCTGGATATTCCGTCACAACCCACCCCAGCCGGCGAAGTCGATAATGTCCGCGATTTGCGGCGGGCCGCGCGAGAATTGCGCGAACTCCGTGCACTCAATCGGGGCGTGCCGGTCGAGGAGCTGGACCGTCCGCCAACGCGGCGCCAGAAACGCAAACCTCAAGAGCCACCATCCATCGGCTACGAGGATCAGGCCAAGATCGACAACCTTAACAGTGACATCCGGCGGTTGTCGTCCTCGACGATTGGCACCGCGGCCAGCCGTACCCGCGAACTCCGCGCGGCCAAGGACGAACTCCGGCAGATTTATCGCAAATACGGCATCAAGCCGCCGTAAGCCGGAATCGTGGCGGGATCGGCCAAGAAATCCCATTGGCGTGGGATAACCCCTCGAACGGGGATGGCGGATTGACCGGGTGTTTCAAGCAGCGGATCGCGAGCTGAAAAACCCACTCGGCGATCCGCTTTTTTAGGGTAGCGCTCCAGCATGGGCCGGCGGCCGGCTCCAGAACAGAGCGTGCAACTGACGCAGCGTGTCTGGGTCTGCGATCAAATCCCGTTTCTGCGCCGCGCTCAAGCTATCGGGCCCTTCTTCCTCCAACTGGTGAATCAGACCTTCCAGATAGTGCCGGCGTCGCTTGCCCGGTGGTTCGCGTTCCGGCAGTAGCGAAAGGTGTAGGGCATTGACGTAAGGATCGGTCAAAGCCTGGACGAAACGACTGTGCGGCGTTTCCCGTAGCACTGGCAGCACTGGTTCATCGTCTTGCAGGTTCTCTTCCAGATAACGCAGCACCGCCGGTGGGTCGGTTTCCTCTGGCGTCAGAAACAAGTCAAGTTGACGTGCTCGGCGGCCCAAGGCGATGCTGCTGGACAGCATCGAGACTGGAATCGATAGTATCAGACCGGCCAACACCGGCGTGAACCACCAGAAGAAGGCCGGTACATACCAATAGCTCAACACACCGGTGACGATACCGATCAGTGTGTGTCCGCCATGGGCCAGCGCCGCTTCCTTGAAGCTGGTCATGTGATCGCCGCGCTGTTGTGGTGGCCAGCCGACCGCACGGCGCATCAGGATCGCCAGCACGAACTTGGTCTGGAATAGCATCAATACCGGCGCGGTCAGTACCGAGAATAGGGTCTCCAGGATCACGCTCGCTGTCGCTCCGATCAAGCCACCGTAGTCCCGTAGCAGTTTCCTGTCCTTCAATAGCAGTAACAACGCCAACAACTTGGGCAGGAACAGCATGGTCAATGTCACCAGCAGCACGGTGGTCATTTCCACGGCGAACGATACTGGCCACACCGGTATCCAATTTTCCCCGAAGAAGTACACCAGTTCCTGTTTGGTCTGGAGATATGCCGCGACTCCGGTAGCGATCAGAAACAGCAACCAAAGCGGCGAGGCAGCGTAGGACATGACGCCCATCGCGAAATGAAGACGACTCAAGGCGTTGAATCCGTGCGACAGCGCTAGTCGCAAGTGCTGGAGATTGCCTTGGCACCAGCGACGATCGCGTTTAGCGTAATCGATCAGGGTTGGCGGAATTTCCTCGTAACTGCCTTCCAGATCGTAAGCCAGCCACACTTCCCAACCGGCCCGGCGCAACAACGCCGCTTCCACAAAGTCGTGGCTGAGAATTTCGCCGCCGAACGGTTCGCGGCCCGGCAGCTTCGGCAGCCCGCAGTGGTCGAGGAATGGTTGTATCCGGATGATGGCGTTGTGGCCCCAGTAGTTGCTCTCCCCCAGTTGCCAATAGTTCAAACCGGCGGTGAACATCCGTCCGTAGATGCTGCTGGCGAATTGCAAAATGCGGGCGAACAGTGATTCACGGTTTACCGGTATCGGCGGGGTCTGGATCAACGCCACATCGGGATGGCGCTCCATCAGGCGCACCATCTCCACCAGGGTTTCGCCTTTCATAATGCTGTCGGCGTCCAGCACGATCATGTAGCGATAATGCCCGCCCCAGCGTGTGCAGAAGTCTTCCAGATTGCCACTTTTGCGGCTGGTGTTCTCCGGCCGGTTACGATAGAAAATCCGTCCCTTGCCATCCAGTGCGCGCACCATATCCTGCCAACGCAACTCCTCTTCGACCCAAACGTCTGGATCGCGGGTGTCGCTGAGTATGAAGAAATCGAACCCATCGAGCCGACCGGTATCCGCCAGCGACCGGTGGATGGCGCGCAGGCCAGAGAACACTCGCTCCGAATCCTCGTTGTAGATCGGCATGAGAATGGCTGTGCGCGGTGGTGGCGCGGCGGGGTCCGGTGGTCCTGCGGACTGGCGGGAAATCGCCCAGCGATCACGCCCAAACAGGATCACGAAGAATCCCATGAGCGCGGTCCAGAACGAAATGCAAATCCAGGAAAAGAGGATCGTGTAGAGCAGCAGCAGCAGCAGTTCCATCGGGCTGATGCCGTCGGTATGGAACACGCTGACCAGCAAGCCCAGTGCAATCAGGGTCGTCAGGGTGACCAGGGAGAAAAATGTGACCCGCCGCAGGGTATGTCCGATGATCGCTGCGGGTCGAACGGAGTTGGCCATGAAAGAGTTCCAAGTAAGAGGGCGCGATCAGGCGCCGGACGTACCCCGCTGCAACCGGTGGAGTGGACCGAGCAGCGAGAACAGCTCGATCCGCTGGGCCGGCATGGTGGCGGGAAGCGGCGCGGGCGTGGGTTCGGCGATGGCTTCCTGCAGGGTGTCCAACAAGGATTCCGCTTCGCCGGGCGGCGCGAACAATGTCTTGGGCCAATCTGGCAACCGGCCGCAGAGCAGAGCCGCTCGCGCGGCGGCCAGGCTTTGCGCCGTCCGAGGCAAGTTGAGCGTGCGAGCCAGCCAGTCGTCGAGCAGTTCGCCCGCCGCCAGTAACACCTGCGCCAACGGATCCAGTCCAGGTGTTTCCGGCAGCTCGGCCGCGCGTCGCAGCGCCTGCTCGCTGAGGGCAGCAATTTGCGCCGGATCGGTGACGCCTAGGATTTGCCAGTAAGCGCCAAGCCGGCCAAACAGCAGTTCGCTGGATGGCGCGGCAACCGGTGGCGCCAAGTACGGATGCGGTGCGCTTACCTTGCTACGGTCCACTGGTAGCTCCAAGTTTCCGTCAGCACGTCATTGCCCAGCTTGAGAAAGCAGCGCAATTCCGAGGGATCGTTGCCCTGGGGCAACAGTTCAAAGGACATCCGCCAGCCCTTGGTATAGGGGTTCTTGTGCGCGACCACATTTTGGACTTGACCGGTCGAGGCACTAACCACCGCCTGAACAGGTGCGTCATCCGGCAGCGTGGCCAGTCCTTCACCGCCGAAATCGACCACGAACCGCCGGATTTCGGGTTTGAGGTCACCCGCGCCGCCCGCGCCGACCCGGCTTGCCAGCGTTCGGCCACCCGGTGACAGGTTCGGCATGTCGAGCGAGAAGGACAGTCGGTAGTTGAACTCCAGTTGCTGGCCAGCCTCGACCGGCTTCTCCGGGACCCACAGCACGGCGATGTTGTCGTAGCGCTCGGCATCGCTGGGGATTTCGATCAGTTGCACCGACCCTTTGCCCCAATCGCCCAAGGGTTCGACCCAGATACTGGGCCGAGCTTGATAGCGTGCTTCTAGATCCTGGTAGTTGTCGAAAGCGCGATCCCGCTGCAACAGGCCGAAACCGCGTGGGTTGTTATCCTGATAGGCGCTGATGCGCAGCCGCGTTGGGTTGTTCAGCGGGCGCCAGATCCATTCACCATTGCCTCCTGCCAGCAACAACCCGTCGGAATCATGTACTTGCGGGCGAAAATCGTCGAAGAACCGCTCGTTCATCGCTCCGTGGAAGAACATGCTAGTCAGCGGTGCCACTCCAAGCTTTTGAATCTTGTTGCGGACGAAGATGCCAGCCTTGACTTCGATTTGGGTGGCGACACCTGGCTTGATGCTGAAGCGGTAGGCACCGGTGACGCTCGGGCTGTCCAGAAGCGCATAAACCGTCAAGTTGGTAGCGTCCTTACCGGGTTTTTCCAGCCAGAATTCCCGAAAGTACGGGAACTCTTCAGGCTTGGGTAGACCGGTGTCAATGGCCAATCCGCGTGCCGACAGCCCGTAGTTTTGACCTTGGCCGACCGCTCGGAAATAGCTCGCTCCCAAAAATACCGCGACTTCGTCGTAGTGGCTGTCGGTGTGCAGTGGATACAGCACCTTGAAGCCGGCGAACCCCAGATCCTTAGGCAGATTTTCCGGTACCGGATTGTGGCCGTAGTCAAACAGATCGTTGGCGTACTCTACTGGCTTGCTCTCGCCGTCCGTCACCACGTTGATGGTGACTTGCCGGTTGAACAGAAACCCGAGCGGCGCGAACTGGATTTCGAAAGGCAGGCCGGCATCCCGCCACAAGCTTTTTTCGGCCTTGAAGCGGATATCTCGATACTGATCGTAGTCCAGCTTGGCTAGGAAATCCGGCAGATTGCCACCGGGATCTTGAAAGGGCTGGGTCGCCAGTACTTCAGCGCGGCGGCGGACATCGGCGAAATTGAATCGCTTGGGAGGCGGTGTCGTGGCTGGAGTCGCTTCGGGCGCGTTGGGAGCGGCGAAGCTGACCACCGGGCTACACCAAATGACTGCCATGAGAACCAAACTAAACAGCGTACTGAATTTCACGGCGTAACGGCTCCGTCGGGTAGTGATCCATGAAGTTTGGGAGAACGCATCAAACGCGATATTGTAGGGGTATCCGAACTTTCCGACCATCTCAATGCGAGAGGTTATCGGTCGACCGGCGTGGATTCTGACCCGACCGACGCCCGCGCCAGATCGCTTTTCGCTGGGGAACGCCATGCCACTACGCGACACCACCCTATTCCAGCAACGCTGTTATATCGCCGGTGCTTGGAGCGACGCTGATAATGGCGCCGTGTCCGCTATTGCTAACCCCGCCACTGGTGAGCTGTTGGGCAACGTTCCCGAGCTGGGCGCCGCCGAAACTCGCCGTGCCATCGAGGCCGCCCACGCTGCCTGGCCGGGCTGGCGGCAGGCCACCGCGCAGACACGGGCGACGATCCTGCGACGCTGGTTTAGCCTCATGCTGGAGCACCAGGAGGATCTGGCGATGTTGTTAACCCTGGAACAGGGCAAGCCGCTGGCCGAGGCCCGTGGCGAGATCAGCTACGCCGCCAGTTTCATCGAGTGGTTCGCTGAGGAGGGTAAGCGAGTCTATGGCGACACCATTCCCGCCCATCAGCCGGATAAACGCATTTTAGTGCTGAAGGAGCCGGTTGGGGTATGCGCGGCCATCACCCCATGGAATTTTCCGACGGCGATGATTGCCCGCAAGGCTGGTGCCGCGCTGGCAGCGGGTTGCCCGATGGTGGTCAAACCAGCCCCGCAGACACCGTTTTCAGCATTGGCGTTGGCGGTCTTGGCGGAACGGGCTGGTGTGCCTGCCGGCGTGTTGAATGTGGTGACCGGTCCGGCCCAAGTGATCGGCGACGAAATTCTCGACAACCCGCTGGTGCGCAAGCTCAGTTTCACCGGCTCGACGCGAACCGGCAAATATCTGATGCAGCGCTGCGCCGGAACCCTCAAGCGCTTGTCGCTGGAACTAGGCGGCAATGCGCCGTTCATCGTGTTCGATGACGCGAATCTGGACGCCGCAGTGGCTGGGGCGCTGGTTTCCAAATATCGCAACAGTGGCCAGACCTGCGTTTGTGCCAACCGGTTTCTGGTGCAGGATGGTGTTTACGATGCCTTCGCTGAGCGCTTGACGCAGGCGGTACGCGAGCAGTTAACGGTTGGCAATGGCCTGGAACCTGGCGTGATGCAGGGACCACTGATCGATGCGGCGGCCCTCGCGAAAGTCGAGCGGCACGTTGCCGATGCGCTGGCCCAAGGCGCGCGCGTGTTGACCGGGGGGCGGCGGCACGCGCTAGGCGGCACGTTTTATGAACCGACGGTCTTGGGCGAAGTAACGCCTGATATGTTAGTGGCCCGCGAGGAGACTTTCGGGCCAGTGGCGCCGTTGTTCCGATTCCAAACCGATGACGAGGCGATCCGCTTGGCAAACGCTACCGAATTCGGGTTGGCGGCTTATTTTTATAGCCGCAACCTGAGTCGAGTATTTCGAGTGGCGGAGGCGTTGCAATACGGCATGGTCGGCATCAATACCGGCCTGATTTCGACCGAGATCGCGCCGTTCGGTGGAGTCAAGGAGTCGGGTTTCGGTCGCGAGGGCTCTAAATACGGCATTGAGGAGTATCTGAATATCAAGTATCTCTGTGTCGATTTGAGCTGAGTCCTATATGCTCTTAAAGCGCTAGGCGCATTGATGGGCAGACTTTCAGTCCTCTGCGCCAGGTACAGAGCTCACCAGCTTTAAAGTCTGGTGGTTGTTCGGTTGTGGCATTCTCTGATTACCATAAGTCCTCCCCGAGAAGCTAAAATTTTCACTGCGCCGGAGCTCCTGTTTTGGACACTCTTCTTTACGATTGTACTCTCTGCTTTCTCTTGGCATTTCGTGGAAAAACCGCTGATCGGGCGGTTTCGTTGAATTCTATCCGAGGGCATTAAAATTTATCCCAAATTGCAATCCATCGTTGCTCTCTCCGGTTCGCCAGCCAGCCTAATTGCGACCTCATGAATTTTTTACAGGAAATCCATTACGTTGGTTTGCTGATCCTCGGGATTCTGGCCACGTTCGCGACGGTTGGCCTGATTTTCTGGCTCAGCAATTCGCCCCGGACTGGCGGCGTGTTCCGGCGCTTGACCAACATTTCACCGCAACTGGTTGCAACCATCGGGCTTCTATTCGGGTTGTACATGGCGTTTTTTGCCAACGATATCTGGAGTATTCGCGACCGGGCGCAGACTCTGATCCTGCAAGAAGCGGACAGCTTGCATCGCTTACTCGATATCGCCGAAAGTTTGTCGGCGGAGGCCGGTGCGCCGCTGATCGCCGCCGTTCGCGCCTATGCGGGGGCGGCAGTGAGAGAATGGCCGCTGCTGGCGCAAGGTCAAAGCAGCCCACAGGCGCACGAGCTTTCGCGTCGCCTGAGCCGTGTCGCGCTGGGCGAACCGCTGGCGGGACACCTGAACCCTGGTACCCAGTTCGCGTTAGCGCGCAATCTCGAACAGGCTCAATCGGCGCGTTATCACCGATTAGCATTGAGCCAGCGACGCGGTGATCCCTTGAAATGGTTCGCGGTGGCGTGCCTGGGAACGCTGACGCTGCTGAGTGTGGCCTTGGTCCATCTGGATAACCAGCGGTCGCAATTAGCCGCTATGTTGATTTACGCCTCCGCCATCTCGGTCGGTTTCGCGGTTGCCTACCTGGAACGCAGCCCGTTTCAGGTGTTTGTGGTCGGCTCGAAACCTATTGCGGAATTGATTGACACCACGGCGTCGCCCATCGATGTGGAGGGTACGTTTCAGGAGTCTCGACCCCGGATGTAGCCCAAACTTTCCAGCTTCAGCAGGACGGTCTGGGCCGCTTCGCCAGGTGTGCAGTCGCGGGTGTCGAGGGTCAGCTCGGCGTGTTCCGGCGCTTCGTAGGGATCGCTGATGCCGGTGAATTCCTTGAGGATACCGGCCCGTGCCTTGGCGTACAGTCCCTTGCGGTCGCGGCCCTCGCAAGTTTCCAGCGGTGTGGCGACATGGACTTCGATAAAGCCCCCTAGTGGCGCGATCATTTCTCGGACTTCGCGGCGGGTGGCGGCGTAGGGCGCGATCGGCGCACAGATGGCAATGCCGCCGTTCTTGGTGATCTCGCTGGCGACGAAACCGATCCGCAGAATGTTGATGTTGCGATGTTCCCGTGAGAAGCCCAGTTCGCTGGACAGGTGCTTGCGAACAATATCCCCGTCCAATAGGGTGACCGCGCGGCCGCCCTGTTCCAGCAGCTTGACCATGAGTGCGTTGGCGATCGTCGATTTGCCGGAGCCGGACAGGCCGGTGAAGAACACCGTGAACCCTTGCCGATGGCGAGGCGGGTGAGCGCGGCGTAATTCCGCCACGACTTCCGGATCAGAGAACCACTCGGGGATTTCCAATCCTTCCTGCAAGCGACGCCGAAATTCGGTGCCGGAAACGCTCAGCGTAGCCTCGCCAGCGAGTATTTCGCTAGCGGGTATGTACTGCGCGCGCTCCCGCACGTAGACCATCTCCGGGAACGGCAGGATTTGAATGCCCAGCTCGCTCTGATAACGGGCTATCAGTTCTTGGGCGGCGTAAGGCTCATAGAAGGCTCGTCCGAACGCGTCGGGGTCCGGTCCAGCGTGATTGTGACCGACGATGAAGTGCGTGCAACCGTAATTTTGGCGGATGATGGCATGCCAAAGCGCCTCGCGCGGACCGGCCATCCGCATCGCCAAATTGAGCAGACTCAGCGTGGTGGTCTGTTCGGGATAGGTTCGCAGCAGGTACTCATAGCAGCGTACCCGTGAATAATAATCGACGTCGCCGGGTTTGATCGAACCCACCGCCGGATGGATGAGCAAGTTGGCTTCGGCCTGTTGAACAGCGCGCAGGGTCAGCTCGCGATGGACACGATGCATCGGGTTGTGAGTCTGAAAGGCCACCACCCGCCGCCAGCCGAGCTTGGCGAAGCGCTCGCGCAGTTCTTGCGGTGAATCGCGCAAGTGTGGGAAATCATAATGGGTGGGGGGGTCGACGCCGAGCACCTGGCCGCCAACGTAAACCGGTCCGGTTTGCCGCAGCAGGTGGAATACGCCGGGATGCCGTTCGTCAGTGGTGCCGAATAGCTGCCAGGCTTCGCGGTGTAGGTCGGGTCGCCAGATATCGCTCACTTCCAGCACCGCGATCAACACGCCTTCTGGATCGCGCAAAGCAAGCTGCTCGCCGCGACCGATACGGTTGGCGAACGGTTCCGACACGTCGAGCGTGATCGGGATCGGCCATAATGTGCCGTCGCTCAACCGCATATCCTCAACGACTCGTTCGTAGTCGGTTTGATTGAGGAAGCCTTCCAGCGGCGAGAAGCTGCCGTTCAACAACAATTCCAAGTCGCAAGCCTGGCGCGGTGTCAAATCCCAGGAGGGACATTCCCGGGTCTGGAATTTGATCTGGTCCGCTTCTGCAGCGGTGACATATCGTTCCTTGAGAACGCCCCCGTGAGGCTCAATCGGCTGAATCATGGCGTTGGTTTTAGGTTGGAATGACAAGAGTTGCCGGTCGGTGATGCAGCGAAATCCTTGGATCCGCGCAAGTGACTTTCGCCGACGGAGTTTGATGCCCGTTCCATGGGCGATACGATGGAGCAAAGGGCAACTTACCCGGATCCCAAAGCAAAGCCGACCCTGCTATTCGGGTCGTTTCTCGAAAACGACTCAGCCTGGACCGTTGGGTACGGTTTAATCCTCGTCGCCGATCTGATATTCCTTGAGGCGGCGCTTTAGGGTGGACAGCGGGATACCCAGCTCCCGCGCGACAGCGGCCTTGTTGTTTTGATTGTGCTCAAGCGAGTTCAAGATCATCTGCCGCTCCATCTCTTTAAGATGAGCGCGGGCAGCGGTGGCACTGGGTTTGGGGGGCGGCGGGGGCTTGCTGATTGGCGTCGCCGTCGGCGTGGAAACGGCGGCGCTCTCTTCGCTCAGTTGCCGTGCGCCCTTGGGCAACCGCAAATCCTCGGGTTGGATTTCCCGATCGCCGCACATGACGGCCGCTCGTTCCAACACGTTGCGCAGCTCTCGCACGTTGCCCGGCCAAGTGTAACCCCGCAAAGCGGCCATGGCCGCTTCGGAAATTCGGCAATTTAGTTGCAGTCGCTCGCACAACCGGCGGGTGATGAGCGGAATGTCCTCGGCGATTTCCTGCAGCGCCGGCACCTCGATGGGAACGACCGATAGCCGGTAAAACAGATCGGCGCGAAAGGTACCGGCTTTGACCATGCTCTCCAGGTCGCGGTGTGTCGCGGTGATGACCCGAACGTCCACTCGTAGGGCTCTATCGGACCCGATGGGCGTCACCTCGCGGGTTTCTAGCACCCGCAACAGCCGCGGCTGCAAATCCAACGGCAGTTCCCCGATTTCGTCGATAAACAGCGTGCCAGTGTGAGCTTGACGAAAAGCACCCTCGCGCGAGCCGGTGGCGCCGGTAAACGCGCCCTTGATGTGACCGAACAGGTCGTTGCGCACCATTTCCGGATCGGTGATGGACGCATCGAACACCACCAGTGGGCCCGGCCGGTTGGAAAGCGCATGCAAGGTGCGGGCTACTAATTCCTTACCGGCACCGGACTCACCGTGCAGATGTACGGTGGTGGGTGTGGGGGCCACCGCCCGGATCAGCCCGTACAGCTCCCGCATTCGTTCGCTAGCGCCCACCAACTCGCCCAGATGATCCTGACGCGGTACCGCCACCTTCCGTTCTTCGGTGTGCCGGCGGACCGACAATCGCGTGTAACCGAGTCGGCACTCAGCGTGTTCTGGCACATAGGCCTCGGTGATACGCACGTCATTGATGAAAGTACCATTTGTGGAGCCCAGATCCCGTAGCAGCAATCCCTCGGGGGTCATGCGGATTTCGGCGTGCCGACGGGATATCGCCCGATCGGTCAGCACCAAGTCGTTATCCGAAGCGGTGCCGATTCGCACGGACGGTAAGCCAAGACTGACTTCCTGGCCCACGTCCGGCCCTGAGATTACCCGTAACTCGATGACCTCGAATTGGACCGATAGCGGAGAGCGGGAGGCTCCAATGATGATTTCAGTACCGTCGACGGCTGGAATGGAGGAGGGCATTTCAACCTACCAGAGCGATCGTAAGATTGCCTTATATTAGCTCAAGCCAGACTGGCGGTAACAATACGCCAGGGAATAAAGGCAGCGGGAAGATTTTGCGGTCCGATCCTCCGCATTTGCTAGCATTATCCGCTATCATTAATAGGGTTTATACCGCAAGGGCTTGATTTGCCCAGCCATCGGAGTGTCACGAGTTTCATCTGTCGGATGGATTCTCTCGGGCGAAAGTTCGGGGATCATGTACGGTTTTCCGATCTACCAGTGCGGTAGTATACGGCAGGCGGGCCGCGTCGCGGCGAAATGATTGGCTGTGCTCAATTCGATCCGCCACCAACAGCAAGTTTCCAGAGTTAAGAACAGCTGACTTGGCGAGCCGTGCGTTCACGAGGTCCGCGCCAGGCAGCGATTTTTTGTGGTCGATCCTATCCGCAATCTAGCGTTAAAATTATCACTCACGTTATGTGAATGCCAGGATGAGAGCGTGTTCGCTATGGTTTGGGAGAATAGCATGGCGGAGGAAAGCTCCGGTTTTGCGGTAAAAATCTTTCAGATGATCGCCGTAACGCTGATTCCGTTCACCAGGCTATTGTATATCGGCGACTATCAATTTGAACGGGATTGCCGCCAAAATTATGAACTAAATCTGGCACTAACGACAAATGGACTGGTCGGCAAAGTAAACGGCTGGTTGGGTACCAAGCTGCGTATTCTGCGTGAGAATACCGCGTTATCCGATGTCGTCTCATATGGATGCCGCCCGACTGAAACCGCTTTTCAGCGCGATCGAAAGTACCTGGTACCGAACGTCGTGACGAAATTAGTGCCTTGGTGCGTACTGTCGAATGGATGGTGGTCAGTATCAAGATGGCGTTCGAACGACTGCGTAAAAAGAAGGCTTGATAGAGCTGTATCAGCATAATGTCTACATTAACACATTTCGGAGACACTTGGGCATGGCTCAACCGCCGCTTTCTCAGTTCGTGCAATTCGTAAGCGACGAATTGCAGGCGTTGCGCGTGGAAAAGCGCACAGGCACGCTTTTTGTCATTTCCTCGGACAGTCATCTGGCCCAATTTGGCTTGAAAAGTGGTGAAATCGTTGCTTTAGTCTTTCAGAACAAGCATGGGTTGGAAGCGCTAGAGATCTTGGAATCGTTTCGACATCAGCAAGTTCGAGCCAATACGTTCCGCTTCACAAATGGACACTTACCACCGTCCAAATTACCGTTGCCGCCCACGGATCATATCCTGGACCTGCTCCTCGGCAAATCGCCACGATCTCAGTCGGCGGGCGATCCAAAAAGCGCGCGGATGACTGACCAAACCAAGGCGATCGTTGAGCAGGAACTGGTGGAATTCATTGGACCGATCGCCGCTATCGTGTGCGATGAGGTATGGAACTCGCTCGGCAGTTTGGATGCCATCCTGGATGCGTTGAGTCAGGAATTGTCCGATTCCAACCAAGCCGCGCTGTTTCGGCAAAACGTTCTTAAACGGTTGGTATGACGGGGGTCGGGCGGATACGCTGGACGGTCAAAACAATCCGCTCCGCGCGACAGCAAACCATTGGCTGGCCGGCCGGCCTACCGAGCGCCGAATTCGATTTCGGCCGTGTAGGGCCGGGATATGGGCTTCCAGTGCGTTTTACAGGACGCTGACAAAACCGGCTATGGAGGGAGGATTGCCCTCCGTTTGCCGCAGCTATGGCTCAGATTGATTTTTCAGCGTCGCACGCATGCACTCCGGACCGATCAATTCGATTCGAGCCGGAGGAAGCGCCCGCGCAAACTCACTCAACGCTAGTTGACTAAAATGTAATCAGCCCCGCAGTAGGGGCACTTTGCTTTGCCAGTGGCTTCGATGGGTAAATAGACCTTTGGATGCGAACACCACACCATCATATCTGGCATCGGGCAGGACAACGGCAGATCGGCGCGGCTGACTTCGTAAGTTTTTTGGGTGTTAGGCAGGGCTTTGCCCGTGGCGGTGGCGGTGGCGACGGCCATGAGATCGTTCTCCTAAATGGATTTTATTATTGATCGGCAGCGAAGCAGTAGCGAAAGCACGGAACACTGTGACAGAAGCTTGGATATTTCGCGGGTTTTGAATCAAACCGGCGTTAACCATTCGGGATACTCGTCGCGGCGGCCTTGGACCTGATCGAAGTACAATTCCTGTAGGCGTTGGGTCATCGGCCCGCGCCGGCCGTTGCCGATCAGGCGACCGTCCACTTCGCGGATCGGCGTCACTTCGGCGGCGGTGCCCGTGAAAAACGCTTCGTCGGCGATGTACACCTCGTCGCGCGTGATGCGCTTTTCTTTGACCGGAATTCCGAGATCAACGGCGAAGCGGATGATGGTGTCGCGGGTGATGCCTTCCAGAGCCGAAGTCAGATCCGGAGTGTAAATCACGCCGTCGCGAACGACGAAAACATTTTCCCCGCTGCCCTCGGCGACGTAGCCCTCGGTATCCAACAGCAGCGCTTCATCATAGCCATCGCGTAGGGCTTCAGAGAGCGCCAGCATGGAATTCATGTAGTTGCCGTTAGCCTTGGCCTTGCACATGGTGATGTTGACGTGGTGCCGACTGAAGGAGGAGGTACGGATGCGAATGCCACGCTCCAGGTTCTCCGCGCCCAGGTATGCGCCCCACTCCCAAGCGGCGATGATGACGTGAGCCTTGAGGTTGTCGGCACGCAGGCCCATGCCTTCGGCTCCGTAGAAGCACATCGGGCGGATGTAAGCGCTGGCCAGATTGTTAGCGCGCACCGCCCGCCGGCAAGCCTCGTTGATATCATCCTTGGAATAGGGCAGCGGCATGCCGATGATATGGGCCGAGCGGAACAGACGGTCGGTGTGGGCGCGCAGCCGGAAAATCGCGGTGCCCCGGTCGGTGGCGTAGGCGCGAACACCCTCGAATACCCCCATGCCGTAGTGCAGGGTATGGGTCAGGACGTGGGTATTGGCCTCTCGCCAAGGTACCAACTCGCCGTCGTACCAGATCAGACCATCACGGTCGGACATCGACATAATCCGAATCTCCTAAAATTTAGGGTGCCGCCCCGGCCCCGGTTTTTTCCATGAGCCGCCGCCAGATGCGAATCACGTCTTTGCGGGCGTCGCTCGCCTCGATTGCCGGGATGCGGGCAGGTTGTTCTTGCAGTTTGAGCAGATGAATACGCCGCCGCAGGCCTCGGTAGGCATTGCGCAGCCGGGCGGCATCGGCGATGGACAGGATACCGAACCGTTCCAACCCATCGAGTTGCCGAATGTTGTCGGTGTAAGTCAGCAGATCGGGGTAACGGTTAGCGTTCGCCAAGACTTTATATTGCACCATAAATTCGATATCGGCGATACCACCCCAACCCTGCTTGAGATCGAAGATCTCAGCGGTGCTGGCGTCCAGTTCGGCGCGCATCCGCTCCCGCATGTCGCCAACCTCCTGACGCAGCGCGTCGGGGTCGCGCTGGATGCTCAAGACCTCCCGGCGAAGGCTTCGGTAGCGTTCGGCCAGTCCGGGGGGGCCGGCGACGATCCGGGTTCGCGTCAAGGCCTGATGCTCCCAGGTCCAGGCCTGACGGCGCTGGTATTCGGCGAACGCTTCGAACGAGCTGACCAATAGGCCAGCGCGACCGCTGGGCCGCAGCCGGGTGTCCACCTCATACAGATCGCCGGCGCCGGTGCGGGCGGTGAGTAGATGGATAATCCGTTGCACCATCTTGGCAAAGAAACTGGGATTGTCGATCTGGCGCGGCCCATCGGTCAATTGTTGGTCGCCCGTACTGTCATGCAAGAAAACCAAGTCCAGGTCAGAGCCGTAATTTAATTCGATGCCACCCAGCTTGCCGTAGGCGACGATGGCGAAACCGGCCTCTTGTTTCCCGTTGCTCGTTACACAATAGGGCCGACCGAACTTTGGTAGCAGATCTGTCCATGCCAGTTCCAGTACCTTGCGCAACAGGGTTTCGGCAATTTCGGTCAAGTGATCGCTGACGATCATCAGCGGCATCGCACCGCTGACATCGGCGGCAGCGACTCGCAGCACCTGAGTTTGCTTGAAATAGCGCAAAGCGTTCAGCATTTCCTCGGCGTCCCCAGTCGGAACCCGCGCCAATTGCCGTTCTAAATCTTGAATCAGTTGCTGGCGATCCAACGGCGCGTACAGGACGGCAGGATTCAGCAGGTCGTCCAACAGCAAGGGATAGCGGGCCAGATGCTTGCCGATCCAGCTACTGGCAGCGCACAGCTTGACCAGTTGTGCCAGGGCTTGAGGATGATCAGCCAGCAAGGCCAGATAAACCGAGCGGCGGGCGACGCTGGTCAGCAGATCAAGCACGCGTTCCAGGGTGATGGTCGACTGTGGTGCGGCGGCGACTGCTTCCAGCACTGGGGGCATCAGGCTGTCCAGCCGCTCGCGTCCGCGAGGGCTCATGGTCCGATAGCTGAAGCTGTTTTTGAGCGCCCAAATCCGGTTCCAAGCCAACGCCGGATTGTCGAAGCCTCGTTCGGCCAGCACATGCGAGGCGCCTTCTTCACTGGGATCGTTTTGCCACAGCGCCGCCAGATCAGCTTTGGCCGCATTCGGCGCTTGTGTCGCCGGGCCGCCGAATACCTCGGCGAATTGCTGGCTGACGGCTTCGACATGACGCGTCAATTCCAGGCTGAAAGCGTCCCAACTGGCATAGCCCATGGCAAACGCTAATCGCCGTTTTGCCAACGCATCCTCGGGCAAGTTATGGGTCTGCTGGTCAGCCCATGCTTGCAGGCGGTTCTCGACCCGGCGCAGGAAGTCGTAGGCTTGCTTGAGACTATCCACTGCCTCGGCCGGTAGCCGGCCGCTGGCGCCCAGTGCATCCAGTATCCGCAGGATGCCGCGTTCCCGCAGTGCCGGCTCGCGTCCGCCGTAGATGAGCTGGAACGCCTGGCCGATAAATTCGATTTCACGAATGCCGCCGGGGCCCAACTTGATGTTGCGGTGCAGTCCCTTGCGTTCCATCTCTTGGGCGATCAGCGCTTTCATGTCGCGCAGCGACTCGAACGCGCCGTAATCGAGATAGCGCCGATAAACGAACGGCCGCAGTCGAACCAGCAACCGCTCACCGGCCTCCCGATCACCGGCGATCACTCGTGCCTTGATCATCGCATAGCGTTCCCAATCGCGGCCATGGTTCTGGTAGTAATCCTCGAAAGCGGCAAACGACATGGCCAGCGGCCCGGAATCACCAAACGGCCGTAAGCGCAGATCCACGCGATAGGCGAAACCCTCGGCGGTCGGCTCGGCTAGGGTTTTGCCCAAGCGTTGGCCGAGCCGGCGAAAAAATTCCTCGTTGCTGATCGCACGGGCTCCATCGGTTTGGCCCTGCCGGGGATACGCGAAAATCAGGTCAATATCTGAGGAGAAATTGAGTTCGCGCCCACCGAGCTTGCCCATACCCAGCACCACCAATCGTTGCGGCTGGCCGCCGGTATCGCGCGGCTGGCCGTAACGCTGACATTGCCAGGTGTGCAAACACGCCAATGTCGCATCAACCGTCTGTTCCGCCAAATCCGTCAGATCGCCAAGCGTCTCCGCTAAGTCAGCCAGCCCGGCCAGATCGCGCCAAGCGATGCGGATCATCTCCCAACGGCGGAACCGGCGCAGCGTTGTGCCGAGCTGATCATCGGTTACGTTGGCCAGCAACTGTTCCAACCGCGCCGCATACGTTCCCGGCGCATAAACGGTCCCCAGGTCGCCGCCAGCCAGCAGATCGGCCAGTGTCGCTGGTTCGCGAACGCAGGCTCGGGCGACGAACTCACTGCATGCCCAAACCCGAACCATTTGCTCCAGCAGCGGGCCGGTGGGTGGTTTCACTCCCACCTTGCTGGCGGCGACGCCGAACGCTGCCCAATAGCGGGCGATTTCTTCCTGCAAGGGTTGCGGTAACCGAGCCAGAATCCGTTCGAATTCAGTCATGAGGTTGCGTCATTCTCATCCGTCCAGAGCCTAGTTTTGCGGTTTCTCGTGTCCCCCTTCGGCACTGTCCGGTGCGGGAGGTATCCCATTCTCAACTGCGCCATTCTCCGTATCCGCCATCGGTCCCAAAGGGATTGCCTTATCGTTCACAAACAGCTTGCCGCCCTCAAAACGTACTGTGGATTTATACTGATCTCCTTCCAGCCGGATGAAACCGGCGGATACCGCACCCTGGAGTTGTTGAGTCACTTGTTGTTGCGCCGTATCTTGAGGGACTTCTCCGCTGGCGTTCGCAATACTGACGAGCACGGTTTCGGCCAGGTTCTTGGAGACTGTCATCTCGGCCAAGCCCTTTTTTAATGCATTCAACAAGCTGGTCGGGTTTTGCATGGGGTCGATAGTGCCGTAATCCTGGAAATTCAGCGTCAGCTGGCCCAGCCAATCGCCTTGGGCCAGCTTGGCCTGGGTATCGAGCGCAAATTCGGGCTTGCCGTGTAACAACGCCTTCACCAATTTCAGCAATTGATCCAGCGCCTGCGGATCGTTGGGCTGGGCGGCTATCTTTTCTTGCCACTGTTGCAGTTGCCCAATCGTGGCGCCATCCAGGTTATGAAACGCCAGTTTCATACTGCCGGTGCCGTTCCAGGGTTCTACCGTGAATTTGCCGGCCTTGAACAGGGCTTCGACATTGATCTGTTGCGGGTTCTGGGGGCTCAACGCGGCGGTTGCATCCATGCCCAAGTCGGTAAAAACCATCGGTGTGCTGGAGGATGGATCCTGGACGCGCAGCTCAGCGATTTTCAAATTGGACTCGCCAAGCATCAAATCGAAGACGCCCTTCCGTTGATTCGCCGTCACGGCCAGATCGCGCAAATGAATCTGGGAGCCGGCAGTGGCCGGCTGTGTTGCTTCGTGGGTGGCGGGTTTGCCGATCGCCTCCAGACTGGCGACGACCATCTTGCCTTGAACGGCCGTACCGCGCGGGGCGGTCTGGAACTGGCCTTGCAGCCCAGAGAATTTGAAGGTTTGCAGATCTTGAACGTTGTTGAGGGTCAACGGCGGCATGGTGACGTGGGCGTTACTGGCGCCGTCGAAGCCGACCTGGGCGATCCCCACCATGGGTTCCTGGCCACCGTACAACGTCTTCAGTTCGCGAGTCCAGTTGCTGCTTTCCAGGTCCAGGGTTTGCCGGATCACCGCACCTGCCAAGGTCATCGGCACGCCTGGCACACCCCAGCCTGCCAACGGTATTGGACCGTGATAGATTTCCTCTCGGGTCGAGAAGGACAAATCCGGTAGGCGTCGCATCGCCGGCTTCTCCCACGAGCAATTGGTAGTGCGTCGTGGCTTTGGAGACCAATAGCCCGCGTTCGTAACGGAGTGCGGTAATCTTGATGTTGGGATGTTTCGAGGCTTCCACCAAAGCATCCTTGTACCACCGTTCCGCTTGCAGGCCCGACCAATACGCCGCACCGACGTAACCCGCCGCCAGCACCAAAACGACCATGACCACACCGATCAGTTTCTTCACGCTGTTTGTCCCCTATATTGGTTTCCAATGGACGGCATTATTCCATAAATGGGCTACAAAAAAGCCCCGCCGGGGCGGGGCCAGTTCGAGAGGTCGCATTACGCTATCGGTCAAGCGTCATCGACGCGGCGGTTAATCGGCGATCAATCTTCAGCGTCCCTGCGACTGCGGACATTCTCCGACCAGTTCCACCTTGCCGTCCTCGTCCACTGCTTCCAGTCGCACCGTGAAGCCCCACAACCGATGGAGGTGTTTCAGGACTTCCTGAAAACTGTCGTGCAGCGGCCGACGGTTGTAGCGGGTGTGGCGCAGCGTCAACGAGCGATCCTTGCGATAGGCCACGTTCCACACTTGAATATTCGGCTCGCGGCTGCCGAGGTTGTACTGGTCGGACAGCGCCAGCCGCAACCGCCGGTAGCCGACGTCGTCGTGGATGGCGGTGATTTCCAACTCCTCTTGGGTGTCGTCGTCCAGCACCGCAAACAGCTTGAAATCCCGCATCACCTTGGGCGATAGATATTGGGCGATAAAGCTTTCGTCCTTGAAGTTACGCATCGCAAAATCCAGGGTCTTGATCCAATCTTGGCCGGCGATGTCTGGAAACCAGTAACGATCCTCATCGGTCGGCTCTTGGCACATGCGCTTGATGTCGCTCATCATG
This sequence comes from Candidatus Competibacter sp., assembly GCA_037045535.1. Classification (GTDB taxonomy): domain Bacteria; phylum Pseudomonadota; class Gammaproteobacteria; order Competibacterales; family Competibacteraceae; genus Competibacter_A. Next base: position 155,259 of record JBAOHI010000082.1, read on the forward strand.
GCAAAGCCCAGCGCGTAGGGATTGATGCCGTGATAGTAGGGATGATCGAATGGCAGTTGCTGGACAACGCTGGTATGCGATTGCAGGAACTCGATCATGAATCCGTCGTTGACATAGCCCTCGTCGTACAGTCGGTTCATCAAGGTGTAGTGCCAAAACGTCGCCCAGCCTTCGTTCATCACCTGGGTTTGGCGCTGCGGATAAAAATACTGGCCGATCTTGCGCACGATCCGCACGATCTCGCGCTGCCACGGTTCCAGCAGTGGTGCGTTCTTCTCGATGAAATACAGCAGGTTTTCCTGTGGCTCGGCGGGAAAACGCGGCTCGATCACCGTCGCTTCGGTCGGTTTGACTGGAATGGTTCGCCACAAATCGTTCAGCTGCAACTGCAAATAGGCTTCCCGCTCCCGCTGACGCTGTTTCTCCTCACCCAGCGACAGCGGTGCCGGGTGTTTGTAGCGATCCACGCCGTAGTTCATTAACGCGTGGCAGGAATCGAGGAACAGCTCGACGTTTTCTTCGCCGTAATGTTCCTCGCACTCGGCTACGTAATTGCGGGCGAACAGCAGGTAGTCGATGATGGCGTCGGCGCTGGTCCAGGTGCGGAACAGGTAGTTGCCCTTGAAAAAGGAGTTGTGGCCGTAGGCGGCATGGGCGATGACCAGCGCCTGCATCATGGCGGTGTTCTCCTCCATGAGATAGGCGATGCAGGGGTCGGAATTGATGACGATTTCGTAAGCCAGCCCCATCTGACCGCGCCGGTAATTCTTCTCGGTCAACACGAATTGTTTACCGTAAGACCAGTGCTTGTAGCCCAGCGGCATCCCCACCGAGGAATAGGCATCCATCATCTGTTCGGCGGTGATGATCTCGATCTGGTTCGGGTAGGTGTCCAGGCCAAACTCATTGGCGGCGATGTGGCCGATAACCTCGTTGTAGCGTTCCAGCATCGGGAACGTCCATTCGGAGGAGTCGGAAATCAGTCGCGTCGAGTTCATGACACACGCCTCTTGAACAATTCCCGGAAGACCGGATAAATGTCGGCCGGACCGTCAATCTGCCGCATGGCGAAGTTAGGGTGCGAGTCCTTCACCTCTTCGTAAGTTTCCCACAAGCTTTGATGACGGTCCGGGGTGATTTCGATGTAGGCGTAATAGCGCACGTAGGGCATGATCCGCTTGAGCAGGATGTCCTTGCAGGCGGGCGAGTCGTGGTGCCAGTTGTCGCCGTCCGAGGCTTGCGCGGCATAGATATTCCAGCTCGACAGCGGATAACGATCGGCCACGATGTCGCCCATCAGGTTCAAGGCACTCGACACCACGGTGCCGCCAGTTTCCCGCGAATAGAAGAACTCCTGTTCGTCCACTTCCTTGGCGACGGTGTGGTGGCGAATGAACACCACCTCGATCTTCTCGTAGTTGCGCTTTAGGAACAGGTAAAGCAGGGTGAAGAACCGCTTGGCGAGATCCTTGCGCGCTCGATCCATGGAACCGGACACGTCCATGATGCAGAACATCACGGCCTGGGTGGTCGGTTGTGGCTGTAAGACACGATTGACGTAACGCAGATCGAAGGTATCGATAAACGGCACCGCTCGCGCCCGTGCCCGCAGGTGGTCGATTTCCGCGATTAATGCCTGGGCGTAAGCTTCGTCTACCGGTGGTTCGTCCAGCAGCCGTTGCAATTCCGCTTCCGCTTCGCGTAAGCGGCGGGTGTAAGGCGCGGCGAGCGCCATCCGCCGCGCCAAAGCGCCTTTCAACGAGCGCACCACATCGATGTTGGACGGGTTGCCAGCGCTGGTGAAACCGGCTCGCACTGACTTAAACTCAGATGCCTTGGCCAGTTGGGTGCGGACCAGGTTGGGCAGCTCCAGATCCTCGAAAAACAGTTCCAGAAATTCCTCGCGCGACAGTTCAAAGACGAACTCATCCTCGCCCTCGCCGCTGTCGCTGGCCTGCCCGCTGCCGGAGCCGCCACCACTGCCACCGCCCTGCGGTCGGGCCACCCGGTCACCTTTGGTGAATTCCTTATTGCCGGGATGGATGGCTTCGCGCCGCCCACCCGACCCATGGCCGAACACCGGTTCGGATAGATCACGGGTGGGAATGTTGATTTTCTCGCCGTTGTCGATATCGGTGATGCTGCGGCCGTTCATGGCCTCGGTCACGGCCTTCTTGATCTGATTTTTAAAGCGCCGGATGAAGCGCTGGCGGTTGACGGTGCTTTTGTTCTTGCCGTCCAATCGCCGGTCGATAAGCGTGGCCATGCGCGATGCCCTCGATCAAGATGCCTTGCGGACCCGCAGATACCAGTCGGATAGCAATCGCACCTGCTTAGGTGTGTAGCCTTTGGCAACCATCCGATCCACAAACTGCGCGTGCTTCTTCTGTTCCTCGCCGCTGGCCTTGGCGTTGAAGCTGATCACCGGCAGCAAGTCCTCGGTGGTCGAGAACATCTTCTTTTCGATCACCGCCCGCAGCTTTTCATAGCTGGTCCAGGCCGGGTTCTTGCCGGCATTGTTGGCCCGTGCCCGCAGCACGAAATTGACGATCTCGTTGCGGAAGTCCTTGGGGTTGCTGATGCCGGCCGGTTTCTCGATTTTCTCCAGCTCCGTGTTCAGCGCCGCCCGGTCGAACGATTCGCCCGTGTCAGGATCACGGTATTCCTGGTCCTGAATCCAGAAATCGGCGTAGATCACATAACGGTCGAAGATGTTCTGGCCGTATTCCGAGTACGATTCCAAATAAGCCTGCTGCAATTCCTTGCCGATGAACTCGGCATAGCGCGGCGCCAGAAAGCCCTTCAGATAAGACAGATATTTCTCCTCGACTTCCGCCGCAAATTGCTCGCGCTCGATCTGCCGTTCCAGCACATAGAGCAGATGCACGGGATTAGCGGCAACCTCGGCGTGATCGAAGTTGAACACCTGCGATAGAATCTTGAAGGCAAATCGAGTGGAAATGCCGGTCATGCCTTCGTCCACCCCGGCGTAATCCCGATATTCCTGGATCGACTTGGCCTTGGGGTCGGTATCCTTGAGATTTTCGCCGTCGTAGATCCGCATCTTAGAGAAAATACTGGAGTTTTCCGGCTCCTTGATCCGGGTCAGCACCGAGAACTGCGCTAGCATTTCCAGCGTGCTGGGCGCGCAGGGCGAAGCCGACAGCGAGCTGTGGGTGAGCAGTTTCTGATAGATCTTGACCTCGTCCGATACCCGCAGGCAGTAGGGCACCTTGACGATGTAGACCCGATCAAGGAACGCTTCGTTATTCTTGTTGTTTCTGAACGATTGCCATTCCGACTCGTTGGAGTGGGCCAGGATGATACCCTCGAACGGGATGGCCGACAGCCCTTCGGTGCTGTTGTAGTTGCCTTCCTGAGTGGCGGTCAGCAACGGATGCAGCACCTTGATCGGTGCTTTGAACATTTCGACGAATTCCATCAGGCCGCGGTTGGCGCGGCACAGAGCACCGGAAAAACTGTAGGCATCCGGATCGTTCTGAGCGAAATGTTCCAGCTTGCGGATATCCACCTTGCCCACCAGCGAGGAGATATCCTGGTTGTTCTCATCGCCCGGCTCGGTTTTGGCGACGGCGATCTGGTGCAGCACCGACGGCCGTAGCTTGACCACGCGGAACTTGGTGATGTCGCCGTTGTACTCGCGCAGCCGCTTGGCCGCCCACGGTGACATGATGTGCCGCAGATAACGGCGTGGGATACCGTAATCATCTTCGAGGATCTGACCGTCCTCCTCGGGGTTGAACAGCCCCAAGGGAGATTCGAACACCGGGGAGCCTTCGATGGCGTAGAACGATACTCTTTCCATCAACTGCTTGAGCCGTTCAGCCAACGACGATTTTCCGCCGCCCACCGGGCCGAGCAGATACAAGATTTGTTTCTTCTCTTCCAAGCCTTGAGCAGCGTGCTTGAGGTAGGACACGATCTGCTCGATGGGATCTTCCATCCCGTAGAATTCCTCGAAGGCGGGATAGATTTTGAGCACCTTGTTCTGGAAGATGCGCGACAGCCGCGGATCATTGCGGGTGTCCACCATCTCAGGTTCGCCGATAGCCATTAACAGCCGCTCGGCAGCGCTGGCATAGGTGCTAGAATCCCGCTTGCAAAGGTCTAGGTAAGCTTGAAGCGAAATGGTTTCCTCGCGGCTCTCTTCGTAGCGCGACAGATAGCGGTTGAAAAGCGTCATCGTTATACCTCTCTATAGGAAACACGGGGGTTTCCGGTTTAAGCCTGTCACGTCAATATCGGGCAAATCGTGATCGGTCCGTCGGTCGGTCGGAACCAAGCAGGCCTAACGTCGATTTTGGCTCGATTATCGCCGGGTTCCCATGTGAACATCTGGCGGTGATCGGGAGCGGTTTGCTGTTCTGCGAGCGTTTCTAATCTTGATACAGCAATTAATGGACCAATATCGGTGGAACGTAATCTGAATGCAGTCTCGTTTCACGGCGGGCGGGAACACGCCAAAATGCTGGAATTTTTATAGTAAAAAACCATTTAATCAATTGGTTGCTTATATTTTCAGTTGCCTGAACGATAGATGAACAATCTATTAGACCGGCGATCCGTTACTAAATTTAGCGAACTGTAAGTCAAGTTTACATCCTTATGCGCACCATTTAAGGGCGATGCACCAAAATAGATGTTGATCCAGTGATTAAACCGGTTTTGAAGTTATAAAGAACTTTTCGGAATCCTAAGGACTGGGCCTATCCGTGGGACTGGGATTGTGCTCGGATGTTGCAAGGCTGCCCGACCCAGTCGATTCCGATCCAGATATCGGGCGTGGTTCAGCACCGCGTTTGGTAAATTGCCCGAACCACCATTGACCGCAGCGGGTGATGATGGTTCGGGTATCCGTCGGCGGCCAGTTGGGACTACTGGGGGCTTTATTGCTAAGATCGTTCGACATTCGGACGGAAACTCACGATAAGGAACGGCATGAAGATCATCAGTGACTGGTTTAAGCGATTTTTCGAGGACCCTCAAGCGGTCATCCTGACGGTCGTCCTGACGCTCGGTACCAGTGTGGTTTTGTTCATGGGGCGCGATCTGGCACCCGTGCTGGCGAGTATCGTCATTGCTTACCTATTGGAAGGTGTCGTTCAGTTTTTGGGATTTGGCCTACGCGTGCCTCGGTTGTTGGGGACCATCCTGGTATTCGTGCTGTTTCTCGCCTTTGTCTTATTTCTGCTGTTCGGTTTGTTGCCGCTCGTCTCGCGGCAGTTGACCCAATTGGTGCAACAGTTTCCGAACATGATCGTCCGGGGTCAGAATTTGCTTCTCAGTTTGCCAGCCTTATACCCCGAATTTATCAGCGAAGCCCAAGTGTTGGGGATGATCAATGCCGTTAAAGCGGAAATTGCCACCTGGGGGCAGAACGCCCTGACTTGGTCGCTGGCGGCCGGCATGGGGGTGATCACCGTGATCGTCTATCTGGTGCTCGTGCCGCTGCTGGTCTTTTTTTTCTTGAAAGATAAGGAGCTTATTCTGGATTGGCTCCACGGCTTTCTGCCGCGTGACCACACGCTGGCGCAGCAGGTCTGGCGCGAGGTGGACCGCCAAATGGGCAACTACGTGCGCGGTAAGTTTTTGGAGATTTTGGTGGTCTGGCTGGCGACCTACATCGCTTTCGCCTACATGGGGCTTCAGTTCGCCATGCTATTGGCTTTGATGGTCGGACTTTCAGTGATTGTGCCCTATATTGGTGCGGTGGTGGTGACGGTACCGGTCGCGTTGGTGGCTTTTTTTCAATGGGGTTGGAGTTCGGAATTCCTGTGGTTGCTGGGCGTCTATTTGATCATTCAGGGACTAGATGGCAACGTGCTGGTGCCGCTGCTGTTTTCAGAGGTGGTGGACCTACACCCAATCGCCATCATCGTGGCGGTGCTGGTATTCGGTGGCCTGTGGGGATTTTGGGGCGTGTTTTTCGCCATTCCCTTGGCTACCGTGGTGCAATCCATTTTGAAAGCGTGGCCGCGACCGACGCTAGCGATAACGGGATAGTCGTCCTGGATGTGTGAGGTCGGAACGCTGATCGAGCGCCTGTTCCTCGTTGGGGGAATGTCGCTAGCTGCTGGTACTCAGTGCTAGTCCAGCTGGGCAGCGTACCCCCGTGCCGCCCAGGCCGCAGTAGCCGCCAGGGTTTTTGGCGAGATATTGCTGATGATAGTCCTCGGCATAATAGAACGGTGGTGTATCAGCGATTTCGGTGGTGATCGACCCGTGGCCTGCGGTCGTCAGCGCTTGTTGATACAGTGCATGGCTGGCCAGGGCGGTGATCCGTTGTTTATCATCATCGACGTAGATCGTGGAACGATATTGCGTACCGATATCATTGCCTTGGCGCATCCCTTGGGTTGGATCGTGCGATTCCCAAAATACCTCCAGCAATCGCTCGTAAGCGATGATCATGGGATCGAACATGACCAGCACAACTTCCGCATGACCGGTCAACCCGCTGCAAACTTCCTCGTAGGTCGGGTTGGGCGTGAAGCCCCCCGCGTAGCCGACCGCCGTGGTATACACCCCCGGTTGGGTCCAGAATTTTCGTTCTGCTCCCCAAAAACAGCCTAAACCCAACACCGCGCGTTCCATTCCGGCAGGGAAGGGGGGGCGCAGGGGGTGGTCATTGACGTAATGCCGATTCGAAATCGGTAACGGCAGAGACCGTCCCGGCAGGGCATGATCTGGATGTGGCATCTGGATTTTGCGTTGCAACCTTAACATGAAGCGACTCCGGGCGATGGTGACCGGAAACTATGACCGCTGATGACAGGGGAGGGTTCGATTGGCCGGAGTCAAGGTGTTCGATCCCTATTCCCATCGAAACAGCCAACTACCGATGGCCAGTGCCGCCGCGCTCATTGCTGCCAACACCAGCAAGTGGCCGGAGATCTCCGTCAGGCCGGCGCCATCGAGCATGATTGCCCGCGCGGCATCGATGATGTGGGTCAGCGGCGCCAGTTGCGCGGCCTTTTGCAAGAATGGATGCACGCCTTCCAGCGAAAACCAGACACCCGATAAAAATGTCATTGGCCAACTGATCACGTTGAGCAGGCCGGCGGCCAGTTCCTCGCTGGTGGTCCGGGCCGCCACCAGCAAGCCGAGACTGATCAGACTGACCGCGCCCACGGCGAACACGATGAATAGGTTGAGATAGGAGCCGAACATCGGAAACCCGATCACCCAATCGGTACCGGCGAATACCAGCACCGTCGAGGCTAGGATCAGCCACAATCGCGACACAATCTGCGCCGATAAAAATTCCAGCGGTCGCAGTGGAGTAGCTTTCAATCGCTTGAGCATTCCGTTTTTTCGGTAGCGCACGATGACGTAACCGATCCCGAACAAGCAGCTGAACATCATGTTCATGGCCAGTACGCCGGGCATGACCCAGTCCACATAACGGATCGGACGACCACTCACGGTTTGCTTGCTGAAAACGGAGGCGGTATCGGTTCCGCGCAGCACCCGCTCCAGCACGTAGCCTTTTGGCGCCTCGTCGTTGATCCAATAGCGCCGGCCGGCTGGATCGAGCAGCATGTCGAGCTGGTGCCGCTCGACCTTGGTCAACGTGGTGGACAGGTCGGTGACGGGGATAAACTGGATATAGCGGGTATGAAAAAATTCGCTACCGCTCCAGCCGCTCGGGTCACCCAGCACGCCAACTTTGTACAGATCCAGCCCTGGACCGGAAAAGGCGAAGGCGAAGCCAGCGATCAACGATATCGGAAACAGCAAGTTCCAGGTCAGTGAAGAGCGGTCGCGCAGGAATTCCAGGTTGCGGCAGAGAAACAACGCCCAGAAACGCTTGAAACTCATGCCCGCAACTCCCGCCCGGTTAGCTCCAAAAACAGATCCTCCAAGCTTCGTGGGCGGATTTGCAGCCGCGCCAGGGAAACATCATGGGCCAGTAGTTCCTTGATCGCCGCGTTGGCGTCGCGAGTTAGGATTTCTATATTATCCTGGTCTTGCATGACGGTGAGCCAGGGTGGCAGCGGGGGATTGGGAAAATCCGCACGGGGCAGTTGCAGCACCACATCGTCGAAGTGTGCCGCCAACAGTTCGCGGGGCGTGCCCTGGGCGATGATTCGGCCGTGATCCATAATGGCGATCTGATCGCAAAGATGGTAAGCCTCTTCCATGTAATGGGTGGTCAGTAGCAAGGTTTTACCGCGCGCTTTGATTCGATGCACCAACTCCCAGAAGTTACGACGGGCCTGAGGATCAAGACCGGTGGTTGGTTCGTCCAGAAACAGCAACTCCGGATCGTTGATCAACGCAATGGCGAGCAAGAGCCGCTGCCGCTGACCGCCGGATAATTTACGGGTATCACGATCGAGAAATTCACCCAGCGCACAGTCGGTGATCAACGTGGCGAGCGGCAGAGTGCGTCGGTAGAAACTGCCAAACATCCGCAAGTTCTCGCGTCCGGTGATAAAGTCTTGCAGTGCGGTGGATTGGAACATGATGCCGATATCCTGGCGAAAGCGCGGGCCCAACGGTTCGCCGCGATAGCGAATTGTCCCGCTGGTGGGGTCTTGAATGCCTTCCAGTATTTCGACCGTGGTGGTTTTGCCCGCGCCGTTCGGTCCAAGCAGGCCGAAGCAGCAACCGATGGGGATCGAGAGGTCAAGGCCATCCACAGCCTTGACGCCGCGAAAGTGCTTGACTAGATGCTGGGCTTCCAGCAGGGCGGTCATGGGAAGCGAATAGGCATGTGAATTCGATCAGGATAAGGCCTTAAAAAGAAAGGCGGGTACGTCCCGCGCCCCGCCTTTCGCGAACCTGCGATGCCGGGCCTACGCGGTCATGTCCTTGGAGTCCGCTTCACTGTCCTCACGCTTATCCTCCGTTATTGCCTTGACTTCGGATTCGCTGCTCTCGAAGACGTGGCCACTGCCCACGGTCGGTCGGCTGGGGACCCAGTTTTGCCGCCGTTGCAAATGGTAGGCGAGCCCGGTGCCGGCCGGAATTAACCGACCGACGATGACATTTTCCTTCAAACCGCGCAGATCGTCGCGCAGGCCACGCACCGCTGCCTCGGTCAGCACCCGTGTGGTTTCCTGGAACGATGCAGCCGAGATAAACGATTCGGTCGCCAGCGAGGCCTTGGTAATGCCGAGCAACATCGGTTGCCAGCGGGCAGGAGCGCGATCCTCGGTTACGGCACGGTCGTTTTCCTCCAGTACCCGGGTCCGCTCGACTTGCTCGCCCTTGATGAAGCTGGTTTCGCCTGGATCGAGGATCTCGACCTTGCGCAGCATCTGGCGAACGATGACTTCGATGTGCTTGTCGTTGATCTTCACGCCTTGTACCCGGTACACGTCCTGAATTTCCTTGGTCAGGTAGGCGGCTAGCTCCTCCACGCCGAGCAAGCGCAGGATATCGTGCGGATTAGGTTCGCCGTCGGCGATCATTTCGCCCTGCTCGACGTGTTCACCGTCGAACACGCCGACATGGCGCCATTTTGGAATCAGTTCCTCGTAGAGGATCTCGCCGCTCTTATCGCGGATTACCAGCCGTTGCTTGCCCTTGGTTTCCTTGCCGAACTCGATAATCCCCGATTTTTCGGCCAAGATCGCCGGTTCCTTAGGTTTACGGGCTTCGAACAAGTCCGCGACGCGCGGCAGACCGCCGGTGATATCACGGGTCTTGGACGATTCCTGCGGAATGCGAGCGATGACATCGCCTACCGCCACCTCGGCGTGATCGGCCAAATTGATGATGGCGCCGGCGGGTAGCGGATACTGCGCAAGCGTACTGGTGCCGGGAATGAACACATCATTGCTGTATTCGTCCACCAGGCGGACCATCGGTCGTTTGTCCTTGCCCAGCGCGCCACGCTGCTTGGGATCCATGACCACCAGACTGGAAATGCCGGTCATTTCGTCGGTGTGCCGTTGTACGGTAATACCTTCCTCGAATTCAGCGAAGCGCACGAAGCCGGCCACTTCAGTGATGATCGGGTGGGTGTAAGGATCCCAGCGAGCGATGATTTGGCCCGCCTCGACGGGGCTGCCATCATCTACCGACAGTTCAGCGCCGTAAGGAACTTTGTAGCGTTCCCGCTCGCGGCCCTGTTCGTCCACCAAGGTGATTTCGCCCGAACGTGAGACGGCCACCAGATGGCCGTCCCGGCGCTGGACAACCTTCATCTTATGTAACCGTAACAGGCCCTTGGACTTGGTCTGGACATTGCTGGCCACCGTGGTTCGGGAAGCCGCGCCGCCAATATGGAAGGTACGCATGGTCAGCTGGGTACCGGGTTCGCCGATGGACTGCGCCGCGATCACGCCGACCGATTCGCCGATGTTGACCCGATGGCCACGGGCTAAATCGCGGCCGTAGCAGGCGGCGCAGACGCCGTAGCGGGTGTGGCAGGTAATGGTGGAACGCACCATGATGCTGTCGATGCCCATCTCATCCAGTTTTGCCACCCATTTTTCATCGAGCAGCGTGCCCGCTGCAATAGTGACCTCGTCGCTACCGGGCTGAAACACGTCCCGCGCCACTGTTCGGCCGAGAACCCGGTCGCGCAGCGACTCCTTAACGTCGCCTTCCTCGACCACCGGGGTCATCCAAACGCCTTCGTGAGTGCCGCAATCGGGTTCGGTGACCACTAAATCCTGGGCCACGTCCACGAGTCGCCGGGTCAGATAACCGGAGTTGGCGGTCTTCAGCGCGGTGTCGGCCAATCCCTTGCGGGCGCCATGCGTGGAGATGAAGTATTCCAGCACGCTGAGCCCTTCGCGGAAGTTAGCCTTGATCGGGGTTTCGATGATCGAGCCATCCGGTTTGGCCATCAGACCGCGCATTCCGGCCAATTGGCGAATCTGAGCCGCCGAACCTCGCGCGCCAGAGTCGGCCATCATGAACACCGAATTGAACGAGTTCTGCTCCACCATCTGGCCCTGACGATCGCGGAGCTTCTCCTTGCCCAAATTCCGCATCATGGCACTGGCAACTTGATCGTTGGTACGCGACCAGATATCCACCACTTTGTTGTAGCGTTCGCCCTTGGTCACTAGACCAGAGGTGTACTGCGAATCGATTTCCTTGACTTCCTGCTCGGCCTTTTCCAGCAAGGCCGTTTTTTCAGTGGGAATCTTGAAATCCTCGAAACCGATGGAAGATCCCGAGCGGGTCGCGTAATAGAAGCCGGTGTACATCAATTGATCGGCAAAGATCACGGTTTTTTTCAAGCCGAGCCATCGATAGCACTCGTTGATCAGGCGGGAGACCGCTTTCTTGGTCAATACCTGGTTGACGATGGCGAATGGCAAACTCTCGGGTAGAATCTCCGATAGCAGCACCCGACCGACGGTGGTCTTGACACGTGTTAGCCCGCCAGCGCTTTGCGTGGGGTCGATTTTCTCCGACGGCAAACGGACCTCAACCCGAGCGTGCAGCTCCACCAGGCGGTTCTCGTAGGCGCGATGGACTTCCCGGACGTCGGCAAACACCATCCCCTCGCCCCGGGCGTTGATCCGTTCCCGCGTCAGGTAGTACAGACCGAGTACCACATCCTGTGAGGGTACGATAATCGGTTCGCCGTTGGCGGGGCTGAGGATGTTGTTGGTGGACATCATCAGGGCGCGGGCTTCTAGCTGGGCTTCAATCGACAGGGGAACGTGCACGGCCATCTGGTCGCCGTCGAAATCAGCGTTGAAGGCAGTGCAGACCAGCGGATGCAACTGAATCGCCTTGCCCTCGATGAGTACCGGCTCGAATGCCTGGATACCGAGTCGATGCAGGGTCGGAGCGCGATTGAGCATCACCGGATGCTCGCGGATCACTTCCTCTAGAATATCCCAAACCGCCGGTTCCTCGCGTTCGACCATTTTCTTGGCGGCCTTGATGGTGGTCGACAGGTTCCGATATTGGAGCTTGCTAAAAATGAACGGCTTGAATAATTCCAGCGCCATTTTCTTAGGCAGGCCGCACTGGTGCAGGCGCAAGGTCGGGCCGACCACGATCACGGAGCGGCCAGAATAATCGACGCGCTTGCCGAGCAAATTCTGACGAAACCGACCTTGTTTGCCCTTGATCATGTCGGCCAGGGATTTCAGCGGTCGTTTGTTGGTGCCCGTGATAGCTCGCCCACGCCGGCCGTTGTCCAGCAGCGAATCCACCGCCTCTTGCAGCATCCGTTTTTCGTTACGGACGATGATGTCTGGGGCGCTCAGCTCCAGCAGCCGCTTGAGCCGGTTGTTGCGATTGATCACCCGCCGGTAGAGGTCATTCAGGTCAGAGGTGGCGAAACGACCGCCGTCGAGCGGGACCAGTGGCCGCAGGTCGGGCGGCAGCACTGGCAGCACGGTCAGTACCATCCATTCCGGTTTATTGCCGGAGTTCAGGAAGGACTCCACCAACTTCAGCCGCTTCGACAGCCGTTTGAGCTTGGTTTCGGAACTGCACTCCAGAATTTCCTGACGCAACTTGCCGACCAGTTGCATCAGATCCAGACCGCGCAGTAGCTCACGGATTGCCTCGGCGCCCATCCGGGCGTCGAATTCGTCGCCGTACTGCTCGACCGAGTCTAGATAGGTTTCGTCAGTTAACAGTTGGCCCTTTTCCAGGGGGGTCATGCCGGCGTCGATGACGACGAAGGATTCGAAATATAACACGCGCTCGATGTCGCGCAGGGTCATGTCCAGCAGCAGGCCGATGCGAGACGGCAGCGATTTCAGGAACCAGATGTGCGCCACTGGCGAGGCCAGTTCAATATGGCCCATCCGTTCGCGCCGCACCTTGGCCAGCGTTACCTCCACGCCGCACTTTTCGCACACGACGCCCCGGTGCTTGAGCCGCTTATACTTGCCGCACAGACATTCGTAGTCCTTGGTGGGGCCGAAAATTTTGGCGCAGAACAGGCCATCGCGTTCCGGTTTGAAAGTCCGATAATTAATGGTTTCGGGCTTCTTGACTTCGCCGCGACTCCAGGAGCGGATCATCTCCGGCGAGGCCAGCCCGATGCGGATCGCGTCGAAATCCTCGATCTCGTCGAACGTCTTGAAAGGATTCAGCAGGTCTTTCATCGTTTCTCACCCACGGGATTGCGGTACCTGCCCGCCGTGAAAGGCGGGCGCGTCGGCCTCACTCGGTGCGCGGCGGCAGCGCATCGTTTTCCAGTTCCATGTTGATGCCCAGCGAGCGGATTTCCTTAACCAATACGTTGAACGATTCGGGCATGCCAGCTTCCATGCGGTGATTGCCATCCACGATATTTTTGTAAACCTTGGTGCGGCCGTTGACGTCGTCCGACTTGACCGTCAGCATTTCCTGCAAGGTGTAAGAGGCGCCGTAAGCTTCCAGTGCCCATACCTCCATCTCACCAAAGCGTTGCCCACCGAATTGCGCTTTGCCGCCCAACGGTTGTTGCGTGACCAGGCTGTACGGACCGGTGGAACGGGCGTGCATCTTGTCGTCCACCAAATGGTTTAGCTTGAGCATGTACATGTAGCCGACCGTCACCGGCCGATCGAACGCCTCGCCGGTACGACCGTCGAAGAGCGTGGTCTGACCGTTTTCCGGCAATTCCGCCAACCGCAGCAGCTCTCTCAGTTCTTCCTCGGAAGCACCGTCGAAAACGGGGGTTGCGATCGGTACGCCATCGCGAAGGTTGCGAGACAGTGTCAACAGCTCGTTGTCACCAAACTGGCTGAGATCGACGTTCTGCTCGCCGACACCGTTGTAAATGCGGTCCAGCAACGGCCGTAGTTCCGCGACTTGCGCTTGTGCATCCAGCAGCCGGCCCAGTTTGAGACCGAGTCCTTTGGCAGCCCAACCCAAGTGGGTTTCCAATACCTGGCCGACGTTCATTCGCGATGGGACGCCGAGCGGATTGAGCACGATGTCGACCGGCGTGCCGTCTTCCAAATAGGGCATGTCTTCCTGCGGTACGATCATCGACACCACGCCCTTGTTGCCGTGGCGGCCGGCCATCTTGTCGCCCGGTTGGATACGACGCTTGACCGCCAGGTAAACCTTGACCATCTTGAGTACGCCAGGGGCCAGATCATCACCCTGCATCAGCTTGCGGCGTTTCTCGTCGAACTTCTTGTCGAATGCCTTGCGCTGCTGATCGAGTTGCCGGGCGATTTTTTCGAGCTGATCGTTGAGTTCCTCGGCCTGCATCCGAATTTCGAACCAGCGGTCACGCGGCAGGTGGTTGAGATAGTCGATGCCGACCGCTGCGTTGCCACGCAGACCGTTTGGCCCCCCTTCGGCCAGATTTCCTACTAGCATCCGTTCCATGCGCTGATATAGGTCGTCCTCGAGAATGCGTAACTGATCGTTCAAATCCTTGCGGATGCGCTTCAGCTCCATTTCTTCGATCTGACGAGCCCGCGAATCCTTCTCGACGCCGTCGCGGGTGAATACCCGTACATCGATGACGGTACCATCCATGCCGGAGGGTACCCGCAACGAAGTGTCCTTCACGTCCGAGGCTTTCTCGCCGAAGATCGCCCGCAGCAGTTTTTCCTCCGGAGTCAGCTGGGTTTCACCCTTGGGCGTGACTTTGCCGACCAGGATGTCGCCCGCCTTGACCTCGGCACCGATGTAGACGATGCCGGCCTCATCCAGCCGGGCGAGCGCGTTTTCGCCGACGTTGGGGATGTCGGCGGTGATCTCTTCCGGTCCCAGCTTGGTGTCGCGGGCGACGCAGGACAGTTCCTCGATATGGATGGTGGTGAATCGGTCTGCTTGCACCACCCGCTCCGAAATCAGGATCGAGTCCTCGAAGTTGTAGCCATTCCAAGGCATGAAGGCAACCAACAGGTTTTGACCCAGGGCCAGCTCACCCATGTCGGTGGAAGGTCCATCGGCCAGCACGTCCCCCCGTGCCACCGCGTCACCGACCTGGACCAGGGGGCGCTGGTTGATACAGGTGTTCTGGTTGGAGCGGGTGTACTTGGTCAGGTTATAAATATCCACGCCCGGCTCGCTGGCTTCGGTTTCCGCGTCATAGACCCGGACCACGATGCGGCCGGCATCGACCGAATCTACCGTGCCACCTCGCTTGGCAATCACGCAGACGCCGGAATCGCGGGCCACGATCCGCTCCATGCCGGTGCCGACCAGGGGTTTCTCGGAGCGCAGGGTTGGCACGGCTTGGCGCTGCATATTGGAGCCCATCAGCGCGCGGTTAGCGTCATCGTGCTCCAGAAATGGGATCAGGGCGGCGGCTACCGAAACGATCTGCTTGGGCGAGACATCCATGTATTGGATTCGGTCCGGGGTCGCCAGCAGGAATTCGTTCTGGTAACGGCAGGACACCATGTCGTCGATCAAATGGTTCTCGGCATCCAATGCGGCGTTTGCCTGGGCGATGACGTATTGGCCTTCCTCAATGGCGGAAAGATAATCGATCGCATCGGTGACTTGGCCGTTATTCACCCGCCGATAGGGGGTTTCCAGGAAGCCGTATTGGTTGGTCCGAGCGTAGACCGCCAGTGAATTGATCAGGCCAATGTTCGGACCTTCCGGGGTTTCGATCGGACAAACCCGGCCATAATGGGTAGCGTGCACGTCACGCACCTCGAAGCCAGCCCGTTCCCGGGTCAGACCGCCGGGCCCTAGCGCCGAGACCCGGCGTTTGTGGGTCACTTCCGACAGGGGATTGTTCTGATCCATGAACTGCGACAGCTGCGAGGAACCAAAGAATTCCTTGATAGCGGCGGCCACGGGTTTGGCATTGATCAGATCCTGGGGGGTCAGCCCCTCGGATTCGGCCAAGCTCAGCCGCTCCTTGACCGCGCGCTCGACTCGGACCAGTCCGATGCGGAACACGTTCTCGGTCATTTCACCGACACAACGGATCCGACGGTTGCCGAGATGGTCGATGTCATCCACCACGCCATTGCCATTGCGGATGTCGACCAATACCTTGAGCACGGCCAGTATGTCTTCCATTGACAGTACGCCGGGGGCGTGATCCTTGACCGGCACGCCGGGAATGGGCGTCCGGCGATGGCCAACCCGGCTATCGAACTTCATCCGACCGACATCGGATAGATCGTATCGCTCCGCCGAAAAGAATAGATCGTGCAGCAGGCGTTGGGCGGCATCCTTGGTTGGTGGCTCACCGGGTCGCATCATCCGGTAGATTTCGACTTGGGCTTCCCATTGGCTGCGGGTGGGGTCCGCACGCAGGGTGTTGGCCAGATAAGGGCCGCGATTGACATCGTTGATGTAAAGCGTCGGGAATTCGGTAATGCCGGCGGCTTGGATTTTCTCCAGCTTCTCCAAAGTCAACTCGTCGTTGGCTTGGGCAAGCAGTTCGCCGGTTTGCGGATCGCGCAGATCGCGGGCCAGGATTTTTCCGATCAGATATTCGCTAGGAACTCGCAAGCTTTGCACGCCAGCTTTGATCAATTCCCGAACGTGTTTGGTTTTGACGCGCTGGCCGGCTTTCAGTAGTTCTTGGTCGCCGATAAAAATGTCGAAACCGGCGGTTTCGCCTTGCAGGCGCTCAGGAACCAAATCCAGGGTAAGGTTTTCACCATCGACCCGGATGGTATTGGTTTCAAAGAAAATTTCGATAACCCGTTCGTTGACCGAACGAGCATCGGGATCGTTCGGGTTGGGCTCATCGAATAGCGCCCGCAGCAGAATGGTGACCGGCAGCTTGCGGCGGCGGTCGATGCGCGCGTACACGATGTCCTTGGCGTCAAATTCGAAATCCAGCCAGGAGCCGCGATAGGGGATGATACGGGCCGAGAACAGCAGCTTGCCGGAAGAATGGGTCTTGCCCTTGTCGTGATCGAAAAATACGCCAGGAGAACGGTGCAACTGAGAGACGATGACTCGTTCGGTGCCGTTAATGACGAAGGTGCCATTATCGGTCATCAGCGGCAACTCGCCCATGTAGACTTCGTTTTCCTTGATATCCTTGATCTTATGGGTGCCGGCTTCGGCATCCTTGTCCATCAGCACCAACCGCAGTCGTACCCGCAGCGGTGCGGCGTAGGTCAAACCGCGCAACTGGCATTCGCGAACGTCGAACACCGGCTCTCCCAGCCGGTAACTGACATATTCCAGCCGTGCGCTGCCCGAATAGCTGACGATGGGAAACACGGACTTGAAAGCGGCGTGCAGCCCAATCTCCCGGCGATCTCCCGGCGGTACTTCAGCTTGTAGAAACTCGCGATACGAATCCAACTGAATCGCCAGCAGGTAGGGCACCTCAAGGATGCTGGGCCGCCTGCCGAAATCTTTACGAATGCGTCTTTTTTCAGTAAACGTATAGGCCATCGGGATTCCTCTCACGGGAGTGCCAGCCAAGGGCGGAAGCCGCCCGATTCCATCGCCGATCCCGGCACGCTCTCCTGCAAGCCGGAACCTCGGTTTTCCCCGCCGGATTCAAACGGAAACAGGCCGGCGGCCTTGGGCCACCAGCCGTTCCCAGATTTGGTCCGTCCAAGCCAGAAAATGCCGTGCAACGAAAGCTCTCAAACGAACCGGTCGGTGACGCTTACTTGATCTCGACTTTGGCGCCAGCGTCTTCCAACTTTTTCTTGATGTCCTCGGCCTCGGCCTTGGGAATGCCTTCCTTGATCGTGGAGGGTACGCCTTCCACCGCGTCCTTGGCTTCCTTCAAGCCCAGACCGGTCAGCGCGCGTACCACCTTGATCACTTCGACCTTCTTCTCGCCGAAGCTGGTCATCACGACATCGAACTCGGTTTTTTCCTCGACCGGCGCGGCGGCCACGGCGGCGGCAGCCGGCGCGGCGGCCACGGCGGCGGCGGCGCTGACGCCGAACTTCGCTTCCATCGCGGCAATCAGATCCACAATTTCCATCACCGTCATGCCGGCGATGGTGTCCAAAATATCTTCTTTCGAAACGGCCATTACGGATTTACTCCTGGATAAACGCTTGCAATTTCAATCGATTCGGGCTGTTTGTTGCTGAAGCGGTCAGGCAGCTTCTTTTTGCTGCCGGATGGCTTCGACGGTGCGCACCAATTTGCCGGGAATTTCGTTGAGGGTCCGCGCGAATTTATCGAGCGGCGCCTTCATGCAGGCCATGAGCAGGCTGATTGCCTGATCCCGGGTCGGCAGGCTGGCCAGACGATCCAGCTCGCTGGCTGGAAATGCCTGTCCACCGACCGCCAAGGCTTTGACGACCAGTTTCTCGTTGGCCTTTTCCTTGAGAAATTCCTTGAACAACCGCGCCGCCGCGCCTGGATCCTCCTGGGAGAACGCCAGAATCAGCGGTCCTACCAGACGGGGTTGCAGGCATTCGAACTCAGTTCCCTGCACGGCACGCCGCGCTAGGGTGTTCTTGACGACGCGCAAATAGACGCCGGTTTCCCGCGCTTTGACGCGCAGGTTGGTGATTTGAGTCACGCTCAAACCACGGTACTCAGCGGCGATCACGGAGTGCGCACTGGCAGCCACTTTGGCGACTTCGGCCACCACAGCCTGTTTTTCTGCCAGATTGAGACTCATTGACTTACCTCGCGGTGTTTTCTCCACGATTGGAGAACGGGAACGGTGGCCTTACCAGGAAATCGTCCGGAAGGGCCTGACCGTCTGCGCGGGCCGACTCGGTTGTGGCCGAGAGCGATTAAGCGAATGCGCCCGCGGTCTTTGACGCTGGCCGGAAATTCCGGCCGGCCCAAAGTTCGTGTTGGTCCCCATCTTGGATGGTTGGGGACAGTCGGATTTAAAAGGACAGCGTAGCGTGATCCACAGTCAAGCCTGGACCCATGGTGGTAGATACGGTGACCCGGCGAATGTAGATACCCTTGGAGGTTGCAGGCTTGATCTTCTGCAGATCATGCAACAGCGCCTGCAAATTCTCTTGCAACTGATTTGGCGCAAAATCGACCTTGCCGATGGTGCAGTGGATGATGCCAGCCTTATCGGTACGATAGCGGACCTGTCCAGCCTTGGCGTTACGGATCGCGCCTGCCACGTCGGGGGTCACGGTGCCGACCTTAGGGTTGGGCATCAGACCACGGGGCCCGAGAATCTTGCCGAGCTGACCGACCAATCGCATCGCATCGGGGGACGCGATCACCACGTCAAAGTCAATGTTGCCCGCCTTGATCGATTCGGCGAGATCCTCGAAACCGACTATATCGGCACCCGCGGCTCGGGCCGTGTCGGCGTTGGCACCCTGGGCGAATACTGCGACGCGCACGGTTTTGCCGGTGCCGTGGGGCAACACCGTAGCGCTGCGCACGACCTGATCGGATTTGCGGGGATCGACGCCCAGGTTGACAGCCACGTCCACCGATTCCCGGAACTTGACCCCGGACAGATCTCTGAGCAGTTCGAACGCTTCGCCGGCCAAATAGGATTTACCGGGAGTCAACTTGGCACGAATTGCCTGAAGGCGCTTGGAAAGCTTGGCCATGATTACACCCCTTGCACGTCGAGGCCCATCGAACGGGCGCTGCCGGCGATGGTTCGAACCGCGGCGTCCAGATCGGCGGCGGTCAGGTCGGGCATCTTGGTCTTGGCGACTTCTTCCAGCTGGGTACGCGTGACGGTGCCCACTTTTTTGGTGTTCGGAGTGGGGCTGCCTTTGTCGATCCCCAGTGCCTTCCGCAGCAGCACCGAGGCCGGCGGCGTTTTCATAATAAAGGTGAAGCTGCGGTCGCTGTAAACCGTGATCACCACCGGAATTGGCAAGCCGGGTTCCAGGTGCTGGGTCTGAGCGTTGAAGGTCTTGCAAAATTCCATGATGTTTACCCCGTGCTGGCCCAATGCGGGTCCGACGGGGGGACTGGGATTGGCCTTGGCGGCCGCGACCTGTAGCTTGACGTATGCCGTAACTTTCTTTGCCATTTTGGCTCCTATCGGGTGCGAGCGCCTCGCGGCTCCCCGAATAAGCTACCCCGGTTGGGTAGCGAACAAGATGACCGACGATGGTTGCCGGTTAACGCGAAACCTTTTCGACTTGACCGAATTCCAGTTCCACTGGAGTTGTGCGGCCGAAGATCATGACTCCGACCCGCAATCGACTCTTTTCATAATTGACTTCCTCGACCACACCCTCGAAATCGTTAAACGGCCCATCGGTGACGCGCACTATCTCGCCGGGCTCGTAAAGTACCTTGGGTTTGGGTCGGTCGACACCTTCCTGAACTCGCTGTAGGATCGTCTGTGCTTCCTTTTCGGAAATCGGTGCCGGCTTGTCGCTGGTGCCCCCAATAAAGCCCAGCACCTTGGGAACGCTGCGGACCATGTGCCAGGTATCGCTATCCATTTCCATCTGCACCAGCACGTAGCCCGGAAAGAACTTGCGATCGCTTTTGCGCTTCTGGCCGTCACGCATTTCCACGACTTCTTCGGTAGGCACGAGGACTTGGCCAAAGCGATCCTTAAGCCCCTCACGAACGATTCGCTCCAGCAGCGAGCGCTTGACGTGCTGCTCGAAGCCGGAGTAAGCCTGCACCACATACCATCGCATTGCCATGTTCGCCGCTATCCCTTTAGCCGGTCAGTAGCCGAACCAGCCAGAGCAGCAGCACGTCCAACAGCCACAGCAGTAGGCCCATCACCACTACCATGGCAAGGACGATCAAGGTGGTCTGGGTGGTTTCGGCGCGGGTGGGCCAGACCACTTTGCGCAATTCGGAGCGCGAGCCTCGAATGAATTCCAGGGTTTCCGCGCCCAGCTCAGTTTTTAAAGCCACAATCGCTGCCATGCCCGCAGCGAGCAGCAACCCGATAACGCCGACCACTCGTGCCCATGGTGAGGACGAATGAGCTGCGAAAGCGTAGTATGCCACCAGCGCCATCAATAGAATGGCACCAGCACCCATCAGCTTGAAGGCATCGGCGCGGTTGGCAATTTGCGTTTCAGGCTTGGTCGAATTCATGCGGATTTCGGCTTTAAACACTCTAGACAAATTCGCGCTCGCCGATTCGGTCGAGCGCGAATTTTAGGAATGCCATTAAGAAGATGGCAGGCCAGGAGGGAATCGAACCCCCAACCTGCGGTTTTGGAGACCGCTGCTCTGCCAATTGAGCTACTGGCCTGTGGCTAACAAGGCAGGGCGGGGGATGAGACGCAACGCTCGTTCCCGCCCTGCGAAACTCACTCAATGATTTTAGCGACGACGCCGGCGCCGACGGTACGGCCACCCTCGCGGATGGCAAAGCGCAGACCTTCGTCCATGGCGATGGGCGAGATCAGGCTGATCGTCATGCGTACGTTGTCGCCCGGCATCACCATCTCGACCCCTTCCGGAAGATCCACCGAGCCGGTCACGTCGGTGGTGCGGAAGTAAAACTGGGGTCGATAGCCCTTGAAGAAGGGGGTGTGCCGGCCGCCTTCTTCCTTGGAGAGGACGTAAACTTCGGCTTCGAAGTTGGTGTGCGGGGTGATGGTGTTGGGCTTGGCCAGCACTTGGCCCCGCTCGACTTCGTCACGCTTGGTGCCGCGCAGCAGTACGCCCACGTTGTCGCCCGCTTCGCCTTGGTCGAGCAGCTTGCGGAACATTTCGACGCCAGTGCAGACGGTCTTGACCGTGGGCCGAATGCCGACAATGGCAACTTCTTCGCCGACTTTGACCTTGCCGCGCTCGATACGACCGGTGACGACCGTGCCGCGCCCGGAGATCGAGAAGACGTCTTCGATCGGCATCAGGAACGGTTTGTCTACTTCGCGCTGCGGTTGCGGGATGTTGGCGTCCATGGCGTCGACCAGCTTGAGGATGCTGGGTTCGCCCAGTTCGCTTTGGTCGCCTTCCAGGGCTTTGAGCGCCGAACCGGTGATGATCGGGAGGTCGTCACCCGGGAAGTCGTAGCTGGAGAGCAGTTCGCGGACTTCCATTTCAACCAGCTCTAGCAGCTCGGCATCATCCACCATGTCGGCTTTGTTCAGGTAGACCACAATGTAGGGTACCCCGACCTGCCGGGCCAGCAGGATGTGCTCCCGCGTCTGCGGCATCGGCCCATCGGCGGCACTGACTACCAGCACGGCACCGTCCATCTGCGCGGCACCGGTGATCATGTTCTTGATGTAGTCAGCATGCCCCGGACAGTCCACATGGGCGTAGTGCCGGTTCGGCGATTGGTATTCAACGTGCGCCGTGGCAATCGTGATCCCCCGCGCCTTCTCTTCCGGCGCAGAGTCAATCTGGTCGTAGGCCTTGAATTCGCCCCCAAACTTGGTCGCCATCACCTTCGTGATCGCCGCCGTCAGCGTGGTCTTGCCGTGGTCCACATGGCCGATCGTCCCCACATTGACGTGCGGCTTGCTCCGCTCAAACTTTTCTTTGGACATCCAGGCACTCCCCTAAAACAAAAACACAGGGCTCGATATTCGGAACACGTTTAGATATGGAACATACCGAAAAAATGGAGCCCATAACCAGATTTGAACTGGTGACCTCATCCTTACCAAGGATGCGCTCTACCGACTGAGCTATATGGGCCCAGAAGTTTATTAAAAACCTCGTCACTACATTGCTTGGAGCGGGTGATGGGAATCGAACCCACACCATCAGCTTGGAAGGCTGAGGTTCTACCATTGAACTACACCCGCCTAGCCACCACGTAGGCCGAACAAACACGAGGGCTTTGAAGCAGGGCGTGTAACGTTCAGCTACGATAATAATACAACAAAATCTCTACAAGATGGTGGAGGGGGAAGGATTCGAACCTTCGAAGGCTGAGCCAACAGATTTACAGTCTGCCCCCTTTGACCGCTCGGGAACCCCTCCAAAATTGAGTCGCGCATTGTGATAAGAAAAAAGCAGAAAGTCAATCCTCAATCAGCAGTTATCCAGAGTCCATCGCGCTATATGCTTTTTTAATTCCGATCAAGTGGTTGTAAATGGTTGTAAAGTAAGGATACCAAAGCAAGTATAAGGTGTCAGTGGATCAATATTAATATTAATCAATATGTTATATTGGTGTGGCCTTATTGCGCCAAATTGTTCCCAGATTTCCATTAACATTGTGTCGTTTTCCTGGTCTACTTGGTTTTTCAGGCTATCGCGAGCATGCGACGGCCAGCAAACCGGGCGCGTGCCCGTGACCGCGATGGAGCGAATTTTTCGCGCGCCCTCTCCGTGTTTTCACAGAGGACCACTCAGGATGAATGAACTCGACCTGTCCCGCCAAACGCCGTTTGGCATGGATTTCAGTGTTGCGGAATTCGCCGATAACCCGGAACCGCGTTGCCCTTGCGTATTGTTACTAGACAACTCCTGGTCCATGAACGGCCGCCCCATCACCGAGCTTAACGAAGGATTGACCGCATTTAAGGAGGAACTGCTGGCCGACAGTCTCGCCGCGAAACGAGTGGAAATCGCCATTGTTAGCTTTGGTCCAGTTGAAGTGGTCAACTCGTTTCAGACTGCCGAGCACTTTATCCCACCGCAATTGACTGCTCAAAAGGATACACCGATGGGAATGGCGGTTATGAAGGGGCTCGAGCTACTGAATCAGCGTAAAATGCTGTATCGGGAGAATGGAATCCCATTTTTCCGGCCATGGATATTTCTGATCACCGATGGCACGCCGACCGACGATTGGAAAGCAGCCGCCAACGAGATACGCAAGGGTGAGGAAAGCCGGACGTTCGCCTTTTTCGCGGTCGGGGTCGAGGGCGCCAACCTGGACATTTTGCAGGAGATTTCCGTTCGCCAACCGCTGCGCCTGCGCGGCTTACGGTTCCGCGAGTTGTTCCAGTGGCTGTCTAACTCGATGCGCTCGGTCTCGCGCTCGGTGCCGGGTACAGAGGTTCCCTTGAACAATCCCACCTGTCCCGGCGGTTGGGCTTCGGTATGAGCGAAATAGGTGACTGGCGGTTCGTTTACGCCAGCGTCGCCGGCGTTGCCCACCTCGCTAATGATGTCGAATGCCAAGATGCCTGCGCGGTCCGGTGGGTCTCTATGCTGGAAGCTGGACCGGTGTTGATTCTGACGGTTGCCGATGGTGCCGGCAGTGCCAGTCAGCCGCGCGCCGGCGCCGAGCTGGCGTGTCAGACGCTATTATCCGAGTGCATGACCCGCTTGCTAGCAGTTTCCTCAACGGATTGGACTCCGGCCCTGGCCGAGGTTTTGTTGGAGAATGTCCGTGCTGCCTTGGAAGAACGGGCAGCCGACGCCGGGTTGCCGATGCGGGAGTTCGCCTGCACCTTGCTAGGCGCGGTGGTGACTGCCGACCGGGCGCTGTGCCTGCAAATCGGCGATGGCGCCATCGTGATCGGTGCTCAGGATCGATACTGGCCGGTGTTCTGGCCACAGACCGGTGTGTATGCCAACGAAACCCATTTCGTGACCGATCCCGACGCTGCCACCCATCTGGAATGCGTCGTGTTGAATGAACCCATCGCCGAGATCGCACTGTTAACCGACGGCCTGCAATCGTTGGCGCTGCACTATCATCACCGACAAGCCCACGCGCCATTTTTTCGGCCGATGTTCCAATACTTGCGCGCCTGTTTAGAGCCCGGTTGTTCGATGTCGCTGAACGCGGCACTGGAGCAGTTTCTAACTAGCCCGGCGGTGAACCAGCGCACGCACGACGACAAGACCCTCATTTTAGCGACCCGGTTGCGGTCACCGGTCATCGCCAACGCAATCACTGAATCAGCCGGTACTGCGTCATCCTCGGCTCTGGTGGAACCCGGCGCGACGGCTGTGATCGAAACCACTACCGCTGCGATCGTCGAAGCTTCGACCGATGCTGCTGCGACCGTTTCCATCCCCGATTCCGAGGTGTTCGACACGACCGATGCCGTCCCTGCTCGATCCGATTCCGCCACATCCGATGCTCTCGTCCAGGAAAACAGTAGTGACGAGGCTGTATAGCGGCGCTGGTCATCGGATCGAGCCGGGTAAGCCACTCGGGCGCGGCGGGGAAGGTACGATCCACGAAATTGCCGGCCGGCCCGGTTTCGCCGCCAAGATCTACCATCAGCCGATTGGTCCGGATAAGGCACTCAAACTGGAAGGCATGGTCCGGCAGGCGCATCCTGGCCTGCTGGAAATCGCCGCTTGGCCGGTGGACGTGCTGCGCGTATCCCCGAACGGGCCGATCCAGGGTTTCGTCATGCCCCGGGTCAGTGGCTACCACGAGATTCACGGTCTCTATGGCCCTTCGCACCGTAAGCGCGCGTTTCCGCAGGCCGATTGGTCGTTTCTGGTTCATGCCGCCCGCAATCTGGCCAGCGCCTTCGTAACCATTCACGCTCGAGGGCATGTCATCGGCGATGTCAATCCCGGTAACGTGGTAGTGTCGGGTCAGGCATTGGTGAAGATGATCGATTGCGATTCCTTCCAGATTGACACCGGTGATCGGCTGTTTCTCTGCGATGTTGGCGTACCACAGTTTACTGCTCCAGAATTGCAGGATCAGCCTTTTCATGGTTTGCGACGCACCCCGGAACACGATGCGTTCGGTCTCGCTTTACTCTGCTTTCACCTATTGTTCATGGGTCGGCATCCCTTCGCTGGCCGTTACCAAGGCAAAGGCGATATGCCCATCGAACGCGCCATCAAGGAATACCGCTTTGCGTTCGGTCGCCAGGCCGCTGGCCGGTCGATGGAGCCGCCGCCGCATACCCTTCCCCTCGACGCGTTGCCCCAACCGATCGTCGGTTTGTTCGAGCGCGCTTTTACCTCTTCTGCTCCAGCCCCGAATCGGCCCACGGCGCGGGAATGGGCGCTGGCGTTGGAACGGCTCAATCGCGAGCTGCGCGTCTGCGGCCGAAATGCCACCCACAAGTATCCGGCGCAATCCTCGACTTGTCCGTGGTGCGCCCTGGAACAATCGAGTGGAACGGTGTTCTTCATTTCGCCGTGTCAATCGATACCCGCTAGACCGGTTGCCGTCGAGCGGAATTTCCATCTCGATGCGGTGTGGGAGCAAATTCTCGCGGTCGCACCGCCCCCTGTCGAAGCCATGCCGCGCCTTGCGACGAAGAGATCGATTATCCCAACCCCCCTGCCAGAACTGTTAAAGCGGGCGCGTCGCCTAAATTTGAACAAAATGCTGTCCATTGTGGGGATCGCCTTGATCGCCGTTTTGGCCCGGCCCAGATTGAGTTGGTTGTGGCTGCCGTTAGCCTTTGGCGTTTGGCTGTTCGTTCAGGATGGTGGGGTTCACCGTGAATATCGGCGGCGCCGGCTGGCTCTGCTGGCGGCGCGGCGGGAGCTGGTCAACTTGCGGGTTGCTTGGCAGCAGGGTGCGACCGACCGGACGTTTATGCGTAAACTGCATGAGCTGCACGAGCTGCGCGATCGTTACCGGAATCTGGCCGCCGACTTCCAGCGGGATTTACAGCAGTTGGAAACCGACCAACGTCAGCTTCAATTACAAGCCTTCTTAGAAGGCCACTTCATCGACGCCGCCCAAATTCCTGGAATTCGCGCTACCGATCACATGTCGCTGGAATCCTATGGCATCGAAACCGCCGCCGATATCACCTCAGCGGCCCTCGAAGGGGTTCCTGGTTTTGGGCGGCATCGGGGTCAGCAGCGGGTAACGGCATTGCTCGCCTGGCGCCAGGCGCTTGAACGGCATTTCCGCCACGATCCCCGACAGCGGGTCGATCCAGCCGTGATCGCCGATTTGCAGCAGCGATACGCCCAGCGGCGGTCACAGATCGAGCAGGCGCTGCTGGCGGCGCCCGACGAGCTGACGAAAATCAAGGCGGAAATTCTCAAACAGCGCGCTCAACTCAATATCACGTTGATTCGTCAGGCAATGCAGGAAGCGCAGGCCCGGGCCGATTTGGGAGTGTTTCGGTTCGCTGGCTTCGCCACCATCTGGCGATGGGGCCATCGCGCTTAGCGTGTCGCGGCAACTGGAGGATTCACTGTGGGAAGACGTAACGAACACACCCGTGAAGAACTACGCGAAATCTCCCTGCAAGCAGCCGAGCGGTTGATGAGCGAACACGGTTTAGCCGGATTGAGCGCCCGTAAGGTCGCCGCCGACATCGGTTATACGGTCGGCAGCTTGTACATGGTGTTTCGCAACCTTGACGACCTAATCGTTCAGGTGAATGAGCGCACGCTGGATGCGCTGTACGAAAAGCTAGCGGATGCAGTCACCGATCCACCGTCGCCGACTGCTGCGATTGAGTCGCTCGCCCGTGCTTACCTGACCTTTGCCCTCTCCGAGACCCCTCGTTGGCTGGCGCTGTACGAGCACCAAATGCCTAAAGAACAAGCTGTTCCGGATTCCTTTGTCGAGAAAGTGGCACGGATGTTCGAATTGGTACAGCATTATTTGATCTCGCTGTGCCCGCACCGGTCATCGGAGGATATTGCCCTAGCCGCTCGCGCGTTGTGGAGTGGCGTGCACGGTGTTTGCGTGCTCAGCCTCGATCGAAAGTTGGAGAGCATCGGCGGGCGCGCGATGCAGGAGGTGGCAGGCTCGCTGCTGGATAATTATTTGGCAGGTTTTATTGATCGAGACTCTTGTCAAGGCGAGATGAAATCCGAGCGTCCTGCGACGTGATGAGGTCGTGGCTACGTGGTGAGATTGTCCAATCCCACCGGTAGTCCTCGGTGACGCTCGGCGACACGATAAGACCGTGTTCGGCAGACAAGGAGGTCGATATCGGGATTCAGATCGACGGGTGTGGCCCAAAAATCTAAGACGATTGCCGCAATGTGGTTAGGTCACGAATTTCACATCTTGGCCGTTCCGAATCGCGCGAGCGCGGACATTGAATCGTACGGTAGGTTTTCCAACTGTCCATCCTGCAAGCCAGACAATCAAGAATTGCATTGATGATAGTTCGAAACGCTCTTAAAATATTAAAAAATGAATCTGAGTAATGACATGGGTAATTGTAGGTATCTATTAAGTTATCGTATGGTGCTATCGCGCTGGCAGCCTCGACCCATCCTAGAGGTTAGCATTGTATCCTCGCGCAATCGCTTGAGTTAGGGCCGTTATATTGATGGCTTGGTGTGTTGGCAACGCCAAAATCAGCTGCTCCCGACCGTTGAATGGGTTGTCCCTTCTTCTGCTAACGTCGAGGGATATCCGTCCTGTCGGCCGTCTACCCTAGCGGTATTCATGCGCCACCAGGACTGGCTCTATTTATCATTGAGCCAGTTCGGGAGACGGGCCGTGTCGATTGTGGGCTGCCATTAAATGTTGTCGATTTATGATATTGGCACCTATCTTGCTAAAATCTTACGATCGGTGTTTTACCATAAGCAAGCTCGCTACCACTTCGCTGGAGGTGCCTTAAATCGGCGCGGAATTGGACGATGAGCCGCCGGTATGTCAGACCTGGCCCTCGAACCAGCGGTAGCCTCGAGATTGCTTTAGGGGGTGGCATCTAAAATGTAATTCTTATGAGGTAAGCCCACGGCTCTGCTGGGGGGACTCACTAAGAATTGACTGATTTGATTGTCTCGTCTCCCTTCGAAAGAAGGATCGTCGCGAGGGTGCCGGATTAGAGAAGGGAGAGCCCTTGGGAACACCGATTTCGCATGCGATCCCTTTCTCGAAACTCACACGAGGCTCACCAACACGCGCAGGTGTTAGACCGGCTGGCCGAGACAGGCGTGAATGGCTTCTTGGGGGCGGCTCTCGACAAGGGAATCGGTCTAGAATCGCAGGCCAGTGATAGATATCCATGGGGAGGATTTTTTGGATAGCGCGCAAGAGAGTCAGGGCAAGATTCTGATAGTCGATGATAATCCCCTGACACGAATGGTGATTAGTGAGATCCTGGGCCAAGAAGGCTTCGCCGTGGAAGAAGCTGAAAGTGGCGAAAAGGCGCTCTCGCTTTTTTCCGAATACCCATTCGATATCATCCTGCTCGATGTATTGATGCCGGGGCTGGACGGCTTTACCGCTTGCGCGCGGCTGCGTGAAACGCCGACCGGAATGCGCGTGCCGATCGTGATGATCACGGCACTGGGCGACGAACTCTCAGTCCGGCGCGCCTATGGTGTCGGCGCCACCGATTTCATTACCAAGCCGATCAACGCATTCATTCTGATCCATCGCGTCCGGTACATCCTCCGCGCCAGCGCTGCCATGCGTGAGCTGTCCTGGCGGCTGGATTTTCAACGCGTCCTCATTGAAACCCTTCCGGTTCCCATCGTGGTGGAGGATGCAAGCGGACATTGCCTGGTATCGAATCCTGCCTTCGATGCATTGAGGGGTAGCCCCTGTCAGAAATCGGAAGACGGCTTTCCGGCCGAGCCCGGTTGCGGAGTCCCAAAACCACCGGTCACAGTTGTCGAGAATGCCAGTACTAGACCTTGGCGGCAGCGGGTGTACGAAACCAAGATGGCGGTAGCGAGCAGGGAATCCAGATCGGTCATTGTCCATCAGGCGGTGTTCAATCCGCCGGCAACGGGCGAAACGGGCCTTATCAGCGTTCTATTCGACATTACTGAGCGCAAGAAAACCGAGGAAAATCTGCGACTGGCTGAGACGGTTTTTCAGACTGCCGCCGATGCGATCATGGTGACCAATGCTAACGGCATCATCAAGTCGGTCAACCCTGCCTTTACCACCATCACCGGCTATGGCCGGGAAGAGGTGATTGGTCTGACGCCCCGCTTACTAAAATCTGGCCGCCACGACGACCAATTCTACACCGCGTTCTGGCGGAACTTGCGCGAAACCGGCAAATGGTCGGGCGAGTTATGGCAGCGTCGTAAGAACGGTGAAATCTATCCCGTTTGGGAAACCATTGCGGCGGTGCGTTCCTCGGAAGGACGCATTGTGGAGTATGTGTCCTTTTTCAACGACATCACCGCGCGCAAGCAGGCCGAGCAGGAGATTTTCTACCGCGCTAACTACGATCCACTGACCGGGTTGCCGAACCGGAGCCTGCTGCACGAACGGCTGGCGCAAGCCCTCAAGCAAGCGCGCCGATACGATTGGCAGGTAGCGCTGATGTTTGCCGATCTTGACCGTTTCAAACAGGTCAACGACACATTGGGGCACAGCCTGGGCGACAAGCTGCTCTATCAGGCCGCGATGCGTCTGAGCGCTTGCATACGCAGCACCGACACCGTGGCGCGGCAAGGGGGCGATGAGTTCGTGGTGGTGCTGCCAAACGTAGCCGGAGAACACGATGCGATCATCGTCGCCGAGAAAATCATCGCCGGCCTGTCGGAACCGTTCGAACTCAGCGGAAGCATCGTTCACATCGGTGTCAGTGTTGGCATTGCGTTGCATCCCAGTCATGGAGAGAGTTCGGAGGATCTGATGCGTCACGCTGACTTGGCGATGTACCAAGCCAAGCTTGCCGGACGCAACACCTATCGGGTGTACGAGCCGGTCATGGCCGACGAGTTAACCCGGCAACTTTTGTTGGAAATCGACCTGCGTGAGGCTCTGGAACGGGGAGAGTTGACGCTGCATTTTCAACCGATCCTGGAAGTTGCGACCGGCCGTCTGGTGAGGGCCGAGGCGCTGTTGCGCTGGTTTCATCCGCGGCGCGGCATGGTGCCGCCAGGCGAGTTCATTCCACTGGCTGAGGAGGCGGGGCTGATCCGTGAAATTGGCGCCTGGGTACTCGAACAAGCCTGCCAGACTCTCGAAAGCTGGCGCGAGGTGGGCCTGGAGATCTCCTTGGCGGTCAATCTGACCAGCGCCCAGGTGTTTCGCGGCCTGTCGCTGGACGCGATGAAAGCCTTGTTCGAGCGTTACCACCTGCCGCCGCAGTCTCTTGTTTTCGAGATCGCGGAAGGTGTGCTGCTGGCTGATAGCCCGCAAGCCCGGCAGTGGCTCGAAGGGGTCCGGCAACTGGGTATTCGTTTGGATCTCGATGATTTTGGTACAGGTTATTCGTCACTTTCCTGTCTGAAGCGGTTCCCGATTGATCGGGTTAAGATTGACCTTTCGTTCGTGCGCGATATGGTGGTCGATCTGGACGATCGGGCTTTGGTGGAGGCGATTTTGGCCTTGAGCCGCAGCTTACGACTCGAAGTAGTTGCAGAAGGTGTTGAAACACAAGAGCAATTTGACTTGTTGCGTCACTTGGGTTGCGGATATGTCCAAGGGTTTTATTTTTCTCCTCCGGTATCCGCCGAGGCGTTCGTTGATGTCGCCCGGCGTCTAGGCGCGTTCGTCCGAGATTAGCCAGCACTCGGTCTGTTTTGCTCATGAGTGTCGCAGTCGTCGCCGAAAAACCCGCTGTCGCCCGTGACATCGCCAGAGTGTTGGGTGCCCGCCAGCGCGGTGCGGGTTTTCTGCATGGCAGCGGCTATGTGGTGACGTGGGCGGTCGGCCATCTGGTACGGCTGGCCGAACCTCACGAAATCAATCCCGACTGGAAACTGTGGCGGCGCGACCGGTTGCCAATATTGCCCGAACGTTGGCCGCTGATCGTGGGTGACAATACTCGCGAGCAGTTCGAGGCGGTTTGTCGCATTCTCAACGATGAAACCATCGAGCGGGTGGTTTGCGCCACTGACGCCGGTCGCGAGGGTGAGCTGATCTTTCGCTACCTTTACGAGGCCGCCGGTTGCCGCAAGCCCTTTAGCCGGTTGTGGATTTCCTCGCTGACGCCGGACGCCATCCGGCAAGGATTTCAAGCGTTGCGGGACGGGCGTGAGTTCGATCCGCTGGCCGCCGCTGCTCGGGGCCGCAGTCAGGCGGACTGGTTAGTCGGCATGAATCTATCACGCGCCTACACGCTCGCATGCGGTGTGCCGGGCGATGAAGCGTTGTCGGTCGGACGGGTGCAAACGCCGACGCTAGCGATGGTGGTGGAGCGCGAATTGGCCATCCGCGCCTTCGTACCGGAGGATTATCGGGAAGTCGTGGCAACTTTTGCGCCGCTTTTCCTCCCCTTCCCATCGACGGAAGCCACAGTAGCGCCGCTTGACCCTCCCCTCACTACGGGAGAAGCGTTGGGGATGAAGGCGGGCGGTGAGGAGGAAACTGAGCGGAAAGATGCCACCACGCGCTATCAAGGCACCTGGTTCCGCGGCGAAAAGCCCGAGGCGAAGACCAAGCGCTTACCTGCCGATGGCGTGGAAACCGCTCGCATCATTGCCCGCGCCGAGCGGGGAGTGGCCGCCATCGAATCTCGTGATGCCGAAATTCGCCGAGCGCCACCGCCACTGCTTTACGATCTCACTGAACTGCAGCGTTATGCCAACCGGCTGTACGGCTTCAGTGCCCAAGCCACGCTTGACATCGCCCAACGCCTGTACGAGTTGCACAAGCTGATCAGCTATCCTCGCACCGATAGCCGCCATTTATCGACGGCAGTCGCGGGAACGCTGGGGGCGGTGATCGCGGCTATCGCGGAGCCTTTTCATGATCGGTTGGCGCCCGGCACTGGCCAGCGGCCGTTGGGAGCGCGCTTCGTGGATGATGACAAGGTCACGGACCATCACGCCATCATTCCCACCGCTCTGCCGGTACGCAATGCGCTGACCAACGACGAGAGGAAAATTTACGATTTGATTTGTTGTCGGTTGCTGATGGCGTGGCATGAGGACCACGTCTGGGCCGTCACCAGTCTGATCACCGCCATCGCTACCGAAGAAACCGATGGAACGGCCGTTGTTGACCGCTACCACAGCAGCGGCACGGCGGTGGAACAGGTCGGCTGGAAGGTTTTGGAGGCGAGTGCGAACCGACGGAGAGAAACAGCCGAAGGCAAGCGCAAGAGTCGTTTCCCCTCGGATTCCTTCACCGAGGGAGACGCCACCCCAGCGTTGCCACCGGGTTTGGAACTTGGCCAATCGCAGCAAGTGCTAGAGGTTCGCGCGGTCGCCAAGCAGACTCGACCACCGCCACGCTTGACCGAGGCGACCCTGTTGACGGCGATGGAAACCGCTGGACGGCATTTGGAAGATAAAGAGCTGTCGGCGGCGATGAAGGACAGCGGCCTTGGAACACCGGCGACTCGCGCTGATATCATCGAAACCTTGCTCGCACGCCAATATCTGAGCCGCGATGGCAAGGCGTTGAATGCTACCGAGCGCGGTATCCGGTTGATCGGGCTCGTTCAGCCGCCGATCAAAAGTCCAGCAATGACCGGCGAGTGGGAAGCACACCTGAAGCGAGTGCAACGTGGCGAGACGGATCTGACGGCGTTTATGAGCGCCATTACAAGCTATGTGTGTGAAGCCGTCGCCGGCGCGCTCACGACCGCCGCTCCGCCCATCGCCGAGAAGATGCCCGTGACACACGTTTCGGCCCGTCGCGAACCGGTGCCGGCGGATCGCCTGCTGGAATTGCTGCAAAGTGTGTTTCGGTTGCCGACCTTTCGGCCCTATCAAGAGCAGGTCTGCCGCGCGGTGATGGCAGGTCGGGACGTTTTACTGGTGATGCCGACCGGAGCCGGTAAATCCTTGTGCTTTCAGTTGCCCGGCGTCGCGCGGGCCGGTACGACCCTGGTGGTGTCGCCGCTGATCGCGTTGATGGAGGATCAGGTCGCCAAGCTGCGCGAACTCGGCTTGCACGCCGAGCGCATCCATTCCGGCCGCGACCGGCTCGCTTCGCGTCAAGTCTGCGTCGAGTATCTGCAAGGGCAGTTAGATTTTCTGTTTATTGCCCCGGAACGGTTGAGCGTGCCGGGTTTTCCCGAGATGCTGGCCAAGTGCAAACCAGTTTTGATCGCGGTGGACGAAGCCCACTGCATTTCTCAATGGGGCCATGATTTTCGCCCGGACTACCGGATGCTGGGCCGATACTTACCGCTCTTGCGACCGGCGCCGATCATCGCGTTGACCGCGACTGCGACCGTGCAGGTGCAGGACGACATCGTGCGGCAGCTCGATATGAAGGAGGTCGCGCGCTCGATTCACGGTTTTCGCCGCGCCAATCTGGCGGTCGAGGTAGTAGAAGTCCGGGTTCCCGACCGAGGTGCGATCGTGCACCGGTTATTGCTCGATCCCGGGCGGCGACCGGCCATCGTCTATGCACCGACCCGCAAAGATACTGAAATGCTCGCGCTAGAGTTGGCGGCGGATTTCCCGGCTGCTGCTTATCACGCTGGAATGGGTGCGCAAGAGCGTGACCGGGTACAAGGAATGTTCGGCAGCGGCGATCTGGCGGTGATCGTCGCCACCATTGCCTTCGGCATGGGCATCGACAAGCCTGACATCCGCACCGTGATTCACACCGCGTTGCCTGGCAGCATCGAGGGTTATTACCAGGAAATCGGCCGGGCCGGTCGCGATGGACAACCGGCTTCTGCTGTGCTGCTGTACTCTTACGCCGACGTGCGTACTCATGAGTGGTTTCATGGACGCGACTATCCCGATCCAGTACGGTTGGAGCGGATTTTCGCGGCGCTCGGCACCGACCCGCAGCCGAGGGCGCTGGTGTGCGATTGGCTGCGCATGGCGCCGGAGGATTTCGATACAGCACTGGAGAAATTACGGGTACACGGCGGTGCTTGGCGAGACGTGGAGGGCAACATCCATCGCGGCAGCGTAGATTGGCGGGAACCCTACGAGCGGCAGCGGGCCCACAAACAGGCAGAGTTGCGGCAGATGCTGAATTTTGCCGACAAGGCGACCGGCTGCCGCATGGTGCGGCTGGTGCAGCATTTCGGTGATCGGGATGACGATCAACCCTGCGGTATTTGCGATGTCTGTGCGCCGGAAGTGGCGTTGGCACGAGCGTCGCGTCGGCTGACGACTCCCGAATCCCGCTTGGCTTTGCAGGTACTCGACCTCTTGCAGCGGCGAGAAGGTTTGACCATCCGCCAGTTGTGCGAACAAGCGGGTGGCGGCCAGGTCGGGCGGCGGACGTTCGAGCGATTATTGGAGGGATTGGCCGGTGCCGGCCTAGTAGAGATGCGGGAGGATGCTTTCAGTCGCGATGGCAAGGTAATCACCTTCTGGCGGGTGTATCTGACCGAGGCGGGCCGCACCAGCGGCATCAGCGCGGTCGGGGCAGTGCGATTGATCGATCAGAAGCCGGCGCCGAGGCGAAAGCGAGTCACGAGAAAAGGGGAATGAAAGCAGGTGAAACCACCGCGCTTCATAACGGCACGCGGTGGTTTTTGAATCCGGTGTGACTTTTGCTGGAAGCTTTCTCTGGTTAGAGTCGTGCGAACTCAGTCGGCCGTGGTCGTGCATAGACAGCCGTCGCTGACTTGGCTGAAGCTACTTGCGGTTTGAATCGGATTGGGAATTGGATATGTTGTGACACTGGTAAGAATTTGAGTCACTGACCCTCATGAGCCCCAAAGCCATCACTCACGTCAAAGCCAGTCCCTTGCGTCTCGCTGCGGAAGCGACCGGCGAAGAAGCCTTCATCGCAGTGATCGATGCTTGCTTGCGCCACGCCGATGCAAATCTGCCGGCGGTGCTGGACGGCCAGATCGAAGGCATCCATCAGATGCGGGTAGCGTTCCGCCGGCTGCGATCGGGGTTGAAAATCTTCCGGCCGCTGGTTCCTCGTGAGGCCAGCGCCGAGCAGGTCGAGGACATTCGCTGGCTGAATGGCTTTCTCGGGCCGGCTCGCGATTGGGACGTGTTTCTGGATGAAGGCATGGCAGTCGTGTTCAGCCATTTCCCACGTAAGCGTGGTTTGATCCTATTTCGGAGCAAGGCCGAGGACATCCGTCAATTCCACCATCACGCTTTGCGGGAGGCGTTGGCTGAACCGCGCTATTCGTTGCTGTTACAGCGATTCGCCGATTGGTTGGAGCGTCGTGCTTGGCGAGAAGTTTGCCACGACAAGCAGTCCGAGCGGTTGACTGATCCGGTGCGAGCATTCGCCACCCCCTTGCTCGAACGCGACCATCGGCGCGTGGTCAAGCAGGGGGATTTATTTGCGGAGCTGTCCGCCGAACAGCGGCACCGGTTGCGCATTCGCATCAAGCAATTGCGCTACGCACAGGATTTTTTCAACAGTCTTTACGAAACTGCCACGGTCAGACGCTACTTGGACGCACTGTCTAAGCTGCAAGACTGCTTGGGCGTGATGAACGATATTTCGGTCGCGCGTCGCTTGCTGGATGAAGCAGGGTTGCGATCAGTTTCGGCCGCCCGGCAGGTGATCGAGGGTTGGTACGGTTGCCGACTGGACATTCACGAGCGCCAGTTCGCCGAGGTCTGGCAACAGTTCTTGGACTGCGAGCGGCCTTGGAAGGTTTGATCGAGGTATCTTCGCCGGTTCCGCCGCGCTACCCGCCCTGCAAGTAGCGCGTGGAGATCTACGTTTAATCCTTGTTTAAACGGGACAAAACCTGCCCGGCTGGAAGTGTGTTGGTGGGCCAATCAGGTGGCGTCATCAACCCTGGAAGCGCGCCATCGACAGTGCCGATGTAACCGATAGCCGCTTTTTTCCGGTTGTTCCACTGAACATCGATTTCGCCTAGAACCGCTGCTTCGGTGATTGCTCCGGCACCCTTGAAAGCGCCTTTCTGGCTTTCTTCGCCCGGATGCTGGAAATTGCTCATGATGTAACCGAAGCCGTTCAGATTCTCGACCGCTTGCAGGCCGGTGGCCTCGGCGTACAAGGGAACCGATAGGATGCGGGAAAGCTTGCGGGTATCGACGTTAAACGCCCAAACATAGTTGTTGTTGCGCCGGCTGGTGTCTTCACCCACGAACAAGGTGCGGCTGTTTTCGGCAAATTTGATATTGTCGGGACCGCAGACTTTGTCTTGCAGGCAACGGTTACCTTCGGCATCCTTGATCGCGGTTTTGCCGTCGGCCTCCACGCCCAACCAGCCGCCCAGCAATTCGGGGATGCTGGTCATATGGGTCGCCACGTAATCTGACTTGATATTGGCGCCGCTGGTATCCTTTTGTCCCTTGTTGAGCACCATCTCATAGACAGTGCCAGCGTCATTGCGAGATAGCCGAATGTCGTTCCGGGGATCAACGGCGATGTCGGTCATGCCTGCCTCGATCCGGGAGATGACTGCGTAAGCCTTCTTGTCCTTGGCATTATGGGTTATGCCTTCCATCTTGGAAAACTCGGTGGTGGCCCCCAACAGGGCTGCGTAACGACGTGTTTCCAGGAAAGCGGCGGCTTTTTCCATGCCGGGTTTGAGTTTCAACCACTCGGTACCCATATACGTCCTGACTTTTGTAAAACTGGGATCGCCAGGGTCGGTATTGGTGACGTCGAATATCTGGCTGAATTTGATGCCGCCATCGACCAAGGCTTTGATCTCGGCATCGCTGGCGTGGCCCAGCTTGATCCAGGACAGGTCGGCGCTGCCTCCGTTGTCGGCGCTGGTTTGAGTCCATTTGGCGGCGTAGAGCGTGCCTGCCGATAGATCCTTGGCGCTGTCGGCCACGAACATGAACAGGCCGGTGTAAGCACCGTCGTCGCCCATGTACGCCGTCTTTTGATCGGGTTGCACGTCGGCCAATTCGCGGGCGATCCGGCCCATGGCGTAATGCTTCACGACGGTGGTATTGCCTTGGCTGTCGACCGTGACCTCTGGCACCACACCGTAATGGTAAGGATTGGCGGTGGTCGGATCGCCGAAGTAGTACTGGCTGAAGCTATTGATATCCGTGCCATCGTCGGTGTCGGCGGCTTTGGCGATTCCCTCGCGGGTTTTGGCGTCCGGCTCGTACTCCTCGGCGCTGAGGTGCGTGTTCCAGGGCGACAGAGAGGCGGCGCAGTGAATCCAGCCGCCGTTCACTTTGGCAAAACTGATGGGGTTGTAGTCCGTGACGGCCAGCGCGCCGGTGCGTTTATCCTGGTCCAGTTTGGCCAAACCCATGGTGGCGGGTAGTTTCGACCAGTAACTTTCATATTTCTCGGCTTGGGGATAGTTGGGAGGCACCTCCCGATACTCGAACTGGGTAACCAAGGCCAAGGCGCGATTGTCTCGGGGTTGGTTCGCTTCCAAACCGTTAATTCTCATCAACGATGTTCCGTCCGGTGAATCGGAAGCCATCTGCCCCAAGCTGTCCATGATGGGAGCACCCTTGACATTGAAGAGGCCCCCCACGACTTGATTCTTGACGATGTCAGTCGTCCCCATTAAGAGGTGGTACTTGAGGTCGAAGCTTTCCGTTTGGCCGTTGGCGTAAGTCACCTTGAGTTGTGCTTTCGTATAAATATCCGCTCGTTCCTGGACGGTCGAGGGCGGTGACATGCCGATGAATTCGACCGATTTTACGGCTGGCGCGGCTTGAACGCTCGGAGCGAGGCCCAAGCAACAGAATGCGAGGGACAGGATGGCGGTCGCGTTATTGGAATGCATGACGATGACGCTCTTTTGATGAAAACCTCAATCATGCCCGATGATTTTGACATTGCTGTGGCAAGAATCCGCGTTCGTCCGATGATCGGATTCTGGGTCGATGCCTCGGTTTAGTTTGTGCAAGCGCTTGATCATCGGGGGCTGAAGGCGGTTTCTGGCCGGTGGTCGCTCCTGAAAAGAACGCTCGCTCGTGTTCTAAGGCAACTACAATTGAGCAGATTGCCCCCAATCTTGCGTGTTTTACTAGACGTTCCGTGATCCAAGCGAGGAGTGCACCATGCCGGAACCTACTTTGACCCAACAATTGACCGAGCTGATCGCCGAAAAACCGATCGCGCCTACCGATCTGGAACGTGCCGCGCTGCTGACCCTGGATACCGTAGCCAATGCGCTGGCCGGACGCGCGACCGAGCCCGGCGCGATCCTGCTGCGTTGGGCCGGCGAGACTGCCGTGGACGACGCGGCCCGCCGGTCTTTTTTGTGGGGCGCGCTGACTCACATCCTGGAAACCGACGATCTACACCGGGCCTCG
The DNA here is from genome assembly GCA_037045535.1 of Candidatus Competibacter sp. GTDB lineage: Bacteria > Pseudomonadota > Gammaproteobacteria > Competibacterales > Competibacteraceae > Competibacter_A. Next base: position 193,920 of record JBAOHI010000082.1, read on the forward strand.
GTGGTGCATCCCGGCTGTGTGGTGGTACCGGCTGCCTGGGCGGTGGCGGAGCGGCAGGGCATTCGCGGTCATGCCATGCTCAGGGCTGTGCTGTGGGGGTATGAGGCAGCGACTCGCGTGGGCATGGCAGTCGGTCCATCCCATTATCGGATTTGGCACAATACCGCCACCTGTGGGCCGTATGGTTCGGCCATGGCGGTTGCGGCGCTGTTACACCTCGAACCGTCGGCCACGGTCCATGCCCTGGGTAATGCGGGTACTCAGTCCTCCGGCCTCTGGCAGTTTCTAGAAGCGGGGACCATGACCAAGCACTTGCACGCCGGTCGTGCTGCGGAAGCGGGCGTGCTGGCGGCCGACCTGGCCCAGTTTGGTTTTACCGGGCCGCCGACGATTCTGGAAGGCGCTAAAGGTTGGTTTACCGCGACCTGTCCCGATGCCGACCCTAGAGCGATCACCCGTGATCCGGATAGTCCCTGGCAACTGTTGCAAACGTCGATCAAGCCTTGGCCTTCCTGCCGGCACACTCACCCGGCAATCGACGCCGCACTCGAACTGCGTCACAACATCGTCACCGGCACTATTGAACGGGTCGAGGTGGAAACCTACGCGGCGGCGCTCGAAGTCTGTGACCGGCCCTCGCCCCGCAACGACTACGAGGCCAAGTTCTCCTTGCAACATTGCGTGGCGGCCGCCTTGACCCGGGAGACTGTGGATTTCACCGCATTTGCCGAACCAACACGAGTCGAGCTGGCCGAATTGCGGGATCGGGTGACCGTGCGTGTGGCCGAACCTTACGCCTCGGCCTATCCCTTGGCTTGGGGGAGTGCAGTAACGGTGACGGTGCGTGGCGGCGAACAGGTAACGGTGCGGCGTACTCATGCCAAGGGCGATCCCGAAGCGGCTATGTCGCCGGTTGAGTTAATTGCCAAGGCGCGGATGTTAATGACTTATGGCGGCGTACGTGAACCGGATCGGCTTATTGATGCGATTCTAGCCCTCTCGGATGATTCGCTGTTGCCCGATTTGCCTCGCGGGATCGAATGATTTTTTTTTGCAATGCAGCGTAATAACGGGGCTTAACTTATTGTTCGTACAACAGAATGTTGTTTTTTTGCCGAAAAACAACGCAAAGTAGTATGTTTGCTCTAATTTTTTTGTTAAACTGCGCACTGTGTAGCAGGCATTTTTCTTCTCCTCAGCCTGTTGCACATCCTCCTTTGGTGGTTTTTGGCCGGACATACTTGTCCGGCCCTTTTTTATTCTAGGGTGTAAACGGGGCCGGAGCGCCAGATGATGACCGTAACCCCTTCCCGCATTCCCCCCAAACCCGAACGTTGCGAGTTATGTGGTCGCGTCATGGCCGCGCTGACCCGGCATCATCTGATTCCTCGCGCTCGACACCGCAAGAAACGCAACCAGCGCTTGTTTGAGCGCGCTGATGTCCGAACCCGCATTTTATGGATTTGCCGCCCCTGCCATGATTGTATTCACGAGGTGCTGAGCGAAAAGGAGATGGAGGCGGGCTATCGCACTCGCGAAGCATTGTTGGCGCATCCAGCCATTTGCCGCTTTGTGAGCTGGATCAGCAACAAACCGCAGGGGTTCAAACCGTGAGCAGGTTGCCTTTGCAAGTAACACTGCGGATGGATAAGAAAAAACCCCGCTCACGCGGGGTTTTGCTCGATTCGGCTAAACTTAGCGCTCAATCGTCACCGGAAAAGATGCCTAGAATTTGGAGTAGATTCAAGAACAAATTGAAGATGGTGATATACAGGCTAACGGTAGCCATGATGTAATTGGTTTCACCGCCGTGGATGATCTCGCTGGTCTGCCAGAGGATCATGCCGGACATCAGCAGGATGAACATCCCCGACACTGCCAGCGACAGAGCTGGGATGCCGAACAGCATCGCGCCCAAGCCAGCCAGGAAGGCGACCAGGATGCCTACCATCAGGAAAGCGCTCATGAAACTGAAGTCCTTGCGGCTGACCACGGCATAGCCGGACAGGGCCAGGAAAATGGCGCCCGTGCCGCCTAGGGCGGTCATCACGATTTGTGAGCCGTTAGGCAGGCTGAGATAGGCATTCAGGATCGGCCCCAAGGTGTAGCCGAGGAAGCCGGTCAGCGCGAACACAGCTGCCAAACCCCAGACGCTATTGCGTAGCCGGGTCACGACGAACAACAGCCCGAAGTAGCCGCCCAGCGTGATCAGCCAATGCAGCGGCGCGGCGTTCGTGGCCATGGCGATGCCAGCGGTCAGGGCGCTGAACAGCAAGGTCATCGACAACAGTGTGTAGGTGTTGCGCAGTACCTTATTGCTGCTGACCGCCGACTGCTCCGCCGTCAGCGTGATCGGCGTCTTGGCCAGTAGGTCGTTTCTCTGCATCATCGTTGCAAGCTCTCCTCAGTGTGGAAACTTTGAATATTGACCGCGCGCGCGCAGCAGGGTTCACGGTGGAACACCGGTCGCGACCGGCGCGGGATTGGAATCGCCACGAATCAATATAGGGTTTTTGGAAGGATTTTAAAGCCTTCCGTCGCGTTTGAGACCGAAATATTTTATTGGCCTACCAGTACGGTAGGCTAGGTAGAGAGCCGATTGGCTACGATCCTTCATGAGGATTTGTAAAGCTCTCCTCGGGAGCGCTACACGAGGTCGAGGAAGATCCCGCGCCAGCGTTCGCAAAACCCCGGCGATCCCACCGGGGTTTTTTGAGGCGGTTTTTAGGCCGCTAGCTTCACCTTGTCCGCCACTTCGCGGTATTCCGGTACCTGATCGAAGTTCAGATAGCGGTAGATCTCCGCGCCCTTGGCACCGATCTCGCCCATATAGCTCATGTATTCCTCGAAGGTCGGAATCTTGCCCAGCAGCGCGCAGACTGCCGCCAATTCCGCCGAACTCAGATACACATTGGCACCCTTACCCAAACGGTTGGGGAAGTTGCGGGTCGAGGTGGAGACCACCGTCGCGCCATCTGCCACTCGCGCCTGGTTACCCATGCACAAGGAGCAGCCCGGCATCTCCATCCGCGCCCCGGCGGTGCCGAAAGTGGCGTAGTAACCTTCCTCGCTCAACTGATGCGCATCCATCTTGGTCGGCGGGGAAATCCACAGCCGGGTCGGGATGTTGGACTGGCCGTTCAACACCTTGCCAGCAGCGCGATAGTGACCGATGTTGGTCATGCAGGAGCCGATGAATACTTCGTCGATCTTGTCGCCGGCCACGGCGGCCAGAGTCTTGACATCGTCGGGATCGTTCGGGCAGGCCAGCAGCGGTTCCTTGATCTCGTTCATATCGATCTCGATCACTGCCGCGTACTCGGCATCGGCGTCCGGTTCCATCAGTGTCGGGTTCTTCAACCAGTCTTCCATACCCTTGATCCGACGCTCCAGAGTCTTGGGATCCTGATAACCATTGGCGATCATCCACTTGAGCAGCGTGATGTTGCTGTTCAGGTATTCGACGATCGGCTCCTTGTTCAGCTGCACGGTGCAGCCGGCGGCGGAACGTTCGGCGGAAGCGTCGGATAACTCGAACGCCTGTTCCACCTTCAGGTCAGGCAGCCCTTCGATTTCCAGGATGCGGCCGGAGAAGATGTTCTTCTTGCCTTCCTTCGCCACGGTTAGCAGGCCCGCTTGAATCGCCGCGTAAGGGATGGCGTTGACCAGGTCACGTAAGGTAATGCCGGGTTGCATTTTGCCCTTGAAACGTACCAACACCGATTCCGGCATGTCGAGTGGCATCGAGCCGGTCGCGGCGGCGAACGCGACCAGACCGGAGCCGGCCGGGAAGCTGATGCCGATCGGGAAGCGGGTGTGAGAGTCGCCGCCGGTGCCGACAGTATCCGGTAGCAGCATCCGGTTCAGCCAACTGTGGATGATGCCATCGCCGGGCCGCAGCGCCACACCGGCGCGACTGGAGATGAAGTCGGGCAGGGTGTGATGGGTTTGCACATCCACCGGCTTGGGGTAGGCGGCGGTGTGGCAGAAGGACTGCATGACCAGATCGGCGGAGAAGCCCAGGCAGGCCAGATCCTTCAACTCATCGCGGGTCATCGGGCCGGTGGTATCTTGGGAACCGACGGTGGTCATCTTCGGCTCGCAGTAGGTGCCAGGGCGGATGCCGGCGACACCGCAGGCACGGCCGACCATCTTCTGCGCCAAGGTAAAGCCCTTACCGGAATCTTGCGGCGCCACCGGACGGCGGAAGATCGGACTGGGGCTCAAGCCTTGCACTTCGCGGGCCCAGTCGGTCAGACCGCGGCCGATGATGAGGTTGATCCGGCCGCCAGCCTGGACTTCGTCCAACAACACATCGGATTTGTACTGGAAGGTGGCGATCACCTCACCGTTTTTCTCGATCTTGCCGGCATAAGGATAGATGTCGATGACATCGCCCATGTTCATCTTGGACACGTCGCACTCGATCGGCAACGCGCCAGCGTCTTCCTGGGTGTTGAAGAAGATCGGAGCGATTTTGCCGCCAAGGCAGTAGCCGCCGTAGCGCTTGTTCGGCACATAGGGAATGTCATCGCCAGTCCACCACAGCACCGAGTTGGTGGCGGATTTGCGGCTGGAGCCGGTGCCGACCACATCGCCGACGTAAGCGACCGGATGACCCTTGGTTTTGAGCGACTCGATCAGTTTCAACGGGCCGGTTTTGCCGGATTCATCGGGTTGGATGCCGGGGCGCTCCATTTTCAGCATCGCCAGCCCGTGCAGCGGGATATCGGGCCGGCTCCAGGCATCGGGGGCAGGAGAGAGGTCGTCGGTATTGGTCTCGCCAGGCACCTTGAATACGGTGACGGTGACTTTCTCCGGCACCTTCCCGCGACCGGTAAACCATTCGGCTTCGGTCCAGGATTTCATCACTTGCTGGGCGTGGGCGTTGCCTTGATCGGCCTTTTCCTTAACCGAGTGCTTGTAGTCGAACATCAGCAGGGTATTCGACAGCGCCTTGGCGGCGGCCGGGGCGCACTCGGCGTCGTCCAGCAGGTCGATCAGGGGCTGGATGTTGTAACCGCCCAGCATGGTGCCGAGCAGTTCCGTGGCGCGCACACGGGAGATCAGCGGTGATCGGGCTTCGCCCTTGGCAACGGCGGCTAGGAAAGCAGCCTTGACGTAAGCGGCCTGGTCGACGCCGGCCGGTACTCGATGGGTCAGTAAATCCAGCAGGAAGCTTTCTTCACCTTTGGGCGGATTTTTGAGCAACTCGACGAGGTCGGCGGTCTGCTGCGGGCTCAGTGGCAGTGCTGGGATTCCGAGAGCGGCGCGTTCGGCGGCATGTTGGCGGTAGTTTTCGAGCACGGGTATAACCCCTTCGATGATGTTATGGCCCTTGCGGGCACGGATGGCTAGCCAGTGGCTGTTAGGCGGTCGATGGCGCTCGGTCGGTGCCCCGCCAGAGCGATGTTCGTTTCCCACAGCACAAAAAAGGGCTTTAAATTATACCGATAACGGGTGATCGCGGGATAGCGAATGACGGTGGGCATTCACTATCATGTGGGGATGGGAAGGGCGAAAAAGTTCCACCCTCGCTCGGTAAGACCACCTGTACGCGCCTTGCTTGCCATCGACCGCGCCGCTCTCGTGATGGAGACAGAACCATGTGGACTCCCTGAATCAACCGAATGTTTGCCACGCGGAGTCTGCTGACGGCCCGCGGCACGATATCGAGGGGGAGGTGTACGCCGAACAGGTCAAACTCTTGTATGGCTATGCCCCGTTGGCCTATTCGGTCACGCTGATCAACGGTTTGATTCTGATCTTTGTCCAGCGCACCCACGTTCCGATCCAGGTACTTGTGGGGTGGTTTGCCTGTTTGACCTTGGTCACGGCTGGCCGAATTTTCTTGGTATACGCTTATGATCGTGTCCGCCCCCCCACCTCGGAGGTGCGTCGCTGGGCACGGTGGTATTGTACCGGCATCGGTTTAGCCGGAATCGTCTGGGGTTCCACGGCCATATTTCTCTTTCCCGTCGATTCCATCGGCCATCAGGTCGTGGTGGCCTTCGTCCTGGCCGGAATGACGGCGGCGGGGCTGTTAGTCTTGGCAGCCCGGCCGGAAGCGGCACTGGCCTTTTTGCTACCGGCGCTACTGCCGCTGAGCCTACGATTTTTCCTGCAAGGCAGTGAGTTGCATACTGCCATGGCCACCATGACCTTGCTGTATTTAGTCGGGTTATTGAGTATCGCTTCCAAAGTAAATCGCTTGATTCGCGATACGTTAAGCTTGCGCTTCGACAATCGGTTGCTGTCGGAGGAAGTCATTAAGCGCCGACAGGCGGAGGACGCTTTGCGCGAAAGCGAAGCGCGATTGCAACGGGTACTGGATGGTGCGAACGATGGGTTCTGGGATTGGAATGTAACGACCGGGGATATTCTGTTCAGCCGCAACGGCATCGAAATGCTCGGCTATCGGCCCGACGAGATTAGCCCGCACATCAGCAGTTGGCAAAAATTGGTACATCCTGACGACCAACCGCTGTGGCAAACTGCGTTGGTGGCGCATTTTGCTGGGGAGACGCCGCGCTATCAGGCCGAATATCGGTTGCGCGCTCAAGCGGGAGACTGGCGCTGGCTGCTGGTACGCGGTAAGGTCACCGCGCGCGACGCGGCAGGTCAGCCCCTGTGGATGGCAGGTACCCACACCGATGTCACCGATCGCCGTTTGATCGAGGAAGCCTTGTATGACACGCTGGTCGGGGTACAGCGCCGCGCCGACCAGATGACCGCCCTCAACCACATGAGCGACTTACTGCTGTCCTGCGAAAGCCGTCAGGAAGCCTACGAGATTATCCTGCGTGGGGCGAGGCGGTTATTTGACGGTTGTATTGGCAACTTGGCGATGCGCGAGGATGCCTCGTCCGATCTGCGAGTGATGGCGTCCTGGGGTAATACTCGACTTTTACCCGCGACCTTCGCGCCGCACGATTGCTGGGCACTGCGGCGCGGTGTGCCGTATGAGTTGGAGGACCCGGCTCACAGCGTGCCTTGTCGGCATTTCGTCCATCCACCGACGCGCGCTTATCTGTGCCTGCCGCTGATTGTCCGCGGCGAGGCAATCGGCCTGTTGTATATCGGTGCGAGTGAATCGATGGCTGAGGAGCAGTTCCGTGAGTCGTGCACTCTTGCCGTCACGGTCGGCGAATCCATCAAACTCGCGCTCTCGAACCTCAAATTGCAGGAAGCGTTGCGCGAACAGGCCATCCGCGACCCGCTCACCGGGCTGTTCAATCGACGCTATTTGGATGAAACCTTGCCCCGTGAGCTTTATCGTCGGCAGCGCGCCGGTGAGCCGCTCGTCGTCGCGATGCTGGACTTGGACCATTTCAAGCATTTCAATGATCTCTACGGACATGAAGCCGGTGACACCGTTTTGCGAGCGGTCGGCGGTTTGCTGCGCCGGTCATTGCGCGCCAGCGATTTGGCCTGTCGATACGGTGGCGAGGAATTGACCGTCGTCATGTCCGGCTCGTCCCTCGATGATGCGCGGACCCGACTCGATGCATTGCGGCAGGCGGTCGTGCATCTCCATCTGCCTTACCGGGATGGCACGTTGCCGGCGGTCACCGTCTCTATTGGAGTGGCTTCGGCCGACGCTGGGGAAACCGATCCAGCCGCTTTGTTGAGTCGGGCTGATGCTGCGCTGTATCGGGCCAAGGAGCAGGGCCGCAATCGGGTGGAGGCTGCTGGCGCCAACCTGTGAAGCGACGCTGCGAACCGAGGCGGTGACTGCTCCACTGTTGGGTTCTCGCGCTGTCGCCTCCGTGCCTCAAGATAGCGCGCGACCGCGTCGCGCTGGACGCAGCCGCGCGCTATGAGGCTGGGCGTTCAGTTCTTGCCTTCCTCAGGGAGGGTCAATGCCAGGAATAAGGCGCCGTTATCGCGTCGCACCAAGACTGGAATCGGTCGACCGGTGGGTAATTGCTTGACTAATTCCGTGAACTGGCCGACATCGCTGACCTCGGTGTTATTGATGCGAGCAATGATGTCGCCCGGTCGAATGCCGGCGCTGGCTGCCGGCCCCTCATCCACGTCCTTGACCAGCACGCCCACGCTGTTCTGCTTGCGCCGCTCGGGCGGCAGTTCCGCCACCATCAGACCGAGCCGGTTGCTGCTGGACGGTTCGGCGATGGCCTGTTGCAACTTGTTCTCGTCAGGCAATTGCTCGATTTGAACGGTCAATGCGTGCTCCTTGCCATCCCGGATCACTGTCAACGCCACATGGGTACCAGGTCGAGTGCGGCCAACTTGCAACGGCAGGTCGCTGGAATGCCTGACCGGCTGACCGTTGAAGGCGACGATGATGTCGCCGGTCTTGATGCCACCGGCCTGGGCCGGGCTGTCCGCCATCACCTGCCCAACTAGGGCGCCATGTGGCTTGTCCAAGCCAAAGGATTGGGCCAATTCTGGGGTGACCTCCTGAATCAGCACGCCCAGCCAGCCGCGCGCAACCTTGCCGCCGCTTTTGAGCTGGTCCACCACGTCCATCGCCACATCGATGGGAATCGCGAAGGACAAACCTTGATAGCCGCCGGAGCGGCTGTAAATCTGCGAGTTGACGCCGATCACCTCGCCGTCGAGATTGAACAGCGGCCCGCCGGAGTTACCGGGATTGACGGCGGCGTCGGTCTGGATGAACGGCACGTAGTTGTCGCTGGGCAGGTTGCGGCCCAGCGCGCTGATGATGCCCTGGGTGGCGGTGCGCTCGAAGCCGAACGGTGAGCCGATCGCCAGGACCCACTGGCCGACCTTGACTTTCCCGATGTCGCCGATCTTGACGGTAGGCAGCGCGGTGTCGGTCTTCACCTTCAGCAGCGCGATGTCGCTGCGTTTGTCTTTGCCGACCACTTGCGCTGTGAGTTCGGTGCGGTCGGGCAGGCCGACCATAATGCTGTCCATCTCTTCGACGACGTGAGCATTGGTAACAACATAGCCGTCCGGAGAAAGGATGAAGCCAGAACCGACCGACGAATGCGGTTGGGCGGGCAGGTCGGGCATTTCATCGAAGAAGCGTTTGAAGTAATCGTAAAAGGGGCTGTTCTCGGGAATGCCCGGATGACCTCGCTTCGACCGCTCCTTCGGCTCGGACTTGGTTTGAATGCTGACCACCGCCGGGCTGTATTGCTCGACGAGGGAGACAAAATCGGGGTATTCCGCCGCTGCGGCGACGGTACTCCAGATCAATCCGAGGAAAACGCTCAGCCAGAGCGGCTGTTTCAAGTGCATGTAACTTCTCCGGTGTAATGAGGGGGCCTGTTCTGGAAATCGGTATAAAGACAGAAGAAAATCACCGAACTTGTCGGGATTGACCGTGGGTTGCCGGCTTGGTTCGCGGGCCGGATCGCACAACCTCGACCCGAAATAATGGTCGTAATTGGCGGCCTGCGCCACAATCTCGAATCGTCGATCCCTTCATGAGGAAATATCATGGCTCAGACTGCTTCCACCATGCTGCCGCTGGGTACGTCCGCGCCGGATTTCAGTTTGCCCGAGCCTGCTACCGGCAGCACCGTGGCACTCGCCGATTTGCGCGGCAGTCCCGCGTTGCTGGTGATGTTCATCTCCAACCACTGTCCGTTCGTCCAGCATATCCGGGAAGCGCTGGCGCGGTTCACCTCGGACTATCGGGGTCGGGGATTGGCCTGCGTGGCGATCGGCGCCAACGATGTGATCAAGTATCCCGATGACGGTCCGGTACGCATTGCCGAGGAAGTGCAATCTCGCGGTTATCCTTTCCCGTATCTGTACGACGAAAGCCAAGCCATCGCCAAAGCTTATCGTGCCGCTTGCACGCCCGATTTTTTCCTGTTCGACGCCGACCGCCAATTGGTCTATCGCGGCCAATTCGACGCCAGCCGGCCCGGCAACACGGTTCCCGTGACCGGGGCGGACCTACGGGCGGCGGTGGATGCTGTGTTAGCGGGCCAGCCGGTTTCATCGGAACAGAAGCCCAGCATGGGCTGCAATATCAAATGGAAGTTGGGCAACGAGCCGGATTATTTTCATTGATTGGGCGCTGCCGTTCTCTCTGCCAGGATGGAGAGTGCCGTCAGTATCGGGCCTGTCCTGTCTCCGATCTCCTCAGCGTTCGATATTGTAGATCAGATCGGCGCCGGTTCCGCTGCTGCTGTTGGTCGATTCGAACGACAGGTGCTTGCCGATTCGGTATTTGACTTTGAAGGTATTGACGGCGTCGAGCAAGCCCACCCCGTAGCCGATATAGAGATCCGGCGTCAAGTACTTGCCGAGCATCAGCGAGGTATCCTTACCGCCGCTGCCGCCCAGCTCTATGGAATCCAGGCCGACGGCATCGCCCAGGTTTTTGGTGAGTCCGCTATCGCCTACACCCATGGCGCGGACGGCCTTGAATAAGAGCGCCGATTCGGAGCCGCTGCCGCTACCCGATGCCCGGCCCAGCACCAGGTAGGAAAGAATGTCGGGGTCAGGCATCTTGGGATCCGAGAACAAGGTGAGCTTGGGTTTTTTCAGCGTGCCCTGAATGCGCGCACCGGCGGTGATCTGGTCGCCAGATGTGGAGTTTTCAATCTGCCGCGCCACCCGCAACTCCAGGCCAGGATTGTCGAGCGGGCTGCTGCTGTAAAGTAGCTGCCCCCGCTGAATTTGAATTTCCTCCCCGTATATTTTGTAGTTGCCGGCGACTACTTCGACGCTCCCGCTGCCGCGGGGGGCCAACTGCGGGGTTTCCTCGACCAGCAGATTACCTTTTAGCTTGCCCTTGAATGCCGAGGTATCCAGTTGTACGTCATCGCCCAGGATGACGCGTACCTTGGCGAAAATATCGGTGCCTTGCGATTTCGACTCGGGGGTTGCGCCACCGCGATCCTTGACGATGATGACATCCTCGGACGCCTTGACCGTCCCCGGCCCCCCGCCGCTAGGCCGCAGATAAGCCTTCGGGACGGTGACCGTGCCGTCGATTCTGGCCTGTTGCTGGGTGAGGTCGAGCTTCAGATCCGGGCTGATCTGGATTTGCATGTCGGTGGTTTTGAGCGCCTGAAAATTCTCGCCTGCGATCGCCAGATTCAGTTGCGGTTTCAGGGGGTCGAGCTGTCCGGTCAAGCGTAATTGGCCAGGATCGGATTGAACGGATCCCGACAGTTGGAGCGGCCCTTGGCCGTTGCCGGTCGCGGTGAATCGCAGATTCTGCAATTTGATGCCGGCATCCGGGACGGACAAACCGGCGTTTTCCAGCCGAATATCTCCCTGTAGCACCGGCTTGGAAAGCGCGCCATCGATGCTGAGATTGGCTTTCAACTGTCCGGAAACATCCTGAATTTGCGGCATGAACGCCGATGACACTTTAAGGTCGCTGACGATGGCGTTGAGCTTGCCGCTAATCCGGGCGGCGCCGAGCGGATCCTGGACTTGCAGGGTAGCCTGTAATTGCCCGGTTTGGCCGAGGTCCAGCTTGGCTTGACCGTTGGCGGCGCGACCGTTCGTGTCCAGTTGCAAACCGCCGCCGTTAATGGCGAACCGGACCGGTTTGCCGTTGGCCGTCATGCTCAGGTTGCCGGGCGCGATATTCAGGGCCAGCTTGCCTTGCAAGGCTCCGCCAGTTTTACCGCTGGCGGTGGCTTCGCCGCCGACACTGGTGGCGAGCGTCATGCCTTGCGGCAGATAAGCCTTGAACCGTTCGGGAGTAAGGTTACTCAGTTGCACTCGACCGTTGAAATCACCGGATTGGCTCCATTGGCCTTGCAAGCACAAGCGGGTGGGAGCGCTGCTCAGGCAAACCGCATCGAGATTTGCTTCCTTGGCCGTGGCCCGAATCGCGGCGGGCTTGTCCAGGCTCCAGTTGCCGGCAACGGTGTCCTTGGCGCCGAGTTGAGTCAGGCGTCCTTGCCAAAGCATGGCGGGCATCGCCAGGTTGCCCGCGAGCGCGAGCGAGAAGCGACCGGGGTCGCCGATCAGTTCGGCCTTGAGATCGTGCGCGGCAGGCGTGCCGGAACCGTCGAGGTTGAGGGTTTTCCAGTTTTGACCGCCCAGCCGTAGCCCTTCGCCGGATACTTTCAGCAGCGAGCGATTGTTCCCACCGGTATCCACGTTTGCTTCCCCGCGCAAACGCTGGATTTGGGTGTCGCCTTGCCGCAAATTCTGCACCGTGAACTGGGCTGTCACTGCCGGGCGGTCACGCGATCCGCTCAGGGTGCCGGTACTGGCGATGCTGCCGTCTAGGCTGGGAAGCAGCGATTTCAGTCGTGGTGCGTCCAGCGTCCAGCGCAGATCCCAGCGTTGCGTCAGCGATCCTTCGGCATTGAGTCGGGTATCGCCGGCGGTCAACCGCAAGGCTTTGATCGTCAGATTCTGGTCTTGCAGGGCGATGTCGGCATTGCCGCGCACCGCCTGCCCGCTCAGGGTGCCGGCCAGTTCTTCCAGCAGGAGATGGGCGCGCAGGGCGGCGTTTTCCAGTCCGCCGTCGGTCTTGATGTGAAAATTCAGTTTGCCGGGCGCCTCCTGCCACTGAACGCCAGGGTTCAACCCTTCGCCGTTCAATGTCGCCTGCCAACTGATCGCGGGTGCCCAAGTGGCGTCGGCGGTGGCTTGCAGGGTGCCGGCCAGGGTCTGGCCGCTTAATTTTACGTCGCGCACGGCTTGATCCGAGCCCTGTCCGTTCGCAGTCCAGTGCCCCTGGGGAACATTCGGGCCGCGCAAGTCGGCGGTGAGCTGAAACCGGTAATCCTTGGGTGTGCCATCGGCGGCGAATTCGCCCTTGGGGCTTTCCACTTGCGCGGGCCCGGTCAAGGGCCAAGCCAGGAATTCCCATTGTCCGGAAATGTTGAAGAGTAACTCCGCGATTTGGATGTTGCCTTTGGCGTTCAATGTCAGCGGCCGGTCGACGGCGGCTATCTTCAGCTCATTGAGCTTGATCGCCTTCGGGTCGCCTTCGGCGGTGAAGCGCAGGTTTGCCGGACCCAGTTCGGGCACAGTGGCGTTGATTTCGCCCTGTCCCTGAAACTGAGCCAGCACTCCGTGGGCATCGAGCCGGACCGTCAGTGGCTTGCCAGCCAGATCCGGGACAAACGGCTTGAGGTCAGCCACGTCCAGTTTAGCCTTGGCCGACCAAGCGGGTTTGGCCAAGGGATCGCGGACTTCTCCGCTCAGTTCCAGCGTGGCCGCGCCGGTGATTTGATGAGTGAGTTGCAACCGATTCTGTAATTCGCCCTGGATTTCGCCTTCGCCGTTGAAGGTGCCGTAATCCGGAGTCAGCAGTTGCCAATTGAGGCGGGCTTGCAATGGATAGCCGCCAGTGGGGTTGACCCGACCGCTCAGGCGAACCTCGCCCAAAGGCGCGCGGGCTGCCAGGGTGTCGACGATCAAGCCATCGTTTCCGGTGTGAGCCTTGAGGTCGATGGTATCCACCCGGATCGGCGCGGCTCCGGCAGGCACGATGAGAATATCGCGCCCTTGCAGGTCAGCGACATCGATCACGAGAGGGAGCTGGATATCGGGCAGAGTCAACGGTCCGGTCGCCGGCTCCGATTCGGGCTTGCTCGGCGGTAATTGTAGTTCCAAGCCGTCGAATCGGAGCTGGAGGAGGTTTAAGGTTCCACTGAATAAATCCGCTGGCTTCCAGTCGAGATCGGCGCTGGCCAGAGCTACTTTCAGCGGACCGTCTTCGTACTGGAACCGCTCGATGTGTAGAGGGCCCAGCAAGCGACCGTCGATCCGGTCATAGCTCAATTGCCCTGACAGGATCCTCGGCGCCAGACCGAGCAGGGTGTGGATGCCCGTTTCGGTGGAGATCGCGATCCCGGCTGCCAGCAAGATCAGTAGCAATAGCAGCAGCGGCAGCGAGATCAGCCAGATCAGCAGCCGGCGCAGAAACGGAGGAACGCTCACAAATCAGGCCCGATGCTAAAGGAAAAGCGGAAGGTATCGCCCGGTGGACGGTCCAGTCCGGTCGCAAAATCGATGCGCACCGGCCCTACCGGCGAGCGCCAGCGCAGACCGACGCCGGTGCCGGTTTTCATGTCGGGCGACGCGCCGTCGAAGGCGTCACCGCTGTCGACAAATGCGGCGACACTCCAGGCATCCCACACTCGGCGCTCGTATTCCAGGCTGCCCACCAGCAGATTTTTGCCGCCTACGACCGTGCCGTCGCTGTCAGTAGGGCCGATTTTATTGTAGGCGTAGCCGCGCACGCTGGAATCACCGCCGGTGTAGAAGCGTAGCGAGGTTGGCAGATTCTCGAAATCCTCCAGGATCGCGGTCGCGCCGATATCCCCTCGGGCGATCAGACGGTTATCCTCGTTCAGGGCATGGATCCATTTCAGGTGCACGGTGCCTTGCAGGAAATTGATGTCTGAGAGCAACGCCGTCGAAGCGCCGCGCAGCTCGAACCCGAACAGTAAACCGCGGGTGGTGTACAGCCGGTCATCGGCATCGATCCAAGTCCAGTTTAAACCCGGAATCAGCAGGAGGGAGGTGGAACGGGGCTCGTTGCCGGCCTGATAGTCTTCATATTGGAGATTTAGGTTGTAGTTCTTTAACCATTTGCCAGCTTGTCGTTGCCAACCGCCGCCCAGGGCGATGCGTTCGAAGTCCTGGTCGTCGTAGTTCTGGAGGGTGTAGTTAGCGGTCAGAACGTATTCGTCGGTCGTTGGATTCTCGGCAGGGATCATGTACTTGAGGCCGAGGTACGATTTGATGGGAGATAGCAGGAGTTCGGTTTCGTAGTGATGGCCCTGACTGTTGACCCAGCGCTGTTCCATTTTGAGTTTGCCGCGAACGCCGGTATCGGTGCCATAGCCTAGGCCGGCGCTGTATTTGTATTGTTTATTGAATGTCAGTTCGACATCGACCGGTGCGATGGCAGTGGCTGCGTCTGGCGAGGGGTTGATCTGGATCTGGCTGAAGTAGGGGCTGCCGCTCAAATCGGTTTGCAGTTTTAATAAATCGTTGGTGTCGTAGGGGTCGCCGGCTTTGAAATGGGGATAGCGATTCAACAGTTTGGGCGACAGGATGTCTTGTTTGAAGGTGATATCACCGAATCGGTAGCGCTTACCGGTATCGTAGTGCAACGTGATGCTGGCCTGGTAAGTCTGCAAGTCGATTTGAATGACACGCTCGACAAAACGAGCGTCGAAATAGCCGCGCTCGGTGGCCAGCGTTTCCAGGTTTAGCTTGAGCTGCTCATATTTGGGTTGATCGAGGGTCTGATTCTTGTCCAGGGGGGCGGTCGCCAGCAGCTTTTGGAAGGCCGGATCCTGAGCGCCTTCGCCAAGCACCCGCACGTCGACCGCGGCGAGGCGCAGCGCTCGGCCAGGCTGAATGCGATAACGGACTTCCCAGCCTTCCTGAGTTCGCTTGAGAGAGCCCTCGATGGTGGGTTCGTAATAACCGAAGGGTTGCAGCGCCTGTTGGATGTTGCGTTCGGCATTGCTGTGCAACCAGCGCAGCTCGGTTTCCTCCGGCGCCGGTTTGCCGGCGAAGCGGTTGATGTCGAGATAGGCCAGTACGTTATCGCGCGGTGGTCCCTCAACGCCTTCGACCAGAACGGTGACAGTGGCGCCTTCGGCAGCCGTACCTGTTGCCGGAGCGGCTGTACCTGTTGCCGGAGCGGCTGTACCTGTTGCCGGAGCGGCTGTGCCTGTTGCCGGAGCAGGTTGCTCCTGGGCGTCCAACGGTGCGGAAAGTAGTAAGAGGCAGCAGCAGAACAACAGCCGAAAGAAGGTCGAGTGAATCATTGAGCCGGATCGGGTCATGATAAGCGGATGATCGGCGATGGGTCGTGGCGAAGAGGGTCGAAAATGGGGGCCATGATTTTCGGTACGGTCCGCGAGTCGTTGGCACTTATAATCGGTTTAGCATATTTCGCTGGGTTGAAAAAAGCCCGCTGTTGCGATTTTCGAAGGTAACCTGGAACCTATCATGCCGCATTCGCAATACTCCTACGCTCGAATTTTTCATCGGCAATACACCTCTGGTGCAATTGCAACGCCTACCGGGTTCTACCCGTAACTTGATTCTCGGCAAGCTGGAGGGTAACAATCCGGCCGGTTCGGTCAAGGATCGGCCGGCATTGAGCATGATCCAGCAAGCTGAAAAGCGCGGAGCCCTCCGCGCCGGCGAGGTGCTGATCGAAGCTACCAGCGGCAATACCGGTATTGCCCTGGCGATGATCGCGGCTATGAAGGGCTACCGACTGATGCTGGTCATGCCGGAAAACCAGAGTGCGGAGCGCCGCGCCGCAATGCGGGCCTACGGAGCTGAATTAATATTAGTGAGCCGGGAGGAGGGCATGGAAGGAGCTCGCGATCTCGCCACCCAATTGGAACAGGAAGGGCGAGGCAGGGTGCTGGACCAGTTCGGCAATCCCGACAATCCGCTGGCTCATTACCAAACCACCGGCCCTGAAATCTGGCGCGACACGCACGGGCAGATTACCCACTTCGTCAGTGCCATGGGGACCACTGGGACCATCATGGGGGTGTCGCGTTATCTGAAAGAGCGCAATCCTGCGGTGCAAATTGTCGGTGTGCAGCCCACCGAGGGGTCTTTCATTGCGGGTATCCGCCGCTGGCCGCTGGAATATCTGCCAAAAATTTACGAGCCGGCGCGAGTGGACCGAATCATCGACGTCGAGCAAGTGGAAGCAGAGCACACTACCCGCCGGCTGGCCCGCGAAGAGGGCATTTGCTGCGGCGTATCGTCGGGCGGGGCGGTGGCGGCGGCGCTGCGGTTGTCGGCGGAGGTTGAGAACGCGATGATCGTCACCGTGATCTGCGACCGTGGTGACCGCTATCTCTCCACTGGGCTATTTTCGGATTAGAGAACGACAAATGGGCAGTTCAGCAGCAAAAAAGCGACGAGCGCTAGCGGCGGCGGAACCATTTACCGTTCGCATCGAGGATTTGACTCATGAGGGCTACGGCGTGGCGCGGCGGGACGGCAAGGCTGTCTTCGTCGAAGGTGCGTTGCCGGGCGAGGAGGTGAGCTGCCGCTACACCGTCCATCGAAGCCGCTACGACGAGGCGCGGGTCGTTGACGTGCTCGCACCATCCCCGGAACGGATCGAACCCCGCTGCGCCCATTTCGGAGTCTGCGGCGGCTGCGCCTTGCAGCATCTCGAACCCACTGGCCAGCTGGCCATTAAGCAACGCTGGTTGCTGGATAGCCTGACCCACATCGGCAAAGTCGAGCCGGAGCAGGTGTTGGAGCCGATGACCGGGCCGCTATGGGGCTATCGGCGACGAGCGCGCCTGGGGGTCAAGTGGGTGACCAAGAAAGGGCGGGTGCTGGTCGGTTTCCGCGAGCGGCACAGTCCGTATGTCGCTGATTTGCGCCGTTGCGAGGTGCTGGACGAGCGGGTCGGGGGGCTGCTGGAAGAACTGGCGCGGCTGATCGAGTCTCTGTCGATCCGCGACCGGCTACCCCAGATCGAGATTGCCGGCGGCGATGTATTGATGGGTTTGAGCTTTCGCGTGCTGGCGCCGCCCAGCGAGACAGATTTGGCGTTGCTGCGCACGTTTGGCGAGCAGCACGGTTTCGCGTTGTATCTGCAACCGGCCGGACCGGACAGCGTAGTGCCCATCAACGCCGAATCGTTGACGCCGAGCTATCACCTGCCGAATTTCAATCTGGAGTTGGCATTCCGGCCGTATCATTTCGTGCAAATCAATGCGGCCATCAATCGACAATTGGTCGAGCGGGTTGGTGCACTGCTTGAAATTGACCCGGGAGATCGGGTTCTCGATCTTTTCTGCGGGCTTGGTAATTTCACCCTAGCGCTGGCCCGGCGGGCGAGGGAAGTCATCGGTGTGGAAGGCGATGCAAGCCTGATCGAATGGGCCAAGAGCAATGCGTCACGTAATAAGGTAGAAAACGCGTATTTTGAGCGCGCTGATTTGACCAGTAAGTTACCAGGAGAGTGTTGGTCTCGAACGCCAATATGATAAAATTTTGATTGATCCGCCCCGATCTGGTGCGTTGGAGTTGATGCCGCACTTGGCGGCGTTGGGAGCCCGGCGAGTGGTGTACGTCTCGTGCCATCCTGCTACCTTAGCTCGTGACGTCGGTGAGCTGGTCCATCGCTACGGTTTCCGGTTGAGTGCTGCGGGAATAGTGGACATGTTTCCGCATACTGCCCATGTCGAGTCGATCGCGATATTGGCCCGTGGATGAGTGCAATATTCTGGAAAGTAATTCAATTCGAAAGCCATGGACGGATCGATTAGTCCATAGTGCCTTCGCTAGGGATTTGAAAGCGATGGCCGAGGAGCCACGCTATGTTAGGCCGGGTGTTTCGTGAGTCCAAAAAACCAAAATGGATGGTTTCAGTGGTTGGGGGCAACTTTACCGATCTGGTGTCTGGTAGTCAGTATCGAACCGGTGCTAGCGGCTGACCTGACACTCCTGAGTATTGAAGAATTGATGCAGGTACGGGTAGTGTCGGCTACCAAGCAAGCCCAGCCGTGGGCTGATACTGCCGCCGCCGTGTTTGTGATCACCGCTGATGACATTCGCCGGTCGGGCGTGACCCATGTAATGGAGGCATTGCGGCTCGCGCCAGGCGTGCAGGTCGCGCGTATCGACTCCAGTCGCTGGGCCATCACCATTCGCGGTTTCAATGGCCGCTTCGCCAACAAATTGCTGGTGATGATCGATGGCCGTTCAGTCTATACCCCAACTTTTTCCGGCGTGTACTGGGAAATCCAGGATATGCCGCTCGACAACATTGAACGGATCGAGGTCGTTCGCGGTCCCGGCGGCAGTTTGTGGGGCGCCAACGCCGTCAATGGCGTCATCAACATTATCACCAAGCTAGCCAGGGATACCCAGGGGGGAATGGTGAGCGTGACCGCCGGCAATGAAGACCGCGCCATTGTCGAGGCCCGCTATGGCGGCAAACTGGGCGATACCGCGCAATACCGCGTCTACGGCCGCTATGCTGACCAAGACGGTTTCATCAGCCGGGATGGGCAGGATGCTGAGGACGACTGGAATCTACAACGTGGTGGTTTCCGGCTCGACTGGCAGCCCACAACACGGGACAACGTTACCGTCTCGGGCGATGTTTACGACGGTGACCTGCATCAAAATATGGTGATCCCTACGCTGACCTCGCCTTACACCGAGCTTCTGCTGGACGATGCTCAAGGCGAATGGGCGCAGCGTACAGGCGCGCTGGGAACATCAAAACTCCTCAACTGAACAAATCGCTCTGCAACTCTATTACCAGCAGGAAAAGCGCAGCGATTTGATGCAACAGTCGGAACTGGAAACCTTCGATGTAGATTTCCAGCATAGCTTCAAGCTTGGCGAGCGCCAGGCAATCGTCTGGGGATTGGATTATCGCCGCTACCAGGATCACTTCGGGTCAGCAGTGCTGGGGGGAGGTTTTTCGCCAGACGCGCAGACTACCCAACTATTCAGCCTGTTCGCGCAGGATCAGGTAGCGTTGACGGAGCGGCTGCAACTTACCTTGGGTGCCCGGGTCGAGCATAACGATTACACCGGTTGGGAGTGGCAGCCCAACCTGCGCCTACTCTGGCAGCTTAGCGACGCTCAGCGGGTCTGGGGGGCAGTGTCGAGGGCGGTGCGTACCCCGTCGCGCGCTGAGGAGGATAGCTGGACGAATGTAACGACCGTATCGCCGTCACCGGAAACAGGAGGATTACCGGCTATCGTGGCGCTTGTCGGTGACGGGCGTTTCGAGGCGGAGCAGCTCACCGCCTACGAAATCGGTTACCGCACTTGGCTGAATAAAGATTTCTCCTTCGATTTTACCGTTTTTTATAACGACTACGATCACTTGTTGAGTATGGAGCAAGGGACGCCTTTACTCGGGACGTTGTTCGCCTCTTATCTGGTGTTTCCACTCTATTTTCGCAATTTCTTCTCCGATGACAACTATGGCGCAGAAATGGCGGTAGATTGGCGGCCACTTGAAAAATGGCGATTGCAGCTCGCGTATTCCTATTTGTGGTCAAGACCGGAACAACAAGGTTGGAGCCCTCTCAATCAAATTTCGCTCTTATCGAGTTGGGAAATTAAGAATGATTTAGAATTCGACGCTTGGTTTTATTACATTGATCGGCTTGATTCATTGTCTACATTGTCTCAATTAGGGATAGTCAGTGTCGATCCTTATCTAAATCTCACACTGCGATTGGCGTGGCGGCCCCGCAAGGATTTGGAGTTATCGCTGACGGGCGCTAATTTGTTGGATAAGAGTCACTTGGAATATGTACAGGAAGCTTATACTTTTCCGGTTGAAGTGCAGCGCAACATTTACGGCCAAGTGAAATGGTCTTTTTAAGATCACGCACGATCAGGGGAAATCCAATGCGAATGTTATCGCGCGGGCAGGTTGCAGTAATGCAAGCGCGGTTGATGCTGATCTGTCTGGGAATGGTTGCCGGCTTAGAACCGGTCTGCGCGACTGATCTGACCCAGTTCAGCATTGAGGATTTGATGCAAGTCAAAGTGGTATCGGCTGCGAAAGTTGAACAGTCTCTCCAAGATACAGCGGCGGCAGTCTTTGTCATCACCGCCGACGATATTCGCCGGTCGGGGGTGACTAACGTAATGGAAGCGCTACGGCTCGCACCCGGCGTGGAAGTGGCCCGCATCGATTCCAGCCGCTGGGCCATTTCCATTCGCGGGTTTAATGGCCGGTTCGCCAACAAATTGCAAGTTTTGATCGATGGACGCACGGTTTACAATACCCAATTCTCCGGCGTTTATTGGGAAATTCAGGATCTATTCCTGCCCGATATCGAACGTATCGAGGTTGTACGCGGTCCCGGCGGCAGTCTGTGGGGTGCCAACGCTGTCAATGGCGTCATCAATATCATCACGAAAAACAGCCAGGATACTCAAGGGGGGTTGGTCACGCTTACCGCTGGCAACGAAGAACGAGCTATTGCGGGAGTCCGTTATGGCGGCAAATTGGGCGATGATGCGAAGTATCGAATTTATGGGCAATCCACCAAGCGTGATAGTTTAGTTACACCCGATGGTTACGATGCTGAAGATGATTGGCGTATCGGTCGGGGCGGATTCCGTTTAGATTGGACGCCGTCGGCCCGAGATACGGTCGCTGTGCAAGGCAGCTTGTATGAAGGAACTTTCAATCAGAATTATGTATTGCCTACTCTCATTTCGCCCTATACCGAGCGGCAATTATCTCAGGTGAACACCTCGGGCGGTAGCTTACAAGCACGCTGGGAACATCAATATTCCGCGACATCACGGATGAGTCTACAGGCATATTATCAGCAGGAAAGTCACGAGGATTCGCTTTACATTGTCGATGCAAATACATTTGATTTGGATTTCCAGCATAATTTCGCGCTCACTGACCGACAGGAAATCGTCTGGGGATTGGGTTATCGTCGCAATTCCGATCAATTCACGGATACCGCATTCAGTTCCGTCGATCCCAACGATTCGACCACCCAGCTGTTCAATACTTTTATTCAAGATCAAGTTGATCTGATACCAGAGCAATTACGCTTGACCGCTGGTGTCAAGATCGAGCACAACGATTTCACTGGTTGGGAATGGCAACCCAGCGTCCGAATGCTATGGACGCCGCATCCCGACCATCGGTTGTGGGCAGCGGTATCGCGAGCGGTGCGTACACCTTCGCGTGGTGAAGAAGATGTGCAAGTAAGTTTGCTTACCGTGCCGCCCTCGATATTGACGGGAAATCTGCCGACACTTGTAATGGTTGTTGGAAATGATCAACTTGGAATCTGAGAAACTAATCGCTTATGAAGTAGGCTATCGTGTACGGCTTGCTGAGCAATTTTCGGTGGACACCACGGTTTTTTATAATGACTATGACAATATCGTTGCTATCGATACGGTCTCAGGACAATCGTTTTTGGAGGGGCGAGTATTTCCACCGTATTTGGTGGTGCCGCTCGAATTGCATAACGTTGGGGCAGGCTCCATTTATGGTTTCGAGTTAGCAGCAGACTGGCGCCCTATTAAAGAGTGGTGGTTACGGTTGGCCTACTCGTATTTATATTCAGATTTGGATCAAGATGCCGATACCAATTACGAGCACGGTAATCGCAATCAATTGTCGTTAACCTCATCATGGAATATTGCCGATAATCTTGAACTCGATGTTTGGTGGCGTTATGTAAACGGCCCGGCTACCGCGCGAGAGCTTTCCTCATTTGAAAATATCAACGTCGATCCTTATTCGACCTTAACAGTACGCTTAGGATGGCGGCCAAGAAAAGATTTGGAGCTGTCTTTGGTAGGTGCCAATCTACTGGATAAGAGTCACCTGGAATTTGTGCAGGAGGCCTACACGTTCCCGGTCGAAGTTGAACGTAGTTTCTATGGCCAGGTGAAATGGAATTTCAAATAAGGTTGCCAACAGAGTCGGTCCCATTTGCTAGGGGCCGAGTCGGAAACAAGATATTGGTCGTCGGTCGTCACGGTGGCCGGCTCCTATTCTTGTTATGGCGCTCGGCAATCTTAATGACGTTCTTTTTGGGCAGTCTGCTAAGTAGCGCTTTGGCAATGGAGTTTGACGAGTATGCGGTCAAGGCGGCTTATCTGTACAATTTTGCCAAATTCGTGGAATGGCCGTCTGGGGCTTTCATTAGCTCCGACGCACCGTTGTTGATTTGCATTGCCGGCGAGAACCCCTTTGGCAATGCGTTGGGGTCGCTGTCCGGGAAAACCGTGGAAAGCCATCCAGTGGAGGTACGGTACTTGCCGGTAGCTACGGATCTCGAAAAATGCCACGTCGTATTCATGGGTCGTGCTGAGCAGGGGCGATTCAAAGCGGCGCTGGCTAAACTGGCGCGCTTGCCGATACTGACCGTCAGTGACATCAGCGGCTTTGCCCAGGCGGGCGGGATGATTGGCTTGGTCGAGGCCGACCAGCGGATCCGTTTCGATATCAACTTGACCGCAGCCCGACGAGCTAGCCTCAGGCTGAGTTCCCAATTGCTCAAACTAGCCACTATCGTAGAGTAAGGTGGCGGAATAGCAGCGTATTCTGAATGATTATGTTCAGCGAACTCTCAGTAAAAAGAAAATTGATGGTGGTCATGCTGTTGACCAATGCCTTGGTGTTGTTGGCGGTTGGGATTGCGCTGGTCGTCAATGAAACTTACTCCCAGCGTAAGATCGCCCAGGCACAATTGGTTGCGCTAGCCAACGTGATTAGTGCTAATGTCGCCTCCGCCCTGCTTTTCAACGATATCAAGGCTGCCGAACAGAATCTGGCGGTATTGCGCGCCAAACCTGACGTGCCATATGCTGTTATCGAAGATCCCCAGAATAATACGCTAGCCGAATATCGAGCCCCTGACTGGACCGATACCCAAAGCGATTGGATACGCCGGCGGGGTGTGCGGTTGGATAATTATGATGGACAAGGAAATAGCGTTGGACAAGCGATGGTCGGCGAGGGGGAACCCTTCGGTCCCGAAAGTCGCATTCTAGCCGTCAAGGTACCGATCCATCAGGATGGCCAGCCACTTGGTTTTCTTGCGATCTACTCGGATTTGCGGGAGCTTAGCGAAAGCCTTTACCGCTATTACTGGATCATTGCCGGATTGGTGGTCGCCTCGCTAGCGCTGGCGGCGCTGCTGGCCGCGCAATTTCAGAGGGTAATTTCAGGACCGATCCTGCAATTGCGAGCAGCGATGAGCGAAATATCCAACACTCGCGATTATACCGTGCGGGTTCGATCGGCTAGCCGTGACGAGCTGGGAACACTGGTGGATGGCTTTAACGACATGCTGGCGCAAATCCAGCGGCGTGATGCCGAATTGGCGACTTATAACGCGCGCTTAGAAACCGACGTCGCAGCGCGTACGCACGACCTTTCCCTTGCTAATGTTGAATTGCAGAATCTGGTTCAGGAGCTTAGCGATGCCAAGGAACGAGCCGAGGCGGTCAGTCAGGCCAAGTCTCAGTTCTTGGCCAATATGAGCCACGAGATTCGTACGCCCATGAACGGCATTTTAGGCATGGCTGATCTACTGCTAGAAACCGAATTACAGGCGAAGCAACGACGGTTCGCCAGAATTATTAAGCAATCTGGAACCAGCCTGCTCAGAGTCATCAACGATGTGCTGGATCTTTCCAAGATCGAGGCCGGCAAATTGGAATTGGAGAAAGTAGATTTCTCCTTGCGGAGCCTGGTTGAGGAGGTTGTGATTCCATTCGGCGATAGCGCGTACCGCAAGGGTTTGGAACTGTTTTGCGCCTTACCTGCCCCATCGATTTACGTGCGGGGTGATCCGGTGCGACTACGCCAGGTATTGAGCAATTTGTTGGGAAACGCCATCAAGTTCACCGAGCGGGGCGAGGTCATGGTGCGACTGGTGGTGATCAATGCTCGACCGGACAGCTACCAACTGCGATTCGAGGTGACCGATACCGGCATCGGTATTCCAGTGGTCGACCAGGCGCGCATCTTCAGTGCCTTCGACCAAGCCGACGGTTCGATGACCCGCAAGTACGGTGGAACAGGATTGGGTCTGAGTATCGCCAAGCAGTTGGTAGAACTCATGAAAGGAACAATTTCGGTCGATAGCACCGAGGGACGCGGTTCGACTTTTGCGTTCTCGCTGCGAATGGATCGCCCCGAGGTGGTTCCCGCCGAGATGGAGGAAATCTCTTGGTTTCAAGGAGCCCGGGTATTGATTGTGGACGACAATCTGACTAGTCGGGAGATCGTGTGCGAACAACTGCTGGAGTGTGGGTTACGCGGCGAGGGAGCCGCTGACGGAGAGGAAGCCTTAGCACGCTTGTACTCCGCCCGCGCTGGCAACGATCCCTATGCCGTTGCTCTGCTGGATGAGCAGATGCCGGGAATGGACGGTCCAGATATCGCTTTGGCGATCCGCGCCGATCCCCTGTTGCGCGATACCCCGTTGGTTTTATTGACCACGTCGGTCTTTCACAGCGCGTCACATGAAAAGGAGCTGCGGGCAAAATTCGAACAGCAGTTGAGTAAGCCGGTGCTGAAAACCCAATTATTGGAATGTCTGCATCAATTGTTCGAGGCCACCAGCGCCTCGAATCTCGATTCAAAGACTGTCAAGCGAGAAGATAGTCGGCCGAATTTACCCCAATATTCGGGCGCACGGATTCTTTTGGTCGAAGATAATTTGGTGAATCAGGAAGTTGCCAATGCCACGCTTCAGCAATTCCACTGCACCGTGGAGATCGCGAATAACGGCCAAGAGGCTCTCAATCTGCTGGAGCAGAACGTTTACGATCTGGTCCTGATGGACTGCCAAATGCCGGTGATGGATGGTTTTCGAGCCACGGAACTCATTCGCGAGCGCGAGCGCGAGCGGCGGGCTGTGAAATCAGGCAAGTCGGCGCGGCGACTGCCTATCGTGGCGCTAACTGCTCATGCGATCTCCGGCGATCGGGATCGTTGCCTGGTGGCTGGAATGGACGATTATCTGAGCAAGCCGTTCGCGCGTGAGAGTCTGATCGCGATTTTGAATCGCTGGTTGTTAGCCTCAGCCCAGCCTCTAGCTGAGACTGGGCTGCCCACTGCCGATCTTCCACCGATCTTGCCTGGAGACGCTTTAGATTCGAGGTGAATTCTGCTAGGTGGGCCTCTGTCGATGGGGATGTCGGGATCAGCGTGGTCAACCGGCGTGGTCAACCGTGCGGTCAGCGGCGATTTCAGCGGGCTGTACCGGCTTCATCCAGGATTCCAGTGTGAGCTTTGATTCCGGCAAATCCAAACGGCGCGTGTAAATGGTGGCGTACTCCAGCACGCGTTGCACGTAGCGCCGAGTTTCCTGATAGGGGATGGTCTCTGCCCAGATATCGGCCGGCAAGGCGGCATGGGTTGGCAGCCATCGCGCGACCTTGTTGGGGCCGGCATTGTAGGCGGCGGTGGCTAGCACCGGATTGTTCTGCAAGCGTTCCAGGATTTCCTGGAGGTAGCGGACGCCCAAACGAAGGTTGGTTGCGGGCTGCAACAACAGATCGCGCGTGCTACCGGTTACGTCCTGCGATTGCCGGGCTATCTCCTGGGCGGTGGCGGGCATGAGTTGCATCAACCCTAGAGCACCCACTGGCGAGCGGGCGGTGGGTCGGAAACTACTTTCCTGGCGGATGACGGCGTACACCCATGCCGGGTTCAGGGCGCTGGCGCGAGCGTTGTTGATCACGTCATCCCGATAGGCCAATGGGAAGCGCAAATCCAAATCATCCCAATATTCAGCGCGGGCAATGGTGGTGATGGCTTGGACGTGCCAGCCCCAACGGTGAGCCAGCAGCGCAGCCTGCTTGAGCGCGAGGTGGTTCAAGCCGTCGGTGGCTTGTCGCCATTCGGTATCGGCTTCCGGCTCCCGGCCCAGGATGTAAAGTTCCCGCGCCCGCCGCAAGCCGGGAGAGCCGGCCAGCAGCGCATCCAGCTCGGTTGCTGACACCACCAGTGGCGTGGTATCGATGGCGTAGGGCGTGTTAATCCGATCGGCGGCCAGGAAACCGTAATAGTCTCGTGCACCGGCGATACTCCGATAGACCTGTCCAGCTTCATCAACCCGGTCCAACAGTTCCAGGCTCCGGCCGCGCCAGTACCGCCAGCGTGGGCTGTCCCGTTCCGTGGCTGGCAACTGATCCAGCCAGTGCAACGCCGCCGTCCAGTCCCCTTGCCGCAAGCAGACCCGTATCCGCCATTCTTGCACAGCGCTATCCACTATCGATTCTGGCAAGGCGGCCAGCCGGGCCAACGCGGTCGGGTGGTAGTCGGTGGCGAGCCATAGGGCCAGTTGCCGTTCCACGCTTAACCACTGGGGCGCGAGTGTCGGATAGCGTTCTTTTAAAGTATCCAGCGCGGCCGCCGCCGCCAGTGCATCGCGAGTGCCCCACCGCTGCAATGCATCGCCGATGATCGCTCCGGTGCGCGGATCGTCGCTTTGTAAACGGGGCGGTTCCAAAATCAGTGACGGGTTGCTGGAAATGGCCAGCCAGCCATCGGCTAAGGATTGGTCGGCGGTCGGCATGTCGACCCGCAACGCCCGCGCCAGCCCGATATTGCGGCTGGCCATCGCCAGGGCGAACCGTTGCCAAAGCAGAGTGGGGGACAGACCTCCCTGGCTTCGCCAAGCCGCGATCACCGGATCGCAGGCGGTGGGAAGAGAAGTACCGCGCAGCCAAAGAGCACTAAAATCACGCAAGGCTTGTTCGCCTTGATGGGTATTGAGCAATGCTTGCCGTCGCCAACATTCAAAGGTCGGGCTGCGGGAAGGAACGACATCACGCAGGTAATCGTCCCACCGTCGGGCATCGGCGAGCTGCTGTAACCACGCGTTGCGCAATTGCCCCGCCAACGGTGAATCGACGTGATTTCGCAGGAAGTCGTGGATCTCGGCGGCGGGCAGCTCGGAGAGCCGGCGGGTCAAATCCCGATAGCGCAGGTAAGGGTAAAGCGGATAGGCCTGAAGATCTGAATAATCGACCGGTTTTCCGTCTTGCAGCGAACGGTCAGCCGCTTGAAAGCGTTCACGCCAGCTTTGCAGCGATTCCGCCGCGCCGCTGTCGCCACCGATGGCTACGGCGATGGCGATGGCGGGAATAATGCCCCATCGCCACCGCGAGAACCCGCTACTGCCACCGGTGGTGGGTCTCGTAACGGGATTCAGGTAACTGGCGCCGCGCTTAGAACGGCGATGGAACATATTCCCGCTACTTGTCGTTGCCCGCGAAGAGAGTAGTGCCGCTCGGGGAGGAGGACGTCCGCTGGTTCGGCTTGACAGAATAGACAACAGCGGGACGGCCGGTATTGGTGTTTCCCGCGCCGCCGCTGGCACCGACGATGATCCGAGTGCCGGTGGGGGTCAGGTAGGTGCGGGGGATGGTAGCCGAGCCCGTGCTGGCTTGGGGGGTGTAGGCGCGCGGGGTGATGATGGTCACGCCATTGGAGCGGCCGGTGTTCGCCGTGGTGTAGCTGTTGTAGGCCAGCGGACTGCCGCCAGCGGTGCCAGTGCCGTAAGCCGTGTTGTACAGATCACCGCCTTTGTATTGCTGATGGAAACCCATAACCCGCGTGACATAGGTTTGGGTTTCCGGGTAGGGCGGGATTTGATTGCCGTATTTTTGTACCGCGCCTTCGCCAGCGTTGTAGGCAGCCACCGCCAAGCGGGTGTCGTTGAACTGGTTGAGCAGCCAGCGCAGGTAACGGGCGCCACCATGCATGTTGGCAATCGGGTCGTAGGGATTGCTAACACCGAAACGCTCGGCGGTGCCGGGCATCAGCTGCATCAGACCCATGGCGCCCTTGGGCGACACCGCCCAGGGATTGTACGACGATTCGGCACTGATCACGGCGTGCATCAAGGCGGGATCAAGCCCGTGTTGCGTCGCGATGCGGTTGACGTCGGCGGCGAAGCGTTGGCGATTTTGCTCGTTGACTCGGAGCGGTCTGGACGAGGCTTTGGACGTTCGGGAGTAGGTGCGTTGCGAGTTGTTCCAAATTCCGTTCGGGCTATAGAGATTGGTTGGCGCGAAACTGGAGGCAGTCTGGGCCGCCTCCTTGCGGTAGGCTGGCGTGCGCATCACTAATTTGTAGCGGGTGTCGTTCGGGATATTGCTTAAATGTCGGATGCCGTTGCCGTCCACGAAAGCGTAGATGTCCGCCTGAACGGGTCCGGAAAAAGCCAAAATCGCCGGAACCAGACCGGTCAATAGCCGCCACTGCATTGGTTTCTCCTATTCTTATCGGCAAGCTGGGCGCGTGGCTGACGATCTAGCAACCGTCCTGACCCCCAGCGAAAGAGTCGAGCGTCTGTCGGTCAATACAACTAGATTAACACAATCCATGGAATTGCAACCCGCCGTGCGGACCAACAAGGAATCCTGGTGGAGCGATGGTGGATCAACATTTTGAAAGAAATAATGAAATTAATTTCATCCGGCATCTTGGAAACGCTCCATAAATCTCATTGTCCACCCCAGCATGAGTGAAATGACCATGTTCAGAACCGCCGAACTGCGACGTAAGCTGCCTAAGCAAGATTATCACCAGCAGGTCCCCCAGTTGCGGGAAGAGCTGTTGACGGTGCAGATGGAACTACGCAAGGCCGATTTCCCTGTCATCGTGGTGTTCGCCGGCGTGGACGGTGCCGGCAAGGGCGAGACGGTCAACCAGTTGCATGAGTGGCTGGATTCGCGTTGGCTGGTTGCTCGCGCGTTCAGTGAACCGTCCGACGAAGAGCGCGACCGGCCCGAATACTGGCGGTTCTGGCGAGAACTGCCGTCCAAGGGGCGGATGGCGCTGTTTCTGAGTTCCTGGTATTCGATGCCGATCCTCGATCATGTTTACGGTCATATCGGCTTGGCGGAATTCGATGAGCGACTGGAGCGGATCAAGGCTTTCGAGAAGACTCTGGCCGACGACGGCGCCTTGATCTTGAAGTTCTGGATGCACCTCTCCCGGGAGGCGCAGAAGGACCGCCTGCGCAAGCTGGAAAAAAATCCGTTGCTGCACTGGCGAATCTCCAAGCGTGACTGGCAGCATTGGGAATTGTACGATCAGTTTATGGCCGCCGCCGAGCGTACCATCATGAAGACCAGCACTGGATTGGCGCCGTGGAAAATCATCGAAGGTTACGATGAACGGTATCGCAGCATCGCCGTGGCGACCATCATCCGCGATGCCATTCGGTTCCGCCTGGATGAGGCCGGCAAGGTCTCCATCGGCAGTAACGGCGACGCCAGCGCTCGCTCTAAACCGGCTGCCACCGAGGTGAGCGACAGTCCGCCTGTGACGATCCTCTCGCGCCTGGACATGAGCAAGACCTTGGCTAAGGGCGATTACGAGGCGGATCTGAAGCGCTATCAGGCCAAGCTCAACCAGCTCCAGCGCGCGGCCCGTGAGCACAAGGTCTCAACCATCCTGGTATTCGAAGGCTGGGATGCCGCTGGCAAGGGTGGCAGCATCCGCCGTATCACCGCCGCGCTGGACGCCCGTGACTATCAGGTTATCCAGATCGCCGCGCCCACCGACGAGGAAGCCGCTCATAACTATCTGTGGCGGTTCTGGCGGCATATTCCGCGGGCGGGGAAGGTGACCATCTACGATCGCAGTTGGTACGGCCGGGTTCTGGTGGAGCGGATCGAAGGCTTCGCCGGTACCCGCGAGTGGCAGCGCGCCTACGCCGAGATCAACGATTTCGAGGCTCAGCTGGTGGAGGGCGGTATCGTGCTGCTGAAATTCTGGCTACATATCACCTCGGATGAGCAGTTGTGCCGGTTTAAAGAGCGGGAGCAAATTTCCTACAAGGCGTGGAAGTTGACCGAGGAAGACTGGCGCAACCGCGAGCGTTGGGCGGACTACGAAATGGCGGTCAACGATATGATAGAACGCACCAGCACCCGGCAGGCGCCCTGGACGCTGGTCGAAGCGAACGACAAGCGATATGCGCGTATCGCAGTGCTACGCATGTTGTGCGAACGGTTAGAGGCGGCGCTTGTCAGTCATTCCGGGCGGGTGCGGTCCAATCACAAAGACGCGAAACTTTCCAAGGTGTGACAATGATCGAACAGGTCGAAGCACTGACTGGCGGGGTGGAAACCGTCGAGACTGTGGAAGCAGCAAAACCCCGCGCAGAGCGCGGGCAGCAGCAAGATGCATCGGTTGCCGAGGCCGTGCCGTTGTCAGAGCCGGCCGTCGATCTCGATGCCTCGGAATGGTATCTGAACCGCGAGCTGACCTGGCTGGCATTCAATCGACGGGTGCTGCGCGAGGCACAGGACGAGCGCACGCCGCTGCTGGAACGGGTGAAATTTCTAGCTATCGTCAGTTCCAATCTGGACGAGTTTTTCATGAAGCGCATCGGTGGCCTGAAGCAGCAGATCGGTGCGCGGGTGCGGGAGCTGACCGTGGACGGCCGTAGTCCCGAACAGCAGCTGAACGAATGCCTGGCGGTCGTGCGCGACCTTGTGGACCAGCAACGGCAGCTGGCATCCGAGCTACACGAGCTACTGAAGGAAAAGGGCATTTGTCTGCGCAGCTACCGGCGGCTGACCGACGATCAGCGCAAGCAGATGCGGGAGTATTATGTACTCAACATTTTCCCGCTGGTTACCCCGCAGACCATGGATCCGGCCCATCCATTCCCGTTCATTTCCAACCTGTCGCTCAATTTGCTGGTGACGGTTCGCTATGCGGACGATGAGTCCAGCGGGTTGGCGCGTATCAAGGTTCCGGTCGGTTCCGGGATTCCGCGCTTTCTCAAGGTCAGCGACGAGGATTTGTACGTGCCGCTGGAGGACGTGGTCGCCAACAACCTCGACCTCCTGTTCCCCGGCATGGTGATCGAAGCCTGCGAGCTGTTTCGGGTCACCCGCAATGCCATCACCGAGCGCGACGAGGATCAAGCCGATGACATGCTGTTAATGATCGAGTCCGAACTGCGCGAGCGCCGGTTTGCCCCGATCGTCCGCCTAGAAGTGGAAAAGCTCATGGAGCCGATCCATCGGGGGATGCTGGCCGCCGAGCTGGGCCTGGACGAGGCCAGCGAGGTGTTCGAGATCGATGGCATGATGGCGCTGCGCGACCTGATCCAGATCGTCGGCATCAACCGCCCCGAACTGCATGATCCCTCCCACCATCCGCTCGATCACCCCAAGCTCAGTGACCGGCGCAACATCTTTCATATCCTCCGTGAGACCGGACCGATCCTGTTACAGCATCCCTACGAATCGTTCGCGACCTCGGTGGAGCGCTTCGTGCTGGAAGCCAGTCACGATCCCAAGGTTTTGGCGATCAAGATGACCCTGTACCGGACGTCGTCCGATTCCAAAATCATCGATTATCTGATCGACGCTGCGCAAAATGGTAAGCAAGTGACGGTAGTGGTGGAATTGAAGGCGCGCTTTGACGAGGCCGCCAACATCCGCTGGGCAAATCGTTTGGAGGAGGTGGGCATCCATGTCACCTACGGCGTGGTGGGGTTGAAAACCCACAGCAAGGTGATCTTGGTCGTGCGGCGCGATTTCAATGGCCTGCGCCGCTATGCTCATATCGGCACCGGCAACTACCACGCGGGCACCGCCCGCCTGTACAGCGACCTGGGGATGCTGACCTGCGATCCGATCCTCGGCGAGGATCTGACCGAGCTGTTCAATTATTTGACCACCGGCTATGTGCCCAAGCGTCATTACCGCAAGCTGCTGCCAGCGCCCAAGGTGCTCAAGCCGGCGCTCCTGGCCAAGATTGAACGAGAAATCGGCCACGCCAAAGCCGGCAAGCCAGCCCGGATCCAATTCAAAATGAATGCCCTGGAGGACAAGAACATCACCTCGGCGCTGTATCGGGCCTCGCAAGCCGGGGTCAGGGTGGATTTGATCGTCCGCGATACCTGCCGGCTGCGGCCCGGCATTCCCGACGTGTCGGAGAACATCCAGGTGATCAGCATCGTCGGCCGGTTCCTCGAACACACCCGCATTTTCTACTTCCTCAACAATGGCAACGAAGAGTATTTCATCGGGTCGGCGGACTGTATGAAGCGCAATCTGGAAAGCCGGGTCGAGGTGGTGGCCCCGGTGGAAGCGCCGGAATTGCGGCTGGAACTGCGTCAGGTTCTCGATGCCCAACTCAATGATCGGTGTGGTGCCTGGGACATGCAACCCGACGGTAGCTACATCCAACGTATGCCGGGCGAAGGCGATGACCCGCGCAGTTCCCAGCAAGTTCTGATCGATTTGGCCGAGCGCCGACAGAAGGAAGCCTTGCGGTTGAAGAAGCGCAAGCCGAAGGGGATCGCCCGTCGGGCGATAAACTGATCGCCTTTATCAATGAAATCGGATCTGCATGACGGAGGAAAGTGCACGATGGCTGTTGAAATTCCCAGCGATGCGCGCATCGCGCAAGGCCGGTTTCTCGGCGATATCAGTCCCGTTCGGGCTTGGCGGGATTTGCAAGACCGAGCTGAGGCTGTGCTGGTCGATGTGCGCACATGCGCCGAATGGATCTACGTGGGAGGGCCGGATCTCGCCAGCCTAGGTAAGCCCGTGGTACAGGTCGAATGGCTGATGTTTCCGACGATGGAAAACAATCCCCACTTTCTGGATGAGTTGCGAGAGCAGGATGTGAGACTGGACCAAGCGGTCTACCTGATCTGCCGCAGCGGTGTGCGTTCGCAACAAGCCGCCGAGTTACTGGCCCTGCACGGTTACACCACCTACAACGTCGCTGGCGGTTTCGAAGGCCAGGTCGACGTCAACGGGCATCGGGGCGTGGGTGGTTGGCGAGCCGAGGGATTGCCGTGGCGGCAGAGTTAAACGACCAGAGTGCCGGGCGATGGCTCCAGCCTATTATTGATTCTGTGGCGATTGGCGGGCTTTCGATACTTCTTCCGGAGGCTTGATGGCGCGAAAGCGGCGGTACAACAGCAGGTCGTAGATGATTTTCAACCCACCGGCCAGCACTAGGGGAGCGTTCATCAACAGCGGATTGGCCAGCAACAAGCCGCTCAAGGACGGTGACACGGCGGCGCCAAGTGAGCGAGCGATATTAGTGACGCCAGCGGCAGCGGCGCGCTCGTCGGGCGCGACCACGGCCACGGTATAGGATTGGCGGGTCGGCACATCCATCTGCGAGATGCTGAATCGCAACAGCATGACGATGATCGCCAATGTCAGGTTTGGCATCAGTGGCACTAGGCACAGCAGGATATTCGACGGGATGTGGGTGAACACCATGGTGTTGATCAAGCCGAACCGGGCGGCAAGCCGGGCGGCAAGCAAGGCGGAAATCCCCGCTAGCACGTTCGCGCCGAAAAAGATACTGCCCAGCAACCCGGGTTCCGCGCCGAAGCGTAGATAGAACCAATAGGCCAGCAGGCTTTGCACCACGAAGCCGCCAGCGAAAGCGTCCAGGGCGAACAGGGTACTCAGGGACAGAACCACGTTCCGGGAGCGATGCAGCCCGAGAATCCGGGGCGTGGTTGGCGAACGAACGGCTGGCGCAACCTCGACTTGGGGCGACAGCCCGAGAAAGAGCAGGGCCAACGCGACGCCGCTCAGCGCATAACCGGCCAGCACAACGCGATACGCCTCCAGGGCTGCCATCCCAGTACCCTGTAAAGTCTGCGCCAGCCAGCCGCCGCCCAAGGCGCCGAGCGCGGTGGTAAAGGAGCCGACTAGGTTGTACCAGGCGAAGAAATGGGTCCGCCGTCCATCTGGCAGGAGTTGGGCCAGTGCCGCTTGCTCGATGGAAAGAAAAGGGCCGATTTCGTTACCGCTGGGGCTGATGACTCCGACGATGGCGGCTAGGATCAGCAGAGTCGGTTCCCTCGTCAGCAGAAAACCCGTACCGGCCAGTGCCATCAGTAGCGCGCCCAGCAACAACATGCGCCGCCGTCCCAAACGGTCCGCCGTGGTGGTCATCGCCAGTGAAATGCCGGCATCGCCTGCTAGGGTCGCGGTGAGCAGCGCTCCGATCAGCGCCTCGCTAAGGCCCAGTTCCGCCAGATATAGCACCAGAATCACTGACAAGGCGCCGTAGGCGAACAGCCGAGTCATGCGTGCGGCGAATAGCAGGATGATGTCCTGTCGGGAGCGACTCATCGGAATGGGTGGCGGCAGTGGCTGATGGGTGATAGGGACTCGGGTACGAAGCGAGCCGAACAGGAATGATTGCACGATACACAGCCGGAGGGAGCCCGTCAAAGG
Source organism: Candidatus Competibacter sp. (assembly GCA_037045535.1). GTDB lineage: Bacteria > Pseudomonadota > Gammaproteobacteria > Competibacterales > Competibacteraceae > Competibacter_A. The sequence continues at coordinate 228,576 of JBAOHI010000082.1, forward strand.
ATGACCGTCAGGGCCATCGCGCTATTAGGGTAATGACGAGAGGTGGATTGCCAGGGTAGCGCAATGGGATTGACCGGATGGACCGACCTCATGTGGCCCCAGTTGTGTGACCCACGCCCGTATAGGGCGACCCGTTCTCCCCGCGGGTAGCGGTTGATGGCGTTATGATTGAACTGTTCGCGGTGACCCGCAAAGTGCGTCAGCGTATAGTTAATCTGACTGACTAACAGGTATTGGCAATAGTCCAACCGCGTTATCGATGTATTCATACGATCGATACTGCAAATCCTCGGTCAACCTTCAACATCGCTTTTGCGTAAGTCCTGTCATAAAGGCGCGCCATGGGTTCCGGCCAGAAATTTCCGCTGCTTGATCATTGGCTTTCTGTCACGCTGTTGCCGGCGCCGGTCTTTCTGATCATGCTGTTTGTCGCCCTGCTGTGGGGAATTCCCCAAGCGCCGGCAGCCACGGTCACCGTGGACGTGAATCTTGCCTCCGGACCGACCAACACCGTGATTCCGTCCCAAGCGCTCGTCGGCGCGACCGTGGATGGGCAGGACCGGGGCGTCAGCAGCGCCATTTTCCGCCCCGCGACACTGGCCGCGATGCGTTCGGTGGGGCTGCGACCGCTCAGTTACCGGTTGCGCACGGAACTCGGCATCGCCGTCTGGCATTGGAATCCCAGAGGACGCTGGAGCGACCCGGATCACGCCCGCGGCTATTGGACCTCGGACAATCGCATGCTCGATCCGATCGCGATTTCCCATGGATACCGTCTTCCGCGTCGAGGCAACACCATCGACCAGGCCGAGAACAACGGCTACTCGCGCCTCGCCGACGGCGATCTGGCCACTTTCTGGAAGAGCAATCCCTATCTCGATCATCGCTATACCGGCGAGGACGACGCCCGTCACCCACAGTGGCTGATCGCCGATCTTGGCAAGCGCCAAGCCGTGAACGCCATTCGCATCGTTTGGGGTGTGCCCTACGCCAAGCGTTATCGGGTGCAGTACTGGGACGGCGAGGACCCTGAATATCCGGATGAATACCCTCCAGGGAGCTGGCGGGATTTCACGACGGGCGTCTTGTCGGAAGCTCAGGGTGGCGATGTGACCCTGCCGCTTGACGACCAAGCTCGTCAAGGCTCGTTTCGTGCGGGTCCTGATGAGCGCTGCCTCGGGCACCGCGCCAGCCGGCTCCAGCGATATCCGCGATGGCCTGGGTTATGCTATCCGCGAGGTGTACCTCGGTCGCCTGGAACAGGGCGTTCTGCGCGACGTGATACGCCACGGCACCAGGCGGGATCGCCAGACTCTCTTCTTTGTGTCCTCCACCGATCCCTGGCACCGAGCCTCCGATTTCGATCCGACCATCGAACAGCCCGGCATCGACCAGGTTTTCGCCAGCGGGCTCACCAACGACCTACCGGTTCTGCTGCCAGTCGGCGTGCTTTACGATACTCCCGCCAACGGTGCCAACCTGCTCAGCTATGTGCGCCGCCGGGGTTACTCGGTGCGTCGTGTCGAAATGGGCGAGGAACCGGATGGCCAGTATGTGGCTCCGGAGGATTACGGCGCCTTGTACCTGCAAGTCGCGGACGCGCTGCGCGCGGTGGATCCGGAAGTGGAGTTGGGAGGCCCATCCTTTCAGTCCCTGCCGCTGGATCCCATGATGGCGTGGATGGGCCACGATGACATCGAGGATCGGCCTTGGCTCACCCGGCTGCTCGCTTATTTACAAGAACGAGGACGCGGTCGGGATCTGGCCTTTCTGTCATTCGAATGGTATCCGTTCGACGAGATCTGTATGCCGCCCGGCCGGCATCTGCCGCGGGGGCCGAGCCTGCTGGCGGAGGCGCTGGATCAACTGCGCCGGCAGGGATTACCGCCATCCATCCCTCTACTGATGACCGAGTACGGCTATTCCGTTTTCGCCACCCAAGCCGAAGTGGATCTCCCAGGAGCCTTGTTCAACGCAGACGCCGTCGGACAATTCCTGACCTTGGGAGGCGTGGCCACTTATCTCTATGGTTACGAGCCCAGTCCGCTGGAACGTGAACCGACCTGCGAAACCTGGGGCAACAACACGCTGTTTCTCAGCGACGACCGCCGTCGGATCCGAGCGCGCACCGCCACCTACCATGGCGCCTGGCTCCTCGCCAGGCAATGGGTTGGAGCGGCCGATCAACTTCACTACGTATACTCTGGACATCCCGACCGCACTGGGAATGGCGCCGCCTTGATCAGCGCCTATCCGATCCTGCGTCCCGATGGATCATGGTCGGTGCTGCTGATCAACAAAGATCCCAAACGGAAATGGATCGTGCGCATCCGGTTCACCGGGATCAATGGTGATGGAGTAGAATTTCTGCATGCCCCAGCCGACCTCTACCAATTTTCCGCCGCCCAGTATCGGTGGCGGGCCGCCGGCGCACAGAGTCATCCCACGCGCGATCGCCCCCCCGCCCACACATCGTGGTCAGGCGCGGGGGTGATGACAGTCGGATTGCCGGCCTGGTCGCTGTCGGTGGTGCGTGGCCATGGACCTTCCCCGCCCAAAGCCAATTGACGCCGCCGCAAAGGTTGCCCTCCAACATTTCACTTTAACAGGACTTGGTTGAAGGTTGACCGAGGATTCGTAGTTAAAAAGGGTGCGATCTGAGTGAGGCAAGCGGTTGTTGCACGAACTGACTGATCTCCGCGCGGGTTTGCTGGGCCAGAATGTCTCGCGATAAATGCGGCGGGAGGTGGATGGTCCCGAAACGCAGTTCGGCAGTCATGGCCGGCTCGCCCAATAACCGCCACAGATGCGGCAACAGCTCGTCATTGCCGACAAAGGGAATCGCCGGGTGGATTCCCGCGGAATGGGGATAGCGGAGGGCGATGGCCTGCACCGGGCAACGGGCCAGCAGCGCAGCCTGGAACAACCGGGGATAGAAGCGCCGGACGGTTTCGCCCGTGGTCGAAGTGCCTTCCGGGAACACTAGTACCCGTTGGCCTCGATGTAGCCGCCAAACGAGTTGTTCCATCGCCTCGGCGGCGCCGTTGTCGCCGCCGCGTCGGATGAAGGCGGTGCCCGCTCGCCGGCACAACCAGCCGAACAATGGCCAAACCGCCACATCTTGCTTGGCTAGAAAATGAGTTGGGCAGACAGCGGCGATGCAGAAAATGTCCAGCCACGAGATATGGTTGGCCACGAACAGCGTAGCACCGGAGTGAACGGTGCCGCAGGTTTCCAACCGTACCCCTAAAATCCGGCACAATCCGCGGCTCCACCATACCAGGGGACGCGTGGAGACATAGCGTTGCTGTTGGCCGGGACCCAGGGCAGCGGCGATCAGGATCCCGACTAGGATGTGGAGTCCCAGCAGCGGTACCCGAACGCTGCGGCGCCCGGCGCGGGCCAGACGGTTTCGCCAGCTGCTCACTGATCTCGATCCAGGAAATGCCGGGCGTAACGCCGCTCGATGCGCTGGGTAGACAGCAGAATGAAAACGTCGGCGACCTTGAAATCGGGATCCAGGCAGGGCTCGCCGCCAATTCGCGCGCCTAGACGCAGATAGGCTTTCAGCAACGGTGGAACTGTGCCGATGCCACGGGCCAAGCCATCGCTGCGCGGTAGGGGGAGATGGGGTTTGACTCGCAAGGGTTCGGGGACGAGGTGGCGTTGTGCTAGTTCCGCATACAGTGCGCGTGCTTCGCCGCCATCCTCACCCAGTGGAATGCTGGCACAACCGATCAGATAGTCGATTCCCCGGTCGGCGATGAACTTGGCCAAGCCGGACCATAGTGTGGAAATTGTTGTCCCGTTGCGGTAATCGGCATGAACGCAGGTGCGGCCGATTTCCATGAATCTTCCCGGTAGGGCCAGCACCGGCGTAAGGTCAAATTCGGTTTCCGAATAGAATCCGCCGGCCCGCTGCGCCATCTCCGCCGTGAGGATACGGGTGCAACCCACCACATGACCGAGACCATCGCGCACGATCAGATGCTGACAGAAATCGTCGAGTCGGTCGTGATCGAGATCAGGCAGCCGATTGTGCAGCTTGGCCCCCATCTCGCCGGCAAATATGCTGTAGCGCAGACGCTGGGCCGCTCGGATATCTTCGTGAGAGAGAGCCAATTCCACGCTGAGGGCGCGCGGCTCGGTGGTTGCGAGGAGCGGCGCCGAGTAGTGGTGGGCGAGTTCGGAAGCGATGGGCAAATCGGTATTCAAGGCGGGCTCCTGACAATGGGAACGATGTCGCCAAGAATAGGAACGCCGCATTGCAGTGCCTTTACCGGCCGGTTAAAGCTGGATGAAGGATTATCAGAGCGCCAGCAGCGCCAAACCGCCACCCAAAACAGCACCGGCGAGGACGTCGCTGGGGTAGTGCAGGCCTAGCACGATCCTCGACAGGGCCACCAGCACTGCGAACGGCAGCAGCAGCCATCCCAGAGCCGGGTAGTGATACACCGCGATGAGGGTGAACGACACGGCGTGCAGGGTATGGCCGGATGGAAAACTGTACTCATCTAATGGCGCCACACGGGGCTGGATTTGTCGGTCGCGAGCGCATGGACGAGAGCGGGTGGTCCGCGCCTTCAACCATTTGTACAAGATCAGGCAGATCGCTCCTGCCAACAGCATCCGGCCGACCACGGGGGCGGCCTCCGCACCTCGCACTAGCAACAGCGTTGCCATCAGCGAATACCAGAACACCCCATCGCCCAGGCGGCTGACCAGTGCGAACAGGCGAATGATCGAGCGGTGCCGGACGAACTGCTGGAAGCGCAGGCAGCATACCAGTTCCCATTCGGTTAGGCGAACCCAGCACGGAGAGGTTGACGGAGAGGTTCGACCGGTTTCGTTCAGCAGAGTATCGGACATTGGGTTGCTCCTCCGATCACATTTGAGAACAATGTTTCCAGACGGTCGTAGATGCGTTCGCTATCCAGACGCGCCGCCATCAACCGCGCCGCCTGCCCCATGAAGGTGAGCGTGCCGAGATCTCGCACTGCAGCGGTCGCTGCGGCAACGAATGCGTCGGCATCGCCAAACGGTGCCAGCAGACCGATATGGCCCGATTCCACATGGGCGCGGGCAGCGGCGTAATCGAACGCTACGATAGGCAGGCCGCTGGCCATCGCCTCCAACACCACGTTGCCGAAGGTTTCGGTGAGGCTAGGGAACAGAAAAAGATCGGCCGAAGCATAATGCGCAGCCAAATCCAAGCCGTGTCGCATACCGCAATACACGAATCCCGAATGGCGGGCGCGCAGCCTGGGCGTCATCGGCCCGTCCCCGACTAGGATCAGCCGGGCATCGGGCCGTACCAGACGGATGGCCTGAAAAGCGGTAACGGCCAATTCCAGGTTTTTTTCCGCTGCCAGCCGGCCCACGTACAGCACGGCCGGAGAGTGCGGAGCCACGCCCCAGTGTTCCCGCAGCGCCGGGGCACGACGTTGCGGCGAGAACAGGCTTGTATCCACCCCCCGCGCCAAGACTTGCATGTGTTGAAAACCGATGGCTTGCAGTTGTTCGGCCAGTTCTGCCGTGGGTACCAGGGTTTGCGCGCCCAGGTTATGAAAGTGCCGCAAATAGGCCATGATCGGTGCTGCCAGCCAACCGATGTGATAATGGCGGCTGTACTGCTGGAAATTGGTGTGGAAGCTAGTCGAGACCGGAATGCGCAACTCCCGTGCCGTGCGCAGGGCCGAATAGCCCAATGGACCCTCGGTCACGATGTGAACGAGATCGGGCTGTGCCTGTTGCCACTGCTTCAGGATGGCTCGCCGCGCGGGCCAGCCGCCTTGCAGTTGCGGATAACCGGGAATTTTGAATCCCGGTAACCGTAGAGTGTCCAGGCTATTGTCCAATTCTCGCTTGTCGTTGGCGTCTTGGTGTGCGCGGATCAATTGCACGAGATGGCCACGCCGCTGCAACCCGTCGATCCAACGGGCAACCGTGAGGGCGACGCCGTTGATTTCGGGCGGGTAAGTTTCGGTGACAACGCTGACGCGCATTCGAGACTGGGAAGGTGGCGGGGTATTGTCCAAGTACATGTCTCGGATTGTCGGGAACGGTTGCAAAGGATTGATGACGGTTTAATGAAGGAACCGAGACAATTCGTCCGGAAAAACTTTCACCGCTTCCGCTGGGTGGAGAGGAGGTCTTACAAGAATTGGCCTGGACGGGCAGGAGTGTTGCGCGATTTTTTAGAGACCAGCCCAACCTGGCAGCGGCAGGGTTTCCGGCAAGCGAGTGGGCTCGCGGGCGATGACTACCGCTCGTTGATGAGTCCAGCGCAGGATTTCCAGCGATCCGTCGAAGCGTTCCACCAGGGCGGTGCAACTCTCCACCCAATCGCCGTCATTGCAGTACATCACGCCTTGAATATCGCGCAGCTCGGCGTGGTGGATATGGCCGCAGATGACCCCGTCTAACCCGCGCCGGGCCGCCTCGTGCGCCGCGGCGTTTTCAAAGCGGGCGATGTAGGCTGTAGCCCGGCCGATACGCTGCTTGAGAAAATTGGCCAGCGACCAATAGGGGTGATTCCAATGTCGGCGCCAGCGGTTGTACCAGCGGTTGAGGAACAGCAGCAGATCGTAGGCCCAGTCGCCCAGCCAGTTCAGCAGCGGTCCGCCGCAGCGCACCGCGTTGTCGCACTCGTCGCCGTGGGTGATCCAAAAGCGGCGACCGTCGGCGGTGACGTGAATGACTTCGGGCGCAATTTCGATGCCTCCCACCCAGAGGCCCAGATAATCCCGCACCACATCATCGTGATTGCCCGGAACGTACCATACCCGAACCCCGGCGCGAGCTTTGGCGACGATGGCTTTCAGAACCTCGCTATGCACCGACGGCCAGCGTCCACCCTTGCGCAAACTCCAAAAATCGATCAGATCGCCGACCAAATACAATTGCTCACATTCGCTTTGTTGCAGAAATTCCAGCAGAAATTCGGCCTTGCATTCCTTGAAGCCGAGGTGGATGTCGGAAATCCACAAGGAGCGAAACCGGCTTGTTGCCATGATTTACTGTTCCTGCTTGCGACCGATGAAGAGAAAGTAGCGCCAGCCACCGCCGTAGGCCGTGCGCAGGGTTTGCACGACCGGGTGGCAGCACGCGTTCAGGTGTGGCAGCAGGTGGCCCTCCATGCGCACATGGTTAAACGCCATCCAGCGTTGGAAGCCAGCCAGACGGGTATCGTGAAAATCCACCACGCCCAGTAGTCCGCCGGGCCGCAAATCGCGTAGCGCGGCATCCAGCGCCTGTTCCCAGCCGGGGTTGATCATCGACAGGCAATAAGAAAACACGATCAGATCGAAAGCCGGTTCCGAACCCAACGGCCGGTCGTAGCAACCCTGTAGCAGCGTGACGGAAATGTCGCGTCTGGAGGTCTTGCGCCTCGCTCGAGTCAACATGTCCTCTGACAGATCCAGTCCGGTCAGGGCAGCTTTCGGGAACTGATTGCCGAGGCGCGACAGGTTGGTTCCGGTTCCGCAGCCGACTTCCAGTAGGTTGCTTGGGCTGTGGTGGCCGGCGATCGCGCGAATCAGTTCTGCCCGGCCGAATAGGAAACTCCAACGGGTGGCGTCATATAACCGGGCATGCCAGCGGTAGTAGCGGGTCAGGGCAGCGGTGCTTGTCGTGATCGCGCCGGTCGGGTGCGCCGGGCTTGGCTGGACGATGTCGCTCGATCCGTTCATGACACCTCCGCGAAGTGCAGACTACCGTAGGTGCCGACCCGATCCTGCCGATGTAGCGGCTCGGTCAGGGCAGGGAAAAAGCGCAGTGCCCGCCGAGTCCATTCCGGCAGGAAGCCGATATCGTGGCCGGCCGAGCGCAGCAGGATTCGACTGCCGGGCCGACTGTTGGCGAGAATTAGCCGCCATTCTTCCTCTAACGCCTGAGGTTGGTGCCAGGCCAGCCAATCCTGGTGATCGAGCAGCACGAAATGGCTGTACTGTCCGGGATTGGCGCGGAGGAAATCGCTGACCGTGGCGTCGTGGGTGTGTACCCGATCGAGGTGGGCACGCAGGCTGGCGAAATTTTCGGCCAGAAGATAATTGGGGCAACAGCGCTCGGTATAGGTGCCGGTGAGATAGGCCCGCCAGAAGTAATTGTCCTGGATCAGAACCTCGGTCAGGACATGGCGCAGCTTGTCGCTGATGTAGCCGATGATGCCGCCCGGATATTGTTGCTGGATCAAATGGATTTGCGGGCGCGGCACGCCGAGCATCGCCAGGGCGGTCGGCTGCCGCAGCAGCCAAGTGCTGAACCGGCCCCATAGTGCCGGCTCGATCTTTTCATATAGCGTGCGCTGTTCGGGCAGGGTCTGGGCGTCTAGCAGGTCGAACAGATAGGCGCGCAGTTTACGACCCGATTTGAGCAGTTGACGGCTGACCAGCCAAGCCACCGCGCCACAAGTGCCGTGGTAGTAGAACGAGCGTTTGCGATTGGCGGGATCGAAATAGGCGATTTTTTTATCCCAGAAAGCCGTCGCGTAGGCTGGCAAGCGGGGACGTAATGCCTGATACAGCTCCCGGAAATGAGGGTGGGCGCCTTGCCGGAACATTAGATCCAAATCGCCGAAATCGCCGCGTTCGACCAGCGCCAGTTTGAGTTGCAAGAGTGCGTTTTGGCGGGGATTCACATCCACGGCGTGGATTTCCGCCGGTGCGTCCAATAAATAATCCAGAGCGTTGCAGCCAGCGCTGGTGAGCACCACCACTTTGCTGTCCCGGTCAAGTCCCAGCAGTTGACGGTCGATGCGCGGGTCTTCCCAGCACATGTTGTAGATCAGGTAGCGCTGGTGAATCGTCTTGAATAACAAATCGTGGGCGTGATTGCCGAGCCGAGCGCCGAGTTTCTTGACCATACCGCCTTTGAACCAGGGTTGCGGGGAAGCGACTGGTCGGGAAGTGTGAAAAAACTCGATAACAGGATGATTGCGCCACCATGACCGTTTCGTGATGGGCATTGTTGTGCCCGTGTTGGGGCACGGCAATAGCTCCCTTGGCCCAGCGTCCGAACCCGCCTTTATCCCGTTATTTCGATGAGGTTAAAGCAACTGTCTTCCAGTTGTCATGCGCGTGCAGCTTTTCAACGATAGGCTATCGTCATGGTTGATTTGTATAGACTTTATGGTCATCGAAGATGAATCGGGAATATCACAAGTGGTATAGCTATCGAACCTGCCGCGACATGGAGTTGCTGGTATTCGGTCACGCCGGCGCCAAGGTTCTGGTGTTTCCCACCCGCTGTGCGCGATTTCACGAGTACGAGGATATCGGGCTGATTGGTGCGCTGCACGATAAGATCGAGCAGGGTCAATTACAGCTGTATTGCGTGGACAGCCTCGATCAGGAGAGCTTTTACTGCTTCTGGAGTCGTCCGGGTGACCGCTTGCACCGGCACCTGCAATACGAAGCCTATCTGCTCCACGAGGTATTGCCGCTGATGTGGAATAAGAACCGCCACCCCAGCGTGATCGCGCACGGATGCAGTTTCGGGGCATTCCACGCGGTCAATTTTGCGTTCCGTTATCCCCATTGCTTCAATAAGGTAGCCGCCTTTAGCGGTCGTTATGATTTGACGGAGGCGGTGGAGGATTTCCGCGACTTGTTCGACGGCCATTACGACGAACACGTCTATTTCAATACGCCCAGCCATTTTTTGCCCAACATTCGGGATGATGGTCTGTTGCATCAATTGCGGCGGATGGACATCGTGCTGACAATCGGCGATGCCGATCCATTTTTAGGCAATAATCGCCAATTCAGCACCACTCTGTGGGACAAGGGTATCTGGCACGCTTTGCATGTTTGGCAGGGTCGTGCCCACAGCGCTTCTGCTTGGCGAAAGATGGTCAGGCTGTATATCTAAACCAAGCGGCCGCCAAACCGGTATCCAGTCTGGGGTTGTTATCCATTGATTCTTGATCGGAGAAGTCATGCTCTCGGAAATTCTGCTGATACCTGCTGCAACTGGTGCGTTGGCCTTTACCGGCCTCAAGCTGCGCAAGCAAAAACAGTATCGACAGTTGGAAGCACGGCAGCACGATCTTGCGGTCCGGTATGGCGTGGTGCTAAATTTGCCCGACCGATTGCCAACGGAACTTCCTGATTTTCAGCAGCGCATCGCCGTGATTCCCGATCCGCTGCCAGTCGCGGCTTTCGAGATATTGCGCGAAGCCGCGTTGCGGCGAGGTAATACCGAGCGCAGCTATTTCCCTGCCCACAAGCAGGGTGGCACCGTCGCTTACGAATATCTGCACGATATTGCCCCGGAAATCATTGCTTTCTACCAGTCCGATTATCTACGCTGGTTGTGCTCAGCGGTGATCGGCGAGCCGGTTGTGCCCACACCGATCCACGATCAAAGTTCCTGCTCGCTGCTGTTCTACGAGCGGCCACAGGATCACATCAACTGGCATTACGATTACAACTTTTACAACGGTCGCCATTTCACTGTACTGGTGCCCTTGGTCAACCGCCATCTCCAAGAAGACCGATTATCCTCGGCACGACTGGTAATTTGCCAGGATAGCAGAGAAATCACGATACCGACCCCGCCTAACACCTTGATCGTGTTCGAAGGCGCGCGGGTCTTTCACAAGGTCACCCGGTTGGAAGAAAACGAATTGCGGGTGATGCTAAGCATGACCTTTTGCACCCGCCCACAAACCTCGCTACTCAAGGGAACAATACGTCGCTTCAAGGATATCGCCTATTTCGGCGTTCGCGCGCTGTGGTCCTGAACGTTCAGTGCTCTAAGCGAACTGTGGGAACGTCTTTGTAACGTAGAAATTGCCAATTCGGTTTGGCTTCTCTTATGCTTTCTCATTACTATGGTTGCCGGGACAAAGTATTGATCCCGCCAAACTCTGATCTCGGGCTGATGGCTCGCGTGAAGTTGAGTCGGTAGTTGCGAAGAATCCTCGCGAGCAGTGTCCGGAATATTCATCGCTACCGCATCGGCTAAGAGCTGTTGGTTTTCCAACTGAAAGAACGCTATCAGTTGTTGTAGTTCGCGGGACTGTTCGTCCATTCTCTGACTGGCGGTGGCGGTTTGTTCGACTAGCGCGGCATTTTGCTGAGTGACTTGATCCACCTGCAGGATGGCTTTGTTGATTTGTTCGACGCCTAGAGCTTGCTCACGAGTGGCTGTAGCCATCTCGGCGACGATACCGTTTACTTTATTGATAACCGTAACAATTTCGTCGAGCGCTACGCCAGTTGCGTTAACTAGGCTGGCTCCATCGTCTATTTTGGCAATGCTGTCCTGAATTAGGTTTTTGATTTCCTTGGCGGCAACGGCGCTGCGTTGAGCTAGGTTTCGCACTTCGCCAGCGACTACCGCGAATCCCCGTCCCTGTTCGCCCACCCGCGCCGCCTCCACCGCTGCGTTCAAAGCCAACAAATTGGTCTGAAAAGCAATTTCATCGATGACCGTCAAGATGTGGTTAATCTTGCGACTACTGGCATTGATCGCGCCCATTGCCACGATGGCTTGTTCCACGACTTGGCTGCCTCGTTCGGCCTGGGTGCGGGCAGCAATCGCTAATAAATGAGCTGCTGCGGCATGGTCAGCGCTGCTTTGAACCGTCGAGGTTAATTCTTCCATGCTGGAAGCGGTTTCTTCCAAGGAGGAGGCTTGTTCTTGGGTACGTTGTGCCAGGTCGCTGCTGCCTTGGGCAATGTCGGCGGCAGTAGTATGCACCTGATCGATCGCATGCGTGACCCGACGCACCATGTCCCGAAGTTGCTTTGCCATGTCGCGCATGGCAGCGTAAACGCCGCTCTCCCGGCCGGTGTTCGCGAATTGTACCGTTAGGTCGCCGTGCGCGATTCGGCCGGTAATCGCCTCCATTTCCACCGGCTCGCCACCCAGCGGCCGGGTAATGGAACGCGCCACCAGGAACAAGGCCAGCGCCACGATAAAACCAATTCCAGCGATGACGCCGAAAAACAGGCGGGTATTGTTCACTCGTTGCATCTCGATGAACGCCTTGTCCCGCTCCAGAGTTTCATCCCATTGATGATGCAGGGTCATCAGTAGCGGATCGATCAAGCGCGCAGCTTCCTGAAACGCGGTAGTTTCTTGGTTCACCACTGCGATCAATTCGACCATTTTGGCAAAAATTTGCTGGTAATCCACCATACGCGATACGACGATTGCTTTATCGTCCGGCAGTAACTGGCTGCCATCCACAAGCAGTTCAAAGCGGGTACGTTCGGCGACTATCTTGTTGATGTCCTGTTCCTGGTTACGCGCCAGATAGTCCTTTTCGTAGAGGCGCATCGCCAGCAAGGAGTTGGTCAATTCCTTGACCAACTCCCCGTACTGACGAAAAACCGAACCTAAATCGTGCGCCGCTGCATTTAACTCGCCCATCTGTCCGCTATTTTCGTCCAGCCCCAGCGCCACCATGGTCTCGACCATCTTTTCAAAGCGCTTTTCGTAGGTTCCTATGTCGGCTTGCAATTGCAAGACCAGCCCGCGCTGGGCATCATTTTCGGACAGCGACCGCAACTGTTGAAGATTCGCCTGGAGCACGGCTATGGTCCGGCGGTGCTCGTCCAACGATTGGTTCTGCCGACGCAGCAAAAAATCTTTCTCGTGGTGTCGCGCTTGCAGCACGTCAATTTGGATCTGATAAAGGAGAGTATTAATTTGATTGGCTTGTTGCTCCAAGTTTCGAGCTCTGGTTTCGATATCCCTTTCTATTTTGTACGCTAGCGCGACCAGTAGGAAACCGGCAATAACCGCGCCCAAAATACCGAGCAGCTTGTGTCGAACTTTTAGGTTGCTTAAAAATTTCATGATATTCCTTTTGCGTAACATCAAATAATATGTAAATTAAAAGTTACAATAAAAATTGACAAAACTTATTTGATTGTAAATGACATGGTTTACATTTTTATTGCAGCATGGCTGGCAGGGTCAAGTTCATTCGGTCCGTTAATACGGAACGGCTTTTTGGATATTCCAACAAATACCCTGACTACTGTAATATGGTGTCATTGTAATGTCACGATTATGATTCATAATATTAGAATGCAGAATGTTCTGGTGTTTTCCGCGTTTTCCTGCGGAATCTGAACACGATGACTATCCGCTCCAACGTTTCTCTCGACCCCACTCAACTGCCTAAGACAGTGAGTTGTCTGGTTTCGCCCAATCCCAGCATTCTCCCTCATCTGACCGTCGAAACGGTTGGCACGCTATTTCACAACAAGCGGGATTTGTACTATCTGCCGGTCGTGCAGGACGAGCGTCCCATTGGCGTGATTCGGCGTTTGGACTTCATGGACATCTTCTTATCGAAATTCGGCCGGGAATTACATGGCAGAAAGTTCGCCAGGCTATTTATGGATCCCAATCCGTTAATCATCGAAGAAGAATTGCTACTCGAAGAAGCCAGCCGACTGGTGACCGGCCGCATGGATCGGTACCGCGATCCCTACGCCTTCATTATCGTTTGCGACGGTCGATATCGAGGCTTGGGGTGGACCATGGACCTGCTGGAGAAGATCACTAACTTGCGCGTCCACAGCGCGCGTTACGCCAATCCCTTGACCCTGTTGCCCGGCAATGTGCCCATTCAGGAACGAATGGAGGAATTACTGCTATCCAGGCGGTCGTTTGTGGTCGCCTACTGCGATCTCGACAACTTCAAGCCATTCAATGACGTGTATGGCTATAAGAAAGGCGATCAGGTCATCCAACGGATCGGCCAAATCCTGGTCGATCACGCTGATCCCGAACGGGATTTCATCGGCCACATCGGCGGGGACGATTTCATCGCGATCTTTGAAAGCCCTGATTGGTAGGACCGCTGCGAACGAATTCTGGCAGGCTTCGGTCGGGAAGCAGCACAATTCTACGACACAGAAGATCGGGCTAGAGGTGGAATCCTTGCCCGAGATCGGCAAGGCCAGGAGCAATTCTTTCCCGTGCTCAGCTTGTCGATTGGCGTCGTCCGGCCTGACCTGACTCTCTGCCATTCCCATCACGAGGTCGCGGCATTAGCCACCGATGCTAAAGTACCAAGCCAAGTTACAAAGCGGTAATAGCCTCTTTATAGAGCGACGACGTGGCATGTGCGCATTTCGGTAACCGACGTACGATTACGCGCGTTGTAAGAGAAAAGCCGACATGAATTGTTGGGTTTGCTCGAAATGTAGCTATGGCATGGCGGCTGTTATCTGAAGTCGCCAAAAAACTTACACGGGGATCTCTAAGCAGTGGATCTTGCGATCACTTGATGCATGACCGGGGCAAGGGCCAGAAGCCCTCGATGGTCTTTACCTGGATTTCATGAAAGCCGTCCCCGTCTTCGTCGCGGGCATATCCGTATTGAGCCATCGGGAAGATGATCCATGACCTGTTCAATCCAGTCCGATAGGGGTGGAAACTATCACATCGTAAGACCCTGACAACACTATGATTGTCAGGGCCTATTCCATATTCAATACCTTGCTCGAAACCCCATGCTTGTGGGGCTAGTGGCTAGGGTCATCGTTAATCATCATCGCCGTCATCGTCCTTAACCGAGGCCCACCGGGAATGAATCTCCGGGTACGGTTGTTCCCCTTTCAAACCTTCCCAAAGCAACCGATTGAACTGGGCGGGAGGAACCTGATCCGCTTGGGCGAAATTGAATCCCTTGGTCACCTCAGCCCAGTAATCCGCGTCGTGCTTCGGTACGACCGCCGGTCCTTTCGCCACTGCCGTTTCACCAAGATCAAGGTTGGTAGTCGTCAGGACCGTCGAGGCAACTGCGGTGTAGCTCCAATCAGACGGTGCGGTGATATCGAACACCTCAGCCATCGGCGATTGCGTCGCCGTGTTCAGATTGATGTGCTGTGTGCCGAGTATATCTTCTATCGTACGTAAGGCGTTCACCTGGCTATAGCGGGTGTTGACCACCTGGCCACCCTTTTTCACGTACGGGCCGGCTACAAAGACAATGGTCCGGTGAGAGTCGACGTGGTCGGGGCCGTCCTGGCAGTCATCCTCGGTGACGATAATCAGGGTGTCCTTGGCATAGGGGCTCTTCGCCACTGCCTCCACCAGCAGGCCGACGGCCAGATCGTTGTCGGCCTGCTGTGTCTCGGGCGTGTTTACGCTCGCGAGCGCTGAGCTGAAGCTACCCATATGGTCGTGGCTTACGCGAAAGAGCGTCAGGCTGGGCAATTTGCCGTTTTTGACGTATAGGTCGAATTCACGCTTCCACTCGTTATAGCGCCAGAGGTCCGGATACACTTGGTCGTAGCCCCGGAAGTAGACGTCGGTGCTGCCTGCGGGTAGGGTGCTACCCGCGTTTGAAAAATCGCTGCGGGGCAACGAGGGGTCGAGCGACCCCACTTGAATCTCTCCAGCATTGTACGGATCGGCAACCCTGTTACCGAAATTATTTACCAAGAATCCGTAGTTACGTACCGTCCCGCCGGCCGCCAACACAGCGTTGAAGATGTGTCCTTTTTCTTCTCCGAAGGGTGCATCGGTGGAGGTGTGATTGCGGGCGCCGGCCAACAGGTTGTCGACACCGCCGGGTAAGTTAGCAGCCTCCACGGCAGTGGTGTAATTGGTGGTTCCGGTGGGACCGGCGACGGCGTCCCGCTGGGCGACGGTCTGCCAATTGACCGGCACGTTCCGGTTGCTGCCTTCCGACTCATACGACAGGCCACGGTTGACGCCAGCATAATTGATCTGCTGGGTTATGGCCTCCGTGCTGGTTACCCGACCCCGCGTCGCCCACGACCAACCGTCCATGCTGCCGTCGCCGGGGTCCATGAAATTGTCGAGGGTCACGAACTCCCGCGCGAGCTTGTGCTGATTCGGCGTGATGGCGTCACCGAATACCGTCAGAGCTGGCTCGGCGTCTGCCCCATTGCCCAGATCGCCCAAGACCTGATCGAAGGTGCGGTTCTCCTTGACGATGTAGATCACATGTTTGATCTTCGACTGCAAGAAGTTCATGACCTTGACGTCGTACGGGTCCGGGTCGTTGGCGTAGAAATTGTTACGCGAAACCTGTTGGGTCAGCCGCACCAGTTCGTTACGGCTTGGCACCGGAGCGCTGACGAGGGAAGATTTTTCAAGCTGGAACTGGTAATGGTTTGTCGCCTTCGCATTTTGCGCCGCTTTTGCATTGTCAGCCTGGCAGTTCGAGTCGCATCCGCCGCCCAGGGGGTAATCGGCTGTAGGTACCGGCGCCACGGGTTGGCCTTGATTATCGCGGATGATGCCTCCTTCGTACTGGCTGCTCCTCAGGCTGGCCGTGTTACCGAATAGGTGGCCAGTATTGGGGCCCGTCTGGCTTTTCCCGTTGATGATGTACATCCAGGAGCCGTCTTTACTGAAGGTGATATCCTTCGGTGCGTAGGCGGTCGGGATTAGTCCCGAGACTTTGCCAGCCTGTCCGCCTGACAGCGGGATCACCGCGATCGAGTTGGCCCCGTCGTTGACTGCATACAGGGTATTGCCGTCTGGTGAGAGGGTCACGGCGATCGGCGATGCGCCCGTAAAACGAGCCTTATCCGATCCGACACCCCTATTGTCACTCCCCGTTTGCGTGAGTCCAGCCTGGCTACGCGGCGATTCGACCGGCCGCAGCGTCCCAGTCGGCGCACGAGTGTCGATCTTGTCCGTGACCGTATTGGTCTTCGTGTCGATCACGGCCACCTGATCGGTATTGTCCTGGGCCACGTACAGGGTCTTCTGCGATGCGTCCAAGGTCATCCCGAGCGGATTGCCGTCGAGCTTGATGCGGGTAATGAGCTGCCCCGCGGTCGGCGACGAGATGTCGATGACATCGACTTCACGGTCACGGTTAGCGGAGACATAGGCGATGGTCCGATCCTGTTCGCCCTTGTTGACGTTCACGCTTTTTACCGCGACCGCGAATGGATAAGTCCCGCCTGGCTTGCCGCCGTCGCCTTCATTGCCAGAGAAGTAGGGGCGCAGATCATGTTCGTAGCGGAGCTTGTTGGTTGCCGTGTCGATGACGCTAATTGAGTCGTTGTAGTTGTTCGCGACCACCAATGTCTTCCCGTCAGGGGAAATGGCGAGTCCACCGGCGTTAGGTTGGACGTTCAGGCCAACGCCCTTGCCCCCGTGTCCCAAACTGATCTTGGCGGATTGAGCCCACGTCTCGCCGCTCTTGGTGTATGCGTAGACCGCATCATCGTTACCGCCTGCGGCATAGAGCGTCTTGCCGTCCGGCATCCAGACCAGACCGACATGGGCGTTGGTCTGCTTGATGACCTGGATCAATTTGGGCTGATGCTTGTTGGCGTCCGCCACGTCATAGAGAAAGAGATACTGAGTCGAATTTGCGCTATCGACGCTGCCGTTCTCTTTATAGAGCGTGTTCTGACCCGCACAAAGAATCGCAAGTGTGCTGCCATCGGGGCTCAGCCTGGCGGTGACCGCCCCGCCAGCAACGAAGTTGGGGTAGGCGGAAAGGCCCGGGTTCAGGAGCTGCTGCACGGCGCTGTCCGGCTCGAGCGGGGTGATGTACTGACCGGTTGGTAGAGGGACATCAGGGTTAGCGTCCGCGATCTGGGGCACCGTCAGCACGGCGCAGGCGGCTAGAATCGCTTGCGTCAAGGGCAAGACTCGGAACGGACTCATGTTGCTCTCCGAAGGTCGGGTGATAGGTTCAAATTAGGGATCGCAGGGTTCAAATTCAGGGGCCTCAGTCCGAGCCGTAAGCGGTGGGAAGCTGTCACACCAAATCTCCGATCCCCCGGCGGTTGCGGAACCGTACCATCCAAATATCTCAGTCTAATGAAGTTTTTGTGATCAGTTGGGGTGCCTGAAGCGCTAAAGTCCAGCCAGGGACAGTTCTTCATAAAACCATAACAGAGGCTTGGGATGATGCGGGTCTGAGACCCAGCCGCATTGCGAGCTTCCGATCATGAATCCACTCCGTGAGCCTTATCTCCTTACGCCCGGCCCCTTGACCACCTCGTTGGAAACCAAGTCTGCCATGCTGCACGACTGGGGTTCCTGGGACAGTGACTTCAACGAATTGACTGCCAGGGTCTGCCGTCGGCTGGTAGCGGTGGCCCGCGCTGAGGACACCCATGTTTGCGTTCCTTTGCAGGGTAGCGGCACTTACGCGGTGGAAGCCGCCTTGGCCACTTTGTTGCCACGCGATGGGAAGGCGCTGGTGTTGATGAACGGTGCCTACGGTCAGCGGATGGCGCGCATTCTCAGCTATCTGGGTCGCGATTTCGCGACACTGGACATGGGCGACTATTTGCCGCCGCCGCCAGGACAGGTCGAAGCCCTGCTAGTGGCCGATCCGGCGATCACCCATGTTGCTGTGGTCCATTGCGAGACTTCGTCCGGTATTCTCAATCCGTTGCAAGCCATCGCCGAGGTGGTTCAACGGCAGGGGCGGCGGCTGTTCGTGGATGCGATGAGTTCCTTCGGTGCCTTGCCGGTCGATGCCAATGAACTGGTGTTCGACGGACTGGTATCGTCGGCCAACAAGTGTTTCGAGGGCGTGCCCGGCTTCGGTTTTGCCCTGCTACGCCGCAAGGTGTTGGAAAACTGTGTCTGCAACGCGCACTCCTTGAGCCTGGATCTCCAGGATCAATGGTCGTATCTGGAACGGACCGGCCAATGGCGGTTCACACCGCCCACTCATGTGGTGGCGGCGTTTGCCAGTGCCTTGGAGCAACACGCTGCCGAAGGTGGCGCAGCCGGCCGGCTAGCGCGCTATACCCATAACAAAACCGTGCTGGTCGAAGGCATGCGGGCGATGGGTTTCCATACCTTGTTGGAGGATCGCTGGCTGTCACCGATCATCGTGACGTTCCACGCACCGGGCCATCCTCATTTCGATTTCAAGATCTTTTACCAATCGATAAAGCAGCGCGGTTTCATCATCTATCCCGGCAAATTGACCGAGATGGACAGCTTCCGCATCGGTTGCATCGGCCAGTTATTTGAGGAGCAGATGTATGGCGTGTTAGCCGCGATCCGCGCCACACTGGACGAGATGGGCATTCCAGATGGTTCGCCTCGGCCTGGGGACCTTGAAAAACCGGCTTTCTAAACTCCACACGCAGGACCGAACTCCATGTATTTCCACTATCAGCGTTCCTATCGCGGCCCGGTGCAAGCGGTGATCCTGGACTGGGCTGGCACCACGGTGGATTTTGGTTCGCTGGCCCCGGTGATGGCTTTCACGCGGTTGTTCGCCGCGCAGGGGATCGATCTCGGCCTAGACGAAGCGCGGGGTCCAATGGGTACCGAGAAACGCGAGCATATCCGATGCCTGTGCGCGCTACCCCGCATCACTGCCGCCTGGCGTGATCTTTATGGCGAATCCCCGGACGAAGCTACCATCGACCGGCTGTATCACGAGTTCGTCCCCCTGCAAGTCGAGGGCATCCGCGACACTGCGCAATTGATTCCCGGTTGTCGGGAGACGGTAGTCACCTTGCGGGCGCGTGGCATTCGCATCGGCGCGAATACTGGCTACAGCCAAGCGATGATGGAACTGCTGCTGCGTGCTGCCGCCGAGCAAGGTTATGTACCGGACAGCACGGTTTGCGCCACCGAAGTCCCATGCGGGCGACCCTACCCCTATATGAGCTTTAAGAACTTGATGGAGCTGGGAATCGAAACCGTGCAGTCCTGCGTTAAGGTGGACGATACGGTGCCCGGCATCGCAGAAGGGTTAAATGCCGGCATGTGGGCGATAGGGGTTGCGGTCAGCGGCAACGAAATCGGTTTGCCGCTGATGGGCTGGGAGGCGTTGCCGGTCGCTGACCAGCGCCAACGCCGCGAGCGTGCCTACCAGCGACTCCTGGCCAGTGGCGCCCATTATGTGATCGATTCCATCGCTGACTTACCGCGCTGCCTGGACGCCATCGAGGCACGACTGGCGCGCGGCGAACGGCCGTGAGCCGGCAATTTTCGTCGATCGCACCGCCACCCGGCGAAAGTGAAACCAATAATACTTCCCGGCGAGCAGCGTGGCAGACTGAGTATCTGGACGACGAAGGCCGGCAATTGCTGGCCGAGGATGCCAATTGTTTTTTGCATCAGTCCGTTTCGACGCCCTGTTTGGCCGCGATTCGCCGCGCCGAGGGGTGTTGGATCGAAGACACTGCCGGTCGTCGTTACCTGGATTTCCACGGCAATAACGTTCACCACATCGGTTATGGTCATCCTCGCTTGCTGGCTGCCATCAAAGCGCAGCTAGACGAGTTATCGTTTGCGCCGCGCCGTTTCACTTGCGAGCCGGCGATCGAATTGGCCCGACAATTGGCGGAAATCAGCCCGCCCGGCTTGAGTAAGGTGCTGTTTGCCACCGGCGGTTCGGATGCCGTCGAAATGGCTCTGAAAATCGCCCGTGCCGCCACCGGTCGTTTCAAAACCCTGTCATTCTGGGATGCGTTTCACGGCGCCGGCTTCGGCGCGGCCAGTGTCGGCGGCGAGGCATTGTTTCGCTCCGGACCGATCGGGCCGTTACTAAGCGGTGCCGAGCATTTGCCGCCCTTTGCCTGCTATCGTTGCCCTTACGGCTATCCGACCGACTCCGAAGGTCGCCCGCAACTGGATGTGTGCCGACTGACCTGCGCTACCCTGGTGCGTTACGTCCTCGAACGAGAAGGCGATGTTGCCGCCGTCATTGCCGAACCTGCCCGTGCCGTGCCTTATATTCCGCCGCCCGGTTTCTGGCAAAGCGTGCGGGATACTTGCGATGCAAGTGGTACGCTACTGATTTTCGATGAAATTCCCACCGGCCTCGGCAAGACCGGCCGACTGTTCGCCTGTACGCACGATGGCGTGATCCCCGACATCCTGGTGTTGGGCAAAGCGTTGGGCGGCGGTGTCTTGCCGATCGCGGCGACGCTGTGCCGGCCGGAGCTGGACGTAGGCCACGCTTGGGCGTTCGGTCATTACACCCACGAGAAAAATCCGGTGTTGGCGCGCGCGGCCACGACCACGCTCCAGATTATCGAGGATGACGGTTTGGTCGAAAACGCGCGCCGACAGGGCGAACGGGCGCTGACTCGACTGCGCGAAATGCGGGATGCTTATCCGTTGATCGGTGACGTACGCGGTCGCGGGCTACTGCTTGGGATCGAATTAGTGACGGATCGCATCGCCAAGACACCCGCCAACGATGCCGCCGAAGCAGTGCTGTATCGGGCGCTGGCGCGCGGTTTGAGCTTCAAGGTCAGCTTGGGCAATGTGTTGACCCTAACGCCGCCATTGATCGTCTCCGATCATGAAATGGATCTGGCGTTGGCTATCGTGGAGGAGGCCATCGCGGAAACCGAACGGGAGCTACAACACGGGTGAACGCGGCTTCCATCCCCTTCGACCGCGCCGATCTGGTCATCATCGGTGGTGGTATTCTCGGTTGCGCTATCGCCTGGCACTACGCACGATGGGGCACGGGCCGCGCGATCTTGTTGGAGCGCGACACCCTGGCATTTGCCGCGACCAGTCGCGCCGCCGCGCTGTTGACTCGGGCCCGCGCTAAAACCGCGCTGATGCCGCTGATCGCCCAGACCTACGCCGATGTCGCCGCGCTGGAAACCGAACTCGAAGAACCGCTGGACCTGCAGCGAGTCGGCAGCCTCCACGTCGCCGCCAGCGAGGCTCGACAACAGGAATTGCGGGAACTGATTACCGTCGCCGAGGCCACCGGCCTGCAAGTGGAGTGGCTGACGGCGGACGAAGCGGTTCGGCGGGTGCCCTGGTTGAATCCCGAGGCGATAGCCACCGCCGCGTTCATGCCGGATGACGCGTTTATCGATCCCTATCGACTGACAATGGCGTATGCCCGCGCCGCGAAACAGCGTGGCGTGAAATTGTTGCAAGGTACGGCTGTTCATGGTTTTCGCTGTCCGGATAATCGCGTCACAGGTGTGATAACGGATCAGGGGATCATCTACAGTCGCTATGTCGTCGATGCCGCCGGCGCTTGGGCCAATTTGCTGGCGATGCCATTGGGCGTCGGACTGCCGATGGCGCCGGTGCGCAGTCAGTACTGGATTACCGCGCCGGACCCGCTGTTTCCTCCCGATCATCCCATCGTTGTCCTGCCGGATGCCCGCGCCTACAGCCGGCCGGAATTGGGCGGGCTACTGTTCGGGTTGCGGGAACGCCAGTCGGTCAGCTTCGACCCGCGCCGGTTGCCGGACGAGTCGAGCGGATTTGCCTTGAGCGACGAGGACGGTTGGTCCTCGCTGGTGGAAGGCGCACCGGCCTTGCGGCGATTTCTGCCGACGCTGGACCGGTTAGAGATCGCCCACCATATCGCTGGCCTGTCCACCTATACCCCGGATGGTTTATTCGTGCTTGGGCCGGTGCCGGAAACGCGCGGATTTCTCGCCGCGACGGGTTGCTCGGGTGCGGGCATCGCCGCTGCCGGCGGAGTAGGCGCAAGCATCGCGGCGCTCGCGATGGGACAAATTCCACCCTTCGACCTGACGCCGTTCCGGCCCGACCGTTTCGGCAGCGTCGATCCGTTCGATCCAAAGTTTCGCCAGCGTTGCGAATGGGCACGGTCGAACAAAGTCTCGGGCTGATCACAATTTCGTAACGCGACCATCGCAAAATTCCCATTTGCCAACCATCGCTCTCGACCATCCTGGATCGGGGTCGTCCCGTTTTCCGCAACCCACGAGGATTTTCGATGAAATTCGCCACCGTATTCGGCGTATTGCTGGCGGGCGTCGCCTTCACCGCGCAGGCCAAAACCGAATTGATCGTCTACACCGCCGTCGAGGCCGACGAACTGGTCAAGTTCAAACAGGCCATCGAAACCGATTATCCCGACCTGGACATCAAGTGGGTGCGGGATTCCACCGGTATCATCACCGCCAAGCTGCTGGCCGAAAAAGCCAATCCGCAGGCCGATGTGGTGTGGGGCTTGGCCGTGACCAGCATCAAACTGCTCGCCGATCAGGGTTATTTCCAGCCTTACGCGCCTAAAGGGGTGGAGAAACTTGATCCGAAGTACGTCGATAGCGCCAAGCCGCCGGTGTGGGTCGGCACGCGCGCCTGGATCGCCTCGCTGTGCTACAACACCGTCGAAGCGGAAAAAAGCAAACTACCGAAGCCGGCCTCTTGGCAGGATCTGACCAAGCCGGAATACAAAGGCAAGGTGGTGATGCCGAATCCCAACTCCTCTGGCACCGGCTTCCTCGACGTGTCGGCCTGGCTGCAAATGTGGGGCGAGGACAAGGGCTGGAAGTTCATGGATGCGCTGCACGAGAACATCGCCCAGTACACCCATTCCGGCTCCAAGCCTTGCAAGATGGCCGCTGCCGGTGAAGTTCCGGTTGGCGTCTCCTTCGCCTATCGCGGCGCTCAGGAAAAGACCAAAGGTGCGCCGGTCGAGGTGATCGCCCCCAGCGAAGGTGTGGGCTGGGATCTGGAATCTTTCGCCATCGTCAAGGGTACCCAGAAGCTGGAAGCCGCCAAGCAGTTGGCCGACTGGTCCGTGACCCGCAAAGCCAACGAGCTGTACAACGAGGGCTACGCAGTGGTCGCCATGCCGGGCGTTGCCAAGCCGGTGCCGAATTTCCCGGAAGGCATTGCGGCGAAAATGATCAAAAACGATTTTGCGTGGGCCGCCAAGCATCGCGAAACCATTCTGGCTGAGTGGGCCAAGCGCTACGACAACAAGTCGGAACCGAAGAAGTAGCTGAAACGCCCTCACCCCTGGCCCCTCTCCCACCAGGAGAGGGGAAATAAATCAGCAGATTGACCGCCCATGACCACGCCCTATCTTCGCATCCGCAACCTCACTAAGCGCTTCGGCGACTTCACCGCCCTTGACAACGTCAACATCGATATTTACAGGGGCGAGTTCGTCTGCTTCCTCGGCCCCTCCGGCTGCGGCAAGACCACGCTGCTGCGGGCGATTTCCGGGCTGGACATTCAGACACATGGCACGGTGGAGCAGGGTGGTCGCGACATTTCTGCCCTGCCGCCGGCGCAGCGCGATTTCGGCATCGTGTTCCAATCCTACGCGCTGTTTCAGAACCTCACCGTCGCCCGCAACATCGCCTACGGTCTGGAAAATCGCAAACAGCCTAAAGCGACGATCCAGCAGCGGGTTATGGAGTTGCTGGAACTGATCGGCCTGCCCGACAGTGGCCACAAGTATCCGGCGCAACTGTCCGGCGGCCAGCAGCAGCGGGTGGCATTGGCGCGGGCGCTGGCGATTTCGCCGGGTCTGCTGTTGCTTGACGAACCGCTGTCGGCGCTGGACGCCAAAGTGCGGACTTATCTGCGCGAGGAGATCAAGAGCCTGCAACGCCGGCTGGGTATCACCACCATCATGATCACCCACGACCAGGAAGAAGCCATCAGCATGGCCGACCGGATCGTGGTGATGCGGGATGGCCGCATCGAGCAGACCGGTACGCCACTGGAAATCTACCATCAGCCCGCCAATCTGTTCGTGGCGGAATTCATCGGCGCGATGAATCTGTT
Organism: Candidatus Competibacter sp.; assembly: GCA_037045535.1. GTDB lineage: Bacteria > Pseudomonadota > Gammaproteobacteria > Competibacterales > Competibacteraceae > Competibacter_A. The sequence goes on from JBAOHI010000082.1 coordinate 253,050, forward strand.
GCCGGCAACGCGAGTCGGCCACGGCGAAATTCAACTCGGATCGGCGCGGCTGGCCTGCGCGGTCGAGGGGTACGAACCAGGCGCGGCGGTGCGGGCGGCGGTGCGACCGGAGGATATCGTTTGCACCGGCAAGACCAACGGCCACGCCAATAGCTTGCAGGCCGAAGTGCATGATCTGGAATTCATGGGGCCGTTTTTCTGGCTAAGTTTGGGCGGCGGTGAGTTGGGCGATTGCCGGCTGCGGGCGCAACTGCCCAGTCAGCAGGCGCGTGAGCTGGATTTGCGTCCGCGCGACGCGCTGCACCTGCATATTCCTGCCGAGCATATCCGCCTCTTCCCGAACAGCCACTCTCATGGCTGAACTGGCGACAGTCGCGCCGCGTATTCGCCTTCGCCTAGGCCGCGACGAATGGCTGATGGGCGGCAGTCTGCTGGTGTTGGCGCTGTATCTGGCCGTCACCCTACTGTTGCCGCTGGTGCTCATGCTGGCGAAAAGCGTGCAGAATCGCGAGGGTGCTTTCGTCGGCCTGGCCAACTTCGCCCAATACTTCACCCATCCGGCACTGTCGGGCGTGATCGGCAATAGTCTGTGGATTTCGGCGCTGGCCACGGCGATCACCATTGCGCTGGCCTTCGGTTATGCCTACGCCCTGAATCGCAGCTGTATCCCGTTCAAGGGCTTCTTTCGGCTGGTGGCTATGCTGCCGCTGCTGGCGCCGTCGCTGTTGCCGGCCATCGCGCTGGTTTATCTGTTCGGCAATCAAGGCGCGCTGAAAAACTGGCTGTTGGGCGAGAGCATTTATGGGCCAATCGGCATCGTGATCGGCTCGGTGTTTTGGACCTTTCCCCACGCCCTGATTATCATTAGCACCGCTTTGGCCACCGCCGACGCTCGGCTGTACGAAGCCTCGGAGTCGCTGGGCGCCAGCCGTTGGCGGACCTTCACCATCGTCACCCTGTCCGGAGCGCGCTACGGCCTGATTAGCGCGCTGTTCGTGGTGTTTACTCTGGTCATCACCGATTTCGGCGTGCCCAAGGTGGTCGGCGGTCAATTCAACGTGCTGGCGACCGACATCTACAAGCAGGTGGTGGGGCAACAGAATTTCCAGGTGGGCGCGGTGGTTTCGCTACTTTTATTATTGCCAGCGCTGGTGGCGTTCTTTGTTGAGCGGTGGGCGCAGCGACGGCAGATCTCCAGCCTGTCCAGCCGCGCCGTGCCCTATCGGCCCAAGCCCAGTCCGGTTCGCGATTTGGCGCTGCTCGGTTTCGTCGGTCTGGTGGCGTTGCTGATCCTGGACATCCTGGGCATGGCCGCCTTCGCTTCGCTGGCCAAACTGTGGCCCTATGATCTCAGTCTGACCTTGCGCCATTACGACTTCAGCACCGCTGACGGTGGCAGTTGGGCCTCCTACGGCAACTCGATCCGGCTGGCGTTGTACACCGCCATGTTCGGCAGCTTGGTGGTGTTCGTCGGCGCCTATCTGGTCGAGAAAACCCGCGTGGCGAACCCGCTGCGGACGGCGACGCATCTGCTGGCGCTGATCCCGATGGCGGTGCCTGGCATGGTGCTAGGGCTGGCCTACATCTTTTTCTTCAACGCGTCTGGCAACCCGTTGAATTTTCTGTACGGCACGATGGCGATTCTGGTGCTGGCCACCATCGCGCATTTCTATACCGTCAGCCACCTGACCGCGTTGACCGCACTGAAACAGCTCGATCCGGAGTTCGAGTCGGTATCGGCCGCGCTCAAGACACCGTTCTACCGCACCTTTTGGCGGGTGACGACACCGATGTGCCTGCCGGCGATCCTGGACATCGCTATTTACTTCTTCATCAACGCCATGACCACCGTGTCGGCGGTGGTATTCCTGTACGCACCGCACACGACCCTGGCTTCGGTGGCGGTGCTGAACATGGACGACGCCGGCGACACTGCCCCAGCAGCGGCGATGGCGATGCTGATCGTCTACACCTCCGCCGGGGTGCGCCTGCTGCACGCTGGCTTGAGCCGCTGGCTGCTCCGGCGCACGCAGGCATGGCGGCAGCAAGGTCGATAGCGGCCGCGCTGGCTTCCACAGCTCTGCGAGAAGATCCCGTTCATGATCCGAAATCCCTGGGTCTGGTTGTTATTCGCCGGTTTGCTCGCCGCCTTGTTCGCCCTCGACCTGGGTCGGTTTCTCAGTCTCGACTTTCTCAAATCCCACCATGTGGCACTGATCGCGTATCGCGTCGAACATCCTCGGGTCGCCGGGTTACTGTACTTTTGCTTGTATGCGACAGTCACCGGGCTATCGGTACCGGGAGTGATCGTTCTGAGTCTGGCCGGTGGCGCGTTATTCGGCTTGCTCTGGGGCACGGTATTGGCTTCGTTCGCCTCGACCCTTGGCGGGACTTTGGCTTTTTTGACCGCGCGATACCTCCTACGTGACGAGATACGACGACATTGGGGCGAGCGGTTGAAAACGGTCGAAGCAAGCCTGGCAGGTGACGGATCGTTTTATCTGTTCAGCCTGAGGCTGATTCCGGTAGTTCCGTATTTCCTGGTCAATTTGCTGATGGGCTTGACCCGGATTTCGCCGTGGACTTTTTGCTGGATAAGCCAACTCGGCATGTTGCCGCTGCTGGTGGTGTATGTGAATGCCGGTACTCAACTGGCTCGGTTGGACGCTTTGCAAGACGTATTATCGCCTAGTTTTTTGATTTCGTTGGTATTGCTTGCCGTTTTCCCGCTACTGGCCCGGGGGTTTGTCACGCTGCTCCGAGGCCAACGCCGGTCATCCTCATGAAAATTCTAATGCTCTCTGATGTCTATTTTCCGCGCGTGAACGGCGTTTCCACCTCGATCCAGACCTTTCGCCGTGAGTTGCAAGAGTTGGGGCACGAGGTCTGGCTGGTAGCGCCGGAATACGGTCAGCCGGTGGTTCACGAACAGGGCATCGAGCGGGTTATTTCCCGCCAAGTCCTCTTCGATCCCGAGGATCGGATGATGCGTCCCCGGTTGTTGGCCCAACAATTAGCGATGCTGCGATCTTGCAAGTTCGATCTGATTCATGTGCAGACGCCTTTTGTCGCGCACTACGCGGGCCTACGGTTGGCGCGGCGATTGGGCGTACCGTGCGTCGAAACGTATCACACCTTTTTTGAGGAGTATCTGTTTCATTATCTGCCTTTCTTGCCAAAAGGGGTCTGGCGGGTGGTGGCTCGGCAGTTTTCCCGCCGACAGTGCAATCAGTTGGATGGCTTGGTGGTGCCTTCGCGCGCGATGCACGAGATATTGGTCCGATATGGGGTGCGGACCAGGATGCGGGTGATTCCGACCGGCATGCCAGGGGATGCTTTTCAGCAAGGAGACGGTGGCGCGTTTCGCGCGAGGCACGATATTCGTCCCGATCAAGCGGTGTTGGTGTTCGTGGGGCGGGTGGCCTTCGAGAAGAATATCGAGTTTTTACTGCATGTCGCCCAGGAATTGAAGCGGACCACTCACCCCGACATCGTGCTGATCGTCGCTGGCGAAGGCCCGGCGCGAGATCGATTGCAGCGATTGGGGAGATCGCTGGGATTGACGGCGAATTTGCGTTTCGTTGGGTACTTGGCACGAGGTTCCGAGTTGAGCAGCTGCTATCAGGCAGGCGATGCCTTCGTTTTCGCCTCTCGGACCGAAACGCAAGGGTTGGTGCTGCTGGAAGCGATGAGTCTCGGTGTGCCTGTCGTCTCCACAGCGGTTATGGGTACCCGCGATATCCTGGTGGCGGAGCAGGGGGCGCTGATCGCCGAGGAGGACATCAGGGATTTCGCTGCTCAGGTCCGGCGATTGCTGAATGATGCCGAATTACGACGGCGACTGGGCGAGGAGGGCCGGGCTTATGCCAGGCAATGGACCGCGCGGAGCTTAGCCGAGACGTTGCTGGCGTTTTATCGAGATCTCCAAAACGGGCAATTGAGTGCTGGATAGAGGATTTCAGTCAAGCGAGCAGGGCGCTCACTCGCGCAGATAGCCCCAGGAATGGAGTCGGTCGCTATCCTCTTCATTCCATCGGTCGCCGATATCTTCTCGATAATACATATTGGGGATCATGACGTTCTTGACGCGATTGTAAGCTTGGCGCTGGGCCTGCTTCATGGTAGGGCCGATCCCACAGACGATCAGAGCGACTCCTGATGTGCCGGTTACCAGCCACTCGTCGTTTACCAGCCTCACGTCTTCGATGTGAATACCCTCGCGGGAGGGGGTTTTGAATAGGATCACCGCATCCTTGGAACTGCTGTCGAAGGTCTCTCTATCCTTGAAGGGGAAGGGCGGTACCACAATCCGCACGCCGACCTGAAAACCGCTGCGGGCCCGGAAACGGGTGATGGAGCCTTCGGCAAGCTTGTAGAGCAATTCCGAGATCGGCAACAACAAGCCTTCCTGCTGGATACTGATGGTGGGGTAACCGAAGCGGGCGGTAAATTCCAGTGGGTAGACGCCGTTATTATTGGCAATGCAATTGATGTCGATGTAACCGACGAAGCGTTCCCGCCGTAATCTCGACTCCATCTTTTTCAAGGTAGCGTTGAATATCTTGTTGGGCTCGCTCCAGAACATTGCAGTACCCATCTCGCCAGTCGAGGGACCGATGTCACCTGGAAACAGCTTTTTGTGCTCGAAGTTAACGCAGATGGGGTAGACGAACTCGGAGCCGTTAAAGAATGCGCCGGTGGCAACTTCCACGCCCATGATCCGGCGTTGCAGCTGAAACTCCTTAATTTTGTCGGCCCAGGCGCGCTTGTAATCGTCCAGCACCTGAATGACATCGCGCCCATCGTCCTCTTCGCCCACGAACAGTAGGCGCTTGTAGTTCTGGGCTTCGCCGCTGGGTTTGATTACGTAGCGGGTCGGATTGGCTTTAACGTAGGCGATGGCGTCATCGAAGGAAGTGAAATTTTCCTGCGGGATGATGGCCACGCCGGCCGCCCGCAATTCCTGTTGACCGAAAGCGCGATCGTCTTCGAGGCGGTCGGTATAGGACGTGCCACCGACCACCAGCTTACCGGCCCGGCGCAATTCCTCCGCCAGGCCGCCCATGCCAAGCACATCATCGAACACCACCACATCAGCCCACTCGACGGCTTGTCTCCAATCCTCGATTTTGGAGACGAAGCCGTCGGCGATCTCCTTCTCGTCGGCGTTCTGGATGTAGTATTTGACTTCATGGCCTTCCTTGACGGTCTGCCAAGCGATGTCGCCGATCAGGCCGTCCCAAGACACAAAGAGAAAGCGTTTGTTCGGCATGCGAACTCCGTTTGTCGGTGGAATGAAGCGAATTCAGCGGTACTGGCGGTATTCACAACAGACGCCGCCAGTACAACAGCAGTAGAACGAGACCTGAAACCGCCGCCATGCCCAACATCACCCACCAAAATGCCATCGGACTTCCGTCCTGTACTCCTGGTACCCCGATGACGTTCATCCCGAAGATGCCGGCAACGAGGCTAGGTGGCAGCAGTAGTGCGGTGAAAAGGGATAGGATGTAGAGATTGGTGTTGGTTTGCTCCACCAGGCGAGCGGCCAGTTCTTCCTGCAACAACTTGGCACGCTCTTGGGTCTCGGATAGATCGTTGACCAGTTCGCGGAATTCTTCCGCCGCGTCCTGCAAGGCCGCGTTATTGATCTCGTCGAACCATGCTGGCGGGCGCCGACATAGACGTTGCAACATTCGGTGCTCGGGGCCGAAGTGATGGCTCAAGCGCACCGCCAACCGGCGAATACCGCCCAATTGCGTGTGTTGTCCGCGTACTTGTCCCGCCAGGACTTCGTCTTCGATAGCGTCGAGCTGGCTGCGGACCCGCGTGATCGTTTCGCTGAGCTGGGCCACTTGTGATTCGAACAGATAGATCAAGAGCTGGGCGGTGCTGACGAAATAATGCCCCTGTTTCAGTTCAGTGCGCAGGCGGTCGGCGGTACTGCAAGGTTGCGAGCGGGTACTGATCAGGCAATTTCGATCCAGATGAAAGCGCAGGGCGGCGATGTGTTCGGGATCGAACTCAGAATCGAAATCATGGCGAAGGTCGCTGATGACGCCCAAAAGGCTATCGCTCGTTTGTTCGAGTTGTTTGCGGTCGTCGTGTGCCAACAAGAATCGGCGAGAGGTTTCGGGCAGGCGTTCGCAGCGCGCGATCCAGTCACGAGCTGAGCCGACGCGGACATTGAAGTGTAACCAGACCACCGCCGCTGATCGGGCCAGCGCCGCGTTTAGCTCGTTTCCGGCGAGATGCTGAACTCGCCGGTCGGGCAGCATCGCGAAACCACAGATCAAGCCGTGTAAGGTTGGGCGAAACTGGGTTTCGAGCAGAGGCTTGGCACTGAGCATCACAGTAATTTTCGATCTTCTTGTGCGAGGTTGGGGTAGTTTTTGGTAAGAGGGTTACACTTTTATGAACATGAAGATTCGTTCTACTTTCTACTGTGTCTGATGCGTCGAGTAGGCAGCGTGATATTCCAGAGCGGATATGCTTGGAAATCGCCCAGAGGGGCGCTCAGAACCGATAGTCGAGTTTCAAACGCCAGCTTCGGCCATCTCCAGAGCGGATATGCTTGGGAATCGCCCAGAGGGGCGCTCAGAACCGATAGTCGAGTTTCAAACGCCAGCTTCGGCCATCCTGGAGAATTTCCGTTTGGAGATGTTCCTCCGCCCCCGGATCGGCATAATCCTGATCGAACAGATTGTAAACGCCCAAAGCAACGTCCAGATTCTTGCCAAAGGGTTGACCGAGCAAGTTCAGATTAGCGACCAGCGCATCGGCCACTTCGTTGCCCTGAGTCCCACGGCGCTTGCCGATGTATTGCAATTCCAGCCCCGCGCGCCAGATATCGCCAAAAAATGGTTGACTCCAATTCACCTTGGCGAGATGGCGAGGGGAGTTGTCGAGCCATCCCCCGGTCTCGTCCTCGGCCAGTTGCCAGCTATAACTGGCCCGGAGCCGTGCGCCGTTGGTCCAATGCCGCACGACTTCTACCGTAAGCCCGTTGGCTTCCACATTGCTCAGATTGCGAAACGTCAGCAGCCCTGAATCGGGGTCCGTGGTCAAGTCGATCAGATCGTTGATGTCGTAGTGATAAACGGAGGCGTTAAAACGGGTGCTCTCGTCCAGGCGCTTATCCAAAATCAGCTCATACGTTTTGATCGTCTCGGATCGAAGCGTGGGGTTCGGTAAATAGTCGCTAGCGTAGTAGAGTTCGTAGGCGTTGGGCGATCGGAAAGCCGTGCTGTACAAAAGCTTGAGGGTGGTTTGGGTGTCCCACTGGTAGACGAGACCGACGCGGGGATCGATGCTGTCGTCACCGTTGGCGGTGCGGTCGTAACGGATTCCGATGCTGAGATTCGTTCGGTCGATCAAGGCAAATTCGTCCAAGGCATACAGTCCCCAGCGATCCCCGCTCATTCGGCTATCGAACGTGGCGGTGCCAGTCTCGTCGAACGCGGCTTGATTTTGCTGCAGATCGCGCTGGTATTCTGCCCCGAACGCCAGCTTGTGCGAATCGAAGGCGGTGTTCGTAAACTGGAGATCGGCATTCCACCATCGCCCCGTGGCTTGGTCGGGAAGATTGATCCCTTCGTAGATGTAGTCTCCATGGTAATCGTAAGTGCCGTAAAGCAGATGGCCTTGCACGTCTAGGTGGGTGTTCCAGGCAGCGCGATAACCGAGGCTTACGAAGGTCCGCTGGTCTTCGGTGCGACTGCGGGGATCGTTGAAATCCTGCCCATAAGACGCGGTTGGAACGCCTTTATCGCGATTCGCGTGAGCCAGTTCCAAGGTCCAGTCCTCGAAAGACAGCTTCCCGAAGAATTGAGAGGCGGTATCGTAATCAAGACCGACTGCGACGCCGTTGTGGGTTAGTGGGTCGTCGAATTCGGGAAAGTAAAGATTCCTGCCTTGGCTGTCGTAAGTGGTGGCGGACAGCAGCAATTCCGATCCGTTGCTCAGTTTGCGGCCGAAGGTCGCGCGACCTCGATTCGTTTCGGCGCTGGCGACCGAGCCAGCGAGTTCTACGCCGCCGATATCCCGCCCTCGTTTTGTCGTGATGTTCACCACGCCGAAAAAAGCGTTGTTACCGTAGAGCGCCGTGGCGGGGCCGGCTGGCAGGAACTCGACCCGTTCGATCAAATCCACGTCCACGATGGAATCGGTATCTACTGGCGCCATGTCGTAAATGTTGTCGTTGATGCGATACCCATCGATTAAAAACAACAAGTGATCGTTGTAATCGCCAGGGCGACCGAAACCGCGCACACCCACACTGCTGTAGTTGCGATCGTAACTCACGTAAACGCCGGGGAGGCTACGCAGGATATCGGCCAGGGTTCGGTAGCCGTAGGTTTTGATGTCGTCGGCCGTGATGACCGTCACTGCTGACGGCGCTTCGCTCGCCTTCTGGCCGAATTTGGAAGCCGAATACACTTCCACCTGCATCAGTTCTTCGAGACTGAAGCGCGTGAGATCGACCGAAGTATGCTCGGCAAAAGCCAGACGACTCACAACGCCCAGCACGAAGACCAGACCCAACAATCCAAGCGGCGCACCGACCCAGCGGCTTTTATTAAAAGTGAGTGGAAGATGCTGGATAAAACCACACATAGCGGGTCGCGGGGGTATGAAAACTCGTTGTTCGATGGACGGTGGTAGAGCACAAACGGATTTATGCGATTGGTAGATGGCCGACTTGATCAGTTTACATCAAGTGGAAAAGGATTCGGTTATTAGAGGTTTTGTGTGACGTGTTTTCCGCTCTTGCCGTCAGAAATCCGAACGCTTCACCACCACTGCCTGCGGTTGCTTCAGGCTCAGGTCGGTACGACGATTGAGCCCTTTTCCCAACACGGTCGGCCGGATCCGGTGGGTCGTGCCGAGTGGCCTTGGCTTGAAGAGGCTGGATCGTCGCTGAATAGTGGCGTCAGGATTTTGACTGAATCACTCGGTTTTTAGCTACACTAGCCTCCTCCGTGATCCCGAATATCTTAAGGCCATTGAAAAAGAACATTCACTATCCCTCCTTTCAGAGGGCGAGGGCGATTTTATGTTGACCGCGTTGCTGTGCGTTGGCGCGGTGCTGCTCGACTGGCGATTAGGCGAACCGCGCCGCTGGCATCCGTTGGCGGGATTCGGCTGGTTGGCGCAACGGGTTGAGGTGCTTGCTTACGGGTCCGCCCGAGACCAATGCCGAATTGCGTCGTGCCCGTGGCATCGGGGCGGTGATCGTGCTGCTGGTGCCGTTCGCCGCCGCCGCATGGCTGCTGGGTGCGATTCCGTTGCTGGGTTCAGTCGTGGCACTGGGGTTACTCGCTCTTGCCATCGGTGCGCGGAGTCTGGCTGAGCATGCCGAAGCGGTGGCAGCGGCCCTGCAAGCGAACGATTTGCCGTTGGCGCGTGAGCGGGTCGGCTTGATCGTCAGTCGCGACACCGATGATCTCGACGAGGAGCAGATCAGCCGGGCCACGGTGGAATCGGTGTTGGAAAACGGTTGTGATGCGATTTTCGGCGTGCTGTTCTGGTTCAGCCTGATCCATGTGCCGGGCGCGGTGCTGTACCGGCTGGCCAACACGCTCGACGCCATGTGGGGTTATCGGACGCCGCGCTATCGAGATTTCGGCTGGGCGGCGGCGCGGTTGGATGATCTATTGAACTGGGTTCCGGCGCGATTGACCGCCCTGAGCTATGTGGCGGTGGGCGCGAAACCGGCTTTGGCGTGGCGTTGTTGGCGAGAACAAGCGCCGTTTTGGAAAAGCCCTAATGCCGGCCCGGTGATGGCGGCCGGAGCCGGTGCGCTCGGTCTGGCGCTGGGCGGACAAGCCCGCTATCACGGCGAATGGCAGCAGCGCCCGGCATTGGGCGAGGGATTGGCGCCCCGCGCCGCGGATATCAGCCGGGCGGTGACGCTGGTGCGACGAGCGTTGTGGCTGTGGCTGGCGGTGATCGTCTTGGGAGGGCTGATCCTTGCTTGAACACGGCGGTGCACTGCGCGTGGCGGCGAGCCGTTACCGGATTCCGCTCAGCGATTGGTTGGATCTGTCTACCGGTATCAACCCCAACGGCTGGCCGGTGCCACCGATTCCCGCGACGGTTTGGGGACGGCTACCGGAATCGGACGATGGCCTGGAGGCGGCAGCAGCAGCGTACTACGATACTTCGCTCCTAGTGCCGGTGGCCGGCTCACAGGCGGCGATCCAGGCGTTGCCGCTGTTGCGTGATCTCGGCCGAGTGGGCGTGCTGAGTCCCACCTATGCCGAACATGCCCACGCTTGGCGGCGGGTTGGCCACTCGGTCGAGCTGTTGACCGCCAACGGATTGGATGCAGCGCTGGATCGGCTCGATGTGCTGGTGGTGGTCAATCCCAACAATCCCACCGGCCGCCGCTTGTCGCTGGCAACTTTGCTGGACTGGCGGGAACGGTTGGCGGCGCGAGGCGGTTGGCTGGTGGTGGACGAAGCGTTCATGGACGCCAGCCCGGGCGAGAGCCTGACGGCCCATGTTGGTTTGCCGGGTTTGGTTGTGCTGCGCTCACTGGGCAAATTTTTCGGATTGGCCGGCGCGCGGGTCGGATTCGTGCTGGCGGAACCCGCTTTGCTGGAAAGGGTATCGGAGCAGCTGGGACCCTGGACGGTAACAGGCTCCAGCCGCTGGGTGGCGAAACAAGCCTTGGCCGATTGTGCCTGGCAGGAAGAAACGCGACTCGGGCTGCTTCGATCCAGCAAGCGGCTGGCGGATTTGCTCGGTCGGCAAGGTTTGACAGTGGCGGGCGGTACTTCCCTCTTTCAATGGGTACCATCGCCAGATGCCGAATTCTGGTGGGACGCTCTGGCACGACGCGGCATTCTTGTTCGACGCTTTACCGATCCGTTGGGGTTGCGGTTCGGCCTACCGGGACCGGAATCCGCTTGGCGGCGGTTGGAGCTGGCGCTGGTCGGGATTCGCGCCGAGCGGTTGCGACAATCCTGAAAGATGGCGAAATCCAAAAGCTACTGGGATCGATTTCTCAATCTCTACCCATGCGGGTATCAAACGAGACCATGACACAACCATTCAATGCAACCCGACCGTGTTCTTCGGTCGGCGAAGTGTATCTGGTGGGCGCCGGCCCCGGCGATCCCGAATTGCTGACGCTGAAAGCGGTACGATTGATGAGGCAGGCTGATGTCGCGGTTCACGACCGGCTGGTCGGTCCGGCGATTTTGGATCTATTGGAGCCGCGCGTCGAGCGGATCTTCGTCGGCAAGGAGCCGGATCATCACACCTTGCCGCAAAATGAAATCAATCGATTGCTGGTGGATCTGGCCTCGCAAGGCAAGCGGGTACTGCGACTCAAGGGCGGTGACCCGTTCATCTTCGGGCGGGGTGGCGAGGAAATTGAAACGCTGATGGCGGCGGGCATTCCGTTTCAGGTGGTGCCAGGAGTGACCGCTGCCGCCGGTTGCGCGGCGTATGCCGGCATTCCGCTGACCCATCGCGATTACGCCCAAGCGTGCGTGTTTGTAACCGGCCATCTCAAGGACGGCACCTTGGATCTGAACTGGCCGATGTTGGTGCAGCCGCGCCAGACGGTCGTGTTCTACATGGGCCTCAAGAGCGTTCGCCATATCTGCGACCTGCTGCGCGAGCACGGCATGGCGGGTGATATGCCGGCGGCGCTGGTGGAGCAGGGAACCACGTCGCACCAGCGCGTTTACTGCGCTACCCTCGCCACGCTATCCACCGTGATCGAGAATGCAGAGGTTCATTCACCGGCGTTACTGATCGTCGGCCATGTGGTCAAGCTGCGGTCGCGACTGGCGTGGTTCGATCCGGTTTCGACGTGAATTATCGGTCTCGGAACGTGTTCCGCGAACCTGAGCCGGCTCCCACCGGCTTTGGGTTGAACAAGAGCTTGGACGTGGTCGATGCCGGTTTGGTCGGTTGCACCTCGGAGCGTGGCGACGGCAGCGTTCCATTGCAAGCCGGCCAAGGCTGGCAGGGATGCGACGGATAGGGTTTAGGCGGGTAAGGTTGATAGTAGGGGTAAGGGGGCGGATAGAGGATGACATTGTTATTGTTGTTATTGTTGTTATTGTCATCGTTTTGCTGCTGGAGTTGTTTATTCAGTAAGTCCTTCTTGAGTCGCTGATTCTCCTCTTCCAGATCGCGGATTGCCTGCTCTTGGCGGGCCTGTTCCGCTGCTTGGCGTTCGTGGGCCATCTGCTCGGAAAGGGCGTTGAGACGGGCGATCTCGGCTGTTGAGTCCGCCGAGCTGGCCGGAGCGGCGGGGGACGATGGGGTGACATCGAGCGTTTGCACTTGCGAGGTGTCCTCGGGCTTTTTTTGGTCGTAGTGCACCCGTCCGCTGGTATCGGTCCATTTGTATATCTGTTGGGCCTGGGTGATGTTGGCCAGCAGCAGGAAAAGCGCGATGGCGGTAATCTGGGAAGCCACCCGTGAGGAGTGCATGGTCGCCTCGGTTGAAACTGAAACCGTGTGTCCCATTGGATTATAAAAAAACAAGCGGGTTCAAAGTATTAATCGGAAGCCGGCGATTCTCCGCCGATTTTGGGTTCGTAGCGACATAGTGAGCCTTGACAAGAGTTGCTAGAATCGCCCGCCTTATCGTCGGACACCGTTGAAGGAGCGATCTTGGACGTTCTGTTGATTCTTAAGGCGTTGATTCTGGGGTTGGTCGAAGCGGCCTCGGAGTTCCTGCCAATTTCTAGTACAGGGCACCTGATTATTGTGGGGGATTTTCTGGATTTCACCGGACCCCGCGCCGAATCCTTTGAGATTTTCATCCAGTTGGGAGCGATTTTATCCGTGGTATGGATTTATCGGAAGCAACTGGGCGAAACGATTCTGAATCTGAATGGCGATCCAAAAGCGCGGCGGCTGGTTACGAATCTGGTGATCGCGTTTATTCCGGCGGCGGTGCTGGGACTGTTGCTGCACAAGCAGATCACGCACTTACTATTCAATCCGGTCAGCGTGGCTGGAGCCCTGGTGGTTGGCGGTATCGTGATTTTGTTGATCGAGCGCTATTCACGGTCCGCGCGGGTCCAAACGGTGGACGAGATGACTTGGAAGGATGCTGCGGTGGTCGGAATTGCGCAAAGCGTATCGTTATTTCCTGGCGTGTCGCGTTCCGGTGCCACCATTATGGGCGGCATGCTGGGCGGGATGTCGAGGTTTGCCGCGACCGAATTTTCCTTCTTTTTGGCGATTCCGACCATGTTCGCCGCGACGGGTTACAGCCTCTATAAGGAATGGGGAGGTCTGACGAGCGCCGATGTGCCGATGTTCGCGGTCGGCTTCGTGGCCGCCTTCCTGGGTGGTTTAACGGTAGTGCGCTTTCTGTTGAATTATGTTGGGCAGAACAGCTTTGCGCCCTTTGCCTACTACCGGATCGTGTTCGGCGGCTTGCTGTTGGCCTATTTTCACTATCATCCATGGGTAGGGAAGGGTGGTTGAGCAGATTTAACCGCTGGCCCATCGGGCGAGGATATCGGATGAAATGGCCCGGTCGTTGCCGTGTTTTGCAAAGCATGGCGGTTCAACAACGGGCCTTGCCAGCGGTCGGATCGGCTCACTCGATAGTGGTCAATTCAGCGATCCTGATGCGTTGCTTCCGAGCCAGGGTAGCGCTATGTCTGAGATGTTTTTGGATCTGCTGAGTTGATGAGTCAGGTTACGTTCCCAAGTCGGGTTCGCCGCAGAGCCGCAAGATGACGGTCCGTGCGGCATCGCGCAGTCTGATCGCCGCTGACCAGTCGTCGCCGTTCGGCTGAATCGGTGGTTCGACGATCACCTCCAATCGACCGCGGCGCGGAAACCAGGAATTCGCCCGCAGCATCGAGCGAGTTCCGTGAATGATCACGGGCACTACCGGCACTCCGGCCTGTGCCGCTGTCACGAACGCACCCATCCGAAAGTCCAGTAAACCCGGCATTCTGGTGAAAGTGCCTTCCGGAAAGAAACCCAGCGATTGTCCAGCCCGTGCCGCCTCAGCGATCTTGCGAGCTTCGTCTGCGCCGCGTTGCACATCGAACCGTTCGACGAATAGCGTACCCATCCGCTGCAAGGGTTTGGCGAGCCATGGGTTGTCGAGCAGTTCGCGCTTGGCCACATAATGGAAATGGCGCGGAATGGCCGCGATCAACGTGTAAGCATCCAGGTAACTGGAGTGGTTAGCAATCAGTACACAGGGGGTTGTGGGCAGGTTTTCCAGACCGCGTACCGTCAATGAGGTGCCAGTCAGCCGCGCCAGTGCCAGGGTCGCGGACCGACTCAGCCGCCAGCGCCATTCCAGTTTGGGCAGGATCATGATGCCCAGCCAAGCTCCGGGGGCTAGCAGCCCGAACAAAGTCCAAACGTAGCCAGCATACAAGCGTTCCGCCATGCTCAGCCATAGCCGCCGCGTCCGCCCCCAAGCACTGGCGAGGATGATCCGCGTCAGTTGCAGCCACAACGCCCGGCCGCCGTGACCGAGTGCGTCGCGTTGATATAGATCCCGCACCGCCGTCCGGCGAATCTTGCCGCTGGAAGTCTTCAGGACCGAATGGGGTGGTACCAATACCACGTCATCTGGTGGAACTCCCAATAGATCCACGGTAATACCCTGAATCCGTTGGCGCAGGCCGTTCAATGCTTCCGGTTGCGCGATGCGGGTTTCGGCGACCACCACCAAGCGTTCGGTGCCGGTCGTCGGATCGCTGTTGGCGAACGCGGCCACGCAACCCTTGCGGATTCCGGAGATTTCTCCGACCGCCTGTTCCAGCTCGTAGGGATACAGATTACGGCCGCCGCGAATGATCAAATCCTTGACACGGCCGGTCAAATATAAATCACCATTGGCCAGATAGGCGCGATCCCCCGAATCCAACCAGTCGTCGCCGTGCGGAAACAGCTTGCGGGTCGCCTCGGGATTGCGGTAATAACCGGCGGTTGCCGAAGGTCCCTTGAATTCCAGGCGTCCCTCCCGCCGTTCCGGTAATTCCCGGCCTTGGTCGTCTACGATGCGGATTTGATGGCCGGGAATCGGCTGTCCGCAGGCCGGGAACCGCAGTGCGGTCGCATCGTCGGCCGCTGCCGGTTCGGCCCGGCCATCGGAGATGAACACGTCGCGCCTGACCGAATCGAACACCGGTAGACGCCCCGGCGGTTGTAAGGCGAGCCCAACCGAACATTCCGCCAATCCGTAAACCGGTGCCATGGCCTCTGGTCGAAAGCCACGAGGCCCGAAGCGGGCGATGAAACGTTCGATGGTCGCTGCACTGACCGGCTCCGCGCCGTTGCATATCATCCGCAGGGAGCTGAGATCTAGATCCTCGATTTCGCGATCTTGGATCGCGCGGATGCAGAGTTCGTAGGCGAAATTGGGGGCCGCCGATAGCGTGCCGCGATAGCGATGGATCGCCCGCAACCAGCGGATTGGCCGAGCCAGAAAGCTAAGCGGTGACATCACCACCAAGGGAGAGGCGTAGTACAAGCTGCCTAGGCAGGCACCGATCAAGCCCATGTCATGGTACAAGGGCAACCAACTGACAAAGACATCATCGGAGCAGGCAGCTACATGCCGGCCCATGGCACGCAGGTTGGCCAGCAGGTTAGCGTGACTGAGCATCACGCCCTTGGGATCGCCGGTGCTGCCGGAGGTGTATTGCAGAAAGGCGAGATCCTGAGTGCGGATCGGGGCAGCAGTCCAGGCGACTGGATGTTGTTGGAGTTCCGCCACTGTCACCACATGGCGCAAGCCCTCGACCTGGGTTCGCAATAGCCGGCCGACCAGCTTTGCTTCAGGCACGGTGATGAGCGTGACAGTCTGGGCATTGTCCAACAATCGGGCGTGGCGGCGCAGGTGTTCTTCGATCTGCGAGGGACGTACGGGCGGGTAGATCGGCACCGGTACCCCGCCAGCCAGCAGGATGCCGAAGAAGCTGAGAAAATAATCCCCGCCGGTGGGCAGCATGATCGCGACCGTTTGGTGGGGACGTAACCCACGTTCGCGCAACCCGGTCGCCACCGCTTGCGCGCCTCGCTGGAGATCGGCATAAGTGAAGAAGGTTTCGATTTCTTCGTCGCCGCCCAAAATCTTGATCACGACTCGATCCGGATGCGCTTGAACGTGCCAGTCCAGCATCTCGATCAGGGTGGCCACACGGTCCGGGGTTCGGGCCGATGCTGGCGCGCTGGGCGGCGTTGGGCGATCTGCCATCGACCCGCGTGTGGCTACGGGCCGATCAGGCATCGAACCAGACGGACTGCGGTGGGCTTGCCGAATAAGCTTCAGCAAATCCCGCGGCGTTTCGGCCAGTAGCATTTGCTCGTTCGGGGCCAACTGAAAGGTTTGTTCGATCCGACGTAACAGTTCGGTGCGAGCCAAACTGTCCAGCGCCAAATCCCGATCCAGATAGCTGTCGAGATTGAGTTCCGCCGCGTTGCGATCCGATGAGCGGATTTCCCCGAGTAGTTCCTGTAGCAGTGCCAGCAGGCGGCTTTCGGTATCGGTTGCGAAATCGGCGGTTGGAACCGGCTCGGCATCGGCCGGATTGAGCGATCCATCATGTTCGGCAGGCATGGCGGTAGTCCGGTGGATGTCGTGGTTCGGGTGGCCGATCGAATCGGATTGGCCTCTTGTATGGTCATTCTAGGATATGATTGTTAAAGCGCGCTGGCGGTGGAAACCGTTCTTTTAATCCGGTAGCCACCACCCGATCCCGAGGGCTCGATCATGTTTCGCAAACTGTTTTGCTTTGGATTGATATCGCTGTTGGTAGGGCCGATGTGCGCTTTGGCGCTGGAAATCGGTGAAATCCAGGTTAATTCGGCGCTGAATCAATTGTTCGATGCGAAAATTCCGTTGCCGAATCTGACTCCCGAGGAACTATCCAAGGTCTCGGTCAAACTGGGGTCGTCGTCGATGTTCAAGGAGTTCAGTTTGGATCGGACGCCCATTTTGGCAAAACTGGTGTTTTCCATCGAGTACAATCCGGAAGGCGAGGTTTACGTCAAGGTGGTCTCGACCGAGCCGATCCGCGAACCCTCGCTGGGATTGCTGTTGGAGTTCGGCTGGCCGCGTGGGAAGACTTTTCGCGAGTTCACCGTGTTTCTCGATCCGGTGGAGCGTTTGGCCAAGCGACGGATTGACCGGACCAAGACGGTCTTGGAGCCTTCTCCCACCGACCCATCTCGGCCCACGGTCGCCTCGGCCTCACAACCATCGGTCGCGCCACCTGCTCCCGAGCCAGCGACAGCCGCCACCGTCACCTCTGAACCGGCAACGATTCCAGAACCGACGTCAACGGTTGCGGCTGTTCCGACCGAGCCTGCGGCTACTGCCTCCCAAGCCCTTCCGCCATCAGTAGCGCCGGTGGCGGATGGCGGTGCCGAAACCGCTCACGCGCCCGCTGTACCATCTTCCTCGCCGGTGGAGATACCGCCACCCAGGACATATAAGGGCGGGGATTCCTATGGTCCGGTCGCTGCCGGTGAGAATCTGTGGAAGATCGCGCTTACGGTGCGACCCGACCCTGATATTACTCCGGATCAGATGATGCAGACGCTGTTCAAGGCCAATCCGCACGCCTTTGCCAAGTCAGGGATCGATGGGTTGAAGGTGGGCGCTACCCTGCGTGTCCCCACCTTGCGCGAAATCGCCAATTTAACGGATTCCACAACCGCCAGGCGGTTAGCGGAGGCCGAGGAAGCCGCTGCGTCGGTGCTGGGAAGCAGTGCTCAACCGGCCGCCGCCGAGCCTCTGGCAGGGCCGTCGAGTATTATGGAAGCTCAAGCTGGCGCCGACAGCCCCAAGGTGTTCGCCCTGGCGCTGCCGGAATCGATCGAACCGACCACGATCGAGATGGCTCCACCTCTCGCGGCTGTGCTAAAAGGCGAAACGTTTCGGATTGCCGCGCAGATAAGACCGCCGCGATCCATGTCAGCCCCGCGTCCCGCGATAGTGGCTGGGACCGTTGCCCCGCCAATTTTGGAGCCTGTGTCGGTGACACCGCTGTTATATCTAGCAGTTTCCGAGACGATGAAGGCGATCTTCAAAATACCGGCGTTTGCGATTCCGGCGCAAATCGTTCCTGGCGCGATTATCGCCGATGTGCCAGCGTCGCCTCCCACCCAGAAGATATTTAATATCAACATGGCCTTGCCGGTTGTTACTTCTAAGCATGAGACATTGATTCGGAAAGTTTCCAAGATGGATACAACCGTCCCGGTTGTTACGGCCGAACCGGTGGCGGAGTCGCCGAAGGCGAACGATCAAATTACTGCGCCTGATCTAACTTTGGGCATCGCTACCGATTTGCTTGCCATGCTTGATGAGCGTATTCAGTCTGCTGCGTTCGATTTGACCCCGTTTGTATTGGAAGCGAAACCGTTTATTGCGTCACCCACAATGGTGGAATCCACAAGCATGGTTCCGCCGGAAACGCCTCCTCTTCCATTGCCAGCAAATGTTGAAAAACCGGAGCAACTGACTGCCGAGGCTGTTGCCGCGCCGCCGCCGGTTGTGGAGACACCGCCTGCCGTTGAGGTTGCCGCGCCGCCGCCGGTTGTGGAGACACCGCCCGCCGAAGTCGCCGCACCGCCTGCTGTATTGCCGAAACTGGAGGGAAATTATTCGACGCCTAGCCCCGCCGCATCGGTGGAACCAGAGCAACTGACTGCCGAGGCCGTTGCGCCGCCGCCGGTTGTGGAGACACCGCCCGCCGAAGCCACCGCGCCACCTGCCGTTGAGGTTACCGCGCCGCCGCCGGTGTCACCGACTATCGAATCAGCGAAGCCAGCAACCGAAGCCACCTACAAAGGTGGAGAACAATACGGCCCAGTTGTCCCCAATGAGCGGCTTTGGGATATTGCGGCCAAGGTGCGTCCTGATCCGAGTATTGGAAAGGATGTCATGATGAAGGCACTGTTCGTAGCAAATCCGCAGGCATTTTCCAAATCCGGAATCAATCAGATGAAGCTGGGTGTCCTGTTGCGTGTGCCTACTTTGCAAGAAATCGTGGAGTACACCGGCTCCGAAGCTGCCAAGCAGTTATTGGATCTGGAACGGCAACAAGCTGCTATCACGGCATTGCCAAAACCGGAGGGAAATCATTCCGCGCCTGGCCCTGCTGCATCGGCGCAATCCGTTGAACTCCCCTCGACCGAGAGTGTGGTACCCGCGATGGAACGGACTTCTCCCATGGTCGAGTCCAAACCGAATTGAATCACAATACCGATCGGGATTTCAAAACACACTTGCGGTTATCGGCGCACTCCTCAACACTCCATGCCTTGCGGCAAAAAGCCGAAACCTTCCTGCAGATCCTGCTCAACACCCTGGCGCGGGTCATCGCTTATTTCAATCACCCCGCTGCCCAATCGCCTATTTCATTGCCGGGTTAATAATTACTATTCATAAGTGGATATGTTTTTATATGTCCCCCTAGATACTGTAGTCACGAGATTGAAGATATGAGAGGATCCTGAGGCCAAAGAAAGGGAGGCTCCATGAAAGAGACAGTTCCTGCCTACCGTCGCCACGATATATCGGATGAAACCTGGGCTTTGCTGGAGCCGCATCTACCGGGACGCCGGGGCGTGTGGGGCGGGATAGCCGAGGACAACCGATTATTTATCAATGCGGTTTTCTGGATTTTGCGCACGGGGGCGCCGTGGCGGGATCTGCCACCGGACTATGGCGGATGGAGTAATACGCACCGTCGCTTCATTCGCTGGCGCAATAAAGGGGTCTGGGAAAAGTTGCTGGAGATTTTGATCGACGAACCGGACTACGAATGGTTGATGATCGATGCCAGCCACTGCAAGGTTCACCCCCATGCCGCGGGTGCACCAGGCGGAAATCAGGCGATGGGCCGCACCAAAGGGGGCTCAACACCAAAATACACATGGCCGTGGATGCGCATGGTCTGCCGATCAGAGTGCTTATTACACCAGGTACCACAACGGATTGTACACAGGCTTCAAAATTGATCGAAGGGATCGATGCCGATTATCTGATCGCCGATCGAGGTTATGACACCGACGCGATTCTCCAGCAAGCGGCCGCGCAAGGCATGCACGCGGTCATTCCGCCCAAGAAAAACCGAACGGTTCAAAGAACGTATGATCAAGACCTCTACAAACTGCGCCATCTGGTCGAGAATGCTTTTCTTGCGCTCAAACAATGGCGGGGCATTGCGACCCGATACGCCAAAAACTCCGCGTCCTTCCTCGCCGCCGTCCACATCCGATGTCTCGTCCTCTGGCTCAAAATCGCGTGACTACAGTATCTAGGGTGTGTCATCAGATATAGATTCCCAAGTGGATTGATGTGTGATTCATAGAGGGTCGTTCTCAAGCAAAGGAGACGACAATGAGCACACGGCGCCACGGCTTGCGCGACGACAATAGGATCGGATCAAGGATCTGCTGCCGGGACGTGAGGGGCATGTGGGCGGGACCGCGAAGGACAACCGCCTGTTGGTGGACGCGGTGCTGTACCGGTATCGCGCGGGAATACCATGGCGGGAGTTGCCCGGACGGTTCGGCGACTTCCGCGTGGTGCAACGCGGTTCAGCCGTTGGGCGAAGGGCGGGGTGTGGGAAAAGGTTTTCAAGGAACTGGCCGGCGTGCCGACCCTGAATACGCCATGATCGACCGCACGATTGTGCGGGCGCGCCCGCACAGCGCGGGAGCGTTAAAAAAAACGGTGCGCAGGCGATCGGGCGAAGCAAGGGGGGCCTGCGCACCAAAATCCACACCACGTGCGACGCCTTGGGCAACCCCACGAGCTTTCACCTGACGGAAGGACAGGCGCATGATCTGGACGGTGCGGACGTGTTGTTGCCCTTAGTGCAAGCCGATACCGTTTTGAGAGACCGGGGTTACGACGCGGACGCGCGGGTGCTGAAACCCCTGGAAGCCGCCGGAAAGCGGGCGGTGATTCCCCCAAAGAAGAACCGCAAAGAGCAACGATGGTATGACAAAGCGCTCGACAAGGCGCGGCACGCCATCGAGAACTTCTTTGCCAAACTCAAGCAGTTTCGGGCTATCGCCACGCGTTACGACAAAACCGCCCGAAACTTTCGCGCCGCTATCCATCTCGTCTCAAGCATCATCTGGCTCAACTGATAACACGCCCTAATCCAGTTAGGACAAGGACCGCAATCGCTCATGGGGCGGATCGCGGCCCTGCACGGTCAACTGATCGTGGAGTCGAGCCAGGTGGGTTCCCGTTTGAACATGATCGTGCCCAGAGAACGGTAGGGAGGAGCCTGCGGGGATTGCGGCGGGCTGCGATGATCGGGATCGCCGCCCATAATATCTCAATAAATAGAGGATCGTTTACCGCCAGTAGAAATTCAACTGGGATTGTCGAGAACCTCCAATCTGGACGGTTTGCCGTTGGAGCTGATCGGGGAGACTAACCTCAACGGTATAGGTTCCGGCAGGCAATGCGGCGAAGAACCACGGCCCGTTCGATTCGGCGCTCAACACGGCTTCACCCCGTGAATCCAGGATGTTGACTCGAATATCCGCCACATAATCGCCGCTGCCTTGCATTGCGAACAGCAGGCGCAGGTTAAATTGGTTGGACAGAGCGCTCAGTTCAGCGCGCTCGCCTTCGCCAACCCCGCCCGAAGCGAAACGGATGCCTCGATAATCCTGAATCTTGATCGATCCGCCCGGTGGCGACCAGTCGGAACTTGCTACGTCATCGGCATATGGAGACGGGCTTTGATATTGCGCCTGTGAGATGGGTTCCGGAGCTCCGTAGGGGTTTGGCCGAGATGACGGAATCGACATCTCGGGGGGTTCGGCTGGTGTCGTGGAGGGGGGCGCTTCTGCCATTGGCCTTTCCGCTGGTGTCGCGGGGGAGGCCGCCGATTCGGTTGGAAGGCTATATAGTTGAATTCTGCCGCCAGGCGAGGCCGCTTGATATTGTGGCGAGACGGCAGCCGGCGGAGGAGTACCAGTCTGTTGCGCGTTAGCCGAAGACAGCAAGCCGCCCAACGCTAGCGCCAGTACCGTTAAATTTGTCATGCGTGTCGTTGCCATTCCAGAGTACCTCGCTGTATCCATGCATCGTGTCGAAGCCATTGGCTCTAACAATTCTAAATCTTCTAAGTAGTTGGACATCTTAAGTTTCATTTGATTCCAGAATCGTCAATCGTCCTGAATCAGCTGTGCGTACTGTTCACGCATCGCCTTTTTATTGAGCTTGCCCACGCTGGTTTTCGGGATGGATTCGACGAGTAGTACCCGGTCGGGAATGCCCCACTTGGAGATGATGCCTTTGTCGGCGAAATCTTGGAGCCAGTTGCGAATAGCAGCTTCATCTATCGGCTCGGCGTAGTCGCGTTTGAGTACGACCAGTGCCACCGGTCGTTCGCCCCATCTGGAGTCGGGGATGCCGATGACGGCTGCTTCCGCTACCGCCGGGTGCTTGAAGATCAAGTCCTCCAGTTCCAGTGAGGAGATCCACTCACCGCCGGTCTTGATCACGTCCTTCAGCCGGTCGGTGATTTTGAGGTAACCCTCCTCGTCGATGGTACCGATGTCGCCGGTATGCAGATAACCCACGCGCCACAGCATTTCGGAGTTTTTAGGATCCTTCAGGTAACCCTGGGTCAGCCACGGTGCGCGGACCACCACTTCGCCCGGCGTTTTGCCATCGTGCGGCAAATCGTTCATCTCCTCGTCCACCACGCGCAGTTCGACCAACGGCATCGGTAGACCCGTCTTGCAGCGAATTTCCAGTTGCCGCTCCTCGTCCCAGTCCAGCATATGCGGTTTGAGGTGGGCCAGGGTCAGGAGCGGACAGGTTTCGGACATGCCGTAACCGGTAAAGATGTCGATTCCCCGGTCACGCGCTTGCTTGGCCAGCGCTCGCGGTAGCGCCGCGCCGCCGATGATCACCTTCCAGCGGGACAAGTCGGTTTCGTTCACTTTGGGATTGTCCAGCAGCATTTGCAGAATGGTCGGCACGCAGTGGGAGAAGGTCACCTTTTCCCGTTCGATCAGTGTCAACAAGTGATCCGGCACGTAGCGACCCGGATAAATTTGCTTGACTCCAAGCGCGGTCGCGACGTAGGGAACGCCCCAAGCGTGAACATGGAACATGGGGGTGATCGGCATGTACACATCGTCGCGGCTGAAGCGACCCTGATCGGTACCGGTGAACGTCGCAAGGGCGCCAAAGGTGTGCAGCACCAGTTGCCGGTGGCTGAAATAGACGCCCTTGGGCAGACCGGTGGTGCCGGTAGTGTAGAAGGTGGTGGCGCGGGTGTCTTCCGAGAAATCCGGGAAGCGGTAGTCAGGGTCGCCGGTCGCTAGCAGGGCTTCGTAGTCAGTGGCGATGTCTAGGACAGTTGTTGGTGCTTGGTCGGCGTCATTCAACAGCACCAGCTTCTTGACCGGTTCGATCCGGTCACGGATGGTTTCCAGAATCGGCAGGAATTCGGCATTGAGCAGAATTACATCGTCTTCGGCGTGGTTGATAGTGTAGAGGATCTGTTCGGGCGATAGCCGGATGTTGACGGTGTGCAGCACCGCGCCCAACATCGGCACTGCGAAGAAGCATTCCAGGTAGCGGTGACTATCCCAGTCCATCACCGCTACGGTGTCGCCGGGTTTGATCCCCAGCCCTGCCAAACCACTGGCGAGCCGGCCGACCCGCTCCCCCAGCTCACGGTAGGTCTGGCGCCGGAAGTCACCGTAGACAATCTCCTGCTTGGGAAACTGCCGAACCGGATTACGGAGCAGGTTTTTAATCAGCAGGGGATAAGAATCAGCGGATGGCGTGCGGTCGATGGTCTTGGCGGGCATGGTGATGCTCCTTGACGGGTTATCGGGAATCAAGGCCAGCGGAGTTGAGGTAACGGAGGATCGCTTTCACCGCATCCAAAGCGTCAGGATTGACGCTGACGCCCGCAATCGCTCCGTAATTTCGCCTTTTCCCGATCAACTATAGTGTTTCACCGCTCAACCCGCATGGTGGACGATGTAATCCTGAATTTGGCTCATGTTCGGGTCCATCACCTCGAACCGCTGCGGGAGCGATTCGAGGTTTTCGTAACCGGCTGGCCGATCGGGTGAGCGGCCCAGTGCCTCGACGATGGAATCTTCGAACTTGGCCGGCAGGGCGGTTTCCACGCAGATCAGCGGAATGCCGTCCTCGCGATATTCCAGTCCGACTTTGACCCCGTCGGCGGTATGGGTGTCGATGATGATGCCGGATTCCCGGTAAATCCGGCGAATGGTGTCCATGCGATCCTGGTGGGTGCTGGAGCCGGATACGAAACCGGATGCCTGGACTGCACGAAAGTAATCGCTGCCGGACAGATCGAAAAACCCCTTGGTATCCAATTGCCGCCACAAATTGCGGACCACTGCCGGGTCTCGATCAACGATATCGTAGACGAACCGCTCGAAATTCGATGCCTTGGAGATATCCATTGACGGGCTGCTGGTCTGCATCACCTGAGTGGTAGCGCGCACCCGATAGACGCCGGTGCGGAAGAACTCGTCTAGCACGTTGTTTTCGTTGGTGGCCAGAATCAGTCGATGGATGGGCAGACCCATGCGCTTGGCGATATAACCAGCGCAAATGTTGCCGAAATTGCCAGACGGCACGGCGAACGAAACAGCCTGATCGTCGCGGGTGGTGGCTGCCAGCCAACCTTTGAAGTAGTAGACGACTTGGGCCGCAACCCGCGCCCAGTTGATTGAGTTGACGGTGCCGATGCTGTACCGGGCCTTGAAAGCGGCATCGTTGCTGACCGCCTTGACCATGTCCTGACAGTCGTCGAATACGCCGCGCACGGCGATATTGAAGATGTTGGGATCTTGCAGGGAGAACATTTGCGCGGTCTGAAACCGGCTCATCTTCTGGTATGGCGAAAGCATGAACACGCGAATGCCGTGCTTGCCGCGCATGGCGTATTCAGCGCTGGAGCCGGTATCGCCGGAGGTCGCGCCCAGGATATTGAGGTGACCGTCGGTTTTAAGCAGAGCGTACTCGAACAGATTACCGAGCAGTTGCAGGGCAATGTCCTTGAACGCCAGGGTTGGACCGTTTGATAGTCCAAGCAGCCAAACACCGTCGCTGAGCGGTACGAGTGGGGTGATGGCTTCGGTACGGAAGATCGCGGCGGTATAGGTTTTGTCGATCAGAGCGCGCAGCGCCGCCGCTGGTAGATCATCAGCGAATTTGCTGAGGATGGCAAAGGCCAGCTCAGGGTAGGAAAGATTGCGCCAGCTGGCCAGTTCGCCAGGCGCTAGTGTCGGATAGAGTTGCGGAATGGTCAGGCCACCGTCGGGCGCCAAACCGCCCAGCAAGATGTCCGAAAAGGTTGCTGGGGCCATGCCGCCCCGGGTGCTGACGTAGCGCATGTAAGAAATCCTCGGAATTCGAGAAAGGACGGGGAAGGTTGCGGGGATAGCAATTATTGTACTCCGCCAAGTTCTCAAAGAATGGCGGTCCTGCCGGGGAAGCTTTTGAGAGGGGTTTTTACGGAGTTAGCGCCGCGTCATCGGTCTGGACAGGCAGCAGCCTTTTCATAATTTCCTGCGCCCACGGATTGATCTCGCCGTAGACTTTGACCAGCCGGCCTCTTGAGGCGCGAAACAGTAACTTGGCGCGGGCGTCGTCCACGGAATTGTCGTACACGTAGGTCCGGTCGGCCAGCCAGGTCACGACCGAACAGTACGCCAGCGATTTGGTATAACGGCCGATGATCTTGGGGATGGGGACATCATGCCCCCCTTCCATCACTCGCATCGCGACACGCTTGGCGTTGATGGAGGGATCGTCGGTGCCGACGAAGAACAGGCGGACAAAAAAACCGGCGTCCTGCGCCCGGCGGATGAAGTTCATTTTGTCCGGCGCGGACAAGACGGTTTCAAAAGCGAGGCTATGGCCTTTCGTCAGGCAATGTTCGCGGATTTCGGCAGCCCGTCGCGCCGCTTGGATGACTGCGTCGGGGGCATTCCAGTCGCCGAATTCGTCGCGGGCGATGAAGTCCGGGTTGACGTAAACGCACCCGTCCATCCATTCGTGCATCAAGAGCTGCTGGGTGATCGAGGTCTTGCCAGAGCCATTGGGGCCAGCGACCACGATCAGCCGGGGTTTTTCCTTGTCGGTCATGCCCGTGTAAGCAGAAGGGGATCGACTGCCGTAATTTCAGCGCGCAGGCGCAGCATGAGTTGCTCGCGGGCTATTTGGGCATGCTTGCGTGCTTCGGTCGCTACCGCTTCCATTAAAGCATCGAGTTGTTCGTCGGAGGGCTCGTGGGCGGTGTCGTTCAAGTTGAATCGAGCGTGTTGAATCATGAGCAAATCCTCCGATATCGCGAAAAGGTCTAAGCAGGTGAAAAAGCGAGCAATAAATATTCTACATGGTATTGGGGTCGATACCCAAGGGCGCGTGATTGCTCGACCATCCGTTTCGGTGCGCTGGCGTTTAATATTTTCGGTTTTGGCACGCTGCTTCCGTTCGAGAAAAGCCTCGAATCAGACCGATCTCTTTGCCACTTGGCCAGGCAGGGGAGAGTGGTGGGGAAAACCCGTCGGCGCGTTGCACGCCGACAGTTCAGGTTGCCGCTGTTGTTCGGGAGGGTCGCCGAGCCACTTTGCGACGGCCGGTGGTTGTTCCAGCCGGGTCAGGCTTGCGGCTGGAAGGGGGGATTGATCGCCGTGATGTCGGCGCGCAAGCGGATCATGAGTTGTTCGCGCGCTATTTGGGCGTGCTTGCGTACTTCGGTGGCAACAGCTTCCATCAGGGCGTCAAGCTGTTCGTCGGAAGGCTCATGAGTGATATCGTTCAGGTCGAAGGATGGTTGTTTCATTGGTTTTCTCCTCATTCTTCAACATCGGCCAGTGTGGTGGGTCACTGCCCTGTCCAACTGAATTATTAAACTTATTTTAACGCAGGTCTTTGCAGGAAGGTTGAAATTCGGGTGGGTTTCTTTCAATCATTCTGGGGTGGGACGAGCTGCTGTCGGTCGCGCCGACAGGTCTTTCGCGCATAGCAGGATCAGCCGCTGCGTCCGTGCTGCCTTCCTCATCCGGACATCGTAAAGTGTTTTTATATTACAATAAGTTATAATTTGTGGATGAGGGGGCGCTTCTCAGGGGTTTGCTTCAAGCCGCTCGCTGGGTCGGTGGCTGGTGCTATTCAGTATGGATTCAGCCGGTCGTCCATAGGCTGAATCACGCGAGCAAACGTCGCGAAAGTTTCGATACCGCGAGTAAGTAACCTACGGGGAGCAGGTTCGATGAAAAGATGGCGAGCAGGGTTGATGGCGCTTTTGGTTTTGCTAAGTCCCATCGCGGTCTGGGCGCAGCAGTCGGGTGTTGGCGATGTGGAAGTCGAGGTGATCAGTGATCGCGGCCGGACTCTTCCCGAATACCCGGTCCGGCGAGATGACCGGCCCGGAATTTACAAGGCGTATCTGGAGGCCAGGCGCGGCCAGAACTATTCGATCCGGATTCGCAACCGTACCAATCAGCGTGTGGGGGTGGTGATCGCGGTGGACGGTCGCAACATCATTTCCGGCGCCCGTTCCGAACTGCGTCCCGATGAACGGATGTACGTGCTCGGACCCTATCAGCAGGAAACCTATGAAGGGTGGCGCACTGGCAGGAATCGAGTCAATCGCTTCTATTTCACCGATGCCGGGGATTCGTACTCCGGCGCTTGGGGCGATTACTCGGCGATGGGCGTGATCGCGGTGGCAGCCTTTCAGGAGGTGAATCGACCGTTAGATCGAGAGGGGAGCGGCTATACTGACCAGCGCGGTTTGCGCGTGCCGCCAGCAGAAGCCGCACCGCCTGCCAGCCCTTATTCGCGAAAATCGACGCCTGGCACCGGCTACGGTGAAAGTGAGTGGTCCCCTTCGCGGCGGGTGGAGTTCGACCCCGAGCGAAGGCCGTTCTCTCAATACTTTCTGAAGTATGTTTGGCGTGACACGCTGTGCCGTGAGGGAGTGATCGATTGCGACGGAGGCCGTCGGCCACCACCCCGCAACCGCTTCTGGGACGAGGATAATGATCGGTTCGCTCCGCCACCACCTCGTCGCGAACGCTACGACGGCGACGAGTGGCGGTAAAATTGCGACAATTCGTCGGTAGTCATACTCTGAACGGAACATCGTCCTCTTGGAGTGTAGGGGGCGATGTTCCGAGGAAACCAACCATTACAACCTGCGCGCACCGATCCCACCGTGAAATGGGAAGCGGGCGATTTTCTTGTGTAGATCGGCTCGATAAGACAAGCGCATGCGCATGAGGAACGTAGCCGATTTCTGGCGCCGTTTGCGCGAGGCGTTGCTGAGTCCACGAGTCGATCCCGACGCACTGGACGAGGCGCTGCACGAGGCGCGGGCGCGGCAGCCTTTACCGGTGCTGTGGCTGTTGGGCAAGGCGCAGGCTGGCAAAACCTCGATTATCCGCGCCCTGACCGGCAGCGAGACCGCTGAGATCGGTAACGGTTTCCAGCCCTGCACCCGCAGCGCGCGGTTTTACGATTTTCCGGCGGAAGCTCCGCTGGTGCGCTTTCTCGACACACGCGGCTTGGGTGAGGTGGCCTACGACCCCACCGAGGATATCCATTACTGCGAATCGCAGGCGCATCTCGTTCTGGGCGTGATGAAAGTGGCCGATGTGCGTCAGGACGCCGTGTTCGAGGTGCTGCGGGCCGTACGTCGCCGCCACCCCCAATGGCCGGTGTTGATCGCCCAGACTGGTTTGCACGAACTCTATCCGCCCGGCCAAGAGCATGTTCTGCCGTATCCCTACGATTGCGAGCCGCTACCGCCCCAAGTGCCCCACGATCTCGGACGTGCCCTGTTCGAGCAGCGCAAACGCTTGGGATCGTTGCCGGGATCGGCGCCCGTGAGGTGGGTACCCGTCGATTTGACCTTGCCAGAGGATGGCTGGGAGTCGGTCAACTATGGTTTAGAGGCATTTTGGGCGGCTGCCGAAGGAGCGTCCACGCTGCGGTTGCGGGCGATGTTGTGGGGAGATGCCGGCGTGCGGGACGTCTACGCCCGCGCCGCACATCCCCACATTGTCGGTCATGCCGTGGCTGCCGCTGGAGTCGGGGCGCTTCCCCTGGTCGATCTGGTCGGTGTCCCAGCGGTACAGGCCAAACTGCTGCATGCCGTCGCCAAGCTGTACGGCCAAACCTGGGACGGACGCTCGGTTTCGGAATTTCTCGGCCTATTGGGAGCTGGCGTTGGCGCGGGCTATGTGGCGCGGCTCTTGGGGCGGGAAGTCGTCAAACTGATCCCCGGCTGGGGGCAAACTGTCGGGGCGGTGTGGGGCGCCACGGCCAGCGGCGCCACCACCTACGCGCTGGGCAAGGCCGCTAGCTACTACTTTACCGTCCAGGGCCAAGGCGGTTCGGTCGATTCCAAGGTGTTGCGCCGCGTGTATGCCGAAGCGCTGATAACCGGCTCCAGCCTTCTGGGATCGACCCCCGAGGATCGTCTACCGTGAGAATATTGCCCGACCGGATCGACCGTTTGCATTTGGTCGCGCTCTTGTTGTGGACGATTCCCGTTATCGCCCTGTTGCCGTTTGGAGCCTATTGGTTGTGGCAAACCGATTCGCTACGGTGGTGGTTGGCGGCGATGGTGGTGTGCAGTGTTGCCGGATACGGCTTGCAATACTGGCTACGCCAGCGGGATCACCGGTTGTTGGCCGATGCAGTGACCGGCCCCGATCTCCATTGGCCGCCTAAGGCTGATGGCGCCTGGACAGCGGTCGAACGTTTGGCGGAGGAGGCGAAACCGGAAGAGTGGCCGCTGAACGATGGGGGCCGGCTCTGGCTGCTCGGCCAAAGGGCTCTGGAAACCGTCGCTCGCCATTACCACCCGGAAGTGGAGCGGCCGTTGCTGGAACTGACCGTGCCGCACACGCTGCTCATCATCGAACGAGCCAGCCGCGACTTGCGCGTCGCTGCTCTGGAACGGATCCCGTTCTGCCAGTGGTTGAAGATCGGTGGCTTAATCCGTGCTTGGCGCTGGAAGGCGTTCGCCGAGCGACTGCTAAACGTATATCGAGCCGGCCGGCTGGTCATCAATCCCGCCGATGCCCTGCTGAGCGAAATCTGGGGGCAGTTGCGCAACCGTGGCTACGGCGTGGCCTGGGGCGAGTTGCAGTGCTGGCTGCTACAGGAATACGTGCGCAAGGTCGGCTATTACGCCATCGACCTTTACAGCGGCCGGCTGCTTTTGACCGACACCGAACCGACCGACGAACCAACCAACGCTTCGCGAGCCGACTTGCGACAGGCCGAGGTTGCCGCTACTCGAACCGACGAACCGCTGCGAATCCTGGTCTTGGGTCGGGCGGGAGCTGGAAAATCGAGTTTGATCAACGCGCTGTTCGGGCAATTGGTCGCCGCGACCGACGTGCTGCCGGATACCACCGCGAGCTTGGCGCCTTATCGCTTGGAACGCCACGGACTGGCTGCGGCCCTAATCTTCGACACGCCCGGCTGCGATTCGCCGTTGCTGGACGAAAAAGCGTTGAAACGGACCGTGCTGACGGCGGATTTGGTTCTATGGGTTTGCGCCGCGCATCGTCCGGACCGGCAAGTGGATCGGGTCCGACTGGATGCATTGCGGGACGGATATACCGCCCGACCGGATCGCCGACCCCCGCCTTTGTTGGTTGCGGTCACCCATATCGACCAGCTCCGTCCGTCTCGCGAATGGCAACCGCCCTACGATCTACTCGATTCGGCGAGCGCCAAGGCTGCCAACATCCGGGCGGCGACAGAAGCGGTGGCGGCGGATCTGGCGGTGTCGGTGACGGCGGTGATTCCGATTTGTCTGGCCGAGAGGCGAATCTACAACGATGATGCCCTCTGGACCGCGATTCTCGAACGGCAGGACGAGGCGAACCGGGTCCGTTTTCTGCGCTGTCTAGAAGATGGAAAACGCCGGGAAAATTGGGCCTTGCTCCGCCAGCAACTCGCTAGCGCAGGGCGCTGGCTGGCGAATTTGCCGGGGCGAGTGCTGAGTTGAGTCGGAGCAATCCGCTGGTGTGTGGGGCACGGCCCGCAAGTCCCTTCTGTGCTACAATATTGACCCCCTACGATCGTGCTATCGGTGCGATTTGACGAATAACAAGGTCCGCGCATGACTGAAATCGCTAAAGAAATTCTCCCGGTCAATCTGGAAGACGAGATGCGGCAGTCCTACCTCGATTACGCCATGAGCGTGATCGTGGGGCGGGCCTTGCCGGATGTGCGCGATGGCCTCAAGCCGGTGCATCGGCGGGTGCTGTTTGCCATGAGCGAGCTGGGCAACGACTGGAACAAGGCCTATAAAAAGTCCGCTCGCGTGGTCGGCGATGTGATCGGTAAATATCATCCCCACGGCGATACCGCCGTTTACGATACCATTGTCCGTATGGCGCAGCCGTTTTCTCTGCGTTACATGTTGGTGGATGGGCAGGGCAATTTTGGCAGCATCGACGGCGACGCGCCGGCTGCCATGCGTTACACCGAAGTTCGCATGGCCCGCGTTGCTCACGAATTATTGGCCGACATCGACAAGGAAACGGTCGATTTTGTCCCCAACTACGACGAATCCGAGCACGAACCCGCCGTTTTCCCCACCCGCCTGCCCAACTTGCTGGTCAACGGTTCGTCCGGCATCGCCGTCGGCATGGCCACCAATGTGCCGCCGCACAACCTCGGCGAAGTGGTGGATGCCTGCGTGGCCCTGATCGATGACCCCAAGCTGAGCATCGGTGAACTGATGCGGTATCTGCCGGGACCGGATTTCCCCACCGCCGGGCTGATCAACGGCGTGCGCGGCATTCGCGACGCTTATGAAACCGGCCGAGGCCGGGTACAGATGCGCGCCCGTACCGAAATCGAGATCGACGAGACGCGTGGCCGACAGGCCATCATCGTCACCGAGTTGCCCTACCAGGTGAATAAGGCTCGGCTGATCGAAAAAATCGCCGAACTGGTCAAGGACAAGAAAATCGAGGGCGTCGCTGAATTGCGTGACGAGTCCGACAAGGACGGGATGCGCATCTATATCGAAGTGCGCCGGAACGAGAACGCCGAAGTGCTGTTGAACAATCTGTTCCTGCACACGCCGCTGCAATGCGTGTTCGGCGTCAACATGGTGGCGCTGGTGGATGGCCAGCCGCGCCTGCTCAATCTCAAGCAGGTGTTGGAGGCGTTTCTGACACACCGCCGCGAAGTGGTGGTGCGGCGAACCGTGTTCGAGCTGCGCAAGGCCCGCGAGCGCGCCCACATCGTCGAAGGGTTGGCGGTGGCGCTGGCAAATTTAGACCCGCTGATCGCCTTGATTCGTGCCGCCACCGATCCGGCTGCCGCCAGGGCCGCGCTGCTGGAGCGGGTCTGGCTGCCGGGGTTGGTGACCGAGTTGCTGGGTCAGTCCGGCGCGATAGCCTCTCGGCCGGAAGATCTGGCCGAGGCATTCGGGTTGAGCGAAGCCGGCTATCGGCTATCGCCGGCGCAGGCCCAGGCGATTCTCGATCTGCGCCTGCACCGCTTGACTGGCCTGGAGCAGCGCAAACTGCTGGACGAATATCAGGAATTGCTGAATCGAATCCAAGAGTTGCTAGCGATTCTGACCGATCCGGAGCGACTGACGGCGGTGATTCGCGCCGAATTGCAGGATTTGCGGGCGCAATACGCCGATCCTCGCCGCACCGTGATCCAGCTCGATGAGCAGAATCTCAACCTGGAGGATTTGATCAGCGAGGAAACCATGGTGGTGACGCTGTCGCACGCCGGCTACGTCAAGTCGCAACTGTTGTCCTTGTATCGGGCGCAGCGGCGCGGTGGGCGAGGCCGAGCGGCGACCACGGTCAAGGAAGAGGATTTCGTGGACAAGCTGTTCATCGCCAGCACCCACGATACCGTCCTCTGTTTTTCCAATCGTGGCCGTGTGTACTGGAAAAAGGTGTACGAGTTGCCGCAGGCCGGTCGGACAGCGCGCGGCCGGCCCATCGTCAACCTGCTGCCGCTGGAAGAGGGCGAGCGCATCAACGCAGTGCTGGCGGTGCGCGAGTTCAGCGAGGATCACTACATTTTCTTCGCCACCGCCAGCGGCACGGTCAAGAAAACTCCCTTGTCCGAGTTTTCGCGTCCTCGCCCCAGCGGCATCATCGCCATCGACTTGCGCGAAGGCGATCAACTGGTGAACGTAGAGCTGACCGACGGCCAGCGCGACATCATGCTGTTTACCGACGCCGGTAAAGCCGTGCGTTTTGCGGAGACCGAAGTGCGGGACGTGGGCCGTTCCGCCTGCGGAGTGCGGGGCGTTCGCCTGGACGAGGGACAGAGAGTGATTGCCCTGATCGTGGTGGGCGAGGGCGCGGTGCTGACGGTGACCGAAAACGGCTTCGGCAAACGCACCCCGGTCGATGACTATACCCAAAAGGGTCGCGGCGGGCACGGTGTGATCGCTATTCAGACCTCCGAACGCAACGGTCGGGTCGTCGGCGCGGTGCAGGTGGAAAGCGATCACGAGATCATGCTGATCACCGATGGCGGTACGCTGGTGCGCACGCCGGTCGAAGGTATTTCGCTGGTGAGCCGCAACACCCAAGGCGTGAAGCTGATCAGCCTGCATGGAACCGAGAAGCTGGTCGGGATCGAGAAGATCGAGAGCATCGGCGAGGTGGAGGGTAATGGCGACGCGAACGGGGACGATGGCGGCTCGACAACCGACGAGGGTTCCAGCGACGAGGAGGGGGCGAAATGAGCGAAGCCGATAGCTTACTGGTGCTACGCTCGCGAATCGATGAGCTGGACCGACAGATCCAAACGCTGATCGCTGACCGGGCCCGTTGCGCGCAGCAAATCGGTGCGCTCAAACAGGCCGCTGGTGCCAGCGGTAATCTCTACCGCCCGGAGCGGGAGGCTGAAGTGCTGCGGCGGGTGATCGAAGCTAACCGAGGGCCGCTCAGCAACGAGGAAATGGCCCGGTTGTTCCGTGAGATCATGTCGGCCTGTCTGGCGCTGGAGGAACCGCTGCGCATCGCGTTTTTAGGGCCGGAAGGCACCTTCACCCAAGCGGCCGCGCTCAAGCATTTCGGTAAGTCCATCCACAGCATTCCGCTGCGGGCGATCGACGAAGTGTTCCGCGAAGTCGAGGCCGGTTCCGCCGACTACGGAGTGGTGCCGGTGGAAAATTCCACCGAAGGCGTGGTCAATCATACTTTGGACATGTTTCTGCAATCGCCGCTGCGGATTTGTGGTGAAGTGCAGATGCGCATCAATCATCACCTCATCACCCGTGCCACCAGTTTGCAGGCCATTCGTCGCATCTATTCCCATCGGCAGTCGCTGGCGCAGTGCCGCGAATGGCTCGACATTAATCTGCCGCGCGTGGAACAAACCGAAGTGAGCAGCAATGGCGAGGCGGCGTGGCGGGTACGCGACGAGGTGGACGCGGCAGCCATCGCCGGCCAGTGTGCGGCGGACATTTACCAATTGCCGACCCTGGTGCGCAATATTGAGGACGAACCGAACAACACCACCCGGTTTTTGATCATCGGTACCCAGCCGATCCAACCTTCCGGCGACGACAAGACCGCGCTACTGGTGGCTTCGCTCAACCGGCCCGGCGCGTTGTTTCGGCTGCTGGAGCCGTTGGCTCGGAACAACGTGGGCATGAATCGGATCGAGTCGCGGCCCTCGCGACGCGGGATGTGGGATTACGTGTTCTTTATCGACCTCGACGGCCATGCCCAGGACGAGCCGGTAGCTGCCGCACTCGCGGAATTGCGCGAGCAAGCCAGCCTGTTCCGGGTGTTGGGCTCATATCCGAAAGGCATATTGTAAGGAATAGCTGCGATCGCCGTGGAAAGCAGTATTTGCCTGATCCTTTCCTGCTACCCGTGCCGATGATTGCATAAGAATTGAGCGAATGCTATAAAATAGTGACAAAATACTGATTCAGTTCTTTTTCATTGATAAAATTAAGGCTTTTTTTCAGGGTTTACGGTATTATTTGCGTCAATTTGACTTAACGGCTTGCTCGATGACAAACGCGCGATCCGCATCTTGCGCCCGCGGGTCGGCGCATGACGGTGGAGGTGGTTCATGGTGGAATCCAGCGTGCTCGCTCAGACGGTCCGCGATATCGTGCAATGTCACGAAGGCTCGCCGACCCAATTGCTGCAAATTTTGCGCGAAGTGCAAGACAGGCTGACTTGGTTATCCCCCATCACCTTGGATCAGGTGGCCGAAGCGCTCGGTATCTCGCCAGACAAAGTGCGCAATGTTGCCGAATTCTATTCCTTCCTCTACACCGAACCACGCGGCTCCTACGACATCCTGTTCAGCGACAACATCACCGATCGGATGCTGGGCAACCGTGAGTTGCTGCACTATCTGTGTGAGCAGCTAGGCGTGGTGATTGGCGCCACCCGAGCCGATGGGTCGGTCACCGTCGGTACCACCTCCTGCACCGGCATGTGCGATCAAGGGCCGGCCGCGCTGGTGAACGGCTACGCGCTGACCCGCCTCGATAAGCCGCGCCTGGACCGGATTGTCGAACTGGTGAACCACCAAACGCCGCTGACGGAATGGCCGCGCGAGTTTTTCGAGGTGACCAGCAACATTCGGCGGGCTGATATTCTGCTGGGCCGGCATTTCGCCGACGGTTCGGCGCTGCGGGCGATTCTCAAGCGTGGCCCCGAGGCAATTTTGGAGGAACTGGTCAAATCCGGCCTGCGTGGCCAGGGCGGGGCAGGCTTTAAATCCGCTATCAAGTGGATTTCCTGCCGCAGCGCACCCGGCGATGTGAAATACGTGGTTTGCAACGCCGACGAGGGCGAACCGGGTACCTTCAAGGATCGGGTACTGATGCAGGATTTCGCCGACTTGGTGTTCGAAGGGATGACCCTGTGCGGTCGGGTGATCGGCGCCCGGTGGGGTTTCGTTTACCTGCGCGGTGAGTACCGCTATATGGCCGAAGCCTTGAAGGAAACGTTACGCCGCCGCCGCGAAGTGGGCCTGTTGGGCGAGGCGATCCTGGGCGATCCCACCTTCAGCTTTGACATCGACATCCACCTGGGTGCGGGAGCCTACGTCTGCGGCGAGGAGTCGGCGCTGATCGAGTCGCTGGAGGGCAAGCACGGCGTGCCCCGCATCCGTCCGCCGTTCCCAACTACCCACGGCTATCTCAACAAGCCGACCGTGGTCAACAATGTCGAGACCTTCGCCGCTGCCGCCAAGATCGCCGTGGAGGGCGGCGCCTGGTTCGCCAGTCGTGGCACGACCGAATCCAAGGGTACCAAGCTGCTCAGTCTGAGCGGCGATTGCGAGCGGCCGGGGATCTACGAGTACCCGTTTGGTGTCACCGTGCGGCGGGTGCTGGAGGATTGCGGGGCGCGGGATGCGCAAGGCATTCAGATGGCCGGCCCCGCCGGTCACATGATTTCCGCCAAGCTGTTCGATCGGCGCATTTGCTTCGAGGATCTCGCGACCGGTGGCTCGTTCATGGTGTTCGACCAGAGCCGTGACATTCTCGACGGCATCCGCAATTTCACCCATTTCTTCGTCCACGAAAGCTGCGGGTTCTGCACGCCCTGCCGAGTCGGTACTTCGCTGATGCGCGATCTGGTGGCCAAGGTTCACGCCGGTCATGGTACCCGCGCCGATCTGGAAGAGATGCGCAAGCTGGGCCGGATCATGCAGGTGGGTTGCCATTGCGGCTTGGGTCAAACGGCGCCCAATCCGGTGCTGGACAGCCTCGATCAGTTTCCGGAAGCCTACGAGCGACGCTTGCGTTCGACCGCCTACGAGCCGGCCTTCGACCTGAACGCGGCACTGGATCAGGCCCGCTGGCTGACCGGCCGCAGCGATCCGGATGCGTACCTGTACGAGGAGATGCTACTGGGAGCGATGCCATGAGCGAGGAGCAGAGTTTCACGCTGGACGGTCGGCGGATTCCGTTTCAGGATGGCCAGACCATTATGAATGCGGCATTGGCCGCTGGCGTCTATATTCCGCATTTGTGCTTCAACCCAGAATTCGCACCCCACGGCAGTTGCCGGGTATGCCTGGTCAAGGTCAACGGTCGGATGCAGGCCGCTTGCACCATGCCGGCGGCGGCGGGTCTGCTCGTGCAGAGCGAGATCGAGGAATTGCGCGAGATCCGGCGCGGCATTCTGCAGATGCTGTTCGTCGAGGGCAACCACGTCTGCCCAGCCTGCGAGAAGAGCGGGGCCTGTCAGTTGCAGGCGGTCGCTTATTATGTCGGGATGCTGGCGCCGCACTACACTCACTTCTATCCGCGCCGGCCGGTGGATGCCTCGCATCCGGACGCCGTGATCGATTTCAACCGCTGTATCCTCTGCGAGCTGTGCGTACGTGCCAGCCGCGACGTGGACGGCAAGAACGTGTTCGCGGTGCAAGGGCGCGGTATCAAGGCCCGGCTGGTAGTGAACACCCCGTCCGGCAAACTGGGCGCGACCGCGTTCAGCGTCACCGACAAGGCCGCTCAGGTCTGTCCGACCGGCACGATTCTGCTCAAGCATCACGGCTACGAAATTCCCATTGGCCAGCGGCTCTACGACCGCAAGCCGATCAACGTGGTCGGTGATGTGGCCGCGCTATCGGCGAGCAAGGGAGGGCGCCGCCATGATTGAATCGAAGCTCAAGATCGCCACTTGTTCGCTGTGCGGTTGCTTCGGCTGCCACATGTCGCTGCTTGATCTCGACGAGCGGCTGTTCGAACTGACCGAGCGGGTGGAGTTGGATCGCAGCCCGTTGACCGATATCAAGGAGCTGGGTAAGTGTGACATCGGCATCATCGAGGGCGGGGTCGCCAACGTCGAGAACGTCCACACTCTGCTGGAGTTCCGGGCGCGCTGCAAAATTCTGGTGGCGATGGGCGCTTGTGCGCTCAGCGGCGGTATTCCGGCGATGCGTAACCAGTACGACCTCAAGGATTGTCTGGAAGAATCCTACACGCGCGGGATTGGGCTGGTGGACGCCCAGATTCCGAATGATCCCGAGATTCCATTGTTGCTCAACCAGGTGCATCCGCTGCACGAGGTGGTGAAGATCGACTACTTCCTGCCCGGCTGCCCGCCGTCGGCGGATACCATCTGGACATTTGTGAACCAATTGCTGTCCGGCCAGCCGATCGCGCTGTCCTATACTCAGATCCATTACGATTGAACGGAGGCGTCCCATGAGTACCCTGGAAACGGCCGCTCAACAGGATTATCTATGTCGGGTTGCCATCGATCCGCTGAGTCGAGTCGAAGGGCACGGCAAGGTGACGTTGCTGGTGGACAAGGAGCACCATATCCGTCAGGCTCGCTTGCACATCGTCGAGTTTCGCGGCTTCGAAAAATTCATTCAGGGCCGGCCCTACTGGGAATTGCCGGTGGTCGTGCAGCGCTTGTGCGGCATCTGCCCGGTTAGCCACCATCTGGCGGCGGCCAAGGCAGTCGATCAGCTGATCGGCGCGCTGGAAATCCCGCCGACCGCCGAGAAGATCCGCCGGCTGATGCATTATGGCCAGACGCTGCAATCGCACGCCGTGCATTTTTTTCATCTGGCTTCGCCGGATTTCCTGTTCGACTTCGACGATACCACCGCTCACCGCAATATCGGAGGAGTGATGGCGGATTACCCCGACATCGCTCGGCAGGGCGTGCGGTTGCGCAAGTATGGGCAAGAGATTATCCGAGCCACTGCCGGCAAGCGGGTCCACGGCACCGGAGCGATTCCGGGTGGCGTCAACAAGGCGTTGACCTTGCAAGAGCGCAACGCCTTGTTGATTGATCTCGATCTGATGGTTCAGTGGGGCCGTAGCATCCTCAAACTGATCAAGAGCGCCTACGGCCAAAATCCTGGCTATTTCACTTATTTCGCCACCATCCGCACCAACTATCTCAGCCTGATCCGGGCTGACGGCGCGCTGGATCTCTATCACGGCGGGTTGCGGGCCCGGAACGAAGCGGGCACGGTTCTGTTCGACCACTTGGACTACCGACGCTATTCCCAGGTGCTCCGCGAGCAGGTGAAGCCGTGGAGCTACATGAAATTTCCCTTTATCAACTCGCTGGGCCCGGAGAAGGGCTGGTATCGGGTGGGACCGCTGGCCCGCATCAACAACTGCGACTTTATCGCGACCCCACTGGCGGAGGAAGAACGGAAGGAATTCATGGCGCTCGGCAATGGCGAGCCGATTCATGTGACGCTGGCCTATCATTGGGCACGGATGATCGAGCTGTTGCACGCCATCGAAGCCATCAGGGAATTGCTGCTCGACCCCGATATCTTCGGCGATGAGTTGGTGGTGCGGGGTGAGATGGCGCGAGAAGGTATCGGTGTCATCGAAGCGCCGCGCGGCACGCTGTTCCACCATTACCGTATGAACGAGGACGGGCTGATCGAGAAAGCTAATCTGATCGTCTCGACCACCAACAACAATCAGGCCATGAACGAATCCATCCGTCAGGTGGCGGAACGGTATCTGGACGGTAAGGAGCTGACCGAGCCGTTGCTGAATCAAATCGAGGTGGCGGTGCGGGCCTACGATCCTTGCCTGTCCTGCGCTACCCACGCGCTAGGCCAGATGCCCCTGCATGTGACGTTGGTCGAGGAAGATTCCGGTGAGGTGTTGGATGGGCTGGTGCGGGACGCGGATGGAACCGTCCGCAACGAAAAAACATCTCCGGTGTCCGCAGGATAGGGCGAGAATGAGCGCTCTTGTTCTCTCTCTGCTCTCGGCGGGAGAGAGCTAGGGTGGGGGATACCGGTTCTGATTTGCTGATTCTTGCCGTCGGCAATCCCAGCCGGGGCGACGATGCCCTGGGACCGCTGTTGCTGGAACGGCTTGAAGCATTGTGGATGCTGGGCGGCGGTGGGAAAGGGGTCGAACTGCTGACCGATTTTCAGTTACAGATCGAGCACGCGGTGGATTTGGAAGGTCGGGCGCTAGTGCTGTTCGTGGATGCCAGTGTCTCTTGTCCGCCGCCGTATCAATTCGTTCGGCTGCGACCGGCGCGGGATACCAGCTATACCAGTCACGCCTTGTCGCCCACCGCCGTTCTCCACGTTTACGAGCAAATTAACGGGGTGTCGCCGCCGCCTGCGTTTTCACTGGCAATTCGCGGCGAGCGTTTCGAGCTGGGTGAGTCGCTGAGTCCAGGGGCGGAAGCGAATCTTGCGACGGCGCTGGAATTTGCCGGGCGGTTGGTAACGCAGCGGGATGCTGAAATTTGGGCACGAATCGCGGGATCACGCGGTTGGGACGTGCGTTAAGCTCGTGTTCACACGCCGAAAGAGCATAATGCCGCCGACTCACAACGGAGGCAACACGTATGTTCAAAGCACGTCCCAAAGCGCCCGTCAAAAATTTGCTTGCGACCCTTCTGGTTGTGTCTCTTGGTGGGTTCGGTGCGGTCCACGCCGCCGAAACGGGGGCCAATGTAACCGGAGGTACTACAACACCACCATCCATGGCCGTTAATCCCACGTCGCCAGTGCCCGCGTCTACGGGACAAAAGACGCCACCCGCAATGCCAATATCCGGGCAGGCCGTTTCCAAACCAGCGCCCGCGCCCGCACCCTTGGCGCCCGCAGCGGACATTCCTGGCAATCCAGATGGTTCTTGCCCGACATCCGCGCCGGTCAAGGTTTCCAAATCAAAAATCTATCATGTGCCTGAAGAGAGGAATTACAAGAACACCAAGGCCAAACATTGCTTTGCAAGTGCCCAGGCTGCCGAGCAAGCCGGTTATCGCGCGCCCAAGAAGTAGGGTTTGCGACGGTTGATTTTGGAATGTACCGCGCCGTGGGTGCCGTTTCCGGAAATTTTTCCAGAAAGGGTGTCCACGGTCGGTCTGGCCTTAATCCAAAAGCTGTTCAGTTCCAAGGCAGCGTCGTATGCCCATGATTCAAGGGACCACAACCCTTGCCAAGGTCGGGCGCGGTGCGAATCGCTTCCCGCACATAGGTCAATGCCCGCTCAACGGCCACAGTGAGTGCCAGCCCTTGCGCTAGTCCTGCGGCAAGGGCTGAAGCTAACGTGCAGCCAGTGCCGTGAGTGTTGCGGCTGGCGATGCGTGGCGCGGTGAAGGCTCGTGAGCCGCCACGCCAGACCAGCCAGTCGGTAACGGACTCGCCGGCCAGATGACCGCCCTTGATCAATACTGCCGCCGGACCCCATTCGAGCAACTGTCCGGCTACCCCTACCAGATCATCAGGGTTGTGGATCATCGATCCGCTCAGCGCCTCAGCCTCACGGATGTTGGGGGTGATGATGGTGGCGCGCGGCAATAGTCGCTGGAGCAGCGTATCGCGCGCCGCCGGATCAAGCAGGCAATCGCCACCCTTCGCGAACATCACTGGATCCGCCACCAACGGAATTCCTACCGCTGCACGATCCAAGACTTCGACCACGGTTTCGATCACGGCGGCGTTGTGCAACATCCCTGTCTTGATGCAGTCGGCGCCGATATCTTCCAGCACCCGTTCCATTTGTTGAGCGATGAAAGCGGGTTCGACGCTGACGATGCCGAAGACACCCTGAGTGTTCTGTGCGGTCAAGGCTGTGATTGCGGTCGCCGCGTAGCCACCCAGTGCCGTGACCGTTTTTAAATCCGCTTGAATGCCCGCGCCGCCGCCCGAATCCGATCCAGCCACGATTAATACTCGTCCACTCGTTGACATATCTGTTCTCGTTGATAAGGTTAATTATCGGTCAAACAATTCCAATTTCGCCGTTATGCAAGACGAACTTGCCGCTTCCCGAATCTGGTCGAGGGATGCTTTCCTCAATACCAATCCGGAGATTTCCGGCCTGAAAACTGTGTCGGATTCTTGGGGGGTATCGTAATAATTGCGTAACTTGCCAAAAGCGGGTAGCGTACCGCGCTTTCCTCGGATATTGATGCTTAAATAACGACATATGCGGATCGAAACTCCTCTATCTCTTTATACCGATACGG
The DNA here is from genome assembly GCA_037045535.1 of Candidatus Competibacter sp. Classification (GTDB taxonomy): domain Bacteria; phylum Pseudomonadota; class Gammaproteobacteria; order Competibacterales; family Competibacteraceae; genus Competibacter_A. The sequence goes on from JBAOHI010000082.1 coordinate 295,017, forward strand.
TGCCCTCCGAGTGGATCGACTTCAACGGTCACATGAACGTAGCCTACTATGTCTTGGCTTTTGATCGTGCCACCGATGCCTTGATGGATTTCCTGGGGATGGGACAAGCTTATCGTGAGCGCGACAATTGCTCGGCTTTTGTGGTGGAGACCCACGTTAACTATCAACGGGAACTAGTGGCCGGCGATCCGATGCGCATCATCACCCAACTGTTGGGCTTCGACAGCAAGCGCATTCATTACTTTCATCGGTTATTGCATGCGCGAAAGGGATTTGTGTCCGCCACCAGCGAACTTATGGTTATCCATGTCGATTTGGCCGAACGGCGCAGTACGCCGATGCCGTTGCCGGTGCTGGAACGGCTGGGCGCGGTGATGGCCGCTCACATGCAATTGCCGCGACCGCCACAATCGGGCCGGGTCATCGGGGTGCGCGCCAAGTCGGTGACTTCGAGTCCGACGATGGCGGTCGTGCAACCGCGCGTCCGCGCCACAGGTCATGCATGATCCCAAACGGCGGCGTAAAATAACCTCCGGGCCCGACCCAGGTCGGAGTCGATCTACTGCGTCGCCGGGCGGGTTCTCCAATTGGGGTATTGCAGGCCATTGCCTTGCAGGGCTTCATTCAGGATACTGGGACCGAAGGGGTGGCGACAATATCAGGGTTGGATCCACTAGATTTGTGATGCTTGAAAGCGCCTGACCGTGCTCCCATTGGAGTCTAGACGTTGGCGAATCTCGTTAGGAACCTATTGCTGGCGGCGGAGAAGGGGGAGTGGCCCTTGCCAAATCCCGAAGCCTGGCTTCGGGGCGCCGCGACGTTCGTCAATGCGGTTCTGGTAATCGCGCTGGCTCGTGTGCTTGCGGGGTTGGTGGTGATGATGTTGTGGGGTCAATCGTCCTCACAGGTTGGAACGACGGCGATGATCACGCAAGATTCCGCCGGTAGAGGGAGTGCGATCACCCAACCAGCCAACTTTTCCACGATTAGCGCTTGGCATCTTTTTGGCCAGATGGAAACTCCCATGATGATCCACGCCCCGCCGCCGCCCGTGCCGGTAGCGCCACTGAATCTGCGATTGGTTGGCGTGTTTTTCGTCGAGCGGGGGCGAGAGAAGGCGTTGGCGTTGATCGCTGAGGGGAAAGGGGTAGAACGTGGCTATCGGGTGGGTGAATCGCTACCCGGAGGTGCGCGTCTGGAGCAGATTCAGCGCGATAGCGTTGTCGTGTCTCGGAGTGGCCGACAGGAAATCCTAAATCTACCCCGATTGGACGAAGCTCGTAAAATGACGGCTTCGGATGGCATGTCGCCAGCGATGCCCGACGAACCGGCCATGCCCCCGCCCCCGCCCTCGCCAGCCGAACCGGAAATGCCGTCGGAGCCCACTGGTTTCCACCAGCCGCAATCCATCGATGCGACAGCGGTGGCGGCCCGATTGCGAGGAGTGGCAAACCAGCCGCGGGCTTTGGAGGATATCGCTTTCGCGAGCCCTTACGTCCAGAAAGGTCAATTTCTCGGTTTTCGCTTGCGGCCCGGGCGGGATCGGCCACTGTTTCGACAATTGGGTTTCAACAGTGGCGATGTTCTAACCGAAGTCAACGGTAATCGCCTTGATAGCCCCCTGCAGGGCTTGGCCGCGCTTCGGGATTTACCGCACGCTGAACAAATCACCGTGCGAGTTTTACGAGACGGCGCTGAAATACCCTTGGCGTTTTCCCTGGGTAGATCGGCAGTCGAATGACCGAAATCGAGTGCTGGAATGATCCGGCGCCCCTATCGACCATTGGCGACGACGATGAACAACTGGCTGAGTCAAACGCTCCTTGCTCGCGGATGGCCCATGTGCTGCCGGGCTTTGTGGGCGCTGTTGTTGGGTCTGACGGTCACTTTAACCGCTAGCGCCGCGCCGGTAACGCTCAATCTCAAGGATGCCGACATCAATGCCCTCGTGGAGAGCATGTCGGTGCTCACCGGCAAAAACTTCATCGTCGATCCCCGTGTTAAGGGGCGGGTCACCATCGTTTCCTCCAAACCGATGGACGAGAAGGAACTCTATGAAGTATTCCTGGCGGTGTTGGGCGTTCACGGCTTCGCAGCGGTTCCCAGCGGCAACGTGATCAAAATCGTCCCGGCAGCTGGTGCCAAGCAGGAGAGCATTCCCACCGTCGACCGACAGAAGGGCATCGAGCCGGACCAGATCGTAACTCGGATCATCCAAGTTCAAAACGTATCCGCCGCTCAGATCGTGCCGATCTTGCGCCCTCTGATTCCACCGCAGGGCCATTTGGCCGCTTACACGCCGACCAACGTCCTGATCGTTTCCGATAGCGCGGCTAACGTCGAGCGTATCGCCAGCATTATTGCCCGGGTTGACTTGGCCAGTAATGAAGAGGTCGAGATTGTTCCGTTGCGACACGCTTCAGCGAATGAGATCGTGCGCGTGCTGACCTCGCTGGAACAAAGCAAGGCTAAGAATGACCCAGCTGCCGCTGCTGGGACGCCGATCCGTATGGTGGCGGACGAGCGAACCAACAGCATTCTTTTGAGCGGAGACAAAATGTCCCGTCTGCGGTTGCGAACGCTGATTTCTCATCTCGATACGCCGGTGGATACCGGCGGTAATACCCAGGTGGTGTACTTGCGTTATGCCAAGGCCAAGGATTTGGTATCAGTGCTGCAGGGGGTTAGCAAAAATCTGAGCAATGAAGCTTCCCGTAATGCTCCCGTGCCAGGGCAGAGTCAGGGTGGACCGCCAGGAGGAAGTAGCAGCAGTAGTACCGGCCTAGTGGATATTCAGGCCGACGAAGCGACCAATTCTCTGGTGGTTACCGCACCGCCCGAACTCATTCGTTCCCTACGCGCGGTGATCGCTCAATTGGACGTGCGCCGCGCCCAGGTATTGGTAGAGGCGGTGATTGCCGAAATTTCCGCTGAGAAAAGCGCCTCGCTCGGCGTTCAATGGCTGGTCGGTGCTAACGGGGCGGTGGGTTTTACCAACTTCGATGCTGCTGGCACCGCTAGTTTGGCCAATATCGTGAGTCTGGCCGATCAAGTCATTAACGGTAGTAGTTCCACCTCCACCTCTACCTCCACCTCCACCTCCATCTCCACTTCCTCAATCGATACCACCCAAGTTCCGAGCGGCATCCAGATCGGCGTCGGCGATTTTACCGGCAAAAATCAGTTTGGCGCCTTGATCAGTGCACTGGCCAAGGATGTCGATGCCAATGTGTTGTCCACGCCGACCGTGGTGACGCTGGACAACGAAGAGGCCGAGATCATCGTCGGCCAAAACGTGCCGTTTGTAACGGGCACCTACACCACATCAACTACCAGTTCCTCGACCAGCACCAGCGGCCTGCAAAGTGGCGGGCCTTTTCAGACCATTCAGCGCAACGATGTCGGTATCAAGCTCAAGGTCAAGCCGCAGATCAACGAGGGCAATGCCGTCAAGCTGGAAATCTCCCAGGAAGTTTCCAACGTAGTGCCCTCGGCCAATGCCGCGACCCAAGGGCCGACCTTGAACACCCGTAACATTAAGACCAAGGTGCTGGTGGAAAACGGCCAAATCCTGGTATTGGGCGGATTGATCGATGAAACTCTAAACGAGACCGCGCAAAAGGTGCCGGTGCTGGGCGATATTCCCCTACTGGGCAACCTGTTTCGTTACCGGAACACCGATAGGCTCAAGCGTAATTTGATGGTGTTCCTGCACCCGGTGATTTTGCGAGACCCGGTGCAGAGCACGTTGTATACCAGCGATAAATACAGCTACATCCGTGAGCAGCAACTGGCTGCCCGCGAAAAGGGTAATGACTATTTATTGCCCAACGTGCAACCGCCGGTGTTAAAGCCGGAGGAGGAAGTCAAACAGCAGGGTACAATGCTCAACATCCCTCCACCGGCCAAGCCGACGCAACAGCCACCCGCGGCGAGTGGAGATAACGCTACTCCCTCCGCGCCGGTTGTTCGTTCATCCCCGCCGGCTGCGGAACCGGCGGAATTTGGATTTGGTAACAAATGATGAGCACCGGTGCCTTGACGGACGCAACCGGGGAAGGCGCGGAAAAGACCGCCCGCCAATTGCCGTATGCGTTTGCCAAGCGCCATGGCGTTTTGGTCGTTGACGAAGAGGACGGCAAGATGACCGTCGCCTACCGGCCAGGGACCAGTCCGCGCAGCCTAGTCGAGTTACGCCGCTTTTTAAATATGCCGTTACGGCCGGTCCTGGTGCCGGCCGAGCACTTCGACCGCATGTTGCAAGACAGCTACGAAGGCGATAGCGACGGCGCGGCGCGGATGATGGAGGATCTGGGCGAGGAAATCGATCTCAACCAAGTATCTCTCAGCTTGCCAGAACCGGAAGATTTGCTGGAAAGCGCCGATGACGCCCCGATCATCCGTCTGATCAATGCCTTGCTAACTGGTGCGATCAAGGAAAGCGCCTCGGACATTCACATCGAGTCGTTTGAAAACCGGCTGATGGTCCGGTTTCGGGTGGACGGCGTGCTGCGCGAGGCGCTCCAACCACCACGGGCTCTGGGGCCACTGCTGGTATCCCGAGTCAAGGTCATGGCGCATCTCGATATCGCCGAGAAACGTCTGCCACAGGATGGCCGGATTTCGCTACGGGTCGCCGGTCGGCCGGTGGACGTGCGGGTTTCCACCTTGCCAACCGGGCATGGCGAGCGAGTGGTGATGCGGTTGCTGGACAAGCGCGAGGGCCGGCTGGATTTGCGACATTTGGGCATGGAACGCAACAGCGAATCTCGCCTGCTCCGGCTGATTCAGCGCCCCCATGGTATCCTGCTGGTCACCGGTCCGACGGGTTCCGGCAAGACCACGACCCTGTACGCGGGATTGACTCTGCTCAACGACCGCAAACGTAATATCATGACGGTCGAGGATCCGATCGAATACTACCTCGACGGCATCAGCCAGACGCAGGTCAACACCAAGGTCGAGATGACCTTCGCCCGCGGGTTGCGCGCCATCCTTCGTCAGGATCCCGACGTGGTGATGGTCGGCGAAATCCGTGATTTGGAGACGGCTGAAATCGCCGTGCAAGCCTCGCTCACTGGCCATCTGGTCCTATCGACCCTGCACACCAACAGCGCGGTGGGTGCCATCGCCCGGTTGCGCGATATGGGGGTGGAACCGTTCCTGTTGTCGTCCTCATTGATCGGCGTGCTGGCCCAGCGATTGGTACGTCAGCTCTGCCCCCGCTGCAAGCACCCCCATCCCGCCACGCCCGCCGATTGCGAGGTGCTGGGTGTGAATCCGACCGCACCGCCGATGATTTACACGCCCACCGGTTGCGATCAGTGCAACCAGTCCGGTTATCGGGGCCGTTCCGGCATTTTCGAGCTGGTGGTGGTGGACGAAGCGATGCAGACCATGATTCACGAGGGGAGGGGCGAATTGGATCTCGATCGTCACGCTCGCTTGTACAGCGCCAGTATCCGCGATGACGGCCGCCGCCGGGTATTGGCCGGGGATACTTCGCTGGCCGAGCTGGTTCGAGTGACGCGGGAGGATTAGTGCCAGCGTATCAATATGCTGCTCTCGATGCCAAGGGCCGCCAGCGCAAGGGTTTGATCGAGGCCGATACCCCCCGGTTGGCCCGGCAGTCGTTGCGCGAGCGCGGTCTCAATCCGCTGGGAGTCGAGGAGGTAGGCGCCAATCAGGAGCGGGATCGTGGTCGGCGGATGTGGGGGTTGCGGATCAGCGCGACCGACCTGGCGCTGATCACCCGGCAGATGGCGACATTGGTGGGATCGAGTCTCCCGGTGGAAGAAGCGCTGGGCGCGGTGGCTCGGCAGGCGGACCGAGCTCGATTGGGCGGTTTGATGCTGGCGGTGCGAACCCGAGTGTTGGAGGGGCATACCCTGGCAACCGCCTTGGGGGATTTTCCGCAGGTGTTCCCGGAACTGTACCGGGCCACCGTGGCGGCCGGCGAGCAGTCCGGCCATCTGGAGGTGGTGTTCGAGCGCTTGGCCGATTACACCGAGGCCCGCCAGCAGATGCGCCAGAAAATCGGATTGGCGCTGTTCTATCCACTGTTGCTGACCGGCGTCGCCGTTTTGGTGGTGGCCGGCCTGCTGACCTACGTGGTGCCGCAGGTGGTGCAGGTGTTCAGCAGCCTCAACCAGCAATTGCCGGCGCTGACCCGAGGGTTGATCGCCCTGAGCGATTTTTTGCGCCAGAACGGCTGGCTGTTGCTGACAGTGCTCGCGGGCGGGGTGGTCGCGTGGGTGCTAGCGCTGCGCCGGATTGGATTCAAGCGACAAACGCATCAAATCCTGTTGCGGTTGCCGCTGGTAGCGCGGTTGGTGCGGGGCGCTAATACTGCGCGTTTTGCCCGGACGTTTAGCATCCTGATGGCGAGTGGCGTGCCAGTGCTGGAGGCATTGCGCATATCCTCGCAAGTGCTGAGCAACTTACCGATGCGAGAGGCACTGGAACAGGCGACAGCGCGGGTCAAGGAGGGTGCTAGCCTGAACAAAGCGATCAGTGCCAGCGGTTATTTTCCGCCGATGACCGTCCAATTGATCGCCAGCGGTGAAGCCAGCGGCCGGCTGGAAAGCATGTTGGAGCGGGCAGCGGTGCAGCAGGAGCGCGAAACCGAGACGCTGATCGCCGCCCTGCTGGGTATTTTCGAGCCCATGCTGATCCTGGTAATGGGCGGTGTGGTGCTAGTGATCGTCCTTGCCATCTTGCTGCCGATTTTCGATCTGAATCAACTGGTGCACTGAGCTGCCGCTCGCAAGCCGGCGCCATCCAAGGTGTAAGCGCGGGCGAAGCCACCTACGAAGCGCGCTCGAATCGGCGTCAGGCGTAGCAACAAAAAATCGCCGAAATCGAAACGTGGCACCGAGGCGGGTAATCGCTCCTGATAGCGCCGGGCAGCGTTCCGATAATCCTCGCTATTCTGAGGAATGATCATGACGTCGCCTTGGAGAGTGACCCGCGCGAGCGTTTGCGGGTCGTCGTCTCGTTCGGGCGCGCTGATTGCCAATCCGGCGCGAGGATCGGCCAACAAGTTGCGGGTGTGGGCGGCCAGCGTGCTCAGATGCAGCAAAAAGCCGCTGAAATTGGTTTCCGGCGCGTAAGCGACCCAAGAGACCTCCGGCCCATTGGAGCCCAGAGTGGCTAGAGCGGCCCAACGCCGGTCTCGAATCAGCGCCGCTAGCAATTTTTGTTCGTCGAGATGCATCAGCGGATACCGGGGTGAAGGAAGGGAGTTTGCGGACTCGACGCTTGGATGATCGGCGTGTTTTAAACCGGAGCCGACCAGTCGACTAGAAAGGGTGTGCCGTTACCCGGCTGCTTCCAAAGCGGCGATGCGTCCCGCAGCCGGTTCACCGCCGTGCTGACCGCTTGGACGGTATAATCAATTTCCTCAGCCGTCGTGAAACGGCCCAAGCTGAATCGGACTGCGGCTCGCGCCTGACGGGCATCGCAACCCATGGCTCGCAGCACATGCGAGGGTTCGTCGGTCGCGGATGTGCAGGCGGAACCGGTGGAAACAGCGATGCCGGGCACGGCTGCCAACAAGGCTTCGGCGGCGATGCCGGCGAAACTCACATTGAGAATGCCGGGCCACTGGTGCTCGGGATGGCCGTTCAGTGTTACGTCGCCCAACTTGAGCAGCGCCGCCCACAACCGGTCGTGCAATTGTTGGAGACGTCCCCGCTCATCGGCCATTTCGAGGCTAGCGATCCGGCACGCTTCGCCCATGGCGGCGATCTGGTGGACGGGCAGAGTGCCGGCCCGTAAGCCTTGTTCCTGGCCGCCACCGTACAGCAGTGGTTCCAGCCGTACCCGATTTGGACGCCGCCGGACGAATAGCGCGCCGACGCCCTTTGGGCCGTACAGCTTGTGAGCGCTGAGACTGAGCAGGTCGATGGGTAGGGTTTGCAGGTTGATCGCCAGCTTGCCAGCGCTCTGGGCGGCGTCGACGTGCAGCAAAATCCCGCGATCACGGGTTAGCGCGCCGATGGCGGCCAAATCCTGCACCACGCCGGTTTCATTGTTGACGTGCATCAGTGACACCAGCACGGTGTCAGAGCGGAACGCTGCCGCCAATCGTTCAGGTTCGATCAAGCCGTTCGGCGTGGGATCCAAATAAGTGATCGAACAGCCTTCCCGTTCCAGCACCCGGCAAACATCTAAAACGGCTTTATGTTCGGTTTTACAGGTGATCAGGTGGCGGCCACGCCGATTCCGGCCGCGCGCGACGCCGCGCAGCGCCAGGTTATTAGCCTCGGTTGCCCCAGAAGTCCAGATGATCTCGGTTGGATCGGCAACAAGCAAGGCTGCGACTTGTTCACGGGCGGTCTCGATCGCTCGCGCGGCCGCCCGGCCGAAAACGTGGGTGCTGGAAGCGGGGTTGCCAAAAATGCCTTCGGGGGTCAGGTGTCGGATAAGCAATTCCACCACTCTCGGATCGACCGGGGTAGTGGCAGCGTAATCCAAATAGATCGGCAACCGCATCCGCGTCACAGCGAAACGGCTTATTACATGGCGATGGAGACCGCCACCTGGTCAATGGTAGGACGCTCGCGTCGCCGAGCGGCATTTTGACGGTGGATCACCTCACAGACGGCCGGGCGCTCGACGAACTGCCCCAACGTAATACCTTCCAGGAAGGTGAAAATCTGCCGGCTGAGGTCGGTCCACAGCTCATGTGTGAGGCAACGCCGACCTTCCTGACAATTCTCGTGACCGAAGCAACGGGTAGCATCCAGTCGCTCGTCGACGGCGCTGATGATGTCGGCGACCGTGATCTGGTCTGGAAACCGCGCCAACCGATAGCCGCCGCCAGGTCCGCGCACGCCTTCAACCAGGTTGCGTTTGCGCAGTTTGGCGAACAACTGTTCAAGATAGGATAGAGAAATACCCTGGCATTGCGAGATTTCAGCGAGCGTGACGGGGCCATAACGGTCATGGATGGCTAAATGCATCATGGCTGTCACTGCATAACGGCCTTTGGTGGAAAGTCTCATGATCTTAATCCTGCTGGTGATGTTGATCGGACGGTTGCGCTGGGTGTTCTCTGGCCAACGCAACGGGTTCTGGGGCGATTGGCCGCTCCTGGCTCGGGGCAACGCGCCTTTGACCTGCGGATGAACCGATCGAGGTTTCCAAAAATTTGGATATTGCCGGTTATCCGCGCCCGTTAATTCCTGACTATTAGGATGGAAACTATATTAGCTGACAATATTAGTCAACTAATCTCGAAAAATATACCCCGGTTTTTAGGAGTAAGCTGGAGCGAGTATGGCCCATTTAAGAAGGCAGTTCCGTGAACCGGTGGCCTTGGCGCAGGCAGTAATGCAGCCATTTGAAGAGAAACCGGTTGATTTTCCAGCGCCGATAAAGCCACAGGCGATCCGCCGCCTGATGGGTAGCGGGAAGTTCGGCGTCAAAGCCGGGAAGATGGCGAAGATGGGCGGTTAGTACCTCCGCCAGTCGGGCATCGTGATAGATCCGAATGCGGAGATCGGGTTCCGCGAAGATTTCTCCGTGCTGAACAAAGCGGTAAGTCAAGCTCAGCTCGCTCGTATAGCGGAAACGCTCGATGAATCCGAGATGTAGATCCAAATTGCCGGGGATTCGCGACACCAAATCGACCGGTTTTGTGGGAATGGCGGGAAGTAGCCGACGCATGTTGATGTAGTTGGATTCGTACAAGTCCATCAACGCAGAAAAGGTATCCACCTCGTTGTATGGAGGGGAATGAAGATAGGGTGGAGGGAGCAGGATCATCGGTTCAGCCGATCGAGAGGGCCAAGGGTTCTAGGCACCAGCCAGCCTTGTCGCAGCGCAGAACGCTACCCTGGACATACCAGTCGCCCAATACCGCCCGTCGTACCGGCAATTTCTCAAGGGTCCATTCGTGGATGGCGGGCCGGTGAGTATGGCCGTGGATCATACGTCGCACGCCGTGAGCGCGGAGCGCCTGATTCACGGCCGCTGGGTTGACATCGGTGATGTCGGTCGCCTTCTGTTGGAGGGCTTGCCGGCTGGTTTCGCGCAACTGACCGGCCAGTGCTCGCCGCTGAGCTAGGGGTTGCTCCAGCAGGCGGGCTTGCCAGACGGGATTGCGAACCTGAGCTCGGAAGGCTTGATAGTCGACATCGTCGGTGCAAAGGGTGTCGCCGTGTAGTAACAGGACCGGCTCGCCGTAAAGATCGATCACATCGGTTTCCGGCAGCAGTTGGATACCACTCTCGCTGGCAAAGCGTGGGCCAATCAAGAAATCACGGTTCCCGTGCAGGAAATACACGGGAACACCGGAGTCGGCTAGGGATCGTAACGCGTTGACCACCACCCGCCTGAGTTCGGTATCGTCGTCATCGCCGATCCACGCCTCGAACAGATCGCCCAGAATGTAGCAGGCTTCGGCCTGTCGGGCCTGCCGAGCCAGAAAATCGAGGAATAGCGCTGTGGTGGCGGGGCGCGCTGGATCGAGGTGCAGATCGGAGACGAACAGAGTGGCCACGGGGTTTATTCGCCGATGATTTCCACCTTGGTGATCATCACATCATCCACCGGCACGTCCTGGTGGCCACGTTTAGCGGTGGTTGGCACTTTGGCGATGGTGTTGACGACATCCATGCCTGCAACGACCCGCCCGAACACGCAATAACCCCAGCCTTGGCTGGTCGGGCTGCGATGATCAAGGAAGTCGTTGTCCTTGACGTTGATGAAGAATTGGGCGGTAGCGGAGTGAGGGTCGGAAGTACGCGCCATGGCGATGGTGCCGACCTGATTTTGCAGGCCATTGTCGGCCTCATTGCGGATGGGCTCGCGGGTTAGTTTCTGCGTCATGCCGGGTTCGAGGCCGCCACCCTGGATCATGAAATTAGGAATCACCCGATGGAACAGGGTGCCTTCGTAGAAGCCGTCGCGGGCGTATTGCAGGAAATTGGCGGTGGTCGCCGGGGCTTTTCCGTGGTCGAGTTCGATGCCGATGATGCCGAGTGTAGTGTGTAGATTGACCATCAGTTGGGCTCGCTATTTTTTGGATGGTTGAGGGGCGTCCGCTGTTACCGGAGCCGGAAGAATCGTGACGGTATCGATGACGACTGGTGTGGTCGGGACGTTGGAGAATTGGCCGCCTGGCCCGCCGGTGCTGGTCGCGACCTTACGGATTTTATCCACGGTGTCCATGCCTTCGACCACCTTGCCGAACACGGCATAGCCCCAACCTTGCGGTGTGGACGCCCGGTAATCCAGCGCCGAGTTGTCCTTGACGTTGATAAAGAATTGGGCAGTGGCGGACTGGGGGTCGGCAGTGCGGGCCATGGCGATGGTGCCACGCAGGTTTTTAAGGCCATTATCGGCCTCGTTTGGAACCGGTGCGTGGGTAGGCTTTTGTTGAAAGCCAGCGGTAAACCCTCCACCCTGGATCATGAAATCGTCGATCACTCGATGAAAAATAGTGCCATTGTAAAAGCCTTCGCGGACATAGGTGAGGAAGTTGTTCACCGTTTTCGGGGCCTTGTCATCGGCTAGCTCCACGGTGATAGCGCCAAGGGTCGTATCCAGCCGGACGAGTGGACCAGCCTGAGCAGCCGCGCCGATCAGGCCAAGGAGGGTCGCGGCCACGAATGGAGACAATTTTCGCATCAGATCGCTACTCGGGTTACGGGGGGTGCGACAGGATGATAATCAGAGATGATGCTTACCGCCAGATTTGGTGATGGCGAGCGCTTTCCGGTACCATGATTTCATGATAACCGCCATCGATACCAAAACACGGTTTGCGCCCAGTCCGACAGGCTTGCTGCATCTCGGAAACATCCGCACGGCGTTGTTCAATGCGCTGCTGGCGCGTCGGCAGAAGGGTCGGTTTCTGTTGCGCATCGAGGATACCGACCAAGAGCGCAGCCGCCCTGAATACGTCGCGGCTTTGCTGGAAGATTTGCGCTGGTTGGGGTTGGACTGGCAGGAGGGGCCGGCAGTCGGTGGTCCGCATGAGCCCTACGCGCAATCAGCGCGAGAAGCCATTTACTCGCAATATTATCGACAGCTGGAATCCACCGAGCGCGTTTATCCGTGTTTTTGCACGCCAGCCGAACTGGCGTTGAACCGCAAGGCTCAGCTGGCGGCGGGTCGTCCGCCCCGCTATCCCGGCACTTGTGCTCGCTTGAGCGAGGTCGAGAGGCAGGCTCGACTCGAACGGGGTCTGCAACCGACACTGCGTTTTCGCGTGCCGATGGGACGGACGATCGAATTCAACGATCTGGTCCGGGGTCCGCAACGCTTCGCCAGTGATGATATCGGCGATTTCGTGATCCGCCGGGCCGATGGCACGCCGCAGTTTTTCTTCGCCAATGCCGTAGACGATGCCCTGATGGAGGTGACCCACGTCCTGCGTGGCGAGGATCATCTGGCCAATACGCCGCGTCAGCTGCTGTTGCTGGAAGCCTTGGGTTTGCCAGCGCCCTGCTACGGCCATCTGGCGCTAATCGTCGGTGCTGACGGCGGACCGCTGTCGAAGCGCGCCGGCGATCTGAGTCTTCGGGAGTTGCGTGCCCAAGGTTATTTGCCGGAGGCTTTGCTGAATTATCTGGTGCGACTCGGCCACGCTTACGAACGTGATGTCTGGATGGAGCCGACCGAATTGGCCACCGGATTTTCGACCGAGCATCTGGGGCGTGCTCCGGCCCGCTTTGACGGGGCGCAAATGCTGCACTGGCAGAGTGAGGCAGTCCAGCGCGCGACTTCGGAAAGGTTATGGGACTGGATGGGAGCAGCCGTTCGGGAGCGAGTGCCGCCGGATCGAAGCGAGGAATTGATCGCTACCATCCGGCCAAACGTTCGGTTTCCGGCCGACGCCCTGTTTTGGGCGGAACGGTTATTCGGAGCGGATTTGACGCCAAGCGTCGACAGCCAGGCGGTGATCGTGGCGGCGGGTTCGCAGTTTTTCGTACATGCCTTGGCGGCTTACGACCGGCATGGCGCTGCCTATCAGCCGCTGGTCGATGAGCTGCGACAGCGGACTGGTGTCAAGGGCAAGGGTTTGTTCATGCCATTGCGAGCAGCGTTGACTGGCGAAATCCACGGCCCCGAATTGGGTCGAATCCTGCATTTGCTTCCACCCGAAACCGTCCACCATCGTTTGCAAGCCTGCTGTTAGTCGGGATGGTTTTTTGCGCTTTGAAAGCGATCCGATAGTCCGGTTTTTTCGAGAGAGCCGTCCATGTTGCAGATTTACAATAGCTTGACCCGTCAAAAGGAAGTGTTTCAGCCCATCGAGCCGGGCAAGGTGCGGATGTACGTGTGCGGCATGACGGTTTACGACTATTGCCATGTCGGCCACGCACGGGCGATGGTGGTTTTCGATGTGGTAACGCGCTGGTTGCGTGCCAAGGGCTACGACGTGACCTACGTGCGTAACATCACCGACATCGACGATAAGATCATCCGCCGTGCCCAGGAGAACGGCGAGGATTTCCATGAATTGACCGCTCGCTTTATCCGCGCCATGCACGAGGATTTGGCAGCGCTCGGCATCCTGCCGCCGACGCACGAGCCGCGCGCCACCGACGCGATGGTGGATATGATCGCTCTGATCCAGATCTTGATCGACAAGGGTTATGCCTATGTCGGCGCCAGTGGCGACGTGTACTACGATGTCAGCCGTTTCGAGCGTTACGGGCAACTTGCCAACAAGAAACTGGAGGATCTGCGTGCCGGTGCTCGGGTCGAGGTCGAGGAGGCCAAGGACGATCCGTTGGATTTTGTGCTGTGGAAGACCGCTAAGCCCAATGAGCCGGGCTGGGCTTCTCCGTGGGGAATGGGACGACCGGGCTGGCATATCGAGTGTTCGGCGATGTCGACTCGCTGTTTAGGCGAGCACTTTGATATCCACGGCGGTGGCATGGACCTGAAGTTTCCGCATCATGAGAACGAGATCGCCCAATCGGAAGCAGCGAGCGGCCACCGCTATGCGAATGTCTGGATGCATAACGGTTTCGTGCAGGTCAACGAGGAAAAGATGTCCAAGTCATTGGGCAACTTCTTCACCGTGCGCGAGGTGTTGCAGCGTTATCAGCCGGAGGTCGTGCGGCTGTTCATTCTATCGAGTCATTACCGGGGACCGCTTAATTACGCCGACGAAAATCTCGATCACGCTAAGTCCTCGTTGACCCGGCTGTACACAGCTCTGCGCGGGTTGCCGGTGGTGGAGGAACCACTCGAAGACGAAGAGAATTGGCGCGTCCGGTTCGAGCAGGCGATGGACGATGACTTTAATACTCCCGAAGCTCTGGCGGTGTTGTTTGATTTATCTAGAGAAATAAATAAATTACATGATCATGACGAAATGGCGGCGGCACGATTGGGAGCCAGTCTGCGGCATTTGGGCAAGTGGCTGGGATTATTACAGGCGGATCCCGAGAGTTATCTGAAAAGTGGCACTGAAGTGGTCGCTTCGCTTTCCTCTGGTATTGCAAGTGAGGAAATTGAAGCTTTGATCGCGCAGCGAAACATTGCTCGCAAAGCCAAAAACTGGGCCGAAGCCGATCGGATTCGGGCTCAGTTGCAAGAGGCGAAGGTCGTCCTTGAAGATACCTCGAAGGGAACGATCTGGCGCAGAGAATAAAATTCTTCTTGACGCTGTTGGGAATCAAAAATAGAATTCTCCGTTCCGTATAGGAATATGGACAGCGTTCTGGCTGATAACGGGGTATAGCGCAGCCTGGTAGCGCACCTGCTTTGGGAGCAGGGTGTCGGGGGTTCAAATCCCTCTACCCCGACCATCGTCCGGGTCGGGTGACTCGGCGAGTGGCTCGCGATACCGCGCCCGTAGCTCATGTGGATAGAGCATCAGCCTTCTAAGCTGAGGGTAGCAGGTTCGAGTCCTGCCGGGCGCGCCAAATCCCGGTCGGTTAAATAGATTTCAGTGGTGGACGTAGCTCAGATGGTAGAGCCCCGGATTGTGATTCCGGTCGTCGTGGGTTCGAGTCCCATCGTCCACCCCAAACGCAAGCTTGCTTTTTGATGCTGTTTTTGGTTCCATCGCAACCGTTTTTGGGCCGTTAGCTCAATTTGGTAGAGCAGTTGACTCTTAATCAATTGGTTGTAGGTTCGAGTCCTACACGGCCCACCATCTCCGAAATCCGATTGTTTCTCTTTTTCTCGCTTTATCTTCTCGTATCGGCGGTTGCGGTTTCGTTGCAGCTTGCTTTCTATTCGAGAAGGCCCGTTGTCCTGTATACTTGCGGTCAGTAGCGGCGATTACAGTGCTTGGTTTCTTGGGTTTTTTGCCGCTGAACCGTGTTTGATTGCGAGAGTGGCGGAACTGGTAGACGCGCTGGATTTAGGTTCCAGTGGGGTAACCCGTGAGAGTTCGAGTCTCTCCTTTCGCACCATCCATGCCATGCCGCTTATCCGGAGGAACTTGTCCGGTTTGCGCGCGTCTCGAGAATGTGAGCGAGACCCTGGATGGTTTGCCGATTCACATAATGATCGACAGGTTTGAGGTGTATCGATGCAGGTTTCAGTTGAAGCGCTGAGCGATCTGGAACGCCGGGTGACCGTGCAAGTCCCCGCCGAAAGGCTCGCCAAGGAAATTCAGGACCGACTGCGTTCCCTGTCTCGGCAGGTCAAGGTGGACGGTTTTCGGCCGGGTAAGGTGCCGTTCAAACTGGTCGAGCGGTTGTACGGCGAAAAGGTGCGCTACGAAGCGGTCGGCGAATTGATCGAACGCAGCCTGCACGAAGCGCTGACTGCGGAAAAATTGAACCCGCTGGGCGGTCCAAAGATCGAACCCAGCAATTTGGAGGAAGGTCGCGGTTTAGAGTATTCCGCGACGTTCGAGGTGATGCCGGAATTCGATCCGACTGGATTCGACGGCATCCGGGTCGAGCGGCCGGTCGCCGAGGTTACCGAGCAAGACGTAGAGAATATGATTCAAAACCTGCGCCAGCAACGGACGACTTGGAACGAGGTAGAACGTCCCGCGGCGGAAGGTGATCGGGTTCGCATCGACTTCGAGGGCACTATCGACGGCCAAGGTTTCACCGGTAGCAAGAGCGATAATGTTAGCGTGATACTGGGCAAGGGTTCGATGCTCAAGGATTTTGAGAATCAATTGATCGGTTCGAATGCTGGAGCCGCAATCGAGTTTGATATCACCTTCCCGAACGATTATCACGACAAGAGTGTCGCGGACAAGACCGCACGGTTTCAAGTCAAGGTACATGCAGTGGAGGAGGCCGTCTTACCCGAGGTGGATGAGACGTTCGCCGAAAGTTTCGACGTGAAGGAGGGTGGCGTCGAAGGGTTGCGACGTTCCTTACGCGAGAACATGGAACGTGAGTTGCGCGACGGCATTAAGGCGACGGTCAAGCGTCAGGTGATGCAGGGATTATGGGATGTCAACCCCATTCCGCTGCCGAAGATACTGATCGAGGCTGAGATCGAGCAGTTGGCCCGCCAGTTATACTTTCCCGCCGATGCCAAAGACGAGAAAACCCAGGAACTTAAAGCGCAGCTGTTCGAACCCGAGGCTCGGCGGCGGGTGGCTTTGGGATTGCTGATTTCTCGTTTGGCGGCGGTCCAGGAGATCAAGCCGGACGAACGACGAGTCTGGGATTATCTGGAAACCGCGGCCTCCACTTATCAGGAACCCGCCGAGGTGCTGCGCTGGTATGAAAAAACACCGCGAGCGCTTGATAGCGTGCGGGCTCTGGTGCTGGAGGACCAGGTCGTGGACTGGCTGTTGGAACGGGCGCAGGTTGCCGAGAAAACCAGCACCTTCGCCGAGATCATGACGCCTGTGAAGCAACAGCCGGCCGAACCCTTGGAACGGGAGATTGCGGAATGATTGACAACGGTTCTTCCAGCGGCATCCGTGCGCTGAACCTCGTGCCGATCGTGGTGGAGCAGACCGCTCGCGGCGAGCGAGCCTACGATATTTACTCGCGCCTGCTGAAGGAGCGGGTCGTGTTTCTGGTGGGGCCAGTTGAAGATTACGTCGCGAACCTGGTGGTCGCGCAACTGCTGTTTTTAGAAGCTGAAAACCCGGATAAGGACATCCATCTCTATATCAACTCGCCTGGAGGGTCGGTCAGCGCCGGTTTGGCCATTTACGACACCATGCAATTTATCAAGCCGAGTGTCAGTACCATGTGCGTGGGGCAAGCGGCTAGCATGGGCGCTTTGTTGCTGGCCGGCGGTGCCGCTGGCAAACGGTTCTGTTTGCCACATTCTCGCATCATGATCCACCAACCACTGGGTGGCTTTCAGGGGCAGGCCAGCGATATCGATATTCATGCTCGGGAGATCTTGCTGGTCCGGGATCGCCTGAATCGCATTCTAGCCCGACATACCAACCAACCGGTCGAGAAGATCGCCGTCGATACCGATCGCGATAATTTCATGGGTGGAGCCGAGGCAGTCGAATATGGCCTGATTGATGCTGTATTGAACCAGCGTCTCCCAGTGACCTGAACCAGGCTGATCCAGCACGCTGTTGTTTTGTTGGGCGCGGTCGGCCGATGGCGTAGCTGGAATGGCCGGGCAGGCTTTGATGCCGAATCGATGGATCTTGTTTTCGCTTCGTGACACGACCCGGTCGCGGTATCGAGCAAAGCCGGTGGCGCGGCTGGCTAGAGTAGGTTGTGTCCGGCGCTTTCGAACGACCGCGCGATGATGAGGAACCTATATGAGCAGAGACCGTAGCGATAGGAGCGACGACGACAAGCTGTTGTATTGCTCCTTTTGTGGCAAGAGCCAGCACGAGGTGCGTAAACTGATTGCCGGACCCAACGTGTTCATCTGTGATGAGTGCGTTGAGCTTTGCAACGACATTATCCGCGAGGAGATGGAGGAAACCGCCCCTGCCGCTACCAGCAAGTTGCCCAAGCCACACGACATCAACCGGGTCCTCGACGAATATGTCATCGGCCAGGAACGTGCCAAGAAGGTCCTGTCGGTTGCGGTATACAATCATTTCAAGCGGTTGGAGCTGCAACGCGGTAACAACGCCAAGAATGTCGAGGTCGAAGTCGCCAAGAGCAACATTCTGTTGATCGGCCCCACCGGTTCCGGCAAAACTTTGCTGGCCGAAACCTTGGCTCGTTTGCTAAATGTGCCGTTCACTATCGCCGATGCCACGACACTGACCGAAGCGGGTTATGTCGGCGAGGATGTGGAAAACATTATTCAAAAACTGTTGCAGAAATGCGATTACGACGTCGAAAAGGCACAGACCGGCATCGTGTATATCGACGAGATCGATAAGATTTCGCGCAAATCCGACAATCCTTCCATTACGCGGGATGTTTCCGGCGAAGGCGTGCAACAGGCGTTGCTGAAGCTGATCGAAGGCACCATCGCCTCTGTGCCGCCCCAGGGCGGGCGCAAGCATCCGCAGCAGGAATTCCTACAAGTGGACACCACCAACATCTTGTTCATTTGTGGTGGCGCTTTTGCTGGCCTCGACAAAGTCATTCGCAGCCGCTCCGATAAAGGGGGTATCGGGTTTTCAGCGGATGTCAAGAGCAAGGATGGTGGCAAAACCATCGGTCAAGTACTCATGGATGTCGAGCCGGAGGATCTGATCAAATACGGTTTGATCCCCGAGTTTGTCGGCCGCCTGCCGGTGGTGGCGACTTTGTCGGAGCTGGACGAAAATGCGCTGGTGCGCATTCTGACCGAACCGAAAAATGCCATTGCCAAGCAGTTCAACCGGCTATTCGAAATGGAAGGCAGCGAGCTGGAATTCCGCGAGGATGCTTTGCAAGCCATCGCCCGTAGAGCTATGGAACGCAAAACCGGTGCGCGCGGTCTACGAACCATTATCGAGCATATCCTGCTGGACACCATGTACGATTTGCCCAGCATGCAGAACGTCCACAAGGTTGTGGTCGATGATTCGGTCGTCGACGGTCGCGCCAAGCCTTATTTCATTTATGAGAACACCGAGCGTCGCGCTGTGGCGCACGATTGAATTTGGTCCGGCCCTCGCAGCGTGAATTGCGGGCCGGACCGGACACCTTCGTCCCTCCAAGCGCTCGCTCGGGTTGCCATTGAGCGTTCCACCATCGGTCGCGCTCGATCCGCCAGCCGGCATCGCCCGGTCCAGCCCGCCCGGTTTAATCCGCTGAGGCCTTGCCATGCAGAACGAAACCAAATTTGACCATTTGCCCAGTCATACGCTGATGCCGGTACTACCGCTCCGCGATGTGGTGGTCTACCCACATATGGTCATCCCGCTGTTTGTCGGCCGGGAAAAGTCCATCCACGCGCTGGATCTGGCGATGCAGAGCAACAAACGAATCGTGCTGATTGCGCAGAAAAGCGCTGAGATGGATGATCCCGGTACGAGCGACATTTACACCATCGGCACACTGTCGAACGTGCTGCAACTGCTGCGATTGCCGGATGGCACGGTCAAGGTTTTGGTGGAAGGCAGCCAACGCGTTCGCGTCCACCATTTCACGGAAACCCATGCTTGTTTCATCGCGGCGGTATCGCTACTGGAGCCTGTGCTGGACGAGAGTGCCTCACAGGAAATTCAGGCTTTGATGCGCTCACTGCTCGGCACCTTTGACCAGTACGTGAAGCTGAACAAGAAGATTCCTAGCGAAGTGCTGAGTTCGGTTTCCAACATCGATGATGCCGGTCGGCTTGCTGACACCATCGCTGCCCACATGACGCTCAAGCTGGATGAAAAGCAGAAGATTTTGGAGGTCCAGGATCTGCGCGAGCGGCTCGAACATTTGCTGAAGTTGGTGGAGGGCGAGATCGATATCCTCCAGGTCGAGAAGCGGATTCGCGGTCGGGTCAAACAGCAAATGGAAAAGAGCCAACGCGAGTATTACCTGAACGAACAAATGAAAGCGATCCAAAAGGAGCTCGGTGACCTGGAGGATGCGCCCAACGAAATCGAGGAGCTCGCCCAGCGCATCGAAAAAGCGGGTATGCCGAAGGAAGCCAAAGGTAAGGCTCAGGCTGAGTTGAACAAGTTGAAAATGATGTCGCCGATGTCGGCTGAGGCGACTGTAGTGCGCAATTACATCGACTGGCTGGTCAACGTACCTTGGAAGAAGCGGACCAAGATCCATCAGGATTTGTCCACCGCCGAGGAGATTCTGGAAGCGGATCATTACGGTCTGGAAAAGGTCAAGGAGCGGATCCTCGAGTATCTGGCGGTTCAACAGCGGGCGCGCAAGCTCAAGGGGCCGATTTTGTGCTTGGTCGGACCGCCGGGAGTGGGTAAGACTTCACTGGGACGGTCCATCGCTCGCGCAACCAACCGCAAGTTCGCGCGAATGTCGCTGGGCGGGGTGCGTGACGAGGCTGAGATTCGCGGGCATCGCCGGACTTATATCGGGTCGCTACCGGGCAAGGTGGTGCAGAACCTTGCTAAGGTTGGAGTGCGCAACCCGTTGTTCCTGTTCGATGAGATCGACAAAATGTCCATGGATTTCCGAGGCGATCCCTCCTCGGCGCTGTTAGAGGTGCTCGATCCGGAACAGAACAACACGTTCAACGATCACTATCTGGAAGTGGATTTCGATCTGTCGGACGTGATGTTCGTAGCGACTGCCAACACTCTCAACATCCCGCCACCGCTACTGGATCGTATGGAAGTGATCCGAATCCCCGGTTATACCGAAGATGAGAAGCTGAATATCGCGACCCGCTATTTAGTACCGAAGCAGATCGCCAATAACGGCTTGAAAAAAGATGAATTAGAGATCGGCGAGGATTCCATTCGCGATGTGATCCGCTTCTACACGCGCGAGGCGGGCGTGCGCAATTTAGAGCGGGAAATCGCTAAAATCTGTCGCAAAGTGGTCAAGGAGGTCACCCTGCACCCGATCGAGGGCCAAACGAGAGTCGAGCCCGAGATGTTGGAGAAATACTTGGGAGTGCGCCGTTTCCGCCATGGTTTGGCCGAGGAACAGGATCAGGTTGGTCAAGTCACGGGATTGGCCTGGACCGAGGTAGGCGGGGAATTGCTCCGCATCGAGGCCGCACTGGTGCCGGGCAAGGGTAAGCTGATTCATACCGGTCAATTGGGCGAGGTGATGCAGGAGTCCATCCAAGCGGCTCTAACTGTCGTTCGCAGCCGTGCCGAGGTACTGGGTGTCGATCCGGACTTTCATCAAAAGGTCGATATCCACATCCATGTACCCGAAGGCGCCACTCCCAAGGATGGCCCTAGCGCTGGCATCGGCATGTGTACCGCGTTGGTATCGGCGCTGACGTGCGTTCCGGTGCGAGCTAGCGTCGCCATGACCGGCGAAATCACCTTGCGAGGAGAAATCCTGCCGATCGGCGGACTGAAGGAAAAACTGCTAGCGGCACATCGGGGTAGCATTTCGACTGTGGTGATTCCCGAGGAAAATCGCAAGGACTTGGCTGAGATCCCGGCAAACATTCTGGCCAAGCTCGACGTGCGGCCGGTTCGTTGGATCGACCAAGTGTTGGAAATCGCCTTGCAAGCTTTGCCGGCGCCCAAGTCGCGGCAGGCAGCGGAAACGGGCGCAGAGACGGTTGCCCAGGAATCGACCACCAAGACCGGTAGTCCGCTGGAAGGGGTTCGCGCCCACTGAGCAAGGGAACCGATGCATTTGATTGACACCACTTTAAACGCCCTGTTATAAGAAAAACCGCTATCTTATATCCCATGGCGGGACCAGCGTGCGCCCAGCTGAGCCGTCCCAGGCCTAATAATGTAAAACACATCACAATAGGAAGGGGTTTATGAATAAAACCGAACTGATCGATGCGGTCGCCCAGGCGACTGAACTGTCCAAGGTGGCATCCAGCAAGGCTGTGGACGCTGTGCTGGCGGCTATCGGCAAATCGCTTCGGAACGGGGAATCCGTGGTGCTGACCGGTTTTGGAACGTTCTCGGTACGGGAGCGCCCCGCGCGGAGCGGCCATAATCCTAAGACCGGTCAACCGATGGAGATCGAGGCCAGTAAAACGCCGATATTCAAAGCTGGCAAAACGCTTCGTGATGGAATAAAATAACCAATTCTTTAGAGGGTGCTTAGCTCAGTTGGGAGAGCATCGCCCTTACAAGGCGAGGGTCGGGGGTTCAAGCCCCTCAGCACCCACCACGATTCGAATGTTGGAGCGGTAGTTCAGTTGGTTAGAATACCGGCCTGTCACGCCGGGGGTCGCGGGTTCGAGTCCCGTCCGCTCCGCCATAATCTTTCGCCTATGGTGTTTTTGTCCTTGCGGTTCATTCATTTGGAGCGGTAGTTCAGTTGGTTAGAATACCGGCCTGTCACGCCGGGGGTCGCGGGTTCGAGTCCCGTCCGCTCCGCCAGCATCTGGGGTGTCGTTCAGACACCCTTTTTTATGTGCGCTTGTGATCGGGTTCCGAGCCCATGCTCCAAGTGATCCGACCTGAAACCGAGTAATCGTCATGCTGTTACAGAAAATCCGCGATCATGCCCAAGGTTGGTTTGCTTATACCATCATCGGATTGTTGACCATACCCTTCGCCGTTTGGGGTATCAATTACTATTTCGAGGGGGGTGGTCCGATGGATGCCGCTGTGGTGGGTGACAGTAAGATCACCCTTCAGGAATTTCAGCGGGCTTATCAGCAACAGCGTCAACGGATGCAGGCCATACTGGGCGGACAGGTGGATCCCGCGCTGCTGGAAGGGGCCCGCATGAAGCAGGATGTGTTGCGACAGTTGATCGACGAACGGGTACTGGATCAGGTCGCCCGCGATCAGGGTTTGCGGATCGGCAACCAACAATTGCGTGACGCAATCCTGACGTTGCCGGTTTTCCAGCAAAGCGGTGGATTCGACAAGGAACTGTATGAGCGCCTGCTGCGTAACCAAGGGTTTAGCGCACCAGTATTCGAGGAGGGGTTGCGACAATCGCTCGCGACCCGACAATTGCACGATGGGGTGGTCGGGTCGAGTTTCGTCATGCCAGCGGAAATAAACCAACTTGTTGCCTTGCTCCGACAGCAACGGGAATTGCGATATACAGTATTGCCTCTGGAAAAATACGTGGCGCAAGCGAACGTGGACGACAAGGCCATTGCGGAGTATTTCGAGAAAAACAGAAATCGTTTCATCAATCCCGAGCAGGTGCGAGTGCAGTTTGTCGAACTCAAACTCCCGCAAATCGCCGAAGGCGTCGCCGTGAGTGAGGACGATTTGAAGGCTAGCTATGAAGAGCAGATCGCCAAGTACGGTCGACCCGAAGAGCGTCGAGCTTCGCACATCTTAGTCAGATTATCGCCTAACGCCAGTGACATGGAAGTGGAACAAGCTCGCGCCAAGGCGCAACAGATTGCTGCCGATATCCACTCGGGAGCCAAGAGCTTTGATCAGGCGTTACAAGAGGCGAAGGCGGACTCATCGGGTCAACTGGAAGGCGCCGAACTGGGTGCGATCGACAAGGGAATGTTTACAGATCCCGCGTTTGAGAACGCGCTGTTCGCGCTGAAGCAGCTGGGTGACATTAGCGACGTGGTACGGATGCCGGCAGGTTTTCATCTCATCCGGCTGGATGGCATTACACCGGCCCAGATCAAGCCCTTCGAGGAAGTCCGCGAAACTGTGGCCAAGGAACTGCGCCAGCAGCAGGCGGAGAACCGTTTTTACGAGATCGTCCAAAATCTGGCCAACTTGACCTACGAGCATCCCGATAGCCTGGAATCCGCAGCCAAGGCATTGAACGTGTCGGTTCAGGAGAGCGATTGGTTTAGCCGTAAAGGTGGGGAGGGGCTTGCGGGCAATGCTAAGGTGATCGAGAGCGCCTTCAGCGAGGAAATACTCAAGCGCGGGCTCAACAGCGAGCCGATCGAACTGGACCATGGTCATGTGGTGGTGATTCGAAGCAGCGGGCACCGTGATGCGACGCCGCGCGCTCTAGAGGAGGCGCGCGAGGAGATCGTGAAAATATTGCGAGAAAGCAAGGCACGCGAGGCCCTCGCCCAAGATGTGGACAAGCTAAAGGCGCGCATCATCCAGGGCGAGGATTTGCAAGTGTTGGCATCTGAGTTCGGTGGCGCCATCAACAATCCGGAGCTGGTGAGGCGCGACGCTCCGTCGGTGGATCGTGCTGTTCTGGAAACGGCTTTTCGATTGCCGCAACCCGAAGCCGGCAAGGTAGCGCTGGGTTCCACCGCGCTGGCGAACGGTGATCAGGTCGTATTGGTGGTGTCTCGTGTAGTGCCCGGACAAAAAGATGCGCTTTCCGAGGATGAACGCAAAGGTTTGGTCCAACAATTGGCGCAGCAAACCGGCTCTGCGCAATTCGATAGCCTGCTGGAGAGCAGGCGGGACAAAACTAAGGTCGTTACCTACGCCGATCGACTCTGAGCGCCAACCCGTAGGTGGCGCTCTCTCCTAAAAGAACAGGGTTAGGTGGGAGATCGCTTATTCCATCACTCCCAGCGCGACGGTATTGAAACCGCCATCCACGTAGACGATCTCGCCCGTGATACCCGAGGCGAGATCGGAGCAAAGGAAAGCCGCTGCGTTGCCGACCTCTTCGATGGTGACGCACTTGCGCAACGGGGCGAGGTGCTCGAAGGTGTCCAGCATCTTGCGGAAATTCTTGATGCCGGACGCAGCCAAAGTGCGGATCGGCCCAGCGGAAATGGCGTTGACCCGAATGCCCTCCGGTCCCAGCGTTTGCGCCAGATAGCGGACATTGGCGTCCAGACTAGCCTTGGCCAAGCCCATGACGTTATAGTTCGGCACCGCCCGGACGCCGCCCAGGTAGGTCATGGTGATGATAGCGCCTCGACGATCTTTCATCAGTGGGCGGGCGGCCTTGGCCAACGCCGCGAAGCTGTAAGAGCTGATGTCGTGGGCGATCCGGAAATTCTCACGGCTGATGCCATCCAGATAATCGCCCTCCAATGCTTCGCGCGGTGCGTAGGCAATGGAATGGACGAGAATGTCCAGTCCATCCCAATGCTGCTTGAGCGACTCGAATACTGCTTCGATGTCGGTGTCGCTTTCCACCTCGCAGGGCAGGGTGATCGAGCTGCCCAGTTCAGCGGCCATTTTCTCGATGCGGGGCTTCAGCTTGTCATTCTGATAGGTGAAAGCAAGTTCGGCGCCTTCCCGGTGCATCGCCTGGGCGATGCCCCAGGCGATGGAGCGGTTGCTGGCAATCCCCAGGATCAGGGCGCGTTTGCTGGCGAGAAAGCCCATAATGAACTCCTATGCGTTTTAGGTATCGTCTGAACGGGTCAATGAATATGCGAACTGTAAAGGATAGTGGATGACGCGCGCAAAATGCTGTTCCTACCCCCGTACGGTGGCGGCTTGGCTTGGCTGGGTTTGCATCCTACTCGCGGACGTTGCCATCGGTACACCGATGCACGGCATCGCCTTGTACGGCCAGCCAAAATATGGATCGGATTTCCGACATTTCGACTACGTTAATCCCGACGCTCCAAAAGGCGGCGAGGCGCGATTCGCCGCCATCGGCGGTTTCGATACCTTCAATCCCTTCAATATCAAGGGTCAGGCCGCCGCCGGCATCGATCAGTTATTCGAGACTTTATTAGTCAGTAGCGCCGATGAGCCGTTTAGCGAGTATGGCCTGATTGCCGAAAGTGTGGAGGTGCCGGAAGACCGAGGTTCGGTAACATTCGATCTGCGGCCCCAGGCAAAATTTCATGACGGCACGCCCATCACGGCTGATGACGTGCTGTTTTCCTTCGAAACGTTGAAGAACAAGGGTAGTCCACTCTATCGGTTCTACTACGCCAACGTTGCCAAAGTCGAAAAACTGGGCGAGCGGCAGGTGAAATTTACGTTTACCTCCGGCCAGAATCGTGAATTGCCACTGATCGTGGGTCAGATGCCCGTGCTGTCGAAGAAGTATTGGCAGGATCGCGATTTCGGCGCCACGACGTTGGATGTACCGGTTGGCAGCGGCCCGTATCGGATCGAGCGTTTTGAACCCGGCCGTTTTATCGTTTACAAGCGCGACGGGAACTATTGGGGCAAAGACTTGCCGGTGAATCAAGGACGCAACAACATCGACCGGTTGCGTTATGACTACTATCGCGATGCCACGGTGGCGCTGGAGGCATTTAAGGCCGGCTCTTATGATTTGCGGGTAGAAAACATCGCCAAGCAATGGGCGACCGGCTACGACTTTCCAGCGCTGACCAAGGGTTTGGTGAAGAAGGAGACCTTCGCGCACCAGCGGCCGGCCGGCATGCAGGGATTTGCTTTCAATCTGCGCCGACCACTGTTTCAAGATCCTGGGGTTCGGCAAGCACTGGCTTATGCTTTCGATTTCGAGTGGAGCAACCGCAATCTCTTCTACGGGCAATATACTCGCACTCGTAGCTATTTCGACAATTCCGAACTGGCGGCGCAAGGGTTACCGTCGCCGGAGGAACTCGCAGTGCTGGAGCCATTGCGCAAAGACCTGCCCTCGGAAGTGTTTACCTCGGCTTACGAGCCGCCAACCGCCGGTGACGATACCCAACTCCGAGCCAATTTTCAGAAGGCGCTGCAACTGTTGCAGAAAGCCGGTTGGGAATTCCGCGATCGCAAGTTGGTGAACGCCAAGACCGGCGAGCCGTTCCGCTTCGAGCTGCTGATTGCCGAACCCACTTGGGAGCGGATCGCGTTGCCTTTTGCTCGCAATCTAGAGCGGTTGGGTATCGAGATGAGCGTGCGTACTGTGGATTCGGCCCAGTACGAGAACCGCGAGCGCAGTTTCGATTTCGACATGATCGTGAACGTTTGGGGGCAGTCCTTATCGCCCGGTAACGAGCAGCGGGAGTATTGGAGTAGCGCAGCCGCCGATCAGCCCGGCAGCCGCAACCTGGTCGGCTTGAAGAATCCAGCCATTGACCGGCTGGTGGATCAGGTCATCGCTGCGCCGGATCGCGCCAGCCTCGTGACGCGGGTTCGGGCGTTGGATCGAGCCTTGCAATGGAGCTATCTGGTGATTCCGCACTGGCACATTCCCTATGATCGCCTTGTTTTTTGGGACAAGTTTGGTCGTCCAGCGGTGACACCGTCGCAGGGTGTTCAGTTGGACACTTGGTGGATCGATCCCACCAAGGATACGGCGCTAGGCCAACAGCCGGGGTCGGGTTCTGGAAAAAAAGCCGATTGACCAACTTCGTCCGCGTACCGCATTTTTCCAAATCACCTGCCGAATGACCCGGCTTGGGGACGTTTGGCTCGTGGCGGCGCTGGCGTTTTTCCGCATCGTTTCTGGTGTCGACACCTTATGCTGCGAAGAAGAGGAAGTCCGGCTAAACTAGATGCGGTCGTTTGGAGTGTGTTTGCTGACTGGGCTCGGTGTGCAAACAGACCACAGCTTGCTGATCACACGGGCTTTCCTTAAATCATCGAAAACGGGAAAGCCTTTGGCTCACAAAAAGTGATCTGAATTTGTGAATGTGGCCTAGAGTGGATAATAAATTAACATCCGACCGACATCGATACGTTGCAGTGGAATACAGCTTTAATAAACCCAATCCTAATTTCTTGGACGATCTTTGATGCCTTCGGATAGGGTGGGTGCGGGAATTATCTTTTGGTATAGGGGATTATTATGCTTGGTACGACTCATTCTTCGCGCACCCTCGTTGTGGCTCTTTCTGTAGCCATCCTCGGTGGTTGCTCCAGCATGCAGCCAACCCCCACGATGCCCACCTATCCCGCGAAGGTTGGATACGGCGGCGTGACGCGGGAGACGGATAGTATCTGCCGCCAGCAAGCCCAACAAGCCGCTGAGCAGACGAAACAGCAGAATGCCAACACGGAAGTGGCCAGTACGGTGATTGGTGCCGTGGCTGGCGCTGTTATCGGTAACGCGGTGAGCGATCACAGCTCAGGTCCTGGGCCACGGGGTCCTGGCGGTGGCGGCGGTCCTGGTGGCGGCGGTCCTGGTGGCGGCGGTCCTGGTGGCGGCGGTCCAAGACTGGCAGGCGGTCCTGGCGGTGGTGGCGGTCCTGGCGGTGGCGGTCCTGGTGGCGGCGGTCCAAGGCCGGGAGGGGGTCCTGGCGGTGGCGGCGGTCCTGGCGGTGGCGGTCCAGGAGGACCTTCTCATAGTCATAACCTAGCCGGTGCGGGTGCGCTTGCCGGTGCCGCGACGGGGGCGGCAATGAGTCAGGGAATGCTGCAAGATACGCAACAGGTTTACGATATCACCTACAACAATTGCATCGCGAGTTACGCTGACGACTACAGTGACGAGCCCCCAACCAGCAAGCGAAGCAGCAGGAGACGGAAGAACTATTAGAAGCAGGAGAGGGTGATTTGCTAGCTGCTTAGCGGTAACCCATCACTTTCCAAGCCACCTGCCTCCCGCGTGGGGGCGGGTGGTTTGAGAGCGATTATTAGTGGCCAGCCACGCTTTGACGAAGAAGAGCTGGAAACGGGATCGAAATAAATGGCAATAGGTTGGCCTCGTTCCATACAGCCTTCCCCGCTTCCGGTGGTTGCGCTCAGACGCCAGCTCTCTTGGCTGGATGCCACGGCGGTTTTTGTCGGCATCGTGCTGGGGTCCGGTATTTTTATCGCGCCAGCCGAGATCGCCGGCGCGATATCCTCGCCCTTGTGGGCAACATCATTGTGGCTTGTTGGCGCTTGCATCGCAGTGTGCGGCGCGTTTTGCTATGCGGAATGCGGGGCGCGCTTGCCGCAGCCAGGTGGATTTTTTATTTTTTACCGCGAGGTGTACGGTCCCGGCTTTGCCTTTGTCGCGGGTTGGGCTGCGTTGTTCGTGACTTACCCGGCGTCGCTGGCTGCCATCTCCCTCATTTTCGCCCGCTACCTCAACGAAATCTTTCCGGGTATTGCCGCCACGGATTTGGGTGCCGCCCTCGCGGGCGCCGCCGCTCTCGTTTTGGTAGCCATCTTGAATATTATCGGGGTCAAACTTGGAGCCGGCGTACAAAAAGCGCTCACTACTTTCAAAGTGCTCGCGCTTGTGACGTTGTGCGTAGCGGCGTTTTTATCCCCTGCCGCGCCGGCCGCCTCTGCAAGCGTTGCTCCCTTGGGGCTTTTGCCCAAAGGGCTGTTCGGCATCCTGGGCGCCATGGTCGTCTTGCTCTGGACCTTCGATGGTTGGTCCGACATGTCGATGATGGCTGGCGAACTTAGAAATCCCAGCAAGGATCTGGGGCGTGCGGTGCTGGTCGGTATCACAATACTGGCTGCCACTTATATGGTCGTGCAGTATGCGACGATGTCGTTGCTCGGGAGCGCTGCAGCGGCGTCTTCTAACCAAGTGGTCGCGCAAGCAGTCGGAGTTGGGCTTGGATCGACCGCTGCCAGAGCGGTAGCATTGTTGGTCGTCATCAGCACGCTTGGTTCACTCAACGGTATCGTGCTGGCCGCCTCGCGCCTTGCCTTCGCGATGGCGCGCAACCGCGCTTTTTTTACGTGGTTTGGGGAGGTGCATCCCCGGTTCGAAACTCCTGCTCGTTCGACGCTGGTGCTCGTTGTGGCGGCTTTGACCTACGTTTCCATATCCAATTTTCGAGATTTGATGGGGTTCTTTGCATTCAATATTTGGTTGCTTTATAGCGCCACGGCGATAGCACTTCTCAAGCTGCGCCGCCTCAAGGTTGGTGAACCGCTGCAATGGCATGCGCCTTTGGGAATTTTCCCACCTTTAGTAGTACTCCTGACCGGTGCGGGAATGACCCTAGGGTTATTGGTGCAGTCTCCGCTCCGCTCCGCTATCGGTCTTGGCATGTTGCTTTTCGCTCTTCCCGTCTATTGGGGATGGATGGCCTTTCAGAAGCAATAGCTCGCTTGGCGCATCGTTGTCTCCCTCATTGACAGCACGAGCCTTTCGACGGCGCGTACTCCGGCCGGCGGAAGGAGTTTTTCTGTTCTATCCCCGCGTGTTGCAGCGTCTGGTTCGCCGCCACTTGGGCGACGACTCGCCGAACTCGACTATCCCGGCACTCCGCTGTTACCTGATTCCGCGCCTGGTTCTGCTGACCGGTTTGGAGGACGAGAATCCCGATGCGTTGGCGGTTATCGAAGGGCTCAACCTCCCAGATTGGGTGATTCTTTTGCCCATGCCATCGGTCCAGGAATTGGTCGCAGCCACTTCCGAGCATTGGTTGCGCGATTATTGGGGCCGCCGATTCGAGGCCGAGGTGTCGCGCGCTTGGCAGGTGTCGCGCCACGATAACCAGGATTATGATTCGTTTGGCGCCCGAGGGCTGATTCGCGAGATTGGCGAGCGGGCGTTTCGGGAGGCGAGGATGTTGCTCGAACAGGACCGGCGGGTGGTGCTGGGCCTGGACGACGAAACGCTGTGCCGCCAATGGGTCGGGTTCGTCACGTATCTCCGCTATTTTGTCCCCGGTGCTCGGGCGTACTTTTTTCCAGCCATCCAGGACTGGGGTGGACTGGATCGCTGGCTGAAGGATGGGGGTCTCGATCTGCCTCCTCCCCGTCATGGCAGCCGCTGGCCGCAACTCCTGATCCGTAGTCGCCCCGCCGGTTTCGACGGTGTGCCCGATTACGAGCCGGAATTACCGCTTTACCTGCCGTTCGGCCGGAACGATCCCGATTTGGCTGAAGGGACGAATACCATCCTTCCCTTGCTAGCGAAACCTGCCCTAGCCATCGGCAAGGAAACCCGTGCGGGGACGAGTTCGAGCCGGGAGGCAGTGCAGCAGGGCGGCTGGATGGCGGCGCAGATCGAAATGCGCTGCTGGGAAGCGTTACAGCAGGCTTCTGCCCTAACCCGGAAACCGGGTGGTCTTGCCTCGCTCTGGCGTGATTTAGCTGGACACCTGACACCGGTCGCGGATTGGCTGATCGCGTTGCTGGATCGCCTGTCCGCGCGTGGCGACCGCGTGCCGCCGGCGTGGGTTATCACAGCCCGCTTGGGTCTCTTCCGTTATGGGGTTCGGGTCGCCTTCAGAGCCGAGATGGCTGGGCGCTATGGGACAGCACTCCGATGTCTGTGCATGGTCGCGCGTCAGTATCGGGATATGACACCCTCCGCCTTAGTTGAAGGTCGGGTTGGAGGAGATACCGTGATGCGGACCTTAGGAGAGCACCAGCACGAGATCGTCGAAGCGTTGGCTCATAGTCTCGCCGCGACCTGGAAACTGGATTCTCGGTCCGCCCGAGTGCTGGAGCACTTGATCGAGCGCCTGTTGGACGACCCCGATACCGCGCGATTCGCCAGTTCGTATTCCCAGCTGTTGCACGATCTGGAGCGCATATTTCTGGAAGGGCGGACCGAGTATTACCGTTTGCAACCGATCGTCTGGTCGTGGAGCAGCGGTCGACAACCGTTACGGCGGGGTCTGCCGTTTCAGGGACCGCTCAAGGCTCTGCGCGCATTGAACGCTGCGAGAGCTCATCTCGACGAGCTGCCGTGGGCCGGGGCCGAAGTGGCTTATTTCGGAGCGCCCCTGCGGACCTTGGGCGATTTGATCGGCCAACGGCTCCAACGACAATTGCAACCGCGCCTGCTTGATTTGCTGGACGCTGCTGGCTTTCTTCCTGGCGATTCGCGCCAACGGGTGGCACGTAACGCGCTTCAGGACGAGTTGTTCCAAATCATCCTCCGCCGTTGGCATCTGCGTTTCACCGATTTACGGGACGCCGTGGCTCGCAGCGAATGGCGCTTACCGGACCTGGGCTGGCGTGAGTTGTTACTGGGAGATTGCCTGGCACGCTTCGATCGACAGGCCCGCGCTGCGTTACCAGGGGTTTATCAACCCGGTGAGTTCTACCTGAAAGGCTTGCAGCAGTTGAGCGCCCCGCTGTTTGGCACCTCCGCTGGTCGATGGGTTACCCGCTTTTTGCTATTCCCGTTCGGCGTCGCGTTCATCGGGCTGGAAGCGTTGGGATTACTGCTGAATTTGATCCCGACGGCGCAGGGTCCGATACGACTGGTCAGTCCAGGGGCGGTGCTAGGGGTTGGCACGGGATTGATCGTCCTGATTCACACCGAGCCGGGACGGAGGGTGATGGCCGCTTTGGGTCGTGGTGGTCGCTGGCTGTTCGCTGAATTCCTTTATCGACGGTTGGCCCGCTGGGTGCGCTGGAGGCGGACAGCCCGCTGGTTTCGCGATCCGCTGGTCCGACAAGCTTCCCGCTATCTGCTGGAACCGTTGCTTATCGGCCCGGTGTTTGCGCTGCCGCTGATCGGCATTACGAGCAGCTTCGGCCTCGACACCGATGGGCTTCCCGCTTTTCTGCTGGTGCTGGGTTTCATCCTGGGCAGTATTCTGCGCAACGCTCAGGCAGGGCGCCGGCTCATGGACGGCATCATGACCGGGTTCGCGACTTTCTGGCGGCGGGTGCACCATGCCTTGCTCGTGGGTCTGTTCCAGTGGGTGATCGACCTGTTCGGCTGGTTGATGCAGGGCATCGAACAGGGTCTTCATCGGGTAGACGAAGCAGTCAGCCATCACCGCGAGGAAGGGTGGGGCGTCATGGCAACCAAGGCCGTCGTCGGTCCGGTGTGGAGTGCGTTCAGCTACCTGATCCATTTCTACGCGGCCGTTCTGATCGAACCCCAGATCAACCCGATCAAGCATTTCCCGGTCGTCATGGTGGCCGACAAGTTCATGATGCCATTTTTTCCTGCGTTGACGACCGCGTTGCTAGCGCTGTTGGACTCCTTCCTGCCACAGCTCGTCAGCTTGCCGCTGGCTACCGTGACCGTACTGTTGTCGCCCGGTTTGTTCGGGTTTCTAGCTTGGGAGCTGAACGAGAATTGGAAGCTGTATCGCGCCAACCATCCCGACCGTACCCAACCGGCGCGGTTCGGACCCCATGGGGAAACGTTATATACGTTGCTGCGGCCCGGTTTTCATTCGGGCGCGCTGCCGACCGCCTTCGCCGAACTTCGAGAAGTGATCGGACTGGAAAATGAGCGCCAACGCTCCTATCCCCAACGTTTGCGCCAAGCCGAGGCGCGGCTGAGCGAAATTCTGGAATCGCTTCGGACGTTTGCAGCCCGCGAACTGGTCTTTGCGCTGGTGGAACGGTGTCGGGCGGCGGGTTACGAGCAGGCCGAGGCGGCAGTAGTACAACTGGAGGCGGCTACGGCTTCGCTCGATATTCGGGTCGCGCTGTATCCCTTTGGGCGGGAGGAGGCAGAGAAGGAACCGATCACGCTCGATCTCCGCTTTGATCTCTTGGCGGACCGGCTCCAGGGCGGAATGGCCCTGGGAGGACCGGTCGACGAGCTCGGCTCCGAAGGAAAAGCCTGGTTAGAAGCGGAGGCGAGGTATTTTCTGGAACGGGCGGGTAGCCGGATCGAGCTTGAGCGGTGCGAAGGCATCGTTGGAGCCGGTTTCCGGCCAGCTCCATGACCGTTTGAACCGATTAGCTCAAATCCGCCAGCAGCGATTGACGCAGGTTCTCGGGTACCGCCGGTACCTCGGCGGCATAGTTGGCGTGGCCGGAACCGACAGCCAGAGCCGCCCCTTGCTTTAATCGACTTTTCATTTCGGCGGTTAGCTCGAAGCGCAGGAAATGCACGGCGCTGGTCTTTTCCTCGTTTTCCCGCTCCAGATCTTCGTCGGCGATGGCCCGGACCGGCTCGCAGCCCTCGACCCGTACCCAGATTCGATCCTCGATGCCCTTCAGGCGGGCCAGCATCCGCCGCCGTTCCTCGACGTCGGGATACTCGATCAGCATCGTGGCCTTGAAGTTGCTCCCATCCGGTACCAGCGGGTTGTAGGCGTCCAGTTCGCCGTTGATGCCGTTTTCCTCGAAGATTTTTTCGATCCGCAGCATTTCCTGAATCTGGTAGCGGATGGTTAACTCGTCCTCGAAAATCAGGGTCAGGTGATCGCCCAGTGCCAGGCTGCGGTTCCGCTTGTGGGCGAGCACCTGCGCCCGGAACGCCGGGCGTTCCCGCGCGTACTGCTCCAACGATATCAGGCTGTTCCGGGTGATGGTGGGCATGATCGATCCTCTGCGGTTAAAGCCCGTAGGCGATGCGAATCAGGGAAATCGGGTGCTGTTTTCGGGCTTGGCCTTCGCCCATGCCCTGACAGATGTGGCGGCCGGCGATGGCGCAGTCCGAGCTGACGTAGTCGGGATTGACCGAAGCCATCTGTTTGAACACCGGTCTGCCGATCTTCATCGACATGTCGAAATACTCGCTCTTGACGCCCCACGTACCGTCGTGGCCAGCGCAGCGCTCCACGGTGTTGACGGTCGTGTTCGGGACCATTTGCAGCAACTCACGCGTTTTCTGCCCCATGTTCTGCACCCGGAGATGACAGGGGATATGATAAGAAACTGTGCCGAGCGATTGCTTGAAATCGGTTTTCAGCAGGCCGTCCTTGTTGCGCAGGGCTAAGTACTCGAACGGGTCGAACATCGCTCCCGCCACCGCCTGCACGTCGGCGTCGTTCGGATACATCAACGGCAGCTCTTGTTTGAACATCAGGGTGCAGGAGGGAATGGCGGTCAGGATGGCGTAGCCCTCGCGCGCCAGTTTCGCCAGCACCGGGATATTGGCTTCCTTGTGCTTGTTCACCGTTTCCAGATCGCCGAGCTCCAGCTTCGGCATCCCGCAACAGGTTTCCTTCTCGACCAGGATGGTCGGAACTTCGTTATGGGCGAGGATCTTGAGCAGATCGTGGCCGATGCCCGGCTCGTTGTAATTGATGTAGCAAGTGGCAAAAATCGCCACCTTGCCGGGGGTGCGCTGGCCGTCGCGCACCGGAAAATGGCTTTGGGCCTGGGCGTTGGCGCGGAAGCGTTTCGGCGCATAATCGGGAAGCTGGCGGTCCTTGTGGACTTTCAGTATCTTGTCCATCGCGCCGCGCAGGGTCTTGTTTCGGTTGGTGGCGTTGACGGTTTGCGCCACCACGGGAATTGCCAGCAGCTTGCCCAATGCGTCGGTACTGGTGAGCAGCTTGTCCCGGAAGGTGACATCGCCCTTCTTGAACTTGACCGCCTTGGCCCGCAACATCAGGTGCGGGAAATCCAGATTCCACGCGTGCGGCGGCACGTAGGGGCACTTGGTCATGAAGCACACGTCGCAGAGGTAGCACTGGTCCACCACGCCCCAGTACTTCGCTTTCGGGATGCCGTCCACCTCACCCGATTCGCTCTCGTCCACCAGATCGAACAGCTTGGGAAAGGCGTTGCACAGACTGATGCAGCGCCGGCAGCCGTGGCAGATGTCGAAGACCCGCTCCAGCTCGGCGAAGAGCGAGCCTTCGTTGTAATAATCGGGATTTTTCCAGTCGATGGGATGCCGCTTTGGCGGCTCCAGATTGCCTTCGCGGACGCTCATGGTTGACCTCGCTTTTGGGATGGAGGCTGCTTGAGAAGCAGGCGGGCACAGGGCCCGCCCCTGCGTCGTCAGTCGACCAGTGCATCTAAAGCTTTCTGGAAGCGGTTGGCGTGCGAGCGCTCGGCCTTGGCCAGCGTCTCGAACCAATCGGCGATTTCGTCGAAGCCTTCTTCCCGGGCGGTTTTCGCCATGCCGGGATACATGTCGGTATATTCGTGGGTCTCGCCCGCGACTGCCGATTTCAAGTTATTGCGGGAAGAACCGATGGGCAGGCCGGTGGCTGGATCGCCCACTTGGGCCAAATAGTCCAGGTGACCGTGAGCGTGGCCGGTTTCGCCTTCCGCTGTGGAGCGGAACAGGGCCGAGACGTCGTTTTGCCCCTCGACGTCGGCTTTGTTGGCGAAATACAGATAACGGCGATTGGCTTGGGATTCGCCAGCGAAGGCGGCTTTCAAATTTTCTTCCGTCTGGGAACCTTTGAGTTGCATGGGCTGACTCCTCTCTTTGCGGTTTGTCGCCATTCGTGCCCCTGGTAAGGTGGGGAGGATGGCTGGTGATAAGACCCCTTGGAAGATGAGGTCAATCTCATTCTAGTTCGCTGGATGCATGGTTGCTCATTGAATGAAACAATAGCGGCGATAGTTAACGCTTATTTGCACTCCAACCACCCTCGATTTTTTCGCGCATGGACACTATCAAGATACGCGGCGCCCGCACCCACAATCTCCAGAACGTCGATCTCGACCTGCCCCGCGACCGGCTGATCGTCATCACCGGCCTGTCCGGGTCCGGCAAGTCCTCGCTGGCGTTCGACACGCTGTATGCCGAAGGCCAGCGTCGCTATGTCGAATCGCTGTCGGCTTACGCTCGGCAATTTCTATCGCTGATGGAAAAACCGGATGTCGATCACATTGAGGGGCTGTCGCCGGCGATTTCCATCGAGCAGAAATCCACCTCGCATAATCCGCGCTCTACGGTTGGGACGATCACTGAGATTTACGATTATCTGCGGCTGCTGTACGCGCGGGCTGGGATTCCGCGTTGCCCGGATCACGGCATCGATCTGGACGCCCAAACCGTGGGGCAGATGGTGGATCAGGTGTTGGCCTTGCCGGAGGGTGGCCGGTTGATGCTGCTGGCGCCGGTGGTGAAGGAGCGCAAGGGCGAACACGTCAAGCTGCTGCAAGAATTGCTCGCCCAAGGGTTTTTGCGTGCCCGCATCGATGGCGAAGTGGTCGAGCTGGATAACCCGCCGCCGCTGGATTTGCGCCGCAAACACACCATCGAAGTGGTGGTGGACCGTTTCAAGGTCCGCGACGATCTCGGTTTGCGGCTGGCGGAGTCATTCGAGACCGCGCTGAAACTGGCCGGCGGCATCGCCCGGGTCGCGTTCCTGGACGAGCCGGATCGGTCGGAACTGTTGTTTTCCGCCGGCTTCGCTTGCCCGATGTGCGGCTACAGTCTGAGCGAGTTGGAGCCGCGTCTGTTCTCTTTCAACAACCCGGTCGGGGCTTGCCCGGAGTGCGACGGCTTGGGGGTCAAGCAATTCTTCGACCCCGAGCGAGTGGTGGCGCATCCGCATCTGAGCTTGGCGCGCGGCGCGGTGCGCGGCTGGGATCGCGAAAATTTCTATTATTTTCAGTTGGTCAAATCCTTATCCCGGCATTACGGTTTTGAGCTGGACCAACCGTTTCAGGATTTGCCGGAGCGGGTTCGCAAGCTCGTTTTGCACGGCAGCGGCAGCGAGGCGGTCGATTTCGAGTACACCAACAGTCGCGGCGAAACTCACCACCGCCGGCATCCGTTCGAAGGCGTGATTCCCACCATGGAGCGCCGTTATCGGGAAACCGAATCCAATCAGGTTCGTGACGAGTTGGCGAAGTATCTGAGCAGCCAATCCTGTCCGTCTTGTCGGGGTGCGCGATTGACCCGTTCCGCCCGCTATGTATTCGTCGCTGGCCGGAGCGTGCCGGAGATCGTCGCGCTGCCCATCGGCGCGGCGCGCGAGTTTTTCGCCCAATTGAGCCTGCCGGGCCGGCGCGGCGAAATTGCGGTCAAAATCGTCAAGGAAATCGGCGAGCGCTTGAATTTCCTAGTCAATGTCGGGCTGGATTACCTGACGCTGGAGCGGAGTGCCGACACCTTGTCGGGTGGCGAGGCGCAACGCATCCGGCTGGCATCGCAGATCGGCGCAGGGTTGGTCGGGGTGATGTACGTGTTGGACGAGCCGTCCATCGGCTTGCACCAGCGCGACAACGCGCGGCTGTTGGCCAGCTTGTTGCGGCTGCGCGATCTCGGCAACACGGTGATCGTGGTCGAGCATGACGAGGACGCGATTCGCACCGCCGATCACGTTGTGGACATGGGGCCGGGCGCAGGTGTGCACGGCGGCCGGGTGGTGGCGCAAGGCACGCCCGCCGACATCGTGGCTCATGCCGAATCGCTGACGGGCGCCTTTCTCGGCGGCCAGCGGCGGATCGAGTTGCCGGCTAAACGCACCGCGCCTGATCCCAAGAAGCAGTTACGCATCGTCGGCGCCAGCGGCAACAACTTGAAGAATTTGACGGTGGAGATTCCGTTAGGGCTGCTGACCTGCATTACCGGGGTGTCCGGCTCCGGCAAATCCACGCTGATCAACGATACCCTGTACCGTTACGCCGCCCGCGATTTGAACAACGCCAACGAATCGCCCGCGCCCTGCCGTGATTTGCTGGGATTGGAACAGTTGGATAAGGTGGTGAACATCGACCAGAGTCCCATCGGGCGTACACCGCGCTCCAATCCGGCTACGTACACCGGCTCTGTTCACGCCGATTCGTGAGCTGTTCGCCGGCGTGCCGGAATCGCGGGCGCGTGGTTATCAGCCGGGCCGGTTCAGCTTCAACGTCAAGGGCGGGCGCTGCGAAGCCTGCCAGGGCGATGGGGTCATTCAAGTGGCGATGCACTTTCTGCCGGATATCTACGTGCCCTGCGACGTGTGCAAGGGCCAACGCTACAACCGGGAAACGCTGGACATTCGCTACAAGGGCCGCAACATCCACGAAGTGCTGGAGATGACGGTCGAGGATGCCTTGGCGTTCTATCAGGCGGTGCCGATGGTGGCGCGCAAGCTGCAAACGCTGAGTGATGTCGGATTAAGCTACATCCGGCTGGGCCAGAACGCGACGACGCTGTCCGGCGGCGAGGCGCAGCGGGTAAAATTGGCCCGCGAGTTGTCCAAACGTGATACCGGCCAGACGCTTTATATTTTGGACGAGCCGACCACCGGCCTGCATTTCCACGACATCGAGCAGTTATTGAAAGTGCTGCACGAATTGCGGGATCGGAGCAACACGATTGTCGTGATCGAGCACAATTTGGACGTGATCAAGACCGCCGATTGGATCATCGACCTGGGGCCGGAAGGCGGCGGCGGGGGAGGGGAGATAGTGGCGGTGGGTACGCCGGAAGAGATCGCTCGTTGCCCGAACAGTCATACCGGGCGGTTTTTGGCGCCGGTGTTGGGGCGGTAGGCAGTCACTCGTCGGTTATCGAATATACTGTGTGCCAGTACAAGCAACGGATTTATGATATGCAAACGTTGACCACCCACGAAGCCAAGGCCCGGTTCTCCGAATTTATCGACCGTGCCAAGCAAGCCCCCGTGCGGGTGACCCGTCGCGGGCGTGTAGTCGGAGTGATGGTATCCCCGGAAGATTACGATGCGATGCGAGCCTTTTACGCCGAGCGGCTGCTGAACACCTTGCAGCAATCCGGCGAGATGGCGGAACGGCAGGGGCTTACCGAAGCAGCCTTGGCGCGGTTGCTGGCGGATGAAAGCTAAGCGTGCTGTCATCGATACCAACGTCCTGATCAGTGCAGTATTGAGTCCCAAGGGAACCGCCGCCGCAGTAACCCGCTACTTCGTCAGACAAGGGCGCGTCCTGTTCTCCGCTGAGACCTTTGCAGAGTTCGAGACCCGCCTGATGCGTCCGAAATTTGACCCTTACGTGACACGAGAGCTTCGACTTCAGATCGTGCGCGACTTCAGCGTGGTGGGGGAGTGGGTCAAACCCGCCGACGATACTGGTTATTCCCGCGATCCTGATGACGACAAGTTCATCCCACCGGCCTGCACTTCCACGACATCGAACAGTTGCTGAAAGTGCTGCGCAAACTGCGGGATCGAGGCAATACCATCGTGGTGATCGAACGCAACATAGACGT
The DNA here is from genome assembly GCA_037045535.1 of Candidatus Competibacter sp. Taxonomy (GTDB): domain Bacteria; phylum Pseudomonadota; class Gammaproteobacteria; order Competibacterales; family Competibacteraceae; genus Competibacter_A. The sequence continues at coordinate 334,469 of JBAOHI010000082.1, forward strand.
GATCAAGACCGCCGACTGGATCGTGGACCTGGGACCGGAAGGCGGCGGCGGAGAGGTGGTGGCGGTGGGTACGCCGGAACAGGTCGCGGCGCATCCCCACAGCTATACCGGGCGGTTTTTGGCACCGGTGTTGGGGCGGTAGCCAATCAGCGATCGCCGGTCGGATATACTGGAACGGTAGGACAATCAACGGGTTTTTTGAGGGAGCACAGCCCATGAACAGAACACGAACTGCAAAATTCCGGATGTCAGACCGCAGGAACGAGGATTTGACGCCGGGGTCTCCGGCGGAACGGATCGATCTCGTCTGGCCGTTGACCCGCGAACTCGCGTCCTTGAGCAAACGCTACGATGCTGAACGAAGACTACAAAGACATGTTACAAGCCTTCGTCGAAGAGAAGGCTAAGTTTCTACTCGTGGGCGCTTATGCGCTGGCGGCCCATGGTTATCTCCGCGCTACGATGGACATCGATATCTGGGTCATGCCGTCGCCACGCAATGCCGATGCCGTACTGCGCGCATTGCAGCGTTTCGGCGCCCCGTTGCACGATCTCACCGCAGAGGATTTGCAAGCAGATGGAACCATTTTCCAGATCGGGGTGGCTCCGAGACGCATTGATATTTTAACAACGGCATCTGGACTCCATTTCGAAGAGACGTTTGCACGCTCGTTGACCGTGGATATTGAGGGAATCGAGGTTCATATACCCTCGCTCGACGATCTTATTTGCAACAAGAGAATGACGGGCAGAACAAAGGATTTGGCCGACGCGGAAGCCTTGGAAGCCTTGAGGAATTCCGAACCGAATGTATCCGATAGCTCGTAAACGTACCACCTTTGCATTCCATTTGGATCGTTGTCGCGTTTGCGTCCCTCGCATCGTCCGACAGATCGCGGAGTTCTTCACGCCGGCGACGACATTGTGGAGTTAAGTGATTGTTTTTTGAAAATTTTAATTTTAAAGCGGGTTAGAGAGCTATTTCTGACTCACTTTTTGTTCTGGCCCCGCGGGGGTTGTTGAAACGTGTTTTATTTCCATATGCAAGGTTAAAACCACCGGCTTTAGCCGGTCAGCTTTCAGCTACGACTCTCCAGGCGGGCTCAGATGTCCTTCAAAAGAACGTAACTTAGAGCCGAGCTATATTGCTTCAAAGATGACGCTCTTAAAGCGCCGGGCGCGGTAATGGGTGGACTTTCAGTCCCCTGCGCCCGGCGCAGAACCCACCAGCTTTAGCTGGTGGTCGTTCAGTTCAGATACATGGGAGAAAATTTGATTGAGGCTGCCGATTTTTGCACAACAGTCTCATGATTGGGGCATTCGGTATCGAATTTCCAAAAGACCCTATCCTGAGGTCCGACGATAAATTCCCCTCCGTTTCCCTGAGGATTGTCTGGGGCAGTTTCGCTCCAAATGACGACTTTTCCATCTCTTCCTCCGGAGAGTGTTTTCCCCTCTGGGTATCCGGAAGCAGCACCTTTGTCTCCGGGGCACTTGTAGAAATACATGTTCCCGCGTACTCTTATTTGGTACCGACCATCCGGAACGTCATCCCACGAACCGGTTTTCAGTGAGTCAATCGTGATCTCCTTTGTGATTGCCTTGTCTGCAAATCCTTTTATGCTCCATAAACTCTTCTCCACGGAGTCCCACTCGCGGTAAGCGAGAAGAATAGCAAACGGAACACCGAATAAAATAAGTGCCCGCTTGAGCCATTTACCAATACCAATATCAATATAACTGCGATTATCTTGAGATTCTTGATGCCTTCTTTGGTGGGTAGCATTTTTTAATTGTATTATGGCGGTTAATAATCCTACGATAGCGCTTATTATTCCTATAACGGCTATGATTATATCGAGATTCATTCTTGCAATTCCTAAAGTTAATCCATATCCCCCGCACTTAAAGCGCGCGCCTTACGATTTGCCCGCTAGTCCGACCAGCACGATGCTCCCGAGAAGCGCCGTACTCCAGTTAGTGAATGCAGGTAGGATAAAGTCTATACTGATTCTTCCTCCGAGCAACCCACCGATGGCGATGATGTGACCAGACGTGGTGGGAGGCAACCCATTGACCCTGCTTGGCAATAGCAGCTTGCAGCAATTCGTTGAACCGCTGGCCAGGAATCGACTGGCTGGTGCGGGCCACCCACAACCGCTGCCTGGCCGAGGGTGACCAGTTGTGGGACCGGCTTGCTCAAGCTCTGAGGGTGGGCGAGGTCACGTTCACCCTCCCGGCCCGGCCGAACCGACCGAGCCGGCCGGTGGTGCTGACGGTGCGGGCCGAACGGGTCACCTGGTCGCCCAAGGGGGCCGAACCGGTGACGGTCACCGCGCTGCGGGCGCGGGAAGAATCCCCGCCGGCCGGGGTCGAACCGCTCGACTAGTGCCTGCTGGCCAACAGCCTGGCCGCCACCTTGGCCCAGGCGGCCAAGGTGCTCAAATGGTACAGAAGCCGTTGGATCATCAAGGTTTTTTTTCGAATCTTCAAAACCGGCTACCGGGTCGAAGCCCTGCAACTCAGCACCCTGGATCGCCTGGAACCGGCCTTGGCCGTGTACTTGGTCATCGCCTGGCGAATTCAGTACCTGGCCGTGCTGGGGCGGACCACCCCCGAGCTGCCCTGCGACGCGGTCCTGGATCCGGCCGAATGGCAGGCCGTCTACGTCGCCATCCACCACCAGCCCCCGCCGGTCATCCCGCCACCGCTGCCGGCCATGCTCGGTTGGATCGCCCGTCTCGGCGGCCATCTGGGCCGCAAGGGCGACGGCCCTCTCGGCCCCCAAGCCCTCTGGATCGGCTTGCAGCGCGCTCGCGACCTCGCCTGGGTATGCAATTGGCCTCTGATCTCCATACCCAATCAACCGGTTAGAGATGTGTGGAATCGACAGGCTCTAACATATCCTGTGTGCGGCTGAGTTCTACGTGGTTGCTTGGCGCTTCGCGCCGCACAACCACGTGGATCAAGCCGACTCCAGGCGAAAAAGCCTACGGCTTTCTCGCCTTGCGCCGCTTATCCGCCGCCCCGTTATGTGATGGTAGACTCACAATCTACTCTTTGCTGAAAAAAGAGGAATATCAAAAGGAGGCAAACATGCGGTATTTAATCATCCTATTTGTTTTTTTCTTTTGTCATATTTCGCCAGCCATAGCAGAATCAAAGGCCGCAGCCTACCTTGTTAAAAAGGAAATTGCAGAAGCATGCGATGGAGAAGATGGATCTATAAAGAAATCTGCCATAATTGAGCATGACCTAACCGGTGATGGTAAAAATGATCTTATTATTAGTCATGAAGGAATTGCCTGCGCCAACGGTGGGAGAAGTGGTTTCTGCGGAGCGCAAGTATGCTCGTTTAAGATATATGTACGTGAAGGAGAATTACTAAAGCTAAAAGAAGAGATGCTTGGAAGTGATGTACGAGTGTCATCAGAGGCAAATCCAACAATTCATTGGCATGCCCACGGTGGTAGCGCGCAGAAGTTCCGCTGGAATGGTAAGGATTTTCGTTAAGCTGTATATAAATGATGGTTCACTCCAACACCGATGTATTAATATTCACATCACAAAAACTCTTGGCCGCCACCCCGTTAGACCCATGGATCGATCAGTCATGAGTGGAGAGGAAACAGCACAATGGTCGCAGCAGCTGCGGCAGGCAATTGCACATGCAGCCGCAGCGCACGGTAGCTTCCCTAACACTCTGCGTGATGCGGTGCGCTTTCATGATCAGAAGACACCATACGTTGTTCATCCACTGTGGTGTGCGTCCAGCCTCTTAATGGAGCCAGTTCTTCCAGAGGATTTGCGCAGGGATGGAGCAGTTGCTTTGCTGTGGCATGACACGCTTGAAGATACGTCGATGCCTCTTCCGCCTTGGAGCCCCTAGAGGGTGGCATCGTTAGGGCGTGTCATCAGTTGAGCCAGATGACAGAGGCGGCGAGGTGGATGGCGCCGAGGAAGTTGTGAGCGCGTTTATCGTATCGGGTTGCGATGGCCCGATATTGCTTGAGTTTGGCAAAGAAGTTCTCGATCAGGTGCCGGGCTTGATACAGGTCCTGATCGTATTCGCGCTGTTCTTTGCGGTTTGATTGGGGAGGGATGACGATTTTGATGCCCGCTTTTTGCAAAAGATCGAGAACGCGCTCCTGCGCATCGTAAGCCCTATCCGCCAGAAACGCCCGAATGGCGGCGAGGATGCCGGGCAGCAAAGCATCGGCTCCCTCCAGATCGTGAGCCTGCCCCGGCGTCAGGTGAAAGCCCGTGGGATTGCCCAGCGCGTCACAGCACGCGTGGATTTTCGTGGTCAGGCCGCCTTTCGATCGCCCGATGCCTTCCGTTTCCCGGTCCCCCCTTTTGCCCCGGCGCTGTGCTGGTGGGCGCGGACGAGGGTGGAATCGATCATTGCGTACTCGTTGTCGGCGTCTTCGGCCAGATGCTTGAAAATCCTTTGCCAGACGCCGTTTTTGCTCCAGCGCGTGTGACGCGTGTGGACAACCCGGAAATCCTCGAACCTCTCCGGCAGATCGCGCCACGCGATCCCGGCCCGGTAACGGTACAAAACCGCCTCGACAAACAGCCTGTTGTCCTTGGCCGTCCCGCCAACATGCCCCTCGCGCCCGGGCAGAAACTCCTTGATCCGCTCCCATTGATCATCCCGCAAAGCGTAACGTCTCTTCGTCATGCACGAGCCCCTCCCGCAGCTTGGGAACAGTGAATTACCATCATATCCCGCCATGAATCAGAGAAGTAACTGATGACACGCCCTAGATAGTGTAGTCATGAGATAGGAAATATGAGAGGCTGATGTGATCGAAAGGGGGATCACATGAGCAAAGAGAGAGGATTAGCGCACAGACGGCACGATATATCTGACCGGGTGTGGGGTTTAATAGAGCCGCATTTACCCGGTCGGAGGGGTCAGTGGGGAGGGATTGCCGAGGATAATCGGCGCTTTATCAACGCTGTTTTCTGGATTTTACGGACGGGAGCGCCGTGGCGCGACTTGCCGCCGGATCTGGGCGGATGGGGAAACACGCACCGTCGGTTTATTCGGTGGCGGGACGCGGGCGTGTGGGAAAGGCTCTTGGAAGCGTTGATTGATGACCCCGATATGGAGTGGTTGATGATCGACGCGACCCATATCAAGGTGCATCCGCACGCTGCGGGGGCGGTTGGCGGCAACGAGGACATGGCGCGTACAAAAGGGGGCTCAACACCAAGGTACATGTGGCCGTGGATGCGACTGGTCTGCCACTCCGAGTGTCTGTTACAACAGGTACCCGTGCGGATTGCGCAGAGGCTTTGCCGCTGATCGAGGGATTGCAGGCCGATGCGCTGATGGCGGATAAGGCCTATGATACCAACGAAATTCTTGCTCACGCCGCCGCGCACCGCATGGTCCCCGTCATCCCGCCCAAGAAAAACCGCAAAGACCAACGCGATTACGATACCTATCTATATCGCCTTCGCCATCTGGTTGAAAACGCCATCCTGCGCCTCAAAGGCTGGCGCGGTGTTGCCACACGCTACGCCAAACGTACCTCTTCCTTCCTCGCCATTGTCCAAATCCGCTGCGCTTTCCTTTGGCTCTCTATCTCGTGACTACACTATTTAGTGCGTGAAATGACGTTTGAGTCTTTTCAGGAAGAAGTCGAGCACCTTTGGAGCCGTTCCGCAGAGGCGAGATTACTGAAGCTATATGACAAGGTGTCAAATCTTCTGGACGGTTCGTGGATGAAGGCTCAAAAATGGAATCAATATGTTGAGTACACACTTAGGCTTACTTCAGAGGTTGAAATGAGACGGGGCACACTGAATATCGTCTGCATTGCTCGTGCTATAGGAGTCCGGAAAGATGAGTTGGCATAGATCTAACCCGTCGCTCAGGCAGACGGCCCCGCCGCCCCGTTAGAGCGCATAATTCAGCAACGATGACTTCAGCCAAATTCGCAGCCGCCGGCAGTCAACGCTGGCTCCAGATCGCTGTAGCGAAGACCCCCGACTTGCTGCGCTCCGCGTTACTGGATTGTGGCGCGGTCAGTGCTCACGAGCAGATTGAGTGGAAAGCTCCACTGGCTATCGATGGTTTCGCTGAACCGCGTGACGGTAAAGCCCTTCGCAAAGCTGGCATCTCTGAGTTGCCCGTTCGCAGTCTGAGCGACTTCTGGCCTCCGCGCGGCCCAGTCTGGGATGCCGTCGCTCGGGTTGGAAGTTCTGGATCAATTTTCGTTGAAGCCAAGGCGCATGTGACCGAGGCCGCATCACCTCCATCCAAGGCGTTGCCAGCATCTCTGTCCAAGATTGAAGCTGCTTTGATGGAGGCCAGGAGCTATTACGCGCCTGACTCCAGCGCCGATTGGCATCGTGTCTTCTATCAGTACGCCAATCGTCTCGCGCATCATTACCTGCTCACCAAAGTCAATGGAAAGGACAGCCGCTTAGTGTTCTTGTACTTTCTCAACGCTGTAGACGTCCGAGGTCCCGCGAGCGTGTCTGAGTGGGAAGCTGTGACACAGTGCATACACACTGCGCTCGGGCTGCCGGCGCAGCTTAGGGAGTTCAGCATCTACCACGCATACGTGGATACCCAGGTGTTGGTGAATACGCTCTAACATGCCCTGCGTGCGGCTGAGTTCTACGTGGTTGCTTGGCGCGAAGTGCCGCCGCGCAACCACGCGGATCAGACCGACCCCAAGCGAAAAAGCTTGCGGATTCTTGCCTTGCGCGGTTTATCCGCCGCCCGTTAGAGCGATTCTATGGACCAGGTAGCTTTCGGCAATCTTCGGTCCAGAGCCGATGCAAAACTTCGCTACGCCGCTATACATCTACAGGAGCTTCAGGCTCGTGGGCACTATGGCGGGGGTAGCGGCGATGACTTTGCACAATCACATCAAGAATCGTTTCTATATCACCTTCTAGGGGCAAAGGAAGCGTTTGTACGGGAACTGAATGTCTACTACCGATGCGAACTTCCACAGGATGGTATGAGCCTCGGCAAGCTGCGGGAAAAACTCAGGCGCCAAGGAAAACAGAGTCTCGAACAACAAGAACTCTATCAACTTGAGAGCGACAGCAGCAGCTGGATTTACCGCGCAAAGGAGATGCGGGATCACTCGACCCATGTGGGTGGGATATCGAGAATTTACCACTATGGTGGTCAGAACAGCGGTGAGGTGTGGTTGAGGGCGCTAAAAACAGGTACGGATACAGGCAAACATGTGATTGACGAACTTCAATTGTGGCACGACAACATGGAGAATCTTCTCGAGCGGCTTCGACAAACAGCAATTCAAACAAGTCGCTCTAACAATTTTTTCGAGCCGACGCTATAAGGCGGTGGTGCACTTTTATGACGTATCGTGTCTAGAGGGGCTCAAAAAGTCGTTAGGCCGTACTAAATTACAGCATCACCTTGCTTACCGAGACATCTCCCGAGTGTCTATGAGAAATAGAGCATGAACGATCTCGTCACTGACCTCCTTGCCATTCGCGGTGTGCGCTATGTTGCGCTATACCGCAACGGCGACCTCGACACGGAGGTGCACTCCGCACTTCAGGGTGCTAGCTCGTCCGAGTCTGATCGGTATGAGGAGCTGATCGTCAACCCTACGCTGCTCACTCTCGTTGTCCAGCGAGGTAATATTGACTGCGGTGGCGTGCAGTACGTGCTCGTTCGCTATGGCCACTTCTTCCAGTTTATTCAGCCTTTAGCGAGCGGCCATGTTTCCGTTGCCATCGAGCCTTCCGCTATGTCTCTCGACCTCATCCCTGAATTTCAGCGTTGCATCCAAGAGCGCGGCCTGTGAGACCCATAAGTAACTCATCAAAAGAAATCGGGTAATATTTTGCGTTAAATAGAGAGCGAGAGGGCAGCGGTGATGAAGCGAATTGGGCCGTTGAGCGAGGCGGAGTGTGAAACGCTACGGGCGGCGTGGAAAGACGGGCCGAATGGCCGGGTACGGCAGCGGGCGCAGGCGGTGTATTTAGCGCATCGCGGGTATCGGCGCATCGCGCTGGCGGCGCTGTTTGAGGTAGATGTGGACACGATCAGCGCCTGGCTGGACGGGTGGGAGGACGAGGGTCTGCGGGGATTGTATGATGAGCCGCGTTCAGGACGGCCCCCGATTTACACGCCGCTTGAAGCGGCGTGGTTGTGCGATTGGCTTGAGGCGGAGCCGCGCCAGCTCAAACAAGCGCAAGCGCAGCTGGCGCAAGCGACGGGCAAACAGGCCAGTCGGCAAACGGTGCATCGGATCGTCAAAAAAAAGCCTATCGTTGGAAACGGTGCCGGCGACGGGTTAAAGGCCCTCGCGACGAAGCCACCTTTCGCACGGCGCACGCGCGCTTGACGACACTCCGACAAGGTCATGTCCAAGGGGTGATCGAGTTGTTTTATTTCGACCAAAGCGGTTTCAGTCTTACCCCGGCCATTCCCTATGCCTGGCAGCAGCGTGGCAAGACCCTGGCCCTTCCCAGCGTCGCCAGCCCGCGCGTGAATGTCTTGGGATTTATGAGTCCCACGAATCAAAGCCATTTTCAGACCGTCACCGGCACCGTGACCTCCACCACGGTCATCGCCGCCTTGGACGCCTTCGCCGCGCAAACCGCCCAGGCCAGGAAGCTCCGCTTGGTCGTTCTTGATAACGCTCCCATCCATACCAGCCACGCCTTTCAGGTCCGCATCCTGGACTGGTTTCGACAGGGCGTCGGCTTGCACTGGTTGCCGCCCTACAGCCCCGAACTCAACCTCATCGAAATCCTCTGGCGCAAAATTAAGTATGAATGGCTCCCACCTAGGGCCTATCTCAGCTTCGATCACCTCAAATCCGAACTCCAAACCATCCTCGACCAGTTCGGCTCAAAATACAAGATAACTTTTGAATGATTACTTATCTACAGAACGGGCTTATGGGGGCGCTGGAGAGCCATGATCTAACCCAGCGTTGCAGCGGACTCGCTGACGTTCGCTGCTGAACGCTAATCGTTATGCAATGTAAAGGAAATGATAAATGGAAATATGGGTCGATGCTGACGCTTGTCCAGTCGCAATAAAGGAAATTCTTTTTAGGGCTGCGGAGCGTACTGAAACCAAGGTTACCTTAGTCGCGAATCAATATATAAATACACCGCGATCGAAGTTCGTTTCGTGCGTGCAAGTATCAAAAGGCTTTGATGTGGCCGACAATGAAATAGTAATAAGGAGCGCAAAGGGAGACTTGGTAATAACGAGTGATATCCCACTAGCCAATGAGGTGATCAATAAGGGCTGTCTGGCTCTAAGCCCTAGAGGAGAACTTTTCACCGAAGAGAATATCAAGGCGAGGCTTAATATCAGAGATTTCATGGAAACCATGCGGAGTAGTGGCATATCTACAGGAGGTCCTTCACCCCTTAGTTCAAGTGATAAACAGGCATTCGGAAATCAACTTGATAGATGGCTTCAGAATAGAAAGAGAAATGCATAACACGAATCAAGCCGACTCCAGGCAAAAAAGCCCACGGCTTTCCTGCCTTGCGCGGCTCATCCAACGCCCCGTTAGGTGGCAGGATGTTTGATCGACAAGCACGCAATTCCTTGGCGGAAGCTGCCAGGCATTATCTAACTGGATTATCTTCAAATTTCGAATTCGATGACCGTATGTTTAGGATTCGATCGCGAGATCTCGCAGTTTCCGCTATTCGATCTCAGTTCTGGCTGATCTACGATGACTTGAGAAAACACAAGCACGAAAAAGAATGGCGAATAAGTGACCAGCAGCGAGAGATTGTGTTGCGCGCTATTCTGTTCTTAAAAAGCGACACTGAATACACATGGCCTGTAGTTCCGGCATGGTATCTCGCTATTCGACCATTTATCTGGGCCTTGACCTTAGGTTACGGCGTGCGTGTGCTAGACCGAAAATACGAACTACAGGATCCTGCGAATGTCTGGCCGTTTCGACACCGAGACGAGATCAATGCCGCGAAAAATCGACCCAGGTATCTGGCGGCTGTTGTCTAACCAGCCGTTGTTGTCGATGTTTCGCGCCCGCAACAACAAGGCGGCGGATTACAATTTCGGCTGCAAGGTCGCCACGGTAGAACGGTGGGCGGAGGTGGATGGCGGGTTCATCGGTATAGGTGGCAAGGGCACGAGGTCAGCCGAACGAATTGACCTAATTTTTAGGAGAGACCTCAATGGCGAATCCGAAAATGGTGATTTTACGGGGTAATGCTGCCAAGGCAGGACATTATCCGGATGAGCAAGGAAAAACCATTGCGTGGCCGATCGGCGCCTTGCACGTTAAGGCCGCGAGCGATTACGCAAAGCGTCGAGGCTATGATCCAATCGTGCTTGATGTGGCAGGTCATCCGCAGAGCCAGCATAGTCCGCAGGCGAAGGCAGCGTTGAAAGCGTTTCATGAAGATGAATCGGTTGCGGCGTTCTATGGTTTTTCGGGGGGTGGCTATAACTTGAGACATATTCTTGAATACATAGCCACCAACGAGCCTCAGTCGCTGCGCCGCATCAAGCTCGTCGTGGTGATTGGCGCGCCGTTCAATGAGGGTAAGAAGATTTTTGTGCCGAGCCGGTATAACGCACTGGTCAGCAAGGAAGCGAAAGGTGACGGCTGGCAGGCTGCGGATTGGGAAGTGATCTACAGAGAAAATCCGAAAAAATCGCAAATGCCAAGAGGACTGGAAGACGTCGGAACGCACATGTTCGGCCCGGATGCGCTGCTTGCGGGGTGGCCTGAGGGCTAAAACTGAGCGCGCGCTTTCGCGTTTTGTTTCCGTCAAAGTCGTAGTGATGATCTCAATTCAGCTTGAGCCCGGCTGCTTTTGCTAACATTACGTATTACATCAATCCACTGTAATGAATGGGTGCGCCCTTACTACCGCTTGGTAGAGCGGAGCGGGGTCGGTTGTTCTAATATTCCAGCATTGGCCTAACCCTTTGTTCCAGCGGACTGCTTGGCAGCCGCTAAACTTAAACGTTGGGCTACTTGCGTTGCTCTACCGCGCTTTGGAGGTTGTCTCCAAACGATTCCGATCTTGAGCCGCCGTAGTGCGGCTGATCGCACTCATCATTGAAGGGGAGGATAACATGGCTGGATTCGATCAAGTTGGCAAAGACACTGGGCCGGGAGACGGTGGGTTCCTAATCACCAACAAGGAAACCCCCACTCAGATTGTTTTTGAATATATCCTGTTCAACTACAACATCGACGGGAATGTGCTCAAGAAGGAGCACAAGGAACTCCTTGATCGGGATATTATCCCGTTCGTGAAGGAGCACCGAGTCCACGTCAAGTTGACGGGGACGGCGAGTCAGAGCGGTGACCGGGAGTACAACCGGAAATTGTCGCTCGGCCGAGTCTTGCGGGTGAAGCAGTACCTGCTTAGCGAGGGATTGACGGAGGCCCAGGTACCGGGGCCGGACATCCGTGCGGCGGGGGAGGATCTATCTACGTCGAAATTGTCGGAAGACCCGATGGATCGTGCCGTTCGGTTGACCATCGCGGTAGGGATCAAGCCCCGGCCGCTGTACCCGACGATCGTCGTCCCGATGATCATCACTGCCAATGGGCCAGAACCGATCATTCTCCCCAATGTCACCATTGTCGGAGACAAGCCGGAAGAGCGGTGGACAATCCGCCAGATTTTCGGAACGAACACGAATGTCGGAGTCGGGGTCGGCGTCCCAGGAGTGGGGGTCGGAGCTGGTCTCGGTCCGATCCAGTACAGTTTTCTGCTGGTGAACCGGAAGACAGCCCAGATGAGCCAATGCACATTTGCTGGTCCAGGGGCTTCTGGCGGAGTTGGGCCGAATAACAAGTCGTTCGGCCTCGGGCTGTCGATCGGGACATCAATCACCGGGCAAAGCAAAACGTGGAATAACTTCGAGACCGCCGCCGGGGTAGATTTCTCCGACTTCAACGGAGCCGCGACCTGGGTCGAGCCGGGTGGTGTCGGGCTCGGGACCGACATCTCGGCCCAGGCGGTGCTGACCTTCCCCAAGCTCGGGAAGACGGTCCGGGTGACGACCGGCAAGACGTTCGGGTTCCCAGGCTCGGCCATCAGCGCCGGAAACTTTTACTGTGGCGAGCCTGTCCAGCTAAAACGTCCGTGATCTCAGCCGAAGAAGACAAATAACGGGACATCCTAGATACGAACGGTGGAGGATAGGGTGGCTGAAAGCGGCAAGGTCGCGGCGCAATCTCAATTTCGAGGCACGCAATTGGGACCAATGGGTTTATCTGTCCAGCGGCAAAATGCTGGAGGCCACCTATCTTACAATCAATCGACTCTCCATGAGGAACGAATTAAGTTGCCATAAATTTCAGCCATTCGCTGTCATATCCGCTTGGTGAATGTTTCGGTTGACCACTGCCAATAACGCTGCCGTTCCTAATTGGTCGTTGGAATCTAGCGCCGCGACTTTTTCGAGCAAAGGAACGCTTTTTTCTGCCTCGCCCTGCCGGGCGTACAAATAAGCTTCCCCCTTTAGGCAGAGCAAATAAAATCGGACCAACACCATATCGTGCTCGTGGCCGCCAAAAAGTTGCATCTCATCCAGCTGGCGCCAATCATCGGGCAACCCTAGTTTTTGTTGAACCACATTGCGCGCTTGTTGAATGACATCCAGCGCTTCGGCGAAACGGTGTTGATAAAAGTGATAGCGAAATAGAGAAACCAACACCATTAAATGATTTGGGGCCAATTGATAGGCACGCTGTAAATCAGCCTCGGCTTTTCCATCGCTGTAATCCTCGGCAGCTTGTTGCAGCAGCTGTACAACTTCTTCGGAAGGAGGATTTTCGAAATACAGCGGCTCGGCATCGAAAGATAATAGGTCCACGACAGATTTCCTCGGCAAATCGATAATGTCAGAATAACACAATTGCAGGTGGAGAAATCGACGCGATCAAGATAGGAAAATGAAGCAACAGAAAAAGGGAACTTTAGATCTGCGAGCGAAAATCCGCCCTTCGTTTTCGTAGGTGAGAGCGTCGGCAGTGTGGGGACTTGACTCGGTCAGCACTATAACCAAATAAAATTACTGTGATTTTCCAGCCTTCGCCATCTCGGCCAACACCAACTGCGTCCACACCCCAGAACCCGGTAGATTCTGGCCGCCGTCAGCGACGATCAGCGTCCCAGTGATGTAGGACGCTAGCGGCGAGGCTAGAAACACGCTCAGCTGACCGATGTCGTCCGGTGTGCCGAAACGGCCCAGCGGAATCATTCGCTTCAACGGGTCGGCACTGTCTGCCGGCACCAACCGCCGCACGCCTTCGGTCCCCTCGATGGGACCGGGTGCGATGCTGTTGCAGCGAATACCGAATTGGCCCCATTCCAGCGCGAGATTGCGCATCATATTGTCGATGCCAGCCTTGGCCGCGCCGACATGCACTTGAAACGCATACGGCGTGAATGCCATGCCAGCCGAGATGAAAATAATGTTACCTTGGGTTTCCTTGAGTTGCTCGAACGCCGCGCGACAGGTGTGGAAGCTGCCCAGCAAATCAATATCGACCACGGACTTGAAGCCATTGGGACTGATCTTTTCGGCAGCGAGGGGGAAGTTGCCCGCCGCGCCGCAGATCAAGGTATGAATCGGTCCCAATTCGAGACGGGTATCCTGCATGGCTTTTTCCAGTGCCGCGTAATCACGCACGTCTGCGGAATGGGCCGACACCCGCGCGCCGAGCGCCCGTAACTCCGCTGCCGCCGCATCCAGCTTGTCCCGCGAGCGGCCGACGATGCCGAGATGGGCTCCGACCGCTGCAAAGTTGCGGGCGATACCGAGGTTGATGCCGCTGCTCCCGCCGGTGATGAAAACGGTTTTGCCCTGGAACAAATCCTTGGCGAAATAGGAAGCAATTTGCATAACGAGGTTCCTGGGGGTTAGGGTGAACAATCCTATCAGTCTAAACAAAACAAACGGCTTTCCATAGAATGCCTTGGCTGACTTGACCATCCGAACGGCCTTGCCGAGAATCGCTGTCAGCTTTCTTTGATCCTTATGGAGCCTTTATGGCCGACCACGATCTACTGATCATCGGCGCCGGCATCAGCGGCCTGAGCGTGGCCCATTACGCTGTCCAAGCAGGTTTGAACGCGCTGGTGCTGGAACAAAACCATCGAGTGGGTGGCTGCCTGCACTCGCACCGTTTCACGGGCGCGTTCGCTGGGTTCTGGCTGGAGTTGGGTGCGCACAGTTGCTTCAATTCCTACGGCAATCTGTTGGCGATTTTGGAATCCGCTCGTGCGCTCGACCGCTTGCAAGCTCGCGCTAAGGTCCGGTTTCGCCTGTTCACGGACGGCACGGTTCGCACTATTCCTTCCCAACTGTCTATTTCTGAACTATTGCAGACGCCGTTCCGGTTGATCGGTTGGCAAAAATCGGGTCGCAGCGTCGCTGAGTACTTTGGTCGCATCGTCGGCCCACGCAATTACGCGGCGGTCTTCGGACCGGCCTTCGACGCTGTGATCTGTCAGCCCGCTAGCCTGTTTCCCGCCGATTGCCTGTTCCGGTCCCGCCGCCGACACAAGAACATACCGCGTGGTTTCACCTTCTCCGACGGCCTGCAGACCGTTGCCGATGTACTGGCCACGCAACCGGGTATCCGCATCGAACGTGGTCGGGCAGCGCGAGAAATTCGGCGCGTGGGAGAAGAATTCGTCGTTCGAACCGACCAGTGCGACTATAGTGCCCGTCACCTCTGCGTGGCGACGCCGGTCGAGATCGCGGCCCGATTGCTGCGGGCGGAATTGCCTGCGCTCGCCGACCGACTGGCGGAAATTCGAACCGCCGCAGTGGAAACGGTCGGGGTCGCGCTGCCGACAGCGCAGCTGAGCCTGCCGCTACTGGCGGGACTGATCGGGCGGAACGAAGCATTTTATTCGGCAGTGACCCGCGATACCGTGCCAAACTCTGCCTATCGAGGCTTCACTTTTCACTTCCGTCCGGGACTGCTGGACGAGGAAAAGAGAATCACGCGCATTGCTGAAGTGCTAGGCATTTCACATGGTTCGCTCGGTGCCGAAAACGTGGTCTCCAAGCTCAATCAATTGCCGGCTTTGCGAGTCGGTCACGATGGTTTGATTCGCGCTGTGGACGATTTGTTGGCGAAAAGCCGTCTCGCGTTGACTGGCAATTATTTCACCGGGGTTGCCATCGAGGATTGCGTGACGCGCTCGCGCGCCGAATTCGCGCGATTGCGGAGCGAGGGGCTGTGAGAGAAACTGGACGGTGCCGGCTAACAGCTGCGGCTGGGGGACGGTTCGGCGTCACCGTCCAGTGTGGGTCAGAAAGAAGGATACAGCGTGGTTGTTTCGCCAGCGAGGGCGGTCATATTGTCGCCGGTGGACCAGCCTTCGTCGTTGACCAAGAACTTGAATGATATCGTTCCCTCGCGTACTTCGTTGGTGGTCCATACCCATACGTCGTTGCCGGCGTTTTCCATCGGCACGCCGCTTTCCCAGCTGAGACCGGGGCCTTCGCCACGAATGTAAAGATTGTTGCCATGGCCGACGTCGAATTTGGCGACGACGACGGTAACCATCGATTGGGCATTTTTCCCGGCGGCGGGTTTGGCTGTTTTGGTGGCGGGTTTGGTTGACTTGGCGGGGGATTTGGCGGGTTTCTCAGCAGCCGGTTTAGCTGTTTTGGCGGTGGCGGGTGCTGGTTTTTCAGCTGCTTTGGCTGGAGCTGGAGCTGGAGCTGGAGCTGGAGCTGGAGCTGGAGCTGGAGCTGGAGCTGGAGCTGGAGCTGGAGCTGGAGCTGGAGCTGGAGCTGGAGCTGGAGCTGGAGCTGGAGCTGGAGCTGGAGCTGGAGCTGGAGCTGGAGCTGGAGCTGGAGCTGGAGCGGCTGGTTTTTCGGGGGATTTGGCGGCCGTTTCAACAGCGGGTTTAGCTGCTGCCACCGGTTTGGCGAATTCGGCGGCGGATTTCACCGCAGCGGGAGCGGCGGCGGGTTTTTCGACTTTGGTGGATTTCGTCGATTCCTTAGTGACCGGGGTTCCAGTCGGTTCTTTCTTTTTCGGCATGAATCAGTCCTCTAAATCGCTTGATGAATTTCGGGCATGGCATAACGCCTTACCCTGACTGCAACGTAATTCAGTCTAACCCAAGCTTGAAGTAGTCTCCAAGCTGGAGACATGAAGATTCCACAACACCAAGATAAATGTAGACCTTTTTGTGAAAATGTTTCGACACGACTATTCTTTCGATCCGACTTATGGTTACGACCTTCATTCTTTGTTAAATATTGCCGCTCCATCGGAGCCGACTGATTTCGCTGCATTCTGGCAAGCCTTGTATGGTCGAGCACGATCGATAGCGGTTGCGCCCACGCTGCGCGAGATGCCGAGTCCGTACTCGCGAACGCGTGTGTTCGAGGTGGCGTTCGACTCGTTGGATGGAACTCGTATTCGGGGTTGGCTAACCCGACCCCGCGATGATCGCGTTGAGCGAGGCGTGGTGCTCGGTCATGGTTATGGAGGACGGGAGGGGCCAGATTTTCATTTTCCGTTGCAGCGAGCTGCCATGATTTTTCCTTGCGCTCGGGGAATTTCTCGAAGCGCCCGAGCCGATGTGTCCAGCAATCCCGATGCTCATGTGCTGCATGGGATCGAGCGGCGGGAAACCTATATCCTCGGCGGTTGTGCAGCCGATACGGTCTGGTGTGCGGCTTCGGCCTTGCTGGAACTGTTTCCGACGGCCGCGCGTCGTTTGGATTACTTGGGTATCAGCTTTGGTGGTGGTGTCGGCGCACTGGCCTTGCCTTGGGACGAACGTTTTCACCGCGCCCATTTAAACGTTCCTAGTTTTGGTCATCATCCACTGCGGTTGTCCATGCCTTGCGTAGGCAGTGGCGAGTCGATCCGGCGCTATCAGCAACAAACTGGCCGAGCACTGGAAACCTTGCGTTATTTTGATGCGGCGGTCGCTGCACGCCATATACGAATTCCAATGCATGTCGCCGCTGCTCACTTCGATCCGGCGGTGCCTCCACCCGGACAGTTCGCCATTTACAACGCGCTGGCCGGTCCCAAGGAGTTGTATGTGCTCCAAGCCGGCCATTTCGATCATGCTGGCACCGCTGCTGAAGAGACCCGTTTACTGGATGCGCTGGCCTATTTCTTCAATCGCGGCTGATTCAAGCAGTCGCCGGGTGCATTGACGTAACCGTTCAGTTCCCTCTCTTCCATTCATAGGGGAAAGGGTTAGGGTAATGGGTTAAGTATTTGAAACGAGTGAGGTGGACGGTTGCCATTCGATCAATCCTTGATTCTGACCCAAGTTAATATAAAGACTAAAAACGCTTTCCACGCTGGACTACATCAGGTCTTGTTGTATGATCATGTATGTCCAAAATTAAGACTATTGCCTCTTGAATAGGTCTCGGCATGATCGAACCTACCACCGTATATCCTGCGCTCGTAACCGATGGCATGAATGAATCGACTTGGGATCGAGGCTGGTGGGTGGTTGGAGGCGCTGCGGTTTACGTCACAGTCTTTTTGCTGTGGACTGTCTTTCATTGGGGAGGCCAGGAATACAGGATTTTGCTTGCCAATTTGGCTTCGCCACCGCTTGAGTTGCTGATGGTGGCCATGTGTTGGCGAACATCCAAGCATCCGAGTCTAACGCCGCGTGCGCGCTGGGGATGGCGATCGCTGACAGCAGCTGCATTGTGTTATCTGATCGTCAATTCCATTCTCTGGTCTTACGATGAGCTGGTGTTGGGGTATTCTCCCCTCGAATCCTTAAACCACGCCGGTATAGCGATTTGCGACCTGCTCGCGGTGTCGGGAGTCGTCCTGCTCACGGAAGTCCTGGAAAGCCGTGCTGAACGATTCAAGTTTTGCCTGGATGCCGGCATCCTGTTGATCGGGGTGAGTGCGCCGATCTGGTATTTGCGGATATGGCCGGTCTGGACGGCTGATCGAGGCGATGGATCAGCTACAACGGCGCTGCTCATGCTGTATCCGATAGCCACCTTGTCATTTTTGTTGGTTGCCTTGGCGGCCTTGCTCAGGGGTTTAAAGCCACGCGATGCCCGTCCGTTGCAATGGTTGGTGTTGGGAATTCTGGTTTATTGCGCAGCCGATCTGCTATTCGAGTCGGTGATGCTGGAAGAGGGCTATCAAACGGGCGGTCCGATCGACGGACTGTATGCGGTCGCCGATCTGTTAGTGATTGTTAGCGCACAACTGGAATATGTGCGAGTGTCGATGCATGGCCCCACGAAACGGGGCTACCGGCCGAGCGATCTGTTCAAGGTGCTGCCTTATTTAGCGGTGATGTTGGCCTATGGTCTGTTGCTGGCAGCCGCTCGGGAGGATTGGCAGGAACCGCTCGGGGGATTGATCACCGCCGCTGTTATCCTGACGGCGTTGCTTTTGGTCCGGCAATTCGTCGCCAATCGGGAAAACCTGCGCTTGCGCGCCGAGCAGGACCAGCACGAAAGCGAATCTCGCTTTGCCGCGCTGGTGCGTAAATCATCCGATCTGGTCGCCATCACCGACCCCTATGGCATCATCCAGTTCATCAGTCCGGCAGTGCGGAATCTGCTGGGTTATGAGCCGGATTCGCTCCAGCAGACCCCATTGCTAGCTTTGCTTCATCCCGAGGACCAGCAGCGGGGGCGCGATTTTTTTCGAGACGCGCTGCGCGATTCGGGGGTCACCGCGATGATCGAGTGGCGGTTGCGGCGACGCGACGCGAGCTGGTCGCATGTCGAAACCGTCGCCAGCAACCTTCGGGATGATCCCCTGGTGCAGGGGATCGTGCTCAACAGCCGCGATACCAGTGAGCGCCGCGCTTTGGAAGACCAATTGCGGCATCTGGCATTTCATGATTCGCTGACTCGGTTGGCGAACCGGGTACTGTTCCGAGATCGGGTCGAACATGCCCTGGATCGGGCGCAGCGCAGTGGGCAACCGGTGGCACTGATGTTTCTGGATCTGGATAATTTCAAGGCAATCAATGATAACCTGGGCCACGAAGAAGGAGATCGGTTGCTGGTGACAACCGCTCGTCAGCTGACGCGCCACACCCGCGCCAGCGATACCGTGGCCCGGTTGGGCGGCGACGAGTTCGCGATCCTGATTGAAGATATGCCCCCGCTGGAGAATTTGCGGCAGTTGGCTGATCGCATCGTTGAGTCGCTGCGCGTTCCCTACAAGCTGGAGCGAGGCGACGTGCTGGTCACGGCCAGCATGGGCATCTCAATCAGCACCGGCAAGGAGAGCGCGGATGATTTGATGCACGATGCCGATACCGCGATGTATGCCGCTAAGGGACGCGGCAAGCATCGTTACGAAATTTTCGACGCGCAGATGCGCTCATCCGTGCGGGACCACTCGCGGCTGGAAGGGGATTTGCAGCGGGCGTTGGAGCGAGGCGGCGAATTGCTCCTGCATTACCAGCCGATCCTGAATCTGGCGACAGGATGGCTCTCGGGAATCGAAGCACTGGCGCGCTGGCGCCACCCAACCCTTAACAGTATTCCGCCTACTACCTTCATTCCCATCGCCGAGCAGAGCGGACTGATCGTGCCGCTGGGTAATTGGATACTGCGGGAGGCACTACAGCAGGCGCGGTTCTGGCACGCGCGCGCCCCAGCTGGCCGAGAACCTTATATCGCTGTCAACGTCTCCTCTCACCAATTGCAGCATGTGGATTTTCCAGCCCGCGTCGCCAGCGAACTCGAACAGGCTCGACATCGCGCCGAATTCTGTGGTGCTGGAGTTCACCGAAAGCGCGATGATGCGGAATACGCCGGTCGCACTGGATCGATTGCGGGAACTGAACAAGTTGGGGGTCAGGCTGGCCATCGACGATTTCGGTACCGGCTACTCCTCGTTGAGTTATCTGCACCGTTTTCCGATCCACCTGCTCAAGATTGATCGTTCGTTTATCAAAGATCTGGATCGAGGCGAGGAGGGCGGGGCGCTGGCACGAGCGATTATCGCCATGGGCGATACTCTCCATATCCAAATGGTGGCGGAAGGCATTGAAGGTGAAGGGCAACTGCGGGAATTGCAGCGTCTCGGTTGCCATCTGGGCCAGGGCTATCTGTTTTCGGAACCGACGACGGTACAAGAGTTCGTCTGGCCGGCCAGCGTGCATTGAAGAAGTCAGCTGGCGGATTAAAATCCCAACAGTCTGGCGCCTTGGTAGAAGATCAGGCAGAACAGCCAAGCTAGCGCCAGCGACCAGACGATGCTGACGCCGGTGAACGTGATGCTTTTCGATTCGCTGCGCATCGTGGCGACGGTGGACAGGCAGGGTGTGTAGATCAAGGTGAACAGCATGAAACTGAACGCCTGGATCCCATCCATCTGGTGGGCCATCAGTTGCGATAGCGCATCGCCTTCAAGGCCGTAAACCACTGCCATTGCGCCCAGCACGATTTCCTTGGCGACGAAGCCGAACAGCAGCACCACCGCCATCTGCTGGTCGATGCCGATGGGTCGCAGCAAGCGGCTCCAGCCAGCTGCCGAAGATCCCGGCTAGGGTTTGCGGGCTGCCAGGCGGTACGCCAGTTGGCAGATGAGTCAGCAGCCAGATCGCGATTACACCAACGACGATGAAGCGAGTGGCGCGGTCGAGAAAATGTCGCACCTCGTGCCAGGCGCGCAAGGCGACTTGGTTCAGCGTCGGCAAGCGGTAGGGAGGCAGCTCGATCAACAGTGGTTCGCCGCTGCGCAAGCGGTTTTTGAACAGCAGGGCAGTGGTGAAGGCGGTCAGGAAGCTGGTCGCATACAGCACGAGCAGAACCAGAGGAGCCTTAGCGGGCGTGAACAATGCGGTGGTCAGGAAGACGAACACCTGTAAGCGGGCCGAGCACAAGGAAAAGGGGATGATCAGCATGGTCAACAACCGCAGCCCACGCGAACGCATCACCCGCGTACCCATCAGCGCCGGCACATTGCAGCCGAAGCCCATCAATAGCATCACGAACCCGCGTCCGTCTAGGCCCAGTCGCGCCATGAGCGCGTCCATCAGAAAGGCGATCCGGGACAGATAGCCGCTGTCCTCGACCAGAGCCATGCCCAGGAAGAACAGTACGATCACCGGTACAAAGGAAGCGACTGTGCCCAGGCCGTCGTAAACACCTTCCACCAACAAGCCGTACAACCAACTCGGCAGGAAGGCAAGCAGAGGAGCCAGCACGGCATTGCGAAAGTGCTCTAACAGCCACGTCACTCCATCCTGCAAGGGTCCGCCCAGAGTGTATACTGCCTGGAACAGCAGATAGAGCGCCAGGAAGAACAGCGGGATACCGAACAGCGAATGCAGAGCGATGCGGTCGATCCGTTCGGTCAGGTCATGCTCTAGCAGTCGGGGTAGGGCCACCGCACGCGCTACAAGCCGTTCCGCCTCGGCGACCAGCGCTTCGTCGTCGGCGAAATCGGCTTGTAGAGCCACGGTATTGACGGCTGAGGTCTCGGCGAGCGATTGACGCAAGGCCTCGCGTGTTTCGAGAAAACCCTTTCCGTATTTGGCGCTGACCAAGCAAACCGGGCAGTCAAGACCTTGCGCCAGCACCAATGCATCGAAGCGGATGCCCAACCGTTCCGCCTCGTCGACCATGTTGAGAACCACAATTGCCTTGAGTCCCAATCGGCGCAATTGCAGCGCTAACGGCAGTTGTTGGTCGATCTGGGTGGCATTGAGAATGACGCACAACAGATCGACCGGATTGTTTTGCAGGAAGCGACGCACGACCTGCTCGTCCTCGGCGAAACCGTGCAGGTCATAGATCCCTGGCAGATCCACCGTCTCGACCATGTCGGCGCCAAGCAAAATTTTGGCGCTGAGCAAGTCCACGGTGATACCAGGCCAGTTGCCGATGCGGGCAGAAGCCCCAGTTAAACGGTTGAAAAAAGTTGATTTACCGGTATTGGGCATTCCCAGTAAGGCAATGCGTTTCATCCCTCAGCCCAGACGTGGATCGTAGCGGCATCGTTGCGGCGCAGCACTACGTTAACGCTGCCGATGCGGACGTGCAACGGTCCTCCAAACAAGGCTTGACGGATTAGGCGCACTTCCTTGCCGATACGAAATCCTAGGGATTGCAGACGCTGGCGGAAGTGTTCTTCGGCTTCTACGTCTTCAATGATTCCCCTCTGACCGATCGTCAGTTCGGAAAGGCGTACCATCGTCATGTCGGCATACCATAGATGATAATAATTCCCATTTTCTATTAAATGATTTTATTCCGCAAGTGGTTAATTGTGGTGACCGTTGCACGAGGGTGGTACGAACCGAAATTTAACCTTGAGCCGCGAGCAGTGTTGTCAGCAGGCTCGAAGTCTTTGACGGTCTAAGCGGTAGCCGCCTGTTGGGTGACCTGGGCCAGCAGCTCTCTGATTTTTGAGCGGGACCGACGTTTTCGAAGATTTGGCGTGCCCAAACATACGAAAGCCCGGCGGAGCCGGGCTGGACGATCATTGAGATAGGGGTTCTCGTTGGATGGGCTAGGTTTGAGATTTGGTGATAGCGGTTTCTATCAGTCGTTGTAGCTCGCCGTTTTGATGTAGCTCTAGGGTGATATCACAGCCGCCGACCAGCTCCCCGTCTATGAAAATTTGCGGAAAAGTTGGCCAATCGGCGTAGCGTGGCAGGTTGTCAAAAATTTCTGGATCTTCCAGTACATTGACGAAAGCAAACGGAAAGCCGGTGGCTATCAGGGCTTGCGAGGCACGGTGCGAGAAGCCGCAACGCGGCATATCCGGAGTGCCTTTCATGTAGATCACTACCGGATTATTTTCGACCTGCTCTTTGATGCGTTCTAAAACATCGTCCATCGAAAAGACCTCTATTGGGATGGGTGAAGGGAAGGGGTCAATGCGTTGAGAGTCCAATGCTCGCCTTCGGTTAGACCAGCGGCGCGTGAGAGTTGCAGCGGACTGATCGATCGAAAGGGTCAGACAGGCGCGCTCCGGGTCGCCGGATCCACGTTCAGTTGCAGCCATAGCTCCAACAGTGCTGCATGCCAAAGCTTGCTGCCCAGCAAGCGGGTCATATGTGCTTCGGGTTCGGCTATCAGTTTGTCCAGATAGGAGCGGCGAAACAGACCGCGCTCCCGGCAGGCACGCGAATCGACGATGTCGCGCATAAAGTACAGGAACGGACCACGCACGAATTTGAGCGCAGGCACCGGGAAATAGCCCTTGGGCCGGTCGATCACCGCGTCGGGTAGCAAATCACGGGCGATTTTCTTCAAAACATGCTTGCCGCCTCCGCCAATCTTCAACTCGGACGGCAGCTGCATCGCCAGTTCGACCAACTCATGATCCAAAAATGGCACCCGTGCCTCCAAGCCCCAGGCCATGGTCATGTTGTCCACCCGCTTGACCGGATCGTCCACGATCAGGGTGGTGACATCCAACCTCAGCACCTTGTCCAGATACTCTTCGGCGCCGGGTTCGGCCAGCCGCTCGGTGATCAGTTGGGCGGTGTGGTCGGGACCGTGATAGGCCGGTGCGACCGTTTCTAGCCATTCCTCGTGATCGCGGTCGAAATAGTGGTGCCGAAAGCGTTTCAGATCGCTGCTGGTTTCGGCGACCATGCGCGGATACCAGAAATAGCCACCGAATACCTCGTCAGCACCCTGGCCGCTCTGCACGACCTTCACTGCCTTGGACACGCGTTCGGACAGCAGGAAGAATGCCACTGCATCCTGGCCGACCATAGGCTCGGCCATGCAAGTGACCGCTTCCGGCAGGCGTTCGAGCACCTGATCGTTGGGGATGAGATACTTGTGGTGGCAGGTCTGGTAGCGGGCCACGACTTGATCGGAGTATTCGAACTCGCTGCCTTTTTCCTCCGGCTGGTCCTCGAAGCCGACCGAGAACGTCCGCAAATCGCGAACGCCGGTTTCAGCCAGCAGCGCCACCAGCAGGCTGGAATCCAGCCCGCCAGACAGCAGCACGCCGACGGGCACGTCGGCGATGTCCAGCCGACGCCGCACGGCCAGCCGCAGGGCGGCATGAACCGCTTCGGTCCACTCGGCTTCGGTGCGTGGTTCCGCCGGGCGCACCGCTCGCAGTCGCCAGTAAATCCGACTTCGTTCGTTGCCGTTGGCGTCGATAACAAGAGTAGTGGCGGGCGCCAGCTTGCGGACACCTTGCAGGATGGTGCGTGGTGCCGGAATGACGGCGTGCAGGGTCAGTTGGTGGTGCAGGGCCACCGGATCGATGGCGGTGTCGATATCGTCCGCTTCCAGCAACGCTTGGCTGTTGGAGGCAAAGCGGAACGCACGCAAGGTCCAGGCGTAATAGAGCGGTTTGATGCCCAAGCGATCGCGGGCCAGGAATAGACTGCGCTCACGGATGTTCCAGATGGCGAAGGCGAACATGCCGATCAGGCGCTCGACGCACCGCTCGCCCCATTCAGCGTAGGCTTTGATAATGACCTCCGTGTCGCCTTCCGAGAAAAATCGATAGCCCTTGGCCAGTAAATCCCGCCGTAATTCCCGGTAGTTGTAGATGGTGCCGTTAAACACTAGCGCCAGCCCAAGATCCGGATCGACCATCGGCTGGTTGGAGCGGTCGCTGAGATCGATGACCGAGAGACGGCGATGGCCTAGCAGCAGCGGGCCATCGGACCAAGTGCCTTCATGATCGGGGCCGCGCCGGGCAAGGCGGTGCAGCATCCGCCCCATTAAGGCCAAATCAGGTTCGCCGCCGTCGAGACGCAGTTCGCCGCCGATGCCGCACATAGTAAGATTTCCGCTGGAGGGGAGGAATTTAGATTCAGGAAGAATTCATTGACTACGGGAACGTCAGGTTCGATGCTTTAACCGGGGGGCGTACCCCATCAACACTGCGTGCCACCGAAATGGCCCGGTTGTAGGTCTGGGCACTGGGAACGCTACCGCTCAGCGTGACCACCCCATTGTCGGAGCTGATGCTGATATTGGCGGCGGCGAGTTCGGGGTCTTGTTTGAAGGCGCTTTTAATGGAAGAGGTAATTTCGGAATCACTGACCTTGGACGCACCGCGATTGCTGCTGGAATCGTCCGTGTTGGTGTCGCTATCCCGGTTGGTGAAGCTGCTTAAGGTAGAGCAGCCGGCGGTGGTCAGAGCGGCCAGCAAGGCGAGGGCAAAGTGAAATTTTCTCATGGATTCGGTCTCCTTTGGCTTGAAGCGCGGGGTGCGGTGGGGAGTTTGACGCCGGTTCGGCGCTTGGTTCGGCGCCAAGAATAACATACCCAAACCGCTTGCCACCCGCGTTGCAACAGTCTAAGGCGACGACTAGACTAGCTTGACTTTCTCTCGCGGTGTCCCGGTCGGTAAAAACTTCCACGGCGCCGTGAGGTTCTAACCCCACGCATGACCAGCAACTTTTTTCACCCACTGGATCAATGGAGATTCGACGATGGTTCATGAATTGCCCGCGCTGCCCTACGCCAAGAACGCTTTGGAACCGCACATCTCGGCGGAGACCATCGAATACCATTACGGTAAGCATCACCAGACCTATGTCACTAACCTGAACAACCTGATCAAGGGGACTGAGTTTGAACATTTGTCCCTTGAAGAAATCGTGGTGAAATCATCCGGCGGCATTTTCAACAACGCAGCTCAGGTGTGGAACCACACCTTCTACTGGAACTGTCTGAAGCCCAATGGTGGTGGCGAGCCGACTGGCGCGCTGGCCGAGGCGATCAACAAGAAATTTGGTTCCTTCGCGACCTTCAAGGAAGAATTCGCTAAATGCGCGGTCGGCACTTTCGGGTCCGGCTGGGGTTGGTTAGTTAAGAATCCTGATGGCTCGGTCGAACTGTTAAGCACGTCCAACGCCGGTACGCCGGCCACCTCCGGCAAGAAGGCGTTGCTGACCTGCGATGTGTGGGAGCACGCCTACTATATCGATTATCGCAATCTGCGGCCCAAGTACGTCGAGGCGTTTTGGAATCTCGTCAACTGGGATTTCGCGGCTCAGCAATACGCGAGTTGAGTCAAGGCGGTTGAGGCATACGATTGCCTCAACCGCCGAATGCTACCCATGTGGCGATGTTGCTATTTTCTGCTAGTTTCTGGTAAGGCAGGTAGAGAGCGTGCGGAAGCATAAAATTTCTTACCGATCAAGCTGGATTTTGTGTTAATTTATCTCTACAATAATAGCGTATATTTCTTTTTGAGTGTGTATGTAGCTTGGAAGCGGACCATTTTAATCGATTGAAAATCTTAATTTAAACACATTTTGTATTATTGTAGCGATACCTATGCCACATACGCTTCATCTTTTTTCTAGTCACTTGTCTCGAAATAACGTATTGACTCTGAAGGTTTTTTTAGGGCTCACTAAAACCGATCCAGTGGCAATATGGGAATATACGGATGATCGAGAGAAGGCATCAGCTTTGCTGATCAATGCTGATGAAGAGGAAGGGAATCTTCGATTAAAAGAATGGGCAAGCGAAAACAAGCGGCAAGTATTGATTGCGTTTAGTAGTAGGATCGAAGGGTTTCCACCCAATGTTTTAGTCTTGCCTCGGCCGTTGCGATCCGTGGAATTGATTCC
The DNA here is from genome assembly GCA_037045535.1 of Candidatus Competibacter sp. Taxonomy (GTDB): domain Bacteria; phylum Pseudomonadota; class Gammaproteobacteria; order Competibacterales; family Competibacteraceae; genus Competibacter_A. The sequence goes on from JBAOHI010000082.1 coordinate 361,004, forward strand.
AGTTTTACAGCAAGCCAGCAAGCAATTCCTCGACTTTTTTCAAGGACAAGAAGAGAAGGGTTCCCAGGCTAAACAACTAGGTGGGAAAGCCTATTCCGCAGATGTGGACCCTCCAGTTCGGCGAATTCTAGACGTCTTATGTGGCAATCAAGGTAGAATATTAAAAATTGTTGATAAGATCGCACGCTCTGTTGTATTTGATATATCGCATCGGCGTTATTACGCTATCGATCATGTCAAAATGGAGATAGAGGATTTTCTAATTTCTCCTGCTGTAGATGCTCAAATAGAAGAGGTTGACTACAGCCAACTCGCAAAATTCATACAAAACCTTCAAATTTATGATCTAGATGTGCCGTTATGGGCGGCAGTGCTCACTATCTCTAACGGCCGGTTGTTTAATGGCTTATCCTTTACTGAGTTTTATCGGCTCAATCGTTGGCCGGATCTGAAAAAATTGGGCCAAAATCCTTTCCATCTGAAACTTGCAACATTGTTGAGGCGGGGCGGTACGGTTGATTATTTTGCCGACTTCCTTAAGGCTCCAGTCGGCGATGTGGTTGATTATATCAATGCCTGCCACACGCTAAACTATTTGGAGCGCCAAGAAAAATCTATCTTGCCAGCAAAGGTGTTCGAACAAAAACCATCCGATACTAATACCACTGTCAAGCGTAGCTTGTTTAGTAGAATTCGAAGCCGGTTGGGGATCTAATGAAACAAGTTAAATTTATTTTTACTGGTCCACCTGGAGCCGGTAAAACTACGGCGATCGCGACTATTAGTGAGTTTCCTCCAGTTTCCACCGATGTATTTTCCACCGATGGCCTGGCAAAAGTTAAAGAGAAGACAACAGTAGCGATGGATTTTGGCCAAATTACTTTGGATAATGGCCAGAAAATCGGCCTGTATGGAACTCCTGGCCAACAGCGCTTCAAATTTATGTGGGATATCTTGATACAAGGGGGCTTAGGTTTAATCATATTAATCGATAATAGACGACCAGAACCTCTCAAGGACCTAGAAATTTATTTGGATAATTTTGCTGATTTTATTAATAGAACTGATGCTGTTATCGGTGTAACATGTTCGGACGTTAAAGATACTCCAACCCTCGATGATTATCAGGAAGTTTTACAAAGGCGCGGCCAAATTTTTCCGGCTTTCAACATTGATGCTCGTAATAAAGAGGATGTACTTTTATTATTGAATGCATTATTAACGTGTTTGGAAGCTTCATGAGTCATGAAACTTACAAGAGATAAACTGAGCGCTCTTCTTGGCTTTAAAAGCCGAGATAAAACTATCATCGCAGAAAAGCCGACTATCCTTGAAGAGCCTGTAGGTTTGAGCGAAGAACCAAATCTGCCGCAGCCGGTAGTTAATGAGCTAATAGACGAACAGGTTGACGTAATTCATTCCACGCGGTTGAGTTCAGACATTGAATCTACCGATAATGAAATTGAAGTAGAAATCCAGGAATCTAGCATGGAACAAGAAGATTTGGTTATCGCTAACTTTAGTAAAGAACAATTATCGCAAAGCCAAGAGAAGTTAGCTGAATTTATGAGATCATGTCCTGGCGCTTATGGTGTGCTCATTTCGACAGTAGACGGGCATGAAATTGCGTATTCATTAAAACGTGATATGCCACCGCATAAGATATCAACAATGAATAGTTCTTTGCTGGCTCTTGGAGAGAGTATTGCTAGAGAATCTTTACAGCAACTTTGCCAATTTGTAATTTTGGAAAATAGTGACGGCCGTGTTGTCTCTCTACGTATTAATCAGATATTAATGTTAACCTGTATTTCTACCAAAAATACCAATCTTGGAATGTTACTGAGTGCTGGTCGTAACACTGCGGATTCTTTAGCAAAGATACTGTAGTGAATGAGTTTGTTCGTTTATCTGTCTTGACTGTGTAATGGTCTTTGTTGTTCTACTACCGAAGGAGAAAATCCGTATGGCTTCCTTAGATGATGTTTGCAAACAGATGGTCAAAGATGTAAACGACGCGCTGGGCGCCGCTGTCGTGGATCTTTCTTCCGGATTGCTGTTATCTGTGGCGCATAACGTACCCTATTTTACTCAAAGTTATTTGGATGCAGTCGCGGCAGCAGCCGTCGATATGTTTCGTGGTAATACGGTTAGCATGGTTGAGGATATGTTAAGCACTCAACGGGGTACGACTGTAAGTCATATGATTAAGGAAGTGCAAATGACGACCGAGAAGACATATCATTTTATGTCGGTTGTCCCTGGTAAGGAAAATTCTTTGGTGGTGCTGATTACCGGGAAAAAAGCGAACTTGGGTATGGGATGGGCTGCGGTGCGAGGAGCTTTGCCCAAAATCGCTCCTTTATGCCCATCTTGAGTGGCTGAAAAACCAAAATAGCCTTAGGGCGCTCCTCGGAGCGCTTTTTTATTGCCCTTTATGCAAGCGTTCGATGAGCTGTATAGGAAAACCATGACGGTGCATGTCCTTCGTGGTAAGTTCGAGATCATAGTCGACTCGATGAAATTGAATGATACCTTTCTGTTGATCGATAATCGCAAATTCAGCTCCTGTTTTGCCGCTACGGGGTTGCCCAACGGAGCCTGGGCATACTAGGCAGTGACTTATATCATTGAGTTTTAATATGTCAGAATCCTCGAATCCTTGGCGCTTCTTACGGCTATAGTAGGTCCCTTGGATATGCGTATGCCCATGTACACAGATGGGAATGGCATGCGCTGCTAGATAAGCCAAGTTTTCTTCATAGGTCAGGCGATAGATATAGGCATTAAAAAATGTCTTATCTTGTGGGGCGCCGTGTACCGCGATCCAGTTATCTTGTTGATGATAAGCAGGTAAATCAGCTAGCCAATCACACTCAGATTTTCCAACTTCCGCCATGCTCCATTCCAGTACCCAGCGCCCAGCTGACGAAAAACCACGAGCAGGAACTCCTGTCACTAGAGCATGATCGTGGTTACCCTTGATCACTAGGCAGTTACGTTTCTCAAGCTCGTGAATACACTCCGTTGGGTGAGGGCCATAGCCGACGACGTCTCCTAGTACAATAATATCTTTGATCCCATGATGATCTAGATGCTTTAATACTGCCATTAGGGCCGGATAATTAGCATGTATATCTGCTAAAATCGCAAATCTTCCTTCCTCGATTTTTTGGGGCGGTTGTTTTCTTTCGATGCCGGTGGTTGGCGGTATTTTTTCAAAACGCTCAAGAAAATTTTGCTTACGCGCTACTTGTTTTTCGTTAGCATAAAATAGTTTGTTAAGTTGTCGGCTAATCACAACAATCCAATGGTTATCGGTAAAATGCCCGAGTAGTGTTTCACGAGAAATAGCTCCCAATTCTTGGGCATGTTCTTGGGTCAACCATTCCAATTGTCGAAACCAAACGCCAAGCGTCTGTGTGAAACCAGTAAAATGGTCCCATTTGTAGATATCATCGTCTAAATAATATAACTTTCCACCTTGGTCGATACCGTAATTAGATAATCCTTCATCAAGCTTGATATTAAAATGGGCAGCAGCCTTGAAATACATATCTAACATATTTCTGATATGTCCCAGTAAACGATCTGGGGAAATTGTTTTATATCCAATATGTAGCGGTATTAATTTTGGAGTGATGTTAGCAATAATAACTTGTTCGGGTTGACGTATATAAAACCAAGTTTTAGCAGGATTATGAATATTGTATTGACGTTCTTTAGTTAAAGTTTGTTCGATCCAACGACTGCTGTCGTACTCATTAAACCGATACTCTGAGCGGCATTTGATGATGTGATGATCGCTTTCGATGATTTTAGTAACAGGTCGTCCTGTAAATGTGTCACCGTGAATTAATGAGCGAACTTCATAATTAAAAGTTTTGTGGATTATGTCTAGATCAATCTTTTGTGTCGGTTCAATCGAGTCAATGATTTGAATATCTTTAATTGAAGATTTTATGTTCATGTCATCAATTCTTTTCAGATATGTTTATAGATAATTTTTAATGAGCCTTATCTACTACCTTGATAAAGCTTATTAAGAGGTTCATATATAACAATGTTATTACATTTCTGGCAAGCGATCAAGTGTTGCTTTAACGCGTTGCCCCTGCGATTTCGTTAAGTCCTTATTTCTTTAGGGATAGCACCTCATCGGCAAAGGATAGTGTGATTGGGAACCAATGAATTCAAACCCAATTGTTGTAATGATAATTTGGCATATTTTTTGAAATTATCGAAATTCTCTCAGTATGGAGAACCAAAATGACCCCAAGTCGTCAGGCCAGCGAGCATGGCTTTCGGAGTTGGGATGGCACTGAATTGTTCTACCGGGCATGGCTACCGGAGCAGAGCATTACCCGTGCCGTGATCCTGTTCCACCGCGGCCACGAGCATTCCGGCCGCTGGCAGGATGTGGTGGACAAGCTTGATTTGCCTGATTTTGCCATATTCGCCTGGGATGCACGGGGGCACGGCCGCAGCCCCGGCGAACGCGGTTACGCCGAACATCTTGGCGTGCTGGTGTGGGATGTGGAGGCGTTCGTCGGCCACGTTTCCCGCCAACACGGCATCCCCGTGGAGAACATCGTCGTGTTCGCCCACAGCGTCGGCAGTGTTCTGGCGGCGACCTGGGTTCACGATTACGCGCCAAAAATCCGTGCTCTGGTGCTCGGCAGTCCGGCGTTGCAGGTTCAACTGTACGTTCCGTTCGCGATTCCGGGTTTACGCCTGCTGCTGAAGTTCAAGCCTAAGGCGTTTGTGAACAGTTACGTGAAAGCGAAGCTGCTCACACACGATCCGGCCAAAATCGCCAGTTACGATGCCGATCCGCTGATTACTCGCTGCATTGCGGTCAATCTGCTGGTTGATCTGTTCGATGCCGGCCGGAAACTGGTGGAGGATGCAGCGGCGATTACCGTTCCTACCCTGGTTCTTACGTCAGGGGCGGATTGGGTGGTGGATCGGGATATCCAGCGCGATTTTTTCGAGCGACTGGGTTCGCTGGTCAAGGAGATGCACATTTATCCGGGCTTTTTCCACGATACGTTTAACGAGAAGGACAACCATCTGCCATTGAGTGCCGCACGCCGTTTTATTCTGGACGCCTTCGCCCAACCGCGCCACGAAGGGTCTTTGCTGGAGGCCGACCGCAACAGTGCGACCCAGCGCGAATACGAAACTTTGGCGAATCCGCTTCCTCCATTGTCTCTCAAGGGAATTCGCTACGCCCTGACACGCTTTGTTTTACGCACCTTTGGCGCCCGACTGAGCGAGGGTGTGAAACTGGGCGTGAAAACGGGGTTCGATTCGGGAACCACGCTGGATTACATCTATCGAAACCAAGCTCAAGGGGTTACCGCGCTAGGTCGGCTGATTGACCGGAACTATCTGGATGCCATCGGCTGGCGGGGTATCCGCTTGCGCAAGACGCATCTGGAAACATTGTTGCGTCGAGCCATGATCGACCTGCGAGCGGCTGGTAAGCCGGTGCACGTCGTCGATATCGCCGCCGGTCACGGTCGCTATGTGCTGGACGCCGTGCGCGAGCATCCTGATATTTCTGCCACCGGCCTGTTGCGGGATTTCAGCGCGGCCAACGTGGAAGCGGGGCAGCGATTGATCGCCGAGTACGGGCTTGGGGATCGCTTCGCGTTCCAGCAGGGCGATGCCTTCGATCTGGCCAGCCTCGCCCAACTGCCTAGAACCGCTACCGTTGGCATCGTGTCCGGCCTGTACGAATTGTTTCCCGAGAATGGGTCGGTGCGGGCGTCGCTGGCGGGTTTGGCCGATGCAGTGGTTCCCGGCGGTTATTTGATCTACACCGGCCAACCCTGGCACCCACAGATCGAGTTCATCGCCCGCGTGCTGACCAGCCACCGGGACGGCAAGCGGTGGGTGATGCGTCGCCGGACTCAACAGGAGATGGATCAACTGGTGGCCGAGGCCGGTTTCGAGAAGATCGCGCAGGAAACCGATCCCTGGGGAATTTTCACCGTGTCGCTGGCTCGTCGCCGCGCAGAGAGAACTCATGTCTGAACAAATGGTTACGACCGAAGCTCCGCGCCCTTGGCGAGCGGCCATCGCTTGGATGGCCTTGGTGCTCGGTCCCGGATTTTTTCTGGTTTACGGCGTTTGCAACGAGTTGACTTCGTTGCGAACCGAGGTTGGCAGCTTCTTTTTCGAGTGGGAGCGACACATTCCGGTGTTGCCATGGACCATCGTTCCCTACTGGTCGCTGGACGTTTTCTACGCCTGTTCGGTGCTGCTGTGTCGAAGCCGGTTGGAACTGGATCGACACGCTTTGCGGATCGTGACTGCCGTGTTGTTATCCGCCGTGGGGTTCCTGTTGTTTCCGCTCCGATTCGCTTTTCCTCGGCCGGAAGTGGAAGGCATGTTCGGACACTTGTTCGATGCCCTGTACGGTTTCGACCAGCCTTTCAATCAAGCGCCCTCGCTGCACATCAGCTTGGGTATGATCCTGTGGTATCTCTACGCCAAATACGCGCACGGTCTGTTGCGCTGGCTGTTACACGCCTGGTTTGCGCTGATCTGCGTGTCCACTCTAACGACGTGGCAGCATCATTTCATCGATCTGCCAGGGGGCGCGCTGGTCGGCACAATCGCGTTTTGGCTGTTCCCCGATCCAGCCACGAACACCGCCGGCAAAACTGTCGCTTATCGGCCGGTTGATGGAATGCGCTTGGGTAGACGCTATCTGCTGGGCGCTTTGGCCTGTCTTGCGCTCGCCCTGCAAGGCGGTTATGGACTGATATTGCTCTGGCCCGGCTTTGCCCTGGCCGTGGTCGCGGTTGCCTACATGGGGGTCGGGCCGGCCGTGTTTCGCAAGGGAGGAGGCCGGCTGTCGCTGGCGGCAAAAATCCTGTTGGGACCGTATTGGATCGGCCAATCGCTGTCCTGGCGGTGGTATCTGCGCCGGATGGGGGCGCCGCTGTCCGAGATCGTGCCGGGGGTTTTCATCGGTGCCCGACTCGATGATCGGGAGGCGATCATCTTTGCCGCTGCGCACCCGCAGCGTTTCGTGCTGGATTTGACCGGAGATTTCGATGAGTCCGACAGTCTGCGCGAGGGCGGCGATTACGTGAATCTGCAACTCATGGATTTGATCGAACCGCCACCGGAAGCCTTGCGCGATGCCGCGACCTGCATCGAAACGGCGTATCGGCAGGGTAAAACCGTGTTCGTTCACTGCACGCTGGGCTATTCGCGCAGCGCGCAGGTCGTGGCGCATTGGTTGGCAACCACCGGCCGCGCCTGTTCGCTCCAGGAAGCGCTCGAACGGATCCGCGCCGCTCGGCCCGGCATCGTGGTCGCGCGAAACGTTCCGGCCACGTTAAATCAGCCTTCACTGGTACGGGAATCGGCGTGATCAGCGTCTACTCGCTCAAACCCGCTTTTCAGAAGCTATTGCGGCCGGTCGCCCGTTGGCTGTATTCGCGGGGCGTCAGCGCCAATCAGGTCACGCTTGCCGCGCTGTGGTTGGCGGTCGCGACGGGTGGGGCGGTCGCGCTGTGGCCAACGCCGATGATGCTGTTGCTGTTGCCGCCGGTGTTGTTTGTCAGAATGGCCTTGAACGCGCTGGATGGGATGCTGGCTCGCGAATTTTGGGGTCCGACGCCGCTGGGTGCGGTGTTGAACGAATTGGGCGACGTGTTGGCCGATGCCGCGATGGTTCTGCCCTTGGCGCTGATTCCCGGCGTGCCGATGGCCCCGGTCGTGTCGCTGGTGTTGCTGGCGCTGCTGAGCGAATTCTGTGGGGTGGTGGCGGTGCAGATCGGGGCCGGTCGCCGCTACGACGGTCCGATGGGCAAGAGCGACCGCGCCGTGCTGCTCGGAGGGATTGCGCTATTGCTCGGTTGCGGTGTGCCGGCCGGTTTTTGGCTGGCAACCGCGCTGATCGTCGCCAGCGGCTTGTTGGCACTGACCTGTTTCAACCGGCTGCGCGCTGCGCTGCGGGAGGTAAAGCCATGCCCTTGACGCTGACAGCGCCGGTGACCGTGATCCTAGGTGGGGTATGGGCGCTGCTGATCGTAGCGACCGCCGTGGTCTGGCGACTCACACCCACGCCCGATAGCGAACTGCGCCAGCGCATCCGCAGTTGGTGGCTGATCGTAGCGCTGTGTTCGCTGGCACTGACCTTCAACCGGATCGCCGCGCTGCTGTTTTTCGGTCTGGTCAGTTTCCTGGCGCTGAAGGAATATCTGACCCTGATTCCCACCCGTCACGCTGACCGGCGGGTATTGTTCTGGGCCTATCTGAGCATCCCGGTGCAATACTACTGGATCGGCATTGAATGGTACGGGATGTTCATCATCTTTATCCCGGTCTATATGTTCCTCTTGCTGCCGGTGGCGATGGTGTTGATCGGCGAAACCCAAGGCCATCTGCGCGCCGCCGGCACGCTGCATTGGGGTTTGATGAGCATGGTATTCAGCCTGAGCCATCTCGCCTTTTTGCTGGTGTTGCCGCAAGCGCAGTATCCACATGTCAACGGGCCGGGCCTAGTGCTGTTTTTGTTGCTGCTGACCGAACTGAACGATGTGGCGCAGTTTTGCTGGGGCAAGCTGCTGGGCAAGCATAAGATTTCACCCACGGTCAGCCCGAACAAAACCGTGGAAGGCTTCGTCGGCGGAGTGGTGACGACCGTGTTGCTGTCCGTGTTGCTGGCGCCGTGGCTGACACCGTTTTCCGTGCGCGATGCGCTGCTGGCGGGTGCCTTGATCGCGGTGGCCGGGTTCTTTGGCGACTTGAGCCTGTCCGCGTTGAAGCGCGATTTGGGGATCAAGGATAGCGGGAATCTGTTGCCGGGCCACGGTGGCATTCTCGACCGGGTGGACAGCCTGACTTACACCGCGCCGCTGTTTTTTCACTTTACCCGCTATTTGTATTTCTGAGCATTGCCATGTGGCCCCTCGTGTTGCGCCTGTTGTTTTTCTTGCTGATCGTCAAGCCGTTTTTGCTGCTGGCGGTCGGCGTCAACGTGCGCGGCCGTAACCGTCTACCCCGTCGCGGCCCCGCGCTGATCGTGGCTAATCACAATAGCCACCTCGATGCGTTGGTACTGGTCGCGATGTTACCGCTACGACTACTATTCCACACACGGCCGGCAGCGTCGGCGGAATATTTTTTGCGTGGCCGATGGCGGGCTTGGTTCGCAACCGAGGTGATCGGCATTATTCCGGTGGAAACGGGCGGCGGCCGGCCGCACGCCGAGGTGTTGGGGAAAGTGCGGGATGCGCTAGCGGCGGGGAACCTCGTCATCTTCTTTCCGGAAGGCACACGCGGCGAGCCGGAATGCCTGGGGAAACTCAAGACGGGCATCGTCTGGCTGGCGCAACAATTGCCGGATGTTCCGATTTGCCCGGTGCGGCTGTGCGGCCTGGGCCGAGTGTTGCCCAAGGGCGATTGGTTGCCAGTGCCGTTTTTCTGCGATGCCTGGGTAGGGGAGCCACTACATTGGGAGGGCGACCGGCAGCGATTGATGGCGGCGCTGGTGGTCAGTTTGGGAGGATCGCCGGTTACCTGAATATCCGCCAACCGGTGTTTCGTTGGCCATCAAGGAACTTTGCGGGTTCGGAGGAATCGACGCTGCATGATACGCTTGCCTGAAGCAAAACCAGATACCTGCTTGGAATCGCTATGACTGCCGACACCTTCGCTCTTGCTCGTCAAAACCTGCTCGCCGCCGCTGGTCTCGGCGAGGACGATTTACAGCGGACACTGTCCTGCCTGCTGGATCACGCGATCGACGGAGGGGATTTGTATTTTCAGTTACGCCGTGCTGAATCGTGGTCGCTGGAGGATGGGCAGGTGAAAGGCGCCAATCACGCCATCCAGCAGGGTGTCGGCGTTCGCGCGATAAGCGGCGAGAAAACCGGCTTTGCCTATTCGGATGAGATTGTCTTGCCGGCCTTGTTGGAAGCGGCGACTGCCGCTCGGGCCATCGCCCGGCACGGTGGCGATGGTCGGCTTCAGGTGTGGCGTGCGGCCGGCCGGCCGGTCTTGTACGAACCGCTCGATCCTTTGGAGACGTTATCGGCCGAGGCCAAGGTCCATTTGCTTGAACGGGTGGATGCCGAGGCCCGCCGCCAAGACCCGCGTGTCACCCAAGTGATGGTCAGCCTGGCCGCGACCCAGGATACGATCCTGGTGGCGGGCAGCGATGGGGTCTTGGCTGGTGATGTGCGACCGTTGGTGCGTTTGAATGTGACGGTGATCGTCGAACAGCAGGGGCGTCGCGAACAGGGGGCTAGCGGCGGCGGTGGTCGGGTCGCTTACGGTTGGTTCCTCGACGAGGATCGCGCGTTGGAATACGCGCGAGAAGCGGTGCGGCTAGCGTTGGTCAACCTGGATGCGGTAGCCGCGCCGGCCGGTACCATGACCGTGGTACTGGGGCCGGGCTGGCCGGGCATTCTGTTGCATGAGGCGATCGGCCACGGCCTGGAGGGCGATTTCAACCGCAAGGGGACTTCGGCCTTCAGCGGTCGGATCGGCGAGCGGGTGGCCTCGCCGCTGTGTACCGTGGTGGATGACGGCACCTTGGCGAACCGACGCGGATCGCTGAACGTGGACGACGAAGGTACGCCGACTCAGTGCACGACCTTGATCGAACGGGGAGTGCTCAAGGGCTATTTGCAGGACAAGCTGAATGCCCGGCTGATGAAGATGGCCCCGACTGGCAACGGTCGCCGCGAATCCTATGCCCATTTACCCCTGCCGCGCATGACCAACACCTACTTGCTGGCGGGCGAGCACGACCCGGCCGAAATGATTGCCTCGGTGGAGCGGGGGCTGTACGCGGTGAATTTCGGCGGCGGTCAGGTGGATATCACCTCCGGCAAGTTTGTGTTCTCCGCCAGCGAAGCCTATTTGATCGAAAATGGCCGCGTGACCTATCCAGTTAAGGGCGCTACGTTGATTGGCAACGGTCCCGATGTCCTGACCAAGGTTTCGATGGTCGGCAACGATCTGAAACTCGACGCGGGGGTCGGCACCTGTGGCAAGGACGGGCAGAGCGTGCCAGTCGGGGTTGGCCAGCCGACGCTCAGGATCGAAGCGTTGACCGTTGGCGGGACGAAAGCTTGATTCACCACACCAACCGTTCCAGCCCGATGCTCACCACTGCATGAGTGCGCGGTTTAGATGTTGCGCCGTCGGTGCGTTTCAGCGTTTCCCGATAGGAGGTCAACTGAATTTCGGCTTCCCGCAGTCGCGCCGTCACCGCCGGGAGGGCACGTAACTCCTCCCTCGTCTTTGCCGCTAGCTCGGCACCGCTGAGTCCGGCTTCCTTCAGACTGACCGTCTTGAATTCCAGCAGGTGATCGAGCAGGGCGTATTGGCGCATGTCGGGCCGTACCCGCAGCATGAGATCGCCATAACCCCGACCCAGCGCCGGTTCCGAGTCCATCAGGTAGAAGGCGTCGTTGAACAGCGTGACCAGAAACGCGGTCTTGACCACCAGCTCATTGCTCCATCGCAAGTCGCGGTTGTCGAAGACCTTGAAATAGGTCCGTTCGAGCAGGTCGCAGAGGGGGTCAAGGTCGCCGGTGGCGTAGAACCGTTCGACCACCGCCTGCCGTTGTTCCTGATCTTCGTAGCGTGGCAGGAGCTGTTCTTGCAAACGCTCGACGTAGAGCTTACGGATCACCTGATTGGGAATAGCCAGTTGCAGCTTGCCCAGGGCGTCTCGTCCGGCCAGGGTGAGAACGCCGAAGTAATACAGCAGGGTGGCGAGAAAATCGGGGTTGCGCGGCGCGGTCAGCATGTCCTGCACCCCGAAGCGGTTGACCAGTTGCGCGATGGCGAGCGGTTCAGCCGGATTCAGGGCACGGTTGACCAGGGCTTCGCCGTGGGGCAGCCGGGCGACATATTGAATGCGGTTGCGATCCATCGCCAGGTTGTCGTCCAGCAGTCGAGTCGGAAATACGCCGTCCTCGGCCAAGCGCTTGAGAAAGTACAACACCAGAGTCGGGTTGTAGACTCGCTCGTCGCGCTGCGGCGTGAAGCGATAGCCGTTGTAGAAGTCACGCATCAGCGTCAAGGCTGTGTCGACCTGACCGGCGTCGAGGTCGTGCGCCACCGCCACGGCGTCCAAGGCAACGCGCAGTTCGGTCTCGGTAAACCCGCACAGATCGTGGAATCGAGGCCGTTGCGAGAGATCTTCGGCGACGTTGTAGCCGCTGGTCATGTCGCTCAACACCACCGGCGAGATGCCGGTCAGGAATACCCGGTCGACACCTCGTCCTTCCGCTCCGGCCTTGACGGCCTTGAAGAAGGTTTTGATGGTGCCCTCGTTTTCGACCAGGCGCTGATAGCGATCCGTGCCGCGCCACGGGCTGATCATCACTTCGTTGGCGAAATTGTCGTATTCGTCAACCAGCAGATAGAGCTTGTACGGGGTTTGGGAAATGGCGCTGGTCAGGGATTGAAAGGAGGCGATGCCATCGTCGGGCTCGATGTCGACTCGACCCTCCAGCCAATCGCCATAACGAGCGACCGTTGCCTTGATCTGGATATTCAGATGGTGAAACAAGGAAGCGCGAACGGCGTCCGAGTCGCCTTGGGGGTCCACCACGGAAAAATTGAGATTGAGGATGAAATAGCGATTGCGCAGCGGTGTCGGGTTCTGGCCGATCTTCAGCCCGCCGAACAGCCGCTCGAAGTCCTCCGCCCGCGCCAGGTCGTAGTAGCTCTCCAGCGTGGACAGCCACAGGCTTTTGCCAAATCGGCGCGGGCGCAGGAACAGCAGTTGACTGCCGACCTCTTCGATCAGCGGAATCCGGTCAGTGCGATCCACGTAGAAGTAATCGCCTTCGCGGATTTTGCGGAAGTCGGCGATGCCGTAGGGAAAGCGCATGAGCAGTACCTCGAAGAATCACCGGAGTCAGGTTTTGTCTGCTGCAAGTCTACTCCCATGACCACATCGGAAATGCATAAGACCAGACCGGACCCCGATAATGCCGCTGACTCTCCCCGACCAGTTCGCACGCCCGGCGCACGCGAACGACCGTTCAAACCAGCGGTCTTGATATACAATCGTTATGTATATCCAAACGTGGAGGTTATATGCAAGTCGCGAAATGGGGTAACAGTCTGGCGGTTCGTTTGCCGGCGGCGGTGGTGGAGGCGTTGAGTCTTCGAGAAGGCGATGACATCGAAATCGAGGTGGCTGGCGCGCGGACGTTCGAGATCCGCAAAAAACCGGAGGCGCGCGAGCTGTTGGCCCGGCTCCGCAAGTACCGTGGCCGACTGCCCGCCGATTTCAAGTTCGACCGGCTCGACGCCCATGCGCGGGACTGAGTCGTTCTTCGACACCAATATCTTGCTGTACCTGCTGTCCGGAGAGAACGACAAAGCGGATCGCGCCGAGGCGGTGCTGGCCCAGGGGGGCACGATCAGCGTGCAGGTGCTCAACGAGTTCGCGGCGGTGGCCACGCGCAAGCTCGGCTTGTCGTATGCCGAAATTCGGGAGGTGCTGGAACCGATTCGCGCGGTCTGCGCCGTCGTGCCGCTTACGCTGGAAACGCACGACCTCGGTCTTCACCTTGCGGAGCGTTACCGGTTTTCCCTGTACGACGCGTTGATCGTCGCCGCCGCGCTGTTGGCGGGATGCGGGACGCTGTACTCGGAAGATTTACAAGACGGTCAATCCATCGACGGGCGGTTGGTCGTCCACAATCCCTTCACCATGCGGGGAGGCGGTGCCGGAAAATAGGGTCCAGATCCTTGAGGAAAACGCGCCACCGAGGTCAGGCTTGGTCTTTTGCGCCTTCGGTGGTATCAATCTGGCTCAAGGGGAGGTTGTTGTGGTAGTAAGACAAGACCTAACCCCGCCCGACAACTCCTTCCAGCACCCGCAACAGGCCGCTTTCCAGCCGCTCGCCCAGGGTAAACCGCCGGGCGCGAGGGAACAAATCCAGTTGCGGAATCAGCCAGACCAGTAATTCATGGCAGGCTTGCACTGCCCGGGGCACCGCGTCACGCGTAGTTTCGGCAGTCATCTGTGGATAACTTTGGCAAAAAAATCGCCCGCGCTGCGCGCGGGGATAAAGGGTAAAAGAATAAAGATCAAAGTGTTATAATGATCTGGCGAGACGGAACCCCCGGGAGCCGTCGCGGTCAGTCGGCGTGTTCCAGCCGCGGTTGGCGGAACGCACCCACGCGGGTTTGAAGCTCCAGGCGCCGCCCCGCCCCGCCAGGGGGCCAGATGTATCTTTATTGGAGCATTTCTGCTCCGCGCCACCGTAGTCTTTATCATAGAGCGAGCAGGTCCATTCCCACACGTTCCCCAATATGTCTCGTAAACCCCAATCATTAGCCTCATAGGAACCTACTGGGGCCGTGTACGTTTGCCCATCCGAGCAGTCGTGAACGCTCCAGTCCGGAAAAGTACGCTTCGCCATCCGATCCGCCACGTTGGCATACACACAGGCTCGATCTGGGTCGTCTCCCCAGTACCGCACCATCGTCGTCCCCGCCCGCGCCGCATACTCCCATTCCGCTTCCGTCGGGAACCGATAGGTTCGCTTTGCTTGCTTCGACAACCACTCCGCATAGGCGACCACATCGTGCCAGCTCACACACACCACCGGATGATTGTTGCCCTGCGAGAAATTGGGGTTCCTCCAGCTATATCCTGCCCGGTAGTCGTATTTCCACTCGCCCCCGTCCAGATAGCTGATAAAACAGCCTTCCTTGCCACCCGCATTCCACTCGGCGTCAGTCCGATACCCCGTTGCCTCCACAAACCGTCGGAACTCTCCAACCGTCACCTCATATTTGCCGATCTCAAAATCCTTCACGCAAACCGCGTGCTGGCGTTCGTCGTTGTCCCGACCCTCTTCCGTTTCTGGACTGCCCATCTGGAAACAGCCACCCTTAATCCGCACCATCTCCGGCACAACGCCTGATTCCACCGGCGCTGGCGTCGAGAGCTTCGGCATCGGCTCCAGTCGCGCGTGCGCCATCCTCGCATACCGGCCCTTCGGGTATTCTTCCAGATACGCCCGAAAACAGGCGGCCGTTCCGCATTTCTCCGCCGACCGCCAAGCCTCACGGTCATGATCGACCACCGGCGCAGGTTTAGGCTGCGGCTTGGGTACCGGTTTAGGCTGCGGCTTGGATGCCGGAGGCGGTTTTTCGGCCCCGGTTTCCCGTTCGTATTTCTTCATCAGCTGGCGCACCGCATCCGAGTCGGGCTCCGCGCTCCAAACCGGCGAGCCCATCAACCCCATTACGATTCCCCATCCAATCCAACTCCGCCTAGCGCGCATCGCTATTACTCTCCCGTCCATCAGAAGTGCTCTACTGTTTGCTGGTCAAGCGTGTTCGCAACGCCCGGTATTCCGGACTTTGCGAGTCCCACTGACCCAAATCGTCCATCACTCGTTTGGCCAAACTCTGCTGCCCCCGATCCAAAAAAGCCAGCGCCGCCGCTTGCAAAATCGCCGTCTGCTCCCGCCGGAACGCCTCCACCCGCCCATCCTGATCCAACGCCTTCGCATCCTCCAACGCCCGCCGCGCTGCCCGAATCTTGCGTGCCTCCAGCAGCTTCTTCGCCACCGCTAACTGGAGATCAAGTCGCTTTTGGCGGGCGGTATCATCCGAAGTCGGCGGCGCGGCGGCAGTTGCGACTGGCTCGACGACCGGCGGCGTTTCTACTGCCGGTGGTGGCGTTTCCACCGCTGGCGGCGTTGCCGCTGCGGGTGGTACCGCCGCAGTCGATGATGGCACAACGGATGGTGTTTCCACTGCCGGCGGCGTTGTTTCCACTGCCGGCGGCGTTGTTTCCACTGCTGGTGGCGTCGTCACAGCCGGCGGCGTTTCCACCGTTGGCGACGTTGCCGCAACCGGCGGTGTTTCTACTGCCGTCGGCGTTTCTACCGATGGTGGCGTTGCCGCAACCGGCGGTGCCACTGTAACTGGCTTCGCCTTCGGATGCGGTGGATCCGATGACCTCCCAAACCCGATCCACCATCCGCCCCAAGCGAGTACCCCTACCATCCCGGCGATCACCGCCGCTCGAAGATTCAACTTCGTTGGCCGTTTTAAACCTCCAAGCGGTTGGGATTTCGCTCCTGTTCCCTTTTCCTCCTCCCGCTTTTCCTCCTCCGCCAACACCGCCTCCAGTTGCTGCTTGAACTCCACAACCGATTGCAGCCGCTGTTCCGGTTCCACCGCCAACGCTCGGCCCAACACTACATCCAGCGCCGGCGGCAACATTGGCACGAAGCGCCGGGTAGGTTGCAGCGGATCGGGTTGCTTGGACCGCACATTCTGCTGCCGATCCAATCCGGACGGCGGCCGTTGCGCCGTCAGCATGGAATACAGCGTTGCGGCGATCCCATAGACATCGGTCCACGGTCCCTGCCGGCGTAGGTTGCCTTGCAAGCACTGTTCGTAAGGCGCATAGCCACTGGAGTAGATCAGCAAACTGCGCGAATGGTCGCTGGACACTTGCCGGGCCGCACCGAAATCCAACAGAACGAGTCCCTCGGGGGTCCAATAAAAATTACCCGGCTTAAGGTCCCGGTGCATGAACCCAGCCTCATGCACCTTCCGCAATCCGTCCAGCACTGGCAACATCAGCGTGACCGCCTGTCGCCACGGCAATCGGCCGCCCGGTTGCCGTTTCAGGTGCGTGGCCAAGTCCTCGCCTTCCAGATAATCCATCACTAGATAGGCGGTCTGGTGCATCTCGAAGTAGTTCAACACCCGTACCAGATGCGGATGCTTCACTTGTGCCAGCGTGCGCGCTTCTTTCAGAAAGGCTTTCAAGCCATAATCGAATAATTCCTCGTGCTCCCGCGCATTCAACACGACCGTTTTCCGATCCACCGAACGCCCGACAAAATCGCTGGGGTAATATTCCTTGATCGCCACCTTCATGTGCAATTTCACATCGAAGCCGCGATAGGTGATCCCAAACCCGCCTTGACCCAGCTTCTCGCCAATCACGTAACGCTTCAACGGCGTACCCACCGCCAGCAACGCCCCGGATCGATCCGAGTGAGCGCGGTACTTGCAAATCGGACACGCGGCGGCGACATCCCATTCGCGCGGGTGGAAACAGCCCGGACAAGTCACCTCCACCGGGCGACCCTGCGTTTCATCCACTGGCGCGGTCATACGCTAAACCTCAACGGCCACGTTCGGCACCGATCCAACACCTGGCACCCTCCAAAAGGCAATGCTATAGTTTTCCGCCTTAATTATGGTTCAAGAATCAACGATGGCCCGCAAACTGTATATCAAGACTCACGGCTGCCAGATGAACGAATACGACTCCGCCCGGATGGCGGACGGTCTGCGCGCGGCCTGCGGTTTGGAACGCACCGACGATCCCGCCCAGGCGGACGTGCTGCTACTCAACACCTGCTCGATCCGCGAAAAGGCGCAGGAAAAAGTATTCTCGCAACTGGGGGTCTGGAAAGCTCTGAAAGTGCAGCGGCCCGGCGTGGTGATCGGGGTCGGCGGCTGCGTGGCCAGCCAGGAAGGCGAGATGCTGCGCGAGCGAGCCCCGCAAGTGGATCTGGTATTCGGTCCGCAAACGCTGCATCGATTGCCGGAAATGCTGGCATCGGTATGGGCCGACCAGCAACCCGTGGTCGATGTCTCCTTCCCCGAAATCGAAAAGTTCGACCGGCTGCCGGAACCGCGCGCCGAAGGTCCGGCCGCGTTCGTCTCGATCATGGAGGGGTGTAGCAAATACTGCACTTTCTGCGTGGTGCCCTACACCCGTGGCGAGGAAGTCAGTCGCCCGTTCGAGGCCGTGCTGGCCGAAGTCGAAACGCTGGCCAAGCAAGGCGTGCGCGAAATCAATCTGCTCGGCCAGAACGTCAATGCCTATCGGGGACCGATGGACGATGGCGAGATCGCCGATCTGGCGCTGCTGATCGAGCACGTCGCCGCCATCGACGGCATCGACCGCATCCGCTACACCACCTCGCATCCGGTGGAATTCTCCGACCGGCTGATCGAAGTTTACGCCCGCGTGCCGCAGCTGGTCAGCCACCTGCACCTGCCGGTGCAAAGCGGCTCCGACCGCATTCTGAGCCTGATGAAGCGTGGCCACACCGCTTTGGAATACAAGGCCAAGGTCCGCAAACTGCGCGCTATCCGCCCCAACCTCAGCCTATCCTCGGATTTCATCGTCGGTTTTCCCGGCGAAACCGACCGGGACTTCGACGCGACGATGGCATTGATCGAGGAGATCGGCTTCGATCACAGTTTCAGCTTCGTCTATAGCCCTCGACCCGGCACGCCCGCCGCCAGCCTGCCCGATCCCACGTCCGCAAGCGGTCAAGAAAGAACGGTTGGCCCGCTTGCAGGCGCGCATCGAAGAAGGCGCACATACTGTCAGCCGTGAGATGGTCGGCACCGTCCAGCGGGTATTGATCGATAAACTCTCACGCAAGGATTGTCGCCAACTGTCCGGCCGCACCGAAAATAATCGGGTGGTTAACTTTGACGGCCCCACGGGATTGATCGGCCATTTCGCCGAGGTCGCCATCACCGAAGCGCTGCCCAATTCGCTGCGCGGCCGACTCGTGGCCTGCCCGGAATTGCCGGTTCTCGCCCTGAAACAAGCCAGTTGATGAGCACGTCCGCTACTCCTGCTTTGCCCCCGAACTCCTCGCCCAAATTCCAAGACTTGCTGCTGGAACCCGCTGACAACGAGCGGCTGGCCAAGCTGTGCGGCCAACTGGATGAGCATCTGCGCCAGATCGAACGCCGGCTGGGTGTGGAAATCAACAATCGTGGCCACCAGTTTCGGGTGATCGGTGAACCCCACGCTGTCACCGTTGCGGTGGCGGTGCTGGAAGCGCTGTACCGAACGACTCAGGACGAGATCCTGACGCCGGCCCAAGTCCACCTGTTCTTGCAGGAAGCCGGCGCCGATGCCTTGATCGAGGAAGAACCGGGAACCGATGAGGTCGTCATCCGCACCCGACGCGGGTTGATTCGCGGACGCGGCCCCAATCAACAGCGCTATCTGTGGAGCATCCGCCACCACGATTTGAATTTCGGCGTCGGTCCCGCCGGCACCGGCAAAACCTATTTGGCGGTGGCCTGCGCCGTGGACGCGCTGGAAACCAACGAAACCCGACGGCTGGTGCTGGTGCGGCCGGCAGTGGAAGCCGGCGAACGATTAGGTTTCCTGCCCGGTGACATGACCCAAAAGATCGACCCCTACCTGCGACCGCTCTACGACGCTTTGTACGAAATGCTGGGCTTCGAGCGCGTCGCCAAGCTGATCGAACGCAACGTCATCGAAGTCGCGCCGCTGGCGTTCATGCGTGGCCGCACCTTGAACGATTCCTTCATCATTCTCGACGAAGCGCAAAATACCACCGTCGAGCAGATGAAGATGTTCCTGACCCGTATCGGTTTCGGCTCGACGGCGGTCGTCACCGGTGACGTGACCCAGGTCGATTTACCGCGCAACGTCCCCTCCGGACTGCGACAAGTCTTGCAAGTCCTCAAGGATGTGGACGGCATCAGTATGACCTTCTTCAACGCCCGCGACGTGGTGCGGCATCCGCTGGTCCAGCGGATCGTCAATGCCTACGCCCGCTTCGAACAGGATAACCCTTCATGAATCTGGAACTGGACGTGCAAATCGCCCTGGACATACCGAGCTTACCGACTGAAGCCGATTTGCGGTGCTGGGCCGAAGCGGCGCTGGCCGGCGCGGACTACGCGAAAGACGCCGAGTTGACCATCCGTATCGTCAACGAAGCTGAAAGTACCGCGCTCAACGAAGCTTACCGCCACAAGCAAGGGCCGACCAACGTGCTGTCCTTTCCGTTCGAGACGCCGCCCGGGATCGAATCGTCCTTGCTGGGTGACATCGTCATTTGCGCGCCGGTGGTGCTGCGCGAGGCAATCCACCAGGGAAAGACGCCCTCGGCGCATTGGGCGCATTTAGTCACCCATGGCGTTTTGCATCTGCTGGGCTATGATCATGATGAAGAGCAGGCCGAGGTTATGGAAGCCTTGGAAATCCGCATCCTGGCGGGGCTCGGTTATCCTGATCCCTATGGAGACTCTCTCGACTCATGAGTGAAGAACGATCCGAATCCAGTCATAGGCCATCTTGGCTGGAGCGTTTGAGCCTCGCCCTGATGGGCGAACCCAAGGATCGGGATGGGTTGATCGAACTGTTGCGCGATGCCGAGCAGCGGAAGCTGCTGGACCCCGAAGCCCTGAAGATGATGGAAGGCGTCATGCGGGTATCGGAAACCCAAGTACGCGATGTCATGGTTCCCCGTGCTCAGATGGTGGTGCTGGAACAGGACTGGAGCTTGGAGCGTCTGATCGCTGAAGTGGTCGAATCGGGTCACTCCCGTTTTCCGGTGATCGACGAAAGTCGGGACGATGTGCTCGGTATCCTGATCGTCAAGGATCTGCTCATCCACGCCTTCGACCGCCGCGAGGATTTCGATTTGCGTTCCCTGCTGCGGCCGGCCAAGTTCATCCCCGAAAGCAAGCGGCTTAATATTCTGCTCAACGAATTTCGTGCCAATCGCCTGCACATGGCCATCGTGGTCGATGAATACGGCGGTGTGGCCGGACTCATCACCATCGAGGACGTGCTGGAAGAAATCGTCGGTGAAATCGACGACGAGTACGACACTTTGGAAGGGGAGGTCGTATTCATCCGCCGGCAGGGCGATGCTTATATCGTTAAGGCACTCACTCCGGTCGAGGACTTCAACCAATATTTCCAGGCCGAACTCAGCGACGAGCGGGCAGATACCATTGGTGGACTGGTGATGATGGAATTGGGCCGACTGCCCAAAAGCGGCGACGTGACGGATTTGGACCGGTTCCATTTCCGGGTGTTGCGCGCTGATAACCGCAGAATTCATCTGCTGGAAATGACCCTGCGTGACAGTGAGGCCGCAACGCCTTCCACGGTCGAACCAGCCGTCTGATCGTTCTTGCCCCATGCCCTCGCCGCGCGCCGGTGGAGGGCGTTTTTGTGGTCGCCGCGCTGATCGAGAGATTGCAATCTCGATTTGCTAGCTTGATCGGCCCGCGTCATCAACCGCGGTTTTTCGTTCGCCATGCACGATTTTAAGGAACGCCTTCCCCTCGTGATCGACCTGCTGGTTTTCGTTGCGGGAGCGGCGATGCCGCTGGCCTTTGCCCCGTTCGGCTTCTGGCCGCTAGCGTTCCTGTTGCCGGTCGTTTTACTCTGGAGTTGGGACGGAGCCACCAGCCGCCGGGCCGCACTGCGCGGTGGGCTATTCGGGCTGGGGATGTTTGGCTTTGGCATCTACTGGATTTACATCAGCCTGCACGATTACGGCAGCGCTCCGGCACCGTTCGCCGCTCTCGCGACTTTTATCGTAGTCGCAGTGATGGCGCTGTACCTAACCGTCGCTGGCGGGTTGCTCGGGCGTTGGGGGCCACCACCGGGCCTGAATCGCTGGCTGCTGTTTGTCCCTGCATTGTGGACCCTGCTGGATTGGGTGCGAAGCTGGCTATTCACCGGTTTTCCCTGGTTGGCGATGGGCTACAGTCAAATCGATTCGCCTCTCGGCCAGCTTGCACCCTACGTGGGGGTATTTGGCATTGGTTGGACGGTCATGCTCAGCGCCGGCCTGTTGTGGACAGCGCTGCGGAGCGGCGACTGGCGATCGCGGTTGAGCGGGTTGGGGCTGCTGGTGGCTTTGTGGCTCGGTGCGTGGGGGTTGGGGCGGATCAACTGGGTTGAGGCAGCGGGTCCGGCGCTGCGCGTCGCTATCGTCCAAGGCAACATCGACCAAGATGTGAAATGGCGGCCCAATCGGTTGGACGAAACGCTGGAGCGCTACATCCAACTCAGCTTGCCGGAACACGGCCGCAGTGACGTGATCGTTTGGCCAGAAACGGCAATTCCCGCCTTTTATCAAGATATTGTTCCGTTTCTGGACGTGCTGGGGGAGAAGGCGCGGCAGGATCGGGTCGATTACGTCACCGGCATTCCAACCGGCTCGCGGGAAACCGAATTGTTTCACAACAGTGTGATCACCATCGGCCAATCCACCGCGTTCTACCACAAGCGTCGGCTATTGCCGTTCGGGGAATATTTGCCGTTGCGCTGGTTTTTTCTATTCTTTCGCGATTGGGTGACCATCCCGATGGCCGATTTTGCGCCCGGTGAGCGCAATCAACCGTTGTTGCGCGTCGGTGGCCAGCCGGTCGGGGTTTCGATTTGCTTCGAGGCGGTATTCGGTTCCGACATCCGGCTGGATTTGCCGGAGGCGACCTGGTTGATCAACGTCAGCAACGACGCCTGGTTCAAGGATTCCACCGCCCCGCACCAACATTTGCAGATTGCCCGAATGCGCGCTTTGGAGTCAGGGCGCTACATGGCGCGCGCTACCAACACCGGCATTTCCGCCATCATCGATGAACGCGGCCGGATCGTGGTGCGTGGTGCCCCGTTCCAACCCGTCGTGGTTCATGGCGAGGTACATCCCCTGCGCGGCCTGACGCCTTATGCCCGGTTCGGGGATTTGCCGATCGTGATTTTAATGATAGTGTTGTTAACGTTAGGGCTGTTTTTCGCGAGACGCAATATCAAAATTACGACATGATTGAAAGCCACTCGCGTTTTCTGTCGCGTTGGGGCGCGTTGTGCGATTTGGCCGCTCGCGAGTGGCCATCGCTCCGTGTCCTGGCACGCTATCGCTGGCTATTGGCTGGCGGCGTGATCGGGGGATTTTTACTGCTGATCTCGTGCGCTACCGCGCCGCCGCGCAACGTGGATGACGCCTGCGCCATCTTCGCGGAATACGGCGACTGGTTCGCCGATGCCAAAACCGCCAGCCAGCGCTGGAACGTATCCCTGCCCGTTTTGTTGGCGATCATTTACCAAGAATCGGCCTTTCGGTCCGACGCCAGGCCGCCGCGCACCTGGTATCTCGGTTTTGTGCCCGGTCCCCGCCCGTCATCCGCTTTCGGCTACAGCCAAGCGTTGGATGGAACCTGGGAACGCTACATGGCCGCAACGGGTAACCGTGGCGCGGACCGCGACGAGTTCGCCGATGCCGTGGATTTTATCGGTTGGTATGTGGACGAAACCGCGCGACTCAACCGCATCGCCAAGAGCGACGCCTATAATCATTATCTGGCTTATCACGAAGGTCAGGGCGGCTTCGCCAAGGGAACGCATCTGAAAAAATCCTGGTTGCTGGAGCGAGCGCAGCAGGTGCGCCAGCGAGCGAGCCGCTACCGCGCGCAACTGACTCGCTGCGAACCGCAACTGGCCACATCGTCCTGACGCCAAACCAAACTATCGGACCGAGATGGTCCATCGGACCGAGATGACCTTGGACAGGATGTTGCGGACAGTATGACCGCTATGGGACAGCACGAATCAAGCAGGATATATCGCTGATGTGCTCGACCAAGGTATCAAATCCGACCATCGCAATCACTCTACGGAGGAGACGCCATGTCACTTTCCGCTTATCTGCTGATGTTGCCACAATGGGTAGCCGTCTCCCTGCTGGTGGTTGTCACGGTATCTTTTTCAATTGCCGGATTTCTCGTCGTCCATCGCTTCATTCCAACCAAGGTCAGGCAAATCCATAATGATGTGGCGGGCTTCGTTTTCGCGACCTTGGGCGTTACCTATGGCGTGCTGCTCGCGTTCGTGGTGATCGTCGTGTGGGAACAGTTCAACGAAGCCAAGGTTAATGTGCAAAACGAGAGCAGCACCGCTCTGGTCTTATACAAGAACATCGAGGCTTATCCTGATAAAACCATCTCTCATAAGATGAGGGATGGTTTTATCAGGTATTGCCGCCAAGCAATTGCCGAACAAGAATCCATGTCTGTCGAACAATCCACCGAAGCGGCTGAAATTGCCATTAATCAGTTACTTACATTGCTTGATGGCATCGTTCCGGACAGCGGGCACGAGCAGATTTTATATACGCAGATCCTGCAGAATCTGAACGAGCTGGCGAAATACCATAATCTCCGCCATCAGGTCAGTCATGAGGAATTGCCAAGTGTCATCTGGATCGGGGTCGTCGTCGGGGCCATGATCACCATCGGTTTCACGTTCCTGTTCGGCACCGAGAACTTCTGGGCGCATATCACCATGATGTCTCTGCTGGCGGCCCTGATCGCGGTCGTTATCTACGTGGTGATCGAGATGGATCATCCTTCGATGGGATCCGTCCATATCGACACCCCACATGCTTATGACAAGATCCTCAAAATAGAGGAAGCAAAGCGATGATTGGCGCGAAGCAATGCAAACGGGCGAGGAGCGAGTCCAACGCTACCTTTCCTCGGCCCGCTTCGATCCGAAAAGCAATTAGACCCTGTTGCCGTTCTTGATCAGATCGGCGCAACGTTCGGCAACGAGGTAAATGGTCAGCATCGGGTTGCGGCTGACGTGATCGGGGAATACGGAACCGTCGGCGACGCGGAGATTTTCGATCCCATGCACGCCGAGGTATTGATCGACCACGGCGTGGTTGTCGGTAGCAGGCCCCATCTTGCAAGTGCCCACCGCGTGCCAGATGGTGGCCGCATTGTCCCAGATGTATTGTTCGAGCTTGCGGTCGTTCTCGACCACGTCGGGAGTCAGCACCGCGACGCCGGTCGAAAATTCCTTGAATGCATCGGTATGCGCGATGTCCCAGCAGCGCCGGACGCCATCGACCAGCTTGCGCATGTCTTCGGCATGGGTATTGAGGCGAAAATCGATCCGCGGCTGGATGTCGGGATCAAGGGAAGTCAGGGTAACGCGCCCTCGGGACTCGGGACGGTTGATCACGCACATTGCGCCATAGAGGAATCCAGCCGGACTATCGAGTTCGGGGAAACGCTCCGTGCCGAGCTTGTTGACGCAGTAAATCTGCATGTCGTTGTTGTATTGGCTGCCGGGAGCGGTGTATTCGAGCACGAGCTGCACGTCCGGCATGTCCTGTTGGACGACCTCCGGCTTCGGATAGAGGCCGACGAGGCTCTGCGCATGATCGATCAGGTTGCTGCCGACGCCCTGGAGTTCATGCACGAGCGGGGCGCCGAGCCGCTTTAAATCTTCGCGTGGACCGACACCGGAACGCCAGAGGATAGCCGGCGTGTTGATGGAACCGGCGGCCAGAATCACCGCGCCACCCTCGATTCGCTCGATGGCGCCATTCTCGCGCCGAACCTCGACGCCGATGGCGCGTTTGCCGTCGAACAGCACGCGCAGCACGGTCGTCTTGTCCAGGATAGTTAAGTTTTTCCGGTCCTGGGCCGGGTGCAGGTAGGCTATGGCGCTCGATACCCTGACATCTCCATCGCGGTTCATCGGGATGGGTCCGATGCCGTTCAAACCGCGAGGATCGTTGTGATCCGGCACCCAGCCGTAGCCGCTGGCCATGCAGGCCTCCCGGAACGCTTTTTGGACGGCGACCAGTTCCTCGTCTCGAAATCGAACGATGGGTAATGGACCGCTTCGACCGTGATGGGGGGCACTGCCGAAATCTTGATCGTTCTCGATGCGCAGGAAATAAGGAAAGACCTTGTCCCACGACCAGATGGAATTGCCGCAACGGGCCCAGTCCGCAAAATCCTGCTCCAGACCGCGCAGGGCGATCGCGCCGTTGACGGCGGAGCATCCGCCCGTGGCCTTGCCGCGAGCGTAAGACATCGAACGGCTTGGCACAGCTTCGCCGACGTAGTGCCAGTCATGAGCCTGCACGGAGGTGGTAAACGCGGACTTCAAATCCTGAGGTGTCTGGGAGACGCTGCGGTAATGGGGACCGGCTTCGATGACGAGGACGCGGCAGTCGGGGATTTCACTGAGCCGGCCGGCGATCACCGCTCCGGCGTTGCCGCCTCCGACCACGATCTGATCGTATTGGTTGCTCATGGACGTGTACCCGCTTCGGGTGAGAGGTGAAGGCTTGGCGGCAGCAACCCCCGTCGCCAAGCTGCGGGGATATTGCTGGACCAAGCCCAAAAGCGGGCTCATTCTTCGAGCCCGCCTCGATCCGCTTCGATTTCAAACCCAACTGATTTCGTCGCTGAGCTCGCTGGCTTCAATAGCGCTTTTCACCTCTGGATTCGCGCCGGTGACCGAAAGCTTGAAGCCCGGTCCGAAGGTCTGCTTGTTAAACAAGAGGTAGCGCAGGGCTTCGCTACTGATGGATTCCAGCTTGCTCATATCGAACAGGATGCCGCTGACATTCTGCGAACGCGCCGCATCGATCTGCTCCTCCAGATATTTGAGGCCGCGCGGCCCCAGCGCGCCCCGCAGGGCGATTTTGGCCGTGCCGCCGGTCACGTCGAGCAGATCGGCATCGAAGCTGATCTCGGTTGGAGCGATGCGTACCCGCACGGTGATCTCGCCGTGTCCCTCGGGCAGCTTCACCGTCAGCGCGTCGGCATCGAAGTCGTCGTAGGAATGGCCGTTAATCCAGACTTCATCGATGCGAATGCTGCCCTTGGGCAAAATATCGGGCTGAACTCGCAACACGTTGTCGGCGAACCCACCTGGCTCGGGCTTGAAATAGAAATCCATCGGCTCCTTGGTGATCAATAGATTCGTATACGTCGCCGCGAGATAGGCCAACTCGAAGGAGTGGTAGCCGGCCATCGAATGGCTACCCTTGCCGCGTTCAGTGCCCAGCAGATAGGGTTGCCCGTTGGCCAATACATTGAAGTAGACACCACCACTGTCGGTATCCAGAAACCAAGCGTTGTAAAACGCAGCGGATTCACGAGCGATGCGTAGGTGCTCGGGGTCCTTGAGCACGCCATGCAGAATGAGATAAGCCAGGATGCCTTGCTCTTGTTGCCACCAGGCTTTCCGGTCGTGCCAGGCGAAACGGTGGAATTTCTCGCCCGGACCGAGAACCCGCTCGACCACGTCGTACCAGCCGCCGCGCTGGGGATCGCCGCCGGCCTTGGGCATCAACCCCGCGATCTTGGTCGCCAGAGCGGCGTAGTCTTCCTTGGTTTTTAGGCTATGCATCCGCATCAAGTTCCAGGCGATTTTCAAATTATGGCCGACCACTGCCCGGTTTTGCTGCCAACCCCAAGTCTGGTCCTTGGACCAGTCGTCGTGAAATTTCTCCTGCACGAAATCGCTTTCCGCGTAATCGGGGAAGCGCCGGGCGATGGTGTCAAAGGTGTATTCCAGAAAATCTGCATACTCCTGGGCTTCGGTCGCCAGCCATAAATTGATCAGATAAGCCGGCGCGTGATCGCCAACCGAATTCCAGTTTTTCCTGGCCTGGTTATGCCCCAGCGTTTCGCTGTAAGGGCTCAGGGTAATCGGATCGATGTGGGAGTAATAGCCACCTTTCTCGCTCTTGTCCTTGAAGAAACGGTTAAACAAATTGATAGTGGATTTGATGTCATCCATGATCAGCCGGTTGCCGGTCGCGCGATACGTTTGTGTCGGGCCAGCCAAAGCGTAGATTTGCTCGTAGCAGGGAATGGCGTGATAGTCGTCGCCAAATTCGGAAGCGAATATTTTTTGCTCGCTCCCATCGTTGTTGATATCGACCGCGTGATACCAGTAACTGATATCTTCGCTTTTATCCCTGAAGCGGAAATGGTCGCGCAAGTACTCGGTGCCTTTTTGCGCCGCTTCCAGATAGCGCTCGTAGCCGGTCAACAAAAAAGCCGAGGCAAAACCATAGACCAGCCGCGAAATCGTGTCGCATTCCTGGCGTCCACTAGGCAGCTTCGCGCCGGTCACTCCCAGATTGGTCCGGTACACGGAATAATCGATGGGACCGTCGCCGAATTCGGAAGAAAGATAAAAATCCGCCAACTGGCGAATCTGGTGGATCCACCAGTCCTGTTTTTCAAAGAGATATTCATTCTCGGTCCGGCCCAGGAAAACGATATGTTTTGCATCGAACGGGTGATCGTTGCCGGCGCCATCCGGGTAGAAAACGCCATAGGCGAACAAAAACCGCCCCGGAACCAGCATTCCTCGTAGGGTTCCACTGGCGTCATGGAACGCCTCACCCAAGTTGCGGACCAATTCCGCGTAGCAATTGACGGCGATATGGACCGTGAATTCGCGACCATCGGAGGTTTTCAGGCCAAAGCTGTCGCTCGCCTTATCGTAGCCGGTGACGTAGCCGGCGATCAGATCGGAGAAGGTGAAATCGATTTTATTCATGGCGGGGACTCTCCAACGTGGGTAGCTACAAGATCGGGGTCTGGCACGGGGGGCTCAGCCGACCTTTTCGATTTCGCTCAGGAAAAGGTCCATGAAACGGTCAGTAACGGCTGGATGCTTGCCGGAAATCAGGTTGCCGTCGATCACGATGTCGGTGGTCTGATCGCCGTCGTAAACCACCTCGCCACCGGCGTTTTCCACATCGCAGATGATGTTGTGGGCGCAGGTGACCTTGCGGCCTTTCAGCAATGTGGAATCGGCGCAGAACAGCCAAAGGCTGTGACAGATAGTGCCGATCTTGAGATTGGGCGTGGCGACCGCCTCGCGTAGAAACACCACGGCCGGCGCCATATTGGGCTGACCCTTGCGGGGATTGGCTTGGTAGCGCAGGCGATCCGTGGCATAGGCGCCGATCAACAAGATACCTTTGAAATCGGCAGGTTTCACGTCATTGAGTTCGGTGCTGACGATAACGTGTTCCTCGACATAACCCTCGTCGGGGTTTGCGCCAAAGGTCAACTCCGCATTGCCCCACAGATGGGAGAGATAAACGACCTGATATCCCCGTTCGGGAAAGAATGCATTGAATTTACGAAATTCGGTCTGATCGAAATGATCTTCGATCAGCACGCCAATTTTGCCTTTTGTCGGCTCGCCGATGATGCCTCTGACGGGTGCTTGGGTCATAGCGTGTTCTCTACGAGTTTCGATGGATTTTTCAGCCGCGACTTCGGGCAACAACCGGGGCCTTCACCCGCTTACAATGGGCTGAAACGCCGAACGCGTTTCTGGAATCGCCCGCTTTGGTGGCCATCCGTGCGGCACAGCTTCGGGTTATCGAGAAAAAATCATTTCGAGATCAACACCGCAACGCTGCGTCCGCCGACTGGATATCGGTCGCTATCGATCTCGATTTCCTGGCCTAGAGTCGCGATATCCTCGGGCGTCGCCAAACCGGTATCCACAGCGCGGTACCAGCGCCGGCCTTGCACCGGCGGGATGGCAAAACTCAAGGGTTCCCAATACATGTTCATCATGATGTGGATATCCGCTTCGCTGCCCATTCCCCCGGAGGTGGCCGCTAAAGCGCGAGTATTGGGATCGTCCCAGTTCGGCGCACCAAGCTCGCAGCCATGCCAAGTCAGATCAGCCAAACCCCGTTCGTTGATTTCTCCAGTGAAATAGCGGGAACGGTGCACTGTGGCATGGCGCAAGCGGAAGGCAATCAGTTCTTTCCAGAACCGGAACAAATCCGGATGCTTGTCAACCAGAGTCCAATCGAACCAACTGATTTCATTGTCCTGGCAATAGGCGTTGTTGTTGCCTTTCTGGGTCCGTCGCACTTCATCGCCCATGACCATCATCGGCACACCTTGGGACAGCATCAGGATGGTCGCGAAGTTTTTGATTTGCCGAGTTCGCAGGGCTTCGATTCCGGCGTCGTCCGTTTCTCCCTCAACGCCGCAATTCCAGCTCAGATTCTCATTAATGCCATCACCGTTGTGCTCGCCGTTCGCCCAATTATGCTTGTCGTTGTAGGACACGAGATCGTTCAGGGTAAAGCCGTCGTGGGCGACGAGAAAATTCACGCTGTTGACCGGCAAATGCCCGCGCCATTGATACAGGTCGGCACTGCCCGACAGGCGCGAGGCCACGGCACCGATGATTCCCGCATCCCCCTTGACGAAGCGGCGGATGTCGTCGCGGTAACGGCCGTTCCATTCGCCCCAACGGTAGCCGGGAAAATGACCAATCTGATATAGACCGGCAGCATCCCAGGCTTCAGCGATGACCTTGGCATCGATCAGTTCGTCGTTCAATTCAATGTCCCACAGCACCGGCGGATATTGCATTGGCGCCCCGTCTTCGCCGCGCGACAGCACGGATGCTTCGTCGAAACGGAAACCGTCGACATGCATCTCCTTGACCCAGTATTTTAAGCAATCGACAATGAATTTCTCGCCGATGGGGTGATTGCAATTGAAGGTGTTGCCACAACCGGTGTAATCGTAGTAATAGCGCCGATCTAAGGGAGAAAGATAGTAGTAATTGCTGTTGTCGATACCCTTGAAGGAAAACACCGGCCCTTGATGATTACCTTCGTCGGTATGGTTAAACACCACATCGAGTATGACTTCGATGTCGGCTTTATGGAGCGCTTTGACCATGTCGCGAAATTCCCGTACATGGTTTCCGGCTTCCGGGTCGACACAATAGCTCGGATGAGGGGCAAAATAGCTCATGGTGCTATAGCCCCAGTAATTAGTCAGCCGCCGACCTTCGAAATCCCTGGTCTCAGTATCGTCGAATTCGAAAACTGGCAATAACTCGACTGCTGTAATGCCGAGTTCCTTGAGATAAGGTATTTTTTCGATGACCGCCGCGAAGGTGCCAGGCTGCTTGACGCTAGCGCTCGGTGAGCGGGTAAAACCGCCAACGTGCAGTTCGTAAACCACTGTTTCGTTGAGTGGACGCTTGAGCGGTTGATCACCTTCCCAGTCGTAATCGCTGGGATCGATAACCACGCTGCGCAACGAAGTGGCCAGATTATCATCCGGCAGACAGGCGTCGCCACGCCGCCAAAGCGTTTTGTTGTTGCCTTTCGAGTAAGGTTCGATCAGCACCTTCTCTCGGTCAAAACGATGCCCAGCCCCCGGATCGTTCGGACCATCGACACGTATAGCATAATGAATGCCAGCCTTGGCATTTCGGATCAACGCGTGCCAGAAATGAAATGTCTTGTTGATCGTTGGATCGAACGATACGATTTGGAAGGGATGGATGTCGTCGCAGCCGTCGAACAACAGTAATTCGATACCGGTAGCGTGTTCGGAAAACACGGAGAAGTTGATGCCATCGGCTGTGACAGTAGCCCCGAGGGGATGGGGTGATCCTGGCTCGACCACGAAGGGTTTTTTGGCAAGTTCTCTGACTGGTTTTACCATTTGGATATATCCTCCTCATTCACCATCTGAACCAAGATTCAGTAACTTGGAGAAACAATGCCGATAGAAGTAATAAGTATTCTCAATCGTTTCTCGCATCCAGAATAGTTCGCAATTTCGGGTTTTGCTCGAAATCATGATTCTGGATAAGAAACTTTCGTTTCATAGCCTGCAAAATCCTGACAAGAGTTGAATCAGGGGCGTCCCTATGAACGTGGATTCCTTCCGGCTTGCCTACGCCGAAATCGACAAAAAAAAACCGCCAGCGAATCCGGCTGGCGGTCAAAGTACAGGATATTGAGCTTAAAACACGCTTCGCTGTAGAACCAGCTCAAGCAGACATTAGTAAACGGCAATCAGACTCCAGGGTAAATCAGGACGATTGACAACCTAATCAGGGTTTTTACCTATGCGCGGGTCCAAACTTCTCAGTCGCGCGCACGAAAATTGTTCCCTGGCAGACCGGGCAGGGTTCGATAAGCGCTGGAGCGTGAGAAACGACCAATTTGCCACACTCTCCACACTGCAAGGTTCCTGGTCCGGTGATCTCGCCGCTGCGATATACCTCCGTCTCCGCCCCGGCTGGCACCTCGAACGCCAACAGCTCCAAGCGTGACCGATCCACGCCACTCTGAAAATAATCCAGCAGCCGGTCCTCAATCAGTTTTAGATCGAATCGCATCCAAGCTCGCAGATCGCGGCCGGTAGAGGTTAGGTACTGGCTGGCATCTTCAATGTCCCGCTTGAGATACATGCCGATCAAACGGGCCTCCTCGCGGGTCAATTCGTCCAACTCGACAGCTTTTTCAGCCGCATGCTCGATGCTGGTGCTCACATCGAGTTCTTCTAGTAGAAGCTTGACTCGCTCCATCATTCTGCCATACGCCCGAGCGAGTCGATTGTCATGCTTGGGTTCGGTCATCGGAAAGTCTCCTGAGGGCGGGTCGGGGTATCGATACGAAAGAAATACGCGTTCACCGGCTCATTTTAACGGTGATCGTGGTGATCGGCTTAGTCAGGACCTGAAAATTAGGTATGCTTAACGCCCATTCAAGTCCGGCCAAGGTTTTGGCCCTGGCGTAACCCTGACAGAACGGCGCTCGTGCCGTGACACTATGGCGTGGCCCTTGAAAACCCGAGATATACCCAACCTCATCACCAGCCTGCGAATCCTGCTCGTACCCCCTTTTTTATGGCTGCTGCTACAGGAACGGTATGGAGCGGCGTTGCTGCTGTTCACGGTTGCCGGGGTTTCCGATGCGCTGGATGGTTTCCTGGCTAAGCATTATGGTTGGACTAGCGAATTGGGCGGTCTGCTCGACCCGCTTGCCGACAAACTGCTATTGATCGGTGCGATTTTGGCACTCGGTTGGTTGCGCGAGCTACCGGTGTGGTTAGTCGCGTTGGTGATCTTGCGCGATGTTGTCATCGTCACTGGGGCGGTCAGTTATCATCTGATGGTCGAACGGGTCCAGGCCAGCCCACTGTTGATCAGCAAGTTGAACACACTGATGCAGTTAACGATGGTCTTCGTTGTGATCGTCCACTACGGAATGATGACCTTGCCATCTTGGCTGCTAACAGGATGGATCTATGTGACCGCTTTGACGACCGTCTGGAGCGGGGCTGCTTATGTGTGGCAATGGGGCCAGCGGGCCTGGAGTACGGTGCGGGTCAAGTCCGATTCCAGCCGGCGATGAGGAACGCCAATCTTCAGCTCTTTAGCAATTCGCAAGATATCCGGTAGGCTTCGGCTAGCGCGGTCATGTAGGCGTCGTTGATTTGAGCGGGCTCCAGACCCAGGGTGTCCAGCGATTCCCAATCGCAGCGCTCGTAGGCCAGCGTGCTGGCGAGGATCCGCCCTAGCAGTCCCTTGTGTTGGAGCAGCGCCTCGTTGATCTCTTCGTCCAAGGGCAGCGAGGCTAGGATTTGCTCCATCGGTGCCTGGGTCATGGCATCCAGCACCGAGAGCAACCCAACGGTGTAACCGCTTTCGGTTTGCTTGATCCCCACGGCGTGGGCTAGCAATTCGCACATCTTGGCCCTTTCCAGGGCGAGGGTGATGAGATCGCTACGGTGATGGTCGATGCTGGCCAGCGAGATCAGGGTAGCCCAGGATCGCACATTTCGGGTGCCCAGCAGAATGATGGCGCGCTGGATCGAGTCGATGCGACGAGGTAAGTTGAAATAGGCGGAATTGATGTAGCGCAGCAGCTTGTAACTCAGCGAAACATCCTGCTTGATCAGCGCCTCGATGGCTTCGAGATCGACATCCGGTTGGTATAGTTTGCTGACCAGTTGCAAGATAGCCAACTGGTTGGCTTGCACGCCCTGAAATTTGAGTACCTTGGGCTGGGAAAAGTAGTAACCCTGGAAAAAGTCGAATTTCAGAGTCCGGCAAAGCGCCTGAACTTCCTCGGTTTCGATGCACTCCGCCATCAGGGCGATCCGACGCTGGCGTAACAAAGGCACTACGCGTCGAATCTCTTCTTCCGGCGTCACGAGCATGTCGATCTTGACATAGTCGGCAATTTCCAGCAGCGCCTGATAGGCTTCATTATCTCGGTAATCATCGAGGACGAAATGATAGCCTTTTTTGCGAAATTGGCGCAGGGATTGCAAAAGTTGCTCGTCCACTACGATGTTGCCCGTGACCTCGAATACCAGTTGCGGCAGGGCGAACATTTCAAGATAGCCACCGACCACGAAATCGCGGGCGATATTGATAAACGCCTTGTGCGGACCAACGACCTGATCGAGACCCACCTCGGTGACCGTGTTCAACACGACTTGCGAGGTCGCAATCTCGGCATCGAGGAACTCGGCCGATTTTGCCCCGGCATGTCGGTAGAACAGCTCGTAGCCTTCCACCTCGAGATTTCGATTATAGATCGGCTGGCGAGCGAAGTAGATTTCCGTCATGTAGCGTACCTCCATCGGAACGACGCTTGTTCTGTAAATTGTACTGGAAAGCGGACCAAAACTCCGACGTGGCAAGAATCACCGGCTCGCTGGCCCGAAATTGGTGCCGAAATTCGCCGATCCCGAGGTTGCCCAGATGAGTGAGCGGGCGGGCGATTCTTTTGGGAAAATGCCATGGCACGGACAGCTCCAGCTTGACGTAGGGCCATGTTTTCCCGTAGACCGTTTTATGATCGACCATAAAGATTTAATGACCCCATGCTCCGCAAGTCCCGAACGCGTTTTTGGCTCATTCTGGGGGCTCTGCTCTTCGGCGTGCTGTATCTGCTGGCGCCGGTGCTGACGCCCTTTCTGATCGCAACCCTACTGGCTTATCTGGGAGACCCTCTGATCGACCGACTGGAGGCGCGCAACATTTCGCGCTCCTGGGCGGTGGCAATGGTGTTCGGCGCGCTGTTGCTAGGGCTGCTGTTACTAATGTTGCTACTGATTCCCTTGTCGGCCTATCAATTCAAAGGGCTGATGCAGCGACTGCCTGCTTATATCGACTGGTTTCAATCCGATATCCTGCCCTGGTTGCGCGATACGCTAGGCGCAGATCCCGAACTGTTCAATCTGAGCCATCTGCGCACCCAACTC
This sequence comes from Candidatus Competibacter sp., assembly GCA_037045535.1. Lineage (GTDB taxonomy): Bacteria > Pseudomonadota > Gammaproteobacteria > Competibacterales > Competibacteraceae > Competibacter_A. Next base: position 395,675 of record JBAOHI010000082.1, read on the forward strand.
ATCGCTTACGCCCAGGAGATCGGCGATCTGGCCGGTGGCTTGCTGGAATCGTTTCGAGCTTCTTCCACCGTAGTGTTTGACTGGCTGGCTAATCTGGTGTTGGTGCCAGTAGTCACGTTCTATCTACTGCGCGACTGGGATTTGCTGGTCATCAAGGTCCGCGACTTGCTGCCACGGCGGATCGAACCGACTGTCAACAAGCTCGCGCGGGAATCGGACGAGGTGATCGGCGCGTTTCTGCGTGGCCAGTTTATCGTCATGGGAGCGTTAGGCATTCTCTATTCGGTGGGATTGTCGATCATTGGCCTGGAATTCTCGCTGCTGATCGGCTTGATGGCGGGTCTGGTCAGTTTCGTCCCCTATCTGGGTCTGATCGTCGGTATCGTTGCCGCCAGCATCGCTGCTATCCTACAGTTTCACAGCTTTCTGAGCATCGTGCCGGTGCTGATTGTGTTTGGTATCGGCCAAGTCATCAGCGATGTGTTTCTGACTCCAAAGCTGATCGGCGACCGCATCGGCCTGCATCCGGTGGCAGTGTTGTTCGCAGTACTGGCCGGAGGCCACCTGTTCGGCTTCTTCGGCATCCTGCTGGCCCTGCCAGCGGCGGCGGTTATTGCGGTCGTGCTGCGCCATGCGCGTGCCGAGTACCTGCAGAGCATCTTCTACCAGCAATGACGCCATGTGGGGTTCGCCTCGCGCTTATACGCGATACAGGTCGCTGTCGTCTAACACCCGAAAACCCTGCGCGGTCACCAGACGGGCGGTCTCCACCGGATCGGCGACTTCCATGCACCAGACCGCCCAATGTCGGGGCTCGACGACGAACCCGTAGGCATCCAAGACATTGATCTGATTTTCAGCGAGGATTTCCAACAACCCGTGCAAGCCACCCGGCTGATCCTCGATAGCAGTTGCCAGAATTGGTTTGAGCGCGGCGGCGAAACCGTGATCGGTCAGCACCGATCGTGCCGCGTGCGGGTCGCTGACCAAGAGTTTCACGACTCCGTAATCCCGATGATCAGCGATGGTCATCGCCCGAATGTCGATCCCGCGCTCGCGTAGAAGGGCGGTGATGGCATTCAATCGCCCCGGTTTGTTCTCGATGAAGACACTCACTTGCTCCGCCATGCCCGTATCTCCCGCTTGCTCAGAATGCAGGCCGCAAATCCACCACTCGTTTGGCTTTGCCCTCGGACACCGGCAGGCTACCAGGCTCGTGCAGTTCGACGACAGGCTTGACCAAAATCGCAGAGCGTAACAGTTCACCGATTCGTTCCCGCAGATCATCCAGCGTATCCGGATCGCCGGTGAACAGCTTGGCGCGAATCTCGGCTTTGACCACCAGCCGATCGAGCGAGCCGCGCTTGTCAAGTTGAATCAGATAATTGGTTCCAACTTCAGGCGTTTTCATGAGCACGTCCTCGATTTGGGAGGGGAAGACGTTGACGCCATTGATGATAAGCATGTCATCACTGCGACCCTTGATCCGCGCCAGCCGGCGATGGGTACGGCCACAGGGACAGTTGCCGCTGATCAGGTGCGATAGGTCGCGAGTACGGTAGCGCAACAGCGGCGTCGCCTGTCGTTGTAGGGTGGTCATCACGATTTCACCGGTTTCGCCTTCGGGAAGTGCTTGCAGGGTTCGAGGGTCGATGACTTCAAGGATGAAAGCGTCTTCCCAAAGATGGAGCCCTGTTTTGTAGACACACTCGAAAGCCACGCCGGGACCGTTCATTTCACTCAGGCCGTAGGAGTTGTAGGCGTCGATCTCCAACAATTCCTCGATCTTGCGACGCGTTTGTTCCGAGTGCGGCTCGGCACCGATAAACGCTTTGCGCAAAGCGAGTTGGCCACGGTCGATGCCTTCTCCTGCCAGTGACGCCTGCAGATGCAGCAGATAGCTGGGCGTGGCGTGTACCACGGTGGTTTGGAAATGCCGCATGAGCTGGAGCTGACGGCTGGTGTTGCCGGAACTGGCCGGAATCACCAGCATCCCGACGCGTTCGGCTCCGTAATGCAGGCCAAGCCCACCGGTGAATAACCCGTAGCTGGTCATGTTCTGGAACACGTCATGGGCCGTGGCGCCTGTGGCGACGATGCAGCGTGCGACCAGCTCGGTCCAATGGTCGATGTCGTGCCGTGAATGGTAAATCACGGTCGGCATGCCGGTGGTGCCGCTGGAGGTGTGCAAGCGTACGGTTCGTTCCAGATCGAGCGCCAGCAAACCCCGCGGATAAGCCCTGCGTAAATCGTCCTTGGTGGTGTAAGGCAGCTTCCGCAAGTCCCGCAGACTGCCGATGTCCTCGGGATGCTTCAGGCCGATCTCGTGCAGCCGGCTTTGATAAAAGGGCGTCTTCAACGCCCAAGCCACCGTCTCGCGCAGCTTGGCGAGCTGAAGCCGTTCCAACGCCTCCCGCTCCATGAATTCAATCGCCGGGCTCCAAACCGGTACGCTCATGTCAGCACCTTTGCTGTTGTTCTATTTCTGACCCCATTGGGGGATGCCTCTCGAAACCGAACCGATGTGCCCGGTTCCGAGCGACGCTGTGGATGTGGCCCGAAATGGTAGCATGGTCGTTTGTTCGACCCTACGATACCCCCTGAGAATGCGTATGCTCCGACGCCTGTTATCTTCGATCCTGCTTTTCGCGCTACCGATGAGCGCGTGCACGTCCCATCAGTTCGAGGCGATTTCTCTTTCGCTGAACGATCAAATCGGTGTCGGCGATACTTTCCAGGGGATCCGCTGGCTCGGTGCCCTGCGGTTTAACGAACCTGAGATCGATGGCTTGCCGCTGTGCGGCCTGTCCGGCTTGGCCTGGGATGAAGACGCGGGATTGCTGTACGCTCTTTCCGATCAGGGGAATCTGTTCCATTTCAGTCCAGTCTTCGACGAGCGGGGTTATCTGGTCGGTGCGCGAGCGGTAGCGGGCTATCCCTTGCGCGATGCTTCCGGCAAGCCGCTGCGGTCGCCCTTCAGCGATTCCGAAGGTCTGGCTATCCGCCCGAGCAAAACCGGTACCAAGGGTGGTACCGAGCTACTCGTTTCGTTCGAGGCGAGGCCACGCGTGGCTCGGTACGACGCCACCGGCCGGTGGCGGGGCGACATTCCATTGCCTGCCGTGCTGCGCAACCGCCACAACTATCGCAACGGTAACGAAGCGTTGGAGGCGGTGACCTTCCATCCACGTTGGGGCATTTTGACCGGTTCCGAAACTTCATTACGCAACGACCCGCCCGGTTTGATCCGCATCTTCGCGACCACCCGGCGTTTCTGGCTCTACCCACTCGGCGACGCGCCCGGCAGCGCGTTGGTGGCGATGGAAATGTTGCCGGACGGGACGTTGCTGACTTTGGAGCGCGCTTTCGTCTCGCCCTTGCGGCCTTTTGCCATTAGTCTGCGTCGGACCGAACTGCCGACATCGGATAAAACGGCGCTGTTGCGGGTGAAAAACGTAGCGGTTTTCAACAGCGACCAGGGGTGGCTGCTGGACAACTTCGAGGGTTTGACCCGTCATCGAGCCCAGCGCTTCTTCATGATTAGCGACGATAATTGCAATGGTCTGCAAACAACCTTTCTGGTTTACTTCGAGTTGTTGCCTTTCAATTCTTCCCGCGCTTCGGACTGAGAGGCGATATTTGCAACGGGTGCCAGCGATCGAATCTGGCGGTCGAGGCGGTGATTGCTGCGGGTTCTCACCCAAATGCGTTGCCGCGGGGCGTACGATGGCGCCAGACGCCGTCATTTGTTTGAAATGCTGGAGCAAAGACCCAAATCGGTTGACAAGGATATTGATAAGCTTCAGTATGCTGCGCTCAAACCAATTTCGTTGATTGGCGATCAACCCGATTACGATCTGTTAAATCGAAGCATTCTTACGGGTTTATCCCTCTGCCCCCACGGTTGTGAACCGATGCGCGCAAGGCAGGATGGCTTCGGCGAAACATCCCACTATCAAGAGGTTATCCGGAGGTTATTTCGATGGAAGAGGTGGTCATCGTCGCTGCCGCCAGGACAGCGATCGGCAACTTCATGGGTTCCTTGTCAGCCATTCCAGCGAACACTCTAGGTGCCAAGGTCATCGGCGCCTTGCTCGAGAAAACCGGCGCCAAGCCGGAACAGATCGACGAAGTCATTCTGGGGCAGGTTCTCACCGCCGGGACCGGCCAGAATCCCGCGCGAACCGCTGCCTTGAATGCTGGCCTGCCCATCGAGGTGGCGTGCCTGAGCATCAACAAGGTCTGCGGCAGTGGGCTCAAGGCCGTGCATCTGGCCTATCAATCCATTCGCGACGGCGACAATCGCATCGTGATCGCCGGCGGTCAGGAAAATATGAGCTTATCCCCGCACCTATTGCTGGGGTCGCGGCGCGGTACCACCATGGGTGATGGCCGGCTGACGGATTCGATGCTAAGCGAAGGGCTGCATTGCGCCATCAATCACTACCACATGGGCATCACTGCCGAGAATATCGCCACTCAGTGGGCCATTCCCCGCGAGGAACAAGACGCATTCGCCGCCGCTTCGCAGGAAAAGGCGCTGGCCGCTATCGGCGCTGGCCGATTCAAGGACGAGATCGTGCCGATCAAGATCCCTCAGCGCAAGGGCGATCCGCTCGTGTTCGATACCGACGAGTTTCCACGGCCAGGTACTACCGCTTCGAGCTTGGCCAAGCTGCGGCCGGCATTCAAACAAGACGGTAGCATCACTGCCGGCAACGCCTCGGGCATCAACGATGGGGCCGCTGCGGTTTTGGTCATGGCCGCGAGTACGGCTCGCGACCTCGGCCTCAAGCCCTTGGCCCGTATCGCCGCTTACGCCAAGGCCGGCGTCGATCCGAAAATCATGGGGACTGGCCCGATTCCCGCCTCCCGTGCCTGTTTGAAGAAAGCCGGCTGGACTGTGGACCAGCTCGATCTGATCGAATCCAACGAGGCTTTTGCCGCTCAGGCGATCTCCGTCAACCGAGAGATGGGCTGGGACACCAGCAAAGTGAATGTCAACGGCGGCGCCATAGCATTGGGCCATCCGATCGGCGCTTCTGGCTGCCGTATCTTGGTTACCCTGCTACACGAAATGGTTCGTCGTGACGCCAAGAAGGGTCTTGCGACCCTGTGCATCGGCGGCGGTCAGGGTGTTGCGCTGGCCGTCGAACGCAGTTGATCCATAAACCTAAAAAAGAGGAGAGTTTGATGTCTCGAGTTGCAGTTGTTACTGGTGGTCTTGGTGGTCTGGGCACGGCTATGTGCAAAGCGTTGGCTGAAGCGGGCCGGAAGCCTGTCGCGGTCGATTACAACGGCCTCAAGCCGGAAGCCGTGGACAAGTGGAAGGCTGACCGCAAGGCGGAAGGTCTGGATATCCCGGTTTATCTTGCGGACGTAACTAGCTTCGAATCCTGCGCCGAAGTATGCAAAAAGATCGAAGCGGAAGTCGGCGCGATCGAAATCATGGTCAACAACGCCGGCATTACCCGCGACGCCATGTTCCACAGAATGACGCCCGAGCAGTGGGATCAGGTCATCAAGACCAACCTGTACAGCGTCTTCAACATGAGCAAGCAGGTTTACGAAGGCATGACCTCGCGCGGTTGGGGCCGCATCGTGAACATCGCCTCGGTGAATGGTCTCCGGGGCCAAGCTGGCCAAACCAACTACTCCGCCACCAAATCGGGTATCTACGGTTTCAACAAGGCGCTGGCGCAAGAATGCGTTAAGAAAGGCGTGACCGTTAACTCGATTTCACCGGGCTACATCGGCACCGAAATGGTGCGGGCTATCAAGCCGGACGTATTGGAGAAAGTGGTTGCCGGTATCCCGGTGGGTCGCTTGGGCGAGCCTTCCGAAATCGCGCGTACCGTCGTTTTCCTGACCTCCGATGACGCCGGTTACATCACGGGCGAAGATATCACGGTTAACGGTGGTCTTTACTACCACACCTAAATGTTTGATTCGCGCGGCGCTACCTGACCCGGTGGCGCCGCCGTTTTTCCAGATTTATCATGAGCGAACCGCGCATCATCAAGAAGTACCCCAATCGCCGGCTCTACGATACGGCTGTCAGCAGTTACATTACCTTGGAGAATGTCAAGCAATTAGTGCTGGACCGGGCCGATTTCAACGTCATCGATGCCAGGACCAACACCGACATTACCCGTGGGATTCTGCTACAGATCATCAGCGAACAAGAGGAACAGGGCAATCCGATTTTTACCACGGAAGTACTTGCCCATATCATCCGTTTCTACGGAGACACGCTGCAAGGCATGATGGGTAATTATCTGGAGAAAAGCCTCCAGGCATTCGTGGACCAGCAACACCTGCTACGGGAACAGATGCGCACCCTCATCGGCAAGAACCCCCTGTCGATGATGACAGAATTGGTGGAACACAATCTCTCGCTGTGGAAGAGCGTCAACGAGCGATTGCAACAGTACGTGCCGCCGTCTGCGGGGGACCCACCCCTCTCCTCTCAGCCAGCCGCCTCGGCCGACAATCTCCACCCAGCCGCCGAGCAGGAAAGGTCCGGCGGGGACCGAAAAAGCAAGAAAGCAAAAGGCTGAGGTCGATCTCACCCCGGCCGCCCGATTCCGGAGGGTCGCTCGAACCTTCGAGCGTCGCCCCGAGCTGGAACCAGCGGCCATTAGCGTGCCAGTAACCAGGCAGCGATCGCCGATGGTACCTCGCGCTGGGCGCGGGAACTGACGTAGATCCCGATGTGACCGCCCCGAAAGGACAGCTCTGAGTAATCCTGGCTGCCGCCGTGGGCAGCTAATGCCTTGGAAGCAGCGGGCGGTACCAGGTGATCCTGGGTGGCGTAAACGTTTAGCACCGGCATGACGATATCGCGCAGATCCACCCGCCGCTCTCCGATCATCACCTCGCCCTTAACCAACTTATTCTGTTGGAAGAAATCCTTGGCGAACTGACGAAAGGCTTCGCCTGCTTGATCCGGACTATCGAAAATCCATTTCTCCATCCTTAGAAAATTCCTCAAAGCCTCGGCATCGTCGAGGATATCCACCAGATCCACGTATTTTTGGCCTGCCAGTCGGAACGGGCTGAGAGACAAAAAGGCGAAATTCAGTAACCCGCCTGGAAGATTGCCGAAGGTATCGACCAGTAAATCCACGTTCACATGCCGGATTAAATGCGTCAGCAAATTGTCCGGCGTGTGAAAGTCCACAGGCGTCACCATGGTCACCAGATTGCGAACTTTGTCGGGATAAAGCGACGCGAAACAGAGGCTCAGCGCGCCACCTTGGCAAACACCCAACAAATTGACCGAATCTTGCCGATAGCGGTCGCGCAAATAATCGATGCAATGGCCGATATAGCGATGGATGTAATCCCCTAGCGTCAGGGTTCGGTCGCCAGCGTCCGGATATCCCCAGTCGATCAGGTAAACGTCGATGCCGGCATCCAGCAGGCCACGGATCATCGAGCGATCTTCTTGCAAGTCCATCATGTAGGGCCGGTTGACCAGCGCGTAGACGATCAATAACGGTATGGAGTGTGGCTCCGCCACGCGCGGTTGATATCGGTACAAAACAAGTTTGTCTTCCTGGTAAACCGGATCGCGCGGCGATGCGCCCGTCCCAATTTCACCTATGTTTCTCAGCGTTTCCATGCCTTCGGTGATTCGGGTGCTATAACCTCGCAGCTCTTCAGCGATCCGTTCGGGTGTCAGGCCAATCATGGGACGATGGCTCCCTTTGGATAACAGCGCAACAGCGAGTTGAACAAGCGGCCACTGAACTCGCTGTACTCGATACTGCGCAGCATTCGGCCATAGGTTCGCTCGTTGCAATCCACCCACAGGTTATACAACTCCCGCAGGCTATCGATTGCCTTGCCGGCGGCCGCACGCTCGTTCAAGTGTTGCTCCATCAGATCCAGCGCGGCTCCGGCGGATTGCCGCAGCAGGCCGAGATACTGGGCTTGTACTTCACGATGGGCGAGCCAAGCGTCCGTCTCTTCGCTCCGCGGGCCGACCCCCTTTAGGGAGGTGACGGTTTGTTGCCAGATGTCCAGTGTCTGAGTCCAAAGCTGGGCTAATTCGGGATTGACGTTTGGGTCATCGGCGGATTCGACAATAGCTGCTTTGAACCGATCAAAATTTTGGCGTAGCACGGTACCCCAGTCGGTCTCATTTTGGGCAGTATCGTGAATTTGCTCGGAAAGCTTAGACATCTGCTCGCCAAACGCCACATAACCACGCATCTGTTCGAGCAGAAACTCGGCGCTGATAGGGTTTGGAGTAGCGGTATCGGTTTTGTCGGCCATGGGGACGGATCTACCGTTAAGAGTGATGGGCGTCGGTCAATCCAGTATAGTCAGGTCATGGGCCGTTTGCGTGGGAAATACAGGAGGGCGACGGCATCGTTTACGGCGGGCTCTCCTTGGGAACCTGCAGCTTTTGCGCGATAGCCTCAGCCCTGAACTGCTTGAGGCGAGCTCGTAGTCGGGCTTCTTCGTTCGGGGACAATCCGGTGTCCCGCAGTCCGAGTTCTAACTGTTCGATGGCGGGCAACAGCTCGCCGTTCAGATAGTGATATTCAGCCATGGTAGCATGGCTCGCCGCCATGTCGCCGGACCGTTGGCTCGCCTGTGCGTAGGTCGCGTACAACAGGGAATCATTGGGGTGGCGGCTCAAATGTGGTTGCAGCAACCGCGTCGCTCGTCTCGGATCGCCTTGCGTGGCCAGGGCGCGTCCGTAGTGCATCGCCAGGACGAAATCATCTGGATAAAGCTGCCGGGCTTCCTCGAATTGTCGCCAAGCCTGCTCCCGGTCTCCCTTGGCTAGCGCGATTTCGGCGGCCTCGATGCGAAACGCTAACCGGTCGGGATCGCTCTTTTGCAGGCGTCCGATCTGTTGTTGGGCCTCGTCGTAGCGACCGGCCTGTCGGAGGGCGAGGGCATAGGCGTAGCGCGTGGCCATCTCATTCGCGCCCCCTTCCTTGGTCAACCGAGTTTCAAACTCCCGAATCAGCGTGTGAACGTCGTCGGTCGCCAACACCCGTGCCCGCGCCTTGGCGAGATCGTAGGCTTTCCGGTCGCGGGGCGCGGTTCGCCGGACCGGCGGAATTTCGAGCCGATTCTGGGTATCGGCCACGCGGCTTTCTGGCCGCGGGTGGGTCAAGAGCATCTCGGGAATCTGGTCGTTCGAACTGGCTGACAGGCGTTCCAGCTTGGTGAAAAAATCGCTCATTCCCCGAGGATCGAAACTGGCCTTGGCCATGAGCCGCATACCGATCCGGTCGGCTTCCTGTTCGTTAGCGCGCGTGAAGCTGATTTGGTGCTGGGCATTGGCTGCCATCGTCCCTACCATCGCCGCTTGTCCACCTTGCTTGCTGGCCGCTGCCAAGGCGGCTGACGCGATCATGGCTGCCGCCAGAGGCAACGCCAGACGCCTGGAGTCGGCGACGGCACGCACGATATGTCGTTGCGAAACGTGGGCAATTTCATGGGCGATGACCCCAGCCAGCTCATCTTCCCGATCCGTTGCCAGCAACAAGCCAGCGTTGACTCCGATAAAATTGTGGGGCAGGGCGAACGCGTTGATACTGTTGTCCCGCACCAGAAAAAACGTGAAGGGAACACCATTCTGGTCGGCGTAGGTGGCGATGCTCTGACCAATGGAATCGAGATAGGCATTCAATTGCACATCGTCCAGCACCATGTCGCGTTCCCGCAACTTCTTCATGATTTCCAGTCCCAGGCGCTGTTCTTCGTTGGAGCCGAAATACACTTGGGAAGGATCGCCGATATCGGGCAAGTTAATGGATTGGGCGATTGACGGCGTGGTTGGAGTCAACCCGACGAGCAAACTCAAAACAACGGGAAACGCGCGTGTTAGCATTGGATTACCGCAAATAGGTCATGGCATTTTTCATGGGACTCGACACCGGGCCGGAGGTTCCGAGGTTTGCGCCGATAGGACGAGTGTGTTCTAATGATCAAGCCGATCAGATTCTCCCGCACCATAAACACAAGACGCCGGAGCGTCGCTTTTTGGCAGACGTTCGTCTCGCCACCATTTCATCACCTGAAGCATCACGATTGCGATCCCCATACGCAGGGCCATCATTCGCCATCGCTTCGTCAGAGTGATCCACGAACGCCTATCCAGGATAGATGCGTTTAGCCGCGCCACCGAAATGTCTCCCTATCAGGAGAAAACCCTTATGCTGATCCAGGTCGGTTACGATATCGTCTTCGAGCATCCAGCCCCGACGCCGATCATCGCGATGCTCTACCTCCATCCTTCACGCCAACCATCGATTCGCCGTGGAGATTATCTGCTAGTCAACCCCCCAGTACAGGTTAGCGAATATATCGATGCATTTGGCAACCGGTGTGGCCGTTTGCTCGCTCCCGCCGGTCCCATCCGGTTTTGGAACGACGCGGTGGTCGAGGATAGCGGCCAGGTAGACCACCAGAACCCCGCCGCCGAGCAGCACGAAATCCACGAGTTGTCGGACGCGACGCTCACGTTCCTGATGCCGAGCCGCTATTGCGAGGTCGACCGCATGGTGGATATCGCCTGGCAACTGTTCAGCACCGTACCGAAAGGCTGGGCACGCGTGCAGGCGATCTGCGACTTCGTGCACGACCATATCCGGTTCGATTACCTGCAGGCGCGGAAGACGCGCACCGCTTACGAGGCTTACCAGGAGCGGGTCGGCGTCTGCCGCGACTTCACCCACCTGGGCATCACGCTCTGCCGCTGCCTCAACATCCCGGCCCGGTACTGCACCGGGTATCTCGGCGACATCGGGGTGCCGGTGTCGCCCGACCAAGATTTCAGCGCGTGGTTCGAAGCGTATCTGGGGGGGCGCTGGTACACCTTCGACCCGCGAAACAACACGCCCCGCATCGGCCGGGTCCTGATGGCGTATGGCCACGATGCCGCCGATGTGGCACTTCTGACCTCCTTCGGCCCCAGCCGACTGGATCGATTCACGATATGGACCGACGAAGTGAGCGAGGATGCTCTGGTGTCGGTTCCAAGCCAATAGGACATGAGTCAAATTTTCGGAACTGGTGAGTTCAATGCCGATCACACTACGACGCATCGTTCGGGAGGTTCAGACCGCAAGCGATCTAGACGAGGCTCTAGCCATCATTGTTCGCCGGGTCAAAGAGACCCTTCTAGTCGATGCATGCGCCGTTTATCTCCTCGATGAAGAAAGCCGACAGTATGTCCTGATGGCGGCGGCTGGCTTGAACCCAAGTTGGATCGGCCAGGTCCGCCTGGATCGAAGCGAAGGTCTCGTCGGCTGGGTTGGAGACCGCCAGGAATCGATCAACCTGAAGAACGCGGCGGCTCATCCGCGCTACCGCCCGTTTACCGAGACCGGAGAAGCGGACTACCACGCCTTCTTCGGCGTCCCGCTGATCGATTACCGCCAGACCCTAGGGGTGTTGGTGGCGTGGAGACGGGCACAATGCCGATTCGACCGGGAGGAGGAGGCTTTTTTCGTCACGCTCGCGGCTCGGTTGGCAAAAGTCATCCATGACGACGCCGCCACGAAGAATGTCGCCCGGCTGCTGGGCGAGGAAGCTCAAAGGGCGTTCATCCAAGGTGTTCAGGGCGCTCCAGGCATGGCGATCGGCACCATCGCTCTGCTCGACCCGCTGGCCGATCTGGCCTTGATACCGGATCGCCCTGCCCAAGACCTCGCCGCCGAAGAGGCCGTCTTCAAGGCTGCGGTCACAACCGTTCAAAAGGAACTGTGCGCGAGCGGCGAGCGCCTAGCGGCCGATCTACCCAGCGAGGCACGGGCGTTGTTCGACACTTACGTGATGTTGCTGAGCAGCGAGAGCCTGATGGTAGACACGATCAAGCGCATTCGTGCTGGAAACTGGGCTCCCGGAGCATGGCGGGACACCATTGCCGAACATGCGCGCGTGTTCGACCGCATGGAAGACCCTTATTTGCGGGCTCGCGCGGAGGATATCTGGGATATTGGCCACCGCATCCTGGTCCCGCTCCAGACGGAGGCGAAAGAGTCGAGACAGTATCCGCAACGGTGCATCTTGGCGGGAGAAACCGTCGGCATCGCGGAAATCGTCGCCGTACCGATCAACCAGCTCGTCGGGGTCATTTCCCGGAGCGGCTCGGCCTTGTCCCATACCGCTGTTCTGGCCCGAGCTTTGGGCATTCCTGCCGTCGCGAACCTCGCTGCTCTGCCTATCGGGCGACTGGACGGTCGCGAAGCTGTGATCGATGGCGACCAAGGGCGCGTCTATCTTCAACCCTCGCCGGCGGTCGTGGCGGCCTACCAGCTTCGCGCGAGCAAAGCGGAAGCGCTGGCCACGCGACTCGGCGCGCTCCGCGACGAGCCGGCGGAAACGCCGGACGGGGTCCGGGTACCCTTGCAGGCCAATGCCGGATTCATCGCCGAGCTCGCTCCCGCCTTGGCCCATGGTGCTGAAGGGATTGGGCTGTTTCGCACGGAATTTGCTTTTATGGCGCGCGAAACGTTTCCGGTCGAGGACGAGCAATATGAAATCTATCGCACGGTACTGGAATCTTTCGCGCCGAAACCGGTGACTTTGCGCACTCTCGACGTGGGCGGCGACAAGATTCTGCCTTATTTCCCCATGGAGGAGAACAATCCCTTTCTGGGTTGTCGCGGCATTCGCTTCACGCTGGATCACCCCGAAATCTTCTTGATCCAACTGCGGGCGATGTTGCGGGCCAATGCGGGCCTGAATAATCTGCGCGTGCTGTTTCCGATGATCGGCCGGGTCGACGAAGTGGACGAGGCCCGGGGATTGCTGAACCACGCTTATCGAGAATTGGTGACGGAAGGTCGAGCGGCGGCAAAGCCGCTCATAGGCGCTATGATCGAGGTGCCTTCCGCCGTCTATCTGACGGCCGCGTTGGTGAAGCGCGTGGATTTCTTTTCGGTGGGAACGAACGATCTCACCCAATACTTGCTCGCTGTCGACCGGAACAATGCGGCGGTAGCGACTCCTTACGACAGCCTGCATCCCGCCGTTCTCCACGCCATCCGCCACGTCGTTGAAGAGGCACACCGGCCAGGGCAAACCGGTCGGCGTGTGCGGCGAAATCGCGGGAGACCCAGCGGGGGCGCTCTTGTTGTTAGGGATGGGTACCGATGCCTTGAGCATGAATCTGACCAGTCTCGCCCGCGTCAAGTGGACCATCCGCCGCTTCACCGTGCACCAAGCGCGGGCGCTCCTGGATGAGGCGTTGACTCTGGAGGATGGATTCGCCATCCACCGCCTACTCGATGGCGCGCTGGAAGAAGCTGGTTTGGGTAAGCTGGTCTCGGCGCCATCGGGATCAGATATCATTTGGCCGTAGAAACTATTGCCTGCCAAATAATCAAGGAGATATTCCTGCCACTGGAAAGAGAGGCTCCTGCCGCACCTTCGCCATATGGAGTTCCGGGAAAAAATTGCGGTCGGACAGCAAGAAACCACTTGCGGCCTAACGACGAGCCGGATCAGCCCGAGACCATCCTTCGGTCAACAGAGGTCAATATGAACGCTTTCGACACTGAACTTGACACTTCCGGCCTAAGCTGTCCCCTGCCCATACTCAAGGCTAAAAAAGCTTTGGCAAGCTTGGGCGGCGGCCAACTCTTGCGAATCATCGCCACTGATCCCGAATCGGTGCGGGATTTTGCGGTGTTCAGTCAACAGATGGGCCACGCTCTGTTAGAGTCGCGCGAGGAAAACGGACGGTTCTACTTTCTGCTGCGCAAGCAGGAAGGTTGATCCGCTCATCGTTCAGCCTCGCGATTCGACCTGAAAACTGTAGCCATGGCGTTTAAAAGCCAAGGATTCGTAAAAAGCGTGCGCATCCTCGCGCCGGAGGTTGGAAGAAAGCGCCAGCTTGTAGCAACCCGCCTCCTGGCAACGCCTCATGGCAAATCGCATCATCGCTTTTCCGATTCCACGTCCGCGCCAAGCTGGACTCACCGCCACATCCTCCACTACCCCCGACCGGGCACCGGAATGCCCGAGATTATCCATAATGAGCAAAGCCAGTGTGCCGACGAGTTGTCCATCGCACTCGGCTACATAAATCTGGTAGTCGGGATAGTGCCGCATTCGCTCGAAGATCGATTCCGCCTGCTCTAGCGGCAACGCCACGTCATCCAGGCCGGATCGTACATAGAGTTCCAGAATGGCTCCCAGATCGCGCCTTTCGGCAGTTCGGATAGTGGGAACACAATCAAGGCATATCGTCACACGAATTTACTCACCCGCCACCGTCATTTGCTCCAGCAGCAGGGAACCACAGCGGATACCACCGCGTACGTCCATGTCGTTGCCGACTGCGACGATGCTTTTGAACATCTGGTCGAGGTTGCCGGCGATGGTAATTTCGTGAACCGGATATTGAGGTTCGCCATTTTCTACCCAAAATCCTGCCGCGCCGCGCGAATAATCGCCAGTCACTGGATTGATGCCATGACCGAGCAATTCAGTCACCCATAAACCAGTTCCCAATTGCTGCAACAGACCGGTGTGGTCGAGTGCGCCCGGTTCAACGATCAGGTTGTGGAGACCACCGGCGTTGCCGGTCGTCTCCATACCCAATCGACGGGCGGAATAGCTATCCAGCACGTAGCCTTGCAGCACCCCGCTAGCGACCAAATCGCGATCGGTCGTGGTAACCCCCTCACCGTCGAACGGGGCACTGGCCAAGGCTTTGGGCAGATGCGGTCGTTCGCGAATGGTCACAGACTCTGGAAAGACTGCCGTGCCCAGTCGATTCAGTAGAAACGACGCCTTACGGTATAGCGCTCCACCGCGAATGGCTGCGGTGAAGTGACCGATCAAACCGCGGGCCAGTTCCGGTGCGAACAAGACCGGCACCTGTCGGGTTCCCAGCCGGCGACTGCCAAGCCGACGCAAGGCTCGCTGTGCGGCTTTTTGCCCGACCGCGACTGGCGTTTCCAGATCATGGTGGTCGCGCCCTACCGTGTACCAGTGATTGCGCTGCATCCCACTGTCGTCCTGAGCGATCACCGAGCAGCTCATCGAGTGGCGAGTGGTTGGATAACCGCCACAAAAGCCGTTCGAGTTGCCGTAGGCCACCAATCCCGCATGAGCGGCGACGCTGCCACCTTCGGAATTGCGGATGCGCGGATCGCACGCCAACGCTGCCGCTTCGCACTCGCGGGCTAGCACGATAGCCTCCTCGGCGGACAGCGACCAAGGATGGTAGAGATCGAGGTCCGGAATGTTCCGCGCCAAGCGCTCGGGATCGGCCAATCCCGCATGGGGATCGGCGGCGGTATGACGAGCAATAGCGCAAGCGCTGTGCACGGTGTCGCGAATCGCCTCCGGCCGCCAGTCGGCGGTACTGGCCGAGCCGCGACTTTGGCCAATGTAGACCGTCACGCCCAGTCCTCGCTGGCGGTGATGTTCCAGCGTTTCAACTTCACCCAAGCGGACGGTGACAGATAGAGCGCTGCCGAAACTGACGGCCGCCTCGGCGGCCGTGGCGCCTTGGGCGCGCGCCTCGGCGAGAATGTCGTCGACCAAGGTTGCCAGTTGTTCCCGAGCGGGCAACGGGGCGGTGGTAGCAGTAACGGATGTGGGCATCGTAAAAACCGGTGTCGGATTGGCTATGACGGAGCTGCGGTCGAAAATGGGATTGTCGGGTGACCAGTGGGGTTGCCAGTGGTCGCTATCCGACGACTTCTTTGCAATGAGACAAAAAGTCGGCAAAAGGATATCGTTTTGCAAGCACTCTTTCGGTTGACGTGGTCCCGATTCGAACCAGGATATCAGGCTGCGACGGAGTTTTCTGAAACTCTCATACACGGGGTCGACCTGGATCTGAATTTTTTCAAGGATGTCGAGGTGTTGCAATGGTTGAATCGCAAATGATCAAACCCGCCTTGTCCCTTGAACCCCAGGTTGGCTGACCCCACTTTGGCAACCGGGTTGAGGGTGGGGCGCGATGATTCCACCCCACTTGGAAAAGTCGTGTATCTTGGAAAGGTCGCGCATCGCATAGCAAATGGACATTGATAAATCACGTATTATCCGAATGTTAGCATGATCGGATAATGAAATATTGATCACAATCCTGTTGGAGATTGGAGCCTGATGGAATTTCTGAGCGAATACGGCATGTTTTTGGCGAAGGCCGCGACCCTCGTCGTGGCGGTGCTGGTGGTGGTCGGTGGCATCGTGGCGCTGGTGCGGCGAGGCGAGGGCCAACCGGAAATCCGGGGACGATTGGATATCCGTCATCTAAACGAGACCTACGACAGCATGGCTTTTGCGCTCAAGGCCGCGACGCTGCCGAAGAAAGCGTTCAAGCAATTTCAGAAGGAACATAAGGCGCGGGAGAAACAGCACGAAAAGACTGAACGCCGCCGCGTGTTCGTGCTGAATTTTCACGGTGATATTCGGGCGGTAGCAGTGGCTTCCCTGCGCGAGGAAGTCACCGCAGTGCTAACTGCCGCTCAGCCGGAAGATGAGGTAATGGTCCGCTTGGAAAGCGCCGGTGGGTTGGTGCACGCTTATGGCTTGGCGGCGGCGCAATTGCTGCGAATTCGTGACCGCCGGGTGAAATTGACGGTGGCGGTGGACAAAGTGGCAGCCAGCGGCGGTTACATGATGGCCTGCGTGGCCGACCACATTTTGGCCGCACCGTTCGCCGTGGTCGGTTCGATCGGCGTGATCGCCCAGCTACCGAACTTCAACCGCCTACTCAAGAAGCACGATGTCGATTACGAACAGTTCATGGCGGGCGAATTCAAACGTACGGTGACGATTTTCGGTGAGAACACCGATCAGAGTCGGCGCAAATTTCAGGAGGAAATCGAGGACACCCATGCCCTGTTTAAGGATTTCGTCAAAACCCATCGTCCCCGCGTCGATTTGGAACGCGTGGCGACCGGTGAACATTGGTATGGCACGCGGGCGCTAGAATGCCAGTTAGTAGATGAGCTGCGTACCAGCGACGATTATCTGCTGACCGTCAGCGCCGATGCCGATTTATACGAAGTCATCTATACCGGTAAAAAACCTTGGCTGGCACGGTTGCTTGCCCATACCGGGGAAACGTTTGGACAGTTCCGGGGAATCTGAGTCAAGCGAGGATCCATACGCTTAGTGGTGTGGGCATCGTGAAATGCTGAGCCACTCAGAAGGGAATATCGTCGTCGAAACCGTTATCCGGTCCTGGCATGGGTGCCGCTGGAGAGCGAGGTGCCGCCGCCGGGTATTGTTGCGGTGGGGCAGAGGGCGGTTCTCCGCTTCCGCCCTCCGGCCCGAACGGCACGCTGCCACCGGAACCGCCGCGTCCGCCTAGCATTTTCATCTCGTTGGCGATAATTTCGGTGGTGTAGCGATCCTGGCCGTTCTTGTCCTGCCACTTGCGGGTCTGCAAACGTCCCTCCACGAAAACCGAAGAACCTTTCCGCAGATATTGGCCGACGACTTCCGCGTGGGGGCTGTAAAACACCACATTGTGCCACTCGGTGCGTTCCTGCTTCTCACCGGTGTTGCGATCCTTCCAGACCTCGTTGGTCGCGATGGTCACGTTAGCGACCGCCCGGCCACTGGGCATGTAGCGCACTTCCGGGTCTTTGCCCAAGTTACCGATTAGGATGACTTTGTTGACACTGGCCATGATGAGTTTTGCTCCAGCAAATGAGATCGATGCCCGGCATCATGCCATAGATTTGTAGGCTGGCCGAGATTTGCCCGCCTAGCATCCGGTCGCCACGAGCTCCCGCAGCGCGATTTCGTCCAGAACGTGCCGATCCACCTTGAGATACGCCACGCCTTCGGCAGCGACGACCACCGCTTCCGCCACGCCTTGGACCTCGCTCAGTCGTGAGGCTAACAACTGCGCCTCCACTTCGTCGAGATCGCCCACATTAAGCAGATAGCTGCTCAAGTAGCGCGGATTTGCCATGTTCCAAGCCACCAGCAGCCATGCTATCGCGCCGAAGGTGGTGAAAGCGAACACGCCTTTTAAGCCCAGTAGCCCGCGCAGCCAACCGCCTATCGCCCCACCCGCGAATGCTCCGAGAAATTGGCTGCTAGAGTAAATACCCATCGCCGTACCTTTGGCGTCGGGTGGCGCCATCTTGGCGATCAGGGACGGCAAGGTCGCTTCCAGAAGATTGAACGCGGAAAAGAACACCAACAGCAGTGCTGCTATTTCCAGCACTGTGTCGTGCAAGTTTAATAATCCAAATTCGGTCGCGGCCAGGGTCAGAATTGCCCCGACGAAAACCGCCTTCAGCTGACGGTATTTTTCGGCCACGATGATGAGCGGGACCATCGCTGCCATCGAGAACAGTAGCGCCAGGAGATAAATCTCCCAATGCTGATTACTCGGCAGGCCGGCGTCGCGCAGAGCCAGCGGCACCGCGACGAACGTGGCGGTCAGCAATAGGTGCAGGGTAAAGATACCGAAGTTCAGCCGCAACAACTGACCGTCCAGCAGCACGCGCCCGAACTGGGAAGCGACGGGTTCGGCGTCGCGGTGCACGCGGCTGGATACTGGGTCGGGTACCTGAAACCGCACCACGGCAATCCCGAGCAAGGCGAACAGACTGGTCAGCCAAAAGATGCCGGGCACGCCAATCCAGCTGTTCAACACTGGCCCCAAAATCATCGAGGCAGCGAATGATAGGCCAATGGTGACGCCGATCGTCGCCATGACCTTGATGCGATGTTCTTCACGGGTCAGATCAGCGGCCAGTGCCATCACTGCCGCCGATACCGCTCCGCCGCCTTGCAAGGCTCGACCCAAGATCACCCCATAAATCGAATCGGCCAGTGCCGCGACCATGCTACCGGCAGCGAAGATCAGTAAACCGATATAAATTATTCGCTTACGACCGTAGTGATCGGACAGGAAGCCGAAGGGAATCTGAAACAGTGCTTGGCTGAAGCCGTAAATACCGATGGCCAAACCCGCCAGCGCTGGCGTGTTACCGCGCAGGTGTTCGGCGTACAGGGCGAACACCGGTAAGATCATGAACAAACCCAGCATCCGCAGCGAAAAGACACCTGCCAACCAGAACGCCGCCCGACGTTCGGTGGCGGTCATCTGCTCCGATGTGAAACCACCTACCTTCATTCCGCTCTAAGCCTCCGCAATCTTCGGATCAAGGCTGCTAATGGTACTATCCTCGTTGGTGACGCGCATTGCATAAAGATTGTGAAGGATCAGAAAGGTGGCCAGCAGGGTTGGTTGGCCTCCAGATGCGGTGGTGGCGCAAAGATACCGCTGCGATCCGGGATTGCACGGTCAATTCGCTTGCTTGGAAACTGAGGTTCGAGATGATCAGCACAAGAGCAAGGTCAATCAGCGTGTAGTCACGACAAATCCGAGGCAATTTGCCTAAGATGTGTCATCGAATAAACCCGATAACGGCGAACGCTAAATGAATGGCGTTCTCGTATTTTATAATGGATATTGATGCTTTTTGTGATATTTCTCTGGCTTTCGGAAACCGAACTTTACAAGCTCGGAGAGACTATTGACAGAGTTGCAATATTTTTGTATCAAATAAGGGGTGAAGTCTATTTGTGTTATATCAGATAATTTGGAGGAGCATTGATATGTCGTCTAAAGTTATTCATTCAAACATATCTAAATTGATGACTGTGCTGTCCATTGTACTGCTCGTTTTTGTCGCTACCGGTTGCGAGAAGCAACCAGCGGAAGGCCCCGCCGAACAGGCTGGAAAAAAGATTGATCAAACCATGGAAAAAGCGGAGCTCAAAACTCAACAAGCAGCAAGTGCTATAAAAGAAATGACGAAAGATGCAGCTGATGCGACGGGTAAAGCGGTAGAAGAAACTGGTCGTGCCATTGAAAAGACTGGTGAAGCGATACAGCAAAAATAAGCGAGGAAGATTGACTTGTTGCCAAAATCTAGTTGTACTCGTACTCATCTGTGGTGGATTGAGAGGTTGAAATTATGCATGATATAACAGCCTTGTTGATTTTTCTAGCAGTTGGTGCATTGGCTGGTTGGTTGGCAGGACAAATCATAAAAGGAGGTGGCTTTGGTATTGTGGGTAATATCATCGTCGGGGTGATTGGTTCCATTCTCGGCGGTGTTCTTTTCCGAGTGCTTGGAATAACTGCATTTGGCTTGCTCGGATCGATTATCATGGCCACACTGGGGGCAGTTATCCTGCTGTTTCTAATCGGCCTGATCAAAAAAGCATAGACTCTTTTCTGATAATGAGAGACAAGGCCTTGATGTCTGAAGTAGGCTCTGAAAGTTGAGAAAATGTTCGATACTTTTCGATACGTTGAGGGAGAAGGTCAACCAAATCCGAACGGATGATATGATGCCGACGGACGGCACTGTCGTGCCGCCGTCGTGTTTTTATATCATGCTTGTTCTGGAGTAGAGACTTCGCTCAAGGCAATGTCTAATGCCTTGGCGATACCGGCGCCATAAGCGGGATCGGCTTTCAAGCAGTGGTGGATATGGCGAAGCTGGATCTCGCGCGGAACGCCTGCCATGGAGCGGGCGGTGTTCTCGAACAATGCCTGTTGCTGGGCGGTACTCATCAGACGAAACAGTGCGCCCGGCTGCGAATAATAGTCCCCATCCTCGCGGTGATTCCAATGATCGGCCGCGCCTTCCAGACTCAACGGCGGCTCGGCGAAATCCGGCTGCTCGGCCCATTCGCCCTGATCGTTCGGCTCGTAGCCTAGAGTACTGCCGTGGTTACCATCGACCCGCATCAGACCGTCGCGGTGATAGCTGTGGACCGGGCAGCGTGGCGCATTGACCGGAATGAGGTGATGGTTCACGCCCAGCCGATAGCGTTGAGCATCGCCGTAGGAGAACAGCCGTCCCTGCAACATCTTGTCGGGCGAGAAACCGATGCCGGGCACTACGTTGGCGGGATTGAAAGCCGACTGTTCTACTTCCGCGAAAAAGTTTTCCGGATTGCGGTTCAGTTCCATTACGCCGACCTCGATCAGTGGGTAATCCTGGTGGGGCCAAATCTTAGTCAGATCGAAAGGGTTATAGGGCACTTTTGAAGCATCAGCTTCCGGCATGATCTGCACCTTGAGCGTCCATTTCGGGAAATCGCCTTGTTCGATGCTCTCGTACAGGTCCCGCTGGTGGCTTTCGCGGTCCTTGCCGATGATCGCCTCGGCTTCGGCATCGGTCAGATTTTTGATGCCTTGGTGCGACTTGAAATGGAATTTGACCCAGTAACGCTCCTGCTTGGCATTGATGAAGCTGAAGGTGTGGCTGCCAAAGCCGTGCATGTGGCGATAAGTCGCCGGAATACCGCGATCCGACATGACGATGGTGATCTGATGCAGGGCCTCCGGCAGCGAGGTCCAGAAATCCCAGTTGTTCTTGGCGCTGCGCATATTGGTACGCGGGTCGCGCTTGACGGCATGGTTGAGGTCGGGGAACTTGAGCGGATCGCGCAGGAAGAACACCGGCGTGTTGTTGCCGACCAGGTCCCAGTTACCTTCGTCGGTGTAGAACTTCACCGCGAAACCGCGAATATCACGCTCGGCATCAGCGGCGCCGCGTTCGCCGGCTACGGTGGTGAAGCGAGCGAATAACTCGGTTTTTTTGCCGACTTGAGAGAAGATTTTCGCCCGCGTGTACTGTGTGATGTCGTTCGTTACCGTGAAGGTGCCATAGGCGCCGGAGCCTTTGGCGTGCATCCGCCGTTCGGGGATGACTTCGCGGTCGAAGTGAGCGAGTTTTTCCAGGAACCAAACGTCCTGCAACAGTTGGGGGCCGCGTGGTCCGGCGGTCATCACGTTCTGATTGTGGGCAACGGGACAGCCGGCGTTAGTGGTCAGTTTCTTTGGGTCGCTCATGGTAGACTCCTACTCGATCATGGGTCAGTATGTTTGCGGCAAGAGGTTCATCGTCTCGTGCATTAGCAAAATTCTGAGAGCGATGCGGGTACGCTACCCGTGGAATCCACTATTGCAAAAACCCAGCTTTATAAGAAATCGAATATAGTGAAATTATTGATAGTTTATTTCTATTGAAAAAGCGGTAGCCTAAATTTGTCTAGGCTCAATGTGATGGGGTAAAAATTAAAGTTGCCTGACACAGAGGACTTGCTGGAACCATGATTTGGGCGCGACAACATCGAAATGAACAGCAAGGGCGATGACTTGAGCGATAGCGGAATGAAGTGGAGCCTGTAAACCCTTGCTTGCCTATATTCTCCGGCGTCTGGCGCTGATTCCACTGACGTTGCTCGGCATCATCGCGATCAACTTCGCGATTGTGCAGATCGCGCCTGGCGGGCCGGTAGAGCAATTGCTAGCCCAGCTCAAGAATACCGCTGTTTCCGCCACCGCCCGGGTCGGTGGGGGAGAAAGCGTCGAAGCGGGACGCAGCAGCGTGGGACAGCAAGGTGCCACTGGTCCTGGCGCTTATCGTGGCGCCCAGGGTCTCGACCCCGCTTTCATCGCCGAACTGAACCGCCAGTTTGGTTTTGACCAACCGGCCTATCTGCGTTTCGGACGGATGATCGGCGATTATCTGACCTTTGATCTCGGCAGAAGCTATTTCCGCGACCGCGACGTGCTGGATTTGGTGTTGGACAAGTTGCCGGTATCGATCTCGCTGGGGGTATGGAGCACCTTGTTGATTTATGTCATCTCCATTCCGTTGGGAATCGCCAAGGCGGTGCACGATGGTTCGCGCTTCGACGTACTGAGCAGCACGGCGGTTATCGTCGGTTACGCTATTCCGGCATTTCTGTTCGCGATTTTGCTGATCATCGTGTTCGCTGGCGGACGCTATCTAAATTGGTTTCCGCTGCGAGGACTCACCTCGGACAACTGGGCCGATCTGAGTGGGCCAGCACGGATTCTGGACTATTTCTGGCATCTCACCCTGCCGGTGACGGCGATGGTGATCGGCGGTTTTGCCTCGCTGACGATGCTGACCAAAAATTCGTTTCTAGATGAAATCAACAAGCAGTACGTGATCACCGCCCGTGCCAAGGGTCTAAGCGAGGGGCGAGTACTGTATGGGCATGTCTTTCGCAACGCGATGCTGTTGGTGATTGCCGGATTTCCGGCAACTTTAGTGGGCATGCTGTTTGCCGGTTCGCTCCTGATCGAGGTCATCTTCTCGCTGGATGGTCTTGGACTGTTGGGATTTGAGGCGGTGATCAAGCGCGACTATCCGGTGATGTTCGGGACGCTGTACGTATTCAGCCTGATCGGCCTGCTGCTGAATCTGGTGAGCGACCTGACCTATCAGCTGGTTGATCCGCGCATTGATTTCGCCACGCGGGAAGGTTGAGCGATGCTGGAGCGTTTCGGCGTTCACGTCACGCCCCTGACCCGCCGTCGTTTCGCCCAGTTTCGCGCTAACCGACGTGGCTGGTGGTCGCTGTGGCTGTTTCTGCTGTTGTTTGGGCTGAGCTTGGGCGCTGAATTGATCGCCAACGATCGGCCTCTGTTGATCCGTTACCAAGGCTCGCTCTATTTCCCGGTCTTTAGAGATTACGCCGAAACCGATTTCGGTGGGGTGTTTCCCAGCGAAGCGAATTATCGTGATCCCTTTCTGGCGCGACTCATCAACGAGCAGGGTTGGATGATTTGGCCGCCAATCCGCTTTCGCTACGACACTGTCAACTACAACCTGCCGGTCCCGGCGCCAGCGCCGCCTTCCGCCGAAAACTGGCTGGGCACCGACGATCAGGGCCGTGATGTGCTGGCACGGTTGATTTATGGTCTACGGATTTCGATCCTGTTCGGTTTGCTGCTGACCCTGAGTTCCTCAGTGATCGGAGTGGCGGCGGGGGCGGTGCAGGGTTATTTCGGTGGTCGGGTGGATTTGCTGTTCCAGCGTTTTTTGGAAATCTGGGGCGGGTTGCCGCAGCTGTTCATTCTGATCATCGTCTCCAGCGTGGTGACACCGGGTTTCTGGACACTGCTGCTCATCCTGATGCTGTTTGGCTGGACCTCATTGGTGGGGGTGGTGCGGGCCGAGTTTCTGCGTGCCCGCAATTTCGACTATGTTCGCGCTGCTCGCGCCTTGGGGATGAGCGATGGACGGATCATGTTCAAGCATGTCCTGCCGAACGCGATGGTGGCGACCCTGACTTTCATGCCGTTCATCCTGTCCGGTTCCATTGTTGCTTTGACCGCTCTGGATTTTCTAGGGCTCGGCCTGCCGCCGGGCTCGGCTTCCCTGGGCGATTTGTTGCGCCAGGGTAAGGACAATTTGCAAGCGCCGTGGCTGGGTATCGCCGGCTTCGCGGTGGTGGCGCTGACGCTCAGCCTGCTGGTATTCGTCGGCGAGGCTGTGCGAGATGCGTTCGATCCGAGAAAAAATAGCACCGTCTGAAGTAAGGCAGTTTCTTGCTTGACTAAAAAGAGCTAATAGGCAGTGCTTTACAAAATTAATGAGAATAATTATCATTCAATTGTCAATTGAATCGAGGTATTCTGATCCATGAAATCCACCTTTACCACACTGGTAGCGATCGCATTACTGGGGGGGCTGAACGGCCAGTCTGCTCTTGCGCAAGAAACCGGCACCTATACCTTGAGCATCAAGAATCATCAGTTCGAGCCAAGCGAATTGCAGGTGCCAGCCGGTCAAAAATTCAAGCTGATTGTGGATAATCAGGACTCAACCCCAGAAGAGTTCGAGAGTCATGCGTTGAAGCTCGAAAAGGTGATTCCCGGCAAACGCCAAGCGACTTTAATCGTCGGGCCGCTACAGCCTGGCCGCTATGATTTCTTGGGTGAATTCCATGAAAAGACCGCCAAGGGGCGGCTGGTCGCTCAGTGAGCTTGGAGGGATCGCGACATGATCGGAACGCTGGTCATCGTGTTTCGGGAGGTGCTGGAGGCGGCCTTGGTCATCAGCATCGTGATGGCGGCCACCCGTGGTGTTGCCGGGCGTAGTTGGTGGATCGGTGGCGGTGCCTTGGCTGGCTTGGTGGGTTCCGCCGTAGTGGCCGGTTTTGCGCAGGTGATCGCGGATGCCGCCGCCGGCATGGGGCAGGAGGTATTCAATGCCAGCGTATTGTTCACGGCGGTGTTGATGCTGGGCTGGCATAACGTCTGGATGGGGCGGCACGGTCGGGAACTGGCGCTGCATATGAATGCGGTTGGCCGGCAGGTCAGCACCGGCGAATTGCCGTTGCTGGCGTTGGCGACGGTTGTGACCTTGGCAGTCCTTCGGGAAGGTTCGGAAGTCGTGCTGTTCCTATACGGCATTGCGGCCGGCGGTGATGCCGTTTGGCCGATGTTGATTGGTGGCCTGCTCGGTTTATCGGCTGGCGTCGTGGTTGGATCCGCTATGTACTTCGGTTTGCTGCGTGTTCCTACCCGGCATTTGTTCGCGGTGACCAGTTGGCTAATTTTATTGCTGGCTGCCGGTATGGCCGCTCAAGCCGCCGGTTTCCTGATTCAGGCTGACTGGCTGCCAGCCTGGCAGCAACCGTTATGGGATACGTCGTCGGTTCTGGCTGAACAAAGCCTGCTCGGGCAATTTTTGCACGTCCTGATTGGCTATAACGATCGGCCAGCCGGTATGCAGGTAGCGTTCTACCTAGCCACGCTATGTATCGTTGGCGGGCTTATGCGAGTTTTAGGCGGCGTTCCTGCGCCACGCCCTGCGCGCTCGGCGGCGGTTCAATCGGGTTAGATAACCTCGGTTCCTTCAGCGTCCGCCGCGAGTGCGCCGAGGGGTTCGACGATCATATGCTACGGACGCGAGTACCAGATTTGGTTGGAATTGTGCGAGACAAGGATGTTATGCGGCAAATAAAAATGATTAAAACCAAATAGTTGGTTTTAATAACGGCGAATTTTGTAGATAGACGGAAACTGTATAATCACTTGTTGTCGCGGACGCTTCGCGCCCGCGACAACGGGGCGGCGGATAAGCATCCGCATGGTTGCTTGGCGCGAAGCGCCGCACAACCACGCGGATCAAGCCGACTCCAGGCGAAAAAGCCTGCGGCTTTCTCGCCTTGCGCGGCTTATCCGCCGCCCCGTTGGGCCTACTCATAAGGAACTCTCATGCCAAGTAGCCTCTTAGCCACTCCGTATCCGCACAGCCGATGAATGGCGCAGGCTAGTTGAAGAGTTTTCTCCAGAGGCAATCGCGCACAAGCTTCTCCTTGCGCATATACCGTATGTTTTTCGGGATGAGCCGTTGAAATTCGCTCTGTTTCGAAAGACCATTGCCGATGCCTTTGACGTTGAACCATCTAGCGTATTCATAGTGGGTAGCGCGATGGCGGGCCGCAGCCTTAAGGGGCCGGCAATCGACAAGGAATACTCGACTGATAGTGACTTTGACACGCTGATTATCTCGGAGTCTCTTTTCACCACCTACGTAATGAAGTCGCTAACCATGGGTGAAGGAAATCACTCTTCCGGACTTCTCTGGGAAGCAGCCCAAATCGCCAGAGATAAGCTCAGAGAACTCCAAGTACTCTCGGATGGCTAGTCTTTACACGCATGTAAAGGCATATGGCGTCCCGACAGCCTGCCAGTTGATGTCCCGGCTCGAATCGAGTTCTTCGAGAAGTTCGCTGACGTTTCGCTTAAGACCTTGGGGTTGCAACTCAGACGACACTGTCGCGAAAGTTAATGGTCGGATGGCCAGATCATTTGATGATGCCGTGCGAGACCTTGGAGCGAGTATTGCGAGACTCAGAAAGGAGTTCAGAGGTGCAGAAGCTTCCGCCTGAACGCGATACCCCCCGCTCCAGAAACTTCTGCGGCCAAGTCAGGCCTAACCCGGCAGTCGAGCGGATCTGCGCGAAAAGCCGCGCAGTCCGCTCACTTCTACGTTGTCGCGGACGCTTCGCGCCCGCGACAACGGGGCGGCGGATAAGCATCCGCATGGTTGCTTGGCGCGAAGCGCCGCACAACCACGCGGATCAAGCCGACATCGGCCGTCAAAGCCTTCGGCTTTTCCGTCCTCGCGGCTTATCCGCCGCCCCGTTAGCCACCACTCATTACGGAGAAATACATGAGCCTAAGTACAACTTGTTTAAGGTTATTTACTTGCTTACTATTATTTTCATCTTCTTTATTATCCTGAGAAAACCCCCGGCTCTGCCGGGGAGGACGGTAGCAGTTTGACATTTACGGGAGTCCATCAGGGAAACTCTGTGTCGTGAGCCGCCAAGCACACGAAAGGAAGAATCCGCGATGGACGAGTTCGAAAGTCTTGAGCCACACGACATGGGAGTGCAAATATCACGTGGTCTTCATTCCGAAGTGTCGCCGCAAGACGCTGTATGGGCAGCTGAGGCAGCACCTGGGGGAAGTGTTTCGCAAGCTGGCCGCGCAGAAGGAGAGCCGGATCGAGGAAGGGCATCTGATGCTCGATCACGTGCACATGATGATTGTCGATTCCGCCGAAGTACGCGGTGTCGCAGGTGATCGGGTTCATCAAGGGCAAGAGCGCGATTCATCTGGCGCGGGTGTACGGGGAGCGCAAGCAGCAATTTCGTGGGGCAGCACTTCTGGGCGCGGGGGTACTTCGTCTCGACCGTCGGTCGGGACGAGGCGGTGATCCGCGAGTACATCCAGTAACCAAGAGAAAGAGGATCGAGCGGCTGGATCAGCTAGACCTGTGGCGCTGAGGCGCCACCGTTTAGGTGGCCCAAGAACGTCAGGGCCGCGTTAGCGACCCCTGGCCTAGCCGCTTCGAGCGGCTCACAACACTAAAGCCCCCGGCTCTGCCGGGGGATACTTACTGACCGCAGAAGAGGGTACTTTTAGCGAGGTCGTAAAGAGCGTAAAGGAGGTTTGCCAATATCCTTCGGATCAGGGAGCCCACTGGCAAGTTAAAATTCATGGCGATGGTAAAGCGAAAGTAAAGCTTATTGGCTCTGCATCGGGAGAAGCGGAGTTTTCAAAAAGTGAATGGTCGGGCGTCCAGCAAGTTCTTAAGGAACATCAGAAAGATGACAGCAAGAATTACCGCGCTTGCGCTAGAGAGTTAACTCCTTTATTCCTGAAGAAATTCTCAAGTGATGGAGCCGGCCGAGGAAATGAGCCGACACGAGATGAAATGCTAAGCGCATTACAAGCCAAGTTTGCTGCAATCAATCAACATTATAATGATCTGCTTACCAAATGCGAACAGCGTCAGTTTGAAAACGATCCGATTCGCGCCATGCAATGCCTTCAGCTATATATTGTAAAGCCAAGCCAGGGGAGTCTTGCATTTAAGATTGAGGAATTTGAAAAAATAGGATGCGAACCTGCATCTGGGCAGCCGGGATTTATCTGCGACTACGTATTCGCGGCATCAGCAAATAGTCCTTTTATGAAAGGAGCGATTGGGGAAATCCTTGGTAGCGGTAACTTAGGGCAAGGCCGATTCGTTTCTCAAGATAATGGATGGCTGTTCTTGCCCGTAAACTCATCTGATTCTTAAATGCGTCCAGCAATGATATCAAGCCTTTTTTACTCCTAATTGTCATGGCTAACAAAGCAAATCCAGCCGACGCCTTCAGTCGCTATCGCTCCTTACGGCTCGGCTGATTTGCGTCGTTGTCGCGGACGCTTCGCGCCCGCGACAACGGGGCGGCGGATTACCAATCCGCATGGTTGCTTGGCGCTTCGCGCCGCACAACCACGCGGATCAAGCCGACTCCAGGCCGAAAAAGCCTGCGGCTTTCTCGCCCTTCGCGGCTTATCCGCCGCCCCGTTAGGCCGCAGAGAAGCAGCGCCGTTCCTAAAGGGGGAGAGCACATGAACATCGCCGAACTCCGAGAGTTGGCGCTGGATCTTCTAAGGCGCTCGGATCGCCTATCGCGGGAAATGAAGATCGACGCGTACTTGCTCGCCGAGCTTGAGGCTCGCTTCGGCACGGTGACTAGACAGCATCCGCTTCGCTTTGCATCATCCGAGCGAGACTCGAGGATCGACTTTCGCTTGGGCGGGAGCAATCCTGTTCTCCTGGAACTGGCCGTGCGACCAGCGGACGGTGCCTGTCAGCTATACGGCTCGCAGAACAAGCCGGAATTGTTCAAGCTGACAAGATGGCCGCAGACGCAAGTGAAACTTCGAGCGCTCTTGCTAATGGATTTCGCAACCAAGCCGCTTGAATCAGAGCGGCTTCGCAGTACGTATATCTCTGATAAATGCGGGCCGAGGGCGATTTGAGAGAAATCCCGTTCGAGTGGTGTATGTTCACGACAAGCTTCAATATCACTTCATTTGGCAGCCGTGGGCGTAGCATTGCATCTGCGGCCTAACCATTCGCTCAACCGGACCCATTGCGGCGTGCGGCCAAAGGCCCGCCATTTCATTCTGGGCCTTTAGCCACATACCGCAACGGTCCGGTTAGCTCAAACGTTGTCGCGGACGCTTCGCGCCCGCGACAACGGGGCGGCGGATTAGCATCCGCATGGTTGCTTGGCGCTTCGCGCCGCACAACCACGCGGATCAAGCCGACTCCAGGCGAAAAAGCCTGCGGCTTTCTCGCCCTTCGCGGCTTATCCGCCGCCCCGTTAGGCCAGGATAGCCTACATTTTCGGTAGCATGGAATCCGTGCTACCATGTTGCCATGATTGAATCGTTCTATGATCAGGCGTCTGAGGACATCTTCAATGGCGTCAATTCGAAAGCTGCTAGAAAATCCTGTCCAGAAAAACTCTGGAAAATCGCTACGCGGAAGCTCGATCAGCTCGATTCGGTGCAGTCACTCAAAGAACTGAAGGTTCCGCCCGGTAATCGCCTTGAGGCGCTTGCCGGAGATTGGAAGGGCCAGTACAGCATTCGCATTAACGAGCAGTACAGAATCTGCTTCATTTGGGGCGAATCCGGTCCGAGCAACGTCGAGGTTACCGATTATCACTAAAGGTATCGAATATGGTTCGAATTCCAACGCATAGGGCGCCTACTCATCCCGGCGAAATGCTTAGGGAGGATCCTCGTGCCTATGAATATCAGTCAGCGCGATTTGGCCGATGCCATTCACGTTCCATATCAGCGAGTAAATGAACTCGTTAATCAAAAGCGTGGCATTACGCCAAGCACAGCGCTTCGGTTGGCAAAGTTTTTCGGGGTTTCCGCAGATTTTTGGTTGAACCTTCAGGTTCGGTGGGATCTTTTTCGAGCTCAAGCCGCTGAGGCGGAAGAGCTGGCCTTGATTGAAGATTTTCATCATCCGCAGAAAATGGCCTGACAATGCGCTCAAGCCGTTCGTTTACGCTCACGCGGACGATTGGTACTCCGCGGCATTTGCGAGTGGCTTCGCCATTTTTCCGCAACTGCCGCTCCGCACCAGTCGCCGCTTAGAGTAGCGCGTAAGGCAGATTAGAAAAGCGTACCCACCTAACTGGCTGCTGAACCGGAGACCGCACCATGATCGGTTATTGATGATGAAACGCTCATTAATGGCGTGGCCCTAGTGGGTAAAGACGTTAGGCAAGAAACTTTCATTTTTCAAACAGAGGCTAAGAAATATGAAAGCTGAATTCACTGCTATTGTGAAAAAAGATGGCGACTGGTGGCTAGGTTGGGTTGAAGAAATACCCGGCGCTAATGCTCAAGAAAGAACAAAAGAAGAATTGCTGATTAGCCTAAGAGACGCTGTCATTGACATTCTAGAATTGAGAATTGAGGAGTCTCGTAGACGAGCAGAAAGGGATTTTGAGGAGATTCCATTAGCGATATGAAAAGAAGCAATCTCATTCAAACTTTTAATAAAGAATGGGTGTGTTTTGCTGAGGGAGGGCAGCAGGCACTCGATTTGGAAAAACACAAATAACGGAGAAATGACAGCAGTGCCACGTCATAGTGAGATCAAGGAGTTTATGGCGCACAAAATTTGTAAAGACCTGAAAATTCAGTTGCCATAAGGGGCTGACAAGTCGCTTCAACCGCCCGTCCGCTTCGCTGAAGCAAAACGGCGGCTGAACTGCGTAGGTCAGGTTGCCGCCTTTTTAGCAACCCAACATTGAATCAACCCGCCTAACTGAAGCTTGCACCTGACCCTGCTTCGCGGAGCAGGTGAGGCAGAGCATTAGATACATGATCAGTTATTGCGAGTCCCCGCACTGGCTATAAATTTCCCATCACCTCGCCCAGCCGGCTGACGCCGCGCACCTCCAGGCCCTCCACCCGGTTACCGCGCCGGGGCAGGTTGGCACGCGGTACGATGGCCTGTTTGAAACCGTGCTTGGCCGCTTCCCGCAACCGTTCTTCGCCATTCGGGACCGGGCGGATTTCCCCTGCCAGTCCGACTTCGCCAAATACCACCAGATCGGTCGGCAGTGGTCGATCGCGGAAACTCGACAAGGCAGCGAGCAGCACCGCCAAATCCGCCGCCGTCTCGTTGATTCGCACCCCGCCCACCGCATTGACATACACATCCTGATCGTACATCGCCACTCCGCCGTGCCGATGCAGCACCGCTAGCAACATCGCCAGCCGGTTCTGTTCCAGCCCCAGTGTCACCCGGCGCGGGTTGCCACCGTGGCATTCGTCCACCAGCGCCTGAATTTCCACCAACAAAGGTCGAGTGCCTTCGCGGGTGACCATGATGACGCTACCGGCCACTGGCGTCTCATGGCGCGATAGGAAAATCGCCGATGGGTTGGTGATTTCTTTCAGTCCAAGCTCAGTCATTGCGAACACACCCAGTTCGTTGACCGGCCCATAGCGGTTTTTCACGGCCCGCAACACTCGCAACCGGCCACTGGGGTCGCCCTCGAAATACAACACGGTGTCGACCATGTGCTCCAGCACGCGCGGTCCAGCGATAGCGCCTTCCTTGGTGACGTGCCCGACCAGGAACAGCGCCGTGCCACTGGCCTTGGCAAAACGCACCAGCTGTGCAGCGCTTTCCCGCACCTGCGCCACCGATCCCGGCGCCGATTGCAACCGTTCGGTGAACACGGTCTGGATCGAGTCGATCACCATCGCTTGCGGTTGCTCGATTTCAGCGACGGCTAGGATGCGCTCGGCGCAGATCTCCGGTAACAAACGCAAGCGATCCCGGGGCAATTGCAGGCGCCGGGCGCGTAAGCTGATTTGCTGCGGCGACTCCTCGCCGCTGACGTATAGTGTTCGATTATGAGCCGCCAGTTCCGCCAAAACTTGCAGGAGCAGGGTGGATTTACCGATGCCCGGATCACCGCCGATCAGCGTCACCGAACCATTGACTAACCCCCCGCCCAACACCCGGTCCAGTTCACCGTTACCGCAAGGCTGGCGGATTTCCGCTGTCGCATCCACCTTGTCCAGGGTTCGGATCTCGGCTCCGACCGTCGAACCGGCATAACCAGCGGGTTTACTGCCGCCTTTTGCGACCGATGGCGTTGCCAGAGTTTCCTGGAGGGTATTCCAGGCACCGCAATCACCGCACTGGCCCGACCATTTGCTGGTTTGCGCGCCACATTCGGTGCAGGCGTAGATCGTGCGGCCCTTACTGGCCATCGGCGGGAATCACATCGCGTTTGACCCGTGCCGTTATCCCGCAAGTCAAGGTATAGGAGATGGTGCCGGCGAGTTGCGCGATGCGTTCCACTGGCAAACCCTCGCCCCACAGTACGACCGGATCGCCGACCCGTGCCTCGGGATGCTGACGCAAATCGAGAGTGATCATATCCATCGACACTCGTCCGATCAGCGTCGCCTCCCGACCGTCGAGCAGTACCGGCGTCCCGGATAGGGCATGACGCGGATAGCCGTCACCATAGCCGATAGCGGCCACGCCCACATCCATATCTTCGGGACAGATCCAGGTTCCGCCGTAGCCGACCGGCTCACCTCGACGTAAGCGTTTGATCGCGATCAGACGGGTGCTGAGGGTCATGACCGGGCGCAGGTTCTCGTCAGGGGCGAGACTGTCCACGAACGGCGAGGCACCGTATAGCATGATGCCGGGTCGCACCCAGTCGAAATGGGTTTGCGGCCAGCCCAGAATCGCGGCGGAATTGGCCAGCGACCGTTCTCCCGGTAGCCCGGCGGTCGCGGTCTCGAAACATTGCAATTGGTTGAGAGTATCGGGGCGACTCCGCTCGTCGGCCCTCGCTAGATGGCTCATCAGGCCAAGGTCCGGGCGAACGGCCGGGCAGTCACGCAGGCGTCGCCAAATGGCGGGAACCGTCTCCGGCTCCAGGCCCAGCCGGTGCATCCCGGTATCGACCTTCAGCCAGACTCGCAGCGGCCATTCCAATCGGGCGCGTTCCAACATCGCAACCTGCTCAGGATGGTGGACGGCCATTTCAAGGTTATGACGGGCGCACACGGGTAGTTCCGCTGCCTCGAACACACCCTCCAACAGCAAAATCGGCCGGTCGATGCCCGCCTCGCGCAAGATCAGCGCTTCCTCGACGCAAGCTACGGCGAAGGCATCGGCGTCCAGAGTCCGCGCGACTCGGACCAAGCCGTGGCCGTAGCCTTCGGCTTTAACGGCGGCCGCCACCCGCCGGCGCGGGGCGGCTTCTCTGACCCGCCGCAGATTGTGAACCAGCGCCCCCAGATCGAGACGGACTGTGGTTGCTCGACTCATGACTGGAACCCGAGGAGTAGGATTCAGAAGCGTAACTTTCAAAACGGGTATATTGCCCCAGAAAGGTAAGGGGAACCATCCCGATGGGACCGTTGCGTTGCTTGGCGATGATAATCTCAGCCTTCCCCTTGTCAGGGCTGTCGGGATTGTAAACTTCATCGCGATAGATGAAGCAAATCAGGTCCGCATCCTGTTCGATGGCACCCGATTCGCGCAAGTCCGACATAATCGGCCGTTTGTCGCCGCGCTGCTCTAAGGTACGATTGAGCTGGGACAGCGCCAGGATCGGCACCGACAATTCCTTGGCCAACGCTTTGAGTGAGCGGGAAATTTCGGACACCTCGGTCGCTCGATTCTCGTTAGTGCCGGGCACCTGCATCAGCTGGAGATAATCCACCACGATCAGCCCCAACTGTCCTTCCTGCCGGTACAAGCGGCGGGCGCGCGCCCGGAGTTCATTAGGGCTGAGATTGGAGCTGTCGTCGATGAACAGGCGCGCCTCCGACAGCATACTGACCGCCGAGGTGACCCGCGGCCAATCCTCTTCCTCCAGCCGGCCGGTGCGTACCTTGTGCTGATCGATTCGTCCAAGCGAGGAGATCAAGCGCATGATCAGGCTCTCGCCCGGCATTTCCATGCTGAACACCGCTACCGGGCATCGGCTTTGAATAGCCGCGAACTCGGCGATGTTCATGGCGAAGGCAGTTTTGCCCATCGAAGGCCGGCCGGCGATGACAATCAAGTCCCCGCGTTGCAGACCGGCGGTTTTATCGTCGAAATCATGCCAGCCGGTCGCGATGCCCGTGATGGGGTTATTGTGTTGGAACAGTATGTCGATCCGTTCGACCGTGCGGGTTAGCAGATCCTTGATGCCGGTGAAACCTTGCTGGGTACGCTGTCCGTGCTCCGCAATGGCGAACACTCGTTTCTCTGCGTCGTCCACCAGTTGCTTGGTGTCGCGACCCCTGGGATCGTAAGCGCTGTCCGCGATCTCGGTGGCCGTTCGGATCAGATCACGGCGGATCGCCCGTTCGCGGACAATGTCGCCATAGGCCCGGACATTGGCCGCGCTGGGTGTGTCTCGCGCCAGAACGCCCAGATAAGCGAATCCCCCTGCGTCTTCCAGCTGATTGTTGTCCTCCAGCCATTCGGCCAGGGTCAGCAGGTCGAAAGGTTGGCCATTCTCCGACAAGTGGCGGATGGCGCGGAAAATCAAGCGATGATCGTTGCGATAAAAGTCGCTCTCATCCAGGCGATCGGCGATTTGATCCCAGGTCGCATTATCCAGCATCAGGCCACCCAGCACCGCCTGCTCCGCTTCGAGCGAATGCGGCGGTACCCGCAGCGCTTCCGCGGCGGCGTCCTTTCGATTGGGAAACGGGGTGACAGGCTGCAATGACGGAACTCTCGGAACGGGACCGACAATCCGCCGTCCGCCGCGACACTATCCGACGGTACGGCCTTGAAGTTCCCCAGTGGGAGTAGGGCATCTCGCCCGACAACAAGGTCCTGTCGGGCGAGATCCATGCGGAGAACGCATTAAGTGTAGCCGATCCGCCGCACGGATGACCCGCTGGATTATCAGGTTTCAGCGATGATGTTGACCCGGATTTGGGTCTTGACCTCGTTGTGGAGGTGCAAATCCACATCGTACTCGCCAATCTGGCGGATCGAGCCAGTGGGAAGCCGCACTTCGTGCTTTTGCAGATCGATACCGGCCGCGGACACGGCATTGGCGATATCAGCCGCGCCCACCGAACCGAATAAGCGGCCTTCGCTGCCTGTTTTCACCGACATCGTGACGATCAATTCGGCCAGTTGGATGGCGCGAGCGCTGGCTATGGCCAGCGCGTTGGCGGCGATTCGTTCCAGTTCGGCACGTCGGGCTTCGAAGCGGGCAAGGTTAGCCGGGGTGGCTTCAGTGGCCTTGCCCTTGGGGATCAGGAAATTGCGGGCGTAACCCGGTTTGACCTTGACCCGATCCCCCAATGCGCCCAGATTGGCGACTTTTTCCAGCAAAATGATTTCCATCAGTAGCTCCAGGATACTTTCAATGGTTGCCCGGCCGAGGTCGGACGCGGTTTCGGAAATCGGCCCAGGCATCGGCGACACCCAACGCCATCACGACCTGCGACAGCAGCGGAATTAGCAACAGGTAAAACAGTACCAGCCAGGCGGGCGAGAGTTGCAGCTTGAATAGCACGGCGTGAACCAAGGCGATGCCCTGCACGGTGTAAAGCGTTCCTAAGACCAACGCAATGTTGGTCAGCGGCGGCCAGCCGGACAGGATTGCCGCGCCAAAGGCGAGCAGGGTCAACATCGCAAGGGATCGGCCAAGGCGTAGGTCCTGGAACTCGGGGCGAAAGCCGCCAGGATTGAACAGCGTGGCTTGCCACCCACGACCCAGGAGCAACGATGCCAAAACAGCCAACAGCGCCGCACCCACCACTTGACCAACGAAGTATGGTGCCCAATCTTCGAGCAACGTCAGCAGTTGATCCAGCGTGGCACGATCCGATGCTTGCCCCAGTGACGGATCGGCCAATTCTCGCCGCAGTTGCTCCAGTATGTTGTTCCACCAAACCGTCGGATCACCCAGCGTCAAGTAGAAACCCACCACGGCCAGTACGCCCAACAATGCGGCCGCTTGAAACGTTCGGGACAGTGAGATCGTGTGACGGAGTACCAGCGCCAACAGCCACAGTGGAAGCCAGCAGAGCAATAGCACGAGCGTGATCAGCCACCACCCGCCGAACGCCAACCAAGTTAAACCGACGGCACCGATTCCCCCCAGGGCCATCACTAGCGCCCCCTCGATCGGCCCTTGGCGCAGAGTCACCAACGCGATGGTCGCACCGGCCACGATCAGGAACGGCGGGAACAGCCAAAACAATACCGCTGCGGTTGCGGCGACCAGTGCCGCCGGCAACCGACCCCGCATGATGAATGCGGCAAGCGACTGCATCGCAAGCGTTGCTAGCGACGGTTGGAGTCAGTGAGTAAAGGCTTAATGCCGGTCGCAGTAGGGCAGCAACGCCAAGAACCGGGCACGCTTGATCGCAACCGACAGCTGGCGCTGGTAGCGGGTTTTGGTTCCGGTAATGCGGCTCGGCACAATCTTGCCAGTCTCGGTGATGTAGTTCTTAAGAGTGGCGATATCCTTGTAATCGATTTCCTTGACGCCTTCGGCGGTGAAGCGACAGAATTTCTTGCGGCGGAAAAAACGCGACATGATGGATGGATCCTCGAAATGTGTCTATCAGGTCATTCGATATCGATAAGCTCGATATGAGCGGCGTGCAAAACCAAGCGGTATTCGCCTTCGCGGTTATTGGCCCGGCCGATGAAACCGCGCACTCGCACCCGGGCTCTAGGTGGTAGCCCTCGAACCGTTTCGGCCACTGGCTCGCCACAGGCCACCACCGGAATCCGGCAGTGTACCTCTCGGGCGAAACCCGCTTCTATCTGCCCAGAACGGTGTTCCAGCAAAAAGTGGCTGATGGCGATGCCGGCTGGCGAAGTCCGGGTCTGGCAGGGTCCAACCACTTCACCGGCGATGATGAGGCAGTTGTCGGCGGAGGGTGCCACGGACATGGCGACTTAGCGAAAGCGACGGACTCAAGCAGCCTCAGCGGTGTTATCGATCTCGTCGTCGTCAACTTCGTCACGATCGGCAGAGTCGCCGCGATCCCCTTGGCTGTCCCGATCGCTGTGGCTTTCGCGCTCGTCACGGGATTTAATCAGCGGCGAGGGTTCGGTTTCGGGGCCATCGCGCTGAATCACGAGATTGCGGATCACGGCGTCGTTGAACCGAAACGCGCTTTGCATTTCGCGCAGTACCGTCAGGCTGCATTCAACGTTCATCAGAACGTAGTGCGCCTTGTGTATCTTATTGATCGGGTAGGCCAGCTGGCGCCGACCCCAGTCTTCCAGGCGATGAATTTGCCCGCCGTCTTCTTCGATCATCGCGCGATAGCGCTCGATCATCGCGGGAACCTGCTCGCTCTGGTCGGGATGAACCAGAAACACGATTTCGTAATGTCGCATTAAAGCTCCTTACGGATAAAATAAGCCTCCCACAATGCGGTGAGGCAAGGAGTCGCGGCCCGTCCGGGCTGCAAGGGGCGAATATTCTATGGGGAAAGCCGCGACCGCGCAACGCCAGGCGGCGCGACGAACATGCCGACGGCGAACAAGGTGATTCTCGGACAGTTTTGCCAGCAACTATCGATGGATAGGACGGGGATGACGGTCGCGGTATCCGGCAATGTTTCCGCGAATAGCTTGAATGCTGGGCCGAGATCGGCTGCTTGGCAATCGCTATCCCCGTGGATCACCACCAGCAATCCCTTAGTCCGGTCGGGCTTGAAACCCCGCTCATGCAAATCGGCCAGCGCCGCGCGAGCCGCCGTCTGGACGCGTTCGGGGTCAAGTGGCTCTGCCACAGTAGCGGTGGCGATCCGTAACGGTTGGTGTGTTCCACTCAATGCGCCGATGAACGCGCCGATATCGATAGGGATGGCGTTCGATTGGGCTAAAGCTCCAACCAGATCGGTTAAGGCGGTATCGAGCAATTCACGCCATTGCGATGATGCCGGATCGCCGGGCCAGTGGGCGATGCAATCCAATTCCGCGAGTAGCTCCGGCTTGAGTCGGGCCGGCTGACCGGCGGGTGGCGGCAGCACGATCCCTAGCACCAGCGTTGGCCGCTCTTTCAGCAGGCCGAGCTTGAGGCTGAGGTGTTCGGTCTTGTCATGGTGTTCGGCGCCGACGATGACGATAGCCAGTAATTCGCAAGCGGAGAAGTCGGGCACAGTCGTGGTATTGCCGATCCATTGGACGCGTTGTGCGGGTTCGCTTTCCAGTTGGCGATACTCGGGATCGTGGTCGATCAAAAATGCTTGGGCGCCGGGCAAATCCTGCTGAAATAGCCGTTGAATCTGCTCGCAGCCACGTTGCCCGAGCCCGATCAGTGCAACTTGGAATTCGGTTGTGCCTCCGTCCGATGAGAAAGGTGAATCGAATATCATGGTTTTTTTATCGATAGCGTTGCGGTGTTGAAGTTTGACCACGATGATGGTCGCCTGATCGCACTTTCATCGCTCCAGACCGCTCCAGAGGATATAGCGTCGGTGTCGGATTTACCGCAATTTCCGAGGCGTCGACGATGCCGATTTTGGTGGCAGGGGGTTCT
This sequence comes from Candidatus Competibacter sp., assembly GCA_037045535.1. GTDB lineage: Bacteria > Pseudomonadota > Gammaproteobacteria > Competibacterales > Competibacteraceae > Competibacter_A. The sequence goes on from JBAOHI010000082.1 coordinate 434,363, forward strand.
AGTTGCAACGACCTTGCCTTGCATGAAACCGGCTTGCGCCTCGTTTGGCGGCAATAGCTTCGGCGATGGCTTTGTGTGGCTGTTGGGGCTGGTGTTCGTGATGCCGCCCTTGCTGGGAGCTCTCCTTGCGGGGGCATTAACGCGGAGCCGTGTCGCGGCGATTCCGGTCGCGATTGTCGTGGGCTCGGCGATTTCCACAGTGGTTTGGGGTGTGGTGATCCGTCGAGGGTTAGTGGAATGGCTGTCTTTCGCCCTGCTGGGTGCGATCGCGGGGTTGGTGGCGGGAGCATTGGTCTGGTTGTGGCGAATCGGCTGGTCCAAGTTCAGGCGGAAAGCCTGCACGGTAGACAGCCCGTCCGTAACGAATACCGAATCCTCACCGGCGACGATCGGACTGCTCGATCCGATCCGGTCTCTGCTAGGCGTGTCATCGAACGCTGCCGGATGGCGCTGCCGCGCAGTCGCCTGGGGGCGTCAAGCTCGCGCCAATCTGGTTGAAGCTGGGTCTGACCTGCGATCATCCGAATTGGAACGCAGCTCGGCCGAGCGATCCAGGCTAAGAGTAAGGCTGGGTTACAGTGCCGTGCTGATCCTGGCGGGTTTGGCGCTTTCGCCGATCACCTTGATGGGCCTGACTGAAAAAATGGCCAGTTCTTCCAGTCCACCCTGGCTGATCGCCTGGTTGGTCGCAATCGCAAATGGATTACCGCTCTTGAGGGTGGTGCCGTCGCTGCTGGATGTGTTGGCCGCCGTACTGGTCGGTCCTTGGTGGGGGGCTGGCACGATGCTGATTACCGCCGGATTGTTATCCTCTCACTTCGCCGGCTATCCATCATTACCCTACGCAGGGGTGTTTGGAGTGCTGATCGCGGGTTTGGCCTATCGGGCAACTGGGAAAATAGCGTATGTGGTGATCGGCGAGATCGTCGGAACTGGGTTGATTGGAGCGATCGTCAATGCCGCCCTCGGAATCTACGCGACCGATACTTTATTCGATTGGCCGGATTGGGTAGCGATGCTGTTCTTGCCCACCAGCATTGGCGCGGCGCTGGGCGGTATCGCGCTAATCGTGTTGCGACGGGTGGAGCAGCCGCTTTAAATAATGTAGAGGTATTGGGTGATAAGGTTAGCCTGCCAGCCCGACTCTCATGATCATTCGCTCATCATACTTTGCCGACTCGCATCGCCAAGGGCCACGAAACCCGCCGGCGTTGGTGCGGCGATTGCCAATGCGGTGCCAGTTCCGAGGCCAATACCGTCACCGGATCATATCCGCGTTCGGCGCTAAAGCGGGCGGTCGCCGACCAGCTACGAAAATATCCCAAAAGCTCCGGCAAGGACCAATGCGCTTCCATGACGAAGGCAGGCGTGGCTATTTCGGCGAACGGGAAGGGCAGAGTCCGATAACCGCTTTCCACGAGCTGGCGTTCCGGCGGCCAATAAGGCCCGACGGTATTCTGGTAAAACGCCTCGGCCCGCGCGTTCACTGCCTCGCCTTCCACCGAGAGCGCGCCATAACACCAGGCCGCCAGGATTCCGCCCGGTTTCAGAACCCGCCGCGCTTCGGCATAAAAACGGTCGAGGTCGAACCAGTGCATGGCCTGGGCAACCGTGATGAGGTCGACACTGGCCTCCGAAAGGCCGGAAGCTTCTGCCGGTGCGACTCGATATTCGGTGCCAGGATATGGCGCGGCGGCAGCGATCTGCGCTGAGCTGGCGTCGGTGGCGATGATCCGCTTGAAATAGCGTGTCAGATCGCGCGATGCCTGGCCGCTGCCAGCCGCGCAATCCCAAGCGAGATTGTGGCTGGTCACTTGTTTTGCCAGCCATGCGAACAGTGCGACCGGATAGGTTGGCCGATAGCGGGCGTAATCGCCTGAAACGGGGCTAAAATGGTCCGCGAAATGATCGTTCATCTGAAAATGGTTACCGTGAGTGCGGCGTATGGGGTAGGCCCGCGCCCGCATGACGATGATCGGTCCCCGACGCCAATGGTTTCAAACCGCTCGATTCTGCTTACAATTCGGGCAGGCGTCTTGTCAGCCGGCCGGATTCGATACGCGGATAATATTATAATAAATTGATATGAAAGAGTTTGTGATGGGTGGTGCCCGTTCGGGCAAAAGTGCGTTGGCCCAGCAACGGGCGCTTGAAAGTGGCTTGAACGTGATTTATCTCGCCACCGCGCAAGCCAACGATGAGGAAATGGTCGCGCGCATTGCCCGCCATCGGGCCGAGCGCCCCGCCGAATGGGGATTGGTCGAGGAACCGCTGGCCCTGGCGGATGCCCTGAAAACCCACGCCGCTCCGCATCATTGCCTATTGGTCGATTGCCTCACGCTTTGGCTCAGCAATCTGCTGATCGCCGGAGAGGAGCAGCTGGATCGCGAGACTCGCCGTCTCCTCGATACTCTGCCGAGCTTGCCCGGCTCGGTCGTGCTGGTCAGCAACGAGGTGGGGCAAGGCATCGTCCCCACCAATCCATTGGCCCGACGATTTCGCGACGAAGCCGGTCGGCTGCATCAGGCGGTTGCGAGCTGTTGCGATCGGGTGACTTTTGTGATCGCCGGCCTTCCTCTCATCCTCAAGGACCCTCCTGCATGAACCATCATTGGTATGACGACCCTATCGCCGCTCTCGACAGCAGCATGCTGGCCGCTGCTCGCAAGCGACAGTCACAATTGACCAAGCCTCCCGGCTCGCTGGGTCGCTTGGAGGAACTCGGTATGACCCTGGCAGCCATGCAAGGGACGCAGCAGCCGCGCATGGATCATGTCTGGATCAGCGTGTTCGCCGGCGATCATGGTGTGACCGCCGAGGGCGTTTCCGCCTTTCCGCAGGTGGTGACGGCCGAGATGGTTCGCAATTTTGCGCGCGGCGGGGCGGCGATCAGCGTGTTGGCCCAGGAATGGAAGGCGCGACTTGAAGTGATAAACGTCGGTACCGTGCAACCGTTGGAAGAATTGCCGGGGGTACTCGATGCTCGGGTGGGATCCGGTACCGCCAACTTCATCCACGAATCGGCCATGACCGGCTCGGAATTACAGGATGCGTTGAGCGCTGGTCGCGATGCTGCCGAACGGGCCGCGATCGGCGGTGCAAACGTTTTTATCGGTGGTGAAATGGGAATCGGTAATACCGCCAGCGCCACCGCCGTTGCCTGTTCCCTGCTGAACGTACCCGCCGCCCGGCTGACCGGTCCGGGAACCGGGCTTGATGCTGCCGGTGTCGACCACAAGGCGCAAGTCATCGAAAAAGGGTTGGCCCGCCATCGTACCGATCAACCCATGGCCGCTTTGCAGCGGTTGGGCGGCTTCGAAATCGCCGCGCTGACTGGGGCTTATCTGCGCTGCGGTCAACTGGGGGTACCGGTACTCGTGGATGGTTTCATTGCCACCGTCGCCGCGCTGGTGGCGGTGCGATTACGACCGGAACTCGCCGTCTGGTTGTTCTACGCCCACCGTTCCGCTGAACCCGGTCATCGACAATTGCTGGAGGCGTTGGACGCCGATCCGTTGTTGGCGCTGAGCATGCGTCTGGGAGAGGGCAGCGGCGCGGCGGTGGCGATGCCGGTCCTGCGCGCTGCCGCTGTCCTGCATGCCCGGATGGCTACCTTCGCTGAAGCCGGAGTTTCCCAGGCATGAATGATTTCACCACGGTGGATTTGCTGCGGCACGGCGAGCCGGAGGGCGGCCAGAAATTCCGGGGCGCGGTGGACGATCCGCTGAGTCCGCGCGGCTGGGAACAGATGCGAACGGCGGTGGGCGACTATCGCGACTGGCAAGTCATCGTCAGTTCGCCCCTGGTCCGCTGCGCCCATTTCGCTCGGGAATTAGCCGAACGATTGGATCGACCGCTGGAGATCGTGCCAGAGTTCACCGAGTTGAGCTTCGGCGTCTGGGAAGGGCGCAGCGTGGCCGATGTCCATGCCGCCGATCCGCTCACGCTGGCGCGATTTTGGCGTGATCCGGTCACCTATCCGATTCCAGAAGGTGAGCCCGTCGCCGACTTTGACCGGCGGATCGGGAAAGCCTGGAATGCTTTGCAGGAGCGTCATCAGGGTCGCCATCTACTATTGGTCGTCCACGGCGGGGTCATTCGGATGGTGTTGCGGCACCTGTTGGATATGCCGGTGTGGCGAATCTGGCGGATCGAGGTTCCGTTCGCGGCCCTCAGCCGGATTCGCCAACACCGTGATCCAGACGCGGAACCGCATTTGGTGTTTCACAACGGCCGCCTGGCATGATCAGGGCTTTTGTTCGGGCTTTTATTCTCGCTTTGCAATTGTTGACCCGGCTGCCGGTTCCCTTGATTGACCCGATGCCGCGACCTCAGGAAATGGGGCTTGCGGTTCTATTTTTTCCGGTGGTCGGCCTGTTGATCGGCGCTTTCCTGGCAGGAGTACACACCGCGCTTTGGCTGGCCGATCCCGGCGTGCTGGCGGGATTGATCCTGGCGACCTGGGTTTTGCTGACCGGTGCTTTGCACCTGGATGGCTTGGCCGATAGTGCCGATGCCTGGATCGGGGGGCAGGGTAATCGAGATCGGACTTTGGCCATCATGAAAGATCCGCGTAGCGGTCCGCTGGCCATTGTCGCGATCACGCTGGTTCTCTTGAACAAGTTTGCCACTTTGCAGGCGTTGCTCGTTGGTGATGCGCGTCTGGTGTTGCTGTTGGCCCCGACGCTGGGCCGCGCGTTCGTCGTGCTGCTATTGATGACGACCCCCTACGTGCGATCCGATGGTTTGGGTGCGCCATATGCGCATTATCTGCCACGAATAAGCTGCGGTTTGGTGGTGCTGGCGGTCTCCGTCGCTACCATCGTTTTGCTCAGCTGGCAGGGAGGGGTACTGCTTATCGTGCTGGGAATCGGTTTCCTGGGGCTACGCCGCGTGCTGTTGGATCGGTTGGGTGGTACGACTGGAGATACCTTGGGCGCGGCCTGCGAGTTGACCGAAACCGCTGTGCTATTGGTATCGGTACTATTAACGGATTGACAACATTCGCGCGCTCCGCGTGGTGTTGGCGTGCTATCCGACCGGCGGACCGCGCTTCCCGAATCGTCTCGTTGTCTCGAATGGAGCGATCATCGATGAATGGAGCAGCGTCTTCCCTTGCTCCTGACTGTTCTAAATATTAGACTACTCTAATATATTAAATATATCGATGGCTTAGAGGGTATTCTTATGTTCGTGACAGCCCGTCCGTTGTTGTTGTGGAGTCTGCTGCTCGTCGCGCCGATTTGGAGCAACGCCGCCCAATCGCCCTTGCCAACGGTCGAGGCGAAGATGCAAACGTTGCCCAACGAACAGATCCTGGATGGGGTAGTCGAGGCGGTCAATCAGAGCACCGTTTCCGCGCAGACTGCCGGACGCGTCGAGGAGATCATGGTCGATGTCAACGACGTTGTTTCTCAAGGCACTCCGATCATCCGGTTGCGTAACATCGAACAGCGCGCCGGCCTGGAACAGGCTCAGGCCAGTTTACGCGAAGCCGAAGCCCGTTTTCTGGAAGCACAGGCTGAGTACAACCGCATTCGCCGGGTCTATGAAAAGCAACTGGTGTCCAAGGCCCAGATGGATACCGCAACCGCCGGCTTCGACGCCGCGAAAGCCCGCCTGGAATCGGCTCAAGCTGGCGTTTCCCAAGCCAAGGAATCGCTTGGCTACACCACGATCAACGCACCCTATAGCGGCATCGTGCTGCAACGGCACGTCCAGTTGGGTGAAACCGTGCAGCCCGGCAAGCCGCTGATGACAGGCTTTTCGCTGGATGAATTGCGAGTGGTGGCGAATGTCCCACAGCGCTTGATCGTGCCGGTGCGCGAATATAAGCGAGCGCGGGTTTTGCCACCGAACGGTGGCGCGGCCATCGTCGCCGACAAGCTGACGTTCTTCCCCTACGCCGATCCTCAGAGCAACGTGTTCAAGGTCAGGGTTTATTTACCGAAAAAAACCGGCGGGCTTTATCCGGGCATGTTCGTCAAGACGGCTTTCCAGGTCGGCGAAACCGACCGCCTGGTGGTGCCGCGCCAAGCTTTGGTCCAACGCGGTGAGGTGAGCGGCGTTTATGTCGTTCGAGATGGTAAGGTGAGCTTGCGGCAAGTGCGAGTAGGCCGGATTCAGGGCGATCTCGTCGAAATTTTGGCGGGGTTAGAGCCAGGCGAGCGGGTAGCGCAAGATCCAGTCGTGGCTGGCATCTACCTGAAGGAGCAACAACAGCCGACCGTGGGGAAGTGAGATGAGCGCTACCGCCGAACCGCGTCTTGGCTTGTCCGGGGCGATCGCCAAAAAATTCCTGCTGAGCGAAATTACTCCCCTGCTGGCGTTGGTGGGACTCCTGATGGGGGTCTTCGCGGTGCTGATCACGCCCCGCGAAGAGGAACCGCAAATCAACGTCACGTTCGCCAATGTGTTCATTCCCTTCCCCGGCGCGACGGCGCTGGAAGTCGAGCGATTGGTCAGCAGTCCGGCCGAGCAGATGTTGGCGGAAATCGAAGGGGTCGAACACGTCTATTCGGTATCCCGACCGGGCATGGCGGTGCTGACGGTGCAGTTCCTGGTGGGGCAGCCACGCACTGACGCAATCGTTCGACTCTATAACAAACTGTATTCCAATGCTGATTGGTTACCCTCCAATCTTGGGGTCGGCCAACCCATTCTCAAACCGAAGGGTATCGACGATGTTCCCATCGTTAGCCTGACCCTGTGGACCGAGGATTCGCAGCGCAGCGCCGAGGATTTGACGCGAGTGGCGCATACGCTGGAAACGGAGTTGAAGCGAGTGCCCGGTACCCGCGATTTGTACACCATCGGCGCACCGGATCGGGTCGTGCGAGTGTTGTTCGATCCGGCCAAGCTGGCGGGTTACGGGCTGTCGCTGACCGATTTGCGTCGTTCGTTACAGGCCGCCAATGCCTCGGTCGATGCCGGGGCGTTGGTAAGCGATAACCGGGAAATTCCGGTGCAAGCCGGCAGTTTCCTGGTGAATGCGGAGGAGATCGGCGCCCTGGTCGTCGGCCTGCATCAAGGCACACCGGTTTATCTAGCCGATGTTGCCGAAGTCAAGCTGAGTTCCGATCAGCCGAAACGGTATGTCTGGCTGGGCACTGGGCCAGCGGCGGCTGCGAATGGCATCAAAGCCGAGGGGGAATTCCCGGCGGTGACTCTGGCCATCGCCAAGAAGCCCGGCGAGAATGCGGTCGTCATCGCCGACCAAGTCATCGAGCGGGTCGAACAACTCAAGGGGATCTTGATTCCCGAAGGGGTCAACGTCACTGTCACCCGCAATTACGGTGTTACGGCCAACGAAAAGGCCATGACCCTGATCGCGAAACTGATTTTTGCCACCTCGCTGGTCATTCTGCTGGTGCTGCTGGCGTTGGGTTGGCGGGAGGCTATGATCGTCGGTGCGGCGGTTGTGCTGACGTTGACGATTACCTTATTCGCTTCTTGGGCCTGGGGATTCACCCTCAATCGGGTGTCGCTGTTCGCGCTGATTTTCTCCATCGGTATTCTGGTGGACGACGCCATCGTGGTGGTGGAGAACATCCATCGCCATATTCACCTGGGCGGCCACAAACTGGTTGAAGCGATTCCATTAGCAGTGGACGAGGTGGGTGGTCCGACAATTCTGGCAACGTTTACCGTGATCGCCGCCCTGTTGCCAATGGCTTTCGTCTCCGGGTTAATGGGGCCCTATATGAGTCCCATCCCGATCAATTCGAGCATGGGAATGCTGATTTCGCTAGCGGTGGCGTTTGCATTCACGCCGTGGTTGACCTACAAGGTACTCCGGCGGGTGATAGAAAAGCATGCGCCTGCGCAGCCGGCCTTGGTTACGGAGGGCGAGGGAGGCCAAACGCCCTCATCCCCGGCGCCGCTTCTCGAAAGCGAAGGAAAGGAATTGCAGCAAACCGAGAAAGAGGATTTTTCCCACCGGTTGTTCCGCCGGGTCGTCGGTCCTTTTCTGCGTGGGCGTCAGGGTCGGTCCTTGCGCTGGTTGTTGGGTGTCGGTGTGCTGTTGCTGATTGGAGTTTCGGTCAGCCTCGCTTATTTCCAGCTGGTTGTCCTGAAAATGTTGCCCTTCGATAACAAATCGGAGTTTCAGGTGATCGTGGACATGCCGGAAGGCACCACCTTGGAGCAAACCACACGGGTATTGGGCGAACTCGGTCGTTATCTGGCCACCGTTGAGGAAGTGACCGACTATCAGGTTTACGCCGGCACCGCTGCACCGATCAACTTCAATGGCCTGGTGCGGCAGTATTATCTGCGTGCTGGAGCCAACGTCGGTGATATCCAGGTCAATCTGGTGGACAAAAAACACCGCCATCGCAAGAGCCACGATATCGCCCTAGCGGTACGCGCCCCGTTGCAGGCCATCGGTAAACAATATCAGGCCAACGTAAAAGTGGTTGAGGTTCCGCCTGGCCCGCCCGTGATGTCGCCGTTAGTCGCGGAGATCTACGGTTTGAATTATCTGGGCCAAATCCGGGTTGCCAAGGCGGTGCGCGATTTGTTCAGCGCGACCCCGGACGTGGTCGATGTGGATGATACCGTCGAGGATCCAGCCGAGCGCTACATCGCTCATGTCGATCGGGCCAAGGCGGCGTTGCTCGGTGTTTCACAGCAAGCGGTTGCCGCCGATCTCGGCACGGCTCTGGGTGGCGAAGATGTCAGCTATCTGCATTCCGAAACCGCCAAGTATCCGATTCCGCTGCGGCTGGAGCTACCGACCGCCGACCAGGCCGATATCGCCACGGTGCTGGGGTTGAAGACCCGCAGTCAAAATGGTCAGTTGGTGCCGCTGTCGGAAGTCGTGGATATCGAGCAAACGCAGCGCGAGCACGCGATCTACCACAAGGATTTATTGCCGGTGGTGTTCGTATTCGGCGACATGGCCGGTAAGTTGGATAGTCCACTGTATGGCATGTTCGAGATCCTCGGCACCCTGCGGGACCGGCTCGTTGACGGCGGCCAGCTGGAGCAATTCCTGATCCGCCAACCGGTCAACCTTCACGGCTACGGCCTGAAATGGGACGGCGAGTGGCAAATCACTTATGAGACCTTCCGCGATATGGGTATTGCCTATGGCGTGGGGATGATCCTGATCTATCTACTGGTCGTGGCGCAGTTCCGCTCTTATCTGACACCGCTGATCATCATGGCACCCATTCCGTTGACCATCATCGGCGTCATGCCCGGCCATGCCCTACTGCATGCCCAATTTACCGCCACTTCAATGATCGGCATGATTGCGTTGGCGGGTATCATTGTTCGCAATTCGATTTTGCTGGTGGATTTCATTAATTTGGAAGTAGATAGCGGTACGCCATTTCAGGAAGCGGTGATCCGCTCCAGCGCCGTGCGGGCGAAACCGATCCTTCTCACCGCGCTGGCTGCCATGTTAGGCGCATTGTTTATCCTGGATGACCCGATTTTTCGAGGATTAGCGATCTCATTGATTTTCGGTATCTTGGTGTCGACCCTGCTGACCTTGGTGTTCATTCCCGTGTTGTACTATGCAGCGTTTAGGCGACGGTTTGAGTCGGCTACTTGAGTTGCGCTTCCCACGCGCTCGTTGGTGCTATACTGAAGCGGATTTCAGGTACGTGACAGTGGCCCATTATCAAGGGAACCAAAGATGGCCGGTTCTGTCTCAAGGGAAGATCAGATTCTAATTTGAGCATGAACCTACCGTGAGGTAGGGGAGCTATGGATTTTATCCGACTATCTCAAGATAGCCGGACCGTCGAATAAAAATCAATCATATCCAAAGGCGGCCTAACTTGTTTTAGGCCGTCGAATTTTTATATTTAGGTTTTTGCTATTTAATACTTCAGAAATGGGAAATAAACGGTGAACGATATGTTTGATGTTCAGCAAAATATTGGACTGGATCGTAAGATTTTTAACGTGTGCGGAACTGAATTTTATTTCTTAAACAATGCGTATTCAAATGCGTATAGCCAACTACTGAAAGGTATTCATCAACATAGCGGCCTTTTTTTGCTTACCAGCGAGCCGGGTATGGGTAAAACCTTGCTGCTGCATAAACTGAAAAATCAACAATTAGATAATATTAAATTCATTTTTTGTGATTCCGCTAACCTCGCTTATGAAGATTTGATTACAGTCATTTGTAATAAACTGGGCGTGGAAGTAATTGAATGCGACTTGATTGGTAGTATTATAAGGCTGAAGGAGTTTTTACAGAAAAACCACATGTGTGGAGTGGAAGTGGCTTTTCTGATCGATGATGCACATCATTTAGCCGAAGATGTACTGTATAATCTGATTACGCTATTCGATTTTGAGCTCGGGGACGATTGCGCACCGCGTTTGGTACTCAGCGGAACATCTCTGCTGGAAGAAAATTTTGAAAGGATTGGGATCAAGCAAGTCTTGGGTGCCGATATCTTGCGAGTTGGGTTGGAACTGATGACTCCTGCCGACGTGGTGACCTATCTTTCAAATAAGAAAGATACCAGCGTTTTGGATATCGATGCTCTATTTTTACCCATAGCTATTCAAAAGATTACTCATTATTCTGGAGGCAATCCTTGTCTGATTAACAGGCTTTATGAGCGGGTGTTATTGATAACGCAGTTGCATGAAAGAAAAGTTGTTGCGGTTGCTACTATTGACGAGGCCGCGAGTGAGTTGATGCTGCAGGAGAAAAGTACGCCCGCCTCTGATACGGTTACAGTTGCACACTTAGATGAGACAATATGTTCGCATCAAAGACTTTCGTCCATTAATCCTGAACAGTTATCGGATGTTGGAGAGAAGGTTATTAGTGAAAATAGTAGTGACAATCAATTGTCATCGATTGATGAAACAAAAGTAGAGTTTGACCGGGCTGTCAATCAGTCGATTTTACGAAATCTTTCTAACTGCCCCGCAACTGCAGTTTCATTTGCAACATCTAACATAGATGGTATTGATCACTTGGTTAATCTGACAAAAGCTAATCATAATATTGTTGAGCTATCAAAGGAAGAGTGGGTTGAAAGAATCATGAGGGAAGAGTTTAATGAAGAAACCTCGCTGACTGTGCGATGCAGCAGTCGTGGTGCAGAAGCAAAGAATGCGCGTTCCTTTCGTTTGCAGAAATTACAGTTACCAATGCTGGTTATTTTTGCATTATTAGCTGGATTGTTAGGTGGTATTGGAAGTATTTATTTGTTTCATCCAAATCAGGATCGAAAAGGGTAGTTGCCCTGTCTCCCGCGAAGGTTCAAGAAACTGGGGAACAACCCGCTACCGTACGACAAGACGGCGAGCCACACGGTTTGCCCCAAGCATCGGGAACCGAAGCTCCGCTCTCCTCATTGGCTTCGACATCCGCTATCAAATCAACGCCAGCAACTGATTCCTCGCAAGCTTCCCAAACCGAACTGAATATCCCGACAGTATCGCGCCCCACTCATTCCAACTCTCAAGCTAAGTCCACGGTGACATCGACAGCGGCCTTGTCGGAGCCCGGCTTGAAGTCGCCACCGGTTTCCTCGGTAGCGGCAACCGAGTCTGAATCTTCTAAGGATCTGCCGATTTCATCTTATTTGGAAAGGGGGCATGCCTTATTAAGCCGTGGAGATGTCGCCTCCGCTCGCCTTTTTTACCAAGAGGCGGCGAATCTCGGTTCTTCCGAGGCAATGGCGGCTGTGGGTAAAACCTATGATCCGGTTGCGCTGGATAAATTAGGCATTAAGGGATTTCAGACCGATCCCGCCAAGGCGGCGGAATGGTATATAAAGGCACGGGAAGCAGGCTATACGGAAATTGCCGAATACCTTCAGGCACTAAGAAAGTGGATGGCTGGATCGCCCAATTTCAAAGGAAATTAAATGGACGGAATCCTGACCTAGTCCCCCTCATCCATTTGAGAGATGCTGTATCTGGCATAACAGATCAAGCGGAGAGAATTCAGTTGCGCTGTAGCCACTCTTGTGCTGCTGGAAGTCGCATCCAACCTGGAACGATTGCCGACAAACTGACTTCTCGCCATTTCGGATGTCGGGCAGGTTGTTGAAACTCATTGAAGTGGTTAAGGAAATTAATAGTAAAATCGGCTACTTTACGATATCGGTCGCGATGACGTTGCCAGTTGTATACCGCGAGAACGGCGCCGACGGCGATAGTTTTAATAGTTTGGTCCGCTTGGATTAGGTTAGGGTAATCTTGGCTGTTAAGAGAGGTGGGTAGATAAGTTTCCAGGAGAGCCGGGGTATGATCGATAACCAGGAAATGCAATTTGTCGGCAGATGTTACTTTTTCAAATAATTGAGCTGGCTTGCCTGCGACATAAGCTAGTGCGGCAATCTCGCCGTTTTTAATTTTTTCCAGAGCCGTCGCTTGGTCGTAAAAAGTCGGTTCCACGGAAACGTTCAATATATCGAATAAATTGGTGGCGGTAATGACTGTCCCGCTACCTTTAACATCAAAATTAACCTTGCGTCCTTTCAAATCACTTAACTGTGTTATTTCTGGCCGAGCTAGGAGATGGAACTCTTCATTGTAGAGCTTGGTGATATAATGAATTCGCTTATCAATGTTTTTATAGGTTCCCTTGCGCTTTAGGTATTCCAGAACATCCGACTGGACGATTGCCATATCGATGCCTTTCAAATAAAGAAGATCGTCGATATTCTGCACCGATCCTTTACCAACAACCGCCAAAACGCGCCAGCTGTCGCTATCCAGAACCGCTGCCATATTGGCAGCGATGCGGATATAGGTACCATTAATTCCTCCAGCGATCACCCCCACCGTTTTCGAGGTGACCCGATTACGAGTTTGTGTTTCCGATGCTGCTTGTTGATCTGAGGTAGCCGCTTGCGCGATGCAAGCGATAAAGAGCATCAAATACCAAAAGCCATGACGAAATAACCTGTTCATACGTTGGCTCCCTTAGGGTTATTCCAATTTTGTCCAGCCCCAGCGTTCCGCGACAAAGATTTCATGTGGTTTAAAGCGGGTTTTATAGGCCATTTTAGCGCATTGTTCGATCCAGTAACCGAGGTATACCCATTTCAGCTCCAGCCGCCGTGCCTCGGCAATCTGCCACAGGATGGCGAAGGTTCCTAGTCCGCGAGTTGCCTCCAGGGGATCGAAGAAGGTATAGACGGCCGACAATCCATTGTCCAAGCGGTCCATGACCGCCACTGCCATCAATTTCCGATGGTCGCGAAATTCCCCCAGTCCGGTCGGGCTCCAGCGCGAGGTGATGAACGACCAATAACTTTCTGAGTTGGCCGGATCCATTCCGCCACCGATATGTCGCGCCCCGAGATAACGGGCGAACAACTGAAAATGTTCTTCCTTGAACTCGGCGTCGATGACCTGAACCTGTAAATCCTGATTGCGATTCCAGATGCGGCGCTGCGATCGGTTGGGTTGAAACCGGTCGACTGGAATACGTAACGACCGACAAGCGGTACAGCCCCGGCAGTGCGGTCGGTAGACGTGATCGCCGCTGCGTCGAAATCCCAATTCCGCCAGCCGTGTGTACAGTCGATTGTCGGTCACGGTGGGGTCGGCGACTAAATTGCGGGCTTGTCGACCCGGCAGATAACTGCAGGGATAGTCGGTAGTCAAGAACATCCGTAAATCGTACAGCGAATCCCGAGGGTCACTCATGGTGGCGAGATGGAAAGCAGCAGGTCGGCGAGCAAATCGGCATCGAGCTGCCAGCGGCCTTCCCGGCCGGGCAGGGGACAGTAATATTGCAGCAATTCAAGGAAAGTCGCGCGAGGAATTTCGATGGCTCCCATGCTTGAAAGATGATCGGTCCGCGCCTGGCAGTCGATCACGACAAATTCCCAGCGCTTCAACTGCGCGGCCAATAACACCAACGCCACTTTAGAGGCGTCGGTCATGAAGCTGAACATCGATTCACCGTAAAATACCCGGCCTATCGCCACTCCGTACAGACCGCCGACCAGTTCGTTCCGATGCCAGATTTCGATGGAATGAGCGTGACCAAGCCGATGCAACCGGCAATAGGCCCGGTGCATTTCCGGGGTGATCCAGGTGCCCTGATCGGGGCAGCGGGGTTGCGTGCAGGCCGTGATCACCGCTGCGAAATCGGCATCGGCGGTGATATTAAATAGCCCTTTGCGCAAGGTTTTTCGTAGGCTGCGCGAGATCTTGACCTGCTCGGGAAGTAGGACCAGACGCGGGTCGGGCGACCACCATAAAATCGGCTGGCCGGACGAATACCAAGGGAAGATACCGAGTCGATAAGCCCGTAGCAGCCGGTTCGGGCTTAGGCTTCCACCGGCCGCCAGTAACCCGTCGGGTTCGATCAGCGCGCGGTCTGGATGAGGGAACGGCTGGCTGTCGTCACGCGGATCCAGCCACGGTAGGCGCATTGAGCATCACCTCGGCCCGGTAGGGCGAACGTTGCAGCAATTGTTGTGCATAATTGCGTACCGCTGGAGTTTCCCGAGCCAAAAAATCAGCGATGGCTCGACGGAAACCAGGGTGGGCGATCCAGTGGGCCGAATGGGTCAGCGTTGGTAAAAAGCCCCGGTGGATTTTGTGCTCGCCTTGAGCGCCCGGCTCGAAACCGCGCAGTCCCTGTTGAATGCAATAGTCGAGCCCCTGATAGTAGCAGGCTTCGAAGTGGAGGCTGTCAAAATCGACTTGGCAGCCCCAATGGCGGCCATAAAGAGTGGTGTCGCTGCGAAAACTGATCGCGGCGGCAACCTCGCGGCCTTGGGAGCTGGCGAGCACCAGCAGCAGGCGGTCGCCCAAGAGGGCCGCGACTTCCAGAAAAAACGGCAGGGTCAAGGTCGGAATGCCACCCAAGCGTTGAAAGGTGGAACGATAGAATTCGTGGATGTTATGCCATTGGCACTCGGTGGCTTCCCGACCGTGTAGCAGCCGCAGTTCGAGCCCGGCTTCACGCACCAGCCGGCGTTCCCGTTTGATATTTTTGCGCCGCTTGGCGGTGAAAGTGTCCAGAAAGTCCTCAAAATCGCGATAGCCGGGGTTTTGCCAGTGGAATTGGCAACCCAGCCGGTGCATAAAACCGCGTTCGAGCATCGGTTCCAGCTCGTTGGTGGTTGGGAACAGCCAATGAATCGAGGAAATCGAATACCGCCGGCTTTCCTCGAATACGAAATCGAGAATTGCCCGCAGGGTTTCACCGGGCTGTGGCTGGTCAGGTGCCAGCAGCAACCTGGGGCTGGTCGCCGGTGTGTAGGGAATCGCCCCCACCAGTTTGGGATAATAGGCGAGGCCCTGTCGTCGATAGGCTTCCATCCAACTCCAGTCGAACACAAACTCGCCGTAAGAGTTGAACTTGAGGTATAGCGGTGCCGCACCCAACAGTCGTCCGCTATCGTCCCGGCAGACGACGTGCCACGGCAACCAGCCTGTCTGCTCACCGACGCAGCCGTGTCGTTCCAAGGCGGCCAGGAACTCGTGGCTGAGGAATGGGTTGCGATCGGATAAAAGCGCATTCCACTCGGATGCGGGTATTTCGGTTAAGGTATCGAGACGCTGAATGCGCATATCCACGAAGCGGTAAAAAGTCGAACAGCATAAATTCCCTGCCTGACAGGGAACCGGTTGCCATGGGTTGGAACTCAAATCGAGATATCGGTTCTATCGGCTTATCGGTGCCCTTCACCTGGACGCCTCGGAATGGGACAATATTCTTTTGTGGTTCTGTTGACGGCCTGTCATAAGGGTCGTTTTTCCTCTTACAATCGATGACCGAATAGGACTGAATTTTGCCGCAGGCACATCGCATCAAGACCGAACCGCCCGCGATCCGGGTCGGTATTATCCGGTTTTTTAAAGGAGTTTTAGGGGAAATCTGTTTCTGGCTGACGGTGGCCCTGGCGTTGGGAATGGTGGCTACGCTGGCTACCTTCCATCCGGCTGACCCCGCTTGGACCCATACCGCCAACGTCGCGGAGATCCACAATATCGGCCGGTCAGTCGGCGCTTGGTTTGCCGATGTTAACCTGTATTTTTTTGGTTATCCCGCCTATTTATTGCCCCTGGGTGTGGTATGGGGGGGGTGGCGCTTGTTCATGCGCGGTGCTTTGCTGGAACTGGATGCCGAGATCGTTTTGTTTCGGGTTTTAGGCTTCGTCGTGGCGCTATTGACGGCCTGCGGCTTGGCGACTTTGCATCTGCATGCATCGGCTGGCTCCATGCCTGGCGCCGGTTCTGCTGGCGGCTTGGTGGGCGAACATGTGAGCCGGTTTCTGACCCAAGCGTTCAAGTTTACGTGGGGAAACGCTTTTATGGTTGCCTTGTTGTTGGCGGGTTTGACACTAGCTACCGGTGTGTCGTGGCTGAAGCTACTGGACGGGATTGGTGGGACGGTGCTGAAAGTCATTGCTTGGATGGGTGGTCAGGCCAAAACCTCACGGACTCGTGTTGCGCCAGCGGGGGAGGGTGAGGACGAACAGTCTCCCGAACAACCCCCTTCCTCCAAATCAGAAGTTGTCCGCGTTAACCGTCTCAAGACCAGTGGGGCAGTCGCCGGTCGAGCGATCATGGTGCGGTTGCGCAACGTGGCCGCGCTATGGCGGGCTTGGCTGCAATCCCGCCGCGTGGAGCTTGAGCCGGAGAATTTTGCCCGATCGGCCGATGATGCTGCGGCTGTACTGTCCGAAACATCGGCCGCGGCCGAATCGCCAAGTCCGGCTATCCAGCCGGTCAATGGCGGCCGCCATGGCGCACGTATTGAACCGGTCCTGGGCCTGCCACGGGGCCAGGAGCGTAGTGGGGAGGTCCGGCAAGGGCCGGAATCCACCGCGACCATTCCCAAATCGCCGAAGGCGATGCTGCCAGACTTGACGCTGATTCCGGTCGCGGTTACCGCGCCTTCGGCGGGTAGCCAACCGGCGGCAGCCACCATGCCATCCCCACCGCCTCAAAGAAATCCCTCCATAACGGCTTCTGCCGTTGAAGCCACTTGGCTTGCGGATGACAGGTTTCCAGTACGTGCTTCAAACGATTCGGTTGGGCCGGAAGTGCCGGCTCAATCCACGAAGGAGCGAATGCTAAACTCTGGGGCTATGCCGCCCGGAGCGAACATGGTGCGGCGCGTGGCCGCGCCCGCGATCCCCGAAACCGGTGCCTTGCCTTCGCTGGATTTACTGGATCGGCCCTCGGCCCACACCGCCGGCTATTCAGCTGAGACGTTGGAAGAGATGTCGCGGCAGGTGGAAATTCTGCTCAAGAGTTTTGGTGTCGAGGCCCGGGTGGTGGCGGTGGAGCCGGGCCCGGTGATCACCCGTTTCGAGGTCGATCCCGCGCCAGGCGTGAAGGTAAGCCAGATTAGCAACCTGTCCAAGGATCTGGCGCGCGGCCTATCGGTCATCAGCGTGCGGGTGGTGGAGGTCATTCCCGGTAAATCGGTGATCGGGCTAGAAATCCCCAACCGGCACCGCGAAGTCGTCTATCTTCGTGAAGTGCTGGAAGCGCCGGTTTATACGCAATCCACCGCGCCACTGACCTTGGCACTGGGCGTGGACATCGGTGGCAATCCGGTGGTGGCCAATCTAGCGAAAATGCCACATTTGTTGGTGGCCGGTACCACGGGGTCCGGTAAGTCGGTCGCCATCAACGCCATGCTGCTCAGCTTGTTATACAAGGCATTGCCGGCCGAGGTTCGGTTGATCCTGGTCGATCCGAAGATGCTGGAACTGTCGATGTACGAGGATATCCCGCATCTGTTGACGCCGGTGGTCACCGACATGAAAGAGGCAGCCAACGCGCTGCGTTGGTGCGTGGGTGAAATGGAGCGCCGTTACCGACTGATGGCGGCGCTGAAGGTGCGCAATATCGCGGGCTTCAACCGCAAGGTTTTGGATGCGCTGGAAGAAGGCGAGGGACTGACCGATCCATTCTGGAAGCCGGATGGTGAGTTATCGTCCAGCGGGATTCCGGTTTTGCAACCGCTACCGTTCGTCGTGGTGGTGATCGACGAGTTAGCCGACATGATGATGATTGTCGGTAAGAAAGTGGAGGAACTGATCGCGCGTTTGGCGCAGAAGGCGCGTGCTGCCGGTATCCACTTGATTCTGGCGACGCAGCGGCCGTCGGTGGATGTAATCACCGGCTTGATCAAGGCCAACATTCCGACCCGGGTAGCGTTTCAGGTATCCTCGAAAGTTGACTCCCGCACCATCCTCGATCAGATGGGCGCGGAGCAACTGCTAGGCCACGGGGACATGCTGTATTTGCCCCCAGGTACCGGCTTGCCTCAACGAGTGCATGGCGCTTTTGTGGACGATCAGGAAGTCAATCGCGTCGTTGAGTTTTTGCGGCAAACCGGTTCTCCAAATTACGTCGATGACGTGCTGGTCGAGCCGCGCGAGGAGAGCGAAACTGGCGATGAGGGCGAAAGTAGCGGGCGTAGCGGAAAAACCGATCCCCTGTACGACGAGGCCGTACGTATTGTCACCGAGTCACGGCGGGCTTCGGTATCCGGGGTGCAACGCCGGTTGAGCATTGGCTACAACCGGGCGGCCCGTCTGGTCGAGGAAATGGAAGCGACGGGAGTAGTCGGCCCCTTGCAGTCGAACGGTAGTCGTGAGGTGCTGGCCCCACCGCCACCGTAAGCCGACCTGGCCGTATCGGTGTTCGGTTTGTGGAGTGCTGTTCACAGGTAAGTCAAGTAGCCGATTGCGAGTGGCCGGTATTCCAGCGTGCTGTCAGGAGGCGGCGTTACTGCGTAATAAAACGACTGGGTGGTTTTGCTGGTATTCCAGGCCCAGGCCACAGGCGTGCCGGTGGCGGCATCCTCATAAATCGCGATATATCCCGAACCCAGCCCTTGATCCGCCACCCAGGTGGTACCGTTCCACTGTTTATGGTATCGAGAATCAGGATCGATATTCGAGGCGTAGTTGCCGTGTATCGTCTGGGTTGAGTCATAGATCTTGGCCTGGTAGCGATTGACGAGGGCGACACCTGGGATGGGATAGGGCGGAGTGATTTGCGCATCGGTGAGGCTCAGGCTTGCCAGGACCATCATATGCCCCGTGTTACCGCTGGTCGTATAGCTCGATGCGATCAAATCCCCTACGCGCATGCTGGCGACAGTTGATCTGTGCAACAGCCGCAAACCGGAATTGGGATCGGTCGTGCCAGATTGAATCGCCGCAAACCATTCATCCGCATAGGGCGAACTACTACCCGTCAGCGCTACCACTACCGAGTCCGTGATAACACCAGGGTAGGTATTCTTCAAGAGTAGCGTTACAAAGCTACTGCATTTGGTCGTCGCTTGCAGCGTGCCTGCTGCATCGTAATCGATGAATGCCGGAGAACCGTAGGTGTTGTTATCCGCCTTGATCTGGCTGACATAAGTTTGCGCTTGCGCTACATGATCGGGCCAGACAGCCGCATGACCGACCGTTGTCGAAACGCCGAACAATAACATGGCCAGTAAAACGGGTGCGTTTGATCTTTGCGTAAACATCATCGTGCTCTCTGTGAGGGCGGTCGTGCCTAACTGTCAATTAAAAATTACAATAAATTGTTTTTTAATTTTTTATCGTGTTATAAAAACGCTTAATAATTTATATTTTATCTAAAATTTAGTCAATAAAATTACTTATGCAATTAAAATGGAAGATATATACCATTTTTTATATGGTAATATCCTGCTTCCGCTGTGCGGCGGTATCAGCGATACGTGAGTGTCGTCCGGGTATTCCGGTGTGGATTGCGGCTCAGCCGAGTGCGCGGCCAGCCTATGCGGTCGTAAAAACTTGACGACCACCGTCTTGAAATCCGATTTTCAAATTTGCGCAAGAGTCGGCTATGTGCCGGATAGAGCGAATCGCTCAAGCCTGATTGGGTGGGTGATGTTGTTTGGCGCGCGGAAGGGAGCGTGATCGGCGAAGCAAATCGCCCGCGATAACTGGCTGTCATCGCGGGCGAGCTTCTTAAGAGGATGGGGTTAGTTTCCTACGGCTTTCCAGGAAATCAAACGGGATGTTTGACTAGTTCCCTCTGAGTTTCCGTAGCTTGCAAAGCTCCTTGTAACGCGCCGGACGCGACTGCGAACTGGCATGGTCGCCGGCGCGCGCTTAAGGCGGTGCCTTAATGGCTGACCGTAGCTTTCTTGCCTTTCGGTTGCCCGATGGCCGACAGCATTTCGGTGAACCACGGCGTGTCGATGTCGAACGGTTTGCCGCCCTTGATCCGAGGGAATTCGATAGCCCGCAGCACACCGTTACGATCCTCATCGTGGCCGATGACGCCGGATTCGCCGCGCATGGCGCATTCGACGGCAAGATCGACACAGGATTTGATCAGGCGGAGATCCTCGATATTGGCGGCGGAAGCGCGCGAAAAATAACCGGATTTTTGGATCAAGGTTTTTTCCGAGCCAATCATCTGGGCGAACTGTTCGCCGAACCATTTGCCGGGATTGACGGCATCGAGCTTGATGTGACCGAAAGCGTCGCGGGGCACTTCCTGACCCTTGGCTTGCAATTCAGCCACGATCGCCTCGACGCCCGCACCTTCCGAGACGAAGATGTTGATGCAATCGACCTTGTCCATTGCGGCCCGCAGGCGCTTGGCCTCGGCGGCGATATCGATTTCCATTTCGGGAATGAAGACGGCATGGACGTCGAATGCGGAGCGGTCCAGCCCGATAGCGGGCAACCATTCGCTGCGGTCGAGCAGCTTGCGGTATTCCAGCGCGGTGGCGGCGGTGAGCCAGCCACAGTTGCGGCCCATGACTTCGTGGATAATCAACATGCGCGGGTTAGCGTTGTTTTCCGCGACGACGTTCTGGAAGTAGCGAGCACCCTGCTCGGCGGCGGTCCAAGCGCCCAGCGATTGCTTGATCGGGTACACGTCGTTATCGACGGTCTTGGGCAAGCCGATGACCGTGAGGCCATAGTTGTTCTTGGCCAGAAAGGCGGCGAGATCGGCAGCGGCGGTGTTGGTGTCGTCGCCACCGATGGTGTGGAGAACGTCCACGCCGTCCTTGACCAACTGGTCGGCAGCGATTTTTTGCGGGTCTTCGCCTTCCTTGACCAGGCCGCGTTTGATGCAATCCTTGATGTTAGTGAGCTTGACCCGGCTGTTGCCGACGGGCGAACCGCCGAAACGATGCAGCACCCCGGCTTTTTCACGCACTTCCGGCGTGACCTTGTAGGAGTCGCCCAGGAGGAGTCCTTTATAGCCGCTGCGATAGCAGATGATTTCAATGGTGGGATCGATCTCGGTGTAGCGCTCGATGAGGCCGCCGATGGCGGAGCTAAGGCAGGGGGCCAACCCTCCTGCCGTGAGGATCGCAACTTTTTTGGGCTTGCTCATGGTATTGATCTCAAAAGAATTAGAGGAAGAAAACAAGAACCGGTTAAAAACAGACTCAAATAATAGGTTGAGATTTACCATTGAACAACGCGAAGAGGGGTGGAGACGGCGAAGTTTTTTGCTACAGCCTGTCGATAAGATGCCCGGTCCTCTTTAATTGAAAGTTGGGTATATTGGCCAGGATGCCGAGTGACCAGGCGACCAGCGCCACGATGGTTCGCAATATTCTTCAGTCCTGTGTTGTCCCCAGCACCTGCTCCAGCCATTTGGCGATGTCGCGGATTTCTTCCCAGCATACCTCATGCCCCATGCCGTAATCCTGCCAGGCCACTTTATAGCCGAGATTCTCTAGTGATTCAGCGCCTTGTTGGCCGTAGCGCATCGGAATGATGGCATCATAATCGCCGTGGGCCATCAGGATCGGCGTCTGGTGGTTCGCAGGTCGCCGTTCGCTATTCAGTGTGCTGGCCAAGGGGATGTAGCAAGATAGAGCCAAGATGCCGGCCAGCCGTTCGGGATAGCGTAACCCGGTGTGCAGCGCCATCGCTCCACCCTGAGAAAAGCCAGCCAGCACGATGCGTTCAGCGGGGATACCGCGCCGCTTCTCGCGTTCGAGCAACTCGTGGATGGCCCGCTCGGAGGCATAGACGCCATCCGGATCTTCCTGACGTGGCAAATCCATGCTGAGCACGTCATACCAAGCCCGCATCCGCATTCCACCGTTGACCGTGACCGGTCGGATCGGTGCATTGGGAAAAACGAAGCGGATGCCCAGCCCATCTGGCAGGTGCAATTCCGGCACGATGGGTTCGAAATCGCGAGCGTCGGCGCCGAGGCCATGCATCCAGATGACGCTGGAACGGGCAGCGCCTTTGGGTTCGATCTCGACGGTGGTCAGCGGCATTTCAGTCATGGGGCAATTTCCGTGGCAGTAGTCGTCGAACGGCATTACCCGCGAAGCCAGTCGGCTTGTCAAGCCGCACTGCCAGCCGAATGCGAGTTATACTGATAACCGATTTCGTTTCCCGCGAGAATTTGCCGAAATGCGTCAGTTGCACCCCAGATCTTTGTTGGCGTGGTGGTTATTGATCGCGCTGTTGGCCGGTTGTGGTCAGAAGGGTCCGTTATACCTGCCCGACAAGCCGTCCCAGTCGTCTCCCGCTCAGCAGAATCAGACTACGAAGCCCTGAAACATGGATCATTTTGAATATCGCAATGGCCAATTGCACGCCGAGAACGTCCCCGTCGCTGCGATTGCGGCGGCGGTCGGCACGCCCTGTTACGTCTACTCTCGAGCGACCATCGAGCGACATTGGCATGCTTTCGACCAAGCGTTCGGCGAGCACCCGCATCTAGTCTGCTACGCCGTCAAGGCCAACAGCAATTTGGCGGTGCTGAACGTACTCGCGCGGCTAGGGTCCGGTTTCGACATCGTCTCGGTCGGTGAGCTGGAGCGGGTGCTGGCGGCGGGCGGTGATCCTGGCAAAGTGGTGTTTTCGGGGGTCGGCAAGCGCCGTGACGAGCTGAAGCGCGCTCTTGAGGTCGGCATCCACTGTTTCAATGTCGAATCCGAGATGGAATTGACGCTGCTGGAGCAGGTGGCAGCGGAGTGCGGCCAACAAGCGTCGGTATCGTTGCGGATCAACCCTGACGTGGACGCCAACACCCATCCGTACATTTCCACCGGTTTGAAGCAGAACAAGTTCGGTATCGACGTGGAACGGGCACTTACGATTTATCGGCGAGCAGCCGCTTCGCCGTACCTGGATGTGATTGGAATCGATTGTCACATCGGTTCGCAACTGACCCAAGTCGCGCCATTTGTGGACGCACTGAAGCGGGTGCTGACATTGGTGGCGCGGCTGGAAGGGCAGGGGGTCCGCATTTGCCATCTCGATCTGGGCGGTGGGTTGGGCATCCGCTATCGGGATGAGGAACCGCCGTTGCCAGCTGATCAAGCCGCCGCGCTCATGGAGCATTTACGCGGCTTGCCCTACCAAATTCTGATCGAACCGGGCCGGGCTATCGTCGGCAATGCCGGTATCCTGGTGACGCGGGTGGAATTGCTCAAGCGGAGTGAAGACAAAAATTTCGCGGTGGTCGATGCAGCGATGAACGATCTGATCCGCCCGGCCTTGTATACCGCTTGGCAGGCGATCATCCCGGTCGAGCCGCGAATCGAGGGCGAATCGTGCCGCTACGACGTGGTGGGGCCGATCTGCGAAACCGGCGATTTTCTTGGTAAGGATCGGGAGTTGAACGTCGAACCCGGCGATTTGCTGGCGGTGCGCTCGGCCGGCGCTTACGGTTTTACGATGAGCTCCAACTATAACTCCCGGCCACGCGCCGCCGAGGTGATGGTGGACGGCGACCGATTTCAGGTTGTGCGACGACGGGAGACGGTGGCGGAGTTGTATGCCGGTGAAACGGTTTTGTCGTAGGGGGAAATATGCGTTGACGGTCCGAGCGTTGCCGAAATGATCGTTTCGCGCTTGATCGTCAAGAATTGGCGAAGTTTTCGCGAGGTCGATTTGTAAGAAGAAACCATCTATGAGCCCACATTTTACCAATCCTTCTGCCGACGAAATCCGTACCCTGTTGCAGCGGATCAAAACCATCGCCGTGGTCGGACTCTCCGCCTCGCCGAACCGGCCCAGTCACGGTGTCTCCAGAGCATTGCAAGGCTTCGGTTATCGCATCATCCCGATCAATCCCATCGTGTCGGAAGTGCTGGGCGAAAGAGCTTATCCCAGCCTGCGCGATCTGCCGGAGCCAGTCGATCTGGTGGACGTATTCCGCCGGTCGAGCCACGTTGCCAGCATCGTCGAAGAATGCATCGCCTCGAAATTACCGGCATTGTGGCTCCAAGACGGCGTGATAGACGAGGCTGCGGCGTTGCGGGCGCGCGAGGCTGGCATGACGGTGATCATGGATCGCTGCATCTACCGGGATTACGTTCAGTGGATACCATGATCCCATTTCACGATCCTGTCGCATGCTCTCTTTATAACCCTGTCCTCGTCCTTTTACCTTGCACTTTGTCATGACCGAGAGAATGACCGAACATTCGTTTCAGCACCGCCTGAAGCTACGCAACCTGCGCTTATCCGACTACGACGACGTCCATGAAATTATGGAAGTCGTTTACCACAATATGGATGGAGCCTGGAGTCGGGAGCAATTCGCTTCGCAGATCGCCCGTTTTCCCGAAGGGCAAATTTGCATCGAAGACAATGGCAAGGTGGTTGGAGCCGCGCTGAGCCTGATCGTGGACTACGGCCGCTACGGTGACCGGCACACTTATTGGCAGATTATCGGCGACGGCTATCTCACCACCCACGATCCCAATGGTGACACCTTGTATGGGGTGGACATTTTCGTCCGTCCCGACTATCGCGATATGCGGCTGGGTCGGCGGCTGTACGACGCTCGTAAGGAACTGTGCGAGAAACTGAACCTGCGTGCCATCGTGGTCGGCGGGCGGATTCCCGGCTACGGTAAGTCCGCCGGTGACATGACCCCTCAGCAGTATGTGGAGCAGGTCAAGGCTAAGGAACTGGTGGATCCCATTCTAACGTTCCAACTGGCCAACGATTTTCACGTTCGCCGCATCGTCACCGGCTATCTACCGGACGATACCGATTCCCAAGCCTATGCGGTGCTGCTGGAATGGCTGAACATCTATTACGAGGAAAAGGAAGTCCTGATCGGCGGGCGCAAGTCGGTCGTCCGAGTCGGCGCCGTGCAGTGGCAGATGCGCCAGACCACCTCGCTGGACGATCTGCTGCAACAGGTCGAGTATTTCGTGGATGCAGTGGCCGGTTATAAGACTGACATTGTGTTGTTTCCGGAATTTTTCAACGGGCCGTTGATGGCGCAGTTCCAACAGCGCAATACCGCCGAGGCTGTCAGGCAATTAGCGGAATACACCGATCCCTTGCGCGATGCGATTCTGGAATTGGCGATAGCCTATAATGTCAATATTGTTGCGGGCAGTATGCCGGAATATAGGGGTGGCGTACTGTACAATGCCGCTTTTCTATGCCGTCGTGATGGTACGTGGGACAAGCAGTCCAAGCTGCATATCACCCCCGACGAGCACGCTTACTGGGGGCTTCAAGGCGGTGATGCGCTCCGGGTGTTCGAGCTGGATGTTGGCAAGATCGGTATTTTGATCTGCTACGACGTAGAGTTTCCGGAATTGCCGAGATTGCTGGCCGATCAGGGAATGCAGATTTTGTTCGTCCCGTTCTGGACCGATACCAAGAACGCCTATTTACGGGTCCGGCGCTGTGCCCAGGCGCGCGCCATCGAGAACGAATGTTACGTGGTGATTTCCGGCAGTGTCGGCAATTTGCCCAAGGTGGAAAACATGGACATGCAATACGCCCAAGCGGCAGTGTTCACGCCGTCCGATTTCGCGTTCCCACACGATGCCATCGCCGCCGAGGCTACGCCGAACACCGAGATGACCCTGATCGTCGATCTCGACTTGGACAATCTCAAGGAACTGCGTACCCACGGCAGCGTGCGCAACTTCCGTGATCGACGATTGGATTTGTACAAGGTCGCCTGGACCGGACGAACCTGAAAATTCGCTGGAATCCGCTGCCCGTTCTTCGCTTCAGCTGGTATAGGCACTGCGATGAAACTGCGATTCGCCAAGATGCATGGACTCGGCAACGATTTCGTGGTGATCGACGGTATCAACCAGACCGTGACGCTAGATCCGGCTCGCATCCGCCGCTTGGCTGACCGCCACTTTGGCATCGGTTGCGATCAGATACTGTTGGTGGAAACGTCCAACCGACCGGATGCCGATTTTCGCTACCGCATCTTCAACGCCGACGGCGGTGAAGTGGAGCAATGCGGCAACGGTGCCCGTTGTTTCGCCCGCTTCGTGCGCGATCAGGGTTTGACCGACCAGGATGATTTACGGGTGGTGACCGCCGGCGGCTTGCTGCGCTTGCAAATCCAAGCCGACGGTCGGGTCGCGGTAGACATGGGTCAACCGAAGCTGGAACCGGCCGAAATTCCCTTTTTTGCCACCGAGCGCGCTCAACATTATCCGATTGCTGCCGATGGTATGGAGGTGGAGATCGGCGCGGTGTCGATGGGCAATCCGCATGCTGTTCTGAGAGTGGACGATGTGAATCGAGCCCCGGTGTCGCATTTGGGGCCCTTGCTGGAACGACACGGCCGTTTCCCTCAGCGCACCAACGTCGGTTTTATGCAGATCATCAGCCCGGATCGCATTCGGCTTCGGGTCTTTGAGCGAGGTGTTGGCGAAACCCTGGCCTGCGGTAGTGGTGCCTGCGCGGCGGTGGTGGTCGGTCGGCTGTGGGGATTGCTGTGGCCGAACGTCCGGGTGGAGTTGCAGGGCGGTGAATTGACCGTTCACTGGGCTGGCGAGAACGAATCCGTCATCATGACCGGCCCTGCCGAGAACGTATTCGAAGGGTGGATCGAATCATGAGCGAGGATTTCAAGACCTTGGACTTCGATGGAACAGTGACCGCTTATCTTCGCGATCATCCAGAGTTTTTTGCTCAGCAT
Organism: Candidatus Competibacter sp.; assembly: GCA_037045535.1. Classification (GTDB taxonomy): domain Bacteria; phylum Pseudomonadota; class Gammaproteobacteria; order Competibacterales; family Competibacteraceae; genus Competibacter_A. The sequence goes on from JBAOHI010000082.1 coordinate 461,234, forward strand.
CCAGATCTCGTGGAAAGCCTGCGGATCCCGCACCCCTGCAAACCGGCGGTGTCATTGCTCGAGTACCAGAATCGCCTGCTGCGGGAACGTTGCCAGCGCTTGCATGACAAATTGTTGGAATGGGTAGCTATCGCTCGCGATAACGACCGGCTGGCGGAGCGAGTACAGCGATTGGCGTTAAACCTGCTCGACGCGCGGGGGGGACTGGACGAGTTGTTACATGGCATCAAGGCAATCCTGCGTGACGAGTTCAAGGCTGACTGTCTTTTGCTATGCCTGGCGGAACCGCCGACCATCGGTTTGAGCGCCGTCGAGGAGTTTCTGCGACCGGATGTGGTGGGCCTGTTCGATGACGTGTTCCGGATCGGCCAGCCTCAGTGTGGTCGTTTGACGGCCGAGCAAGCCGCCGTCCTGTGCGGGCAGGGAGGGGTAACCGCAGCCTCGGCAGCATTGATTCCACTGGGGGGCGACGGCTGGCGCGGGTTACTGGTGGTCGGGAGCGCGAATCCCGATCGGTTTCATCCGGGGGTTGGCACACTGTTTCTAGAGCGGATCGGCGAGTTGGTAAGCCAAGCATTGCAGGCACGTTTGCAAGCCAGTGGTTGGCAGCTTCGATCCGATGATCCATCCTCCGTTCGGGGCGGTGGTTGAATAGCGTTCGGATCGCATTCGAATACCTCGCCATGCCTCGCTTGAAATCGGGTGGTCCGCCCCGCAGGTCAGGCCGCCTGATCTCCGATCCCCCGCGTTCTGGCGGAACCCGTTCTCGACGCTTAATAGCCCAACCACCGGTCTAGTTGTGCAAGGGCTTCGTCTATTCCCTCGCCACTCAGTGCTGAAAAGAGTTGGGCGCTGACCCCGGGAGAATCGGCGCGTAGCGTTCTTTCCAGATGCCGCAGCGCGACGAGCGCCTTGCCCCGGCTCAATTTGTCAGCTTTGGTCAACAAGATGTGAACCGGCAAGCCGCGAGCGGCGCGGCAATCGAGCAACTGTCGGTCTAAGCCAGTCAGCGGGTGGCGAACATCCACGAGCAGCAGCAATCCCTGGAGGGCCGCGCGCTCGCGCAAATACCGCTCCATGAGGGCTTGCCAATGACGGCGAATCGCGTCGGGTACCTGGGCATAACCGTATCCGGGCAGATCGACCAAGTGGCGGTCCGGTGCCACCGAAAAAAAATTCAGCATCTGTGTGCGGCCTGGCGTTTTGCTGGTTCGCGCCAAACTCCGCTGGCCGGTTAACAGGTTGAGGGCGCTGGATTTGCCGGCGTTCGAGCGGCCAGCGAACGCTACCTCTCGTCCGGTATCGGGCGGCAGCTGGGAAAACGTGTTGACGCTGTTTAGAAACCGCGCCGTGCGATAGCGGATGGCTGTGGCGGAATCTAGATGAATAGAGATAGGATTGCTAGGGTTTCTCATTGAACTTAGAGGCCGAAACTGATATATAAAACCGCCGCTTTCGCCGGGTGGGATCTATTGATGTCACCACAAGTTCTGCCCTGACCAAGCGAGGCTGGTCCGCCGAACGGCACGGTCGTTTTCGCGCGGATGGCTGGTCGCCTGAACCGAATACCGTCATCGTACAGGAGCCTTCTAAAAATGAAAAAATTCGTTGTGATCGCCGCGACGTGCGCACTGCTCGGTTCCGCGACCGCTGCTTTGGCCGCTGGCGACGCTACTGCCGGTAAGGCCAAATCCGCCACCTGCGCGGCTTGCCATGGCCCGGATGGCAATAGCACCATTGCCCAGTATCCCAAACTGTCTGGACAAAGTGCCGACTATTTAGTCAAGCAACTCCAAGAATTTAAGAGCGGTGCTCGTGCCAATCCGATCATGCTTGGCATGGTCGCGCCTCTGAGCGCGCAGGACATGGAGGATCTGGCTGCTTATTTTGCCTCGCAGCCGGTTACCCGTGCCGCCGCCGATCCAGCGTTGGCACCGCAGGGTGAGGCTCTCTTCCGCGGTGGTAACCTGAGCAGTGGTATTGCGGCTTGTTCCGCCTGCCACGGCGCCAATGGCGCGGGCAATCCCGCTGCCAAGTTTCCGGCCATCGCAGCGCAACATGCCGATTATATCCAAGCTCAGCTGAAAGCGTTCCGTGCCATGGAGCGGACCAACGACGCCGGCCAGATGATGCGCAACATCACCGTCAAGATGACCGATCCTGAAATCAAGGCTGTCGCATCCTATATTCAAGGTTTGCAATAGGATCCGTCGAAGCCACTGGATCATTGGTGGATCGCAAGGGTGGCCCTACGGCCACCCTTTTTTTATGCCGCTGCCAACGCCATTTTCGCCGGGCCGCGAACCCATTCCGGTCAGCTGGGTCGAACAGGCGTCCTCAACGATCTTAAACCTATTTGTGAACGAAACCACCGCACGCGAAAGCTCTTCACGGCGTACTCTGGGATGGGTACTGCTGGAGTTTTTAGGCTCGATGAACCTGGCGATTACCTTGTTGGTGGTGGTCGCCATTGCCTCGGTCATCGGCACGGTACTCCAGCAGAACCAGCCGTATTCAAACTACGTACTCAAGTTCGGGCCGTTTTGGTTCGAGGTATTCCGCTGGTTGGGATTATACGATGTCTATGGCAGCGGCTGGTTCATCGGCATTCTCGGTTTTCTGGTTTTGTCAACCGGTGTGTGCCTGTATCGACAGGTGCCGTCCATGTTGCGGGAAATGGTACGGTTCCGTACGCAGGTCCAGGTCCATTCCCTGCGCGGTTTTCATCGGTGCGCTGAATGGTGGCTACCAAACCAAGCCCTTGAAGATGTGTCAGCGGCGGTGACCGATACTTTCCGCGCTCGCGGTTACCGCTGGCGGTCTCGCGATAACGAAGGTCATCGGGTGGTGGCGGCCATGAAAGGCCGATACAACCGCTTGGGTTATCTATTCACTCATGCCGCAGTGGTCGTGATCGGGATCGGCGGTTTGTTGGATGGCAATCTGTGGCTGAAGATCAAGGAGTGGCGCGGGCAGATCACGATTGAAAAGCGCGATCTATCGGCTCGTGACGTGCCGCCGATCAGCCGACTGCAACCAGGAGCGGTGCCGGCGTTTCGAGGCAACGTCATGCTGCCGGAGGGGGCCACCGCCAATTTTGTCTTCCTGCGATTGCGCGACGGATTTTTGGTCCAGGAACTGCCTTTCGCGATCGAATTGCAGGATTTTCAAGTGGCGTACTACGATACCGGCCAACCCAAATCCTTCATCAGTCAAGTACGTATCCACGACCAAGAGCACTTGGGCAATCAACCGCTGAATGCCACGATCCAGGTCAATCATCCGCTGATCTATCGGGGATATGCCATTTATCAATCTGATTTCGGCGATGGCGGCTCCAAGCTGGAATTTCGTGCCTGGCCGTTGTCCAGCCCCCGGTTGGAGTCGGCCACGATGAAGAGCGCGGTCGGGGATAGCCTCAAGCTGGAGGGATCGAACGGACCGCTGCGGTTGGAATTCGACAATTTCCGCTTGTTTAACCTGTTGCCCGAACCCGATGTGAAGCCCGACGACCGCAAATTCCGCAATTTCGGCCCGAGTATCAGCTTTAAACTGCGGAACGCTGTTGGCGAGGCGCGGGAATATTTCAATTACATGGCGCCGGCGCAGATCGAGGGGCGCTGGTTCTATATCAGCGGTGTGCGAGCCCGTGCCGACGAACCGTTCAGCTATTTGCATATTCCGGTCGCCAACAACAGCCCCGAGCGTTTTTTGCGGTTCAATGCCTGGTTGCATGATGCGGCCCGGGTGCGAGCCCTGCTGGAACGCGTCGCGCCTACCACGGAGAATGCCGACTTCCAGCGCGACCTGAATGTGGTGCGAGCCAATCTGTTGGCTTTATTTCTCGAAGGAGGGTTTGCCGCCGTATCGGAACGAGCCAAAGCTGTGGTGCCCGCCGACCGACTGCGGGAAGCAACCACCCTGTATTTCACTATCCTGCGAGACACGCTGGCCGAGATTTTTGTCGAGGTGCTGCGGGAAGAAGGCGTGAATGTCGAGCAGGGCATCGGCAAAAGCGACGATGCATTTTTCAACGATGCCCTCTCCGCGCTGGTGGCGCTGCCGAGCTATGGGTCGCCGTTCTATCTGCAATTGACTGGCTTTCAACAGGTTGAAGCGTCGGGGTTGCAGGTAACCTACAGTGGTGGAACAGTGGTGGTCTATACCGGTTTCGCCTTGCTGGTCATGGGCATTTTTATCATGTTTTATACTTCGCATCGCCGGATCTGGGCGTGGTTAGCCGTGGAAGATGATGCGACTCGACTGGTTTTGGCCGGCACGGGCAACCGTCGCCAAGCCGATTTCGCCCAAGAATTTAGCCTCCTGCAAACAGCCTTGGCGCGGCGGCTAGGCTCCGCTCCACAAGTGGATTAGGGTTGACGGTAAAAAAGGTATCAATGCATGATGATTTGCTGCGGTGATTGTACTATTTGTGTTAATGTTGTCCCTTCAATAAAGGGCCTTACGCCAAGAGAGGCTTATTGACTATGGCCGCAACGCATCAAGCAGTGCTAGATCAGTGGGAGTCGGTTTCCCTGTGGCAAAAGCTGACGATCCGAGACGTGCTCTGGGGATTGTTGGTGGTGGCGGGATCCGGTTACGCCTATGCGCTTTACCAAGGGTACATGGACAGTTACGAGGTGGCGATTCAGATCGGGGCGACTTTGGCGTTGATTGCTTGGGGACTGTATTGGAAACCGGTCCGGCTTTTCTCCCTGACGGTCGCTGGATTGACCGTGGTGGCGCTGTGGCGTTACGGAACCGATTTCGATTTGCGCAAGAGTGACTTCCTGCTTAAGTATTTCCTGGAAAGCCAGGCGGCGTTCATGTGGATGAGCAGCTTGTATGTGCTGGCAACATTCGCTTATTTCGCTGCGTTGCTCGGACGCTCCGAATTCACCGGCAAGACCGCCACTGCATTGACCTGGATCGCAGCCACGATGGGCTTGACCGGCCTGCTAGTGCGTTGGCGAGAATCGTATTTGCTGGGCGCTGATATCGGTCATATCCCGGTCAGTAATCTGTATGAAGTGTTCATTCTATTTGCGCTGATCACCGCATTGCTCTATTTATTCTACGAGGATCGCCACCACACCCGGGCCATGGGAGGATTTGCCCTACTGGTCATCAGCGGTGCAGTGGCGTTTTTACTGTGGTACACGTTCGGTCGAGATGCCTACCACATTCAGCCACTGATTCCCGCCTTGCAGAGCTATTGGATGAAAATTCATGTCCCGGCCAATTTCATCGGTTATGGCGCCTTTGCCCTGGCGGCGATGTTAGGGGTGGCCTTCCTGCTGCGAACCGGAGCGGAAGCCCATGATCCCAATGGCCTACTCGCGCGCGTTTTGCCGCCGCTGGAGTTATTGGACGACGTGATGTACAAGGCCATCGCCTTGGGATTCGCTGCCTTCACCATCGCCACTATTCTCGGTGCGCTATGGGCGGCGGAGGCTTGGGGGGGATACTGGTCGTGGGATCCGAAGGAAACGTGGGCTCTGATCGTCTGGCTGAACTATGCTGCTTGGCTGCACCTGCGGCTGACCAAGGGCTGGCGCGGGGCGCCGATGGCTTGGTGGGCGGTTATCGGCTTGTTCGTGACGCTCTTCGCTTTCCTAGGTGTCAATATGTTTTTATCGGGGCTGCATTCCTACGGTTCGCTGTAACCACCTCGCGGCTCGTTTGGTTGAATAAAAAATCGAGAGAAATCAATATGTCGAACTGGTTTTTGCGTCTTCCGACGATCCTGCTGTTCTGGGTATTGTCCTTGGCCGCGGCTCGCGCTGCCGATTCCGCCCCCACGCCCCCGCCATTTCAGGAGGGCAAGGACTATGTACGGCTGCCGGCACCGGTGCCGACCTCGGTGCCTGACAAGCCTGAGGTGATCGAATTTTTCTCCTACACCTGTCCGCACTGCAACGACTTGGAGCCGGTGGTGCAGGAGTGGTTGAAACGCAAGCCGGCCGATGTGGTGTTCGTGCGGATTCCCGTTTCGTTCAGTGCAAGCTGGGAAATCGCGGCCCGAGCCTATTATGTCGCTGAAGAGTTGGGTGTGCTTGATAAGATGCACCAGCCGCTGTTTGACGCCATCCATCGGGAAAAGCGCAAGCTGGCCAATGAGGACGACCTGGCGGCGCTTTTCGCCGAACACGGCGTGGACCAGGACGCTTTCCGCAAGGCTTATCGGTCCTTTCAGACCGAAACTCAGGTGCGCCGCAGCAACCAATTGGCACAGCGCTACGGCGTGCGTGGAGTACCAACGGTGATCGTTAACGGCCAATATGACGTGCGTTCTCCACGCATTTTCGAGGTGGTGGATTTTCTACTGGCCCGGTGAGCGGTGGATATCCCAGGCCAAGGCGGTTGCCGATGACTGGCCGGAGTAAACCGCACCGCTTGCGATTGCTGAGCTACAATATTCAAAGCGGATTGACCACCCGAAACTACTCTCAGTATCTCACCCGCAGTTGGAAGCATCTGGTGCCGGTGCCATCGCGCATGGTCAATCTCGATGGCATCGCCCGGATTTTGACCGGTTACGACATCGTAGGGTTGCAGGAAGTGGATGCCGGCAGCTTGCGTAGCGGTTTCGTTAATCAAGTCAAATACCTGGCTGACTCAGCCGGCTTCAAGCACGTATTCGATCAAACCAACCGCAAGGTTGGCATGATTTCGCAGCACAGCAACGCGATGCTGAGTCGGTTTCGACCAAGCGCCATCACCGAGCACAAGTTGCCGGGTCTGATTCCCGGTCGGGGCGTGTTGGAAGTCCGCTTCGGCAGTGGTGCGGACGCCCTTCATGTCCTGATCTCGCACATGGCTCTCGGTCGGCGTGGGCGGTTGCGGCAGGTCGAGTTTCTGATCGAGCTGGTACGCGATTACCGCCATGTTATTTTGATGGGAGATCTCAACTGTGGATCGGATAGTCCGGAGATGGCGGCGTTGCTAGCGGCAACTCACCTGCGCGAACCCGCTCCGGGACTTTATACCTTTCCCAGTTGGCGCCCGGATCGACAGCTGGATCATATTCTGGTGTCCTCGTTGATCGAGGTCGAGCGGGTCGAGGTGCTGCGCCACGCTTATTCCGATCATTTGCCAATTGCGATGGATGTTCGGTTACCGAAGGAATTGCGGCTGGGAACCAGAGCCAAGGACTGAAGCATGCTGTTCGCTTGTCATCGCGCGATCCGGCGAGAAATTATGGAGTGATGGACAGTTTCTGGGGCCTTCTGGAAGATCGCATCGGGACGGCCACCGGCCGACCGTTCGCCGTCCGCCAGTATCATCCAATGAGTGGCGGCTGTATCAATCGAGCTTGGCGAGTCAGCGATGGGAAACAGGACTATTTCGTTAAGGCCCATGCCACTGCCGGGTTGCCGATGTTTGAAGCGGAGGCCGCCGGGCTAGCGGAATTGGCCGCGACCTCAACCGTGCGAGTACCGGCACCGATTTGCCACGGTGTCTCCGGTGGGCAAGCCTACTTGGTGCTGGAGTACTTGCTACTGGGGGGAGGCCATTCAAAAGCGATGGAGAACCTCGGCCGGCAGTTGGCCATGCTACACCGTCAGCCGCAGGCTTGGTTCGGGTGGCATTGGGATAACACCATCGGTTCCACTCCACAACCCAATGGTCGCCGTGATGATTGGATCGAATTTTGGCGCGAGCGGCGATTGGGTTTTCAGCTCGCATTGGCCGCCGCCAATGGCCAGGGTGGCGTACTGCAACGCCGGGGCGAGGAATTGCTGACGCGGCTGGACGGCTTGTTTGTTGGGTATCGACCGATACCGGTCCTGGTGCACGGCGATCTTTGGGGCGGCAATGTCGGTTGCACGGTCGAGGGCGAGTCAGTGATGTTTGATCCGGCGGTTTATTACGGTGACCGCGAAACCGATTTGGCGATGACGGAGTTGTTTGGCGGGTTTTCAGAGCGTTTTTATGCCGCCTATCGCGAGATGTTGCCGATCGATGCCGGTTATCCGCAACGGCGGACACTCTACAATCTGTACCACATCCTGAATCATCTCAACCTGTTCGGCGGTGGCTATCGTGCCCAGGCGGAGAACATGATGGCTAGCCTGCTGGCGGAGTTGCGCTAAATCGTCTCTTTTCTTACACAGTTACTGCTCGCTTTGCGAATCGTCTAAAGCGATCAGCTTTCTTAATTGACTTGGGCCCGTTAGAATGCGGGCCGTTTTTTGTGTTTCCGTGGAGTTCTCGTGTCCGAAGGGTTCAGCAGCCAATCACCCGCGTTCTGGTTCGTGGTGTTTAGCAAGCCGCGCCGGGAGGTAGAAGCGGTCGAACAACTGGAACGCCAGGAATTCGCGACTTTTTTACCAAGAGTGCGCTCTCGGCGCCGCGTGCGCGGCCAATGGCAGGATATCGTGGAACCCATGTTCCCGCGCTATCTGTTTTTGCAGGCCACGCCAGGCCAGGACGATTTACGGCCGATCCGCTCGACCCGAGGCGTCATCGGTTTGGTGCGTTTCGGCGGCGAACCCAAACCGGTCCCCGAAGTCGTGATGGCGGAGCTGCGCAGGCTGTGCCCTGGCAACGACGCGGTGCTGGAACTGCCGACGCCACTGGTTCCGGGTAGCCAGGTGCGGATTCTGGAAGGACCGTTTGCCGGTTGCGAAGCGGAACTACTGAGTCTGGATGGCGAACGCCGGGCGTTGGTGCTGTTGAAATTGCTCGGACGTTCGAGCGCGGTCGCATTTCCCGTCGATGCATTAACGCCCGTGTATTGACCCTTTGAAAATCGCTCTGGACACTCACCCCGATCTGTCTTACGACATTTGCCGGGCGGTTACCCCGCCTGAAACGGCCTTTATGGACCCTCATAAACTGACTCATCTCAAGCAGCTCGAAGCCGAGAGCATTCACATCATCCGCGAAGTGGTCGCCGAGTTTGAAAAACCGGTGATGCTGTACTCGATCGGCAAGGATTCCTCGGTGATGCTGCACTTGGCGCTGAAAGCTTTTTATCCTGGCAAGCCACCGTTTCCGCTACTGCATGTCGATACGACCTGGAAGTTTCGGGAAATGATCCGTTTCCGCGATGAGCAGGTGAAACGGTTGGAGTTGGAGCTGATCGTTCACATCAACCAAGAAGGCTTGCGTCAGGGCATCAACCCGTTCACGCATGGTTCGCGGGTCCATACCGACGTAATGAAAACGCAGTCACTGAAACAGGCCTTGGATCTGCACGGTTTCGATGCCGCGTTTGGTGGTGCCCGCCGCGACGAAGAACGCTCGCGCGCCAAGGAGCGGGTCTATTCCTTCCGCGACCGTAACCACCGTTGGGACCCGAAAAACCAGCGCCCCGAGCTATGGAATCTTTATAACGGCCGAGTGCACAAGGGCGAGAGCATTCGGGTGTTTCCGCTGTCCAACTGGACCGAACTGGATGTCTGGCAATACATCCATTTGGAGAACATCCCCATCGTCCCCCTGTATTTGGCGGCGGAACGCCCCGTGGTGGAGCGTGACGGAACCTTGATCATGGTCGATGACGAGCGGATGCCGCTGGAGCCGGGTGAGACCCCGAAACTGGAATGGGTACGGTTTCGCACCCTGGGCTGTTATCCGCTGACCGGCGCGGTCCGCTCGCGGGCGGTCACCTTACCGGAGGTCATTCAAGAAATGCTGTTGACCCGCCATTCGGAACGCCAGGGTCGCTTGATCGACCACGATGCCGCCGGTTCGATGGAAGAGAAAAAACGGCAGGGGTATTTTTAAGATGTCGCACGCATCCGCCTTGATCGAACAGGATATCGCGGCCTATCTGGAAACCCACGAGCGCAAGGATCTGCTACGGTTTATCACTTGCGGCAGCGTGGATGACGGCAAGAGCACATTGATCGGCCGGCTACTCTACGATACCCAATTGATCTACGAAGACCAGCTTGCCGCCGTGCGCCGCGATACGGTCAAGTACGGCACTACCGGCGAGGAGCTGGATTTGGCGTTGCTAGTGGACGGCCTGCAGGCCGAGCGAGAGCAGGGCATCACGATCGATGTCGCTTACCGCTATTTCTCCACCGAAAAACGCAAATTCATCATCGCTGACACGCCTGGCCATGAGCAGTATACCCGTAACATGGCGACGGGCGCTTCGACCGCGCAACTGGCCATCTTACTGGTGGATGCGCGCAAGGGCGTGCAGGTACAGACCCGCCGCCATAGCTTCATTGTGTCGCTGCTGGGTATTCGCCATTTGGTACTGGCCATCAACAAAATGGATCTGGTCGGTTTCGATCCGGCGGTGTTTGAACGGATTTGCGAGGAATATCGCGAGTTCGTGGGCAAGCTGGGCGTGCCGGATGTGCGTTGCGTACCGGTTTCCGCCTTGCGTGGCGACAACGTGGTCCAGCCGTCCACTGCCATGCCTTGGTACGCAGGACCGACGCTGCTGCAATTGCTTGAAGAGGTGGAAGTCGCCTCCGACCGTAATCTGCACAATTTCCGGTTTCCGGTCCAGTACGTCAATCGACCCAATCTCGATTTTCGCGGTTTTTGCGGCACCATCGCGGCCGGTACGGTGCAGCCGGGCGATCCGATCGTCGCTTTTCCCTCGGGGCGGCGCAGCCGGGTGGCGTCCATCGTCACCGCTGACGGTGAACTGGCGGAAGCGTTCGCCGGCCAGGCGGTGACCCTGACCCTGAGCGACGAGATCGATGTCAGCCGTGGAGATTTGCTGGTTCATCCCAGCCGCTTGCCGGCGGTCGCCGATACCTTCGATGCCCGCGTGGTATGGATGGCGGATACGCCCCTGTTGCCGGGCCGGCAGTATGATCTGAAACTGGGAACACGACTGATTCCGGCCATGCCCAGCCTGCTGCATCACCGGATCGACGTGAACACCCTGGAACATCAGCGCGTCGAAGAGCTGGGTTTGAACGAAATCGGCTTCTGTCGTTTCGCGCTCAATCAGCCGGTTCCGTTCGATGCTTACGAAGAGATTCCAGGGACTGGCAGCTTCGTTATCATCGACCGGGTCAGCAACGCTACGGTCGGAGCCGGCATGATCGTGCGGCCGGCTACGCAACCCTTGATGGACAAATCGCGCAACGTGGTTTGGCATCAGCATAAGGTGACCAAAACGCAGCGGGCCAACCAAAAAGCGCAAAAACCGTGCGTGGTCTGGCTGACGGGTTTTTCCGGGGCGGGTAAATCGACGCTGGCCAACGCGCTGGAGCAGCGCTTGTTGCAACGCGGCTATCACAGCTATTTGCTGGACGGGGATAACATCCGCCACGGTTTGAATCAGGATTTGGGTTTTTCCAGGGAGGACCGTGTCGAGAACATCCGCCGCATCGGCGAGGTCGCGACGCTGTTCGTCGATGCCGGTCTGATCGTGATTTCGGCGTTCATCTCGCCATTCCGGGCGGACCGGGCACTGGTGCGGGCGCTGGTTCAGGAGGGAGAATTCATCGAAGTGCATTTGCAGGCTTCGCTGGAAGCCTGCGAGCGGCGTGATCCCAAAGGTTTGTACGCCAAGGCGCGCGCCGGCATGATTCAGGATTTCACGGGTATCGACTCGCCCTATGAACCGCCCGAGCGCCCGGAGCTGGTGCTGGATACCGAGCACAATCCGGTCGAAGTCTGTCTGGATCGGCTATTGGGTTATCTGACCGAGCGGCGAATTTTGCGGGGAAATTAGGAACGCGCTTCACCGCCTACCCGTCCACCGGATTTTCGGAGGAATAGCCTATGTCAAAGGTTGCGTTCATCACCGGGGCGACGTCCGGTTTCGGTGCTGCCTGCGCTCGTCGGTTCGCCGCTGACGGTTGGCGCTTGGTGCTCTGCGGTCGGCGGCAGGAACGCCTTGAGGCGGTGCGAGCCGAGGTGGCCGAAGCGGTGCCGGTCCACGCATTCCCCTTGGACGTTCGCGACGAGGCTGCTGTCAATGCTGCCGTTGCCGCCCTGCCCACTGAGTTTGCCGAAATCGATCTATTGGTCAATAACGCTGGGCTGGCACTCGGTCTGGAACCCGCCCACCGCTGCGACATGGAGGATTGGCAGCGGATGGTGGACACCAACATCAAGGGTTTGATCTATTGCACCCGGGCGGTGCTGCCGGGCATGGTGGCCCGTGATCGCGGCCACATCGTTAACATTGGTTCGGTGGCCGGCACTTATCCTTATCCCGGCGGCAACGTTTACGGTGCCACGAAGGCGTTCGTGAAACAGTTTTCCCTCAACTTGCGCGCCGATCTGCTGGGTACGCGGGTGCGGGTAACCAACATCGAGCCGGGCTTGGCGGAGAGCGAATTTTCCTTGGTGCGCTTCAAGGGCGACGACACCAAGGCCGCGCGGACCTACGAAGGTACCCAGCCACTCCGTCCAGAGGACATCGCCGACATTGTGCATTGGGTAGCCACTCGACCGGCGCACGTCAACCTGAACAGCGTGGAAGTGATGCCGGTATGCCAAGCGTTCGCGCCGTTCACGATCCATCGCGAGAGTTGACGCAGGGCGCGGACGTCGCTATTCGCCGGATGAGGCTGTCTCTCGAAAGCGGCCCAACCGGTTCACCCATCCACCAAGGTATTCCTTGAAGGCACGGCTACCATCAGCCAGTGCTTGGGCGTCAGGCAGCCAGCGTAGGAGATGCGCATTGTCGCGCGGGAATACTTCAAAATCGGTGGGCGCCGGAACCACTTCAAGATCGGTAGCTTTGAACAGTGCCAGGGCGCGCGGCATGTGCAGGGCCGACGTGACCAGCAGGATGCGATGGACGCCCAGCGCGCGCAGGAGCGGCAGGGAATAATCGCGGTTTTCCTTCGTGGTGCGACTGCCGGCTTCCAGGACGATGGCGGCGCGAGGAACGCCAAGCGTCTGGAGCAATTCCGCCGCGACGGTGGCTTCGGGTTGATCGATCCCGCTCCAGGGCAAATTGCCACCGCTTACAAGAATCAGCGGTGCTTTACTGGCGCGGAAGAGACGGGCCGCGTGCCAGACTCGATCGGCAGCAGCGTTGAGGTCAGGATAGGGCCGCTCGGGTGGGTGGGCTGCTTCCATCGCCCCGCCTAGCACGACGATGGCGTCGGCAGTGGGCAATGCCTCGACCGGCAGCGGTGGGTAACGCTGTTCGAGACCCATACGAACCCAGTCGCTGAAAACTGGCGTGGACCATAGCCACAACCAGCCAAGGGCAATGACCAGCAAAGCGCTGCCAGAACGCCGCCGGTTACGGTACAGCAAGAGGCCCGCCCACGCGGCCAATAACAGCGCTGCCAGCAATGGGTAAGCGATCTGGCTGAGAATCTTGGTGAGCAAGAGCATTGGTGCCGATGACGAAGCTGAAAGGTGCTATCAGCCTGTATCCTCTTCGGCCATTCCCTTCAAAATTACGCCTTCCACGCCGATGATTCGCAGCCGGGTACCAGCGGGATAGTCGCGCTCCACCATCACTTTCCAGGTACTGTCGTCCACCCGGATTTTGCCGTGGCCGTTGATGACCGGCGAGTCGAGCGTGAACACCCGGCCAATGTATTGATAGCCGCGCCGATTCAGTAGTGGGTCTTCGGTGCGGGTCGGGTGCCGCCGCAAACGCAATCGCCAAGCGACGATCGATCCTACCGACAATACCGCAAACAACAGCACTTGCCATGTCCAGGCCAGGTCGGGCAGTACCGTCAGGACCAACCCCACCAGCAACGCTGCGACCCCCATCCATAGGAAAAAAAATCCGGGGGCGATGGCTTCGATGGCCATCAGGATTACGCCCAGCAGCCACCAGTTCCAATAGAGAGGTTCCAACAACCAAGCGTTCACGAGCGTACCCCCGTCTTGCCCAGCGCCTCTTGCGCCAGTTCGGCGACGCCGGCCAAGGTGCCAATCAGCCCCGAGGTATCCAGCGGCATCAACAACACTTTCTGGTTGGGCGATGTCGCCAGTTTTGCAACCGCCTCCACGTATTTCTGTGCCACGAAGTAGTTGATGGCCTGTATGTTGCCTTTGCCAATCGCTTCCGACAACATCAGGGTGGCACGAGCCTCCGCTTGGGCTAGCCGTTCACGGGCCTCGGCATCGCGGAACGCGGATTCCTTGCGGCCTTCCGCTTCCAAAATCGCGGCCTGTTTTTGGCCTTCCGCCGCTAGAATCGCGGCTTGTCGTTCGCCCTCGGCGGTGAGGATCGACGCCCGCTTGTCGCGTTCGGCCTTCATCTGCCGCGCCATGGAATCGACCAGATCTTTGGGCGGCGCGATGTCCTTGATCTCGATGCGGGTGACTTTGACGCCCCAGGGTGTGGTGGCTTCATCCACCACGGTCAGCAGGCGGGCGTTGATATCGTCGCGCTTGGACAGTAGCTCATCAAGGTCCATCGAGCCCATCACGGTGCGAACGTTGGTCATGGTCAGGTTGAGGATGGCGAATTCCAGGTTATTGACCTCGTAGGCGGCTTTGGCAGCGTCCAACACCTGGTAGAACACCACGCCGTCCGCTCGCACCATGGCGTTATCCTTGGTGATGACCTCCTGCGAGGGCACGTCCAAAACTGTTTCCATCATATTGATCTTATGACCGATTCGGTCCATTACCGGCACGATGAAATTCAGCCCCGGCGTCAGTGTCTCGGTGTAGCGACCAAAACGCTCGACCGTGTATTCCATGCCCTGCGGCACCGATTTGACTCCTAAGAAAATCAGGATGGCGGCCAAGACCGCCAGACCGATTACGAACGCGGAAAAGCCTTCCAGCATGATTGATCTCCTCGCAAGATGCGGTGATTAATCGTCCAGCACAGCGCCAGAACGTGCGTCCAGAACCACATGGAGTGGTGTATCGTCCTCCATCCAGGCGACCACCTGCCAACGCGGCCTCTCCTCGTCAAGGTACAGCGAAGCCGAATCCAGGGCGATGGTTTTGCCTATCGCGGTTGCACGGACGATCAGCGCGGCGTGGGCCGCCGGCAACACACGGTCGAGGTCGCGCAGCCAGGGATCGAGCCGCAGCGGTACACACGGTGAGACCGCGACCAATTCCGCCCATTCGGCTTCGTCGGCGGCCTGTTCAAATTCCCGCTCCATGGCGGTCACCGCCAAGGTTCCAGCTGCCGGATCGAGTAGGATATCGAAACCTCGAAGTCGACGAATTCGTCGCTCGGGTTGGTTGTCCCAACCTCGAAAAGAGTAGCGAAATTCTTGAAGGATGACAGTTTCGGTGGCATCGCGACCCAGCTCTACCACTACAGCTTCCAGTACCGCGCGCGGATCGGTTTGTCGGGCGACCGGCCCGACGTGTTCATAGCCGGCGAGTACTGTGTCGATCGAGGCAGTCGTCTCCAGCGGCTGGCGGGAGACCTGGATCGTCATGGCGCCTCCGATGAATTGCTCGACATCCAGGCCATGCTCGGCCAATAACCGGCGCGATCGGCGATCGGCGGCGCGTAGATGTCCGCTTGCGAGCGGCCAGGCTTGTCGCCAGACACTCACCAGCGCGGCCCACGGTCGTAACCGAGCCTCGCTTCCGTCGTCATCCAATCGCAGCCAGCCTTGCTCGACCAAGGCTCTGATTTCCCGGCTGTAATGATCCGCTAAAAGAGTAGCCAGGTCGTGTTTGGCGCGCTTGATCGGATCCTGGCTGATCGTTCCCAGCAGAGAGGCTACCAGGCCGTGATGCAAGGCAAACAGCGCGCGTGGGTCCCAGACATCCTTCAATTGCACCCGAGCGAGATAGGTGGGCGCTGGCAGGCTATAGGGTAGGGACAAGTTGTTGGTGTCGAGCACTCGGCCATCGACAAATTCTGTTGAGAATTCAGTAAACTGTCGGGTAAGACGCACCACGCCCTCAATTTCGATTTGTACGGCTAACGCGCTGATCCCCAATTCCGGCTGACTCAGCAGTCGCAGCCAGAGTGTTGCGCCCTGGATCATCTCATCGCAACGGAAGTTGCCGCAAGTGACGAAACCTTCGGCCGCTAGCGCCTCGGCGGTATCGGTGAGGGTAATCCAGGCGGCGTCGGGCAGATCGGTTTCTTGAAGCGGGATGAATTGTGGTCGCAACGGCTGTCTGACCCGCAGCAGGGTCAGCGGGACACCAATCAACACTTGCAACAGCAGGACCGGCGGCGTAACGAGCCACTTCAGCAATCGAATCAGCAGAACTAAGAGGTAGGAGGGCAGCAGAACGATCTTGCGCAACAATAGTAAGAGGAAAGAATGACTCACCAAGAATTCTCGTCGCTCAAGTGTCGTCATCCAACTGGCCGAGGGAAAAAAAACTGACCTTGGCTCCATACCCCATAATCGCGGTCCGTGGCTGTGATCCTTTCCTCGCCGAGTTCGGCCAACTCGATAAAGACTGCCCGGCTGAGTAGGGCGCGCAACCGGCCGCGAACGTGAATGTAGGGGGCCGGTTCACCACTCGGGTCGCGGTACTCAACGATCAGGGGATGGTCGAAACCAGCGGTAATGGTGTCGCCGATATTGGTGGTAAAGCTTAGGGATTGGTCGGTGCCGCAGCCGAGGGCATCGAGCCGGACCGCCAGAAAAGGCGCGTCGTCCACTCGAATGCGCCATTTTTCCACTGGAGTGACCAAATAGTGATGTCCATCATCATCGCGACGCAGGATGGAGGCGAACAGCCGAACCAGTGCTTCCCGTTGGAAAGGGGCGCCTTCGTGATACCAGGTTCCGTCACGGGCGATGCGTAGGTCCATATCGCCACTGAATGGGGGATTCCAGCGATCCACTGGCGGAAGCGGTCGCTTGATAGGGAGCTGGGCCGCCAAGGCGGCGAGGTCGGGATCAGGTCGCTGCACGGGCGCGGACGATTGGGTGGATTCGCACACATATTACTATGAATGGCATCCACTCGCGATGCAGCTATGGGTGGGTCGGTGAGGATAGTGAATTTCGGGGGGCGCGTCTGCGGCTTCTTTGAACCTCTCCCCGCCGGGAGAGGATCGAAATAGGCTAAACCGCGTTCCGATCCTGCGACAGGATGCGGATTTTAGTTTTGGATCAGCTCTCGGCCGTGGCTTGCTGCAGGTCGCGATAGATTCGTATGACGCGATCCGGGAAAGAGGAGCGCCTGCCTAAGCTGCCGTTGTAGTTGAGCAACGCCCTGCGCAGGTTGCCGGAGTGGTCGTTGAGGTAGTTCACCAGTATTTGTGAACCGGTATGAATGTTTTTGGCGGGATCGAACAGGGCACCAGAGCCACCGATACTCCGGACCTTGTTTCGATGTGATCCGGGCATCACCTGCATCAACCCTCGAGCGCCAACTCGACTCACAGCGCGTTCCTTGAACGTTGATTCGACCGCAATGATGGCGAGGATCAATTCCGGTTCCACTTGGTGGCGATCTCCATTGGAGATCGCCTCTTCAACGATATGGGTTGCCTTGTACGCAGGAACCTTGTATCTGCGCTGAATGTGTTGGGAAAGCGCATCAACTTTGCTTTGCTTGGAGGTTTCTACCTCGATTTGAGGTGTTTCAACCGCGATGGAATCGGGTTTAAGGCTGCTGGCCGGTATCGAGAGCATCGCGACCTGAGGGGGCTCCTGGCCCTCATTCCAGGCTGGATCCGCCAATGCCGTCGTCGGTAGCAGAATAACCGCGCACAACAGACCTGATTTCAGATTCAGGTTGAATCGCTCTTTGGCGATTTCCACAAATATCATAAGACCCCCGTACATTCAGCACGAACTGATAGTGCTCGATGAGCCCGCATCCCGAGACGGTGATGATCCCTCCCTGGGTCCGACCTATTGGCTCCGGTCGCCGCAAGCCCGACCTAAGCAACTCTGGATGTAGGCCTGCCAGCCTGATTTCCAGTGTCGCCTGACGTTCCTAGGCAGTTTCGATAATCTGGACTGACCTATGGCAGGAACTTACTGCAATACAGCATTGCGGTATTATGAGAACATAATGAAAAAATGTTTTGCAAGTACTTAATTAGAAAAAATAATTTTTTTATGTTTTGAAATAAATATTTTGATCAGTGATCATTTATAAAAAATATATTAAAAACAATAAAATATATAATTTATTATCTTTATTGATAATAAATTTTAATTTATTTAAAAAACATCATATTATGATTTTGTTGGTCTTTTTTAAATTAAGCAATGATTCCCAATCAGGAAAGAATTTCAGGTAATGTTCAGCAAGAGTTTGAGCGAATCGGAATACTTTGTTAAAAATTAAATATAATCAATTTGTTAGTATTTATTTGGCATTGCTTTTCAAGCTTTTGAATAAAATGGTTATATAAATGATTTTATAAATAAATTTTATTTATAAAATTCGATAGCATGGCGGGGCAATGAAACGCCGGAGCAGCGACTGAACAGTGAGGTGGCGCTCAGGTACACCATGAACGCTTGGGGAGAGTACAATGTGGGGATAGGCAAAGTGGAGGAAAAGCGAAGATGGGCAACCGACTTTCCAAAATTTACACTCGTACCGGCGACGACGGTACGACCGGTTTGGGTAACGGCGAACGGGTTGCCAAGGATTGTTCGCGAATCGAGGTAATCGGAGCGGTGGATGAGTTGAACTGTGCTATTGGCCGGGTGCTGGTGCACGATCTGCGAGAGAACATCCGAGAATGCCTACAGGCAGTACAGCATAAGCTGTTCGATTTGGGCGGAGAACTAAGCATTCCGGGCTATCAGGCGGTCAAGAGCGAGGATGTGGCGCACTTGGAAACGGCATTGAACGAGTTTAACGGCCAGCTACCGCCTTTGAAGGAGTTCGTGTTGCCAGGTGGGGGGCGGGCGGCAGCGGATTGCCACATGGCACGGGCGATTTGCCGACGTGCGGAGCGGCGATTGGTGGCTTTGACGCGCGAGGAGGAGATTGGCGAGCACGCCTCAATCTATCTAAACCGGTTATCCGATTTGCTATTCGTGCTGTGCCGTATTCTCGCGCGGGATGAAGGCGGGATTGAGGTACTCTGGCGCAATCCAAGCCGCGCCTGATTAGCACCACCTACCGGCTCTTCGACACAAAGAGCGTGAGATCTCTCTCGCAACCCCACCGGTGGTCGGTGGTTTTCCAAGTTGTTAACTTTCGAGAACATACTGGCCCGGCGCCGCTTGCAGAGGGGGGTATTGAGCGTTGCCCAGCGAAGGCGGCGAAACAAAGGGGCCGCAGCGCTCGCTCAACCAACGTGACCAATCTTCCCACCAAGAGCCCGGCACTTTGGGGATGGTTTCGAGCCAGGTGTCGGGATCAAATTGGCCAGTGGCATCTCCCAGCCAAAAACGCCGTTTGGGGGGATCGACTGGCGGGTTGATGATGCCAAGGATATGGCCGGAAGTCGCCAGCACGTAGCGCACAGACCCCCCAACAGCACCGCAGAGCCGGAAAGTTTGCCGCCAGGGGGCAATATGATCCTGTTCGGCGCCGACCGCGTACAAGGGTTGTGTGATCGTACCGAGATCGAGCCGGCGACCGCCGATTTCCAGTGTGCCCAGCTGGATCAGCCGGTTGTTCAGATACAACTCCCGCAAGTAAAACTCGTGCATTGCCGCCGGCATCCGCGTGTTATCGCAGTTCCAGAACAGCACGTCGCTGGGTGGCAAATCCTCGCCATAAAGATAACTGTGTACCACATAATGCCAGATTAAATTATTTGGGCGTAACAAGCGGAAAGCCCAGGCCATTGTGGCACCGTCCAAATAGCCGGTCGTAGCCATGCGCCGGCGCAGGAAATCAAAACTGCTTTCGTTGAGAAACACGCCGATTTCACCAGGATCGTTGAAATCGACCAGGGTAGTGAACGTGGTCCAATGCGCGACCGGATTGGCAGCGCGGTCGGTCGGGTCTGCGCCAAACCAGGCCAGCAGCATCGCCAAGGCTGTGCCTCCCAGACAATAACCCGTCGCGTGGACTTGAGGAACCCCGCAGATGGCGCGGGCCGCTATCAGCACCGGACGAATACCGTCCAGCAGATAGTCCGCCAGGGTCACTCCTTGGGCTTCGGGGCCGGGGTTTCTCCAACTGGTGACGAAAACGGTGAAACCCTGGTCGATTAGATAGCGGACCAGGCTGTTGCGCGGGCTTAAATCCAAGATGTAGTACTTGTTGACCCAAGGTGCGATCAGCACAATGGGTACGGTATGGACCTGTTGGGTGGTGGGGGCGTACTGGATCAGTTCCACTAGATCGTTGCGCAAGACGACCTGGCCGGGCGTGGTAGCCAGACTGTGGCCGACCGCAAAGGCGTCCGGTTCCACCATCCGTATATCCCCTACCGCGACATCGCGTAACCAGTTTTGCAGACCCTGAAGGACGCTCAGCCCACGGCTAACGACACTGCGTTGCAGGGCCTCGGGGTTGCTCCAGAAGTAGTTGGTGGGTGCAATGGCATCCAGCCATTGCCTGGTCCAGAAGGCCGCGCGCCGCCGCCGTCCGGGTTCGACGTTCCAGGTGGTGTGGATGGCGTCTTCCAGCCAACGGCTATAAAGCAGATATATTTCCTTGAGATAGGAGAATCCGGGCTGGTGGATCCAGACCGGGTCTTGAAAGCGTTCGTCGTAAGGAATGGTGGCCACGGCCGGTTCGCTGGAGCATCCAAGGCTGGTGCGAACGAAACGTTCGTGAACGCGGCTGATGTCGAGCATCAAGCTTTGGATGATGGTAGCCATTCGTTCCGGTTGTAGCAGCCAAGCCTGTTGCACGGCCAGGCAGGACCCGATGATATCGAATGGATCGAGCGGAGATCCGGAGAGGAGGGAAGCGGTCTGATCGACTGGCGTTCGTGCGTTCATCTCTGGCCTCCCGAACGGCATGGATAATGACTTACCAATTATAACGCGATGTTCGACTTTTCCGATGATCGAGGATGGGATGGCGGCGCGGCATGGCGGTGTGAGATACGCTGAGAGGAGCCAACCATCGCAACGCTCCGGGAACGCCGTCATGCCGCTCGAAGACTTTATCATCACCGTATTTTGCTGGATAGAAGAACACTGGAGTCCGATGATGGGGGGTCAGCGTCTGCGCCAGCGAGGGTTTGCCCCGAAGTTGACGGATAGTGAAGTCATCACGATGGAAGTGGTCGGCGAGTTTTTGGGTTTGGAAACCGATGTGGGTCTCTGGACCTACTTTCACCACCATTGGCGGTCGTGGTTTCCCGCCCTCGGCTCGCGCACGGCCTTTGCTCAACAGGCCGCCAATCTCTGGGCGATCAAACAAGTTCTTCATCGGTGCTTAGTCATTGACCTGGGCGCGGCGACGGATCCGATTCGGATGGTGGACGGCTGTCCCCTCCCGCTGTGTGTCCTCACCCGCGCCCCACGCTGCCGGTTGTTTGCTGGGGAGGCTGATTACGGCTACGGCGCGGCCAAAAAACAGCCTTATTATGGATTTCATGGACACCTGATGATCACGGTTGAGGGCGTCATCACGGGCTGGACGGTGACCGCCGCCTCTGGCGATGAACGCGAGGCGCTGTGGGATCTGACGGATGGGGTTCAGGGTTTGGTCATGGGCGATAAAGGCTATATCAGTGCCTCCCTGAAGGCCGAACTCGCCCTCACCGGGGTTGACCTGCAAACCCCGCTGCGGGCGAACATGACCGATACCCGGAACCCATGCGTCGTCCGGCAATTGACTACGACCCGCCGCCTCGTGGAAACCGTCATTGGCCAATGAGCAGAGCGGTTTCATTTGGAAAAAATCCGAGCGCGGGATCGTTGGCACTTGACGAGCCGGATGGCACGAAAGGTTTTGGCGCATACCTTGTGCATTTTCGTGAACCGGTTGCTCGGTCGGTCAGACCTCCAGGGCACCTCGAAAAACCGGACATGAAGCCGGCAAAATGGGCAAAGCAAGGTGCCTGAGGCGTGAGCCTCACAATATCTTTGGTTTGTGCCCCGGCCCGAAGGGGCACCTCGAAAAACCGGACATGAAGCCGGCAAAATGGGCAAAGCAAGGTGCCTGAGGCGTGAGCCTCACAATATCTTTGGTTTGTGCCCCGGCCCGAAGGGTTCATCCCCGCCCGAAATCACCATCCCGGTCGTACCGGGATCGCACTTGGGCGTTAGAAAGCGACCACACCGTATGCCTTGAGAATGCACAGGCGACGTAGGTTGTAGACCGCTGCCTTCCCCGTGAGTTGGAAGGTCGCTCGATCCAGACCGATACATCGTAGGAGTTTTCCGCCCATCTGCTCCATAGCGGCGAAGACGTGTTCGACCCGCGCCCGAACCCGGGCAATGCGGGTGTTGCGGCGCGCCTGGCAGGCGGACAGCGGTTTGCCTTTCTTTGCCTTGCGCTGGATGTGTACTCGCCAACCCTGGGTCTTGAGGCGCCGCTCACGTTCACCATCAACATAGCCCTTGTCGCCATAAAGATCACGGCCGGTATTCGCGTGATCCAGGACATCTTCCAGGTGCAGGGTGTCGTTCTCCGCAGCGGTGCTGACCTTGACCTGGCGGATCAGCTTGTAGCGTCGGTCGGCGCTGACCGAGACCTTGTAACCGAAGTAGGATTTGCCGTGCTTCTTCGTCCAGGTGGCCTCCATGTCCTTCTGCCGGCGCTGGGCCGGCTTCCAGTCCACCGGCATCGCCGACGCTTTCAGCAATTCCCGTTCTTTTTCCGTGACGTGCTGGCGAGGAACGGGAACCAGACTGGCGTCCACCATCTGCCCACCACGAGCAATATAACCCTGCTGGGCCAGTTGACGATGCACCGCCTCAAACAGCGCGTCTCCCGCCTTCGCCACCGTCAACCGCTCGCGGAAGGTCCAGAATGTGGTGCGATCGGGTATCTGACTACTGTGCCGCAGGCCCAGGAAACGCTGGAAGCTCAGTCGATCCAGCACTTGGTATTCCATCTGTTCGTCACTCAGTCCATATAAATCCTGAAGAACCAGGGCACGTACCATCAACTCGGTGGGAAACGGTGGACGCCCCCCACGTGCCCGTCCGGGTCGTGGCGCTACCCGGTCCATCTCCGCCGCCAGCGCCTTGAAGTCAACCTGCTGCTCCATGACTTGCAGCACATCGCCCAGACGATCCAATTTGGCTTCCCGTTCCTGGGCGGCAAACAGGCTTTCTTTGATCATCGGATATCCGGGCTCTTGGCGGGGATCAACAACCCTATTTTCTCATAACAAGGTTTTTCGAGGTGCCCTCCAGTTTGAGGGACTGATCGCCTGAAAAGTCGAACATCGCGTAATTATAATGTTTTTTGGCCCTCAGCGCCGACGAATCAGCCAGCACTTGTGAATTTTAGGGTCGCGAGCAAAGTCGGGCGGCAAGGTGCGCTGGCTCCAGTCCTCGATCGATAGATTGGACAGGGCGTTCTGATCCAGCCGGAATTTGCGGTGGTTGGTGGAAAAAATCAACGTGCCATCCGGTGCCAGCAACCGCAGAGCTCGGTGCAACAGCACTGCGTGATCCCGCTGTACGTCAAAGGTTTCTTCCATCCGCTTGGAATTGGAAAATGTCGGCGGATCGAGAAAGATCAAATCATAGTGGTCCCGTGCTTGAGTGAGCCATCGCAGGCAGTCGGCCTGGATTAGCTCATGTTTCCGACTGTGAATTCCATTCAGCTCCAGGTTACGTCTCGCCCAGTCCAGGTAAGTAGCTGATAAATCTACCGTGGTGGTGTGGGTCGCTCCGGCCAGCGCGGCATAAACGGTGGCGGTGGCGGTGTAGCCGAACAGGTTTAGGAAACGCCGTCCGGCTGCCCATTCACCCAGCCGCCGCCGGGTGGAGCGATGGTCGAGAAACAGGCCGGTGTCGAGATAGTCGGTGAAGTTAACCAGGAACCGGGCGTTTCCTTCCCGGACTTCGTGAAAACGACCGCAATCGGCCTGTTTTCGATATTGGTTAGGACCTTTCTGCCGTTGCCTGACCTTGAGAAATAGATGTTCGGGGGGCAGTTCCAGCACTGCTGGTAACACAGCTAATACCTGTTCGAGCCGCTCGCGGGCGCGAGCAGGATCGATGTTGGCTGGCGGCGCGTACTCCTGAACATGCAACCACTGTTCGTAGCGATCCACCGCGACGGCGTATTCTGGCAAATCCGCATCATAAAGGCGGTAGCAACTCACGCCCTCCCGCTCCGCCCAACGGCTAAGGTGGCGCAGGTTTTTGCGCAGCCGATTGGCAAAACCCTCGGCGCCAGTGGATATCGCTTGATTCGCGGCAACGGTACGGGCCCGGCGGTCGGCTGCGTCTCGGTCCACGAAGAATGCGGGCTCGACCTGGAACCGCAGCAAGCGGCATTCCAGCGGCCCGTTATGGAACGTGTGGGTTCGTTCGGCGCGCAGCCCCATGCGTTTGCCAAGCTCGGGATTGCCGGTGAATACCGCCGTTTTCCAGCCAACGAACCGCGCTTTCAAACGGTCGCCGAGCTGAGCGTAAAGTTGTGCGCAGGTGTCTTGCTCGCCCAATCGCTCGCCATAGGGTGGATTGGTGATCAATAGCCCTGGAAAACCCGTCGGTGGCTCGACGGTGGCTAACTTACGGCGTTCGACCCGCATTCGATCCGCCACGCCAGCCCGATCTGCGTTGATCAGCGCCGCGCGCACCGCGCTGGGATCGTGGTCGCTGGCGAAAATTGGTGGAATGTGCAAGTGACCGGCCCGGCATCGTTCGGTTGCTTCAGCCAGTAAGCGGCTCCACAATGCCGGAACATGGCCCAACCAGCCGCTGAAACCCCAGTGCGTTCGCAGCAGCCCCGGCGCATGGTCGCCCGCGATCCAGGCGGCTTCTATCGCTAAGGTGCCGGAGCCGCATAGCGGATCGAGGAAAGCGCCGCCAGCGGCGGCGATGGCCGGCCAGTCGGTTTTAAGCAACAGCGCGGCGGCCAGGGTTTCTTTGAGCGGGGCAATCACGGTCGCTGCGCGGTAGCCGCGTCGATGTAGGCTATCACCGGCAAGATCCAAGCTGACGATGGCTTGACCGTCGCGCGACAGCACATGAATTTGTAGATCCGGCCGCTGTCGGTCCACGCCTGGCCGGCGGCCGAACCGAGCGCGGAAACGGTCGACGATGGCATCCTTGACGCGCTGGGCACCGAAATGAACGTGGTCAATGCCTGGGCAGGTTCCGGAAAACTCCACGCTAAGCGTGCTGTCCGGATTTAAGTGTGTTTCCCATGGAAAATCATGGATGCCGGCATACAATGCTTCGGTTCCGGTGACGGGAAATTCGAAGAGCGGCAACAGCACACGGCTGGCGGTGCGCGACCACAAACATGCGCGATAAGCCAGTTCCAGCGATCCGTGAAAACGGACACCGCCTCGAACTGGTTTGGGATCGTTAGCGCCCAGCGCGCTCAATTCTGCGATCAACAGCGGCTCGAAGCCGGCAGGCGCCGTGGCTAGGAAAGTAAGCCCTTCATTCATCGCTTTGATCCGCGATGGCAACATTGACCAGTACCGGATCCAGCAGGCGCCGAACTTCGGAGGAAGCCAAGCCGACCAGGAAGCCGCGCTTGCCGCCGTTGAGGTAAATCAACGGTAATTCGAGAATACTCGCTTCCATATACACGGGCATGGTTTTGCGGGTACCGAAGGGAGAGGTGCCACCTACCAGATACCCGGAGTGTTTATTGGCTACGGTCGGATCACAGGGCTTGATGGTTTTTACATCAAGCAGCCGTGCCAGTTCTTTAGTCGATACCTTGCGGTCACCATGCATTAGAACAATTAAGGGTTGCCGGCGTTCGTCTTCCATGATCAGCGTCTTGACCACGCAGTGTTCGTCCACGCCCAGGCAGCGTGCGCTGTGATGAGTACCGCCATGCTCCTCGTAGGGATAAAGATGACCGCTGAACGTGATGTGACGCTCTCGTAAGATGCGAGTTGCTGCCGTGACCGGAAATTTTTCTTTATTCATAAACGCTGTTCGATTGAGATTGTTGCAAATTTGCCATTTTAATAAAAATTGTATTATTGATAATTAGTATTATCAATAATACTGAAATCGAGATAACAATTTTGTTGTTATTCTGATAAAAAAATAGTTACCATTCGTTTTTAATAAGAATTTTTTATTTAGGACTGATCCCGTCCCGATGATATTTTATGTTGTGTTGCTGGGCTTAAAAAAACTAAATGAAAAACTCAGGAAAAAGTTTTGTTGCTTAATCGCAAAAATATTTTTGTACAACAGATTCTTGCTTTATGGAAGCTAATTTGTTTAGATTTTAAAAAATCGAATTGCTGGGAGGAAGATTAAGAGATGCAAGCAAAAGCAGCGTTTCAACCAAGTAGCGACCAGCATACGGAACAACCGGTATTAGGCCGGCGCGGATTTCTGAAATGGGCAGCCGGTGGTATGGGCGCCTTGATGCTGGCGCCTGAATTGCTAAAGGCTGCGATTCTAAACGAGCGTTATCTTTTCTTTTATAATCCAAATACTAGCGAAACCGTTCGCCAAGTTTATTGGACTCCACGGGAAGGCTATATTCGCGATTCGATCAGCCAAATCAGCTGGGCATTGCGCGACCATCATAATGACCAAGTTAAGCAATTCGATCCTAGCGTACTCGATCAATTGTACGCCATGCAGTTGCAGTTAGGTTTGAGTCGCCCTGTTCATGTGATTAGCGGCTATCGATCGCCCTCTACGAATTGGATGTTGTGTGAGCGCAGCCGACGAGTGGCTCGCAATAGCTATCATTTGCAAGCTATGGCGCTCGATTTGCGTGTTCCAGGCAATAGTGTTTCGGATCTCCGCCAGGTGGCGCGCTCGTTGGGTGCCGGCGGTGTTGGTTATTATCCCCGTTCTAATTTCGTGCATATCGATAGTGGTCCAGTGCGCTACTGGAGTTGAATAAGTAAATCTTTAAATACAAGCAGCAGTATCCAATAAACAACAAGGGCGGCTCAGCCGCCCTTGTTGTTTATTGGATACTTAATGTAAATTTACTAGAACAATAGTCGAGGTAAAAACAAGCTGATGCCGGGGATATAAGTGATGATAATCAGGAAAGTGAGCATGACCATCAACCAAGGCAAAGCAGCCTTCACTACCTCCCAGATAGGCATTCCAGTTACACCGGAGGTCACGAACAGATTCAAACCCACCGGTGGTGTGATCATGCCAATTTCCATGTTCACCGTCATGATGATGCCGAGGTGGATCGGGTCGATGCCGAGCTGAGTAGCGATGGGGAAGAAAATTGGTGCCAGGATTAGCAGGATCGACGACGGCTCCATAAAGTTCCCGGCGATCAGCAGAATGATATTGACCACGATCAGGAATTGCCAGGATGACAAGCCCCAACCGACGATGGTTTCCGCCATGGTTTGCGGGATGCGCTCGGTCGTCAGTACATGAGCGAAGAGCATCGCGTTGGCGATGATGAACAGCAACATGACCGTTACCTTAGCGGACTCGGCAAATACGTGCGGGATTTCGCGCCAACTCATGTCGTGATGAACGAACAAGGCGACGATAAAGGCGTATACCGCTGCCACAGCGGCGGCCTCGGTAGCGGTGAAGATGCCGCCGTAGATCCCGCCCATTACCACCAGGATCAAGCCCAGTCCCCAGATCGCGTCCTTGGCCGCAATCAGTAGCTCTCGAAAAGAAACGTGCGGTTGAGTGGGAATGTTGAACTTGTGGGCGCTGAAATAAATCGCCACCATCAGCATCAACCCTAGCAGCAGGCCAGGGATAATCCCCGCCATGAACAACTGGCCGACCGAGGTTTCGGTGGCAGCGGCGTAAACCACCATCACGATAGAGGGTGGGATCAGGATGCCTAAAGTGCCAGCGTTGCAAATGATGCCAGCAGCATATTTCTGCGGATAGCCCGCTTTCATCATGGCGCCGATCACGATGGAGCCAATGGCTGCTACCGTGGCGGGCGAGGAGCCGGAGACCGCCGCGAACAGCATGCAGGCCAGCACCGAAGCCATGGCCAGACCGCCACGCAGGTGGCCGACGGCAGCGATGGCGAAGCGGATCAGGCGCCGGGCCACGCCACCGGTTGTCAGAAACGCCGAAGCCAAAATGAAATAGGGGATGGCCAGCAGAGTGTAATGCTCCATGGTGTCGAACAATTTCAACGACATGGAAGCCAGTGAGTCATTAGTGAAGAACAGAATGGTCAAGATACTGGCCAAACCCAGGGAGAAGGCGATCGGTACCCCGATCAGCAGCAGCACAAACAGCACGACAAACAGAAACAGGGATGTCATGGCGTTTTCTCCGAGTGGACCGGGTCGGCGGTGGGATGCAGCATTTGCGATGTTTCAACCGCCTCGATGGCCTCCCGCGCTTCATCGGCCAGCTGCAAGCCGAATTGTCGGCCGAGCACGGTGTTCCAGGCGACTTGCAGCAAGCGCAGCAGGGCCAGGATCAAACTGATTGGCAATATGATGAAGGGAATCCAGCGCGGGATCGGCAGATCCTGGGCTTCGATGCCAATGGAGTAGAGCTTGGAGACATACTCAATGGCGCCGATGAGCATGATGATGCAATAGGCGCAGCAGCACAGCACAGCCACGAGGCCGACAATGCGACGTAAGCCACGCGGAAATTGACGTACCAGAATATCGATCCCGATATGGGCGCCGACCTTGATGCCGTAGGAAACGCCAAACAGAACCAGCCAGGCGAACAGGAAAGTGACTAATTCCAGCGCCCAGACGAAGCCGGTGCTAAAAATGTAGCGGGCGATGACCTGCACGAAGGAGATGAGCACCATCAAAGCCAGCAGCAGCGCGATGAAACCCTCCTCCAGATGATGGACGATGCGGGACAGCATGGGAATCTCCAGGAGAAGCGCAAGCGGATGATCTCCCCGCCGGCCGCGGCCGGTCGGGGAAAGCTTGGGAATGGATCAGGGTTTGTTGGCCGCGCGGGCGGCTTCAACGATATCCTTACCAATTTTGTCGGTAAACTTGTCGTAGACTGGTTGCATGGCTTTTTGCCATGCCGCGCGTTGCTCGGCGGTGAAGGGCAAAATTTCAGTCTTGCCGGAATCCTTGATCTTCTGGCGGTCGCCGTCGTTGAGATCGGTGGAGGACTTGTTCACTTGCTCCGTCACTTCATCCAAAGTTTTTGCCAGAGTTTCCCGCACATCGGCTGGCAGATCGTTCCAGAACTTGGCGTTGGCGACAACCATGTAACCCAGATAGCCATGATTCGATTCGGTGAAGTAGGGTTGCACCTCGTAAAACTTCTGCGAGTAAGCGTTCGACCAAGGGTTCTCCGCGCCGTCCACTACGCCGGTTTCCAGCGCTTGATAAACCTCCGAGAAGGCCAACTTCTGCGGGACGGCACCCACCGCCTTGAATTGCGCTTCCAGAATATCTGAAGATTGAATACGGAACTTGAGACCCTTGGCGTCTTCCGGCATTCGCAACGGCTTCTTGGCTGAAAGTTGTTTCATGCCATTGTCCCAATAAGCCAGCCCGATCATGCCTTTCTTGGCGAGCGAGTTGAGAATGCTCTTGCCGGTGGGGCTTTTGTGGAAGCGGTGGACTGCGTCGATGCCGTCGAACAGGAAGGGCAGGTCGAATACTTGAATCTGGTTGGTGTAGCGATCGAATTTCGACAACGACGGCGCGATCAGTTGCACATCGTTGAGCAGCAGAGCCTCCATTTCCTTGCCGTCGCCGAACAATTGGGAGTTGGGAAAGACCTCCACTTTCACCTTGCCGGCCAAACGCTCCTCGGCCAGTTTTTTGAACATCAGGGCGCCTTGCCCCTTCGGTGTACTGTCAGCCACCACATGCGAGAATTTGATGACGATTTCGGCATTTGCCATTCCGGTCAACAAAGCCAGCGTGGCACCAGCGAGAATGGCCCGGACAGTTGGTTTGCTACACATATGTCGATTTCTCCTTCGATGGTTTGTCGTGGGGTTAGGCGATGCAACGCCTTTTATTGGAAAGAGATCACGGTTTAAAAAGAGGTTACGGTACGGGGCCGAACTTCAAGAACTAAGCTTAGATGAATTCGGTGGAAATGCTTGTAGGCGCGCGACAAGGCGGCGACGGATTGCGATAGACGGTGGATATGCACCAGTCAGGCGCGGATCCCGGTTCCCCGGCGTAAAAGCCACAGGCTATAGCCGAACAGGACAATGATAAATAACAGGATAATGGCGAACGCCAACTGCGAGTCGATGTCCGACACGCCTAGAATGCCGTAGCGGAAAGCGTTGATCATGTACAGGATCGGGTTCAGCAGCGACACTTCCTGCCAGAATGGCGGCAGCATCTTGATCGAGTAGAAGATGCCGCCGAGATAGATCAGGGGGGTCAGCACAAAGGTTGGCACGATCGAGATATCGTCGAAGCTTTTGGCGAAAATCCCGTTGATCAATCCGCCGAGCGCAAACAGCATCGACGTCAGGGCCATCACCGCGAAGGTGAGGAAGGGATGTTGCCAATGCAGGTCAGCGAAGAACAGCGAGACCCCGGTCACCACCGACCCTACTGCCAGGCCGCGCGCCACGCCACCACCAACGAAGCCCAGAACGATGACAGCGTCAGGCAGCGGCGAGACCAGCATTTCCTCGATGTGGCGCTGGAACTTGGCGCTGAAAAACGACGATACCACGTTGGAATAAGCATTGGTCATCACCGCCATCATGATCAGTCCTGGCGCGATGTACCGACTGTAGGAAAGCCCTTCCACCGGTCCCAGGCGGGCGCCGATCAACTCGCCGAAGATGACGAAATACAAGGCGGTGGTGATGGCCGGTGGCAGTAGAGTCTGGATCCAGATCCGTGAGAACCGCAGGGTTTCCTTGATCAGGATAGTTTGGAAGGCGATGAAGTGGTTTTGGATATTCATTGTGGCGGAATGGATGGAGAGATTAGCGGTCGCGTGCGCTGGCAAACACAAGGGTAACTACTATACTGCAATTGATTTCTTGATCCGGAGAGGAGGCCGCGAACGCGGTGGCGAGAACGGGAAGAAAGGTCAAATCCAGCAGTCCACAATGGGAGGCAATCCCGATGTCCGACGGGCAAGCGCAAACCGAGACGACGACTCCCGATAATCCGAAACCTCTTCAATCCCACGAGCGCGAACCGGAGCCCAAGCTGCCGATGAGCGGCGTCCGCGTGCTGGATTTGGGCACTTTCCTGGCCGGTCCTCACGCGGCGTCCGTACTGGGTGAATTCGGCGCCGAGGTTTTAAAAATCGAGCATCCCATCGCCGGCGATCCGATGCGCCGCTTCGGCACGCCGACCAAGCGCCACGATGCTACTCTGGCTTGGCTCACTGAGGCTCGCAACCGCAAGTCGGTCACCATCGATCTGCGCCAGCAGGAAGGTGTGCAGCTTTTCTTGAAACTCGTTGCCAAAGCGGATGTCCTCATTGAGAATTTCCGACCCGGCACAATGGAGGAGTGGGGGCTTGGCTGGCCGGTGTTGCACGAGGCCAATCCGCGCTTGATTTTTTTGCGGGTGTCGGGGTACGGGCAAACTGGCCCCTATCGTCGCCGCTCCGGCTTCGCCCACATCGCTCACGCTTTTGGCGGACTGTCCTATCTGGCCGGTTTTCCCGGCGAAACGCCGGTCGTGCCCGGCACGGTGCCGCTCGGTGACTACTTTTCGAGCCTCTACGGCGCTATCGGCATCATGATGGCGCTGCGTCACCGAGACAAAACCGGGCACGGCCAAGTCATCGATATCGCCATCTACGAATCCGTGTTCCGCCAGTTGGACGAGATCGCCGCCTCCTACGGGCTGTTCGGCAAGGTACGGGAGCGGGAAGGCTCCGGCAGTTTCGTCGCCGTGCCGCACGGTCATTTCCGCACCGGGGACGACAAGTGGATCGCCATCGCCTGTACCACCGATAAGATGTTCGAGCGCTTGGCCGAGGCGATGGAGCGGCCGGAATTAGCGTCGTCCGCGCTGTACGGCGAACAGCGCAAACGGCTGGCGGCTCGCAGTGAGGTCAACCAGATCGTCATTGAATGGGTGGGTTCGCTCCCGCGCGAAGAGGTGTTGAATCGTTGCCTTGCCTGTGAGGTTCCGGTTGGGAAGCTCAACAGCATCGCCGATATCTTCGAAGACGAGCATTTTCAGGCGCGCGGTAATCTGGTCAAGCTGGAGGAATCAGGATTGGGCGAGGTGGTGATTCCCGGCGTGGTTCCGACGCTGTCGGCCACGCCAGGCCGGATTACCAATCTGGGTCCGTCCCTGGGCAACGCGACTTACGAAATCATGCGTGAATTGCTCGAACTTTCGGCGGACGAAATCAAGCAGCTGCGCCAGCGCAAGATTATTTAGCCCTTCGTTTCGGTACGCTTTTCCTGGAGCACGATCATGATCGATACAACACATGAGGATGCGCTGCCCCTTGCGGGTATTCGGGTCATCGATGTGGCTACAGTGATCGCAGCGCCGTATTGCGCCGGCATCCTCGGCGAGTTCGGGGCCGAAGTACTCAAGGTGGAACATCCCATCGGCGGCGATATTTGTCGGAAGTATGGCACGCCCACCCAGCGCGGAGACACCTTGGCTTGGCTTGGCGAAGCGCGCAACAAGAAATCCGTCACCATCGATCTGCACCGTCCCGAGGGGGTCGAGGTTTTTAAGCAACTGGTCGAAAAGGCGGACGTGCTGTGTGAGAACTTCCGACCCGGCACCCTGGAAAAATGGGGCCTGCCGTGGGAAGTACTGCACGAAATCAATCCGGGTCTAATCATGTTGCGGGTGACCGGCTACGGTCAAACCGGCCCGTACAAGGACCGACCCGGCTTCGCACGCATCGCCCACGCCGTCGGCGGTATTGCCTATCTGTCCGGAATGCCCAAGGGTACGCCGGTCACGCCGGGCTCGACCACGCTGGGCGATTATTTGACCGGTTTGTACGGCTGTCTGGGGGTCTTGATGGCGCTGCGTTACCGCGAACAAACCGGCATCGGCCAATACATCGACGCGGCACTGTATGAATCGGTGTTCCGCTGCACGGATGAGCTGGCACCGGCTTACGCCATGTTTGGCATGGTACGGGAACGACACGGGCCGACCCACAATGATTTCGCCTGCCCCTATGGCCATTTTCCCACCAAGGAAGAGGGTAAATGGGTGGCAATTGCCTGCGCCACCGATAAGCTGTTCGCACGGTTGGCCGAGGCGATGGGCCGACCGGAACTCGCATCGTCGAGCCTGTACGGCGAACAGAAAACCCGGCTGGAGAATCGGCACGATGTTAACGAGATCGTGCGCGACTGGTGCGGTTCACTGACGCGCGATGAAGTGTTGAAACGCTGTTATGCGACCGGCGCTCCAGCGGGGCCGCTGAACAATATCGCCGATATCTTCGGCGACCGGCAGTTCCATGCGCGACGCAATCTGGTTTCCATGGATGTCGAGGATTTAGGCGAAACCATCATCGTGCCGTCCGTCATTCCTCGGTTGTCCGAAACACCGGGCAAAATCCGCCATCTTGGTCCTAGGCTCGGCGAACATACTGACGCGGTACTGACCGAGTTGCTGGGCATGAACGAGGTACAAATTGGCGAGCTGCGAAAGAAGCGGGTGATATAGCACTGAGCCGTTCCATGGACTCTCTATCTTTGGACCTTACTGCAAAGGTCACTCTGCCTCTTGAGAACCGAGATCCGCCTTTCCACGGGAGGGCTTTTTAGACAATGCATCCCATTTTTGAAATGCTCACAGGCGGGGATCGACGTTCGATAGGTAGAGCGAACGAAGTGGTCAACCGTGTTTTGAAAGAACCGGATTTGTTTGACACCTTGATTTCCGGGATGTTGTTAAACGATCCGATTCTCCGAATGCGATGCGCCGATGTGGTGGAAAAAGTGACGGCGATCCATCCCGAATACCTCCTGCCATATAAACGGATTTTTCTGGATGCTCTACGGAAGATCGAGCAAGCGGAGGTGCGCTGGCATGTCGCGCCTATATTGGCCCGGTTATCACTATCCGATGATGAGTTGAAATCGGCGGTGAATGTTCTGATCGATTTTTTGAAGGATCGCAGCAGTATCGTCAAAACCGCAGCCATACAGGCCCTTTATGAACTAACAATGCGGAATCAGTCGCTACTTCCGCTCGTGCTGGGGCACATCAAGGACATTGTCGTGACCGGTACGCCGGCCATGCAGGCACGGAGCAGGAAACTGCTGGCGAAATTGAGCCGTCTCACAACCGTTGTTTCCCGGTCGAACTTTTCTAGCAGCCATTCTCAATCGGCCGCTTAAGCAGCGCCTCCAAAAGAAATGTGAAGACACCTCCCCCGATTCAACAGTCGATAATGGTGAACGACCTCGCCGGCAAACCGAGAGATGTGCATCTCAAAAGGATAATTGGGGAATTGTGGAGACCCTAAATTGATGAATGATGTCAACTTGCAAGATTGGGTCGGCAGAACGGAAGAACTTCAGGACTACGTTTATCCGACGCCAGCCCAGGCGTTTGCTCTGACCCTGGATGATCGGGATTTCAAGGCTGACAAGGACGATACTCTGCCCGAATTGTGGCACTGGCTTTACTTTCTGCCCCTCGTCGCCAGAGCGGAAATCGGCTCTGACGGCCATCCCAAACGTGGTGGTTTTTTGCCACCGGTCGCTTTGGAACGACGGATGTGGGCTAGCGGCCAATTGACCTTTCATCAGGATTTATGGATCGGGGAGAAAATTAGTAAGACCTCGAAAATTCTCAAGATATCGGAGAAGGAGGGAAAAACGGGCCGCATGGTTTTTGTCACGGTCCGACATTCCATCCATTCCGCGCGGGGGATCGCGATCGAGGAAGTGCAAGATATCGTATATTTGCCGATGCCCAAGACCTTTGTTCCGGCAGCACCCAATCCGATTCCAGAAGCTTTGCAATGGAAAGAGGTATATTCAGTCGATCCGGTGTTGCTGTTCCGTTTCTCCGCCCTGACCTTCAATTCCCATAAAATCCATTACGACCTCAAGTACGCTACCGAGGTGGAAAAATATCCGGGCCTCGTGGTCCATGGACCGTTGCAGGCGCTGCTACTGCTTGAATCGGCGAAGCGGAACAATCCGGGCCGGAAACCGGCGAGCTACAGCTTCCGGGCTATGCGCCCACTATTTGAGTTCGATCAGGTGTACATTTGCGGTCGGCCCAACCTGGACGGTGGCCACGATTTGTATACCGCCAATGGTGACGGCAATATCGCCATGCAGGCGGTCATTTCTTGGAGGTGAATCGATGAGTGAAAGATTGGAACGTTCGGTGCTATTGGTGCCGGCCTCCAATTGGGGCATGATCCAAAAAACCGCCGCTGCTCGCGCGGATGCAGTCTGTATCGATCTGGAAGACGCTGTGGCGCCCGACGAGAAGGAAGCCAGCCGGGCTAATGTGGCTCTGGCTTATCGGGAGCTCGATTTTGGCAATAAATTGAGGATGTTCCGTATGAATGGGTTGGATACCCATTTTGCCTATCGGGACCTGGTGGAAATCGTGGAAGCGGCTGGCGATCGCATCGATTTGGTCGTCGTTCCGAAAGTGAATCGACCCGAGGATATCTATGTGGTGGAAACCCTGCTCGGGCAGATCGAGAGCTATAAGAAATTTTCCCGCCCTATCGGCATCGAGGCGCTGATCGAAACCGCGCTGGGCTGCCTGAACATTCGGGAGATTGCGGCTTGCTCCGAACGACTGGAAGGCTTTGTGTATGGGCCTGGCGATTATGCCGCCTCAGTGCGGATGCCGATGGAGTCGATCGGGGAATTGGATGAGAATGACCGTGTGTATCCCGGCCATCGCTGGCACCATATCATGCACTCCATTGTCAGCGCAGCCAAAGCTTATAACAAGCGAGCGGTGGATGGGCCTTTTGCCGGCATCAAGAATCCTGAGGGTTTGATGCAAGCCTGCAAGATCGGGCGGGCAATGGGATTCGACGGCAAATGGTGTATTCATCCCAGTCAAATCGAAACGGTCAATCAGACCTTTGTCCCCTCGGAAAAGGAGATCGACTGGGCACGGACGGTTCTGGACGAATACGAAGCGGCGTTACGGGAGGGTAGGGGGGCCATCAGCGTCAAGGGCAAGATGATTGATGTGGCCTCGCTTCGGATGTGCCGGACTATCGTCGAACGAGCCAAATTGGCTGGACTGGTCAACTGAGAGATTTCGATGGCGAAAATTTTGGAAGGGTTGCGAGTGGTCGAGGGTACCGCGTTCGTGGCGGCGCCCCTGGCAGGGATGACACTGGCGCAAATGGGTGCGGAAGTGATTCGTTTCGACCGTATTCGGGGCGGCCTCGATCATCATCGCTGGCCTGTTACTCACGATAACAAAAGCCTATTTTGGGCGGGCTTGAACAAGGGCAAGCGCTCTATCGCCGTCGATGTCAGCACCCCGCGCGGCCAGGAAATCGTAACGCAATTGATCTGCGCGCCGGGGCCCAACGCGGGCATTTTTCTGACCAACCTCCGGGTTCGGGGTTGGATGGACTACGAGCATCTGAAGCAACACCGGGAAGATTTGATCATGCTGACCGTGTTGGGCACGCGCGACGGTGGGCCGGCGGTCGATTACACGGTCAATCCCGGCGTGGGTTTTCCGTACGCTACGGGGCCGGAAGGTTCCAGCGAGCCGGTTTGCCATGTCCTGCCAGCCTGGGATTGCATCACCGGTCAGATGGCGGCGCTCGGCCTGCTGGCGGCGGAACGGCATCGCCGGCTGACAGGGCAGGGCCAGTCGGTCGAGATTGCCTTGAAGGATGTGGCGCTGGCCATGCTGGGCAATCTGGGCATCATCGGGGAAGTGATGGTCAACGATTTCGACCGCCCCAAGTATGGCAACTATCTGTACGGCGCCTACGGCAACGAGTTCGACACTGCCGACGGCCGGAAAGGTGATGCTGGTCGGGCTTGACCCGGCGGCAGTGGGATGGGCTGTGCGCGGTCACGGGATTGAAGCCAGAATTCGATGCCTTAGGCCAGCGGTTGGGCCTGGATTTGAATCGGGAAGGTGATCGTTTCAAGGCCCGCGAGGAGATCACCGCGCTGTTGGTCCCCTGGTTTCGGGCGAGAAAGGTGGAGGATTTCGCCAGTCCTTTCGATGACCATGGCGTGACGTGGTCGGTATTCCGCACCTTCAAGCAGGCGATCCGGGAAGATCCCGACCTTTCGACATGGCACCCCATGTTCAACATGATCGAGCAACCGGGGATCGGCGATTATCTGGTTCCCGGTTCCCCGTTTGAATTCAGCGAATTCGAACGTACTCCGCCCGAGCGGGCTGCGGTGCTGGGCGAGCATACCGATGTAATCCTGTCCGAGATTCTCGGCATGAGCGATCTAGAAATTTCCAAGCTGCACGACGATAAAGTGGTCGCATGGACCCCGACCCTGAGGCGCTGGAAGATCGGGAGCTGCCTGCAAGCATTGGATGCCCCGCTCTATCTCCTGTTCGGGGGAACGGGGACGTGATCGTATCGGAAGCTGCGTGGCTCAAAGCGGCGCGGTTCGGTTTGTAGGCAAAACGAACCGCGCTGGGTGTTTGACGCCCCCTATCGATAGCCGGCGGCTGTTCGAATCCGTTCTTGCCACCAAGCACCGAAGCGCGAGCAGCGTGCCGAGCAAGAGCAGTCCCCACTCGGATAGAGTCGGGACATCTGTGATCGGGGGAGTCACCACCGACGAGACTACGAAGGCGACCGTCGTCCGCTGGTCGCTCTGCAGGTTGGTGAGGTTGCACTGTGGGTTGTTGCCGGCGAGCAGGCAGGCGCCGTCCCAATAGGCGACCTGGTATCCAGCTTCGGGGGTGGCGATGCAGGTAACGTTGCCGCCGATCGGGACGTTGGCAGGCGTGCAGCTCACCGTGCCGTTCCCGCCGGCCACTAGGGCGAAGACGTGGACGGTCCCGGGCGGGATGGCCGCGAAGCTGACCGTCGAGGTCTGGTTCTTCTGGATCTTGGGCAGGTAGCAATGGGCGTCGCTGCCCGCAAACGCGCAGTCTCCACTCCAAGCTTGCACCTGGTAGCCGGTCGCCGGGACGGCAGCGCATGCGCTCTGGCCGCCCTTGGCGACCCGGGTGGGGTCGCAGCTCACCGTGCCGTTGCCGCCAGTGACGGTGGCGTTGACGGTGTAGGTGTCGGGGTTGGGCGATAGCGGGGTGAAGCTGACCGTCGAAGTCTGGTTGGCCTGAATATTGGTCAGGTTGCACTGGGCCTGACTGCCGGTCGCGGCGCAGGCGCCGCTCCAGTCCTGCACTTGGTAACTGGCCTCGGGGACGGCGGTGCAGGTGCTGCTGCCGCCGGCGGTGACGGTGTTGGGCGTGCAACTGACGCTGCCGTAGCCGAGGGCGACGGTGGCGGTGACGCTGTAGCTGTTGGGCGGAATGAGCGCGAAGCTGACCTCGGAACTCTGGTCGCGCTGGATGTTGCTCAGGGCGCAATGGACGTTTTGGCCGTTGGCGGCGCAATCTCCGGTCCAGGCCGCGACCTGGTAGCCGGGATCGGGCGCGGCGGTGCAACTACTGCTGTCGCCCTGCGGGACCGGGCTGGGAGCGCAACTGACCGTGCCGTTGCCGCCGCTCACCGTGGCGCTGACGGTGTAGGTCGGGACCGGTTGGGCGACGAAGCTGACTGTGGAGGTTTTGTCGGCCTGGATGTTGGTCAGGCTGCACTGGGCGGCATTGCCGGCGGTGGCGCAGGCGCCGCTCCAGGCCTGCACCTGGTAGCCTGTATAAGCGACAGCGATGCAGTTGCTGCTCTCCCCGGCTTTCACGCTATTGGGGTAGCAACCCACAGACCCATTGCCGCCGACGACCGTTGCGGTAACGTTGTAGGTGGCCGGCGGGATCAGCTCGAAGCTGACCGTGGAGACTTGGTTGGCCTGGATGTTGGGTAGGGTGCACTGGACATTGCTGCCGGCGGTGGCACAGGCGCCACCCCAGTTGAGGACTCGGAAACCGGATTTGGCGACGGCGATACAGGTGCTACTCTCACCGGCCTTCACGCTGCTGGGGTAGCAACCCACGGACCCACCATAGCTGCCCCCGACGACGGTCGCCGTGACGGTGTAGGTGGCCGGCGGGGTCAGTTCGAAGCTGACCGTGGAGACTTGGTCGGCCTGGATGTTGGGCAGGGTGCATTGGACATTGCTGCCGGCGGTGGCACAGGCGCCACCCCAGCTCTTGACGCGGAAACCGGTAAAGGCGACAGCAATGCAGGTGCTGCTCTCGCCGGCCTTCACGCTGCTAGGGTAGCAACCTACAGACCCATAGCTGCCGCCGACGACTGTGGCGGTGACGTTGTAGGTGGCCGGCGGGATCAGCGTAAAGCTGACCGTCGAGAATTTGTCGGCGAAGATATTCGTCAGGCTGCACTGGACATTGCTGCCGGCGGCGGCACAATCGCCCCCCCAAGTGAGCACCCGGAAACCTGGATCGGGGACGGCGGTGCAGGCGCTGCTGCCGCCTCCCGCGACGCTGGCCGGCGTGCAACTCACCGTGCCACCGTAGCCACCGCTGACCGTGGCCCCGACGCTGTAGCTGACGGCTTGGTTGGTAAAGGTGCAGGTGACGTTCTCGCTCAACGCGAGGTCGATATTGTTTACGGGGCTGCCGTCGGAGCAAGTCGCGCTGGTCAGGTTCCAGACCGGTGACAGGAGTTCGGTGACGGAGTAAAAGCCGGGTAACAGGTTGGGAAAGATGAGCTGCGCCGTGCCGCCTGCCGTGGTCAGTGTGAAGCTGGTCGGCGACAGCCCCGCAGTGTTGAAAGAAAAGCTGCCATCGCCACCGACAGTGTTCTTGATTACTGTCAAGGAGCCAAGCGGTGCTGCCGATAGCAGATAGTCTTCGACCTCGCCATCGGACGCGATGCCCTGGGCACGTTCGTCGGCGGGTGTGTTAACGTCATCGTTGAGCGGGAAGGTGGTGAAGCGTAGCCGGGCATAGGCGGTCGCCCCGATGCCGACCCTCACATTGGGCCAAGTCAGCGTCACAGAGGTGACGCTACCATTGCCCGGTACCGTGGCCGTCTGAATTTCGGCAGGCTCAAACCTGTTATTGCCATCCCAGTCGATCCAGCCATAAAGCGTTGCGGTGCTGCCCGTTGTGTTGGTCACGGCCACCTGGAGCGAGTAGTTTGCGGTCGAAATGGGCAGTGGCGGAAGGCTGG
Organism: Candidatus Competibacter sp.; assembly: GCA_037045535.1. Lineage (GTDB taxonomy): Bacteria > Pseudomonadota > Gammaproteobacteria > Competibacterales > Competibacteraceae > Competibacter_A. Next base: position 501,253 of record JBAOHI010000082.1, read on the forward strand.
TGAGTCCGTCCTCGTCGTCGGAGAAGTTGGTGTCGTCGCCGTTGGCGGCGGTCGTGGGTTGACCGTCGGGTTCCGTGTCGGTGAGTGCGCCTAACCGGATGGCGTCCGAGATATTGTGCCGGGCTCCATTATTGGTACCGGTGGTAGCGAAGGAGGTGCCGCTTTCGGGTAGATCGCCCCAGTCGCAGGCACGGCCGAAGTTGTCGAAGCGAGAAGTATCGGCGCCTTGCACGCCTTCGACCGAGATGGCGATACGCGACAGACTGCTCAATACAGCGGCGAAGTTGGCCGTAGAAGGTGCGGGCGAGTCCGGAGGGGTAGCCGGGCTTTCGTTGGATTCGAAAAGCGTATGCCAAGCGCTGGCAACCATTGGTACCTTGACCCGGCTCCAGGTGCCTGGGCTGCCCAGTTGGTCGTTGAAGTAGTAGTAGTATTGGCTCCCGTTCGTGCCCACGATAGCGATATACAGCCGATATTGGTTGTAACCCGTGTCGTTTCGGTAATCGAACTGGAGTTGCTGGCCGTTCAACACGGAGAAATCGGGATCCGTGAAGGCCGGCGTCCAGACCTCCTGCCATTGACCATCCATGTCGTCGGCTCGCAAATGTCCACCAGGATTACCGCCGGTTGCCTCCCACTGAAAGCGGTTTGATCCGCTAACGTATGGAGCATTGAAAGGGCCGCTATTGACGCTACGGTTATCAAATGTGGAAGCGGTGCGAAAACTCTGGGCGTTGCTATCGAAAGTGATCACCCCACAGCCGGTCAGGGCTTCTTTGATTGGATCTGGAGGAATCGGCGTAAAGCTAGCCGTTACGGTGCAATCGGCAGTCACGGGAGATGTAGTGAAAGTAGTGCCTGACAAGCTTCCACCACAAGTACCACCCACTTGGGCTGTGTAGCCCGGGTTCGGCGTGACTGTAAAACTCGTTGTCGTATTGGGCAGGACGACTTGAATCTGGTTGGGTGAGATCGTGCCGTTCGCGCCAGCCGAAGGTGTGACGGCAAAACCGGTCTCGGCTACGGCAAAACCCGCAGACTCTCCCGTGGTCTGCGAACAGTTTAGCTGCGTTGTGAAATTAATGGTGCTGTACGTGCCAGTCAACCGAACGACGAAACCGTTATTGGATCGGTTTAGAACTGGAGAGGATGGGATGGTGACAATGCCGCCGTTTAGCGAGGCGTTAACGGTGTTTCCCTCCAATGAAACTATGCCGCTGTTCGTACTGAAGTTATAAACGGTCCCTGCATCAACATAGTTGAACAGCAGATAAGGATTGGCTACCGAAGTACTGAAGGTGACGGAATGTTGTTGTGCGGTTCCATTGCAGGGGAAGGCAATTGATATTCCCTCATCGGGAGAAAGAACCCCGAGGCTAGGCGGTAAAATTTGACCCCAAGTACCAGGAAAAACCCCACCAGCATTTGCATACACCCCAGTCGAGAGAGTGACATTTATGGCTCCCAATGTCCCATGTGCAGTAGAGTTTGGAATTGGAGAGGATGGCACCCAATCGGTAGAAAAGAGAGCCGCGTTGGCGGTCGGCGCGAATGCCAATCCAGCATATACACAGAGAGTTGCAAGAATTCGTGCAAAATCCATTAAACGTTTCTTAAGTAACGCCGTCATTATTTGCTTAAGTAGCATAATATTTCCTCCTCGATCAACTGAGTAAATAAGTAATCATTCAAAAGTTATCTTGTATTTTGAGCCGAACTGGTCGAGGATGGTTTGGAGTTCGGATTTGAGGTGATCGAAGCTGAGATAGGCCCTAGGTGGGAGCCATTCATACTTAATTTTGCGCCAGAGGATTTCGATGAGGTTGAGTTCGGGGCTGTAGGGCGGCAACCAGTGCAAGCCGACGCCCTGTCGAAACCAGTCCAGGATGCGGACCTGAAAGGCGTGGCTGGTATGGATGGGAGCGTTATCAAGAACGACCAAGCGGAGCTTCCTGGCCTGGGCGGTTTGCGCGGCGAAGGCGTCCAAGGCGGCGATGACCGTGGTGGAGGTCACGGTGCCGGTGACGGTCTGAAAATGGCTTTGATTCGTGGGACTCATAAATCCCAAGACATTCACGCGCGGGCTGGCGACGCTGGGAAGGGCCAGGGTCTTGCCACGCTGCTGCCAGGCATAGGGAATGGCCGGGGTAAGACTGAAACCGCTTTGGTCGAAATAAAACAACTCGATCACCCCTTGGACATGACCTTGTCGGAGTGTCGTCAAGCGCGCGTGCGCCGTGCGAAAGGTGGCTTCGTCGCGAGGGCCTTTAACCCGTCGCCGGCACCGTTTCCAACGATAGGCTTTTTTTTGACGATCCGATGCACCGTTTGCCGACTGGCCTGTTTGCCCGTCGCTTGCGCCAGCTGCGCTTGCGCTTGTTTGAGCTGGCGCGGCTCCGCCTCAAGCCAATCGCACAACCACGCCGCTTCAAGCGGCGTGTAAATCGGGGGCCGTCCTGAACGCGGCTCATCATACAATCCCCGCAGACCCTCGTCCTCCCACCCGTCCAGCCAGGCGCTGATCGTGTCCACATCTACCTCAAACAGCGCCGCCAGCGCGATGCGCCGATACCCGCGATGCGCTAAATACACCGCCTGCGCCCGCTGCCGTACCCGGCCATTCGGCCCGTCTTTCCACGCCGCCCGTAGCGTTTCACACTCCGCCTCGCTCAACGGCCCAATTCGCTTCATCACCGCTGCCCTCTCGCTCTCTATTTAACGCAAAATATTACCCGATTTCTTTTGATGAGTTACTTATCTCCCGGCAGAGCTGGGGGATATTTGCTACCGGCCCTGCCGGCATCAATCACCGCTGATAACCGTATCGGGAATCTCGAAGCGCTGGTCGCCGATGCGTACCCGGAACAGATCCGCCTCGCGATGGACGGTCATCTTGGCGCTGCCGTCCGCCTGGCTTTCGTCGTAGCGGGACGGGGCGCCCTTTGAGAAGAAGATCACCCGGTTGCCGCCATCGGGCCAGAACACGGTGATCGAACCCGAGCCGCCACCCTCGCGCCGCACGCCGAAGCGGCAAGAGCCCATCGGCTGGCCGACCGCCTGCGCACAGGGGATCTGGCCGGTGGCGTGGAAGTGGGTGCCGGGGACTATCGCGTCTCCCGCGTTCGCCGAGCTGCTCTTGTCGTGCCCGGCGCCGGCAATCGCCACCTTCAGTCGGTAGCGAGCAGTCTCGTTCCGGCGCGCGGCGCTGCGTACCAGGTAGACGCGGATCGTCTGCTCGCCGCTCTTCGCCAGGTTGCCCTCGAAACGGTTGCCCTCGGTCGAGCCAACGAAAAAGGCGACATCAGTTTCGCCCGGTGCGAGGAGGTTAAAATAGTTGCCCGCGTTGTCGGTGGTCAGCGTCACGGTCATGCGTTGGCCGGCACGGGCGCCGAGCTTATAGTCGATGATTTCCTGCCCCTGAATCGCTCCCTTGAGAGTCGTGCTCGACGCGCCGCGAGGAAATTGGACCCGAACTTCGCGAATGGCATCCTGCGCCAGCACGAGGGCCGGCGCGAGAGCGATGACGAAGGCGGCAACGAGCGATGCGAAAGGCTTCATGAAGGTAACTCCGGTTTTTAACCGTTTCTCGATTTTCGGTAGATTCAGAACTACGGGATCAAGCCGATCTGCGACGGCCAGTCGGGCTCGTGCCGTCGAGGTGATCAAGCATAAAGTCCCTCCCGAGTCAGCATGGCTTTCGAGTGGAACCGGCCTCATCAGTGGTCGCAGTCTCCTTCGGCCAGATAGCGCCCGGCGACCCAGCCGGTGACGCCCCGATACTCCACCTTGCACCAGCGGGGATTTTCCCGCCCGCGCTTTTTCCGAGCCGCCGGCGACAGTTCGGTGAACTCCTGAAAGGTCAGCCCGCCCTGACAGTCGAGGTTTTGGATGCAGGTGCCGTCGGGCGGAATTTCGCCGACTTTGGGCGCGCGCGCGTTAGGTTGCGCCCGCATGTTGAGGGTGTCGTGCTTCGCGACACCGATCACCCGGAAATAGTCCGGACCGTCCGAGTCCGCCGACGAAGTACCCGGGTGCAGCGCCAGTATCAAGATCGTGATCGGACACCAGGCAGCGTTTCGCATGGTGATACCTCCAGATCAGCATGGATAAAGTACCGGAAGCCTGGTGCCGATGCCGACGGTGCGTTTCGGCTTTCTGTCGCCGACTAACAAATCCAGCACTATGACTGCTGTACTCGCGGAATCCTCGCGCCTTATTCGCGGAAATTCCGCACTTCCATTTTCGCGGCGCGACGATCAGACACGTAGAAATACGTCTTGCCCTCGAAGATGAACTGCGTGGAGCCTTCGGACGTGCTGAACCTCATCGGCTGCGGTTTCATGCCCTCGAAGGTCACGCTGCCCCGCCTTGTGCCACGCCAATTCAGGGTGATCTTCTGGTCGGGATAATGGATGACAGTTTGGCCGGGTCCCCCTGGCGCCGCACCCGTGACCGTGCATTTATAGCGATAGAGCTTACCCTCGACCGTGACGCCACACACCGTGGCGAAGCGTCCGCCGCTTTTACCGGACTCTGGCGCGGGTGCACTCTCGGTCGCATCACCCTGGCAATCGAAAGCTGGCGCTGAGACGATCGATTGGTAGCGACCGTTGGCGGTGCGCACGATGATGCACTGCCCACTGCGAGCATGACGCCAGTTCGTGTAACTATCGCCGCCCGATTTTTCTCCCTTGACGAATTTATAACCACGTTCCTGGAGGGCTTGTTCGCCGCTGCTGCCACGGGCACCGACCAAATCTTGCAGGCCAGGAGCCGGATCCTGAGCCAGCGCAGCTTGAGTCAAGACAAGGGTAGCGGCGAACGTCACAAAATAACCTATTACATGACGTTTCATAGTGCGAACCCCCGAGAGGTTTTACTGATAAAGTGGTAGTGCTGAAATAGTCGATTCATGCCAGTAACTATTCGCCGAACCACATGTCGATAGGTTTAATCGCATCGACTTGTAGGGAGAAGATCGTGATGTCAGCGTTGAAACCGACCCAATCGCTGGAACTATTGTAAGTGTCAATGGATTGTAGGTCAGCCGGATTTAGTTTTCCATTGCCCACAAATTCAACTAATCGTTGTCATCCTGACTCGGTATTACTCCGACCCGAGCCCCGCTTCAAGTGCACTCGATTGCCCACAAGTCACCCTGACGAAATAAAAGTTTCTTTGGCGGCGGCGATGCCGATGGCGAATGCCCGAACCTTCTGCATGCCTTCCCAGATGGCCTTGGGTCCGGGATGAGCATCGCTTTTGCGGCCGAGGAAGCCGCCGAAGCCGGCGATCAGTCGCACCATTTGGCCCAAAGGTGGCGGCGTTGCCGGGGGTTTGGCGCGGTGGGCGACGATCCAGGCGGCCTGCCATTCCCCGGGGTCGAACACCACGTCGCACGGCAGATTCGGGCAGTCCCGGCCCCAGGTTACCAGGTGCAGGATGCGCCAGGCGATGATCAGGTAAATGACCAAGGCCCGTTCGAGCCGCTCCAAGGTGCCGAGCTGGAGGGCTTCCACCCGGCAGCCCGATTTCCAAATTCGGAAAAAAATTTCCGCCAGCCAACGCCGACGATACCAGTCCACCAGTTCCACGACCGTTTCCAGCGTCTCGGCGGTTCGGTTGGTCAACAACCGCCATTCGATCCCTTTCTGGCCGGCCGGCGGGTGATTCTCGCGGGCCAGAATCGCCGTGACGGTCACGGTCGGCGCGCCTTTCCGGGCGGGCAAAGTCACCGACTCCCGGTAGACGGTTTGCCGCACGAGCCGGGCCGGCCGGTCCGGGGCAGCCGGCAGGGCGAATTCGACCTCGCCCAGCGCGTCGCGTCGCGCCAGCCGGTCCCACACCTTTTCGCCGGCCGTCGTATTGCGGTTGTGCGTGGCCCGCACCAGCCAGTCCGCCGGCGTGCCGCGCCGCGCGGCGGCGTCCATCAGCGCCCGCAAATCGCCTTCCCGATCCGCCACGTACACCAGCCGGGTATCCGGGGTTCGTTCGGCCAGGTCCGCAACAATCTCGTACCCTTCCACCCAGCGGGTGCTTTCCTTCACTTGGGGTTGGTCTTTCGGCCCCCGCGCCCACATCCAGGCGTCGATCACCCCCAGCGCCAAGCCCTCGGGGGTGACCACCAGGGTCGGATGCGCGTACAGCCCGTGCTGGGCCTCGTAACTGAGCCGGCCCAACCCGGCAATCCCCGGCTGGCTGGTGAAATCCAACTCCGTGGTGTCCTGAACGCACAACGCCACCGGCTGACCTTGCAGCCGCTCGACGGTGCGCCGGGTATGCACCTCCAGGATTTCGCGCCACTCCACCGCCGGGTTGTCCAACAACCGGTAAGCCGCCTTGGTCTCCGCCCAGCCCCCGCTCGCCACAGGAATGCTCCCGGTCGGTGCCGCCGACAAATCGTCCACCAGCTTGATCAGCCGCCGCGTCCGCCGCGCGTCTCCCAACTCCACACCCCCAGTTCCCGCGCTACCCAACTCATCACGACCTCGCCAAAATGCCACTATATTACAATAAGTTGGGAGTTGTGGGTAAACGGGTGGCTTCAAGTGGCGGATTCGCTCTTTTCTACCAGCCGAATGAATAATTCCTCAAGGCGGTTGGCCTTGTTACGCAGGCTGGAAACCTCGATGCCCAGCGCCGATAACCGCTGAAATAAATCATTGAGGCCGCGATCCTTAGAAACGTCCACTTCCAGGGTCAGGCCGTCCGTTAATCGCAAGACATACCCAGGCGCATCCGGCAGTGCAGCCAGAGGTTGACGCAGATTCAGAATAAAGGTTTCCACATGCAATTGGCCGAGGAGAGTACTCATTTCATCGTTCTGGACGATGAGACCTCGATCGATAATGGCGACATGCCGGCACAAGCTTTCTGCTTCTTCGAGATAATGAGTGGTCAGGATGATGGTGGTGCCACGCGCGTTGGTGGCGCGCAGGAAATCCCACATCGAACGGCGAATTTCGATATCCACGCCAGCGGTTGGTTCGTCTAGGATCAGCAGCTTCGGTTCATGCACCAGGGCGCGCGCGATCATCAAGCGGCGTTTCATGCCGCCAGAGAGCTGACGGGCTACCTCCCGACGCTTGTCCCACAAGCCAAGCTGTTTAAGGTAGGTTTCGGCACGTTGGTAGGCGAGGGCGCGGGAGATGCCGTAATAGCCGGCTTGATTGACCACGATCTCGATCACTGGCTCGAACTGGTTGAAGTTGAATTCCTGCGGTACCAGGCCGATGCAGTGCTTGGCGGCGGTCAGGTCGGTATCGATATCGTGACCGAATACCCGGACGCTGCCGCTGGTTTTCCGGACCAGTGAGCAAACAATGCCGATGGTAGTGGATTTACCAGCACCATTTGGGCCGAGCAGGGCAAAAAATTCGCCTTCCGCGATATCGAGATCGATTCCGCACACCGCTTCTAGTCCATTAGCATAGGTTTTTCGCAGGTTACGGATGGCGAGAGCGGGAACGGTCATGAGACGATTGGCTCTTCGATGAAAACCGGATCAGGGGTTTTGTTGGGGCAGCAGAAACGACTCGAATTCTGGGGTATAGCGCTCTTGAAAGCTATTGCCGTCCGGGCTGACCAAGAGGAAAAGCGCAGCCAGATGATGTTCGGTGGCCAGTTCAAAACCGCGATCTGCCCCGGCGGCCATCAGCGCGGTATCAGCGGCGTCGGCTTCCATGTCCTGTTTGCTGATGACTGTCACCGATGCCAGGGTTTGCAATACAGGTCGTCCGATGTGTGGGTCAATGATGTGCGAATAACGCCGGCCGTTTTGCTCAAAGTAATTGCGATAGTCGCCTGCTGTGGAAACGCCGTGATCGCTGAGGCGAATCAAGCGTTCGACGGAGCGCTGGCCAGGCACGGGCCGCTCGATGGCGACGGTCCAGGGTTGCCCTTTGCCGTTGTGGCCCTTGGCGCGCAGATCGCCGCTGATCGAAACCAAGTAGTTATGGATGTCATTTACCTCCATCAGCTTGGCCAGTTGATCCACGCCGTAGCCTTTTGCAAGAGACGATAGGTCCACATAGAGGTCGGCGCGGTCCTTTTTCAGTGCCGGCGGATCGGCTCGGGTGTGCAACCGCCAGTAGCCGACCCGCTCGCGGGCTTGGGCGATCGCCTGGTCGGAGGGAACCTGATCGCGGCGCGAATCCGGCCCGAAGCCCCACAGATTGACCAGCGGGCCGACGGTGATGTCGTAGGCGCCGCCGGTCAATTCGCTAATCCGCAACCCTTCGGCGACCACGTAGAGCAATTCGGGAGAAACGGCTATCCAATCGGTGCTGGAGTTGTGGTTGAAGCGCGACAGCTCGGAATCCGGGTCGTAGGTGGACATCTGTTTGTTGATGCGCGCAAGCAAGTTATCAGCCTGGGTTTTGATCGCATCGGTCGGAATGGTTTGCTCTGGTTTCGGCACCAGCTTGAGTTCGTAGCTGGTCCCCATGGTGGAACCGGTGACGCGGACGGTGGAGTCGGGTGGAGCCTGTTCGCACGCGGCGAGCAGCAGGCAGGCGAGTAGCGAGACCAGGAACCAAGCAGGTGAGCGGCGCATGGGAAATAGGGCTAGAATCGGTTGGACGTCGGTGGGCGAGCGGTGAATGGCTTGCCCACCGATGCTAACTCTCGCGATCTGGCGATGAGCGAGAGGCTCGACGACGGAGCGTGGAGTGCGCGGGATAAGCCCCGGTCACCACGCTCCACGGGTTGAAACACATTAGGTGTTGGTCATTTCCATCGCAGCGATGGCGTCCGCCATGCCCACCACCCGGCGAGCGCTTTCGACGTGGAGATTTTCGATCAACTTGCCATCGACCACGACGACGCCTTCACCGCGCGCCGCCGCCGCTGCGTGAGCCTCGATAATCTTCCGCGACCAAGCGACATCTTCCGCTTTGGGAGTGAAGACCTTGTTACAGGGGCCGATCTGCTTCGGGTGGATGAGGGTCTTGCCGTCGAAGCCGAGTTCGTGGCCTTGCCGACAGGCGAATTCGAAGCCGGTTTCGTCGTTCAGGTCGAGATAAACCCCGTCGAGAATGGCGAGCCCGGCAGCGCGGGCAGCCAGCAGGCACAGGCCGAGCGACACCATGAACGGCAGGCGTTCGTGAGTGTGGGCACAATCCAGCTCCTTAGCCAGATCGGAGGTGCCCATTACCAGACCTTCCATGCGTGGGGTCGATTCGGCGATGCGCTGCGACTCCAGGATACTGCGCGGGGTTTCCATCATCGCCCAGATCGTCATCGAATCCGGGGCACCATTGGCACGCATGATCGATTCCATATGCCGGATGGCATCGGCGCTTTCGACCTTGGGCAGCAGCAAGGCATCGGCGCCCGATTTCGACGCCATGGCGATGTCTTCATAACCCCATTTGGTGGAGAGGGCATTGACGCGAATGATGATTTCGCGCAGGCCGAAACCGCCGGCGGCCACCGCTTCGCAAACCTGCTTGCGGGCGAGTTCCTTGGCATCAGGGGCGACGGCGTCCTCCAGGTCGAGGATCAAGCTGTCGGCGGGCAGGGTGCGGGCTTTGTCCAGGGCGCGGGCGTTGGAGCCAGGCATATACAACATGCTGCGACGGGGACGCGCGGATTTGGGCATCGTTATTCTCCCTTAGACGTTGTGGTTTGAGGTGCGGGTCTCACCGCCGCGCGGTTCGTGCCGGCGGGAAATTCCGCGAATTTTACACCCCTATGCTCCGGAAGGTGAGGGGTGAGCGATGAAGTTATCGCGCCGGTAGCGCGGATCCGAGCCGGCGGCTGCCCAGCCGCAACAGCAGCGCCAGCAGCAGCGTGTTACCGAGCAAGAGATAGAGATTGTAATGGGGCAGGGTCAGGGGAATCACTTTGAGTTCTACCAGTAGCACTACCAGCGATGACAGCAGCAGATAGATCGTCACCGGTCGGTTGGCGGTACCGGTGCCCGCCATGGCTGTCCCACGGCGGATGTGTAACAGCGACAGGAATAGCAGCGGTACGATGCCAATGGAAAACACCTTGTAGGCGATCAGCAGTGAAGGAATGATCGCTTGCAATCGTAACGCGAACAGAGTGGCCAGCACCGCCGCCAGCGACATGCAGCCGCGAATGATCCAGATTTGCATTGCATCGTCCGGCGGGTGGCCCAGGACGCGCAAGCCGTACGCGATGACATCCCGGCCTAGCAGAGTGCCAGTGGTGATCAGGATGATGTCGGCGCCGGACAGCGGAATGGACAGCAGCGCCACCAGTACAAAGTCGGCCAGCGAGCCTCTGAAAAACTGGTTGACCAAGGTTTGGATGGTCAGGTCGGGCTTGGCGATATCCGTGATCCCTTTGGCCAAAATGCCGATGAACACGATGAGTAGCGAGATCGCCACGATCAAACCGCCGGCCAGCAATAGGCCACGCCGGGCGCTGGTGATATCGCGGGCAATGAAAATCCGCGAATACATGTCCGGGCCGAACAGGTAAGACAGGCCGACCGGGACGAAAATGCTAAGAAACAGGGTAAAGGTAAATGTCTCATCGAAGCCGAAATGTAAATCGAGCGCTGGACGGGTGTTGACCCCGGCAGGGACAGCGGTAAGACAGAGTCCCAACAGCAGCGCCAGACCGGCGACCATCACCACCACTTGTAAGAAGCCGGTCTTGATTGTGCCGGCCTGACCGACCAGCAGCGTGTAGACCGTGAAGATCAGGGTAAACAGCGCATAGCCCAGCGGCTCATTGCCGGTGAACTGGGTTAGAAGGTTACCCCCCGCGATGATCTGACCGGCCAGCACCATCAGCCAGGCCAGGAACAGGACGGCGCTCACCAGCAGGCGGGTGTTCTCGCCGAAGGCGCGGGCGATGATGTCGCCGATGGTATAGCCTTTCACCCTCCACACGGTATCCAGGAACGTGTAGGCGAGCACTACCAGGAAGATGGCCCCAGACAGCGTCCACCAGATGGCGTTCAGGTTGTATTGGTAAGCGTAACCGGCCAATCCGAACACCGAGGAAGCGCCGAAGGCCAATGCCACCAGCGACATGCCAACGCTGAAACTGCCGGCCTGCCGGTCGTAGACCACGAAACTGTCCAAATTGGCACCGCGATGTCGGAACCAGTGATGAAAGCCGATACCGAACAGTAGAGCGATGTAGAGTGCAAGCCAAACCATGGGTGTACGTGACGGTCAAGATGCCGCGATAGGAAATATATGGAAGTCAGTGCGGCATTATCAGCGGTGGCAGCCGCTTTTCAAAGCGGGCGAGGACGGTGGAGATGGGGTAGTCGCACGATCGTCAGGTTATGTTGCGGGTGCGACGGCCTCAGGCTGGGGCGCCACGTCCACCGACACTTCCAGCGAATGCGAGCCGCCACCGGTCATGACACCGGTCAACGGTGCGACATCGCCGTAGTCCCGTCCCCAAGCCAGCGTGATATGTTGATCCTGGGGCATGCAATCGTTGGTCGGATCGAATTCAGCCCAGTCCACGCCCGGCACGTACACTGCCAGCCAGGCGTGCGATGCATCGGCTCCGATCAGTCTTGGCTGACCCGGTGGAGGTATCGTTTCCAGATATCCACTGACATAGCGCGCCGCCAACCCCAGCCCGCGCAGGCAGGCAATGGCAAGATGGGCGAAATCCTGGCAGACACCGCGTCGCTGGCGCAAAACCTCCTTGAGCGGGGTGGCGACCGTAGTGAAGTGCGGGTCGTAGGTAAAATCTTGATAAATCCGCCGATTCAAATCGGCGACCGCCTCCAGTAAGGGCCGGCCGGGCGGAAAACTGGGCTTGGCGTATTCCAGGTAACTCGGATGAAGCGCCACAAAGGGAGAATCCAGCTCGAACAGGCGAGCTTCGATGATCTCGGGATCGCGGTCTTCCCGCAATATTCCCCGTACCTGCTCCCAAGGCATTGACGGGCTTGAGGCGTTGAACTGCCGGGTCGCCAGCACTTGCACCTCGGTGACCACCTTGACTTCCAGCCGCTGGTGGATGTCCTGGATGGCGAAGTACAGCACCCGGTTGCCGAAGAAATCCTCCCGCTCGACGGAGAGAGCCGGTCGCGGCTTGATAGCGATGCGGCTAGGCTGGCAGATGTTGCCAGGTGGTTTGTCTCGGTAGCAGCCTTGCCAGATTGTGACACAGGGCAACACCGCTGCTGTACTGGTACAGGGTACGATGGGTGATGAGGTAATTCACAGCTGCATCGTGATCAGTTGGCGGGGCACTTCGGCATGGCTGAAGTGGCTGTGGGTTAAGGCGTCCGACAACCCTTTCAGCGGTTTTTGGATGGCTTCCAGCAGACGCGTCAGCTCGATGCTAGAGCTGGTGCTGTCATGGGCAAGCGTGGATAACGCCTCAATATCGGCCAGTTGCAGGGTGGTGAAGGCTTCTAAAACCAAGCGTTCCTCGGCGTTGCGATAGGGAGAGTTTTCAGGACGGTGCAGTCGGCTAACGTTGCGTTGCAGTCGGCGCAACTGATAGCCGATTGATCGAGGATTGTCGGTGTCGAACAGCAGCAAATCGATGATTGCTGTTGGATGCAGCGCGGAACGATAGCGACGCCGGTAAGCGGTCAGATTATCGGTGATGGTCAGCACCACTTCCCATAGTGGAAGCCCCGGATTACGGGCGGTGATGAAGGCCAGATCGAACAGTTCCAGAGTCCGCAGCACCCGCTCCAAGTAACGGCCGATGTCAAAGAACAGCCAGCCCTGATGGTGTGGCATGGTTTCGTAATTCAACCCACAGAACGCCGCTGTGAGCATCAAATCGTCTTCCAACAATTTCCGGGTTTGCCGAGCGCCCAACCCTGAGGGCGGCTCTTGGATGCTGTGCTGGAGGCGGTTCAGTATCCGCCAACTGTCGTCCCCCAGATGGTTACGAACCGCGCGACCGGTCCGCAACATACCGTTGAAGATAACTTGCATGCTACCGGGATGTTCCGGGCTCACGATCAGACCGAGCAATTCCTGACGCAAGGCGAAGAAGCGAGCGCGGGGCGATTCCGCCACTGGCGGCACCGGAATCTCCAGGGCGTCGAGCAGATCGTCTAGGCAGCGCTCGTCGGTGTTGTCCTGCTCCCATTCCAGCAAGCGCCCGAAAGCCTCCCGCAACAGCCGGGCTGTGCTGTCGAGCCGCTCGCTGTAACGGCCCAACCAAAATAAGTTGTCCGCAACCCGGCTCGGCAGGTCGGTGCCGTCGCGGGTGACCACGATCGGGCCGTAAGCCTGGCGGAGCAAACTGACATGACGCTGCGGGGTAGGGGCCAGCACCCACCAGTCCTTGCTGATGCCGCCCTTTTGCAGAGCTGCTTGCAGGCTGTCCAGTCCCCCCGATGACACCCGCGCCAGACCGCCCGGCATAATCCGATAGCCATCGTCCTCGGCCACTGCGAAGCTTCGCAACAACACCGGGCGCGGTGTCAGGCGGCCTTCCTCCAGTACCGGAGCGGTGGACAGAGGCAGCGGTTCTTGGCCGACAAACAGATGCGGCGCCGTTTGAATCTTATCGATCAGTTGCCTGCGAGCTTTCTCGTCTAACTGAGCACCTTCCCAATACAGCCCGTTCGGTAAGATCGAGCGCACCACAAGCCGATCCAGGTTAGCCAAGACATGGCTGCGATCTGCGAGCGCACCACACCACCAGGTCGGGAGCGAGGGCAGTTTGAGATCCTCGCCCAACAGCTGTCGGCAGAGCAGGGGCAGGAAAACGGCGAGGCCTGGATTTTCGATGATGCCGCTGCCCAAGGCGTTTGCGAGAGCGACATGGCCTTCGCGTACCGCCTGTAACAAACCGGGCACGCCCAACAGGGAATCGCCGCGCAGTTCCAGAGGATCGCAGAGATCATCGGCAACCCCTCGCAGAATGACATCCACTGGCCGCAAACCCCCCAAGGTTTTCAGCCAAACTCGACCGTCGCGTACCACCAAATCCTCACCTTCGACCAGGCTGAGGGACAGGTAATTGGCCAGATAGGCATGCTCAAAGTATCCCGAGCTGTTGGGACCGGGTGTCATCAACACGACATGCGGGTTTTCCGGGTTGTGGCGAGCTAGACCGGCGAGCGTGGCGCGCTCGGTTTCCAGGAAGCTAGCCAACCGGCGCAAGGGCGCGTCGCGATACATCATCGGTAGGGCGCGCGCCAGGATGATGCGATTTTCCAGGGTGTATCCAGCGCCCGACGGCGATTGCGCGCGGTCCCCATAGACTCGAATCACGCCATCCGGTCCCCGGGCAAGATCGACGCCATGGAAGATCAGCCAGCGCCGGCCATCGGGCAAAGACTGATGACAGGGCGGGAGGAAGCCGGGGTGGGCGAACACCAGTTCGGGCGGCAACCAGCCCTGGCGAATCGTCATCCTCGGACCGTAAATGTCCGCTAGCAGAGTGTTCAGCAATCGTGAGCGTTGCGCCAGACCTGCCGCCAGCTCGCTCCATTCCTCGCCGGTCATCAGCAGCGGGATACTATCCACCAGCCAAAGCCGTTGCGGACCTTGGGGATCATCGTAGGTGTTGTAGGTGACACCATCGGATTGCAGCAGCCGTTGCACCTCATTGTGGCGACGCTCCAGTTCTTCGCCACCGAGCTCCTCCAGAGCTTTCGCCATATTCTGCCAGTGAGGGCGCAAAATGCCGGGCGCCGAACACATCTCGTCGTAGCCTGATTCCAAAACGGGATAGTCACCGAGCAAGGTATCGGTGGGCGTGCTAGAAAAATCCTGATAGGCAACAGATGCTTCAATCATCAAGGTCTCCAGGGACGGAGCCACCGCAAGAGGGTACACGGGTCGGTGGGATCATGCCCTGCGTCTTTCCCGATCATGATGGATAACGGCTCGCGAGAAGTTGGCGGCAGTAACACTAAGCAAACAATGTGCCTTATTATGGTGAAGAGACCACTCAAACGAATTGTGATCGGATAGCGGAAACGCGCGACACTAATGGCCGAGCTGGCTGTTGGCGCGGCGCAGCCGTTCGGCAAGCGTACGCATCACTTGTAGCGCGAAGAGCGGTGTACGTTGGACCAGTGCGAGAAAATGCTCTCGGTTGACAGGGGCGAGCAGGCATTCCGTTTTGGCAATCGCGGAGGCGCTGCGGGGTTTGTCGTCGATTAGCGCCAGCTCGCCCAGGATGCCGCCAGAACTTACCGTTTCGAGAACTCGTCCGCCACTGAGCATGATATCGACTTGGCCATCGGCCACGATGTACATCGAACTGCCCAGTTCACCTTCGCGGAAAATGACATGGCCGGGCGCAAAGGATTGATAGTGTTCAATTGCGTCAAAAAGATTCTGGTTCGGCATGCAAAATTCCTCGTCGTACTGGGTGCCGACCGGCCGCTTGCGTCTCGGCCGGTCGGTTGCTGGTGCGATGATTTTGTGGCAGTTTAGCCCAGTTTACAGAGCCTTGATAGCTCATGGCCGGATCACGCCTCCGCGGACTGTCCGGAAATACGGTTAGAAGTGGTCGCCTCGCTTGCAAATAGCGGCAGCTCCGATGTGCAGTGGCTTGCAAATGCCGAGCAGCGCGCCCGATCTGTGGCCACCAGCGTCCGACTCATTTCACCCTGTCAATAAACGCTATTTTACAGGATAGATTCGCCTGTCATGCGCCCCGACACCCCCGAGACTCCAGGAGCCTTGCGTTACGGCTACACCACTGGTGCGTGTGCCACCGCCGCCAGTGTGGCCGCTGCGTATCGACTGCTGGCCGGGATCGAGCTCGACCAGGTGGCAATCGCACTGCCGCGTGGCCAACGGGTTCTATTCCGGCTGGCGTATTGCCGGCGGACAGAACTGGGCGCCGAGGCAGCGACGGTTAAAGATGCTGGCGATGATCCCGATGTGACCCACGGCGCCTTGATTTTCGCTCGAATGGAGTTGAGTCCGCTGCCAGGCGTGCGCTTTCACGCCGGTCCAGGAGTCGGTATCGTGACCCGTCCGGGGTTACCGATACCGATTGGTGAGCCCGCCATCAATCCGACGCCGCGCCGGATGATCAGCGAACACCTGACGCAACTGGGCACCGAGCACGCGTATCACGGCGGTTTCGAGGTGACCATCGGCGTCGAGAACGGAGCCGAGCTGGCCCAAAAAACCTTGAATCCGCGCCTTGGGATCATCGGCGGTTTATCTATCCTCGGCACCACCGGCATCGTCCGGCCGTTTTCCTGTTCCGCTTATATCGCCTCCATCCAGCAGGCTATCGACGTGGCGCGTGCCAATGGCTTGACGCATATCGCCGCCTGCACTGGCGCTACTAGTGAGCAAACCATGCGTGCTCGGTACGCGTTGGCCGACATGGCGTTGATCGAGATGGGCGATTTTGCCGGTGCGGTGCTGAAACACCTGCGGCGGTCACCGATGCCCCGGCTAAGCTTGGCGGGTGGTTTCGGCAAGATCAGCAAGCTGGCGGCGGGCCATCTCGATCTGCATAGCCGCAGTTCCAGCGTCGATCTCCCCCTCCTGGCGATGGAAGCGGCGGCGCTGGGCGCGGAGGCTGCCTTGCAGGATGCGATTCGAACCGCCAATACCAGTCAGCGGGCACTGGCGCTAGCCCACGCCGCAGGATTGCCTTTGGGCGACCGGGTTTGCTTAATGGCGCGCGACCGGGCTCGCGCCATTTTGCCGGATACGGTAACGGTGGAAATCTGGGCCACCGACCGGGAAGGCAGACCGGTCGGCCATGCTGACTTTGCCTGATGCGCCTCCTAATTCTCGGCGGTATCGGCGAGGCGGTGCAACTGGCGCGACGGCTGGCGCTGAGCCATGCGGTAACGTATTGCATGGCAGGCAAGGGGCGTTTGCCGGATCTGCCCTGCGCGGTGCGAATGGGCGGTTTCGGCGGTGCCGCTGGATTGGCGACGTTTCTGCACGAGAACGGTATTGAGCTATTGATCGACGCCACCCATCCTTTTGCAGCGCAAATCAGTCGCAATGCAGCACAGGCGGCGGGTCAGGTTAAGGTACCGCTTTGGGCTTATCGGCGGCCGGCGTGGCGACCGGAACTTAGCGACGATTGGCGTTCTGTAACGGACTGGCCAGCGTTGATGGCCGCCTTGCGGAAATTCGAGCGACTGTTTTTTACCATCGGCCTGGAGCCCTTGCGTCACGCAGCCGACATTCCGACCGGGCAGCACTGGTTGGTGCGCTGTCTGGCGGCGGAACCGCCAGCCACACCGCAATTGACCCTGCTGTGTGCCATCGGGCCTTTTGCTTGGGAGGATGAACTGGCGTTATTGCGGAATTATCGGATCGATGTACTGGTGGCTAAGAATAGCGGTGGTGGCGCGGTCGAGGCCAAGTTGCTGGCGGCGCGACAGTCACGCATTCCGGTAGTGATGCTGGAGCGGCCGGTGTTGCCTGTCGTGGATCGGGAGTTTGATACAACGGAGCGGTTGATCGAGGCGTTGGAGGCAGAGCCTTTGCGATAAAGCGATTCAATAGCGGCATGGCGACCGTGCGCGACCCCCCTGCCTTGGCTTGCTGGCCAGTTGAATGCGCATCAACCGGCCATGCGGAATAGACCCCGCTTACTGGCTTAGGCTATCCAGATATTTGTCCGCGTCCAAGGCCGCCATGCAACCGGTGCCGGCGGAGGTGACCGCCTGCCGATAGACGTGATCGGCCACATCGCCGGCGGCGAATACGCCGGGAATACTGGTGGCCGTGGCACCTCCTTCGCTGCCGCCCTTCACCTTAATGTAACCGTTGTGCATGTCCAACTGCCCAGCGAAGAGGTCGGTGTTCGGCTTGTGGCCGATGGCGATGAACACCCCTTGCAGCGAAATATCGCGCGTCTCATCGCTCTTGACGTTGCGGACGCGGATGCCGGTCACGCCGCTGTCGTCACCCAGTACCGTATCCAGCGTACTGTCCAGTTCCAGATGAACCTTGCCTGTGCTCGCTTTCTCCATCAGCTTATCCACCATGATCTTCTCGGCACGGAACTGTTGGCGGCGATGGATCAAGGTGACATCGCTGGCGATGTTGGCAAGATACAGCGCTTCCTCGACCGCCGTGTTGCCGCCACCGACCACCGCGACTTTTTGGTTGCGGTAGAAAAAGCCGTCACAGGTGGCGCAGCCGGACACGCCTTTGCCCATGAAAGCCTGTTCCGAAGGCAAACCGAGATATTGGGCGCTAGCACCGGTGGCGATGATCAGTGCGTCGCAGGTGTACTCGCCGGAATCGCCAATCAGTCGGAACGGGCGCTCTTGCAGCTTGGCGGTGTGAATCTGGTCGAAGATGATCTCGGTGTGGAAGCGTTCGGCGTGCTGGCGCATCCGTTCCATCAGGTCCGGTCCCATCAAGCCTTCCACGTCTCCCGGCCAGTTGTCCACCTCGGTGGTGGTGGTCAGCTGACCCCCCATTTGCAAGCCAGTAATCAATACCGGCTTGAGGTTGGCGCGGGCGGCGTAGACGGCAGCGGTATAGCCGGCGGGGCCGGAGCCGAGAATCAACAGGCGGGCGTGTTTCGTGCTCATATAGGTCTCCCCAGAGTTTTCTGAAATAGCGATCAATGCCAAAACGCAAACGGCCGTCCGGGAAGGACGCTGGCGTGCGGACACTGGACCGGGGCGCCCTGCTCCCACTGGAGAGAGGTTGGCGGTGAGGGTTGGCTTGATGCGAGATCTCGGTATCCTCACCCCAACCCTCTCCCCTGAGGGAGAGGGACCGATGCTTACAGCCCGCCGGCGTTCTCGGCCAAGTACGCGGCCACGCCCTCGGCGGTGGGCTTCATCCCCTTTTGGCCCTTCTTCCAGCCGGCCGGACAGACTTCACCGTACTGCTCGGTGAATTGCAGCGCCTCGACCAGGCGGACCATCTCGTCTACTTCGCGGCCCAGCGGCAGGTTGTTGATGATCTGCGCCTGCACCACCCCAGCCTTGTCGATCAGGAAAGAGCCACGCAGCGCCACGCCAGCCGGATGCTCGATGCCGTAGGCCTTGGTGATTTCATGCTTCACATCGGCGACCAGCGGGAACTGGACCCGACCGATCCCTCCTTTCTCGACCGGCGTTTCACGCCAGGCGAAGTGGCTG
The DNA here is from genome assembly GCA_037045535.1 of Candidatus Competibacter sp. Lineage (GTDB taxonomy): Bacteria > Pseudomonadota > Gammaproteobacteria > Competibacterales > Competibacteraceae > Competibacter_A. The sequence continues at coordinate 520,271 of JBAOHI010000082.1, forward strand.
AACTGCGAATCGATGGACACGCCGACCACTTCCACGCCCAGCTCCTTGAACTTGGACACCCGATGATCGTGGGCGATGATCTCCGACGGGCAGACGAAGGTGAAATCCAGCGGGTAGAAAAACAGCACTACATACTTGCCGCGCAGATCGGAAAGCTTGAAGCTTTCGTTGATGGAACCATCGGGCATGACGGCAGCAGCGGTGAAATCAGGAGCCTGCTGGGTAACGAGAACGCTCATGTGTTGATCTCCTCGGAGTCGTTGCGGATGACGTGTGGTTAAGATGGCTTGTAGCTTAGACGGTTTTTTTCAAGCGCGGAAATTGAATCGGCCAAATGAGCCGATAGCCACCGGCTAATTGACAGCTCGCTTTGTCATGTCCTTGTCATCAATTTGCATTAGATAGGGACATGAGGCGAGTGCCCTGCATAGACTGGGGACGGTTCCGGCAAAGTCAAGAGGATTCATGAACACGAAACGCATTTTAATCGTGGAGGACGAGCAGCCCATCAGGGAGATGGTGATGTTCGCCCTGGCTGGCGCGGGTTATGACGTACGGGAGGCCGCTGATGCTCGCGAAGCGCAAGCGCGCATCGCCGAGCGCCTGCCCGATCTCATTTTGTTGGACTGGATGCTGCCGGGCATCAGCGGGATCGATTTCGCGCGCCGCTTAAAGCGCGACGAATTGACCCGCGATCTGCCGGTCATCATGCTGACCGCCCGCGCCGAGGAGGAAGATAAGGTGCAGGGTTTGGAAAGTGGCTCCGACGATTACATCACCAAACCGTTTTCACCACGAGAATTGGTGGCGCGCATCCGGGCGGTAATGCGACGTGGTGGGCCAGGGGCCGAGGACGAAATCTTGCGGGCTAACAGCCTGTCTCTGGATCTGGCCAGCCATCGGGTCAGCGCTGGCGAAGCCCTGCTGGACATCGGTCCGACTGAGTATCGATTGCTGGAATTTTTCATGTCCCATCCGGAACGGGTTTACAGCCGGAGCCAACTACTGGATCGGGTGTGGGGGAGTAACGTTTATGTCGAGGAGCGCACCGTGGATGTCCATATCCGTCGCCTGCGCAAGGTACTGGAACCGCACGGCCACGATGCGCTGATCCAAACCGTGCGTGGTGCCGGCTATCGGTTTTCGACCCGGGTGTGATCGTGCCCCAGTCCTGGGGGGTGTTGAGCCGTCGCTGGGCCTTGCTCCTGCTAGGTGCCGCAGCGCTGGGGTGGCTGGCAGGCCAAGTTCTGTTGGCGTTGCTGATCGCAGTCTCGGGATGCTTGGCTTGGCAGTTGTGGCAGCTGTATCGGTTGGAGCGCTGGCTGTTGGACGATAAGGAGGCCAGCCCACCGCAAGCCCTGATATGGGGGGGTATCGCGGCTCACATCGACCGCTTGCGTCGGCAGAACCGCAAACGCAAGCGCAAATTTAGTCGCCTGCTGGAGCAGTTCCAACAGGCCACCGCCGCGCTACCGGACGCCGCTGTGATCCTCGGTGAGGACGATAAGGTTTTCTGGTGTAACGGCGCCTCTCAATCATTGCTGGGATTGACGCCAGGGCGGGACATCGGTTTGCCGGTGATTAACCTGCTGCGCCATCCCAAATTCATAACATTTCTCGGCCACCGTCGCTTGGGCGAAAGTGTGGAGTTTCCCTCACCGGTGGACGACACCCGCGTGCTGAGCGCTCGCATCGTCCCCTACGGCAAGAAGCAGCGCTTGCTGCTGGCCACCGACATCACCCGGGTTCGGCGGTTGGAGCAGATGCGTCACGATTTTATCGCTAACGTTTCCCACGAATTGCGTACGCCGCTCACAGTTGTGATCGGCTATCTGGAAACCCTGCTCGATAGCGACGATCCGAGTCTGGAGCAATGGCTACAGCCGTTGCGCGGGATGCGACAGCAAGCCGGCCGGATGCTGCATCTCATCGAGGATTTGCTGATGCTGGCGCGCCTGGAATCGCAAAAGGACCGGACGCCGGGCAAGCCGGTGGCGGTACCGGCCATGCTGGCGGATATCGCTGACGATGCCATCGCCCTCAGCGGTGATCAGAACCACCAAATTGAATTGAGCGCCGACCCCCGTCTGTGGATTCTCGGTTGTGAAAAAGAGCTGCGCAGTGCCTTTTCCAATCTGGTATTCAACGCGGTCCGTTACACGCCGGCCGGAGGCCAAATTGAAATTCGCTGGTTTACCGATGCCAGCGGTATCCATCTAGCGGTGGAGGACAACGGTGAGGGCATCGCTTCCCACCATATACCCCGGCTGAGCGAGCGGTTTTATCGGGTTAACCGCGATCGGTCGCGCGGCAGCGGCGGCACCGGACTGGGTTTGTCCATCGTCAAGCATGTGTTGAACAATCACGGTGGTCGGTTACGCATCAGCAGCGAACTAGGGAAGGGCAGCTTGTTCGTGTGCGAGTTTCCGGGCCAGTTGCGGGTGGAGTCTTCATCGCCTTCACCTCCCGTCGGTTCGCCACCGAGTGCTGGGGTCTGTTAGCGGTCGAATGGTATTCGACGGGGTGGCAGGTGATTCCTGTCACACTATCACTCTTTTGCCGCAGTTCGCGCTGATCTCAACACAATGCTGTATCTTTTGTATTAAGATTTCCCATGAGGTCGTTCAACTCCGATATAGATTCGTCTTGCTTGCTGTTGACAAAAAACGATGGGTGTTCCGAATCCTCTTCGGAGAATGAGAGAGGAACGGATCCCCGTCCGATACCGCGCGACTTCCCAGTTTTGGAGGATCGCCCCCATGCGAGAATTCATCCGCCATCCAGCCGACATTCCCATCGAATGCCAAATTACCCGTCAACATAGCGGCCGCCGTGGGCGCCTCAAAAACATCGGCCAAGGTGGGTTGTGCTTTGAAGCCGCGAGGGCGTTTCAGTGCGGCTGCGTGATTCGGATCATCATCCCGGTGCGGGAGCCACCCTTCGAGACGACTGGTACCATCGTTTGGTGTCGGCTCGTCAATAGCCATTACGATGTGGGTGTCCAGTTCGCCGATGCGAACACCGAATTTTCGGTGCGAATGATCGAGCAGATTTGCCATATCCAACGCTATCGAAAGGAAGTGCTGGAAGCAGGGGCGACAACTGTCGGAAGCGGAAGCAGCGCTTGAATGGGTGACCAAGTACGCCAAGGATTTTCCGACCTAGCGCGGCCACCTGCTCTTGCAGAAACCGTTTGGAAGCTGCCCTGAACAGTTCGTCCCCATCATGGAGCGGTGTCGCTCCGTCTGGAAGTCCTACAGGGTGACCCTTTTACGGACGTCAGGCACGGCTATACTTCTCAGGTAGCAAGGTTCGCAACCTCGAAACCAGCGAACGCATCCGCAGGCAGCATTGGCTGCCATCACCCAAAAAAAATCAATCATTGCCTTGAACCTTGCAGGGTGTGCCGGGGAATGACTAAGCAAGCCCAAGCAACGAAGCGTTCGTGGGCAGCGGTTCCCGCTCGATCACGGGTGGGCGAGAGGTGAGCCGCAACAATAATAACCCCCCTAATTATTCCCTGACGGAGATCAAGACAATGAACCATTCAAAACATTTGTGCGCTTCGCTGCTGATTGCCCTGCTGACTGGCGGTATGACCGTGGCCCACGCGGGCGATCTGTGCCGAAACGTGAGGTTCCAGATTACCAACCAGAAAAACCATGCGATCACGATCACCCAGGTGAAGTATTTCAACCAGACTAACAACCGGCTGCAAACCGAGGCCATCCGTAACATCCAATGTGCGGCCGGTGCGACCTGCGTCACCAAGGGAGATAATTTGCGCGACTCCGAGGGGCAAGACCTCACTCGCTTCATTTTCATTCTGAAAAACGAGGGCGGCGAGAATCGACACGAAACCGGGGTCAAGGGAACCGGCAATCCCCGGTGTACCGCGGATAAAACCTACGGTCCGTTCGTGATCACCGCCAACGATTGACGGTGGCGTCTCCTTAAAACTCGGTCGGCGGCTGTCATCGGTTCGATGGCCGCCGACCGGATATCGCGAGAGGGCCGCTTGCTCAGTCGGCGCTGGCTGGACTTGACTTGCGGAACTTGAGCCCAAGGTCGGAATCGACGAGTGATCCGGTGCTACAACGGCAGGAACAGCGGTACCACCAGCAGCGTCAGCGCCATCACCAGCAGCAGCAGCGGCAGACCCACCCGCACGAAATCGTTGAAGCGGTAGCCGCCGGGCACCAGAACCAGGGTGTTGACTGGCGAGGATACCGGAGTGGCAAAGGCCGCCGAGGCTGCCACTGCGACGGTCATGGCGAACGGATAGGGTGAAACGCCGATCTCCTGAGCGGCGGTGATAGCGATGGGCGCCATCAGCACGGCTGTCGCGGTGTTGGAGAGAAACAGGCCGATCAGTGCCGCCAGCAGGAAGATACCTGCCAGCAGGGCTAGCGGGCCGAATCCGCCCAACCCCGCCACCAGTCCGTCGGCGATCAGGGCTACGCCGCCGGTTTTTTCCAGCGCCCGAGCCAGCGGCAACATGCCGGCGATTACCACCAGGCTAGGCCAGTTGATCGAGCGGTAGGCATCTTCCAGCCGCAGGCAGCGGAACAAACCCATGGCCAACGCCGCTAGCAGCACTGCCGCCGCATTGGGCACCCAACCGAAGGTCATCGTAGCCACCATCGCCAGCAGGACCAGCAGTGCGAACGGCGCTCGCCGGTAGGCTGGGGCAACTTCGCCAAATTCCGCCGGCAGACCCAACACCAGAAAATGCTGGCGGTCGTCCTGAAGCAAGCCGATCTGTTTCCAGGAACCGGCGACCAACAACACGTCGCTGACGGCTAACTTCTCGTCGCTCAGGTTGCCCGGCAGTGGTTGGCCCCGGCGGCGGACGCCCAGCACGCTCAGGCCGTGCCGGCTGCGGAACGTAGCCTGACGCAAGGTTTGGCCGACCAGTTCCGAATCCGGCGGCAGCAGCACTTCGACCATGCCAAGCTCTTTGACCAAACCTTGCCACTGGTTATCCTCGATTGGTAACCGATCCAGCCGTTTGGCAGCGATGACGGCCTCTGCGGCGTCGGTCGGGCCAACCAGATAAAAGATATCGCCAGCGTGCAGTTCGGTGGTGGCCAGCGCTGGGACTACTTTGTCGCCGAATCGGCGCTGGCGCTCGACACTGACCAGGGTGACGCCATGGCGACTACGCAATTGAGCCTCCGCCACGGTCCGGCCGGCGAGAGGCGAATTCGACCCGACCCGCAGCCGGTGCAATTGGCCGATCAAGTTATAGCTCTCGCCCAGCTCCCACAGGGTTTGCCGGCGACCGGCGGTTCCAGTCGGGGGAACGTTGGCCGGCAGCAAGCGAGAACCGACGACTGCCATATAGACGATGCCTATTCCTAGCATCAATAAGCCAATGGGGGTGATGCCAAGAAAGCCGAAGGGTTTCAGGCCGGCCGCGCGCAGGGCATCGTTGACCATCAAGTTGGGCGGGGTGGCGATCAGGGTCAACATTCCGCTGAGCAGCGCGGCGAACGCCAGCGGCATCATCAGCCGACCGGGACCGATGTTGAGCCGGCCAGCGATGCCCAGCGCCACCGGGATGAAGATCGCGACCACTCCCGTCGAACTCATGAAAGCGCCCAGTCCGGCTATCGTCAACATCAGCAGCACTAATAATCGGGTTTCGCTGGCTCCCGCCACTCCAGTCAGCCAGACGCCGATCCGGTTGGCAACGCCAGTCCGCACCAGTCCCTCGCCAACTACGAATAATCCGGCGATTAGTATCACCACCGGATCGCCGAAGCCGGTCAGCGCGTCCGATACCGGTAGAATGCCACCCAATATCAGCGCCACGATGACTAGCAGGGCCACTATGTCCGGCCGTAGTCGGTCGCTGGCAAACAGCGCGACGGTGACGGCCAGCACGCCGAAAACAAATCCGGTATCGGAAGTCATCAATAGGTTGCCTCCATACCATCACGCGACTGGGAAATGGGGTAGCCTCTTACGCGAGCGGTTTCGGGCTGTGCCCCGTTAAGATTTTTGGCAGCCGGCTGCTACGTTGCCGGAAAAGTCATTGAAGTGATAATAAACAATAGGTTTGATGAGATAACCGGCTCTCGCTGTGATGAACACAGCGCCGTCAAAGCACCTGTCTCAAAAATGCCTGCGCCCTTGGTTCCTTGGGCGCGGTAAAAAATTCAGCCGGTGGTGCGTCCTCCAACACCTTACCGGCATCCATGAACATCACCCGATGGGCGACTTCGCGGGCGAAACCCATTTCGTGCGTCACCACCGCCATGGTCATCCCTTCCCGTGCCAACTGCTGCATCACGTCCAGCACTTCGCCAACCATTTCCGGATCGAGCGCGCTGGTCGGTTCGTCGAATAGCATCACTTTGGGATCCATCGCCAGGGCGCGGGCGATGGCGACTCGCTGTTGTTGACCTCCCGACAAGCGGGAGGGGTATTCGTGCGCTTTTTCGGCAATACCAACCTTAGTCAGCAAGGCCATTGCCTTGGTCTCGGCCTCGGCCGGTTTGCGCTTGCGCACGACCCGCTGTGCCAGGGTTACGTTCTCTAGCACGGTCTTGTGCGGGAACAGATTGAAGTGCTGAAACACCATCCCGACTTCACGGCGCACCAGGTTGAGGTTGGTTTTGCTCTCAGTCAGGTCAATGCCGTCGATAATGACTTGCCCGTCGTCGAATTCTTCCAGGCCATTGAGGCAGCGCAGAAAGGTGGATTTGCCCGAGCCGGACGGGCCGATGATCACCACCACCTCACCCTTGCTGACTTGCGTGGACACATCGTCCACCGCCCGTACCGGTTTGCCGCGACCCTCGAATATCTTGACCAGATTTTTGACTTCAATCACTGCGGGCGAATCTCCGTTCCAGCCAGAAGAGCAACTGCGAAAGCAGCGAGGTCACGACCAGATAGAGCAGGGCGACCGTGAACCAGATTTCGAAGGTGGCGAAATTGGAAGTGATGATTTCCCGCCCGCTCTTGGTCAGATCGGTAATGGCGATGACCGATACCAGCGAAGAATCCTTGATCAGGCTGATGAACTGCCCCGCCAGTGGCGGCAGTACCCGCTTGAAAGCTTGCGGCAACACGATATAGATCATGGTCTCGGTTGAGCTCATGCCCAACGAACGCGCTGCCTCGGTTTGGCCCTTGGCGATGGACTGAATGCCGGCGCGGATGATTTCGGCAATGTAGGCGCCGACGAACAGCGCCAGCGCCCCCACGCCGGCGACGATCCGATCCAGATTTAACACCGTGCCGATGAAGAAATAGAAGATAAAAATCTGCACCAGCAATGGCGTGCCTCGGATCAGCTCGATATACAGCACCGCTAGGCCGCGCAACGTGGGATTGGGTGACAATCGGCACAGTCCTGTAATCAGCCCGATCACCAATCCAACGAAGCCAGAAACGAGGGAAATCCAGATGGTGACCCAAAGTCCTTGAGTGAGTGGGCCGATTTTCCAGTGCCGTTCCGCGCCGATGTCGTCATTATCGGCGATGGGATCGCCAGCCTTGACTTTCAGCGTATCGGTCTCGACGGTGACTGTTGTGGGTTGTCCGCCGCCTTCCGGCACGATTTCCACCCGGCTGTACGTACCTTCCGGGGTGATTTTTTGCACGGTACCGGCAAATGGTGCCGATAGCATTTCTTCGTCCAGATAGAAGAAATACTGCGGCACCCGCTCCCAACGCCACTCGTAGTGAACCCGCTTAGTGGCGATCCATAAGCTGACGGTCATTCCTAACAGGATAATGACCAGCAGCGCCTGCCAGGGCCACTGGACAGTATGTCGTTTCAGCGGCACGGCTACTGTACGTCTTTCAGCCAGTCCGTATTCTTAAACCATTTATCGTGTAACTTGGCTTGTGTGCCGTCTTTCTTGATTTTCGCCAGAAAGCCGTTGATCGCCTTGAGAAATTCTGGATCATTCTTAGCAACGGCCCAGCCGATCGGCTCATCGGTGAAGGGCTTGTCCAGAAACACTAGCTTGCCTTCGCCACGTTGCGCGATGGCGACTAAGTTGTAGGGAGAGTCATAAACGAACGCATCGGACTTACCGTTGACGACGTCGATGACGGCTTCCTGCTCGGTTTCGAAAGAGTTGTATTTCGCCTTGGGGATATATTTCTTAGCGGCGATTTCGCCGGTCGTGCCGAGTTTGGACGCAACCTTGTATTCAGGCTTGTTAAGATCTTTATAGGATTTAATCTTACCGGCCAGCTCCTTGCGTAGCAGGATGGTTTGGCCGATTTCCATGTAGGGGTCGGAGAAATCCACCGTTTGCTTGCGCTCGTCGGTGATGGTCATCCCGCTCATGATGATGTCGCACTTATTGGTAATCAGCGCCGGGATGATGCCATCCCAAGCGGTGCTGACCAGTTCCAGCTTGGCCGCGCCCAGATCCTTGACCATCAGTTCGGCCAAGTCGGGGTCGAAGCCGATGATTTGCCCACGCTTGTCGGTCATTTCAAACGGCATGTAGGCGGGTTCTGTGCAAACTCGCAAACCGTCTTTTTTGATTTGTTCCAGCTTGCCGGCCCAGGCAGGCGACAAGCCGAAACTGAACGCAGCAAACGCGGCAAAGACAATCACGCTGTTTTTCATGCGGCCACTCCACTCAAACTAGGAGATCGTTATTGTTGGAAATACGGTGCAAGCGATTCCGGTTGCACGGCGTAGGACAGAGCTTTGGAAAGACTTCAGTAATAATAGTGCAATGTTGGCTTTGAATGGGAAAGCATCTTCCCTCGCAGCGGGTCAGATCAGGTTAGCTCAGGTCGATTTCCCTTCATCGAGCAGTTCGCGGATGACCATTGGGGTGCCGCACTTGGGACAGCGCGGCATTTCCTCGATAGGAATGTAAATGATTGAGGTGTGGCGACACTGGGGGCATTGAATCTGGACCGGTTCCGCCTTATCGCGCCGCATGAGTCAGCTCCTCGTCCGTTGGGACGATGGAGGGCGAAAGCCGGGCGATGGCTTGCTCGAAACGCTGTAAGCCTTCCTCGATCAGATTGTCAGGGATGATCAGAGAGGGTGCCAAGCGGATGACATCCGGTCCGGCCACCAATACCAGCAAACCTTCCTCCAACGCAGCCTTGATGAAATCCCGGCTGCGGCCGTGCCAGGGTTCGATCAGTTCGCAGCCGAGCAGCAATCCCTTGCCACGCAGTTCTCGAAAGATCCCAAAGCGGTTGTTGATCCGGTGCAGTCCAGCCATGAACACCTCGTGCTTGCGGCGCACGCCGGCCAGCAGTTCGGGATCGCTCAGCAACTCCAGCGCCGCGCCAGCAACCGCGCAGCCCAGCGGATTGCCGCCGTAAGTGGTGCCGTGGCTGCCAACGTTGAGGCTGGCGGCGATGGTCGAAGTCGTCAGCATGGCGCTGATCGGGAAGCCGCCGCCGAGCCCCTTGGCGGTGGTCAGAATATCGGGCGTGACGCCATAGCCCATATAGGCGTAGAGATGGCCGGTCCGACCGTTACCGGATTGCACTTCGTCGAAGATCAACAGCGCCCGGTGCCGGTCGCACAGCTCGCGGACTCCGTGCAGAAATTCCGGTGTGGCGCTGATCACACCGCTTTCGCCCAGCACCGGTTCCAAAATCACCGCACAGGTCCGGTCGGAAATGGCCTCGGCAAGAGCGGCCAGATCATTGAACGGGACATGAGTGATACCGGGCGGCAGCGGCTCGAAGCCTTCGGTGTATTTGGGTTGGCCACCGACCGAGACGGTGAACAGCGTGCGGCCGTGAAACGAGGGCGTGAAGGCGATGATCTCATGCTTATCCGGCCCGGCGTGGTCGGCGGCATACTTGCGGGCCAGCTTGAGCGCGGCCTCGTTGGCTTCGGCACCGGAATTAGCGAAGAATACCCGTTGAGCAAAGGTTAGCTCGCACAGCCGGCGGGCCAGTTTAAGTGCCGGTTCGTTGGTCAGTACATTGCTGACGTGCCAGAGCTTGCGTGCCTGTTCGGTCAGCGCCGCGACCAGTTTCGGATGGGCGTGGCCTAGCACGGTCACTGCGATACCCCCTCCGAAATCGATGTAATCTCGGCCTTCCTGATCCCACACACGCGAACCCTCGCCGCGTACCGGGACAATCGTCGCCGGGGCGTAGTTGGGCACCATGACTTCATCGAACAATGCGCGGGTGACGGGGGAGTGGTTCATCGTAGCGGTCCCGGTTTGAAATGACAGTGCTGAGTGAATGGTAAAGATATTCTTTGATTGCAATGAAATCAATGGTTAAGCGTGGGTTCTATTTCTTCAATCTTCATTCCTGAATTTAAGCGCTCATTTATTTCGTAGAGACACTTGATTTTTCCGGGAGTTGATGAGTGGGTCATAATAAAATAACTTGGAGGTATTAATCTTTGTGATTTGCCATAAAATTCATCTTTCTTATCAGAGACGATAGGAATGCCATTGAGGAGCAAGTTTAATTCCTTGATCTTTTCGGCACCAATTTTCTGAATAGCTTCGACAAAAGTATCCGCTACTTTTTTGTGGTAAATCTCTGTTCCGTCTGGGAATATTACACGAATTTTTACTCGTAACTTTGATTTTGTATGGCGAGTTTTGTGTCCATCATTGGCGTCATTTTTTATAATGTCCTCTTGGTCGGAATCGACTTTTTCTTTGCCTTGATCATTTGTTATCGTAACTGCGTTTTTTGTGTAAAAGATTGTTTCTAGTTTTTCGTTAATAAAGTCCTTTAGTTGCTTTGCATTAAATGCAGTAGTCGGATGGTCGCTTCTTAATTTGTGTTGAATTTGACTTGATAGGGTTTCAATTATTTGATTTCTATCCTGAATCAGCATGTTCCATATTCTTTCCAACACTTCATCTTTATATATTTCTGAAGATAGTCGTTCAATTTGTTCAGCCTGGTCATAAGAAATACAATTCAGTTTTATTTTGATATCCTCGATTCTATCTTTTTCAATATCAGCTCTCCATGCAATTCTCTCGTTCGGATTTGCTTGAAATGTATTGAAAAGCAGCCACTTGATACCGTTCGTTAAAACACCAAATTTGATTCCAGGAGTATAGCAATAAGAGGCGATTTGGTTAATAATCTTGCTATCGTTTAGTTCAACGCCCATATTTTTTGCTTCTACAACTAACATTTTCTTTCCATTCTTCATCAAAATATAATCAGGTATTTTACCATCGTCGCTGGGTGCATTTGGTAGCACAAATTTTGGACTTCTTGTATTCCAGCCAAGCTCATTGAGTATTGGGTTTATCAAATGATCTCTTACTGCCGTTTCGTTTGAAAGGTAGGTCGAACGATGCTCGGATATGATTTCTTTAACTTCATCTATAACCGATTCAATGCTCATTATCTTTGTCCTGAATTTATTTTACCTACTCTCTGTCTTGATGATCAAAAACAGCGCAAAATACGGCCCCGGCGTAGTAGGTATTTCCTCGAAGCGTTTGACAACGCGCTCCGCTGGGCGGCTGGCTTGTTCGATATAAAGAGTATCCTCGGTGCGGCCGGTTTCCCGCAACAGTTCCAGCAGGCGCGGCCGGTGCCGGCCCGGTTTGAGAATGGCGACGCTATCGCTACTCAGTAAAGCTTGCCGCAGTGCCTCATCGCCAGCCGTGGCGGGAATCACGGTTAGCCGCTGTTCGCCGGTGATAAGCGGGGTCGCGACGGCAGCTCCGGCGGCGCTGACCGAGTTGATACCGGGAATCACCACGCAGGGAAAACGGTCGCCCAGCCGTTGCAGCAGGTAGCTGAAGCTGCCGTAAAACAGCGGGTCGCCCTCACACAGAATCGCTACATCACGCCCGGCGCTCAGTTCCTCGGCGATGACCACGGCGGCTTCGTCATAACCCTTATTGACAGGGCCGCGATCCAGCATACAGGGCATGGTGATCGGGATTTCCCGCTTGTCGATCAACCATTCCGCCGCGATGTCGCGAGCTTGGGCACTGCCTTGTGGCGTGGCGGGGTAGGCGACGACCGGCACGCTTTGCAGTATCCGCACGGCCTTGAGCGTCAATAATTCTGGGTCGCCAGGACCGACTCCGACCCCGTATAAGGTTCCCGTTGCATTCATCAGGCGCGTTTCTCCAATTTCATCAATAGCACCGGCAGGTAAGGGCGCATGACTCGCTGTCCGGCCAACTGTTCGGCACGGGCGATACTCAATTCGGTCCATTCGGCGGGCTGGTCGCCGACGAAAGCGTGTAGCTCTGCCCGGCTGTCCTCGGTTACGGCGCTGGCGACCAAGCGACCACCGTGTTGCAAGCGCGTCCAAACCGTGTCCAGCATCTCGCGTAGGCTGCCGCTGCTGCCACCGATGAACACGGCATGCGGGTCGGGCAAATGTGCCAGCGCCTCGGGAGCGCGGCCGGCAACGATATGCAGGTTGGTGACGACGCCAAACCGCTCCCGGTTGAGATCCAAATGCTTCAGCCGTTCGGGGTGACATTCGACGGCGTGAACCTCGCCGTAAGGGTTCCAGCGTGCCCATTCCACCGACACGCCACCGCAGCCCGCGCCCACATCCCAGCCGACCTCGCCGGCGCGGGGCGCGAGCAACGAGAGGATGCTCAACCGTACCTCGCGTTTACTCAATAGCCCTTTGCCCGGTTCCGCGCCGGTGCTGAATCGCTCGTCGGGAATGCCGGGAAATTCCGGCAGGACGCCACCTGGTCCGCGAGTTTCCACGATGACGACGTTCAATGGGGAAAACTCGGTATTGGTGTTTCCCAATGCAAGCGCTTGAAACGAGCGGAGCCGCTCTTGGTTTGTGCCCAAGTTCTCCGCGACCCAAAGCTCGGATTCGTCGAACCCGGATTCGACCAGCACCCGCGCGATGGCGGTCGGCGCGCTGTCGCGGTCGGTGAGCAGGGCGTAGAGGCGGTTGGCTTGTAACGCCGCGCGCAGGCTGGCCAGTGGTCGACCGTGCAGGCTGACCCATTGGGCCTGCTGCCACGGTCGGCCCAGCCGGGCAAACGCTGCCTGGATGCTGGACACGTTGGGATGGAACGACAGATGCCGCGGCGACAGGCAGCGGAGTAAAGTGGTACCGATACCGAAAAACAGCGGGTCACCGGATGCCAGCAGCGCGATGCGCCGCCCGGCATGAGCACGCAATACATCCCACAGGCCGCTCATCGGGCTAGGATACGGGCGTTTTTCAGCGGTAATCTCCGGAAAAGCCGCCAGATGGGTACTGGCACCTATCAGGAGTTCCGCTCTATCCAGTGCTGTCAGTGCCGCTTGTCCAAGCGCGCCGGCATCCATTCCCATGCCGATCACTGCTATCGGCGGACCGGTCCACTCGGCGGATTCTGTCATCAGAAGCGAATTCCGTTGACCATGCGGGTCAGGGCGTTAAGGGTCGCAGCGGCCAAGCTGCTCCCGCCCCTCCGGCCCAATAAGGTGATGCAGGGCGTTTGAAATTCGGTCGATGCAAGGTCCCATAGAGTTTGTTTGGACTCGGCGGCATTGATGAAACCGACAGGCATCCCGATGATCAAAGCCGGACGAGGCGAGCCGTCATTCAGCAAATCCAGCAGCCGGAACAGAGCGGTCGGGGCATTGCCGATGGCCACAATGTTGCCGGCGAGTCGCGCCGGCCACTCCGCCATCGCCGCCATCGACCGGGTTTCGCCGGTTTGGCGGGCGCGTTCCGCGACCGTGGGCGAATTGAGGAAGCAATACGCTTGGCCTTGCAAATGCCGTTTGCTGATGCCGTGGCTGACCATTTCGATATCGCACAGCACATCCGCGCCTTTCGCCAGCGCATTGAGACCGGCAGGGATCGCGCCGGGACTGAACCGGAGATCCTGAACGATGCCGGGATCGCCGGAGGTGTGGATCAGCCGCATCGCGACCTGCTGCTGGTCGGTATCGAACTGGGATAAATCCGCCAGTTGGCGGATCTGGATGAACGACTGGCGTTCGATTTCATCAGGATCGCGGAGGTAGTCGAAACGAGGCATGGCGGCTCCGGTGCCCAGCGATTAGCCGTGCGGGGTGGAATGATGGTGATGGTGATGGTGGTGATGATCATGGTCGTGGCCGTGATCGTGGCCGGTTTGAGGCGCTCCCTGCCAATCCTCACGCCCGACAATGGGGGTTCGGTAGGGGCAGAATTGACAGTTCATGTGAGCGCCACCGTTTTCAGCTTCGGTCAACCGTTCCAGGAAGGTTTCGATCAGTAGCGGATGGTTGTTCAGATAGGGGGCGATCGCTATCGATGTATCGGGGTGGCGGGCTTGATGAGTGGCCACTATGGCGTGAACGTGGTCCACCAGGCGTCCGGTGAAAAGCAGATAAGGAAAGACCACGATTCGCTTGTAACCGAGCCGATTGTTCCGTTCCAGCGCATCGGCAATCGACGGTGCGGCCACGGCGGTGTAGGCTGTTTCCGCCCAACCGAATCCCATGCCTTCCCACAAGATCCGGGTGATTTTGCTGATGTTGGAATTGGCGTCGGGATCGGAGCTACCGCGCCCGATCACCAGAAGCAGGGTATCGTGCCGATCATAATCGGGTCCAAACGTGGACTCGATGCTTTCGATGCGCTCGTAGGCGATTTGCAACAGATGAGGATGAACACCCAAATCCCGGCCCAGCGCGATGGTCAGGCCCGGATGCTCGGCCTGAAAGGCGTTGATGATCACCGGGATATCGTTTTTGATATGGCCAGCGGCCATCAGCAGCGCCGGCAGGGCTGTGACGCGGCGGAAACCCTGTTCCCATAGCGTTTCCAAGGCATCGGGCACACTCGGTTCGGTCAATTCCAAAAAGCCGGCCGAGCAAGTGCGGTCGGGCAAGGCTTCTTGCAGCTGATTGGCGAGCGCGCGGAATTCCGCGACACCGGCCGGCAGGCGAGTGCCGTGACCGATGAGCAAGACAGCGGGACGGGACGACGGTGGGTAGGTCATTGATAGCGTCAGTGTGAGGGGTTATTTGGCGATTGTACAAAGCGTGGCGGGAATTGTTGAGCTTTTTGCTCAGTCGATGAATTGCGCCGCGACCGAATGCAAGAGGTAGCGCGATGAATCCGCGCGAAGGCAATATCCGCAAGCTAGGCCAAGGCGTTTTCGATGCGCTCATCGTCGGGAGCGGCATCAACGGCGCGGTGGCCGCCGCCGCATTATCGGGCCGGGGGGCGCGCGTGGCGTTGATCGACCGGCACGATTTCGCCAGCTTGACCAGCCAGCAGTCCTCGAATCTGATCTGGGGCGGGATTAAGTATCTGGAGAGCCACGATTATTCGCTGGTCCGGCGGCTGTGCCTGAGCCGCAACCACCTGATCCAGTACTATCCCTCCCAAGTTCGGCAAGTCCGTTTCATGGTCACCATCGACCGGGGCTTTCGCTGGCATCCGCTGTCACTTTGGGCCGGCGCTGGGTTGTACTGGCTATTTGGCAACGGTTTTACCGAAATTCCCCGGCTGCTTTCCAAGCGGACGATACAGCGGGAAGAGCCGGTCATCCGCATCGACAAGGCCGCTGGTGGCTTCGAATATTCCGATGCCTATCTGCCGGATAACGATGCCCGGTTTGTATTCCAATTCGTTCGTTCGGCGATGGATCAGGGCTGCGTTGCCGCTAACTATGTCGAATCGCTCGGTGCCCACCGAGTGGGAGATCTCTGGATCACCCTGGCACGAGATGCCATCAACCGCGAGACCGTCGAGATTCGCGCCAAGGTGCTGATCAACGCTGCCGGCCCGTTCGTGGACGAGCACAACCGGCTCACGGGCGAGCAAACCGAACATCGCCATCTGTTTTCCAAGGGCATCCATCTCATCGTACCTCGGATCACGTCCAACCGGCGAATACTGGCTTTCTTCGCTGATGATGGCCGCTTATTCTTTGTCATTCCCATGGGAACCCGCGCTTGCATCGGTACCACCGACACTCCGGTCGAGAGTCCCTACGTCGAGGTTACGGAAGACGATCGGCGGTTCGTGCTCGAAAATATTAACAAACGGTTGAATCTCCCGCGCCCGTTGACAAGTTCCGACATCATTGCCGAACGCTGCGGAGTCCGCCCGCTAATAGCAGCGGCAAAAGCCGATGGCGATATCCGGGACTGGTTGCGGCTGTCCCGCAGACATGAGATCGAAGTGGACCGCGTAAAAGCCCACCTCAGCATTTTCGGCGGCAAGCTCACTGACTGCCTCAACGTAGGTGACGAGATTTCAGAGATCGTCGCTGGATTGGGCATTGTGTTGCCGCGCCAGGATTCCAGGTGGTATGGCGAGCCGCATCGTTCAGTGTGCAAAGACTATTTGCGTCAAGCCGAACGAATGAACCTCGACAGTTACCGCTCATCCGAGGCGGCGGAAAGTCTGACCGATCGGTTGTGGCGGCGCTATGGCGCCAAGGCGTTCGAGCTGTTGGAGGCGATTCGCCAGGATCCCCGCCAAGCCGAGTCGCTTATCCAGGGTACCGAGTACATTCGTTGTGAAATCGAATGGGCCAAGCGTCAGGAAATGATCGTCAAGCTGGAGGATTTCCTGCGTCGGCGTTCCGAGATTGCCCTGGTGATGCGACGGGAGGACATCCGCAATGCTGCCGGCCTGATGGAAGCCTGCGAGATTTTGTTTGAAGATCGAGCGCGCGAAAGATTCGACGAGTACTTTCGAAGCCAGCCAGCCATACGATCATCCCAAGTGGAATACTCTGGTTTCGCATGATTAGGAAACTGGAACGAAACAGGGCGCGTTCCGATGCGCCCCGCTGGATGCTGGTTTGGATAGCGATTTAGTCGTGATTGGGAGCCAACCAGCGATAGAAGAAGCCAGCCAATGCCGCGCCGACGATGGGCGCGACCCAGAATAGCCACAATTGTTGCAAGGCCCAGCCGCCGACGAAAATCGCCTGGCTAGTGCTGCGCGCCGGATTGACCGAGGTGTTGGTGACCGGAATGCTGATCAAGTGGATCAGGGTCAGGCACAGGCCGATGGCAATCGGTGCGAAACCGCTGGGAGCATTCTTGTGCGTCGAACCCAGAATGACGGTCAGGAACATGAAGGTCATGACGATTTCACAAATCAGGGCCGCATTCATGCCGTATTTGCCCGGTGAGTGATCGTCGAAACCGTTGGCAGCGAAGCCGCTGGCGACCAGATCAAAGCCGGGCTTGCCGGAAGCGATCAGGTAGAGAATGGCCGCGCCGGCGATACCACCGAGTACCTGGGCGATGATGTAGGGAACCAGATCGGAAGCCGGGAAGCGGCCACCCGCCCACAAACCAACCGAAACAGCAGGATTCAGGTGGCAGCCAGAAATGTGGCCGATGGCGAAAGCCATGGTCAGTACGGTCAAGCCGAAAGCCAACGCTACACCAACTAGGGCGATACCGAGGGGATAATTATTAGGACCCAAGAAAACGGCGGCTAACACGGCGCTGCCACAGCCGCCCAGCACCAGCCAGAGCGTGCCGACAAACTCGGCTGCAAGTCGATTGATCAACGGCATGTCGAAATATCCTCCTAAAGTCAGTCAGGATTTTTAAAGTTTGCCAAAGTTTGTCTAGGGATGCGTAACGATAACGCTTTCGTTTACTTACTACCTTGCGAAGGCAGTACCTTGTTGGAGTCAAATCCACCAAACGGTCCCCGGACGGCGTGAGAGGATAGCAGGCCACGAGGCATAATCCTAAAAATAGTTACAACAATGTATTGGTTGGAATATTTTTATCGCCAGTATTTATGAGTTTTGTATTCAAAATTGGAGTCTTTTTCATTCGGCTGGATTCGATGAAGGGTGTTTGAAAACCGGGGACGGACGACCTCCGCCCTCTAAAACGCTGGACGGTTTGTCATTGCCTGTGTCAGGGCCGAGGCAGATCCATTTCGCCCGCTGCGCGTGGATTCCGCAGCTATTCTCGTAGGCTCAGTAGAAGCCGCAATTTTTTGCCCAAATCGGCTTTCCGGTAAGGTTTGGTCAAGACCTCCACGCCAGCCACTTGGTGACCATCGCCGATCAGGGCATGTTCGGTATATCCCGATGTATACAACACTCGTAGATGGGGATAGCGACGTTGCGCCTCCTCGGCCAGCTTGACTCCATCCATCTCCCCCGGCATTACGATATCCGTGAACAGCAAGAGGATATCGGGTGTCGTTTCGAGCACTTGGAGTGCCGCCGCTGCATCCTCGGCCTGCACGGGTTTGTAACCTAGCCCTCGCAGGGCATTGACGGCGAACAGGCGGACTCCGGGATCATCTTCCACGACGAGAATGGTTTCACCGCGACCTTTGATCGAGGTATCGACGGTGTGCTGCTCGGCCACCGGTTGCACGGAAGTCTCGATTGAAGGCAGATAGAGGCGAACCGTGGTGCCTTGATCGAGCTGGCTGTGGATGGTGATGTGCCCGCCGGATTGCTTGACCAGCCCGTAGACGATGCTGAGTCCTAGACCGCTGCCCTTGCCGCTTTCCTTGGTGGTAAAAAATGGCTCGAAGGCCCGTTCCAGTACCTTGGGCGACATGCCCGCGCCGGTGTCGCTGACCGCCAACAGGACGTACGGACCGGGTTGCATGTCGGCCTGCGGCTCGGCGTATTCCTCTTCGATCACAATGTTGGCCGTTTCCAGCGTCAGCTTGCCGCCTTGGGCCATGGCGTCGCGGGCGTTGATGACCAGATTGAGCAAGGCACTTTCCAGTTGATCCGGATCGACAAGCGTCAAATGCAGGTCGTTGGCCAACATCGTATCGATTTGGATGGTGGCGCCCAGCGTGCGCCGCATCAGATCCAACATCCCAAGCACCAGCTTGTTGAGATCCGTCGGTTGCGCCAACAGGGGTTGATGGCGCGAGAACGCCAGTAGCCGTCGGGTCAGATAGGTACCCCGATCCACCGCTTTCAGGGCCTGCTGGGCCAGTTCGTGCAACCGAGGCTGGACGACCAATTGCTCGTTTAGCAATTCGAGGTTGCCCATGATGACAGCGAGCAGGTTGTTGAAATCGTGAGCGATGCCGCCAGTCAATTGACCGATGGCCTGCATTTTTTGCGCTTGTCGGAGTTGAACCTCAGCTTGTTTGCGCTTGGTGATGTCGTGCGCGACGACGATGGCGGTTGCCCTAGCATCGAACTCGACATCGAGCGGCGCGGTTCGCGACTCAAACCAGCGCAATCCCGAAGCCGTTTGCAGTTCGTATTCCGCCACCTGTATTTGTTGAGTGGCCAAGGCACGATGGATGATGTCGAGGAAAAAATCCGCCATCTCCGGCGAGTGCACTTCGTGCAGAAGCCGGTCGCGGATGGGCGTCATGCCGATGGTGACGGGCTTCGGTCCCGCTGTGGGTGTTTCGCGGAAACGATGTGGTTCGGCGGCGGGCATTGGGTTTGGGGAGGCATCGCTGGTGGGTGCGATACCGGTAGCGGTTCGGCCAGGTCCCGCCGCAAGGATTTCCCGGTAACGGCCGTCCTCATCGACCACGAACACCAGATCGGGAATGGCCCGGGTCATAGCACGCAACCGCGCCTCGCTTTCGCGCAAGGCGATTTCGGTTTGATTGCGGGTGACGATTTCATGGGTGAGCGCCTGGTTGACCGTTTCCAGATCGGCCGTGCGTTCCGCGACACGCTGTTCCAATAGGGCGTTGGCTTCGCGGAGCTTTTCCTGTGCGCCTTGCATGGATGCCCGCAGGCTGTTGAACGAGCGAGTGAGTTCGCCGAGTTCGTCGCTACCGCTGACGGGAATATCCTCATGCAGGCCTCCCGCCGCCAGTTTTCGAGTTGCCTCGACCAGCGAGGTGATCGGTTGGGACAGGGCTTCGGCACGCTTTTGGGAAAGCACGTAGGCGATTACCAGCATCACCGCGATCATCAAGATCAAACTCCAAACGGTGATAGCGCTCGCGGCCTGAGCGGCTAGGATTTCTCCTTCCAGGCGCGTTTCGGCCTGCTTGGCTATCGCGTTCGCTAGGGCGATGACTTGGTCTGTCAGGGGATCGGTCTCCTGCGCCATCGTCTGTAAGGCGATATTCCAGCCGACCTGTTGGCGCAAACGGATCAGCTCGTCTGCGCGCGCCGCGAACGTTTTGAGTTCTTGCTGAAACCGATCGGATAGTTGGCGTTGCTCCGGTTCGAGCAGCGCATCGGCGGCCAAGCCGTCCGTTTCGGATTGGACGACGCGCAAATGCTCGTCGAAGGGAGTGATATAACTCGATCCGGTCGCTCCCAGGATTTCCCGAAGTAATAGATGCGCGGTCGAAAATTGACGCTGAATCTCGCCGATCCGCGCCAGTAACTTTTTCCGCTCGGTTCCTCCTGGCCGTTCTTTTTCATCTTCGAACAAGGCAAGGAGCAGGGAATGCAGTTTCTGTGTGCTGGGTTCAATCTCCCGCGAATAGAGCAAGCGCGCCGGTTCATTGCCTGGCGTACGGACTTGATCCTGCACCCACCATTGAGATTCTTGTAAGTCGGCGAGCAAGGATCGCAGTTCCTCAATACGCTTGGGATTGCAGATCGGTTCGGAAAGGGGAGGGCATTTTTTCAGTGACTCGAGCGCTGGTTGAATCTCATCCCGCCAGGCCGCCTGCCATCCTGTCAGGAACCGCTGATCGTCAAGGCTGGCCCAACCGTGCAAATTAGCGGAGGAGTTACGGATGCCGGTCAGTAGCTGGAACGATGCCCGTGTCATCGGGCCGCTTTCTTTCGCCAATTGGATGACTCTGCCACGTAGATCGTAGGTGGCTGCCAGGGCGATGGCCAACATTCCCAAGCCGATCAAAGCCACCGACAAATGCGAGAAAAGTAATTGGCGAATTAATGGTAGGCTTTGCTTGACTTGTTTGACGGTCACGGCGCTTCTTGCTCTTGAGATCGAGCCGGCAGGGTCGTGATCGCTCGATCGGTCGCGAGAAAGCGTTCGAGTTGTCGCAGTTGATCTTGCAAGATTCCCGCACGCTGGTAGCTGTGCGCCGGGAATTTGAGGCCCGGATAAACCGGTTGGGGCGGGGATTTCGCGATGTCCAGATATCGATATAGAAAGTCGAGTTGGGAAACGATCATCGCCGCGATGAGATAGACATCGCTCGGTTGCAGGCTATCGAGGTCGGTTCGACTGGGATCGATGTGTAGGGCAGCCAGTCCCAGCGAATCAAAGATGCGTGAGATGATTTGCAGGCACTCGGTCAGTCTTCGATAGACATCCTTGGGCTGTTTGTCGGGCTCGAACGGAGGTTCGGAGGGAATGCGCGTGGCTTCGGGATAGCGGGCCAGCAGCCTTGCCGAGTAGCCGATGGCCAGGGTCAATTCCTGATAAACGTCGCTGGGCGAGATATGTCGCTCTAATAACTGGTTCAATTGCCGATTCGCTTCCAGAACGTCGCTGAAGAGTTGAGTAAAGGATCGGGAAGTCTCGGGGAGCGGTTCCTCCGCTGGCGCGATATTCAGATCTTGCATCACCTGTCGTAGCGTTTGGTGCGTGTCGCGCAGCTTGCCGAGGATGACTTGAAGACTGATATCGTTCGGGGGCGGCACGGGTGGAATTTCGTGCGCTCCCTTGACTTCGAACAGCAGCCGACCGGTTTTTTCCTCCAGCGTCAATGTATGGAAGTACAAATCCCGGAGCGAGGGATCACGGATGCCGATATCCAGCACTCTGACTTTGGGGGCTCCCATAAACCGGCGCGTTCGCTCCAGATCGCGGGCGAACGCCAGGATTTGAGCGGTGAGCGCGGCGAGACTGGCAGTGTCAGTGGCTTCGGGTGAAGAAGGCGCAGGCGTTGGTCTGGCCTCCGGGAAGGTTGGAGCGCCATGGGCTGGAGCAGCGGTTCCCTGGGTGAGCAGGACAAGAGCCGCGATAGTCAGATAGGGTCGCCAACGCATGATCACGGTCCCAAATCCAAATTTTTATGGGCACTATGCCGGGTGGGTGGGACGACCTGGCTTGTCGGCTGACGAAACGACAGGCAACAATCCGATCACTGCGTGTTCCAAGGTGGCTAAGTACTGAGGGCGGCGCGCATCTGAGCCAGAGATACCGGTTTGACCAAGGTGGTCACCGTTCGCAGCCCGTTGAATTCTGCCAATATTTTGGCATCCTGGGCATAGTCGGGGCTGTAACCGGTGGCAATGATCAAATCGGCGGCGTAGCCCTGCTGCAGCAACCAAAGCAACAATTCGTTGCCGTCAATGTCCGGAATGACCATGTCGAGGACGATTTTGCTTGGCTGGAAGTCAGTATAACTCTTCTGAAAATCGAAGCCGTTGGTGGTCACCAGAACTTTATAACCGAGATTTTGGGCGACATCGCGAACGAACTCGCCAAATCCCGGTTCATCGTCAACAATCAACAGACGTTTGTCGCTCATGACTTCAAACTCCTGATCGAACTGCGAGTTCGCCGCATTCCACCTCGAATCTCATCAGTAGTACGTTTTTATGATGCGCCGCACAATTATCGAGCGTAGCCATAAATCTGGCAAGGAAATCGTAAGGAATTTTATAATTGGAGAGCGTCATTTCCGAAGGTTCAACGCTTTTCAACTTTAAGGTTCGTGAAATCGGCGTTGGGGTGCGAAAGGGAAAATCGCCGGGAGTTGGTGCCGAGATTGACGCCATCGTGGGCCGGGCGTTAGCATCGCCTCATAATCCGACATTAGGTTCCCGAGGATGTTTGACCCGAAGGGATGAAATAGGGAATCTGGTGCGGTGCTTTCGCAAGCGCCAACTCCAGAGCTGCCCCCGCAACTGTAAACAGCGAGTCGCGCCCCCCGCACGCCACTGGCCAAAAAGGCTGGGAAGGCTGGGCAAGTGACGAAGACCTGTGAGCCAGGAGACCTGCCAATATCGGATATCCGTTAAATTCCGGGCGGGGTGTTCCGGGGTTGCAGACCGTCTCTAGCCAGCGCATTGCTCGGTTCACGGTTCGTGGCGAGCGCTTTCCCAGACGACCTTCCTGAAACTCCGCCTCTACCTGGGGAGGTTCGTCATGCATATTGCTGAAGGGTTTTTACCACCATTGCACGCCGCTGCGTGGGCGGCGATTTCCCTGCCGTTCGTTGTCGTCAGCACTTGGCGCGTCAACCGGTTGATGCGGGATCAACCGCAGACCAAATTGTTGTTGGCGGCATCGGGCGCTTACGCTTTCGTACTGTCGGCGCTCAAATTGCCATCCGTGACCGGCAGTTGCTCCCATCCGACTGGCACCGGCTTGGGGGCCATCCTGTTCGGCCCGTCGGTGATGGCCTTGTTGGGAACCATTGTGCTGTTGTTTCAGGCGTTATTGCTGGCTCACGGCGGCTTGACGACGTTGGGCGCGAATGTATTCTCAATGGCCATTGCCGGTCCCTGGGTGGCGTATGCGGTGTTTCGCGGCGCTCGGTGGGTGAATGCGCCGCTGGCGGTGGCGGTGTTTCTCGCCGCGACGCTGGGCGATTGGGCGACTTATCTGGTGACCGCTGGCCAACTGGCGCTGGCGTTCCCCGATCCGGTCAGTGGTTTTGCAGGGGCGGTGGTGAAATTCGCTGGCGTGTTCGCGCTGACCCAGATTCCGCTGGCCATCATTGAGGGCTTGCTGACGGTCATCGTGGTCAATCTGCTGAATCAGTACAGCCGCGATGAGCTGGATGAACTGGCTTTCGCGCCGGGAGGTGCGAAATGAAACGTATCAATCTGCTGCTGTTGGCGGTCGTGGTGGTATTGGCGGCTCAACCCCTGCTGTTGCCCATACCCAACCAGCTGGGGGAGCCTTTCCCCGGCGCGGATGATCAGGGCAAAAAGGCGATCGTTGCCTCTAATCCGGA
This sequence comes from Candidatus Competibacter sp., assembly GCA_037045535.1. Classification (GTDB taxonomy): domain Bacteria; phylum Pseudomonadota; class Gammaproteobacteria; order Competibacterales; family Competibacteraceae; genus Competibacter_A. The sequence goes on from JBAOHI010000082.1 coordinate 544,008, forward strand.
TTATCGACCCTGGTTTAAACCGATCTGGGAGCCGCCCAGCGGGGAAATCACCAATTTGTTCTTCGCCTTACAGGGCGCATTGGGTGCGGGATTACTGGGCTACTATCTGGGTCTGCGCCGTGGCCGGGCCCAGCGACGTAACCAGGACAACGTTGATGCGGGCCATTGACCAGTATGCTTGGACCAATCGTTGGCGAGGCTGGCATCCCGCCGAAAAGCTGTTGCCGGCGGGCGGTTTGCTCATCCTGACTCTGATCCTGCCACCGCTGACGACCGCGCCGCTGGTATTGGCCGGTATGGCGCTGACGACGGTGCGCGGTGCGGGTGTGCCGTTGCGAACACTGCTGAGCGTACTCGCCGCGCCAGCAGCGTTTTTGCTGACCGGCGTTCCGTTTTTGGCGGTGTCGGTGGATTTCACTCACGGGTTTGACCTGCATCTCTCGGATGATGGGTTGTGGCTGGCGCTGACGACGACGCTCCGCGCATTGGCGGCGATGAGCTGTCTGGCCTTTCTGATGCTGACCACTCCGCTGACCGACTGGATAGCGTTATTGCGGCGAGTAGGGGTTCCCCCTGCGGTAGTTGAATTGATCTTGTTGATCTACCGATTAATCTTTGTGTTCTTTGAACGCGCGCTGACCAGTCATCGGGCCCAGACAGCGCGATTGGGTTATTCCCGCCTGGATCGGTCGGTGCGCTCGCTGGGACTGCTAGCCGGCAACCTGTTTCAACGAGCGCTGGTGCAAGCGCGGCGGCTGGAAATCGGGCTGCTGGCGCGCGGTTATAACGGTGAATTACGGGTGCTGGTGCCGAAGCCGACTTTATCGCGGACGCGACTGGCAACAGGGCTGGGGCTGGTTGGGCTGATTGGCATGACAGGTAGCCTGTTGGCGCGCGGGCTGTCATGACCGCACCTCTACTGGCGGTTCGTGGGCTGGAATACGTCTACCCTGGTGGGGTGGTCGCGCTACGCGGTCTGGATCTGTGCATCGAGCGCGGCCGGAAGCTGGCCATTCTCGGCCCCAACGGTTCTGGCAAAACTACCCTGCTGTTGCATCTCAACGGAACCTGCAAGCCCACGAGTGGCGAAATCTGGCTCGATGGTCAACCGGTCCGTTACGAACATCGTGCCCTCAATCGCTGGCGGCAACGGGTGGGGTTGGTGTTGCAGGAGCCGGATGACCAATTGTTTGCCGCGACGGTCGGCCAGGATGTGTCATTCGGGCCGCTGAACCTGGGGTTGTCCGAAGCGGAAACCCGCGAACGGGTCAGCGAGGCGTTGGCGGCGTTGCGTGTTGCCACTCTTGCGGACCGTGCTACGCACGCCCTCAGTTTCGGTCAAAAGAAACGGGTCGCCATGGCCGGAGTGCTCGCCATGCGCCCGGAAATCCTGGTGCTGGATGAGCCGACCGCCGGCCTCGATCCGCATGGCGTGACCCATCTACTAGGCGCGTTGCAGCAACTGCACGAAGCCGGCACGACCCTAGTATTTTCGACTCATGACGTGGAACTGGCTTATGCCTGGGCCGATGAGGTGGCCGTGTTTCACGAGGGTACCGTGTTGCGCCAGGGAAAAGCGGTGTCGGTATTGAGTGATCGCAAAGTGATGGAGCAAGCGCGATTACGGTTACCGTTGTTGCTGGAATTGGCGGTACTACTACTGCAAGAGAGCGATTGTGAGGATTGGGATCGGCAGCTTCCGCGCTCCCGCGAGGTACTGTTGGCGCTACTGCGCGACCGACTTGTACCGGGCCGGGCAGGACGTGATGAGATCGATTCACCGTCCGGTCATGATCGGTACAGCGGTGCGTAGATCGCCGCCAGGCGAATAGCTTCGACCAGGCTCGACGGATTGGCCGTGCCTTTGCCGGCTAGATCGAAGGCGGTGCCGTGATCGACCGAGGTGCGGATGAACGGCAGGCCGATGGTGATCGCGATGGTGCGATGGAAATCGACCATCTTGGTGGCGATGTGGCCTTGGTCGTGATACAGCGATAGCACCGCGTCGAATGCACCCTGCCGGGCGAGATAGAACACCGAATCAGCGGCGATAGGACCGGCGACATCCAGACCCAAAGTCCGCGCCTCGTTGATGGCCGGTTCCAATTCCCGACTTTCCTCGCTGCCCAACAGGCCGTGTTCGCCGCAATGAGGGTTGAGTCCTGCCACCGCCAGTCGAGGTTTGGCGATACCCAGCGATTCCAGGGCTGCCGTGCATCGTTGCAAATAATCCAGCACCCGCCCGCGAGTGATCAGGCGGATGGCGTTCGCCAGAGAGACATGCCGGCTGAGAAAAAATACTTTCAAGTCGAAGACCTGGAACAGAGTCAAGGGATCGTTGGCGCCGGTCAGCCGACCGAGCAGTTCGGTGTGGCCGATGTCCCGCACCCCGGCGGCATGAAAGGATTCCTTGTTGATCGGGGTGGTGGCCAGCGCGGTGACTTGACCCATTTGGCACAGTTCCACGGATTTTTCGATAAATTCATAAGCGGCGTGACCGGCGTCGGCTTGTACCTGTCCGAACGGAATCTGTTCGGCATCCACATTGGCCAGATCGATCAAATCGATGCTGCCATGCCGGTAGATGCCCTGGGTTGGCGTATCGACCGGGCGGATGGCCAGGTCCAGGCCGGTGACCTGCAAAGCCCGCCGCAGCGCGCTGGATTCGCCGATGACCAGAGGTCGGGCGAACTCGTAGGTGACCGGTTGAGCGAGCGCCTTGACCACGATTTCAGGGCCGATTCCGGCGATGTCTCCCATAGGGATGCCGATGATGTTTCTGTTTCCTACCGGTATTTCGTCGATCACTTCATCATCTTCCAAAATGGCAATAATCATATTTTAGAGCGTAGAAAGAGAAATTTTATTTTCAATCTCGTGAGAAACTTATCCGATTTTTGCGCTCGAAAGGGAGCGCAGGAAAATGCTATCCCGGCCGTTGAAGATGCTATACTTCGCCCCCTTCCCGGACCGGGAGTCCGGTCGGTGCGCGTCCCGCGACCGCTTTTTTCGTCATTTGGTAACGAGTAGCAGCATGGCAGAGAACCGATATCTCCTGAACGCGCAACTGGCGCAGATGCTCAAGGGTGGCGTCATCATGGACGTGGTCAACGTGGAACAGGCCCAGATCGCCCAGGAAGCAGGTGCGGTGGCGGTCATGGCCCTGGAACGCGTGCCGGCCGATATCCGCAAGCAGGGCGGCGTTGCGCGCATGTCCGATCCCGGCCTGATCAAGGCGATCAAGGAAGCCGTCACGATTCCGGTCATGGCCAAGGCGCGCATCGGCCATTTCGTGGAAGCGCAGATTTTGCAAGCCCTCAAGATTGACTACATCGACGAAAGCGAAGTGCTGACGCCGGCCGACGAGGACTGCCACATCGACAAAACCCGGTTCGATATTCCTTTCGTGTGCGGCGCCCGCAACCTGGGCGAGGCCTTGCGCCGAGTCGCCGAAGGCGCGGCGATGATTCGCACCAAGGGCGAGGCGGGCACCGGTGACGTGGTGGAGGCGGTGCGCCACATGCGGACCATGAACCGTGAGATCCGCCAGTTGGCGAACATGCCCACGGAAGAGATCATGAGCTTTGCCAAGGTCAACGGCATCCCCTACGAACTGGCGCTGGAGGTCAAAAAGCTGGGTCGCTTGCCGGTAGTCAATTTCGCCGCCGGTGGTATCGCCACGCCGGCCGACGCAGCGCTGATGATGCAATTGGGATGCGATGGCGTATTCGTGGGCTCCGGCATTTTCAAATCGGCCGATCCAGCGCGCCGTGCCAGGGCCATCGTCAAGGCCACGGCTTTTTACGACGATCCCGAGAAGCTGTTGGAAGTTTCGATGGATCTGGGTGACCCGATGCCGGGTCTGAGCGTGGCCAGCATGCCCGACGAGGATCGGTTGGCGGGACGCGGCTGGTGATGCAGGCCGGCTCCGGCACGCTTGGCGTTCTGGATTTGCAGGGCGGAGTACAGGAGCATCTCGATCACTTGCGGCGGATTGGCGTGACCGCGCGAACCGTCAAGCGTGCTGCTGAACTGGAGGGTTTGGCGGGACTGATCATCCCCGGTGGCGAGAGCACCTGTCTGTCACGGTTGCTGAACCTTTTTGGTCTGGACGACGCGATCCAGCGGGCCTACAGCGATGGTTTGAAGCTGTGGGGCACCTGCGCCGGGGCTATTTTGCTGGCTAGCGAAAACGTTGGTGAAACGCCGTTTCTCGGCTTGATCGACATCGCGGTTAACCGCAATGCCTTCGGCAGCCAGTTGGACAGCTTCAATCGCGAAATGGTGGTGCCAGCGGTGGCGCACGAGCCGATTCCGCTGACCTTTATCCGCGCACCCAAAATCGTGCGGGTTGGAGATGGCGTGCGGGTGTTGCTGCAACTGGATGACTATGTCGCGGCAGCGGAAGACGACCGGATTTTGGTGACCGTGTTTCACCCCGAACTAACGCCCAGTCTGGCGTTTCATCGCTATTTCGCCCGCAAGTGCGGTTTGGATCTGGGGAAAACGGGCGTTGCTAGCGTCGATCCCGACTGGACCCCACAAAGCTGGATGCACTTTTCCCATCATGTCTGAGCCTGGGGAGAGCTGCGGTGGAGGATTCCGCCCTTCCCGTCGAGTCCGCCGATCACACCCGCCTGACCGCCCGCCGCAAGGCCGGCTACGAGCGCAAGCAGGCCCGTGCTGTCCACGAGAAGGGGCTGTTGATCGTTGTTCACCGGCCCCGGCAAAGGCAAAACCACCGCTGCTTTCGGCATGGCGCTGCGAGCCATCGGGCACGGCATGCAGGTCGGCGTGGTGCAGTTTATCAAGGGTGGGCAGGACAGCGCCGAACGGACGGTGCTGAGTCGCTTCGAAAACGTCGATTTTCGCACCATCGGCGACGGGTTTACCTGGCTGACCCAGAACCGGGAGCAGGATGTTGCGACCGCCGAACGCGCTTGGGCCGAAGCGGAACGGATGATCGGCGATTCCCGCTACGATTTGGTGATTCTGGACGAACTCAACCCGGTGCTGAAATACGGCTATCTCGATCTCGGGCGAATTCTCGAAACTCTCGATAGGCGCCGTCCGCAGCTCCATGTCGTCGCGACTGGACGGCACGCTCCGCAAGCGCTGGTGGAGTTGGCCGACCTGGTCAGCGACGTTCGCAACGTGAAACATCCCTACCGAGAGCAAGGCGTCAAAGCGCAAAAGGGGATCGAGTTCTGATCGCGATTGCCGGGCAGATGTTTGACGGCTCAAGGTGCCAGATGGAGCAATCGGACAATCAGCGGTGCCAACAGGGTAGTCAACAGGGCGTTCAAGCCAATAGCTAGCCCGGAAAAAGCGCCCGCCAGCGTGCTGATTTGAAACGCTCGGGCTGTGCCGATGCCATGCGCCGCCACGCCAATGGCGAAACCTTTGACGGCGTCGTCCTGAATCCGTAGCCATTCCAGCAGTGCCGGTGCGGCGACGGCGCCGACGATCCCGGTCAGAATCACCATGACCGCCGTCAGCGAGGGCAGGCCGCCGATCTTTTCGGCAATCCCCATCGCTACCGGTGTGGTCACCGACTTGGGCGCCAAGGACAGCAGGGTACGCGGCGATCCACCCAGCAGCCAAGCGATGCCGATAGCCGAAAGGATGGCGGTCAACGAACCCGATACCAGGCCAACGATGATCGGTAAAAGCAGCCGCCGCACTCGTTCCCAGTGGATATAGAGCGGTATCGCCAGCGCCACGGTCGCCGGACCGAGCAGAAAATGGATGAATTGCGCGCCGGAAAAATAGGTGCTGTAGGAGGTACCGGTGAGCAGCAGGAGCAGAACCAGCAAGGTGATTGCCAGCGCCACCGGGTTGAACAGCGCCCGACCGCCGCTCCGCTGGAACAGCCATTGTCCGGCCAGGTAGACCCCCAAGGTAACGGTTAGCCACAACAGGGGCGAACTGGCCAGATACACCCAAATACCGCCGAAGATTCTATCCATCTTGCCGATTCCCGTCACGATGGCGAACGAAAGACTCGCATCACCAAAGCGGTGATAGCGACCGTGATCAATGTGCTAACCACCAACGCGACTGCCAAGGCTAGCCATTCTTCCCTCAGCAATGCCCCATATTGGATGACGCCGACACCGGCGGGGATGAATAGCAGCGACAAATGCGACAGCAGGGTTTGCGCGGTGGTGCGCAGGGCGTCGGGTAACTCCTCGCGCCACAGGAGCGCCAGAAACAACAATACCATGCCGATCACCGGCCCCGGAGCCGGTATGCCGGTCAACTGAACCAGCACCTCGCCGATCAATTGGAACGCCAACAGTACCGCCAGCGCGCCGATCATGTTGCTGGCACCATTCGAGTTTGGAAATTCGGCAACATCGCGATTTTAAGGTCGAATTTCGATTGGCGTGCCGTCAGGGATAGCGCGCCAGAGTTCTTCGATTTCGGTGTTGGTCACCGCAATGCAACCCGCCGTCCAGTCCCGTAGCAGATGGAGCCGGCCGAGCGAATCCATTCCCTTGGGGAGACCGTGAATCATGATGTCTCCGCCAGCCGAGCGTTTTTGTTTGGCAGCGTAAGCAGCGTCGCCGGGGTTGGGATAAGAAATGTGCAAGGCACGGTAATAGTCGCTGTTTTTCTTGCGAGAATCGATCCTATAGCGGCCTTCCGGGGTTTTGTTGTCGCCTTGGAACTGTTTGGGGCCGTCGGGTTGCCGGCCCAAGGCGATGTCGTAAGACTTAAGTGGTTTGTGGTTGCGAAACAGGGTTAGCCGGCGAGCTTTTTTCTCCACCAATATCCAGTCAGCGATGCCGACGGGTGGAAGAGAATGGTCGGGCAGTTTGGGAGGACGAGGTTTGGTTTCCAAGGTGGCAATCCGGTCGGGAGGCGTTTTAGTCGGCGGTGGTTGATCCGGTGGTTGAGGCGATTGTGGAACGGTTGTCGCCGATGGCGCACGGTTGGCGGGAATGGGCGAGGTAGGGCGGGTTGGAGTGGTTGCGATGGTGGGCGGGGTCGGCGGCGGGCGAAGATAGCGGTAGAGCAGGATGCCACCGTTGGTGGTCGTCAAGGCCAGTGTGATGAGTAGGACGGTTCGAAGCTTCATGGCCGATTGGGCAATCGATCAGAAAAAGCGTGGTGGGGTGTGAGTTTCGCGAAAATATTATCTGAAAGGTTCAGCTGGTCAACAACTCTTCCAGCAAGTGCAAATTCAGATGCGCTTCAATCGCATCCGCCAGCCGGTTGATCCCTTCCTCGCGCAATTGCCGGTAATCGGGCGTTTCCCGCACCGCCAGGCCGGCCCAGCGCAGCAGTGCATCGCGGGCTGGCGCGGCGTCGAACAGCCCGTGCAGATACGTGCCGAGCAATTGCCCATCGCCCGACAGTGTTCCGTCCGGGCGACCATCGGTCAGCTGAGCAGCAGGACGTGCCAACGCCGGGCCGGTGCTGATGCCGGCATGGATTTCGTAGCCGGTCACGAAGGCATCGTCGAGCAGCAATCGACCTTCGACCCGATGCAGTTGTTTTTCCGGTTCCAGCGTGGTTTCAAAGTCCAGAAAGCCGAGGCCCGGACTGCTGCCCGGTTCGCCTTCCAAACCTGCCGGGTCATGGACCCAGCGCCCCAGCATTTGAAAGCCGCCGCAAATGCCGATGACTTTGCCGCCGTAGCGCAGATGGCGATGGATATCTTTATCCCAACCCTGTTCGCGCAACCTTTTTAAGTCGCCGCGCGTACTTTTGCTGCCGGGTAGGATGATGAGATCGGCGGGCGGAATGGCCTCGCCCGGTCGTACCCAGCGTACTTCGACTTGGGGATGCAAGCGCAACGGATCGAGGTCGGTGTGATTGCTGATCCGCGCCAACACCGGCACCGCGACCCGCAGCCGCTCGGCGTCCTTGGCGATGCCGGGTTCGCGGGGCAGGGCGTCTTCGGCTTCGAGATGCAGCCCTTGCAGGTAGGGCAGCACACCCAATACCGGCTTGCCAGTCTCCTGGGTCAGCCAGTCCAGCCCCGGCGTCAGCAAGCTGACATCGCCCCGAAAGCGATTGATGATGAGGCCGGTGATGCGGGCCCGTTCGCTGGGCGCCAGCAGGGCTAGCGTGCCGTACAGATGAGCGAACACGCCGCCTCGGTCGATATCGCTGACCAGCCACACCGGACAGTCCACCGCCTCGGCGAAGCCCATGTTGGCGATGTCCTTGTCACGTAGGTTGATTTCCGCTGGACTGCCGGCGCCTTCCACCAGCACGAAGTCGTAGGCCGCACGCAGCCGCTCGTAGGATTCCAGCACCGCCCGCATCGCCACCGGCTTGTAGTCGTGATAGTGGCGAGCGTCCATGTTGGCCAGCGCCTTGCCGTGGATGATGATTTGGGCACCGATGTCGGTGTTGGGCTTGAGCAGCACCGGGTTCATGTCGGTATGCGGTTCCAGAAACGCGGCTTGCGCTTGCACGGCTTGGGCGCGGCCGATTTCACCGCCATCGACAGTGACGGCGCTGTTAAGGGCCATATTCTGCGGTTTGAACGGAACCACCCGCACGCCGCGCCGCGCCAGCAATCGGCACAGACCGGCGACCATGACGCTTTTGCCGGCGTCGGAGGTGGTACCCTGGATCATGAGGGTTTCAGCATTCATGGGGGTTCGTGAGATTCACCGGCGAGATGCGGAGCGTACGTTACAGGGAATTTTCCTATTCTGACGTCGAAAAAGTTTTGCCAGCTTCCAGCAGCGGCTCGGCATTGATGCCCTCGACCTGGCCGGTGCTATATGTCGCTCGTGCTGCGCTGGCAGTTGAGTTGGACTTGATGATGCTACCTTCAAAACTGGTCGAGCAATTGCTATAGGAACAACTGCCAAAATATTCGTATTGAATGGTGATGGCGACCGTCTGGCTGGGGAAACTGCCTTGGTATTTGAAATACGACTCGCCCCGGCAATTGCCAGAAGTTTGCACAAGGCGCCCGGATACCAACGAGAAATTCCCTAGCGAATCCACCGTTCCAGAAACGGACAAAGTACCGCTTTCGGTTCCGCTCAATTGGGAGTTATTTTGAGTCAGCTTTAATTCGCTTTTGGTCTGCTGGCTGACTGAGAACGAGCAGCTATTTTGAGTTTGTGAAACCGTCGAATTGTAGACGCCGCTGTAGTCGGTTGCCGGGGACTGACCGGTCGGGGTGATCTGAGCGATGACGAACCCTTGAGCCTCAGCACGCCAGTCTAACCTCACGTCGTAGATTTTACCGTCGGCGGTCATGTTCTTCAGGGAAATGGATCGCGTGTCGAAAGTTCCGCTAGCCCCTCCCAGGTTGACGTTCGCCGGATCGGCGATGTAGGGATTGTCGAAGCGGGTCACATTAAAATTGGTCGTTGTCTCGTAGTTGACGCCCTCCCGATCCACGGCCCGAACCTGGATGGCGTGAGAGCCGGCCGACAGGTTGGAGTAATTAAAAGCCATTGAAAATCCAGAATTTTTTGAATTCGGGTAGCTAGGGTATTGATTGCCCACATCATCGCGCAACCCACCGACCGGCACGTTGGTCGCAAACGTGCCATCCACATACAATTCCACATGATCGATTCCCGCCGATCCGACCACCCAGCCGCGCAGGTTCGATATGCCACTATAAGTGCTGCCGGCAGCGGGTTCTTCCACGGCGAGGAGGATGTCGCCCGCCCAGACCGGTGCAGCGATCATCAGGTTCGAACCGAGCGCCAGCGCGCCGAGCAGGGAAAAGCCGATTTTTGTCAGGGTCATGCTAAGTTGCTCCACCGGTGATGAGTCTTGATCGACCAATACACGATAGCCGTTTTGCCGCAAACGGCAATCCACCGCGAACCGGGGTGTCTAACAGCGAACCGCGATGTTCGACCGGTTTTGTCTAAACGGATCGCTCATCGGCCAACTATCCCGATATCGATCGGCAGGACTTTGAATTAACTGGCTATTTTTATCGATTTAGAGTGATTATTCTAGGAATTGCCTTTAGGTTTTCAGCAGGGTGTCGTTCGCTATCAGCGCAGTACAAGCCTAACGCAACTCAGGATTACGCCCATGCCCAGTTATACCGCTCCCGTACGCGATATGCGGTTCATCCTGCATGAGCTGCTCAAGATCGACCGTTACAATAACCTATTGCCCGGCTTTGCGGAGGCGACGCCGGATACGGTCACGGCCATTTTGGAAGGTGCTGCCCGACTGAGCCAGGAAATTCTGCAACCGCTGAACAAAGTTGGTGACCGCGAAGGTTGTCGGCTGGAAAACGGCAGGGTCATTACCCCCAGCGGTTTTAAAGAAGCCTACCTCGCCGTAGTCGAGGACGGCTGGGCCAGCCTGGTCGGCGAGCCCGAATACGGTGGTCAGGGGTTGCCCTACGTGTTGGGGATGGCGGTCAGCGAAATGATGGCCTCTGCCAACATAGCCTTTGCCATGTACCCTGGCTTGACTGGCGGTGCCATGGAGGCTATCGAAATCGGTGGCACCGAGGAGCAGAAAGCCCTCTACTTACCGAAGATGATTTCCGGCCAGTGGACCGGCACCATGAATCTGACCGAATCGCACTGCGGTACCGATCTGGGCCTATTGCGGACCAAGGCTGAGCCGCAGTCGGATGGCACCTATCGTATTACCGGCACCAAGATCTTTATTTCAGCCGGCGAGCACGATCTGGCCGAGAACATCGTCCATCTGGTACTGGCTAGAATCCCCGGCGGCCCGGAGGGCGTCAAGGGTATCAGCCTGTTCATCGTGCCCAAGTGGCTGGTTCAGCCCGATGGCACTCTCGGCGACCGCAACGCTGTGAATTGCGGTGCGCTGGAAGAGAAGATGGGTATCCATGGCAACGCCACTTGCGTGATGAACTACGACAGCGCGGTCGGTTACCTGCTCGGCCAGGAACACAAGGGGCTGCGGACCATGTTTATCATGATGAACGCGGCTCGACTGGTCGTGGCGTTGCAGGGTTTGAGCCAGGCGGAAGTCGCCTATCAGAATGCCTTGGCCTATTGTAAGGAACGCTTACAGGGCCGCTCACCGCAGGGCGCGAAGTATCCCGATCAGCCGGCTGACCCGATCATCGTTCATCCCGATATCCGCCGGATGCTGATGACAGTCAAGGTGTTCAAGGAAGGGGCACGAGCGCTGGCCTACTGGGCCGGCTTGATGGTCGATATCATCCGCAAGCATCCCGATCCCGAGACGCGGCAGAAAACCGAGGATTTGCTAGGCTTGTTGACTCCGGTGTTGAAGGCGTATCTCACCGACACGGGTTTCAACTCAGTGAACTTGTGCTTGCAGTGCTTCGGCGGTTACGGCTACATCGCCGAATCGGGCATGGAGCAGTTCGTGCGCGACGTTCGCATTACCCAGATTTACGAGGGCGCCAACGGCATTCAAGCCTTGGATCTGACCGGCCGCAAGTTGCCGGCCAACCGGGGTCGGGCGATTCAGTTGTTCCTCGCGCTGGTAGGCGGGTTCTGCGAGAAGCACAAAGACAGCGCTGCGCTGTCACCTTTCATCAAACCACTGAGCGAGGCGCTGGAGCGGCTGATCGAGGCCACCCAATGGCTGATGCAACAGGCGCTTGCCGATCCGGACAACGGCGGTGCGGTGTCGATGGATTATCTGTACATCATGGCGCTGGTGACGCTGGGCTATCAGTGGGCGCAAGTTGCTCGCGTTTGCGAGAACCCACTGTCCAAGCCCGACGATGACAGCTTCGACCGGGCTTTTTACCAAAGCAAATGGGTGTGCGCGAAGTTCTTCATGGAGAAAGTGTTGCCGGAAACGATGTCGCACTTGGCCAAAATTCGGGCCGGCGCCGATTCTCTGATGACCCTGCCGGCCGAGGCGTTCTAGGGCCGATCGTTACAGGAGCTTCACCTCGGGGTTGCTTAGCCAGCTTTAGCCGGTGCAGGAAAGAGGGCTAGGAGAGGGTGTCGCCCGCGACGCTCACCCATCGACCTGTGACAGGTTTCTGGCCAACCTCGCGACGCTACCACAGCCGCTATGGCGGAGGTCCCGGATCCTCGTCATCGGGCTCGGCGTACCGCTGGGGTGGGGGGGAACCCCGCTCCCACCGCTGGCGTGGTGGAGGCCCTGGATCCCCGTCATCGGGCGGGGAGCGTCGTTGAGGCGGTGAGGACATCGCTTGGCGGGCGTTGCGAGACCAGCGGTCGCGCCGTTCGATCTGCCGTGTCGGCCGACAACCGTTCGCTGAGTTGCAGTTCCCCATCCAACCGTTGATTGCTCGATTGGCGCTATCGAAACCGCGCTGGATTTCCGTGCCGACCGAGGCGCTGGTGTGGCCGACCCAGTTGCCGACATTTTGCGCTTCGCGCCGGATATCGTTGGCCGCGCGGCCGGCGTCTTTCCGTAAATCGGTAATGGGGTCGGTGGAACGTACCGGGGGCTTTGGTGGCGATGCGGTTGGGTTGCGAGACGGAGCAGCCGTGGCTACTGCTGGAGACGGTGTTGATCGAGTGGGAGTTGTTGGCGGGGAAGGATTACTGCGGCTGACCAGCATGATCGGTGGCGGAGCGCGATCCGGGGTAGCGGTCCTGGGGTTGGTGCGGCTGACCAACTCGATGGGCGGCGGGGTAGAGGGTGTTTCTTTATTGGGACGGCTGACTAATTCGATAGGCGCCAAGGCCGGGGGGCGCCGATTAGAAGAAGCTGTTTTAGGTGCTGCATCGGTGTGAGGGGCCGGCCGCTCCCGAACGACTCGGGTTATCGCCTTATCGGCGTGGGGTACGGCAGCCGTTTTCTCCTCCGGGGTTGGATGACGAGCCGAAGCCGACTGAGCAGCAGGTTCGGGCGGTTTTGGAGCCACTTTTACGATCGAAGTGGTTTTGGTGGGACTCTTCACGACCGGGCGTGAAGTGGTGGGTGCGGGTGGTTCAGCTGCGTTGGTGGACCGTGGTGCTACGCTGCTGCTTTTTTCAGCGGTTTCGACGGTAGGAGGTGCCGCCTTAACCGTCCTCTGGTTAGTAGACCGTGGCGCTACGCTGCTACTTTTTTCAGCGGTTTCGACGGTAGGAGGTGCCGCCTTGACCGTTCGTTGATGGGCTGTTTGTTTGGGCGGCCGGTTTGGTCTGGATCGTTCGGTGATCGCGGGCGCGGTGGTTTTGCGTGGAGCGTCCGCTGTCGAGGAGGGCAATTTAGGTGTCGGTGGGGAAGCGACCGGTTTAGTCTGGCTCGGCGTGACAGCTATGCCAGGAGCATTGGGTGAGGTTTCGGTTCCGGACTCGGTTCCGGACTCGGTAATGGATTCAGTAACGGATTCGGTTGTCGGTGGAGCCGGTGGTTCCGCCTCGACCAGGGGTTCCGCTGAGGAGTCCGTTGGGGTGCTGGGTGTCGTATCGGTGACGACGTTTTCTGGTGTTTCACTCGCCGATATTGCCGGCGGCTCGACTGCCGTTGCCTGCTGCTCCTTGGTCAGCTTGGAATCGGGTACAGTGGTCGCCACTGGATTTTCGTTGTCGGGCGGTTCGGAAGGCAATGATGGTTCCGAAGGTGCTGGCGCGGCGGATTCGGTTGCCAGAGCTGGGGAGGGAGCGGCAGGGCTCGGTTCCGGTACGAACGCTACGCCGGGTGGCTGGGTTTGCTCCTGATGAAACGCAGGGCGGATAATGGTAGCCCAAGCCAGGGTGCCGACCAGCCCAGCTACGCCGATCAAACCGATGGTGCGCTTCGACCAGGGAAACCGTGTCGGGGTATTGCTCCGGCGGGGATGCCGGTTTGGCGGTGTATCTGGGAGCTGTTCCAGCCTGTCCGATAAAGCGAGTGGGATAGCCGGTTGGTCGGCACGCACTGCCTCTAAGATCGTGCGTATTTCCGCGCTCGAGGCGGGACGGGTGGCAGGATCGCCTGCCAACAGCCGAGTCAGCAGGTCGATCAGCAGTGTCGCCGCGCCACGTTGTCGCTGCTCTGGCCGTGCGGGCACGGTCCAGAATTCGATGGCGTGTCGTAACAGCTCCCGTTCTCCATCGGTCAACCCGCCCAATTCGTCGCGATGCTTGCCGGCGCCTTCCTGGCCGTGCAGGGCCAGCAGTTGGCCGAGCCGGCGCTGGGCGGCGGTGGCGGATTGCTCGGTGAGCAGCGCAAAAAGCAACAAGCCCAGAGCATAATAGTCGGCGCGGTGATCAACAGCATATTCGCAGCCGTTTTCGCCTTGGCGGACCGGCAAAATTTGCTCCGGCGCCATGGTGGCGGGGGTGCCGATACAGGAACGGGTACTATCGCCGTCCTCGCGCTTGAGCGAGCCAAAATCGGCCAGCTTGAGCAGCGCGCCCCGTTCGCCGACCAGGATGTTGCTGAATTTCAGATCGCGATACACGAAACCAGCACGGTGGATCACATCCAGACCATCCAGGATCTGTTCGGTCCAATCGAGAATCTGGGCCAGATCAGGCGGTGGAGCGTCGTCCCGCCGCAATTGTGATAGCCATTGGCCGAGGTTGGCCTGCAACCGCTCCAGGACCAGCACCGGTTGGCCATCCAGCCGGTCGTGGTCGAGCAGCGCGACGATGTGCCGAGATTGCGCCGCGTTCAAGCTGTCTAGAAAATGGATTTCCCGTTCCAGATGGGCGTGCCAGTGGCCGTGCAGGCTGAGGTCAGCCTGTAGCATGGCGTCGGCGTTGATGAACTTCAGGGCAACGGCGCGGCCGCTGGGATCGGTGGCGGCCCAAACCTGGCCGTAACTCCCGGCGTCAGTCGAGAGTAGGGCATCGATCCGGTACTCCCGGCCTTTGATCACGATCCGCTCGCCGCTCCGCATGAGAAATTCTCCGGTCTGTCGCCCTCGGGATGAGTTTGAATATCGAGTAAACTAAGCCGTGACCGTCAGGTCAAGGTATTCCGATATTTTGGCACTATTCCACATGAAACCCATACCAAAACTGAATCGTGCGAGCCGTTCCTGGCTGGCGCGGTGGGTGCCGGTAACGCTTTTTGTGGCCGCGTGCGTCGGATTGTTGCAACGGCAATTGGCTGACATCTACGCGCGGCCGAGCGCGTTGCCCGCGGTCTCCGCTAAACCGTCGCCGGGTCGGGAGGATGCCCTGTTGTTCGACCGGTCGCTGGCTGCCGGTTTGCTGCATTTGGGCGAAGATGGACGGATCGCCATCGCCCCGGCCGACCTGCCGTTGCGTCAAGCCTACGCGCGCGATAATCCGGAACTATTGGCGCCGCGTTCGGACGAGCCCGATTGGCTGAATGGGGTGTGGAATGAAAACGTGCGTCAAATTCATCGGGCGTTGCATTTCAGCGCCGCCGGCCGTTACGTGCGCCAGCAGGTCGAGGCTTTCAACTCCCAGGCGTGGCTGGCGGCGGTCCGCTGGCAATCCTTTTCGGAGGAGAAAGGCGAGTGGCGAGCCGATTGGGCCGAAGCACCGTTGGTTCTCACCGAAACCGTGCCGCCGTCGATCGATCGGCTATCGGCCGGGATCGACGGCGATTGGCAGCCGTGGCGACGGGTGGCACGCTGGCCTGCTTTAGAGGGACGGTTCCCGGTGCGATTTCAATTGAGGTGGGCACGGCCCTCGCACGAGGGCGAACGCGCAGTCCTGTTCGTGGTGGGCGGAATCCCGACCGTGACCGGGGCAAGGGTGGTGACGAGCGAGCGGTGTTGTCTACGAGCGACCGTTTGTGCCGAGTCGGAGGCGGTGGCCCGCCGGTTGTGGCTGGAGCTGCCGGAGGGGGCGACCGGGCTGGAGGCCAGCTTCTCGCCGTTACCGACGACCGCGATTCCAGGTCTCTTTCGCGATCAGTTTACCCATATTCGACGAGAGGGCGAACGGCTGGTCTGGCAGGACCGACTGACGGTCGCGATCGGATCGGCCCGATCGCCGACAATGGCAGCTATAGTCGAGGAGTGAGACGTGTCTGCATCGACAGCCGAAAAAGGAATCCGCTTTCGATGGAGGTCGCGTGCTGGCCGAGGCGGATTACTGGCGATCTGGTTGCTACCGGTGTTGGCCGCGCTGTGGACGGTTGAACGGGCGCCCGATTGGTTGGAGCCGCGCCAATTGACCGTCGAGCTGGAGCCCGGTCAATCGTTGACACTGGGTCGGGAAGCGTTGTGGGCGCCTCGGGCCGACGACGAACACATCTTGCTGCACCGCGAGGCGAACGGAGCATGGCGGTTGAGCAATCTCTCATCCGGCAAGCGGGTGTTATGGCGACCTGCTTCGGCGGGCGATGGAAAGCCGACCCGGGAGTGGTTGCTGATGTCGGGGGCGTCTTTTGCAGTGGGTGCCCACCCCTTTACGGTATCGGGCGCGGAAAATGGCCGACTGATCTTGCATGATGGTGACCGACGTTGGGAATATGATGGTCTTCGTCTGCGTCGAGACGGCCAACTGCTGCCAGAATGCCGCCAGGACTGGCGTAGTCGATTGCGCGAGTGGCTGAGCAGTGCGGAATTGCCGTTCGGGTGGGTACAGCGACCGTTGCGGTTGGGTGGCGGCGTGTATTGCGCTGACCGACTGGGACTTGGAGGGGTGCCGCTGGATACGGCGGAGATCGTGCCAACCCGCGAAGGGTTCGTACTCTGTCCCGGCGAGGCAGGGCGGCCGGACGGTTCCCCGGTGACCGTGAAGGTCGGAACGCCGGACGCGGAATCCTTGTGGCAGCGTTCGGTTCCCTTGCACCCTGGCGATGGCTTGATCATCGGCCGAACCCACTATCGGGTGGTAGAAACCGCACCGACTTTGACCTTGGCGGTGATGGCTAGGGCGCGACGCTGGTTGGCGGAGTCATCGCCGCCGTCGGTCTCGCCAGCGGTGTCGGTGAGTTGGAGCGGGTTGGCGTGGTTGTGGCCGCTCGATCAGCAGCTGCTGGATTGGCGGTTCGGCTTGGTGTTGTCGCCGCTGATACTGGGTGGGGTCTGGCCGGGTCGGCGACAGGGATGGCCAGCCGCGACTGTCCGATGGCAGATTGCGCTGGCGTTGACGTTAGCCGGTCTGTGTTTCGAAATGCATTTGAAAGCGTTGACCATGGCAATACTGTGGCCGTATCTGGTCGCTTGGCCGGCGCTGCTGATTTGGTTGGAGACCGTGCGCTCGCGGTGGAGCGTTGGGTTGTTGACGGCGCTGACTCTGTTGCTGGGCAGTGGATTGGTGACCCTGCTCCAACTGGGGGTCGGCGCGGGCGAGGCAGGCTGGCAGCGCTATGGTGGCAGCGGCGCGGCGCTGGCCGGTGTATTCGGTTGGTTGGCCTGGGCTGGGTGGAGCGCTTGGCCATGGATGCGCCCGACCGTTCGGCTAGACCGACATTGGGCAAGCTGGGGTTTAGGCTTGTTGGGCATTGTGGCGATGGCGCTGTTAGCGGTGCAGACGATTTCCGGCGACGAAGGCGGCTGGGCCGGGTTACAACCATTTGAGCTGATTCTGCTGGTTCTGGTTGCCGTGGCCGCTCATGCCCTCACGCTACGGGAGCGGTCGCCCGTTCACGGGTGGAGCCACGATTATTCAGTGCCTTGGCTGCGCTATCTGGGTTTTTTGATCTTATTGACGGCGGTATGCGGTTTTGCCCTGATGTTCTTGCACGATTTTTCGCCGTTGGCGCTGCTGGTTTTTTGGAGCCTGGCCTTGGCTTGGGCTTACCTGCGCGCCCATCCTTTCCTGCTCTGGCGGCGGATGGGCCTGATGGTTGTGATGGCCTTGATTTTATCGCTGGTGGCCGGCTTGGCTTGGCTGCGTGACCGACCAGAGGGGATTTCCTTAGATTTTCAAATGGATCGAATCCGAGTTTGGGTTGCTCCGGACCAGTATCCTCACGCTGGTTACCAGTTGCGGCGGGCGCTGGAAGCGATTCGGGCCGGTGGTTGGGCGGGGACTGTCTGGAACGAGACAGCAAATGGTCGGGCCATGACGGTTCCCGTCGTGGAAAGCGATTTTGCGCCGTCATTTTTTCTGAGCCGATATGGTGGTCTGGCGGGCTTGGTGTTGGTGGGGGGGCAGGCGTTGTTTGTCGCACTGATGGTCATAATCGCCAACCGTGCGTTGAATCGAGGCTGGTCGAGCGATAATCGCCCGACGATGGTTGCTGGGTTTGTCTATTTTTTTCTCTACGGTGGCGCCGCTTTGCTCAGCGCGCGCTTTTTGGTTTCCTGGGGCACCAATCTAGGCTTTTTACCCGTGATGGGCCAACCGATGCCATTGTTGTCGGCTGCCGGTAGCCATCTCGTGTTATCCGTGTTGCCGATTGTGGCCTTGGCCGTTGTGGTCGAGGAAAAAGGTCGTGATAACTCCTCCTGATACGCTGATCGTATCCGATTATGTGATCTGTGCGACCTTGCGCAAGGTGCCGGATGTGTTCAATGCATCGATGCTATGGGAGCGGGTGCGGAGCGGTCAGGATGGGGTTTTTTTGCTGGAAGCGCTCAAGCGCTATCCACGCGTACCCCGTGGTCACCAGCGCAAGGAAACCTGCTATAGCCAGGTGATAGTGCGCATTCCCGAGCGCGATTACTTGCGGGACAACCGACTGGATGAAGGCATTGCTCGCGAAATGCTATTGCGGGAGTTGCACCGGTTGCACGAGCGGGATCTCGGCCGGCAGATGGTCGAGAACACCGCGATCCGCTACCACCTGGAACCGGATCCGGTACTGCGACCAGGCGAGGTCCAATTCCTATTCGGACGGGCGATTTATCTACCGGCCGATGACGAGCTTCCCCTGTTTTACATTCAAGCGACCTCCGAGGGGCAGGCTGATTGGCGGGAATTGGGGATGATTCATGCGGGTCAGCGGTTGACCCTGTTGAACGGTGATCGACGCGCGGGTAGTTTTCCGGTGGTGGGTTGGCCGTTTCCGAACGGCGAGTCGATCTTGCTGATGCTGCGTCCCGGTGTGCCCGCCTTGGTGGATGTGCTGTCGGAACCGCCGGGCGGACTGAATCTGGCCGACGATGGCGAAGGTGGATTTATCGTGCGCGACCGGCGTGGTCGGGCTTTACGGTTACGGGTGGTGGCGCGGTCGGTCGAGGTGGGGGGGGTGTCCACGGTTTTAGAGCGCAGCTTGATCACGTCGCCGCGACCTGGGTTGCCGCCCGCGGCGGCACTTTCCGAACCGCTCACACCGTTGACCGTGCCCGAGGAACCGCCTACTACGCCAGACATCGACTTTCCGGTGACCGATATTTGGGGGCGGCGTGAGCCCGTGCTAGGGTTTGCGGCCGAGTTTGACAGCCCCTTGAAACCGCAACAGTCTCCGGTCGATTGGCCAACCCCCCCGCCAGTGGCGTCGGCGGCTCCTGTATCCGAACCGGCGACGGGACCGGAACAGCTGACCTGGATTCCTCAGCGACCGGCCACAGTCGTCCGGGTGGCGGGGGTAGCTTTGCAGCGACTGTCGACCTATGCCGCGGCCGGGATCAGCGACTGGCGAATCTGTTTTAACCGTGCGGGCGGTATGGTGCCGGGCGGCCATCCCGAAGCGGTCGCCTGGTTGCGGATCGATAGCGCGGATCGCGTGTTCGGCGAAGTCGTCGGCTTGTCAACGCCGCTGGCTCTGCCGGGAACGTGGCAACCCTTTTCGGATCTGGAGTTGGAGCTTCATGCCGCGCCGCCACCGATGACCGTGCATTATCTGGGCTGGATGTTCTTGCCGACTCCGCTGGCGTTGCCGGTGCCGCGCGGGCGGGCGGTCAGCTTCGGGCGCGGTTCGGAAGCGGATATCGCGCCGCGCCTGCTGGCCGATCCTCGGTCACTGCGCTGGGATGGCAATGCGGCCAAGACAGTGGGCATCAACGCCGAGTATCTCGGGTTGTCTCGTCGGCATCTGCAGTTGCAAGCTCGCCACGACGACTGGTGGGTCCAGCTGGAAAGTCAGAATATGCCGGCCTATCGCCTGACGTCTTCGGGGCAGCTGCTGGACGTACTGAGTCCGGGGGCGGATACCACTGCTGCCGCCAAGCCGGGCGATCTGCTGGTGGTGGGCGGTTACGTGCTGGCGCTGGGGGCGGTGGCGTGACGGTTATTGTGGCGTTTTGGCAGGCTGTTGCGATTCGAAAGCGAGACCCACGGCGACAGCTAGTGGTTGCCACCCAAGGGTTGGCTTTTCATCCGTGCCGGATCGAACAGGCTGGACGCGATGACTTCGGCGGAAGCGATGGCAAAGTTAAGATTCTGGCCCATTTTGAGGCCCATGGCGGCGATGCCGATCACGCTGCCGTCGCTCAGGATGACCGGACCGCCGCTGTTGCCTGGGCTGACCGGCGCGGAAATCTGGATGTAGCGAACGCCGTCGATCTCGCGCAGGCCGCTGATAACGCCAGTGGAAAAAGTCCCTTCCAAGCCGTAGGGATTGCCGATGACGAACACATCCCGGCCGATCAGATCCTGACTATAGGCTTCATTGAGCACGAACCTTTCCTTGCTGTTGAGCGAGGTGGCCAACAGCGCTAAATCCGGTTCTTTGCTCCGCTTACGCACGCTAGCGGTCGATTCCCGCTCGCCGCAGCGAACCGCTAGATTGTCGGCTTTGTCGATGACGTGGTTGTTGGTGATGATCAAGCCGTCCGACGAGACTAGCAAGCCGCTACCGAGATTGTCGGTCTTGCCGTTCCGAAACGTGATGATCAGGCAGGTGAGCGGAATGCTCTGCCGGTAAATTCGTTGGCCTGGAGTTTCAGTGCGCGCTGACGTTACGGGGCTGGGTGGGAGAGGATCGGTCCCTGAAGGGGAGGCGGTCGTTGGTGGTGGTGCTGGGGCGGAGGACAGGGGGGAGGATTTGAAATTGACCGGCTGCCCTAATTGCAAGGCTTTTTGAGCACCGGTCTGGATCGCTGCCGCGTTGTTGGCTGTGGTCAATCGCTGCAACTGTTCGGCGATGGGCGCCGGATCCTTGGCAAAGCGGTAAGCATTGGCAAAAGCGCCACCGGCGCGCGTCGCGTCGCCGGTCTGTCCGTAAACCTCACCCAATGTCAACCAGGTTGCCGATTGCGTCGGGGCTAGGGACAGAGCATAAACCGCTAGCCGCTCCGCTTCCTTGAGGCGGTGCAGCCGCAGGTAGGCCAAACTGAGCTGGCCAGCGGTCTCCGGATCGGCGGGATCGGCAATGAACGCTTGGCGAAAGGCCGCCAGCGCTTCCTTGAAATTGTTGCGGGCCAGTTGCTCGGACCCTTGTTGCCGCAAAGGACGGGCTCTGGCGGAGTCTTCGGTTTCCGGCCGACGCAGATTTTCCAGCTGCTCTCGAAAGGTTTGCACGCCGGTCACATCGTCGGCGCTCGAATGGGCGATCATCTGCTGGATGTAATAGTCGATGGTTTCGTACTGGTTCGCCGCGCCTGCTGGCGTAGCAAGCGCTAGGGCGATGAGCAGCATCGACGTCGCCGAGACGAGTTTCATGGCGTCTGGCCATTCGAAAGCGGTCGGGTGGAACCAGACAGGGTATCGATCGGGGCGATGCCAGGATTGGGCGACAGCGGAGGAATGAGGGTCGTTTCCACCGGGAGATGGAAAAGGCGCAGAGTTTCGATAGCAGCGTTACGCAGGGTATCGGAAGTCTCATTTTCTGCAATGTTGCGCAGAATTTCCTCGGCACGCATCGGATTCTGGGCATAGCGGTAGGTATTGGCTAAGGCGCCTACTGCACGTCGGGCGTCACTTTGCAGCCCGTAGACTTGTGCAAGTTGGAACCAGGCGACCGAGCGGGTTGGCTCCAGGGCAAGAGCCTGTTGCAGGGCGCTTTCCGCCTCTTGAAATCGGTTGAGCTTGCGTTGGACCAAACCCAGGTAATTGACAGCCTCGACATTGCTGGGGTCGGCTTGACTGGCTTGCTGGAACGCGCCTAACGCAGTCTCCAACTGATTCTGTCCTAGGGCTGTCAATCCGATCTGGAAAGCGGCACGAGCACCTGCCGGATTAGTCGGCCTCGGTTTGGGGTTCTGCTCCAATATCTGCTGCACGGTCGTGACGCCATGGTCGTTGTTGGTAGCAGCCAGTTCTAGCATTTGTTGGACGTAATAACGGCTTTGCTCACTGGTTTGGGCGATGGTTACCGGAGGGAAGATCGATGCCGCCAGCAACAGCGTCGCCAGGAAACGAGCAACGACTTGCATGGGTTGGATCGGAAACGAGATGCGCGGGGTCGAAAAACTACAATTTACTGATTTCGTCATACTCCCGCTCCAGGCTGAGTCGCCTGGTGTTGGCCTGGGTTGCGGTTAATTGACCGCGGTCGAGATCGGTCTCAAACTTTTGGATATTGCGCGTCAATTGCTGTTGCTTACGGCGCAGCTCGGCGGTTCGCTGCTCCGTGGCGGATTTCGAACGTTGCAATTGGTCGATTCGTTTGGCTATTTCCCGGTTGCGAGCTTTGAGCGATGCGAGCTGGCGCCGCTGCGCGGCCACCTCGTCGGCTTTCATCTGGCGGGTGGTTTCCAGAGACTCGTTTTCCTCCCGCAAGGCGCGCAATTCATCGAGAGATTGATCCCGTTCGCCGTGCAACTGCTGTTGTCGCATCTCGTAATCGCCTGACGACAAGCCGCGCACACCCCCGAAAAAGCCGCCCGTGTGAGGATCGTTGGTAGGATCGGGAGCGCAGGCCGTGAGGACGAGCAGGCCCAAAACGCTGCTGGTGATACCGATTGATTTCATGATCTCAACTCTCCTGCTTCCCGGCTTTCGCTCTCGATGGCGGCAGCGAATAGCGGCCTACTAGATGGACATACTGTCGTAAACTTTTTGCAAGCGGGCGACATTTTCTTGGGATTGCTGGCGGGTTTCCTTCAATTTGACGACGTTGGACTCGAGTTTCTGAGTGTATTGGTCCTCTGGTCCACGCTGTTGTCGCGACTCCCGATAGACTTCGTTGGCGTCCGCCAGTTGTTTCTCGGTCAGCGAATTAATCTGTTTAGCCTTCGCCAGCTGCTTTTCCAAAGTGGCTTTCTGGCTAGCCAAGGCATCCCGCGTTACCTTGCCGGCTCGATATTCGCGTGCCAGCCGCTGCGATTCGCGGTCGAGTTGAGCGATTTCTTGATAAAGCTGGCGGTTCTGGTCATCCGCTTCCGCGATAAATTCCTGGTTGCGCTGGATTTCCGCGACCAGGAAATCTTCTTCCCTGGCGTATTGGGCCTTGCGGTCGGCCACTGAACTACCGATGCCGGCTCCAATGATACCGCCCGCCGCCGCGCCCACCAGTGCGCCCGATCCCTTGTGGCTGACGGCGCCGCCAAGCAGACCGCCCAACACTGCGCCGACTACGGCACCCTCGGCAACGGTCTGCTGACGATCATTCATGGTGCCGTCGGGATTAGTGGCACAGCCAGATAAAATCGTACTGGCCAAGAGAACAGCCAGAGGGGTTTTTCCTATTTGTTGAATGAACATCAGCGTCTCCGGACCATGACGATGGACGAGGTCACCTTTATAAATTTCGACAGCGGCTTGGGTAGGAAATTCTGTAGGGTGTCAAGGGAGAAAGCAACGATCTGTGGCGCTCGCATTGCAAAATTGACGTCGCCACCCGCTTTTAAGGAGAGGGAGGCAACCGGGATTTCGTGGACGATTTTTCGCCGGCTGGAGCTGGTTTGAGAGCTGGGGCGCCGGTGGTGGGTGCCGGTTGTTGGATGGAGGGTGGGGTGGGCAGGGGTTGAACCAGCACGACCGGTGCATGGGACGTACATTGGGTGATGAGCGTCGTGATCGCGGTGGTCAGCGAGCCAAAGGCGATCGCCAGGGTGGCGTAGGTTTTAAGCTTTTCATGCCGGTCGTAGGGCAACCGGCTGGCACCGTCGGTCGGATCAGCAGTCGGCGTGGTCTGAATCACGCGGGTCGGCGCCGTTTCCGACAATAAGGTTGGCGGAGAAATGGGACGAGGATCAAGCGGTCCGGTGATGATGGGTAAACCCGGGGCGGGGGCCAGGCGCGGCGGTGGATTCGCATCGGCCGGCACTGTGTTGGAGACTAGGCGATCGGATGCGAGGGGCGAGCTGGTGCCGTCATGCCCGGTCGCGGGGTGATGCGTTTCGTCTAGCACGAACACGCCGAACATCCCGGCCAGGCTCGCTAAATCGTGCTTCAATCCTTCACCCTTGGCGCGGATTTTCCACACGTCATGGTAGCGATAAAGTTCCGCGAGCAGCAGCGAGCGACCGTTAGTCGGTTCCGTCAACCGGAATCGAGAGCTGTCCCCGGTGGCGGACACCGCGCTGATCGCGATTTCCTCAAGACTGCGGAAGCCGTGGCTTTCCGAAGTGGCGATAAAGAGGCATTTTCGTACCGCGCCGGGCAGGGCTTCGAGATTGATCAGGAATTCTGCCCGTTGAGGATCGAGGCGGATAGCATCGCCAGGGCTGGCGAGCTGGTTGTAAAACACGAACCAGTCATCGGCCAAGACGCGCTCGCTCGCATCGAGTGCAAAACAAGCAAAATCGATCTCGGCAGGGGCTCCGCGCCAGATCAGACGAATTCGAACTTTGCCGGTCGCGGCCAGCGGAGCGTTGGCGCCTTTAATGAGCTCTTTCATGCCGGTAGGCGGAAATCCATAATGAGGATGTCAGAATTATACAGCGGTGTGGATGAGCATGAATGTGCGGGGCAGTCCTTTTGCCCTACGGACGACCCGGTGGTAGCAGCGGCAGCTGGATACTGTCGGCGTTCCAGGCATGGGGCGGCCACTGGCGCATGGCGCCGCGCAGCCGATTCACGAACTGCGGCCCGGTCAGGTTAAATTCGGCGATTGGCGTGCGTGGTCGTGCACGGTTTTTGATGTCCCGGCCCCCGAATAGATTCAGCGGCCGATGGGTGGCGACCAGGATGAAGGTTTCCGTGCCTGCCGGATCGGGGGGCGCGTAGAAGAGTTTTTTGTTGGTTCCCGGCGGGAAGAAAACCGTTTCGTTGGCACGGACCGGATAATTGGTCAGCAATTGGCCAGGGTTGCCCGAAGAGTCGATGAAATACAGATTCAAATAACCGTCGCTTGTGGTTTGCAAGCTGAGATTGATCGGCTCGCCAACGTGGAGCGGTTGTCGTTCGGCGCGGACCGTGATCGAAAACGGAACCTTGGGGTTGCCAAAGTGTAAGGAATCCGCGACTGGTTTGGCCGCCGGCGGAGCCGTGGCGCAACTGGTGATCAGCAACGTTAAAATGAATGGTACGAGAATAAAGGGTTGCTTGCTCGACATGGGGATGCGGGGTCGGTTGTTAAGGAAAACAGTCCGCTGACGCCAGATATGGAACAGCTGATCCGGGATGGCTGGCCCGAGGGATTTTCAAATGGGCGAGCTCCGAGCGGGCGGAGATAAACGCGCTTTGCGCACCGATAAAAATTCCAACATAGGATACTACGGTATGTTCGATAAACTGACTCATCAAGAAATTTGGATCTGGCTATCGTTTTTGGGGCTGATCGTTGTTTGCGGCACCACCGTTGGGCAGCAGCAGGCGCGGCCCGAGTTACTCCTGTATTGTGGGATCACGATGGTACGGCCGATGACCGAAATCGCCCGTGCCTTCGAGCAAAAGGAGAATGTCAAGATCACCCTTGCGCAGGGCGGGTCGGAAGATCTTTATCAGAGCGCCAAGAAGAGTGGATTGGGCGACTTGTATTTGCCAGGGGAGCCCAGCTACCGCGCTCAACACCTGGCCGAGGGGTTGCTCGGTGATTTCGTGACCGTGGGTTACAACCAGATGGCTATCATAGTGCGGAAAGGCAACCCGAAGCAGATCAAGAGCGATCTTAGGGAACTACTGCGCCCGGACGTGACGATGATGATCGGCAGCCCGGAGAGCGGCAGTGTCGGCCAGGAAACCAAGCGGATACTGGAATCAGTCGGCCTCTACGAGCGAGTCGTCGATAAGGCTATTCTGCTGGTATCCGACTCTCGCAGTCTTAATAACGCCATGAGAAAGGGGGAAGCCGACGTAATGTTGAACTGGCGAGCAACAGGCCATTTCCCCGACAACGCTGAAGTGGTCGATGTGATCGATCTGGATCCGGCCTTGGTCAAGCCGCAAGCATTGTTGCTGAATTTTCTGAATTTCTCGAAAAATCAGGATTTGGTTCGCCGCTTCATGGAGTATACGGCTTCCGAGCGAGGGCAGGCGATTTTTCGGAATTACGGCTTTTTGGATAACAAAACCGTGGTCAAATAATTTTTCGGTCCATCCTGTTTAAAATATGGCGATCAGCAGTCAGCACAGCCCCGAGCCGAACACGGAGGTACCGTTGGTTGGAGCCGGGGTAGCATCTCCGTTGCGCTTCCTGTGGTTGATCGGCCTGTTTTTTGTCGGTTTCGTGCTCATCGTTGGCCTGAATAAGTTATTTTCCGATCTGATCGACGAGTTGAGAGAACAGAGTGCTAACGAACAGGCGCGCTTGTTCATCGGCGAGGAAATCGTGCGTAACATTCAGGATATCGAAATGGATATCCTGCGGATGACGATAACGGCTGGCCCTTTGCCCCAGGATCGAATCGAAAGCGAGCTTTTGAAGAAGGTCGCCAAGCTGGAGCACGACCTGGTGGTGTTAAGGGATGGTGGAACGGTCCAACAAGTGATTTACCTCAATATAGAGGGTGTGGAGCAGACTGTCCGCGAGGTCGCCTTCAAGCCGGATGTGCGGGCAAAGGGGTACGTGATGGAGCTCATCGAATTGGAGCCCCATCTCGATCAAGTCAAGGTCAAGGCCCGCGAATTGAAGGACTTGCTGAAACGGCGCGACGAGTATCTGGAACGGCGTGACGGCGAAAACTTGATGACGATGTCCAGGGATATTCTGGCTTTCTGCAAGCGTCTCCCCTCCTTTTTTTTCAGATTCAACGAAAATGCCAACCGGCTGTTGTTCGAAAGCCAGCAACAGTTAGGTCATTTAGAGGGGCAGTTGGCAGCGCAGCGCGAACGCTATAAAACCACCGAGGCGACCCTGATCGTACTGGTGATTTTGTCGGTCACAATGATCGGTGTTCTATCCGCTCGCCAGATCCGGCGGTCGAACGAAGACTTGGTCCGCGCCTGGAGCGACATGCGGCTCGCCCGGGACGATGCAGAGCGGGCGAGCCGCGCTAAGTCGGATTTTGTTTCACGAATGAGTCATGAATTACGGACGCCCCTGAACGCAATTCTCGGTTTCTCTCAATTGTTGGTCCGGGAGACGTTGACACCGGTGCAACGGAATTATTCCCAGCAGATTCATGCGGCTGGCCAGCATTTGCTCGATTTGATCGGCGAAGTGTTGGATCTAGCAAAGATTGAAGCGGGTCGCCTGGTGCTCGAACATATCGTGTTCGATCCCCGGCAGACGGTGGACCAAGTGGCTGCTGTGACGATGAAGCGCGCCCAGCTCAGGGGGTTGGCTGTCAAGATCAATTTGTCGTCCGAACTACCGGGTCAAGTCAAAGGCGATCCAACCCGGTTGCGGCAAGTACTTATCAACTTGCTGGATAATGCGGTGAAATTCACCGAGCGGGGCGAAGTCGGACTCCAGGTTTCGCTGGAGAGCGAGGATGGCAAGTGGCTGTTTCGAGTTTGGGATACCGGGATCGGTATGGATGAGCAAACGGTTAAAAAACTGTTCCGGCCGTTTACTCAGGCGGACGAATCCACAACGCGTAAGTACGGCGGTACTGGCTTGGGATTGACGATTTGCAAGGATTTAGTCGAGGCGATGGGCGGAAAACTGCGAGTCCAAAGCTGTTCTGACCAGGGTAGCTGCTTTTGGTTTGCCTTGCCGCTGGAACGAGCCGACGATGTGGCCGAACCCTCGACAACGGCTGAAATATCCTCAATGGAAGAGGAGACCATGGTTGGCCTCGCCAAGAGCCTATCGACCCTAGGTTTGAATCAAGAGCGCGTGCTGTTGGTGGAAGACAATCCGGTCAATCAACTGGTCGCTTCCAGCATGTTGGACGTGCTCGGCGTCACCTGTGAGACTGCCAGCGACGGGCGGGAAGCGCTGGAGAAGCTGGAACGAGGCCATTATGCACTCGTGCTAATGGACGTGGAGATGCCTCAGATGGACGGTCATGCCGCCACCCGGGAAATACGACGACGGGAACGACAGTCGGGAAGTCCGCGCGTTCCAGTCATTGCGATGACCGCCAACGCAATGGCCGAGGATCGTATGCGTTGTATCACCAGTGGGATGGATGATTATCTCGCCAAACCCTACGAACTGAACGCGCTCGCCACCATCATTCACCGCTGGTTGCCCGGAGCCGCTGGTACTTAATTGGGGCCGGGTGGTGGGAAAGGAGATCGACCACGCGGGTGAGTTTTCGTTAAGCGACCGTTCATCGCGCGTCGCCAAATCTCTCTCAATTTATCGAAAATCGTTTGTGCTTTCGCATGAAAACCCTATTGCGCGAATTTTTTCATCCGGCCGGACCCGCAGCCGGTAGAGCTCGGCTTTGGGCGCTCGCTTTGGCGATGTTATGGGTTGCCGCGCCGGCTTGGGCAGAACCCCGTACCGCCCTGGTGATCGGGAATGGCGCCTATCGGGAAGCGCCTCTGAAAAACCCTGCCAACGACGCGCGAGACATAGCCGCGAAATTGCGGGAACTTGGTTTTCAGGTCATCGAGCGCCTTGACGTGGATCGGCCGGTCATGCGTCAGGCATTGCGGGAGTTCGAACAGCGCTTGCGTGAGCAACGCGGTGTTGGACTGTTCTATTACGCTGGTCATGGGGTTCAGCTCAAAGGGCAAAACTACCTGATTCCGGTCGGGGTCGATATCCGCCAGGAGTTCGAAGTGCCGGACGAGGCAGTAGATGCGGAAGCGGTGCTGCGGGCGATGGAATCGGCAGGCAACGAACTCAATATCGTGATTTTGGATGCCTGCCGCAATAATCCCTTCACGCGCGGTTTTGGACCCTCGGGGCGGGGTCTGGCCCGCATGGATGGGCCGGCCGGAACGTTTATCGCTTATGCCACGGCACCCGGCGCAATATCGCAAGACGGTCAAGCCGGCCGCAACAGCCCCTACACGCGTTCTCTGTTGGCTGCCATGAGCGTCCCCGGCCTCAGTCTGGAACAGGTTTTTAAGCAGGTTTTGGTGACGGTCGAGCGGGAGACGGGCGGTGCCCAGATTCCCTGGGTGGCTTCCTCGCTGCGGGGCGAGTTTTATTTCAGCACGGCTGTGCCGGGTCCATCCTCGCCGTCGGCAAGTTCTTGGCCGAACGCAGCGCCGGGCCCCCAAACGCCGGCGCCACCGGTGCCGATTGACGGACAGGCCGGTGAGAAACGGCCCCCCGCCGCCAGTTCGGCACCTCTCGACGGGGCAGCCGCCGAGGGCCGCTGTCGAGCCCGTACTGATCGACGTGCCAAACGCCGGATTCGCCATCGGCCGCTCTCCGGTCAGCCTCGAAGACTATCGCCGGTTTGTGGAGGCCACCGGTCGCGCGCTACCCGCGTCGCCGGATCCAAAAAAGAACGAACCGGTCCGGGTCACTTGGCAGGAGGCGATGGATTACGTTGTGTGGTTATCGGCACAAACCGGTCGCTCCTACCGGTTACCGACCGAGGAGGAGTGGGAGCGTGCCTTCCAGGTGGATGCGGGCCTACGAGATACCACCGGCTCCGAGCAGGAATGGACCTGCTCGGAATACCGGCAGGCCTATGAGGGGCAGGAACTACGCTGTGCAACTCGACCACCGGCAGCAGTGGCGATTCGAGGCGGTTCCTGGCGGGCGGGGGCGGACCCACTCAGCGATGATCTGGGTTTTCGGTTGGTGCGAAAACCGTAAGCAAGCCGCCCTCGGCCGGAGATCCGGGCTCAGTTTGGGGTGACCGTTGACAGCCCTTTAGGTTGACTGGCGAAGTAGGCAGCCAAATCAGCGATATCCTGGGCCGATAAGGGGGTGGCCATACCCTTCATGACAGCGTTTTGGCGAGCGCCGGATTGGTAGTCGTGTAGAGCCTTGAGTAAATAGTCCTCGTACTGGCCAGCCAGACGGGGGTAGAGCGGGATGTTGCCGTTGCCGTCGGGGCCATGGCAAGCCGCGCAGGTAGCACTTTTCGTTTTGCCGGCCGCGGTATTGCCTCGAACGGGGTTGGGCTCGGGGGCAGGTTTGACGCTGGCCACATAGGCCGCGATGTCCTGCATATCCTGCTCATTGAGCGGTGAAGCGTTGGCGTGCATGGTCGGGTGCTTGCGCTCGCCGGCCTGGTAAGCCTTCAGCGCCGTCATGACGTAATCGGAATGCTGGCCGCCCAATCGAGGTACATGATAGGTAGGATAGGCATTTGTGTAACCCGGGATGGCATGACAGCCGGTGCAGGTCTCAAATTTGGCTTTGCCGGCGGCCGGATCGCCGGCCGCTTGGACGGTCCCGGCCAAGGCACCGCAAACGGCCAGAATTACGAACCGCCATTGTACGAATCGAAACATGGAAGCCTCGCTGATGAAAGAGAGTGTATCGCCAAGATACGTTATGGGTTTTATTAAGTATCTCACCCTAAAGATTAAGCTATCGTCGCCTTTTTACAAGAGATTAAGCTATCGTCGCCTTTTTACAAGCCGAGGTGCATCGAGTCCCTTGATCGTCACCAATTGACATAGAATTTTGCGCGACCCCGACGGTCTCTCTTAATTTTTGTTCCGATCCCTAATCTCCTGCTATTTCGGAGTCTGACATGCCCGACTATCGTTCCCGCACCACCACCCACGGCCGCAACATGGCGGGAGCCCGCGCGCTCTGGCGGGCCACCGGTGTGAAGGACAGCGACTTTGGCAAGCCGATCATCGCCGTTGCCAATTCCTTCACCCAGTTCGTGCCCGGCCACGTTCACCTCAAGGATCTGGGCCAGCTGGTGGCGGGCGAGATCGAAAAAGCCGGCGGTATCGCCAAGGAGTTCAACACCATCGCTGTGGATGACGGTATCGCCATGGGCCACGGTGGGATGTTGTATTCCCTGCCCTCGCGCGAGCTGATCGCCGATTCAGTCGAATACATGGTCAACGCCCACTGCGCGGACGCGTTGGTGTGCATCTCTAACTGCGACAAAATTACTCCCGGCATGTTGATGGCCGCGATGCGCCTCAATATCCCTGCCATCTTTGTCTCTGGCGGACCGATGGAGGCTGGCAAGACCCGGTTGGGGGCGTACAAACTGGATCTGGTGGATGCCATGGTCGCTGCCGCCGATGACCGGATCGACGACGCTACGGTCGCTGAGTACGAGCGTTCGGCCTGCCCGACCTGTGGCTCCTGTTCGGGCATGTTCACCGCTAACTCGATGAATTGTCTGACCGAAGCCTTGGGCTTGAGCCTGCCGGGCAATGGTTCATTGCTGGCCACCCACGCCGACCGCCGGGAGCTGTTTCTGGAAGCCGGGCGGCGCATCGTCGAGCTGACCCGGCGTTATTACGAGCGGGGCGATGCATCGGTATCGCCACGCGGCATCGCCACTTTCGATGCCTTTGAGAATGCCATGAGTCTCGATATCGCCATGGGGGGGTCCACCAATACCGTGCTGCATCTGCTGGCAGCGGCACGGGAAGGAGGCGTGGCGTTCACCATGGCCGACATCGACCGGCTATCGCGTCGAGTGCCCAATTTATGCAAGGTAGCGCCTGCCACCCAGTCCTATCATATGGAAGACGTACACCGGGCCGGTGGGGTCATCGCGATCCTCGGCGAGCTGGATCGCGCCGGTTTGTTGCATGGTGGGGTCCACACTGTGCATAGCGAGACCCTGGTCGAGGCGCTCGACCGCTGGGATATTGCGCGCCCGAGCGCATGGGATGAAGCTCGCTTGCGCTATTCCGCGGGTCCGGCCGGTATTCCTACCCAACAGGCGTTCAGCCAGGACACGCGTTGGCCTAGCCTCGACCTGGATCGGGTCGGCGGCTGCATTCGCGACCGGGCGCACGCCTATTCCCAGGACGGCGGTTTGGCAGTGCTATATGGCAACTTGGCCGAGGAGGGGTGTATCGTCAAGACCGCTGGCGTGGATGAAGGTATCCTGGTGTTCGAGGGACCGGCACGAATCATGGAAAGTCAGGAGGATGCGGTCAATGCGATCTTGACCAGTCGCATCCAGCCCGGCGATGTGGTCTTGATCCGCTACGAGGGTCCAAAGGGTGGACCGGGTATGCAGGAAATGCTGTATCCAACTAGCTACTTGAAGTCGAAAGGGTTGGGTAAGGTCTGTGCCCTGGTCACGGATGGCCGGTTTTCCGGCGGCACTTCAGGGCTGTCCATTGGTCACGTTTCGCCGGAAGCCGCCGATGGCGGTGCCATTGCCTTGGTGGAGGAGGGTGACCGGATCCGAATCGATATTCCTCAGCGACGCATCCAGTTAGAAGTGACCGACGCCGAGTTGCAGCGACGGCGGGAAGCTCGTAGCGGTCAAGCCTGGCAGCCGGCCAACCGGCAGCGGCCGGTGTCGGCGGCGTTGCGCGCCTACGCTGCCATGACTACCAGCGCCGCTCAGGGCGCGGTGCGAGACGTCGCGCAAGTGGAACGTTAGGTTGTAGCTTAAAATTGCAGTTTGTCGTGTCAGCTCTCGGCCGGGTACCGCGTCGCAGCGGTCCGGTCTGGAAATCGTGTCGCGCAAGAGCACGGAATGACGCTTATGAATCAGAGTGTGCAGTGCATTTACTCAGGAGATTAGCCATGAGTCAAGCCGAGGGTCAGGATAATCAACACCCCAAGCTGGTCAATCACTTAAAGCTGGTTGATGATTTATGGCAGAAATTGTTTTACGTCAAATGGAACGCAAAATCCTTCGCCATGCTGGCGCGGCTGGCGCAGGACATGGTCCAGTTCGCGCAAAGCCGCCCGCATGATAAGAACGATCAGCTTCTCCGCCTCGTTACGCAATTAGAGCACCATATTAAGAGTTGCTTAGCTGGCGGCGGCGTGCCGCAGGAATCGGATCGGCAACGGCTGAGGGCGTTTATCGATGCCTTGCGCGAGGTGTTGACGACCGGCAAGGGGACGAATCCATCGGAGGATTCCTCTCGGACTCGTCCCCGCCTGACTTCATCGCCCGAAGTATTGTTGATCACCCCCGATGAGAAACCGCCGTTAGCGACCAAACTGGAGAGTGCCGGATATCGGGTTCGGGCTATTGCCAGCTTGGCCGACGTTGAACGGCGTTTGCATGAACGGATGCCTGCTGCGATCCTCCTTGACGTCGATTTCCCCGAAGGTTCTGAAAAAACCTTGGCTCTCATCTCCGGTCTGCGCGCTCAAATCAACCTCCGCGCCCCTCTCTTGGTTTGTTCCGAACGCAACGATATGACCGCCCGCCTGGAAGCAGTGAGAGTCGGTGGCGCTGCGTATTTCGATAAGCCAATCGATCATGATGTAATACTGGAGGCGCTAGCGGAGTTGTTGCTGCCCCAGACCGCCGAGAACTATTACCGTGTACTGATTGTCAACGATCGACCGACCGAAGCGTGGGAAATGGCGGGGGCCTTGGAGGAACAAGGCATGACGCCGCTGGTCGTGATGCAGCCGTTACAGATATTACAGGACATTCATCGCTTCCGGCCCGATTTGCTGGTCATCGATCTTGATATCAAGGAAATCCGCGGCGCGGAGCTGGCCCAAGTGATCGCTCAACACCGGGATTGCGGCTTCTTGCCGATGATCCTGCTCTGTTTGCAGGCCGATACGGCGCATTACCTGACCAGTCTGGACGTAGCCGGCGCCACACTGATGATCAAGCCGGTGCCGACCAGCTATCTATGTTGGGAGGTCAGGCAGAGATTGCGCCGGTCACGCACGATTCGGATCAGGTTGAATGCCTTGGCCGATAGCGATGGAATCAGTGGTTTCTACAATCGAGGGCGATTTCTCCTGTTGCTGGAGCAGGCGTTCGAAACGCTCGGATTGCGCAGCCAGTCGCTGGCGGTCCTGTTTGTCATGGTGGATAACCTACGCTCCATCCGCGATACCGCCGGCATGGCGGTGGCCGATGAGGTGATCGGGCAGGCGGCTGACCGATTGCGCCAGATACTGGGTCCGAATCAACAGGCTTCGCGATTTAGCGACGCCGTTTTCGCGATCATGATTCCGGATTTGATTGGAGACCCGCTCATCGATCTGGCCCGCCGTATTTGCAATGCGCTGGAAGCCGGCTATTACAAGATGGGCGAGCAAGCGTTGCTGTTGCGGACCAATATCGGTATTGCAGTGGCTACCGACCGCAGCCAGGATTATCTGATGTTGATTCAACGGGCTGATTCGGCTTGTGGCATGGCGCGGGAAGCGAAGGGCGAGCGCATTTACACGCGTCAAAGCACGCTGACCATGAAACGGGAGGAGGAGGTTTCCTCGCGGACACGGATGTTGGAACAAGTGCAAGAAATTTTTGATAATGAGCGACTGTGGTTGGTGTTCCAACCTATCGTCAGCATGCGTGGCGACGCAGTCGAACGGTACGAGGTGTTGCTTCGCTTACGTGATAGCCAAGGACAGGAAGTCGTGCCGGGCAGTGTGTTCGGCGTGGTCCACAACCATCATCTCGGTCTGAAGCTGGATCGTTGGGTCATCGAACATGCCATCGAGATGCTGCGGCAGCGGCAGTCGCCGACCTCGCTCTTCATCAAGGTCTTGCCGATAACCTTGCAGGATCGGACGCTCGGTGGCTGGCTGCGAGAACGGTTGGAGCAAGCTGGGGTGGAAGCCGAACGCATCGTGTTCGAGGTGGCGGAGGCAACGGCCGAACACAATCTGCGCGATATGTTCGGCTTTCTCGGTAGTATCAAGCTCCTCGGCTGCGGTTTCTGTCTCGGCCGTTTCGGTCGCGGTACCGATTCCTTGGGATTACTCAAGAATCTGGGTGCCGATTACGTCAAGTTGGATATGTACTTCGTTAATGGCTTGGCGAAGAACAGCGACAAGCAAGCCCAGCTCAAGGAGCTAGTCCAGAATCTGGAGGTATTGGGCGCGGCCACCATCGTCGGTGGCGTGGAAGATGTCAAAACCATGCCGATCTTATGGTCGCTGGGGGTCGATTTGCTCCAGGGATTCTTCCTGCAACAGCCTTACCGAGAGATGAGTTATGATTTTAGCGGTGCGATTTTCTGAAAAAGTGGTCGCCCGCTCGCTCATCTATGCCGAACGTAATAGGGCCGCGTAGCCTTCCCGATAGCTGGGGTAGCGGAATTGAAAGCCACTGGCCCGCAATCGGGCATTGCAGCAACGCTTGCTGGCGCGGAAGCGCGCCACCGCGTCGCGACTCGCGGCGGCGCCGGGTTTGAGCGGGGATCGCGAGGCTAGCGGCGGTTCCGATACGCCGAGCTGAGCGGCCAGCCAACATAACACCGCATCCAGCGGTGCCGGCTCGTCGTCCACGGCCACGTACAACCGCTCCGGATCCGGCAGTTCGATTAGATGTGCCAGTACCCGCGCGCAATCGTCGCGATGGATACGGTTGGTGTAGATCGGAGCGCCGATCGGGCGGGTGGCGGTGCCCTCGCGAACGCTGTCGATCAACCGGGTGCGGCCCGGCCCGTAAATCCCACCAAAGCGGATTGCAACCGCTGGCCAGGGGCTATTCCACAGCAGTCGCTCACCGGCGCGGATGCAACGACCGTTGAAGCCGTCAGCCTCGGCGGGTGAATCCTCGTCCACCTGCTCGCCTTGATGTTGGGCGTAAACCGAGGTACTGGAAGCGAACAGCAATCGTCGTGGCTGTTGGCCGCTTTCCCGCAGGGCATTCAGCAGGTTACGGACCCCGCTGACGTAAGCAGCTTCATACTGGGGTTCGCTGAAACCAGCAGCAGCGGCGCAGTAGACGATGAAATCCAAAGCCGCCGGCAGTTGGGTTAGGGTGGCGGGGTCGGCGAGATCGGCAGCCAGCGGTTGGATAGCCGACGGTAGATCGGTAGGCCGGCGTTTTAACCCCCAAACTTCGTGCCCAGCCTCGTGCAGGTTCATGCCCAGCGCGGTGCCGACATCGCCACAACCGGCGATTAAGATGCGTGCCATGATCAAATACCCTCATCAAGCAGAGTTGTTCCGCTGGAACGACCGAAGGGGAGCTATGAATCCCGCTGAGTTCGACCGGCGTGTGCTGAGCTGGTTTGATACGCACGGCCGCAAACAGTTGCCCTGGCAAGAGAACCCTGCCCCGTATCCGGTGTGGGTGTCGGAGATCATGCTCCAGCAGACTCAAGTTGCCACGGTAATTCCCTATTATCGGCGATTTATGGATCGATTTCCCGATGTGCAAACGCTGGCCAGTGTGGAATTGGATGAAATCTTGGGTCTGTGGGCGGGATTGGGTTATTACGCGCGCGCCCGGCATTTGCACCAAGCCGCGCGAATCGTGTGCGATCGGCATGGTGGCGAGATGCCGCTGGAGATTACGGCGCTGCAAGAGCTTCCAGGTATCGGACGCTCGACGGCGGGCGCGATTCTGGCGCTCGCCGTCGGGCAGCGACAGCCCATTCTAGATGGCAATGTCAAGCGACTACTAGCCCGATTCGCGGCGGTAGAGGGCTGGCCGGGCCAGCCGAAGGTGCAGGCGCTGCTGTGGGAGCTGGCGGAGCGCTATACGCCCGCTGAACGGGTGGCGGATTACACCCAGGCGATCATGGATCTTGGTGCGCTGATCTGCATGCCACGCCGGCCGCGTTGCCTCGCTTGTCCGTTGGTGGAAGGTTGTGTCGCGCACGCACAAGGACGGGAAATGGATTATCCAAGCCCAAAACCGCGTCCTGAGTTGCCGACGCGCTCGACCCGCATGGTGCTGCTGCGCTCCTCCGCCGGCGAGGTGTTGCTGGAGCGCCGGCCGCCGGTGGGTATCTGGGGCGGGCTATGGTGCTTTCCCGAATGCCCGCCGGGCGTGGAGATCGCGGACTGGTGCTGGGAGCAATTGGGATTGACGGTCTCGGTCGGGATGCCCTGGCGGGTGTTGCGGCATGGTTTCAGTCATTTTCGTCTCGACATCAGCCCGATACCCGCCACGGCGTCGGAGGCGAGAGGGACGGTCATGGATGGGGAGCGGTTTGTCTGGTATAACACCTGTCAGCTGGAAAACCTGGGAATACCCGCGCCGGTACGATTGTTGCTGACGGCGTTGACAACCAAACTTGCAAACGATTAGGAATCCGTAGATGGCCCGAATGGTGAAATGTATCAAGCTCGGTGTCGAAGCCGAGGGCTTGGATCGGCCGCCTTATCCAGGCGAGCTGGGCAAGCGAATCTTTGAAAATGTCTCCAAGAGCGCT
The DNA here is from genome assembly GCA_037045535.1 of Candidatus Competibacter sp. Lineage (GTDB taxonomy): Bacteria > Pseudomonadota > Gammaproteobacteria > Competibacterales > Competibacteraceae > Competibacter_A. Next base: position 581,117 of record JBAOHI010000082.1, read on the forward strand.
TGGCAGCAGTGGTTACGGCAGCAGACGATGCTGATCAACGAATACCGGCTGACACCGTTCGAGCCCAAGGCCCGCCAGTTCCTGGAAGAACAAATGACGCAATTCTTCTTCGGCGCGGGCGCAGCGCTGCCGGAGGGGTACGTTCCGCCCAAGGCGTGAAACGCGCTTGACGCGAATCGCGCGAGTTGCTTAAATGCACGTCTTCGCAAATCGCGCGATTTGGCCAGGTAGCTCAGTTGGTAGAGCAGCGGACTGAAAATCCGCGTGTCGATGGTTCGATTCCGTCCCTGGCCACCAAATTCAACATGTTACGACGCCTTATCGGCGTCGTTTTCATTATTTGGTGTAAATTTGGGTAGAGCGACGCGCTGGCATGGTTTTTATTTAACGAGTCGCAGGCCAGAATTCGCCGGCATCCGTTCGATTCGTCGCGCCTCTTCCGCAAGATCGCCCGGCGCGAGGTGCGCGTACTTGAGCACCATTTCGTAGTTTGCCCAGCCGCCCAGCTCCATCAATCGCTGCAATGGCGTGCCGCTCTGGACATGCCAACTTGCCCATGTGTGCCCTGGTCAGGGTGAATCCAGGCGGCGTCTCGTCCACCAAAATCAAGCGCACCTGCCGTTCCTGCAACGGCGAAAGCGTCCGGCCCGTCAAGTACCGCCGTCCCCGCCGCTTTGACTTCAAACCCGCTTCCCCCTCCCGCCCAAAGCGTTGCCCCCACCCGATCACCGTGCCAATATGTACCCCCACTACCCGCGCAATCTCCTTCCACGTCAATTGCAACTCTTCGCGCAATCGCAACGCTTGATGCCGACGTTCCTCTTGCGCTTCCGGCGATAAACTCCGTGCATCGATCTTTATTCATGCCGTGAATTATACCAATATCATCTAAATAATTGCCGGGTTAATAAGTTAGACGCAAGAAGTAAGTGTCTTTAATTTGTATTTAAATTTCAGCAAATTTCTATGAAAATATGTAGCTTTAAATCCGCATTTAATATGCTATATATGTTATTATTGAAACATATTTTGACATTTCTTGACTATGAAGAGATTGAAACGATAGATTGAACTGTTTTTTATGCAACCATCTTAATTAATAAAATAGCACAATTTAGGAGTTCACACCAATGCCCCCAGAATCTCAACATCAAATTTCAAATGTTTTAGAAATTCCAGAAAGCTGCCAAGCAGTTTATTTTAATGGATTTTCAATGGCAATAGGAACGGGAGATGTTTTGATTGCACTTCAGCTCAACGGCAAACCAAATCTAGTGCTAAATACCTCTTACACAATGGCTAAAACACTCGCTGAAAGCTTAATAGATGGCATTAAAGATCTTGAAGGAAAAACTAATACAACTATTATGACCGTGAGAGATGTGACTACAGCCGTTAACAAAAAAGCTTCTGATTAGGGGTCGCCATGAGCTCTCTAGTTTTATTGAAATTAGAAGATTTTTATAATTTGCAACCAGGGTGGTGCTATGGAGAAGGTACGGCTTTCTCTAAGAAAATGATAAATATCTCAAAGCAAATTGCTACCTCGCTTTTAGCGCAAGGTTTCGACAAAATTGATGCTTTTCCTGGATTAAATGGAGAGATACGAGTAACGGCTTATGTTGAAAATAATTATTTAGAGTTTACGCTGGAAAAAGATTCAGTGACATTTTTGCACGAGGCAAATGACCAAGAATTAGAATATAATGAAGATTTAAGCTTAAACGGATGCCTCGAAAAAATCAGAAAACTTAATGGGCTATTACCATGCAGCAACTCGTACGAATTATCCATCAAAGGCACTTTGACAGGAATCTCGGTCGATTTCAGAGTCTTGCATTCAAACCATCTTCAAATGGTGGTATATCCGTATTCTGCGCAAGATGCGCCGTGGAAACAACTGGGAGCGCCTGTCAACACATCCAGCGCTTTTACCCAGAAGTCAGTGGAGAACCGCCTATTTTTTGGACGTTCAACACCTCCATCCTACCGGATGAGCATATAATTGAGGAAACCCTTAGCGACACAAATGACTCTTGTCATCGTGACATAAAAAATATTACGCCTAGAAAAGCCGAGAGAATTTTCAAAGCCCATGCAAAATTTCCAGATTCTTTTCAAATTTGCCAGGCATGCAACAGTGATCGTCCTTTGACTTTAGGCGATTTAATCCGACAAGATTAACTGGATAATTCGCTTTCTCATGCCACATCCTCGGAAATCCCTTTAACCCCCCAAGTCTTGTTCGGGGTCTTCCGACCGACCCGATTCCGTAGCTTCATCGGACGATTCCCCCCCGCCGCAGCCAGCGCTGCGCCGTGCGGCGGCTCACCCGATGGCGCTGGGCGATCTCCAGGCTGTCGCGGCCGGCGAGATCGCGTTTCTTGGGGCGATGGACGGTACGGTGGGACGGTCAATGATGACCTTCAAACTTGGTGTAAGTTTGGTGTTGGCCGCTTCAAATTCTGGGTTAAAGATGCCTATTTTTGCTGGATATGCTGCGAGTATTATCTCGCAATTCAATGATATTGAACAAAATATACCATTGATATGGTTGGCTGTTCACGGACTGAAAATCCGCGTGTCGATGGTTCGATTCCGTCCCTGGCCACCAATCAGTCGTCAGGGCTTGGATGAAAATCCAAGCCCTGTTTTGTTTTTCCGTTCGCCGGCTATTCCCCTGCCGGCAAGCGATCGCGCCTATCCCAACGAGCGAGCAAATTTATCAACCACCTGTCCCGTTCTTGGTGGCCCCGCCCGACCTTATTATCAGCTTTTTCGCAAGCCCGACTTGGGTTCGTCGATCGGAATCGAACTTTATTTCTGCCAGATCAGCATTACACTTGAATGATGGAAGTTCACGGCGAAAGGAACATCGCAATTGATTCCCAGGCATGTTGACGATTGATCTTAAAAGTCACGATGAGGAGAATCTCGATGGATGTCAGTGCACTATTTGATCAGCTTTTGCAATCGGGCCGCGAGTTGGTGAGCAAGGGGCAAAACCTGGCGGAGCAGGAGCTCAATATTCCCAAGGAAGGGCCAGCGCGTGACGCGGCGCTGTCGAGTATGGGCAAGGGCGCGGCTATCGCCAGTGCGGCGGCGCTGCTGCTCGGCACCGGTGTCGGGCGGGGCTTGGCTGGAGTGGCGTTAAAATTAGGCGGCCTCGCAGCGGTAGGAGGACTGGCATACAAGACGTTTCAGGATTGGCAGGCTAAACAGGGAGGAGTTCCCGTCGATCCCGGCCAACCGGTGACCGCTTTGGGCGGGCCGCAGCTCGATCAGCGTGGCTTTGCGCTGCTAAGAGCTATGCTCGCGGCAGCCAAGGCAGACGGGCATATCGACGAAAACGAGCAAGCGAAGATCGACGCCTACTTGCAAAAACTCAATCTTGATCCCGAGGCGCTTCATTTCGTAAAAAGTGAGCTGGCCAAGCCGGTCAGCGCCAAGGAGGTTGCGGCTGGCGCGGATTCTCCGGCTGCCGCGACTGAAATTTATCTTGCTTCGCTGTTAACCATCAATGTCGATAGCGATCAGGAGCGCGCGTATCTGGACGAACTGGCCAGCGAACTCAAGCTGCCGCCGGAATTGATATCGGAATTGCTGGAGCAGGCTAAGGCGTGAAGACGAACCCGGAGCGTCAAACCCTTTTGCGCCGCCTTTACGAGCTGTCGGGTTTCCAGCGCGACGGGGTGATCGATGGTTCCGCTCCGGCAAACGATACGGATCAGGTGATCACGTATTGCGCCCGCCCGGAGTTTCAGCGAATGCCGGATCGGTGTGTCTAACCGGAGAACATACAACCAATGAGTGGGTTGCGAGGCAAGGTCGTCATCGCCCAGGGCGGTGGCCCGACAGCGGTCATCAATCAGAGTTTGGTCGGGGCGGTGCTTGAATCGCGCCGGTTTTCCGAAATCACCCGGATCTGGGGAGCACGTTACGGCGTGCGCGGTATCATCGACGAAGCGTTCGTCGATCTCTCCGAAGCGACCAGCCACAATTTGGAGCGGGTGGCTCGAACGCCCGCGTCCGCGCTGGGATCGACCCGCGACAAGCCGGATGCGGCGTACTGCCAGCGCATCTTGAGTGTTTTCAAAAAACGGGACGTGCGTTATTTCTTCTACATCGGTGGCAACGACTCCGCCGACACGGTGCGTATCGTCGGCGAGCACGCCGCGCGGGAGGGCTATGAGCTACGAGCCGTCCACATCCCCAAAACAATCGATAACGATCTGCCGATCACCGATCATTGTCCGGGTTATCCTTCCGCCGCTCGTTTCGTTGCCGGAGCCTTTGGTGGAGCCGACGCCGACAATCGGGCTTTGCGGGGGGTCTACATCGGCGTGGTCATGGGCCGTCATGCCGGCTGGCTGACGGCGGCGGCAGCGCTGGCCGGCCGGCACCAAGACGACGGTCCCCATTTGGTCTATCTGCCGGAGCGGCAGTTCTCGATCGAGCGTTGCTTGACTGATCTCGATGAGATATACCGACAATATGGCCGCTGCGTCGTGGCCCTTTCAGAAGGGGTGTGGGCAAACCGGGACGAGAGAGGCAAGGAAATTCCCTTGGCGGTTGATCTGATGCGCGGGGCCGGCCGCGAACCCCCAGTCGATGCGCACGGCAACGTCCAGCTTTCGGGTGGCGCGCTGGCCGACACGTTGGTCGAGGTGGTGCAAAAAGAACTGGGAATCAAGCGGGTGCGTGCCGATACGTTCGGTTATCTTCAGCGTTCTTTTCCCGGTGTCGTTTCCGATGTGGACGCCCGTGAAGCCCGCGAGGTGGGCGAGAAAGCCGTTCACTATGCCTGCGGTCGCGATCTGGGTGGCTCGGTGGTCATCAAGCGTACCGGCGACTACGCGGCGCAATACGATCTTGCCGAAGTGCGGGAGATCGCCGCCAGAACCCGGCGCATGCCCGACGAGTTCATTAGTGCCAGCGGTAATCACATCACCGATGCCTTCCGTGGTTACTTGCGGCCGCTGCTCGGCCACGACATGCCTTGGCTGGAGCAGTTGTGGGCACCGGCGGCGCGACTCAGTGATTGATTGCCACTGTTACGAATCGTCCCGCTAACAATCATTTTCCCTGCCGGATAAAGGCAGGGGAGATTTCGCGACTCCAGCAAGATCGCTATAGTGCCTCCTGCCATGTATGACGACGGATTCGACGACGAATCGCACGCTCTGGACGCAATTCGCCCGCCCAGCAAGAGCCAACGCAAGCGCGAGGCGACAGCGTTGCAGGATTTGGGCGAGCAACTGGTGGAACTCACGTCCGCGCAATTGAAACGGATCCCGTTGCCGGAAGAGTTGCTGGCGGCGATCAAGGCGACACAGGCCATGAGCCAGCGGGGCGCGCGCAAGCGACAGCTGCAATTCATCGGCAAGTTGATGCGGCAGTTGGACGAGCAGGAGACGGATACAATCCGCGTCGCGCTGACCACAGTTCGGACCTCGCGCCGCTAGCGCCGGACACTCAGGCGGAATCGCCCAGCCGATAGCCGACCCCGCGCACGGTGCGGATGAGCGATGCGTTCAGTTTGCGCCGCAGATTGTGAACATGGACCTCGACGGCGTTGCTTTCTATCTCCTCGCCCCAACCGTATAACCGATCTTCCAGTTGCTCGCGGGACAACACCGCGTTCCCTGCTTCCACTAAAGCGCGCAGCAGCGCGAATTCCCGCGCCGATAGTTGAACCGGCTGGCCTCGATACTCGACGGTGTGAGCGACCGGAGTCGAGCCGCAAGGCGCCGATTTCGATCAAGTCTCGCGCCCGCCCGGCCTGTCGCCGCAGCAGCGCCCGCATCCGTGCCAGCAGTTCGGCTAGGTCGAATGGTTTGACCAGGTAATCGTCGGCGCCGCTATTCAAACCCGCGACCCGATCCGGTACCGCATCGCGTGCGGTGAGAATCAGCACTGGCACGGTCGATCCCCGCTGGCGCCAGCCTTGCAGCACGCTTAACCCATCTTTTTTCGGCAACCCTAAATCCAGTAATACCAGCGCGTAAGCGGTGGTCTCCAGCGCCAATTCCGCGGCACGACCCTCTTGAACCCAGTCCACGGCGAATCCCTCCAGGCGCAAACCTTTGCGGAGGCTGTCGCCGATCATCGGATCATCTTCCACCAATAACACGCGCATGTCTGACACCCTGGCAAAGTTGTTGATGCGTCGATATCCGCAAATCCCGACCACTGCGATCCCATCGAATAAGGTACAATTTTGCTATGACCTCGTTTCGACTCCTGCCGTGCGTCCTGCTGTGGGCGCTGTTGGCTGGCTGTGATCAAGAGTTGCCAGCCCTCAGGATCGGTGTGCCCGCTCCCGCCTTCACGCTGGATCGGCTGGACGGTGGCAACGCTCGCTTTCCTGACCAGTATCGCGGTCAGGTGGTCGCCATCCGTTTCTGGGCTGACTGGTGCCCTTTTTGCCGTACTGAAATGACGGCGCTGGAACCCGTTTATCGCCAATATCATGACCGGGGTTTGGTCATCCTCGCGGTGAACGTGTTGCAACCGCCAGAAACGGTGCGGCCCTTCGTCGATCAGCTTGGCATCTCCTACGATGTGCTGCTCGACCGACAGGGGGAAGTGACGCGCCGCTATCAGGTCATGGCCCTGCCGGTTACCTACCTCGTCGATCGGCGGGGCGTCGTTCGCACCCGATTCGTCGGCGAATCCACGCCCGAAGCGTTCGCAAAGGAGATCGCCGGCTTGCTGTAAGGTTCCATCTCGATCATGGTGTGCCGTCAATCCCATTCACGTACAGGGAGATCCCTTGAATGCATAATAACCATAGCCCCGAACGCCGTCAGATGCTTCGTCTGCTCGCCGTGACCGGTGCCACTGCTGGCGTCGCCGCCCTGAGTCCGCCGGCTCGCGCCGCGAAGTGCGAACACGACGGTACGCCGCTGCAATTCACGCCCAAGGGCCAGCCCGATCCCAAGCCCTTGGAAAACGAACTCGGCAAATATCCCAAATGCCCCTATTGCGGGATGGATCGTAAGCAATACCATCACAGCCGCCATCTAGTGCAGTATCAGGACGACTTGGTGGATGCCACTTGCTCTCTGCATTGCGCCGCGCTCAGTCTGGCGATCAATCTGGATCGTGGACCCCAGGCCATTTACGCCGCCGATTTTGGCGCGAAAGACGATCCGAAACCCTTGGTGAACGTGGATGACGCCCTTTACCTGATCGGCTCGAAGTTGCCGGGCGTGATGACCAAACAGAGCAAGGTCGCTTTCGCCTCCAAGCAAGCCGCTGAAAAGGCCAAGGCCGAGCAGGGCGGTGAACTAGGGAATTTCGATGCTGCCCTGCAAGCTGCGTATCAAAGCATGGCCAGCGATACGCTGATGATCCGCAAGAAGCGGGCTGAGAAACGGCAACATAGCGCCGCTGGGTAAGGCCAATGAGATTTTTCGGCGGCTCAATGGCCGGTTTTGGCCGGCTGGCGGCCTTGTTCTGGACTCTCGGCCTGTCGCCGGTTTGGAGCGAAAACCCGCAATTCCCCGTCCCCGGTCCCAAGGACACCTGTCCGGTGTGCGGGATGTTCGTCGCCCTCTATCCCGATTGGGTGGCGACGGTACTGTACAACGACGGCCATGCCCACCACTTCGACGGTGCCAAGGATTTGTTCAAATATCTACTAAATTTGCCTAAATACGCGCCTGGCCATGCTCAAACCGACATCGCTGCCATCGGTGTCACCGAGTATTACGGCGTGGCCAGGATCGATGCGCGGGCCGCTTGGTACGTGATCGGCTCGGACGTGCTGGGGCCGATGGGTCATGAGCTGGTGCCCTTGGCAACTCGGGCCGATGCGGAAGAATTTCAGCGCGACCATAAGGGCGCACGGATTGTCCGCTTCGATGCAGTGACGCCGACCTTGCTGGAAAATCTCGACCATGGGAAATTCGAATGACCGTCTATTTTATTGGCGCTGGCCCTGGCGACCCCGAATTGATCACCGTTAAGGGCCAGCGGTTGATCCGCGAATGCCCGTTGGTGCTGTATGCCGGTTCGCTGGTGCCTAAGGAAGTGGTGTTGACTGCCAACCCCGCCGCTGAAATCGTCAATACCGCCGATCTTGATCTGGACCAAATTATCGCTCGCATTCGTGTCGCTCACGAGCAAGGGTTGAATGTAGCGCGGGTGCATACTGGCGATCCCGCGTTGTATGGTGCCATCGGCGAGCAGATTCGCGAACTGGACAAGCTGGGGATTCCCTACGAGGTCGTGCCGGGCGTGACCGCCGCATTCGCCGGGGCCGCGATGCTGAAGCGAGAACTGACTCTGCCGGGTATCAGTCAGACCCTCATCCTCACTCGCCATGCCGGTAAAACGCCGATGCCGGAGGGCGAGAGCCTGCCGGAACTGGCCCGGCATCGGGCGACGCTGGCGGTTTACCTAAGCGTGGACAAACTACGGGAGATCGTGGCGGAACTGATCCCGCATTACGGCGCGGATTGCCCGGTCGCCGTGTTGCATCGGGTATCGTGGCCGGATCAGGATGGCGTGGTCGGTACGCTGACCGACATCGCCGATAAGGTTGCGGCTAAGGGATTCACCCGCACCGCGCTGATCTTAGTCGGGCGGGTGATTCAGCCGGAGGGTTTTCCACCGTCTTATCTCTACAGTACCGATCACGCCGAGTGGTATCGAAAGCTGCAAGGAACAAATTGACCGTGGCTCCGCTGGCCATAAAGGGTTGTTGAGGGGGCGGGTCCCGTTCGTTGGGTACGCAGAGCGGGATGACCAATCCACCGCCCGGTGCAGCCGATACTCGGTCCCCATCGCTCCAGGTCCCCGCACCGTCGAGCCATCGACCACTACAAACCGCAGATGACCTTCGCACAATAGCGCCGTCACCGCCCCCAGCAATCGGCTCAAATGCCTTCACCCACGGCACGCACCCCTTCAGGCGCTTCTGGATCGCGGTATCGCGAATCCATTCCTCCAACAGCGTGAAGTTCCCCGCCGTCTCCCGCAGCACCTGATCCATGCCACAGTCGCTCAGCTCCACCGGAGCAGTTGCTCCGGCGTCTTGATCTTGCGACTCCGGGTGAACGCCTTGAGTTCGAGCGCCAATTCCCGGCAATCCTCGGGCAACTCTTGCAAGAAGCGCTCGAAGGGCGTACCCCCATGACCAAATGACAGGCTCATCGTGATCGGTCCTCCAATGGCGAACAGAGTGTGAGAAACCTTAGCGCCCGCCGCTTTCTTACCCCCCCTCTTCAATACCTTATTCGTTAATGTCGGCGCATATACGTTGATGCCCACCTGCCGGCCGTGGCATCACCGTCAGCACTTCCGACGATCTCACGATTTTTGGCAAATATCCATTTGCCTATTTCTACTAATTTTTTACACAATTCTATTATATGACATTACTACTATCGACTTCATTTATTATAAATTATTATTTTTAATAAATAATTAAAAAATGATCGTGTGAAAAATATTTGAAATATAAAGATTAAACCACGAAGTCGTATTCGTGATTAAGTAGAGATAGGCATAATGTTTGTAGCTTTAGGCAAGCTATTTCTCTCCAAAAATCTATCATGAAGGCCCATCTCGACAGCCAAGCAGCATGACTCGCAAAAGGAGGAAGGCCATGCAAAAACGTATCTTTGGCAACAGCGGACTGGAAGTTTCCGCGCTGGGTTATGGGTGTATGGGCCTGAATTTCGGTTACGGATCGGGCATCGGCAAGGAAGAAGCCATCAAGCTCATTCGCCACGCCTTCGAGCTGGGGGTGACGTTCTTCGATACGGCGGAAGCCTATGGCCCCTTCACCAATGAAGAAATCGTGGGCGAAGCACTGCAACCGATCCGCGATCAGGTGGTGATCGCCACCAAATTCGGTTTTCAGGATGGTATGGCGGCCAAAGGCTTGGACAGCCGCCCGGAACGCATCCGGCAGGTCGCCGAAGAATCCTTGAAACGTCTACGCACCGACCGTATCGACCTGTTTTACCAACACCGCGTCGATCCCTCCGTGCCGATCGAAGACGTAGCCGGTACGGTAAAGGACCTCATCGCCGAAGGCAAGGTCAAGCATTTCGGCCTGTCGGAAGCGAGCGTACACAGCATCCGCAAAGCCCATGCCGTGCAGCCGGTTACCGCCCTGCAAAGCGAATATTCGCTGTTCTGGCGCGAACCGGAACAAGAGATCCTGCCGACACTGGAAGCATTGGGGATCGGCTTCGTGCCCTTCGCTCCATTGGGCAGGGGCTTTTTGACGGGCAAGATCGATGCGGGCACTTCCTTTGCCGACAACGACATGCGCAGGAGCGTACCGCGCTTTACGGAAGAAAACCGCAAAGCCAATCAGGCACTGGTCGCGTTGATCAGCGGGATCGCCCAAGGAAAAAGACGCCACCCCGGCTCAGGTCGCCCTGGCCTGGCTGCTCGCGCAAAAACCGTGGATCGTCCCGATCCCCGGAACGACCAAGGCATCCAGGCTAGCGGAAAATCTCGGCGGCGCGACGCTGGAACTGACACCGGCCGACCTTGCGAACATCGAGCGAGCCACGGCGGAAATGACCCTGCACGGCGACCGTTATCCGCCGGCCATGCAACGATACGTCGATCACCAATAGAACTTGATGGAGCGCTTAACATGATGAAAACCATCGGATACGCCACTGATTCCCCCACCGGCGCACTGGAGCCGTTCAACTTCGAACGCCGCGACCCTCGACCGGAAGATGTCGTCATCGACATTCTGTACTGCGGTATCTGCCACTCCGACATCCATTCGGCCCGCAACGAATGGGGCTGGACGCAATACCCGTTCGTGCCTGGCCATGAAATCGTCGGACGGGTCAGCGCCGTGGGTGACAAAGTCGGCCAATTCAAGCCTGGCGATCTGGTCGGGGTCGGTTGCCTGGTCGATAGCTGCCGCCATTGCGAATCCTGCGAGGAGGGACTGGAGCAGTATTGCGAAAACGGCTTTACCGGAACCTATGGCGGCGAGGACAAAATCGGCGGCACGCCACACCCCTTCACCTTCGGCGGCTATTCCGACAAGATCACGGTCGATGAACGCTTCGTGCTGCGCATTCCCGAGAACCTCGACCCAGCGGCCGCCGCGCCTTTGCTCTGCGCCGGCATCACCACTTATTCCCCGCTACGCCATTGGAAGGTGGGGCCGGGTCAGAAAGTCGGGGTGATCGGCCTGGGCGGCCTGGGTCACATGGGCGTCAAGTTCGCCCATGCCATGGGCGCGCATGTGGTGATGATCACCACCTCGCCGGAAAAAGGCGCGGACGCACAGAAGCTCGGCGCGGACGAAGTCCTGCTGTCCACTGACGAGGCGGCGATGCAGGCGGCGCAGAACAGCTTCGACTTCCTGCTCAACACCATACCCGTCGGCCATAACGTCGATCCTTATATGGCGCTGCTGAAACGCGACGCGACCATGGTGATCGTGGGCGCGGTCGAGGCGCTAACCCGGGTGGACGGTATTCCCTTCATCTTCCGCCGCCGCTCGCTGGCCGGCTCACTGATCGGCGGACTGCCGGAAACGCAGGAAATGCTGGATTTTTGCGGAGAACACGACATCACCTGCGATATCGAAACCATCGTGATCAAGGACGTCAACACGGCCTACGACCGCACCGTCAAAGGCGATGTGAAATATCGTTTCGTGATCGACATGGCTTCCCTTCAACCGGAAGCCGCGTAAGCGGCTCAGCAATAAAGCAGGTCGTCAATGACTCACGGCATCGCCCCAAAGCGCATTCCCATCCTGATGATCATCCTGGTCAGTTACCTGATGATCATCCTGGACATTTCGATCGTGATTACGGCGCTGCCGAAAATCCAGGACACGCTCGGCTTTTCGGAAGTCGGCCTGTCCTGGGTACAAAACGCCTATACGCTGACCTTCGGCGGGTTGCTGTTGCTGGGCGCGCGTGGCGGCGATTTGCTGGGGCGGCGACGCCTGTTCATCATCGGATTGGCGATTTTCGCCTTCGCTTCGCTGTTGATCGGCTTCACGCAATCGGCGGCGTGGATGATCGCCTCGCGGGCCTTGCAGGGCATCGGCGCGGCCTTGCTGGCGCCGTCCACCCTGGCGCTGCTGACCGTCAATTTCCCCGAGGGCGAGGAACGCACCCGCGCCGTGGCCTATTACGGCGCGACCGCCGGGATCGGCTCCAGTGTCGGGTTGGTGGCGGGCGGCATCATCGCCGACCTGATCTCATGGCGCGCCGGATTCTTTATCAACCTGCCCATCGCCGCGATTCTGATCGCTGCTTCCCTGCGCTATATCGATGAAACCGAACCGCATTCGGGAGACTTCGACCTGATCGGGGCGCTAAGTTCGACGCTGGGCATGACGTCTCTGGTCTATGCGATTGTCCATTCCGAAGCACACGGCTGGACGAACCCCAGTACGCTTTTCCCTCTCGCGGTGGGTCTACTGATATTGGCATTTTTCGTACTGAATGAATGGCGTGCGAAACAACCCATCATGCCGCTGCACCTTTTCGCCAACGCCGAGCGCAGCTGCGCCTATGCCGCCCGCGTTTTGATGCTGGGCGCGGTATTCAGCTTCTTTTTCTACATCACGCAATATTTGCAAATTGTGAAAGGATTCAGGCCATTGGAAGCCGGATTTGCCTTCCTACCCCTGACCATCCTGCAATTTCTCGGCGCGATGGCCGTACCGCGCCTGACCCGACACTATGGCAATGGGCCGTTGCTGGCGGGCGGGCTCTTGATTCTCATGACCGGCATGATCTGGGTCAGTAGCCAGCTGTCGGTCAGTACCTCCTATCTCACCGGGGTCGCCTTACCCATGCTGCTGATTGGCACCGGTCTGGGCTTGGCGCTCAGCCCGCTGACCGCTTCCAGCATTATCGGGGTCGAACATCAAGATGCCGGCGCGGCCTCCGGCCTGGTGAACGTGGCACACCAACTGGGCGGTTCCTTCGGTTTTGCGGTACTTGTCGCCGTGTTTGCCGCGGCGAATTCCACTACGCTGACCGGAGGTACGCTGTTCACCCACCGCATCGCCTCCACGTTTGCCGTCGGATCGGAACTGCTGGTAGTCACCTTTGGGCTGGTGATGGTTTTTATCGTCAGACCGTTCAACCGTAAAAGTGCGGCGGAAAAACCCGTGGCTAACCGGCTCGACCATCTTGAAACAGAAGACGCATGATGAATAATTCTCGTCGATGACCTGAGAACGAATAGAACTCATGCTGCAACCCAATGAAAACCTAGTGTCTTTTGCAAAGGCCGGGGATGACGAAACGCCACCGGACAGTGGCGATTTGAAAAAACTGGCCGATTTGATTGCCCGATTCGCACCGCATGATGGGCGCTTCGAGTTATCAGGTTACGGACTGTATGTGGTCAAGGAGACCAAGACGACTCCCGAAACGACACGCACCATGAGTCAGCCGGGAATGTGCATCGTCGCCCAAGGCGCAAAGCGTGTCTCGCTGGCACACCGTTCCTTTGAATATAACGAATCCCGTATGGTGGTTTATGCGGCCGAAGTACCAGTCGGCGCCAGCATCATCAAGGCCAGCCCGGAAGAGCCTTTCCTCTGTCTTGTCGTACCTCTTGATCCTCAGAAACTGATCGAATTGATTTTGAAGGTCTTTCCGAGCGGTGTGCCTAAAACGCCGAATACCCAGGCCATTTATGTCGGCAACAACCATCCCAAGATCGTCACCGCCGCCATCCGGATCATGGATTTGATCCTGCAACAGGAAGATGCCGATCTGCTGGTGCCGCTGGTGATCGATGAAATGCTCATCCGTCTACTACGAAGCCCGATGGGTCCTTCCATTGCGCAAATCGGCATCACGGATTCCCATGCGCAAAAGGTTTCAAGGGCTATTTCGTGGCTTAAGGAGAACTATGCCACACCCATCAAAGTGGAAGAGCTTGCCGCCATTTCAAGGATGAGTCCTTCATCCTTTTATAACCATTTTAAATCGCTGACTTCAATGAGTCCGCTGCAATTCCAAAAATCACTGAGATTGCAGGAAGCACGCAATCTAATCATGACGAAAAGAGTGGATGTCAGCAGGGCAAGCTTTCAGGTGGGCTATGCCAGCCTCTCGCAATTCAGTCGCGAATACAGCCGTCTGTTCGGCTGTCCTCCTAGTAAAGATATTGCGCAATTACGTAGCGTCTAAAAATGATCAGCAGCCTTTACACACTGATATTCAGTATCATAATCAAAATTGGAATGTTATAGAGTGAAATGGGTCTGCTTTCCTTGCTAGGGCGTGTCATCAATTGAGCCAGATGACGGTGGCGGCCAGATCAGACGGCGGCCGGCTTTGTTGCATAAATCTGCGGAGTCCCCATATTGAGGGGATGAACGAACAGAAGCGGAAATATCGGGTTACGAACTGGCGGGCCTACAACGCGGCGCTGGTGGCGCGGGGGTCGCTGACGGTGTGGTTTGACGAGGCGGCGGTGGCGGGATGGTACGAGACGGAACGGACCGGCCGACGCGGGGCGCCGCGCCGGTACGCGGAGGTGGCGGTCCAGTGCGGGTTGGTGGTCCGGGAGGTCTTTCATCTGCCCTTGCGGGCGCTGACGGGGTTTTGGGGCTCGTTGGTGAAGTTGCTGGGACTGGCGCTGGCGATTCCGGACTACAGCACCTTCAGCCGCCGGGCGGCGACGTTGACCGTGTGGATCGGCCGCCTGGCGAAGTCACAATCCCGCCATGTGGTGATCGATTCCACTGGTTTGAAGGTCTACGGCGAAGGCGAATGGAAGGTGCGCCAGCACGGGACGAGCCAGCGCCGGACCTGGCGCAAACTCCACTTGGCGGTGGATGCGGAAAACCATGAAGTGATCGCCGCCGAATTGACCGCGGCGTTCGTGGGGGATGCCGGGGTGCTGCCTGACTTGTTGGATCAACTGCCCGCCGAGGAATCGCTCGCCTCCGTGGCGGCGGACGGTGCCTACGACACCCACGCCTGTCACCAGGCGCTGCTGGATCGTCAGGCGGCCGCCTTGATTCCACCCCGTGCCGGGGCCATCGCCTGGCCGCCGCTGGCCGACGGTCAACCGCATCCGCGCACCAAAATCCTGGAGCGGATCACGCAACGCGGTCGCAAAGCCTGGAAACAACACAGCGGCTATCACCGGCGCAGTCTAAATAGTGTAGTCACGAGATAGAGAGCCAAAGGAAAGCGCAGCGGATTTGGACAATGGCGAGGAAGGAAGAGGTACGTTTGGCGTAGCGTGTGGCAACACCGCGCCAGCCTTTGAGGCGCAGGATAGCGTTTTCAACCAGATGGCGAAGGCGATATAGATAGGTATCGTAATCGCGTTGGTCTTTGCGGTTTTTCTTGGGCGGGATGACGGGGACCATGCGGTGCGCGGCGGCGTGAGCAAGAATTTCGTTGGTATCATAGGCCTTATCCGCCATCAGCGCATCGGCCTGCAATCCCTCGATCAGCGGCAAAGCCTCTGCGCAATCCGCACGGGTACCTGTTGTAACAGACACTCGGAGTGGCAGACCAGTCGCATCCACGGCCACATGTACCTTGGTGTTGAGCCCCCTTTTGTACGCGCCATGTCCTCGTTGCCGCCAACCGCCCCCGCAGCGTGCGGATGCACCTTGATATGGGTCGCGTCGATCATCAACCACTCCATATCGGGGTCATCAATCAACGCTTCCAAGAGCCTTTCCCACACGCCCGCGTCCCGCCACCGAATAAACCGACGGTGCGTGTTTCCCCATCCGCCCAGATCCGGCGGCAAGTCGCGCCACGGCGCTCCCGTCCGTAAAATCCAGAAAACAGCGTTGATAAAGCGCCGATTATCCTCGGCAATCCCTCCCCACTGACCCCTCCGACCGGGTAAATGCGGCTCTATTAAACCCCACACCCGGTCAGATATATCGTGCCGTCTGTGCGCTAATCCTCTCTCTTTGCTCATGTGATCCCCCTTTCGATCACATCAGCCTCTCATATTTCCTATCTCATGACTACACTATCTAGCCGAAACCGCGATGTTTCGTCTGAAAACCTGAGGTTCCCCCGGAATTTGGTCTTCCAAGGGTGACGTAAGATGACGTTACTTTGGAAGGCAGAAATAATGAAGATACCGAAGCAGGCATATACGCTGGAATTCAAGGAACAGGCGGTCAAGCGGGTGAAGGATGGGCAGTCCTTGGCCGGGGTAGCGCGGGAATTGGGGCTGGTCGAGCAGACCCTGCGCAACTGGGTCAAGGTCGCAGCGGCAGGCAAGCTGGCGGGGGCCGGCGGCAAGGCGGTGACGCCGGAGGAGATGGAATTGTCCCGGCTACGGGCTGAGAACCTGCGGCTCAAGCGGGAACTGGAAATCATAAAAAAAGCGGCGGCGTACTTCGCGAAGGATGCGCTATGAGGTACGCCTGGATCGATGCGCATCGGCAAGAGTTCCCCTTGGCGGACCTGTGCGCCGCCCTGGAGGTCAGCATCAGCGGCTACCGGGCCTGGAAGCGCGGCGGTATACCGGACCGCCAGCGGCTGACGGACCGCCAGATGGTGGCGCTGATCCGGGCCATCCATGCCGAACTCAAAGGCGCCTACGGCAGCCCGCGCATGGTGCGGGAACTGCGAGCACGTGGCTTTCCGGCCAGCAAGGGGCGGGTGGAGCGCCTGATGCGCAAATACGGCATTCGGGCTCGCCATAAGCGGCGCTACAAGGTGACGACGGACTCGAAGCACGGCTTGCCGGTGGCGGAGAACCGGCTGGACCGGAACTTCATGCCGACGGCGCCAAACCAGGTGTGGACGTCGGACATCACGTACCTGTGGACAGACGAAGGCTGGCTGTATCTTGCCATCGTCATGGATTTGTTCAACCGGGAAATCGTCGGCTGGTCCCTGAAACCGCGCATGATGGCCGATATCGCCACCGATGCGCTGACCATGGCCTGGTTCAGGAAGTGGCCGACGCCAGGCTTGCTGCACCACTCCGACCGGGGCAGCCAGTACGCGAGCCACGCCTTCCAAGACAAGCTCCGGGAATACGGCATGACGTGCTCGATGAGCCGGAAGGGCAACTGCTGGGACAACGCTCCGACCGAGAGCTGGTTCAACAGCTTCAAGAACGAGCGGGTGCATGGCGTTCCCTACGCCAGCCATGCCGACATGAAGGCCGCGAGCTTCGAGTACATCGAGGTGTTCTACAACCGGAAACGGCTGCATTCGACCCTCGGCTACCGCTCGCCCGTTCAATTCCTGGAACATTGGACCAGCCAGCAGACTTAGGAAAAACTGGTAGCATGAAACCCGCCCTTTGGAAGACGAAAAACAGAGGGAAGCTCAACCCTCTTTGGCGGACACTTGAAAAACCACCGCTTCGATACCCAAACCACCGAAGCCCATGCTCGCTTGGCCGCCATCAATACGATGACTCGGCTCGGTATGCCCGAAACCGTCGCCGTCTGCTAAAGGCTAATCGCTCCAGTTGTCGGGCACAGAGCGCCTGCTCCAAGGCATCCAGAACGAAGTCGGTTCGCATTGAGCGGCTGAGGCGCCAGCCGACAATCCGGCGCGCAAAGACGTCGATGACGAAGGCGACATAGACGAAGCCTTGCCAAGTGGAGACATAGGTGAAATCAATGGTCTAATCGCAAATGACAAATTCTGCGTCAGCCGGGTTGCCCACCTCCAGTTAACGTGGTCCCGTTATGAGGCGTGGCGCCAGCGCACGGCGGCACCCAAGACGAATCCCTCCGTAGAAGTTCATTTCTGCGGAGGGTGCCATGAAACGACAATGGCAGATTCGTCGGCGGACGATGGCGTCAACGGACGGCCAGCAGCGATGGGATCGAGCTTACCAATGGCTGCTGGAGTGGAGCCGACACACGACGGACCCGACCGTTTCACCCCGGAAGGAGACCCCTGATGCGAGCGGCCGTGTATGTGCGAGTATCCACCCCGAAGCAAGTCCACCAGCAGACCCTGGAGCAGCAGTTGGAACGCTTGCGCGATCATCTGCGGGAACAGGGTCTGACTCTTGAGGAGTCCTTGATTTTCCGCGATGACGGCTATAGCGGGAGCCGGCTCAACCGGCCGGGCCTAGACCGATTACAGGATGCGATTCGGGAGCGCCGGATCGACCAAGTAGTTCTGACCGCTCCGGATCGCCTGGCGCGTAACTATGTCCACCAGGTGCTGCTGCTTGAGGAATTCGAGCAGGGTGGGTGTCAGGTCCAATTCCTGGACCGCCCCATGAGCCAGGATCCGCACGACCAATTATTGCTGCAAATTCGCGGGGCGGTCGCCGAATACGAACGCATGCTGATCACCGAGCGCATGCGGCGGGGCCGCTTGGCCAAACTGCGGGCTGGGATCTTGTTGCCCTGGACGCACGCGCCCTACGGCTACTGTCCGCATCCCGATCGGCCGCGCGATCCCCGCGGGTTGACGCTGGCCCCCGGCGCGGCGGCGGTGGTCTCGGAACTCTTCGCCCGCTATCTGGAACCGGGGGTCGGTCTACTCCAGGTAGCGCGTCTGCTGCAGGATCGCCAGATACCCTCGCCCACCGGCAAGCCCTTCTGGGGCCTGGCCACCGTGCGCGGGATTCTCACCAATCCGGTGTACACCGGCCAAGTCTACGCGGGCCGGACTCGCTATCGTCCAGCCCGTATCCGGCGCTCGGCCACTCATCCAATAGGCCGGCCCCATGATACCGCCATCGCGGCACCCTCGGCGGAGTGGATTCCAGTGGCGACCGTGCCCGTGATCGTGAGTCAGGACGAGTTCGACCGGGTCCAAGGCAAACTCGCGAAGAACCGCACCTTCGCGCGCCGCCACAATACCGTCCATCCTGACCTGCTGCGGGCCTTGGTCAGTTGCGGCCACTGCCTGAGGGCCTGTATTGGCCGCACCTTGGCCCATTCTCCTTATGGGTATTACGTCTGCTCGGGCAAGCTCAAATCTTCGGACCGGGATGATCGCCCGTGCCCGTCTCGTTTTGCCCCGGCCGCTCAGCTGGATGAGCGGGTCTGGCAGGATCTATGCGAAGTGCTGACCCATCCGACCGAGCTCACCCAGGCCCTGGAGCGGGCTCATGCGGGACACTGGCTACCCCAAGAGTTGCAGGCTCGCCGGGCTAACTTGCAGAAAGGGCGGGCCAGCCTGGGCCAGCAACTGGAGCGTCTAACGGAAGCCTACCTGCAAGCCATCATCCCCTTGCCCGAGTATGAGCGGCGCCGCCGCGACTTGGCGCAGCGTGACCAGGCGCTGGCGGAACAGGAGGCCCAACTCTCGGCCCAGGCCGAACGCCACGAGGAAGTGGCCGGACTGGCCATCGCCATTGAGGAGTTCTGCGCCCGCGTTCAAAGGGGGCTGGTCAATGCCACCTTCGAACAAAAGCGTCAGTTGGTCGAGCTTTTGATCGACCGGGTTATCGTGACGGATGCCGAGGTCGAAATTCGTTATGTCATCCCTACCCACCCGAGCAGCGAGCACATCCGTTTTTGTCATTTGCGTAAAGACTATTTCCGAAACCCACAACCGATTCGGCCGATCCGCCTTGAACTGCCGATTGACCCGATCCTGCGGACGCGGTGCCGCAGGATCGCCGAAGGTAGTTCGTACCACTTTGCCGCGCATCGCCCCGCGCAGACCCAAACGGCGCATCAGGCGTTCGACGGTGCAGCGCGCCACCTGAATGCCTTCCCGCTGCAACTGCCGCCAGACCTTGTCAGCACCATACACCTGAAAGTTCGCCTGCCAGACCCGCTGAATGTGGGGAGACAGAAACTCATCACGGCGAGCCCGGGCGCTACGCGACGACGGATCGCGTTGTCTGGCAGTGTAGCGTCAGTAGGCGGACGGGGCGACCCGCAACATCTTGCAGATCGGCTCGACCCCAAACCGCTCACGGTGCCGGTCAATGAACGACCTCACTTCTTCTTGAGGCGGTCGAGCTCCGCCTGTGCGAAAAACGCACTGGCCAACCGCAGGATCTCATTGGCCTGACGCAACTCCTTCACCTCGCGTTCCAAGGCTTTGATGCGTTCTCGTTCAGCAGCCGGCACACCATCACGTGCGCCAGTCCCGATTTCGTGTTTTTTGACCCACTCGTGCAGCGTCACCGCAGCACAACCAATCTTGGGCGCGATCGATTCAACCGCCGACCATAGCGAGGGGTAATCCTTGCGCGCCTCCTGTACCAACCTGACAGCACGTTCTCTAACTTCCGGGGAATATCTGTTCGTCTTGCTCATGGCTCCATTCTCTCAGGTAATGGAGCCTCCTCAATTCCCGGGGCGGTTCACCTGCAGCGCACAGGCCATGTCATAGCCCAGCAACCACCGATAGCTTTCCTTTTCCTCCAGCAAACAACGCTCGCGCCGCCGACCGGTCCGTTCTTGCGGACGTTGCCAGAAGTGATGACCCAGCACCCCTCAATTCACTCGGCTTTCGCTGAACGCGACGCTCGGATGCAACAGGTACTCCGCCCGTTTCGTCGCGCGCAGCGTACCCACCCCTCGTCTCTGCAAATCGCGGATATCACTCAGGAACGTCGTGTCTTGGACCAACAGGACCACCGACTCTGCGGCGATACGCTGCAAGGTCGCGCGACTATGTCCATCCAGAATATCCACCGCGTCCACCCGGTCATTGTCAAACAACCGATAGGCCGCTTTCGTGTCCGCCCACGTCCCGCTCGCCGCCGGAATACTCGCCGTCGGCTGCGCGCTCAACTGTTCCAGCACCCGGGTCAGCCGACGCTTTAGCCGCGCATCCGGTAAACTCGCCCTATCCGTCTCCGCTTCAGCCCAACCCATCGATAGCCCTCGTCTCTTAATGAGACTCCAAGCTATCACACTCCCGCTAGACTTATGGGTAAGGACCAGCGCGAAGCGTCCGCGACAACGATAAGCTAAGCGGCGCAGTTTACTGCGTCCGCTTGAGCGCCTTGTTAGGATTTCTACCCCCAGTTAAATATGAGAATATTTTTGGCTGAATCTGGGATAAAAAATGCGCGGTTGAAAACACTAAAATGAGCGCCATCGGAAAATTAATGTAAAATCTATAGTCTTCTGAAATTAAAACATTAGTTACTAATTTAAAATACGAGAGTGGCGCAAGGTGATACAAGTAAGCAAAAAAAGTAAGCCCTGAAAGATAGATTACCCGCTTGTTTGAATGAATAAATGTTGAGACCTGAATCAATGCACATACGCCAAACAATATTGCTATTTTGTATAGCAAAATAGTATAGATAGTGTACTTTTTAACGTACCATACATCCAATGTTGGATCTATATAAATTCTGGCAATCAGCAAAGAAAACCACAGACAAAGAACAACAATAACTTGCTTTGTGTTGGAATTAATTATCAACGTCAATAAGTTGGATTTCGCCCACAAAGCCCCCCCTAGAGTAAAGAAGAAAATAGTTTCAATATTCAGGAGGTACCACCCAGCCACTATCGGAAACGGTTGATGATCAATCAGCCACAACAAACCAGTTCCTAGCAGAATCAATAGGCGCGCATTCCTCACGGAGCCCACAAGAATCGGCGACAATATTGTCAATATCATTAGATCCCTAAGGAACCAAAATTGCACAGATTGCGGGTGTAATGCAACTGACCTAAAAATCCACTTGATAGAAAAATTTAGGTTGGAATCATTTTCATAAAACACCTTCTTACCTGTATATGCTAACAATACGATGACCGAAGCAAATAAAAAAGGCACCAAAAGACTTTTTGATTTGTTGAACAAAAGGTCGACATAAGATTTTTCATGAAGTGCCGAAGCCGTAAAATAGCCAGAAATTAACGCGAAAAATGGAACGGCGATTCTTGCTACACCATTCGTTATAAACTCTTGGAAAATGTAGCTCATTGTTCCTGATTCTGCGCCATTGGAGCCGTAATGTATGGCGATTACGAGAACAGTTGCAATTAAATTTGCCGACATCAATGTGCCGCTTATTTTTCTGCCGATCTTCATTTTCTATTGCCTTTCGGCTGAATCCTAACAAATGATAGGACTTTCGCTTAGCCTTTTGGCTAGGCAGACTGATACACGGGGACGTGTGGCTGTTGCAACTCGCTGCGCAGATAGTGGCTCCAGAGAGTGTGTTTGACGCGATAGAGAGTGGTTTTTAGTTTTTTAGCCCTGACTTTCAACGAGAACCACGCCTGATAACAGCAGGCAATGTGGGTGCGCTGGGCGCGTTGTTTGCGGCATTGGCATTTTTCGATGCCCGTGAGTTGTTTCAGTTCGCGATGCAGTTGCTCGATCATCCAACGCACCTTGTTTTCTCTTTGAACAACCTGCGTGTCGATGGAACCTGGGGATCGATTGGTGATCATCCAGTCAATGTCGCCGTTGGAGGCGACCACCTTGAAAAGCACCCGTTTACCCACAACTCCCAACTTATTGTAATATAGTGGCATTTTGGCGAGGTCGTGATGAGTTGGGTAGCGCGGGAACTGGGGGTGTGGAGTTGGGAGACGCGCGGCGGACGCGGCGGCTGATCAAGCTGGTGGACGATTTGTCGGCGGCACCGACCGGGAGCATTCCTGTGGCGAGCGGGGGCTGGGCGGAGACCAAGGCGGCTTACCGGTTGTTGGACAACCCGGCGGTGGAGTGGCGCGAAATCCTGGAGGTGCATACCCGGCGCACCGTCGAGCGGCTGCAAGGTCAGCCGGTGGCGTTGTGCGTTCAGGACACCACGGAGTTGGATTTCACCAGCCAGCCGGGGATTGCCGGGTTGGGCCGGCTCAGTTACGAGGCCCAGCACGGGCTGTACGCGCATCCGACCCTGGTGGTCACCCCCGAGGGCTTGGCGCTGGGGGTGATCGACGCCTGGATGTGGGCGCGGGGGCCGAAAGACCAACCCCAAGTGAAGGAAAGCACCCGCTGGGTGGAAGGGTACGAGATTGTTGCGGACCTGGCCGAACGAACCCCGGATACCCGGCTGGTGTACGTGGCGGATCGGGAAGGCGATTTGCGGGCGCTGATGGACGCCGCCGCGCGGCGCGGCACGCCGGCGGACTGGCTGGTGCGGGCCACGCACAACCGCAATACGACGGCCGGCGAAAAGGTGTGGGACCGGCTGGCGCGACGCGACGCGCTGGGCGAGGTCGAATTCGCCCTGCCGGCTGCCCCGGACCGGCCGGCCCGGCTCGTGCGGCAAACCGTCTACCGGGAGTCGGTGACTTTGCCCGCCCGGAAAGGCGCGCCGACCGTGACCGTCACGGCGATTCTGGCCCGCGAGAATCACCCGCCGGCCGGCCAGAAAGGGATCGAATGGCGGTTGTTGACCAACCGAACCGCCGAGACGCTGGAAACGGTCGTGGAACTGGTGGACTGGTATCGTCGGCGTTGGCTGGCGGAAATTTTTTTCCGAATTTGGAAATCGGGCTGCCGGGTGGAAGCCCTCCAGCTCGGCACCTTGGAGCGGCTCGAACGGGCCTTGGTCATTTACCTGATCATCGCCTGGCGCATCCTGCACCTGGTAACCTGGGGCCGGGACTGCCCGAATCTGCCGTGCGACGTGGTGTTCGACCCCGGGGAATGGCAGGCCGCCTGGATCGTCGCCCACCGCGCCAAACCCCCGGCAACGCCGCCACCTTTGGGCCAAATGGTGCGACTGATCGCCGGCTTCGGCGGCTTCCTCGGCCGCAAAAGCGATGCTCATCCCGGACCCAAGGCCATCTGGGAAGGCATGCAGAAGGTTCGGGCATTCGCCATCGGCATCGCCGCCGCCAAAGAAACTTTTATTTCGTCAGGGTGACTTGTGGGCAATCGAGTGCCTTGAAAAGCTGCACTTTGAAAGGGACTTCCTTGAGCTTGACGGTCATGCCTTGCCGCAACTGCTCTGGCGTCCATTCCAGGTCTTGGAGATGAAAAGAGCCATCGCCCGGCTTGAGGCTCACCAAGCGGTTTTCCTTTAACGTCGTGACAAAGACTTTGTTAAGCCGATGAATGAACTTGAGATTATCGGCAGCGCCATACCCGCTATCAAACAAAACCGTGTCCGCTTCAATCCCTTTCTCTCGCCAAGCCCGGCGTAACAGGTCGCGAAAGTGGTCATTCTTGGTCAGTCCGTCCATAGGCGGCGCGTAGATTCGAAAATCAATCGGGTAGTAGTCCTCTCCCGCGCTATGAACTAAATTCACCACCCCAATCCCTTTCACTACACTGTGCCTGTTGCCGCTGTATTGACGCTTGACCAGTTCTATCACGCGAGAATGCGGTTTCTCCTGCACGCTGTCATCCACGATCAAATACGCTTCCTGTCGATTCGCAATGAGCGGCGCTGCCAGCCTCCATAAATCCCGTGCCGTCACCTTGCCCCGGCGCAAATAATCGTTGATCGCATCGTGACTCGTCCCCTCCAAATGATCCGCCAGATGTGTACACGTATAATTCACCGGCGTGCTAATCAAATACTGGACATATTGCTCTTTCGTAACCATCCGAGAATTATATCAAAAATATCAATATCTTGAAAATGAAAGCGAAAGTCCTAAAATGATTATGTAGTTTCTGTCTATCTACCACAATTTGCTACTATTGGCAATTAATATTTGATATTGCTAATTTTTTTCAGCAGTATATCATTCATCCCAAGCCCAGCGACCCCGGAAATCCCGCCATGCTCGCCATTTCCCCGGAACTCGTTCAGCGCTACGAGGCGCGGTTGGTGCAGCAGAATGTCATGGCTGGCCAGCGGCCGCACTATCACAAGTGGCTACGTTATTACCTTGATTTCTGTCACAAGTATGGCTTCGCGCCAGCGGATTGCCAGAGTTTGCCCGCTTTTCAGGAAAAATTGCGCGCTAAACGTCAGCCGGAACCCCTGTGCCAACAAGCCGGGCACGCCATATCGCTATATTGGCAGATGATTTCTCCATCCATCGCTGAGCCGCGTTCTCCACAGGATACCGCTGTCCCGCCGAGAGTCGCCGAGACTCGGAATGTTTCTCGTGCCATGGTGGATCGCGCCTCAAGTCAATTCCCAGCGGAGAAACCCTCGGTCGATTCTTCCGCGCCACCCTCCCCACCGCCCCGGATTTCCTCCTCGTGCGAAAAAATCGTCGCGCCGCCTTCCTGTTTGCCCGCACCCTCGCAACCGTTGCTCCGATCGGAAAAGGTAATGACCGACGGAGTACAAAACTCTTCTTCGGTAAATTCCATTCGGACGCTTTCCCAAAACAACAACACAGAATTGGCCGAATATAAATTGACTGGAGCCAGTTGGGTATGGGTCTACGATGGGCTGACTTCAGCGATCAAGGTCCGGCATTATTCCCCCAAGACCTTGGATGCCTACAAAATCTGGACGCAGAAATTTCAAACCTTCACCCAAAGCAAGGACCCAAGGTTGTTATCGATGGACGATGTCAAGGGTTTTTTGAGCTTTCTAGCGGTCCATAAGAACATCTCGGCATCCAGCCAAAACCAAGCCTTTAATGCGTTGCTGTTTTTGTTCAAGCATGTACTCGAAAGGGAATTCGGAAAAGTCGAGGGCGTGGTCAGGGCCAAGCGAAGGTGAGGTTCCCCCGGAATTTGGTCTTCCAAGGGTGACGTAAGATGACGTTACTTTGGAAGGCAGAAATAATGAAGATACCGAAGCAGGCATATACGCTGGAATTCAAGGAACAGGCGGTCAAGCGGGTGAAGGATGGGCAGTCCTTGGCCGGGGTAGCGCGGGAATTGGGGCTGGTCGAGCAGACCCTGCGCAACTGGGTCAAGGTCGCAGCGGCAGGCAAGCTGGCGGGGGCCGGCGGCAAGGCGGTGACGCCGGAGGAGATGGAATTGTCCCGGCTACGGGCTGAGAACCTGCGGCTCAAGCGGGAACTGGAAATCATAAAAAAAGCGGCGGCGTACTTCGCGAAGGATGCGCTATGAGGTACGCCTGGATCGATGCGCATCGGCAAGAGTTCCCCTTGGCGGACCTGTGCGCCGCCCTGGAGGTCAGCATCAGCGGCTACCGGGCCTGGAAGCGCGGCGGTATACCGGACCGCCAGCGGCTGACGGACCGCCAGATGGTGGCGCTGATCCGGGCCATCCATGCCGAACTCAAAGGCGCCTACGGCAGCCCGCGCATGGTGCGGGAACTGCGAGCACGTGGCTTTCCGGCCAGCAAGGGGCGGGTGGAGCGCCTGATGCGCAAATACGGCATTCGGGCTCGCCATAAGCGGCGCTACAAGGTGACGACGGACTCGAAGCACGGCTTGCCGGTGGCGGAGAACCGGCTGGACCGGAACTTCATGCCGACGGCGCCAAACCAGGTGTGGACGTCGGACATCACGTACCTGTGGACAGACGAAGGCTGGCTGTATCTTGCCATCGTCATGGATTTGTTCAACCGGGAAATCGTCGGCTGGTCCCTGAAACCGCGCATGATGGCCGATATCGCCACCGATGCGCTGACCATGGCCTGGTTCAGGAAGTGGCCGACGCCAGGCTTGCTGCACCACTCCGACCGGGGCAGCCAGTACGCGAGCCACGCCTTCCAAGACAAGCTCCGGGAATACGGCATGACGTGCTCGATGAGCCGGAAGGGCAACTGCTGGGACAACGCTCCGACCGAGAGCTGGTTCAACAGCTTCAAGAACGAGCGGGTGCATGGCGTTCCCTACGCCAGCCATGCCGACATGAAGGCCGCGAGCTTCGAGTACATCGAGGTGTTCTACAACCGGAAACGGCTGCATTCGACCCTCGGCTACCGCTCGCCCGTTCAATTCCTGGAACATTGGACCAGCCAGCAGACTTAGGAAAAACTGGTAGCATGAAACCCGCCCTTTGGAAGACGAAAAACAGAGGGAAGCTCAAGGCGCACTATCCCGGTCGTGTTGTCGCGGGAAGAAGTGGACCGCATCGTCGCGCGGCTCGATGCGCGGTATGTGCTGGTAGCGAAATTACTGTACGGGTGCGGCCTGCGCCTGTTCAAGTGCTTGAAGCTGCGGGTACAGGATTTGAATTTTGCCATGAGGGTATTGACCGTGCACGATGGCAAGGGACAAAAGGATCGGACGGTGCCGCTGCCGCAGGCACTGGTCCCCGAGTTACAGGCGCAACTGGATCAGGTCGCGCAGGTACACGAGGCCGACTTGGTCGCTGACTACGCAGGGACGTTTTTGCCCACCGCGCTGGAAAACAAATATCCGCGTGCCGCCAAGGAATTCGGATGGCAATGGCTGTTTCCGGCCATGACGTTGACAGCCGTACCCAATACCGGTGAGCGTCGGCGCTCTCATTTGCACGAGACGCTGGTGCAAAAGGCTATAAAGGACGCAGTACGCCGATCTCGAATCCCCAAGCGGGCCTCCGCCCACACTTTCCGCCACAGCTTCGCCAGCCATTTGTTGCAGGCCAACTACGACATTCGCACGATTCAGGAGCTACTGGGGCACAGCGATGTGCGCACCACCATGATTTATACCCACACGGTACGCAGCGTTACGCTGAAAGAGGCCAAAAGTCCGCTGGATTTTTAGAGGCCACGCAAAAAACCCCTCGCCCGCAAGCGGGAGAGGGGCGGGGGTGAGGGTATTTTCAATCAGCTAGCTGGCCAGAGGCCGCACAGAAACGCCTCTCACTTCTTCTTTATCGGCGGTAGGTCGGTGCAGACGCCCTCGAACACCTCCGCTGCCATCCCGACCGATTCACCCAAGGTTGGATGCGGGTGGATGGTCAAGCCGATATCGGCCGGATCGCAGCCCATCTCGACGGCCAGCGCCACTTCGCTGATCAGATCGCCGGCGTGGGTGCCGACGATGCCGCCACCGACGATGCGGTGGGTGTCCTCGTCGAAGATCAGCTTGGTGAAGCCCTCGTCACGGCCATTGGCGATGGCGCGACCGGACGCGGCCCACGGGAACTTGCTCACGCCGACCTTGACGCCCTGTTGCTTCGCCTCCGCTTCGGTCAAGCCCACCCAGGCCACTTCCGGGTCGGTGTAGGCCACGCCGGGAATCACCTTGGCATCGAAGAAGCTCTTCTGCCCGGCGGCGACTTCGGCGGCGACATGGGCTTCGTGTACCGCCTTGTGCGCCAGCATCGGCTGGCCGACGATGTCGCCGATGGCGAAGATATGCGGGACGTTGGTGTGCATCTGCTTGTCCACGGGGATGAAGCCCCGGTCGGTGACCGCCACGCCCGCCTTCTCCGCGTCGATCTTCTTGCCGTTGGGCGAACGACCCGCCGACTGCAAGATCATGTCGTAAAGCTGTGGTTCGGCGGGGGCGTTGGCGCCCTCGAAGGTGACCAACAGCCCTTCCGGCTTGGCTTCGACCGCGACCGTCTTGGTCTTGAGCATGATCTTGTCGAAGCGACGGGCGTTCATCTTCTCCCAGACCTTGACCAAGTCCCGATCCGGTCCCTGCATCACCGCATCGAGCATTTCCACGACATCGATCCGCGCGCCCAGCGTCGAATAGACTGTGGCCATCTCCAAGCCGATGATGCCGCCACCGATGACCAGCAGGCGCTTCGGAATGAAGCGCAGTTCCAGCGCCCCGGTGGAATCGACGATGCGCGGGTCATTGGGAATGAACGGCAGATGTACCGCCTGACTGCCGGCGGCGATGATGCACTTCTGAAAACGAACGACTTTTTTCTCGCTGGTCTTGTCTTGCCCGTCGCCGGTGGTGAGATCCACTTCCAGATGATAGGGATCGAGGAAATGACCGTAACCGCGCACGGTTTCCACCTTGCGGGCTTTCGCCATCCCGGCGAGGCCACCGGTGAGTTTGCTCACCACCTTACCCTTGTGGGCGCGCAGCTTGTCCAGATCGACGGTGGGTTCGCCGAAGCTCACACCGAGATCGGCGAAGTGCGTGACCTCGTCCATGACGGCGGCGACGTGCAACAGCGCCTTGGAGGGGATACAGCCGACGTTGAGGCAAACGCCACCCAAGGTCGGGTAGCGTTCCACCAACACCGTCTTCATGCCCAGATCGGCGGAGCGGAACGCAGCACTATAGCCGCCCGGACCCGCGCCCAGCACCAGCATTTCACACTCGATGTCCACCTTGCCGGCATAGGAGCCGGCGACGGGCGCGACGGTCGGCGGCGCGGACGGCGGCGGGGATACCTTGCTCCCCTCGTCCTTTGGGGGAGGGGCTGGGGGTGAGGGTTGTTGTCCGGTCGCCTCCATCAGCAACACCAGGTCGCCTTCCGACACCTTGTCGCCGACCTTGATTTTCACCTCCTTGACCACGCCAGCGGCGGGGGCGGGTATCTCCATCGAAGCTTTGTCGCTTTCCAGTACGATCAGAGAATCTTCCGGAGCGATGGTATCGCCCGGCTTGACCAGTACCTCGATGACGTCCACGCCTTTGAAGTCGCCGATATCCGGTATTTTGACTTCCATCAGACTCATGAGCAGCGATCTCCGTTAGAGCAGCACGCGGCGGAAGTCCGCCAGCAGTTGGGCCAGATAGACGTTGAAGCGAGTCGCCAGCGCGCCGTCGATCACTCGATGATCCGCGCTGAGCGACAGCGGCAGGATCAGGCGCGGCGCGAACTGCTTGCCATCCC
The DNA here is from genome assembly GCA_037045535.1 of Candidatus Competibacter sp. Taxonomy (GTDB): domain Bacteria; phylum Pseudomonadota; class Gammaproteobacteria; order Competibacterales; family Competibacteraceae; genus Competibacter_A. Next base: position 610,618 of record JBAOHI010000082.1, read on the forward strand.
AGACCGGCTTCATCACCGACTTGCTGGCGCCCAGGATCGCCACCTCCGGGGCGTTGACGATCGGCGAGAAATAAGTGCCGCCGATGCCGCCAACCGAGGAGATGGTGAAGCAGGCGCCCTGCATGTCGGCTGGGCCGAGCTTGCCGTCGCGCGCTTTCTTGGCGAGTTCGCCGGTTTCCTTGGCAATGTCGAATACACCCTTCTTGTCAGCATCCTTCACCACCGGCACCACCAGACCGTTCGGTGTATCGGCGGCGAAAGCGATGTGGTAGTACTGCTTGTAGACCAGGTTTTCGCCATCGAGCGAGGCATTGAATTCGGGGAATCGCTGCAAGGTACGGACGCACGCCTTGATCATGAACGCCAGCATGGTCAGCTTGACCCCGCCGCTCTTCTCACCCTCCTTGTTGATTTGCAGCCGGAAGGCTTCCAGATCGGTGATATCGGCGTCCTCGTGATAAGTCACCGCCGGGATCATCACCCAGTTGCGGGCGAGGTTAGCGCCCGACAACTTCTTGATCCGCGATAGCGGCTTGACCTCCACCGGACCGAACTTGGCGAAATCGACCTCGGGCCAGGGCAGCAGATTCAACACGCCACCGCCGGCGACGCCGCCGGCCGCTGGAGCGGTCGGAGCGAGCGCGCCGGACATGACCTGTTTGACAAAACCCTGCACATCTTCCTTGAGGATACGGCCTTTGGGACCGGAGCCCTTGGCCAGCCGGGTGAGATCGACGCCCAGCTCGCGGGCGAAGCGCCGCACCGAGGGGCTGGCGTGGACCTTGGCGAAGCTGGGGGCAGCGGTTTCCACCGGCATGGATTTCACCGGCGGTGGCGGCGGGGCGTCCACCGGTTTGGGCGTGCGCGGCGCCAGGGTGACGACGCTGAGCGTGTCGGGCAGTTGCGGCTTGGCGACGGCGTCGGCCCCGCTCGTCGCGCAGGACTAGAATCAAGTCACCCTGCGAAACCTGGATCGCCCACCTTGACTTCGATGCTCTGGATCGTGCCGGCGAAAGGCGAGGGCACTTCCATGCTGGCCTTGTCGCTCTCCAGCACGATCAGCGAGGTGTCGATCTCGACGTGGTCGCCCGGTGCGACCAGGACTTCGATGATCGGCACGTTCTTGAAGTCACCGATATCGGGTACCCGCACCTCGCGCGCTTCACCGGTACTGCTGGCGGCGGTTTCGGCGGCGGCGGATGAGCGCTCCGGTTCTGATACGGTTTCGGCGATGTCCAGGTACAGGATCAAATCACCCTGTGAGACTTTGTCGCCCGCCTTGACCTTGATTTCCCGGACCACGCCGAGCCAACGGCGAGGGCACTTCCATGGTGGCTTTGTCGCTTTCCAGCATGATCAGCGGCGTATCGACGTCGATGATATCGCCCACTGCGACCGTGACTTCGATGACATCTACGTTCTTGAAATCGCCGATATCCGGCACATGAATTTCTTTGATGATGCTCACGAGAAATTCCTCCTTGGCCGGGGCTTAAACGGTGACTGGATTGGGTTTGTCGGCGTCGATGCCATATTTCTTGATGGCTTCTAGCACCTTGGCAGCGGGTAGGGCGCCTTCCTCGGCCAACAGCTTGAGGGCTGCGACCGCGACGTAGTACCGATCCACCTCGAAGTGTTGGCGCAGCTTGGCGCGGGTGTCGCTGCGGCCAAAACCATCGGTGCCCAAAACGTGATAGCGCCGGGGGATGAAGGGCCGCAGTTGCTCGGCGTACATCCGCATGTAGTCGGTCGCGGCCACCACCGGGCCGGGATGTCCTTCGAGACAGGCGGTAACGTAAGGCACGCGCGGCGATTGGTCGGGATGCAGCAGGTTCCAACGTTCCGTGTCTTGTCCGTCCCTCGCCAGCGGGTTGATACCCGGCAGGGACCAGATATCGGCGCTGACCTGCCAGTCATCGCGCAGTAGGTCGGCGGCGGCGATCACCTCGTTCAAAATCGCGCCGCAGCCGAGCAATTGCACCCGGTGGCCCTTGCCTTCGCCCTGCTTGAACAGGTACATGCCCTTGAGGATGCCGTCTTGCGCGCCTTCTGGCATGGCAGGATGGCGGTAGTTCTCGTTCAAGGTGGTGATGTAGTAGAAGACGTGCTCCTGCTCTTGGTACCATCCGCCGCAGACCATCCTGCACGATCACGGCCAGCTCGTAGGAGAAGGTTGGATCATAGGACACGCAGTTGGGGATGAACTGGGCGAAAATTTGGCTGTGGCCGTCCTGGTGTTGCAGACCCTCGCCCGCCAGCGTGGTACGGCCGGAGGTGCCGCCGATCAGGAAACCGCGCGCTTGCAGGTCGCCGGCAGCCCAAGCCAAATCGCCGATGCGCTGGAAGCCGAACATTGAGTAATAGATGTAGAACGGGATCATGTTGATGCCGTGGTTGGCATAGGCGGTGCCGGCCGCCAGCCAGGACGACATGGCCCCCGCTTCGTTGATGCCTTCCTGCAAAATTTGCCCCTTCTTGTCCTCCTTGTAGAACATCAACTGATCGGCGTCCTGCGGCTCGTACAACTGGCCGCGCGGCGAGTAGATGCCGATCTGCCGGAACATGCCTTCCATGCCGAAGGTGCGCGCTTCGTCGGCGACGATGGGGACGACGTAGCGGCCGATGGCCTTATCGCGCGCCAATTGGGTGAGGATGCGGACGAAGGCCATGGTGGTCGACATGTCGCGGTCGCCGGTGTCCTGCAATAGGGCATCGAAAGTCGCCAACGGCGGCACGGTCAGCGGCTCGGCGTTGCGGCGGCGCTGCGGTAGGTAACCGCCCAAAGCGGCGCGACGCTGTTGCAGGTACTGGATTTCCGGGCTGTCGTCCGTCGGCCGATAGAACGGCATGGTTTCGAGCTGATCGTCGGAAATGGGGATGTGGAAGCGGTCGCGGAAATCCTTGAGCGCTTGCTCGCCCATTTTCTTTTGCGAGTGGGTGATGTTCTTGCCTTCGCCGGCCACGCCCATGCCGTAGCCCTTGACGGTCTTGGCGAGAATCACGGTCGGTTGACCTTGATGTTTCACCGCCGCCGCGTAAGCCGCGTAAATCTTGTGCGGATCGTGGCCACCCCGGTTCAGCCGCCAGATATCCTCGTCGGACAGATGGCTGACCATTTGCTTCAGTTCTGGGTATTTGCCGAAGAAGTGTTCGCGGGTGTAGGCGCCGCCCTTGGCCTTGAAATTCTGGTACTCGCCGTCGACGCATTCTTCCATCAGCTTGAGCAGCAAGCCCCTCTTGTCGGCGGCCAGCAATGGATCCCAATAGGAGCCCCACAGCACCTTAATGACGTTCCAGCCGGCGCCGCGAAAATCGCCTTCCAATTCCTGGATGATCTTGCCGTTGCCGCGTACCGGCCCGTCCAGCCGTTGCAGGTTGCAGTTGATGACGAAGATCAAATTATCCAGATTTTCGCGGGCGGCCAGCGCGATGGCGCCCAGCGATTCCGGCTCATCCATTTCGCCGTCGCCGCAGAAGCACCACACTTTGCGGCCTTCGGTATTGGCCAGACCCCGGTTGTGCAAGTATTTCATGAAGCGGGCTTGATAAATCGCTTGGATCGGACCAAGGCCCATCGATACAGTGGGGAATTGCCAGAAATCCGGCATCAGCCAAGGATGGGGATAGGAGGAGAGGCCGTTACCGTCCACTTCCTGCCGGAAGTTGTTCAGTTGGTCCTCGCTCAAGCGGCCTTCCAGATAGGCGCGCGCGTAGATACCCGGCGCGGAATGGCCCTGGATGAATACCAGGTCGCCGCCATGCTCGGCGCCAGGGGCGTGCCAGAAGTGGTTGAAGCCAACATCGTACAGAGTGGCGCTGGAGGCGAAACTGGCGATGTGACCGCCCAGCTCCGAGGTGATGCGGTTGGCTTTGACCACCATTGCCAGCGCGTTCCAGCGGATCAGCGAACGGATCTTCCATTCCATGCCGGGATCGCCGGGGGTGTATTCCTCCCGATCGGCGGGGATGGTATTCAGGTACGGGAGTGTTGGCGCTGTAGGGCATGTGAACCCCGGCAGCGCGGGCCTTGCTCTGGAGCTCTCCGAGCAGCTGATGCACGCGCTGGAGTCCTTCCGCTTCAAGGACCGCTTCCAGCGCTTCAAGCCATTCCCTGGTTTCCTGCGGGTCCGGGTCGCTGTAGTTCTCGTTGGTCATGGGTGATCCTGTTGGTGGTTTGTGGTCGTAATAATCCCACGCTGCGGAAGGCGCGGGCGGGACGGACGCCGGTGGCGGTGGTTGCCCAAGCCGAGGGCGGTCGAGAAAATCAAACTATAGACCGGCGATGTGGAAAAGTATCTCGGAGGGCGCGCGAGACGGTGAAATGCGTGCCGCTCGAGATGGTGTTAAGCTGAAATTCGGCCAAAATCGACGAGGTATGGACCATGCGGCGCTTACGGATCAGCCATCTGACCACCTATCAGTTCTCCAGTTCAGTGACGTTGCAACCGCATCGCTTGCTGCTCCGACCGCGCGAAGGGCACGATCTGCGCATCGAGTCCTCGAAGCTCGAAATTTCGCCCACCTACGGTGTTAAGTGGTATCGGGACGTTTTCGACAACTCGGTGGCCGTGGTGAGTTTCCTGGAAACCGCGTCGCAACTGGTCGTCGGCAGTGAGGTGATCATCCAGCACTATGACGAGGCTCCGCTCGATTTCATCGTCGAAGATTATGCCGTGCGTTATCCGTTCGAATATCAGCCAGAAGAGCGCGTCGATCTCGCACCCTTTCAGCAACCGGTTTACCCCAACCAGCAAGGCGTGTTGCGGAGTTGGCTCGGACGGTTGGGTTTCATCCAGAAAACGATGGAGACCTATGTGTTGCTGGATCGATTGAACCGGACCATCGCCAGTGAGTTCACGTACGTCGTTCGCGAGGAACCCGGCGTGCAGCCGCCGGCGCAGACGCTGGCCAGCGGCAGCGGGTCTTGCCGCGATTACGCGACGTTGTTTATCGAGGTTTGCCGGCATCTCGGGTTGGCGAGCCGGTTCGTCAGCGGCTACTCGCACGCTCCGGCGACCGAGGCTGGCAACGCGTCGACCCATGCCTGGGCGGAGGTGTATCTGCCCGGTCCGGGCTGGAAAGGTTTTGATCCCACCGCGGGTGAGGTCACCGCCAATCGGCACATTCCAGTCGCGGTTGCCCGCCATCCGGAAGCGGTGCCGCCGGTCTCGGGCAGTTTCATCGGTCCCAAGGACCAGACTCCGTCCTTGACCGTCGCGGTCCAGGTGACGGCGCTTTGAAGGTGTCCGGCGGCATCGCCCCCAAGGTTTGGAATCGATGACTCCCAGGGAATTTATCGGAAAATGGCGTGCCGCCGACCTCAAGGAGCGTTCGGCGGCGCAAGAGCACTTTATTGACCTGTGCCGCTTGCTGGACGAGCCGACGCCCGCCGAGGCCGATCCGACCGGCGAGTGGTACTGCTTCGAGCGAGGCGCATCTAAGCTGAGCGGCGGCAGGGGCTGGGCCGACGTGTGGAAGCGTGGCTATTTCGGCTGGGAATACAAGGGTAAGCGTCACGATCTGAAAGCTGCTTACGTGCAGTTGCAGCAATACGCGGTGGCCTTGGAAAACCCGCCATTGCTGGTGGTGTGCGATCTGGAGCAATTCTGGATTTATACCCACTGGACCAACACCGTGCAGCGGGTTTATCAAATTGCGCTCGACGATTTGCACGATGCCAACAAGCGGCAGATGCTCAAGTGGGTGTTCGCCGACCCAGAGCGGCTGAAACCGGGCATAACCCGCCAGTCGTTGACCGAGGAAGCCGCCCAGCGGTTCGCCGATCTGGCGCAACGGCTGCGCGCCAACGGGCACGAGGCGCAAGCCGTGGCCCATTTCATCAATCGGCTGGTGTTCTGCATGTTCGCGGAAGATGTCGGGTTGCTGCCCAACCAGATGTTCACGCGGATGCTACGCTACGCGCACACTCACCCCGATGAATCGGAAGAAATGGCGCGAGATTTGTTTCGGGGGATGCGGTCGGGTGGCCGGATCGGTTTCGAGGATGTCGAGTGGTTCAACGGCGGGTTGTTCGACAGCGACGAGGCGTTACCGCTGGACGGTCCCGCCATCCTGGAAATTTTGAAGGCTGCCCGACTGGATTGGAGCGAGATCGATCCGTCCATTTTCGGCACCTTGTTCGAACGCGGCCTGGACCCGGACAAGCGCAGCCAGTTGGGGGCGCACTACACCGACCGCGACAAGATCATGCTGCTGGTGGAGCCGGTCATCATCCGGCCCTTGCAGGCGGAGTGGGAGGGCGTCAGGGCCCAAATTGCGGCGCAGCTTGACAAGGCTCGTACCAGCAAGAGCCCGGCCGCGACCAAGGCGCGAAAGGCTGCCCAAACCCTGTACAACGGTTTTCTGGAACGACTGCGCCAAGTGCGGATTCTGGATCCGGCCTGCGGGTCGGGCAATTTTCTGTATCTGGGGTTGCAAGCGCTCAAGGATTTCGAGCATCGCGTCAACGTGGATGCCGAGGCGCTCGGGCTGGACCGGCAGTTTCCGACCGTGGGGCCGGAGTGCGTGCAGGGCATCGAGATCAATCTGTTTGCCGCCGAACTGGCCCGAACGACAGTGTGGATCGGGGAAATCCAGTGGATGCGC
>JBAOHI010000083.1:0-15904 GCA_037045535.1 Candidatus Competibacter sp.
GCCCACGGAATCCGACAGGTTAACGAAACGTCATCTCGCCAGCGCAAACCCATGCAATCGACCATTCTGCGCGGCAGCGATCGCGAGAGGGGTCCGGAGAAAGCATTAAACCGCTTCGCTTCTCCGACCCCTCATATGCTTGCCTGCAACGATTACTCCGCCGAAGCAGTGTTGATCCCGGTCTCACACTCGCGATTAATTTGCTCGGAATACGCTTTCAGCAAGACATCGCGCCCTTCCCGCAGATCCTGGCCGTGGCGGACTTCCGGATAAGGGAGCTCCTCGCCCTTGAGTCCTTTCCAAACCGCTCGATTGAAGGCATCCGAATCCAGCTTATCCTCAACGCTGAAGTTCTGCCCCTTCATCACAGCCGTCCAATAAGCCGCTGCCTGTTTCGGTACGTCCAAACAGGGCGTCGGAGCCTTCGCTACGTTCGCTTGCGATTTCGGCGGCAATTCAAGCTGCGTGGTGTAAAGAATATTGGGAACGACCGCTTGGTAATTCCATGACGACTGCTTCTTATCAAACATGTCTGACATGGGTGCAGTCAGTCCGTCGAGGATACCGAGCGGAGAAAGGCCCAAAACTTCCTCTATGGTGCGAACCATGCTGACCGTGGTGTAGTGGGTCGAGACCAACGCGCCTTGTTTGACGTAAGGTCCGACGATATAGGCGATACTGCGATGGGCATCGACATGATCGCCGCCATTTTGGGCATCATCCTCAATGATAAAAATCAGCGTGTCATTCTTAAACGGACTGTTAGCTACTTTTTCCACGAGAAGACCCATGGCATAGTCGTTGTCCGCCATTTGGGTTTCGACCGTGTTCACGCCAAACTTCGCCGTGTTAAAATTTCCGAAATGATCGTGCGGGAACCGAACAAAAGACAGGTTAGGCAACTGTTTTTTCTGCACGAACTCATCGAATTCTCGTTCCCATTCCTTAAACAGATAGAAATCCGCGTTATTCTGATCGTAACCGCGGAAATATTCGTCCGTATAAGGTTTTAAAGCCTGTTTAAACGCGACGGCTTGCTTGATACCTTGCTCGAAGGGCCGCGCGACGACATCCGCGTTTGGCAGATTGCCCACGAAGAAGCCGTAGTTGCGAATGGTCAGCCCGGCGCGAAGCGCTGCGTCCCACAAATAGCCTGTGCCGGCTTCCCCCTTTTGACTATCAGGAGCTGCGACATCGGCGCTCCCGGCAAGCAAATCTGGGTCTGTGATGCCAATCTCTTCACGTTCTTCGGGAGTGAGCGAAACCGGGACGTTCCGATTCGTGCCTTCCCAGTCATAGCTGAGACCTCGTCCCGCGTAATTCGGTGGCTGGGTTTTTTCGGTGAAATCCGTGGTACGCGCCGCAGTCGTCCAGTTCCAACCCACGCCAGAGGTCTCACCGCTGTCGAAAAAGTTGTCCAGCAGTACGAACTGATTGGCAATCTTTTTATGATTGGGACTGTAGGGAGAAAGAATGGCGAGGGTAGGGTCGCCATTTCCATGCGAAAGATCACCTTGTATCTGGTCATAGGTTCGGTTTTCCTTGACCACATAAATGACGTGCTTGATGCGCTTCCGCAAGAACGCCATGGTAGATTCCCAATCCCGTTTGTTTTCGATAATAGGAAAATTATTATTGTATGCCACTTGCCAAGTCGCTTGAACAAGCTGTTTTACAGAAAGCGCAGGCAGGGTTAAAAAGCCCGCTTTTTCCAACTGCCAGACATATTGGTTCGCGGCGTTACATTGATTCAAGGAACCCGAAGCAATTGAAACCGTGTTCCGGCACGCTTGGGGATTGGGTCCGGCGTTGCTCTTTCCATTGATGACGTAGAGTGCACTTCCATCCGGCTTGACGGCAACTGCGTTGGGATACCAGCCGGTCGGGATCAAGCCGACCACTTGACCCTTTATAGACTCGCCACTAGTATCAGCACGCTCGGAATCCCCATCATCCTCATCCTCATCCTCATCCTCATCCTCATCCTCGTCTTCATCGCCATCTTTATCCCCTTGGCGGGATAGCGTTCGCCCAAGATCGATAACCGCCACGGAATTGGTGCCACCGTTGGTTACAAACAAGGTGCCTTCATCGGGGGAAAGCGCAACATTATTGGGATTAGCCCCCTTATACAAGCTTGCCTTGGGGAAAAACTCCTTAGGAGCCGTGGTCAAGATCTCTTCGAGAACCTGATCCGCCTTTGCGTCCACGACAAGAACCGTGTCGCTGTTATCGCAGGCCACGTACAAACGATCCTTGGCCTTGTTGAGGGTCATTTTATTAGGTTGGCCCTTGGTTTCAATCCGCTTCTCGACGGTCAGGCTATTACCCACGACACTCACGACAATCAACTCGCGATCCCGTTGGGAAGTGACATACGCCTTGGAATCCCCTACGAAAGCAATCGCTAGTGGATAGGTTCCACCGGGAGTGCCTTGTTTAGATAGATCGATTTTTCCCGGACGTAGATCGAGCTCTGCTATTTCAACCTTTGATTGCAAATCGATAAGACTAATCGAATCGTTCTCGTAATTCGCAACCAAAAGTTGTGTGCCGCTGGCATTGATGGCCAAACCAGCTGCAAGCGGTTTAATACTGATACCTTCCCCTTGGTCATTATGGCCAAGCGCGATCGGTGAACTTGATTCGGACCATTGACCGCTCACCTGGTTAAAGATATGAATATTATCGTCCACACCCCCTGATACATAAAATTCATTGCCATTCGGGTTCCAGCCAATACCGTTGAATGTATTCGGTACTTGTAGGGCTTGCTTTTGAACTGGGGATTGACCGCTGATATCGAAAATGAAGACATATTCATTGGATGCAGCCGCTATTCTCTTGCCATCCGGTCCATTATTACGATTATAGCCGCTGGTAAGAATCAATAATGTCTTCCCATCTGGACTGATCACTGCATCCACAGCATGATCAGCCAGGAAATCTGGCAATGCGGACAAGGCGGGATTTAACGGTTTAAAAACGGAACCGGGTGTTGCTTCTGGAGTAATACGTTGGCCTGTTGGCAGAATTGTTCCGTCAATATAATTAATTTTCTGTTGACTGGACATCTCGGCAATTTCGGTCGAAGCTATACTGGGTATTCCAATACCAAAAGCCAAGCCAATTGAAACCGCCAACACCGTTTTTGATAATGAATGATGCAAAATCATCGAGCCTCCCCAATCAAATTGGCGTACATGGATGTGTCGGCTCTTATACGCTATAAAGGTTACGTTTATATTAAAAAAGCGCACCGTTAGTCAGCTAATGAGCGGTAGGGCATTAGCTGATACGCTCGTTTTATTGGACACCAAATTTTGGCATAATGCCGATTGTGGGAAATACGCACAACTCGAATACAGTCGGATCCAATCAAGGTATTGGACGGGCCGGCACCATGCATCAAGTGATCGCAAGATCCGCTGTTTAGAGATCCCCGTGTAAGTTTTTTGGCGACTTCAGATAACAGCCGCCACACCATAGCTACATTTCGAGCAAACCCAACAATTCATGTCGGCTTTTCTCTTACAACGCGCGTAATCGTACGTCGGTTACCGAAATGCGCACACGCCACGTCGTCGCTCTATAAAGAGGCTATTACCGCTTTGTAACTTGGCTTGGTGCTTAGCATCGGTGGCTAATGCCGCAACCTCGTGATGGGAATGGCAGAGAGTCAGGTCAGGCCGGACGACGCCAATCGACAAGCTGAGCACGGGAAAGAATTGCTCCTGGCCTTGCCGATCTCGGGCAAGGATTCCACCTCTAGCCTGATCTTCTGTGTCGTAGAATTGTGCTGCTTCTCGACCGAAGCCTGCCAGAATTCGTTCGCAGCGGTCCTGCCAATCAGGGCTTTCAAAGATCGCGATGAAATCGTCCCCGCCGATGTGGCCGATGAAATCCCGTTCGGGATCAGCGTGATCGACCAGGATTTGGCCGATCCGTTGGATGACCTGGTCGCCTTTTTTATAGCCGTACACGTCGTTGAATGGCTTGAAATTATCGAGATCGCAGTAGGCGACCACAAACGACCGCCTGGATAGCAGTAATTCCTCCATTCGTTCCTGAATGGGCACATTGCCGGGCAACAGGGTCAAGGGATTGGCGTAACGCGCGCTGTGGACGCGCAAATTAGTGATCTTCTCCAGCAGGTCCATGGTCCACCCCAAACCTCGATATCGACCGTCGCAAACGATAATGAAGGCGTAGGGATCGCGGTACCGATCCATGCGGCCGGTCACCAGTCGGCTGGCTTCTTCGAGTAGCAATTCTTCTTCGATGATTAACGGATTGGGATCCATAAATAGCCTGGCGAACTTTCTGCCATGCAATTCCCGGCCGAATTTCGATAAGAAGATGTCCATGAAGTCCAAACGCCGAATCACGCCAATGGGACGCTCGTCCTGCACGACCGGCAGATAGTACAAATCCCGCTTGTTGTGAAATAGCGTGCCAACCGTTTCGACGGTCAGATGAGGGAGAATGCTGGGATTAGGCGAAACCAGACAACTCACTGTCTTAGGCAGTTGAGCGGAGTCGAGAGAAACGTTGGAGCGGATAGTCATCGTGTTCGGATTCCGCAGGAAAACGCGGAAAACACCAGAACATTTTGCATTCCAATATTATGGATCATAATCGTGACATTATAATGACACCATATTACAGTAGCCAGGGTATTTGTTGGAATATCCAAAAAGCCATTCCGTATTAACGGACCGAATGAACTCGACCCCGCCAGCCATGCTGCAATAAAAATGTAAACCATGTCATTTACAATCAAATAAGTTTTGTCAATTTTTATTGTAACTTTTAATTTACATATTATTTGAGGTTATGCAGAAGGAATATCATGAAATTTTTAAGCAACCTAAAAGTTCGACACAAGCTGCTCGGTATTTTGGGCGCGGTTATTGCTGGTTTCCTGCTGGTCGCGCTAACGTACAAAATAGAAAGGGATATCGAAACCAGAGCTCGAAACTTGGAGCAACAAGCCAATCAAATTAATACTCTCCTTTATCAGATCCAAATTGACGTGCTGCAAGCGCGACACCACGAGAAAGATTTTTTGCTGCGTCGGCAGAACCAATCGTTGGACGAGCACCGCCGGACCATAGCCGCGCTCCAGGCGAATCTTCAACGGTTGCGGTCGCTGTCCGAAAATGATGCCCAGCGCGGGCCGGTCTTGCGGTTGCAAGCCGCCATGGGAACCTACGAAAAGCGCTTTGAAAAGATGGTCGAGACCATGGTGGCGCTAGGTCTGGACGAAAATAGCGGACAGATGGGCGAGTTAAATGCAGCGGCGCACGATTTAGGATCGGTTTTCCGTCAGTACGGGGAGTTGGTCAAGGAATTGACCAACTCCTTGCTGGCGATGCGCCTCTACGAAAAGGACTATAGCAGAATCGAATAAAAGTGATCATATTTGATTGGAGCGAAAGAGTTCGTCGACGGAGCAAAGGGATTGCTTGCGGATGGCTTTGGCCTGCGCCCATTTATGCTCGATGGGATTGAGATCGGGGGAATAAGGCGGCAGGTATTCCAGGGTGTGGCCGGCTTGGCGAAGGGTGTTTTGAACGTCGGCGCGTTTGTGGAAAGCGGCGTTATCGAGGACGATCACGGCGGCGGGCGGCAGTTGAGGAAGGAGCACGCGGTGGGTCCAAGCAAGGAAGACCTCGGCGTTGACGCTGGATTCGAAGAGACCGACGGCGATGAGCTGGGAACCCCAAAGGGCACCGATCACCTTAGTGCGCCCCTTGGCGTGCCAGTCCCAGCGTCCGTGGCAGCGCTGCCCGACGGGGGCATAGCCGTACCGGCGCGGCATGTCCTGGGCAAACCCGCTCTCGTCGATCCACACCAGTGTTCGTCCGGCCGCCTCATACGCCGCCCGACGGGCTTGAAAGGCACACCGCGCGGTGGCGTCCGCGCGCGGATGCGCCAGCGTTTTTTTTATAGGAAACCCGTAGCTTGTTCTTCAGCGCGTAACAAATCGCATTTTGCGTGACCCCCAACCGCGCCGCCCGTTCGTATTGGTAGGCATCCGGATAGTCCCGCAGGTCCGCCGCCAATGCCTCCACGTCCAGCTTGCGCCGCCGAAACCCCGACGGCTTGCGCTCGATCCGCTTCAGCCAGCGCATCACGCTCGCTTTCCCTACCGCAAAACGTTCCGCCACCTGGGCAATCGATAACCGGTCCCGGTCCCGAACCTCTAGCACTTTACGACGAAAATCCAGTGAATAGGTCATCCGTTTATAATAATCAAATCTATTTTGTTATGCTATATCTGGCGCGTAACCAGGAACAAGACATCAACAAGATAGCCGCCGAACGTACCCGCTTTGAACTGCTTGTGGATGGCAGCCAGTTACTACCAGACGATAAAGCAATCGTCGTGTCGCGCATGGTGGATTACCAGCAAATTTTTGCCAAAATAGTCGAATTGATCGCAGTGGTGAACCAAGAAACTACCGCGTTTCAGGAAGCGGCACGCTTGATCGATCCGCTACTGGTGACCTTGCATCACCAATGGGATGAAACTCTGGAGCGGGACAAGGCGCTCGTCGAGATGCAACGAGTGAACAATACCCGCCTGTTTTTCGGCGTCATCGCTGGAATTGGTTTTATCGTGGCGCTGGCCTTGTTCCTGGTGGCGCGTTCCATTACCCGGCCGCTGGGTGGCGAGCCGGTGGAAATGGAGGCGATTACTGGCCGAATCGCGCACGGCGACCTAACGGTACAATTCGCGAACACCGGCCGGGAGACCGGCGTTTACGCTGCCATGCGCGATATGGCAAAGCAACTTCAGGACATGGTGCGTCGGGTCACGCATGCGATCGATCAGGTGCATACTGCTGCCGCCGACATTGCCCAAGGCAGCAGCGACCTGGCGCAACGTACCCAAGAACAAGCCTCCTCCTTGGAAGAAACCGCTTCCAGCATGGAACAATTAACCTCGACGGTTCAAAGCGGCGCCGACCATGCCGCAGCAGCTCATTTATTAGCGATTACTGCCCGCACCCAGGCCGAACGAGGCAGCCAAGTCGTGGAACAAGCCATCGTGGCAATGGGCGCGATCAATGCCAGTAGTCGCAAGATTAACCACATCTTGACGGTCATCGATGAAATTGCTTTTCAGACCAATTTGTTGGCTTTGAACGCAGCGGTGGAGGCGGCGCGGGTGGGCGAACAGGGACGGGGATTCGCGGTAGTCGCTGGCGAAGTGCGAAACCTAGCTCAACGCAGCGCCGTTGCCGCCAAGGAAATCAAAAATCTAATTCAGGACAGCATTGCCAAAATAGACGAGGGAGCCAGCCTAGTTAACGCAACTGGCGTAGCGCTCGACGAAATTGTTACGGTTATCAATAAGGTAAACGGTATCGTCGCCGAGATGGCTACAGCCACTCGTGAGCAAGCTCTAGGCGTCGAGCAAATCAACAAAGCCATCCTGCAGGTGGATCAAGTCACTCAGCAAAATGCCGCGCTAGTCGAACAAACCGCCACCGCCAGTCAGAGAATGGACGAACAGTCCCGCGAACTACAACAACTGATAGCGTTCTTTCAGTTGGAAAACCAACCGCTCTTAGCCGATGCGGTAGCGATGAATATTCCGGACACTGCTCGCGAGGATTCTTCGCAACTACCGACTCAACTTCGCGCGAGCCATCAGCCCGAGACCAGAGTTTGGCGGGATCAATACTTTGCCCCGGCAACTATAGTAATGAGAAAGCCTAAGAGCAGCCAAACCGAATTAGCAATTTCTACGTTACAAAGACGTTCCCACAGTTTGCTTAGAGCACTGAACGTTCAGGACCACAGCGCGCGAACGCCGAAATAGGCGATATCCTTGAAGCGACGTATTGTTCCCTTGAGTAGCGAGGTTTGCGGGCGGGTGCAAAAGGTCATGCTTAACATCACCCGCAATTCGTTTTCTTCCAACCGGGTGACTTTGTGAAAGACCCGCGCGCCTTCGAACACAATCAAGGTGTTAGGCGGGGTCGGTATCGTGATTTCTCTGCCATCCTGGCGAATTACCAGTCGTGCCGAGGATAATCGGTCTTCTTGGAGATGGCGGTTGACCAAGGGCACCAGTACAGTGAAATGGCGACCGTGGTAAAAGTTGTAATCGTAATGCCAGTTGATGTGATCCTGTGGCCGCTCATAGAACAGCAGCGAGCAAGAACTTTGATCGTGGATCGGCGTGGGCACAACCGGCTCGCCGATCACCGCCGAGCACAACCGGCGTAGATAATCGGACTGGTAGAAAGCAACGATTTCCGGGGCAACATCGTGCAGATATTCGTAAGCGACGGTGCCACCCTGCTTGTGGGCAGGGAAATAGCTGCGCTCGGTATTACCTCGCCGCAACGCGGCTTCGCGCAATATCTCGAAAGCCGCGACTGGCAGCGGATCGGGAATCACGGCGATGCGCTGCTGAAAATCAGGAAGTTCCGTTGGCAATCGGTCGGGCAAATTTAGCGCCACGCCATACCGGACCGCAAGATCGTGCTGCCGTGCTTCCAACTGTCGATACTGTTTTTGCTTGCGCAGCTTGAGGCCGGTAAAGGCCAACGCACCAGTTGCAGCAGGTATCAGCAGAATTTCCGAGAGCATGACTTCTCCGATCAAGAATCAATGGATAACAACCCCAGACTGGATACCGGTTTGGCGGCCGCTTGGTTTAGATATACAGCCTGACCATCTTTCGCCAAGCAGAAGCGCTGTGGGCACGACCCTGCCAAACATGCAAAGCGTGCCAGATACCCTTGTCCCACAGAGTGGTGCTGAATTGGCGATTATTGCCTAAAAATGGATCGGCATCGCCGATTGTCAGCACGATGTCCATCCGCCGCAATTGATGCAACAGACCATCATCCCGAATGTTGGGCAAAAAATGGCTGGGCGTATTGAAATAGACGTGTTCGTCGTAATGGCCGTCGAACAAGTCGCGGAAATCCTCCACCGCCTCCGTCAAATCATAACGACCGCTAAAGGCGGCTACCTTATTGAAGCAATGGGGATAACGGAACGCAAAATTGACCGCGTGGAATGCCCCGAAACTGCATCCGTGCGCGATCACGCTGGGGTGGCGGTTCTTATTCCACATCAGCGGCAATACCTCGTGGAGCAGATAGGCTTCGTATTGCAGGTGCCGGTGCAAGCGGTCACCCGGACGACTCCAGAAGCAGTAAAAGCTCTCCTGATCGAGGCTGTCCACGCAATACAGCTGTAATTGACCCTGCTCGATCTTATCGTGCAGCGCACCAATCAGCCCGATATCCTCGTACTCGTGAAATCGCGCACAGCGGGTGGGAAACACCAGAACCTTGGCGCCGGCGTGACCGAATACCAGCAACTCCATGTCGCGGCAGGTTCGATAGCTATACCACTTGTGATATTCCCGATTCATCTTCGATGACCATAAAGTCTATACAAATCAACCATGACGATAGCCTATCGTTGAAAAGCTGCACGCGCATGACAACTGGAAGACAGTTGCTTTAACCTCATCGAAATAACGGGATAAAGGCGGGTTCGGACGCTGGGCCAAGGGAGCTATTGCCGTGCCCCAACACGGGCACAACAATGCCCATCACGAAACGGTCATGGTGGCGCAATCATCCTGTTATCGAGTTTTTTCACACTTCCCGACCAGTCGCTTCCCCGCAACCCTGGTTCAAAGGCGGTATGGTCAAGAAACTCGGCGCTCGGCTCGGCAATCACGCCCACGATTTGTTATTCAAGACGATTCACCAGCGCTACCTGATCTACAACATGTGCTGGGAAGACCCGCGCATCGACCGTCAACTGCTGGGACTTGACCGGGACAGCAAAGTGGTGGTGCTCACCAGCGCTGGCTGCAACGCTCTGGATTATTTATTGGACGCACCGGCGGAAATCCACGCCGTGGATGTGAATCCCCGCCAAAACGCACTCTTGCAACTCAAACTGGCGCTGGTCGAACGCGGCGATTTCGGCGATTTGGATCTAATGTTCCGGCAAGGCGCCCACCCTCATTTCCGGGAGCTGTATCAGGCATTACGTCCCCGCTTGCCAGCCTACGCGACGGCTTTCTGGGATAAAAAAATCGCCTATTTCGATCCCGCCAATCGCAAACGCTCGTTCTACTACCACGGCACTTGTGGCGCGGTGGCTTGGCTGGTCAGCCGTCAACTGCTCAAATCGGGTCGTAAACTGCGCGCCTATCTGTTCGACCTGCTAGACGCCCAGACCCTGCCCGAACAGCGCACGCTATATGAAAAGATCGAGCCGGCACTATGGGGCCGGTTCAGCACTTGGCTGCTGCGGCAGCCGACCGCCCTGGCGATGCTCGGCGTGCCGCGCCCGCAAATCCATTTGATCCAGCAACAATATCCGGGCGGCATCATCGGCTACATCAGCGACAAGCTGCGCCATGTCCTGACCGAGGTTCTGATCCAGGACAATTACTTCTGGCGGGCCTATCTCACCGGCACCTATACCGAGCGCTGTTGCCCCAATTATCTTCTGGCCGAAAATTTCGCCAGCCTGCGTGCCCACCTCGATCGGGTACACACCCACGACGCCACGGTCAGCGATTTCCTCCGCGCCAATCCCGGACAGTACAGCCATTTCGTGCTGCTCGATCACCAGGATTGGCTGGCCTGGCACCAACCTCAGGCGTTAGAGGAAGAATGGCGGCTAATTCTCGCCAACAGTCGGCCCGGCAGTCGAATCCTGCTGCGCTCGGCCGGCCACGATATCGGCTTCCTGCCGGAATGGACTCGGCGGGCACTGCGCTTTTTCCCTGCCCTGACCGAGCCGCTACATCGGCAGGATCGGGTCGGCACCTACGGTAGTCTGCACTTCGCGGAGGTGTCATGAACGGATCGAGCGACATCGTCCAGCCAAGCCCGGCGCACCCGACCGGCGCGATCACGACAAGCACCGCTGCCCTGACCCGCTACTACCGCTGGCATGCCCGGTTATATGACGCCACCCGTTGGAGTTTCCTATTCGGCCGGGCAGAACTGATTCGCGCGATCGCCGGCCACCACAGCCCAAGCAACCTACTGGAAGTCGGCTGCGGAACCGGAACCAACCTGTCGCGCCTCGGCAATCAGTTCCCGAAAGCTGCCCTGACCGGACTGGATCTGTCAGAGGACATGTTGACTCGAGCGAGGCGCAAGACCTCCAGACGCGACATTTCCGTCACGCTGCTACAGGGTTGCTACGACCGGCCGTTGGGTTCGGAACCGGCTTTCGATCTGATCGTGTTTTCTTATTGCCTGTCGATGATCAACCCCGGCTGGGAACAGGCGCTGGATGCCGCGCTACGCGATTTGCGGCCCGGCGGACTACTGGGCGTGGTGGATTTTCACGATACCCGTCTGGCTGGCTTCCAACGCTGGATGGCGTTTAACCATGTGCGCATGGAGGGCCACCTGCTGCCACACCTGAACGCGTGCTGCCACCCGGTCGTGCAAACCCTGCGCACGGCCTACGGCGGTGGCTGGCGCTACTTTCTCTTCATCGGTCGCAAGCAGGAACAGTAAATCATGGCAACAAGCCGGTTTCGCTCCTTGTGGATTTCCGACATCCACCTCGGCTTCAAGGAATGCAAGGCCGAATTTCTGCTGGAATTTCTGCAACAAAGCGAATGTGAGCAATTGTATTTGGTCGGCGATCTGATCGATTTTTGGAGTTTGCGCAAGGGTGGACGCTGGCCGTCGGTGCATAGCGAGGTTCTGAAAGCCATCGTCGCCAAAGCTCGCGCCGGGGTTCGGGTATGGTACGTTCCGGGCAATCACGATGATGTGGTGCGGGATTATCTGGGCCTCTGGGTGGGAGGCATCGAAATTGCGCCCGAAGTCATTCACGTCACCGCCGACGGTCGCCGCTTTTGGATCACCCACGGCGACGAGTGCGACAACGCGGTGCGCTGCGGCGGACCGCTGCTGAACTGGCTGGGCGACTGGGCCTACGATCTGCTGCTGTTCCTCAACCGCTGGTACAACCGCTGGCGCCGACATTGGAATCACCCCTATTGGTCGCTGGCCAATTTTCTCAAGCAGCGTATCGGCCGGGCTACAGCCTACATCGCCCGCTTTGAAAACGCCGCGGCGCACGAGGCGGCCCGGCGCGGGTTAGACGGGGTCATCTGCGGCCATATCCACCACGCCGAGCTGCGCGATATTCAAGGCGTGATGTACTGCAATGACGGCGATTGGGTGGAGAGTTGCACCGCCCTGGTGGAACGCTTCGACGGATCGCTGGAAATCCTGCGCTGGACTCATCAACGAGCGGTAGTCATCGCCCGCGAGCCCACTCGCTTGCCGGAAACCCTGCCGCTGCCAGGTTGGGCTGGTCTCTAAAAAATCGCGCAACACTCCTGCCCGTCCAGGCCAATTCTTGTAAGACCTCCTCTCCACCCAGCGGAAGCGGTGAAAGTTTTTCCGGACGAATTGTCTCGGTTCCTTCATTAAACCGTCATCAATCCTTTGCAACCGTTCCCGACAATCCGAGACATGTACTTGGACAATACCCCGCCACCTTCCCAGTCTCGAATGCGCGTCAGCGTTGTCACCGAAACTTACCCGCCCGAAATCAACGGCGTCGCCCTCACGGTTGCCCGTTGGATCGACGGGTTGCAGCGGCGTGGCCATCTCGTGCAATTGATCCGCGCACACCAAGACGCCAACGACAAGCGAGAATTGGACAATAGCCTGGACACTCTACGGTTACCGGGATTCAAAATTCCCGGTTATCCGCAACTGCAAGGCGGCTGGCCCGCGCGGCGAGCCATCCTGAAGCAGTGGCAACAGGCACAGCCCGATCTCGTTCACATCGTGACCGAGGGTCCATTGGGCTATTCGGCCCTGCGCACGGCACGGGAGTTGCGCATTCCGGTCTCGACTAGCTTCCACACCAATTTCCAGCAGTACAGCCGCCATTATCACATCGGTTGGCTGGCAGCACCGATCATGGCCTATTTGCGGCACTTTCATAACCTGGGCGCGCAAACCCTGGTACCCACGGCAGAACTGGCCGAACAACTGCAAGCCATCGGTTTTCAACACATGCAAGTCTTGGCGCGGGGGGTGGATACAAGCCTGTTCTCGCCGCAACGTCGTGCCCCGGCGCTGCGGGAACACTGGGGCGTGGCTCCGCACTCTCCGGCCGTGCTGTACGTGGGCCGGCTGGCAGCGGAAAAAAACCTGGAATTGGCCGTTACCGCTTTTCAGGCCATCCGTCTGGTACGGCCCGATGCCCGGCTGATCCTAGTCGGGGACGGGCCGATGACGCCCAGGCTGCGCGCCCGCCATTCGGGATTCGTGTATTGCGGTATGCGACACGGCTTGGATTTGGCTGCGCATTATGCTTCGGCCGATCTTTTTCTGTTCCCTAGCCTCACCGAAACCTTCGGCAACGTGGTGTTGGAGGCGATGGCCAGCGGCCTGCCTATCGTAGCGTTCGATTACGCCGCTGCCCGCGCCCATGTGGAATCGGGCCATATCGGTCTGCTGGCACCGTTTGGCGATGCCGACGCATTCGTTGCCGCAGCGACCGCTGCAGTGCGAGATCTCGGCACGCTCACCTTCATGGGGCAGGCGGCGCGGTTGATGGCGGCGCGTCTGGATAGCGAACGCATCTACGACCGTCTGGAAACATTGTTCTCAAATGTGATCGGAGGAGCAACCCAATGTCCGATACTCTGCTGAACGAAACCGGTCGAACCTCTCCGTCAACCTCTCCGTGCTGGGTTCGCCTAACCGAATGGGAACTGGTATGCTGCCTGCGCTTCCAGCAGTTCGTCCGGCACCGCTCGATCATTCGCCTGTTCGCACTGGTCAGCCGCCTGGGCGATGGGGTGTTCTGGTATTCGCTGATGGCAACGCTGTTGCTAGTGCGAGGTGCGGAGGCCGCCCCCGTGGTCGGCCGGATGCTGTTGGCAGGAGCGATCTGCCTGATCTTGTACAAATGGTTGAAGGCGCGGACCACCCGCTCTCGTCCATGCGCTCGCGACCGACAAATCCAGCCCCGTGTGGCGCCATTAGATGAGTACAGTTTTCCATCCGGCCATACCCTGCACGCCGTGTCGTTCACCCTCATCGCGGTGTATCACTACCCGGCTCTGGGATGGCTGCTGCTGCCGTTCGCAGTGCTGGTGGCCCTGTCGAGGATCGTGCTAGGCCTGCACTACCCCAGCGACGTCCTCGCCGGTGCTGTTTTGGGTGGCGGTTTGGCGCTGCTGGCGCTCTGATAATCCTTCATCCAGCTTTAACCGGCCGGTAAAGGCACTGCAATGCGGCGTTCCTATTCTTGGCGACATCGTTCCCATTGTCAGGAGCCCGCCTTGAATACCGATTTGCCCATCGCTTCCGAACTCGCCCACCACTACTCGGCGCCGCTCCTCGCAACCACCGAGCCGCGCGCCCTCAGCGTGGAATTGGCTCTCTCTCACGAAGATATCCGAGCGGCCCAGCGTCTGCGCTACAGCATATTTGCCGGCGAGATGGGGGCCAAGCTGCACAATCGGCTGCCTGATCTCGATCACGACCGACTCGACGATTTCTGTCAGCATCTGATCGTGCGCGATGGTCTCGGTCATGTGGTGGGTTGCACCCGTATCCTCACGGCGGAGATGGCGCAGCGGGCCGGCGGATTCTATTCGGAAACCGAATTTGACCTTACGCCGGTGCTGGCCCTACCGGGAAGATTCATGGAAATCGGCCGCACCTGCGTTCATGCCGATTACCGCAACGGGACAACAATTTCCACACTATGGTCCGGCTTGGCCAAGTTCATCGCCGACCGGGGAATCGACTATCTGATCGGTTGTGCCAGCATTCCACTGGGTGAGGATGGCGGCGAAGCACGCGCACTGTATGCGGAACTAGCACAACGCCACCTCGTCCCCGAACCCTTGCGAGTCAAACCCCATCTCCCCCTACCGCGCAGCGATGGCTTGGCCCGTGGCATCGGCACAGTTCCACCGTTGCTGAAAGCCTATCTGCGTCTAGGCGCGCGAATTGGCGGCGAGCCCTGCCTGGATCCCGATTTCAAGGTCGCCGACGTTTTCATTCTGCTGTCTACCCAGCGCATCGAGCGGCGTTACGCCCGGCATTTCCTGGATCGAGATCAGTGAGCAGCTGGCGAAACCGTCTGGCCCGCGCCGGGCGCCGCAGCGTTCGGGTACCGCTGCTGGGACTCCACATCCTAGTCGGGATCCTGATCGCCGCTGCCCTGGGTCCCGGCCAACAGCAACGCTATGTCTCCACGCGTCCCCTGGTATGGTGGAGCCGCGGATTGTGCCGGATTTTAGGGGTACGGTTGGAAACCTGCGGCACCGTTCACTCCGGTGCTACGCTGTTCGTGGCCAACCATATCTCGTGGCTGGACATTTTCTGCATCGCCGCTGTCTGCCCAACTCATTTTCTAGCCAAGCAAGATGTGGCGGTTTGGCCATTGTTCGGCTGGTTGTGCCGGCGAGCGGGCACCGCCTTCATCCGACGCGGCGGCGACAACGGCGCCGCCGAGGCGATGGAACAACTCGTTTGGCGGCTACATCGAGGCCAACGGGTACTAGTGTTCCCGGAAGGCACTTCGACCACGGGCGAAACCGTCCGGCGCTTCTATCCCCGGTTGTTCCAGGCTGCGCTGCTGGCCCGTTGCCCGGTGCAGGCCATCGCCCTCCGCTATCCCCATTCCGCGGGAATCCACCCGGCGATTCCCTTTGTCGGCAATGACGAGCTGTTGCCGCATCTGTGGCGGTTATTGGGCGAGCCGGCCATGACTGCCGAACTGCGTTTCGGGACCATCCACCTCCCGCCGCATTTATCGCGAGACATTCTGGCCCAGCAAACCCGCGCGGAGATCAGTCAGTTCGTGCAACAACCGCTTGCCTCACTCAGATCGCACCCTTTTT
>JBAOHI010000084.1:0-3065 GCA_037045535.1 Candidatus Competibacter sp.
CCTCGCCGCACGGGCGGGAAATGTGGATGTGTTGGTCAGTGGAGATGCGGACCTGACTGATTTGAAATCGGTCGATGGCATCCCCATCCTTTCGCCGCGCGAATGCTGGGAATGGCTGAATTCGTAACCCCGAGGTGGACGGCGAGGGTTTTACCCCGCTGGGGCGTTGCTGGAGCAGGCGGTGCTGATGGTCGTGCGCAAGCTGCAAACGCTGGCGGACGTGGGACTGAGCCACCTCAAGCTCGGCTAGAGTGCCACCACGCTATCCGGCGGCGAAGCGCAGCGGGTGAAGTTGGCCCGCGAGTTGTCCAAACGCGATACCGGCCAGACACTTTATATTTTGGATGAGCCGACCACTGGCCTGCATTTCCATGACATCGAGCAGTTATTGAAAGTGCTGCATGAATTGTGGGATCGGGGCAATACGATTGTCGTGATCGAACATAATCTGGACGTGATTAAGACCGCTGATTGGATCATCGATCTGGGACTAGAAGGTGGTGGCGGAGAAATAGTGGCGGTGGGTACACCGGAGGAGATTGCTCGTCACCTGAATAGTCATGCCGGACAGTTTTTGGCGCCGATCTTGGGGAGGTAACTGGTCACCTAGCATGAAAAAATTTGAGCCAGATGTTCTATCCGACCGGGAAGAGCTTTTTGTTAGACCATGACACTTTGTCGTGTCAAACGCGCCTTATGGCATCGGGTTGGCTTTTGGAAGATAACGAGTATGTTAGGATTTTCGAGGTTGTAAAAGTTATGATGGGTTTATACAGCCAATAAAAGCTAGAAAAATCATATTATTATTGATAGTATTAAATTATGGTAGATAGGCGGAAACTATATAATCACTTATTAGACTAAGAAGG
The DNA here is from genome assembly GCA_037045535.1 of Candidatus Competibacter sp. GTDB lineage: Bacteria > Pseudomonadota > Gammaproteobacteria > Competibacterales > Competibacteraceae > Competibacter_A. The sequence goes on from JBAOHI010000084.1 coordinate 870, forward strand.
CAGCCTTATGGATGATGCATCGCTCGATGACTTGGCCCGATTGATAGATGCCGCAATGGATGCGAGTGATATAGATGCAATTCGGAGATATTTGAGAAGGCTTGAAGATATATCAAAGCGCAACCTGACTAAAATCGCACAAGCGCAGGTTGGGTTCTTTAAGGCGAATTGCTATTCGACTCTTCGCCAATTACAGAATAGACATCAATCGTGGGATTGGGACGACCCAGATTTAGAAAACGAAATCTATCATCTTCGATTGGCACGAAATTTTCTGTCAGAGATTCCTATTGAGTCAGATCGCACTGACTTGCGTTTCAGAGTATCTACAAATCTTGCAAATGCATTTAATCATGTTGGCAGGTTTTCCGAAGCCATTGATTTATGGAGTGAGGTGCTAGAAGAATTTCCAGAATATGCTATGGCTGTCGGCAATAGAGGGTTCGCGCTCTCTTGGTATGCAAGATACCTCTATGACCCAGGTCATCAAGAACTTTTTCTAAACGAAAGCTATCGCAGCATTAAATTGGCGCTTGAGCTTGGCGTGGAGGAACATGCTGCCTCAGGAATGCAGCAATGGATGGAACACCTGCTAGAACTGTATGACTGGGAGAGTTTTCAGTTTCAGCGAAAGTATGAATCAAGAGGGAGGTCGAAACGAGAGAAGGCGTACCGCACCTGGTGTCTTGATCACAAGTTGTTCCTCAATCCTCTAAACGACTTGTGGAAGGAGGATATTGCGGCCAATGACGTTTTTACTTTTCCATCAATAATCGTAAAGCTTGAGAACAGCCGCCGTGGTTCGCCGCCAGAAGTCTATGGTATTTACAACCAACTAAAGCAAGAATACGTCAGCACACGCTATATGCTTTTTGATGCAATCGCTGAATCGGAAGAAAAAGTTCATTTTTCTGATAAAAAAGTCAAACTATATGACATGCTTGACTACCGAGAATATCGACTATGGATAGAAAAAGCTAAAATGGCTTTCATGAGTGCGTACGCAATTTTCGACAAGATTGCTTTCCTTGTGAATGAATATTGGGAGTTGGGGCAATCAGCTCGGCGCATTAACTTTAAATCATGCTGGTTCAAGAATGGAAAAACATCTGATGGATTTGTGGCCGCTTTCGAATCATCTGAAAACTGGCCTCTTCGTGGCTTGTACTGGATTAGCAAAGAGTTTATTGGCGAGAAAGAAAGAGAAAGCCCTCTACAGCCAGATGCTTGGCACATTTCAGAAATTCGCAATCATATCGCTCACAAATATCTGAAAGTATTTGATCATATCCTCGTGGATACAAAGCAATGGCGTAATGCGTCTGGTCATGAGCTGGAGTACCCTATAAGCGATCAAGAACTCATAAAGCAAACATTGAAGTTATTAAGTTTGGTCAGGAGTGCACTAATTTACGTCTCTTTAGCGGTCTATGACGAAGAGTCTAGAAAGAGAGCTAAAATCGGTGATGGACTGTTGGGCGATCTACAGCTGTTTGAAGTAGATGACAAATATCGATTATAGGTCTAATAAAGCCGTAAACTCGGGCGCATTTTTCGTTCGCTGCGCTTCATTACAAATGCGCCGGTTACAGCTGGCGTAGTGCGGACGCTTCGCGCCCGCACTACGGGGCGGCGGATAAGCATCCGCATGGTTGCTTGGCGCTCCGCGCTGCACAACCACGCGGATCAAGCCGACTTTAGGCGGAAAAGCCCACGGCTTTCTCGCCTGCGCGGCTTATCCGCTGCCCCGTTAGGCCGTACCAAATCACAGCATCACCTTGTTTACTGAGACATCTCCCGAGTGTCTATGAGAAACAGAACATGAACGATCTCGTCACTGACCTCCTTGCCATTCGCGGTGTGCGCTATGTTGCGCTATACCGCAACGGCGACCTCGACACAGGGGTGCACTCCGCACTTCAGGGTGCTAGCTCGTCCGAGTCTGATCGGTATGAGGAGCTGATCGTCAACCCTACGCTGCTCACTCTCGTTGTCCAGCGGGGTAATATTGACTGCGGTGGCGTGCAGTACGTGCTCGTTCGCTATGGCCACTTTTTCCAGTTTATTCAGCCTTTAGCGAGCGGCCATGTTTCCGTTGCCATCGAGCCTTCCGCTATGTCTCTCGACCTCATCCCTGAATTTCAGCGTTGCATCCAAGAGCACGGCCTGTGAGACCCATATCTACAGAACGGGCTT
>JBAOHI010000085.1:0-5133 GCA_037045535.1 Candidatus Competibacter sp.
GTTGTCGCGGGCGCGAAGCGCTGGGTTTTACCCATAAGTCTAGCGGGAGTGTGATAGCTTGGAGTCTCATTAAGAGACGAGGGCTATCGATGGGTTGGGCTGAAGCGGAGACGGATAGGGCGAGTTTACCGGACGCGCGGCTAAAGCGTCGGCTGACCCGGGTGCTGGAACAGTTGAGCGCGCAGCCGACGGCGAGTATTCCGGCGGCGAGCGGGACGTGGGCGGACACGAAAGCGGCCTATCGGTTGTTTGACAATGACCGGGTGGACGCGGTGGATATTCTGGATGGACATAGTCGCGCGACCTTGCAGCGTATCGCCGCAGAGTCGGTGGTACTGTTGGTCCAAGACACGACGTTCCTGAGTGATATCCGCGATTTACAGGGACGAGGGGTGGGCACGCTGCGCTTGACGAAACGGGCGGAGTACCTGTTGCATCCGAGCGTCGCGTTCAGCGAAAGCCGAGTGAATTTAGGGGTGCTGGGTCATCACTTCTGGCAACGTCCGCAAGAACGGACCGGTCGGCGGCGCGAGCGTTGTTTGCTGGAGGAAAAGGAAAGCTATCGGTGGTTGCTGGGCTATGACATGGCCTGTGCGCTGCAGGTGCTGAATCCGGACACGTTGGTGGTGAATGTAGCGGACCGGGAAGGCGATATTTATGAGTGGTTTCTAGCCGGTGAATTCGATGAGGAGGTTCCGGATCGGGCCGGTTATCTGATCCGGGCCAAGTGCAACCGTCGGGTGGCCCCCGGTGAGAACGGTTCCTTGTGGGAACGGTTGGCGCAGGCGCCGGTGCTCGGTCAAACGACCGTCTCGATCACGAAGCGTCCCGGCCGTCGGGCACGGGTCGCGACCTTGCACGTCCGCGCGCGGACGGTGACATTCCATCGGGCACATCGCCGGGGTAGAAATCCAGCCCCGGTGACCGTCACGGCGGTTTATGCCCGGGAAGCGCGACCGCCCGCCGGAGAAACGGCGCTGGAGTGGATGTTGTTGACGAACCTGCCGGTGGATCATTTTGCCGCCGCCCAACGGTTAATCGGCTGGTATCAAGCCCGCTGGGAAATCGAATTGTATTTTCGCATCCTCAAGCAAGGGTGCCGGATCGAAGACCTCCGACTGGAAACCGCCCAGCGATTGGAGCGGTGCATCGCGGTGTACTTGATCGTCGCCTGGCGGCTGCACTATTTGACGCAGATTGCACGGTCGCGAGCGACCGCGCCGTGTTCCCAGGTATTCAGTCCGGCCGAGTGGCAGACGATCTATGTGTTGCAGAAGCAACAACCGCCTCCGAAGGAATCGCCGTCCCTGCGAGAAATCGTGCGGATGTTGGCCCAGTTGGGTGGCTTTTTGGCGCGCAAAGGCGACGGTGAACCCGGACCGGAAACCTTGTGGCGGGGTTTCAACGTGTTGCGGCAGTCCATGCGGGTTTTAGAGATTACGACTACTGTCAGCCAGCGAGCATAAACTTGTGGGTAAAACCCAGCGCTTCGCGCCCGCGACAACGGGGCGGCGGCTAAGCATCCGCATGATTGCTTGGCGCTTCGCGCCGCACAACCACGCGGATCAAGCCGACTCCAGGCGAAAAAGCCTACGGCTTTCTCGCCTTGCGCGGCTTATCCGCCGCCCCGTTAGATTCTCGAGAGTAATTCCACTTGCGTGATTTTGCCAAGATTGATCGTTTAACTGAAAGTGATTTCACCGGGATATTTAAAGCTGCAGGTGGAAGCCGCTTTTCCAACAACGATAGCAAAGAAGACATTCCAAATGCTGATTACGTTATCAATAATGTAATTGTAGAGTTAAAGCTAGTTGAGGAAGAAGGCTTCGATAAAACTGCAAGGCAGCAAAAGCTTTCAAAACTGTTTAGTAAATACGACAAATCACCGGTAGTCGTAATTGATCCAGGTCTACTCTCAGATGAAGACCAGAGAAAGTACTTCAATATACTAGAAGGGCCCATAAAGACTCATGTCAAGAAAGCTTCTAAGCAGTTGAAGTCTACCAGTTCAAAGCTGGGAGGGAAGCACACTAAGATACTGCTAATAGTAAATAACGGCTACTCTGCTATGGGGATGGAGGAGTTTAAGGCTGTAGCCGGGAAATGTGTAAGAAATGATACTACTAATATCGATTACGTAATTACCTGTGGGATTTACTACTACAGTGACGGATTTGACTCCTTTGTGATTGCCCCCTTCGAAATAGAAGGCGTACTCGATGACCTAGAACCATGTGAATATTTGTCTATTAGGGAATCATGGAGCGCTTTCCTAAACAAACATATGACGGAGTTTGTTATTGAGCCAGATAGCAGAGAAAACTCGAGATTACCAATTTTAGATCTTGAGTTTGATGTTGATGGAGTAACTTTTGTAAAACCTACTCCACCTTTCGGTAAAGACTCCGAGTTTTGGGTAGCCGGAAGACCAAGAATTAACTCATCAGGTATTGAAGAATGCCCTCCGGTTGGAATGATATTTCCAAAACTTTCTAGAAATTCTTGGGGCTTGGTTAAGGAGGCCCTAGAAGACTCTTGGAAGCTTCAGGATTCATACGAAGAATGGGTGAAATTCTCTATAGAAGAAGAAAACGAATATGAGAACATTATTCAACCCTTTATTCGTATAGAAATCGAACACGATGAATTGGCTGAAAAGGTTGAAGATAACTATATCGCCAGTTTTTCCGACTTATGCAATTATGCAAATGATATGTTCAGTGAGCGAGTAAGAGAGATAATATTATCAGCTCGCAATATCAAGGGCACTAAAATCGAACTGGATAAGTATATATTGCTTGTTATTCGGGAAATTGGCCGTGATAAAAAGAATGATTTATGCTCAATATATCTTGCCACAAATGTGGAAGAGCCAGAGATTATTGAGACATTTATAGAAAATGAGAGAATTTTCTTTGAACATGGGGTATCACTAGCATCGGCATATGCTCTAAAGAGCAATATCAGTATGGTTCTACACTTTAAGGATAAAACATATGCATGGACTTAGTGTCAGAAACAGAACGAATCTAACAAAACCATCCAGCGGACGCGCCAAAGGCGCGCGCCGCTGATGGGCACCTCGAAAAACCGGACATGAAGCCGGCAAAATGGGCAAAGCAAGGTGCCTGAGGCGTGAGCCTCACAATATCTTTGGTTTGTGCCCCGGCCCGAAGGGTTCATCCCCGCCCGAAATCACCATCCCGGTCGTACCGGGATCGCACTTGGGCGTTAGAAAGCGACCACACCGTATGCCTTGAGAATGCACAGGCGACGTAGGTTGTAGACCGCTGCCTTCCCCGTGAGTTGGAAGGTCGCTCGATCCAGACCGATACATCGTAGGAGTTTTCCGCCCATCTGCTCCATAGCGGCGAAGACGTGTTCGACCCGCGCCCGAACCCGGGCAATGCGGGTGTTGCGGCGCGCCTGGCAGGCGGACAGCGGTTTGCCTTTCTTTGCCTTGCGCTGGATGTGTACTCGCCAACCCTGGGTCTTGAGGCGCCGCTCACGTTCACCATCAACATAGCCCTTGTCGCCATAAAGATCACGGCCGGTATTCGCGTGATCCAGGACATCTTCCAGGTGCAGGGTGTCGTTCTCCGCAGCGGTGCTGACCTTGACCTGGCGGATCAGCTTGTAGCGTCGGTCGGCGCTGACCGAGACCTTGTAACCGAAGTAGGATTTGCCGTGCTTCTTCGTCCAGGTGGCCTCCATGTCCTTCTGCCGGCGCTGGGCCGGCTTCCAGTCCACCGGCATCGCCGACGCTTTCAGCAATTCCCGTTCTTTTTCCGTGACGTGCTGGCGAGGAACGGGAACCAGACTGGCGTCCACCATCTGCCCACCACGAGCAATATAACCCTGCTGGGCCAGTTGACGATGCACCGCCTCAAACAGCGCGTCTCCCGCCTTCGCCACCGTCAACCGCTCGCGGAAGGTCCAGAATGTGGTGCGATCGGGTATCTGACTACTGTGCCGCAGGCCCAGGAAACGCTGGAAGCTCAGTCGATCCAGCACTTGGTATTCCATCTGTTCGTCACTCAGTCCATATAAATCCTGAAGAACCAGGGCACGTACCATCAACTCGGTGGGAAACGGTGGACGCCCCCCACGTGCCCGTCCGGGTCGTGGCGCTACCCGGTCCATCTCCGCCGCCAGCGCCTTGAAGTCAACCTGCTGCTCCATGACTTGCAGCACATCGCCCAGACGATCCAATTTGGCTTCCCGTTCCTGGGCGGCAAACAGGCTTTCTTTGATCATCGGATATCCGGGCTCTTGGCGGGGATCAACAACCCTATTTTCTCATAACAAGGTTTTTCGAGGTGCCCATAGGGCTTTGGCCTGCGCCCATTTATGCTCGATGGGATTGAGATCGGGGGAATAAGGCGGCAGGTATTCCCGGGTGTGGCCGGCTTGGCGAAGGGTGTTTTGGATGTCTTGCCGTTTGTGGAAAGCGGCGTTGTCCAAGACGATCACGGCGGCGGGAGGCAGTTGGGGCAAGAGGACCTGACAGAGCCAGGCGAGGAAGACCTCGGCGTTGACGCTGGATTCAAAAAGGCCGACGGCGATGAGCTGGGAACCCAAAAGGGCACCGATCACATTAGTGCGCCCCTTGGCGTGCCAGTCCCAGCGTCCGTGGCAACGTTGCCCGACGGGCGCGTAACCGAACCGGCGCGGCATGTCCCGGGCAAACCCGCTCTCGTCGATCCACACCAGTGTTCGTCCGGCCGCCTCATACGCCGCACGACGGGCTTGAAAGGCACGCCGCACGGCGGCGTCCGCGCGCGGATGCGCCAGCGTCTTTTTTATAGGAAACCCACAGCTTGTTCTTTAGCGCGTAACAAATCGCATTTTGCGTGACCCCCAACCGCGCCGCCCGTTCGTATTGGTAGGCATCCGGATAGTCCCGCAGATCCGCCGCCAACGCCTCCACCTCCAGCTTCCGCCGCCGGAACCCCGACGGCTTGCGCTCGATCCGCTTCAGCCAGCGCATCACGCTCGCTTTCCCCACCGCAAAACGTTCCGCCACCTGGGCAATCGATAACCGGTCCCGGTCCCAAACCTCCAGCACCTTACGACGAAAATCCAATGAGTAAGTCATCCATTCATAATAATCAAATCTATTTTGTTATGCTA
>JBAOHI010000086.1:0-7860 GCA_037045535.1 Candidatus Competibacter sp.
GAGCTTCCCTCTGTTTTTCGTCTTCCAAAGGGCGGGTTTCATGCTACCAGTTTTTCCTAAGTCTGCTGGCTGGTCCAATGTTCCAGGAATTGAACGGGCGAGCGGTAGCCGAGGGTCGAATGCAGCCGTTTCCGGTTGTAGAACACCTCGATGTACTCGAAGCTCGCGGCCTTCATGTCGGCATGGCTGGCGTAGGGAACGCCATGCACCCGCTCGTTCTTGAAGCTGTTGAACCAGCTCTCGGTCGGAGCGTTGTCCCAGCAGTTGCCCTTCCGGCTCATCGAGCACGTCATGCCGTATTCCCGGAGCTTGTCTTGGAAGGCGTGGCTCGCGTACTGGCTGCCCCGGTCGGAGTGGTGCAGCAAGCCTGGCGTCGGCCACTTCCTGAACCAGGCCATGGTCAGCGCATCGGTGGCGATATCGGCCATCATGCGCGGTTTCAGGGACCAGCCGACGATTTCCCGGTTGAACAAATCCATGACGATGGCAAGATACAGCCAGCCTTCGTCTGTCCACAGGTACGTGATGTCCGACGTCCACACCTGGTTTGGCGCCGTCGGCATGAAGTTCCGGTCCAGCCGGTTCTCCGCCACCGGCAAGCCGTGCTTCGAGTCCGTCGTCACCTTGTAGCGCCGCTTATGGCGAGCCCGAATGCCGTATTTGCGCATCAGGCGCTCCACCCGCCCCTTGCTGGCCGGAAAGCCACGTGCTCGCAGTTCCCGCACCATGCGCGGGCTGCCGTAGGCGCCTTTGAGTTCGGCATGGATGGCCCGGATCAGCGCCACCATCTGGCGGTCCGTCAGCCGCTGGCGGTCCGGTATACCGCCGCGCTTCCAGGCCCGGTAGCCGCTGATGCTGACCTCCAGGGCGGCGCACAGGTCCGCCAAGGGGAACTCTTGCCGATGCGCATCGATCCAGGCGTACCTCATAGCGCATCCTTCGCGAAGTACGCCGCCGCTTTTTTTATGATTTCCAGTTCCCGCTTGAGCCGCAGGTTCTCAGCCCGTAGCCGGGACAATTCCATCTCCTCCGGCGTCACCGCCTTGCCGCCGGCCCCCGCCAGCTTGCCTGCCGCTGCGACCTTGACCCAGTTGCGCAGGGTCTGCTCGACCAGCCCCAATTCCCGCGCTACCCCGGCCAAGGACTGCCCATCCTTCACCCGCTTGACCGCCTGTTCCTTGAATTCCAGCGTATATGCCTGCTTCGGTATCTTCATTATTTCTGCCTTCCAAAGTAACGTCATCTTACGTCACCCTTGGAAGACCAAATTCCGGGGGAACCTCAATCTCGACGCGAAAACGGGAACCAAAGACAGTAACTATGTCGATGCCTCCAAGCGAGGCACGCAGGGCAAAACTTGTCTGCCTGAAAAAAAGTCAGATGAAGTCGAAGGCACTGGTAAGGGTGCGGATGCGATCATCGCCTTTCGACCCGAACGTTGGTCCGGTGGTACCCCAAAGATCAATGGCCGTGAGGGACCGGGCTCTGCTGCCGACGAGATTCTGATTCACGAACTTGTTCATGCTTCACGTATCGTTCGTGGCGTGCGCAATTCCTGTTTTGGTGCTCCGCGCGGCTGGAATGACTATGAAGAATTCGTTGCTATTACTCTCTGTAACGTATTCAGCTCTGAGAACAATCGAGGACTGCGATTTGGACATTCTAAGTAATCATTCAAAAGTTATCTTGTATTTTGAGCCGAACTGGTCGAGGATGGTTTGGAGTTCGGATTTGAGGTGATCGAAGCTGAGATAGGCCCTAGGTGGGAGCCATTCATACTTAATTTTGCGCCAGAGGATTTCGATGAGGTTGAGTTCGGGGCTGTAGGGCGGCAACCAGTGCAAGCCGACGCCCTGTCGAAACCAGTCCAGGATGCGGACCTGAAAGGCGTGGCTGGTATGGATGGGAGCGTTATCAAGAACGACCAAGCGGAGCTTCCTGGCCTGGGCGGTTTGCGCGGCGAAGGCGTCCAAGGCGGCGATGACCGTGGTGGAGGTCACGGTGCCGGTGACGGTCTGAAAATGGCTTTGATTCGTGGGACTCATAAATCCCAAGACATTCACGCGCGGGCTGGCGACGCTGGGAAGGGCCAGGGTCTTGCCACGCTGCTGCCAGGCATAGGGAATGGCCGGGGTAAGACTGAAACCGCTTTGGTCGAAATAAAACAACTCGATCACCCCTTGGACATGACCTTGTCGGAGTGTCGTCAAGCGCGCGTGCGCCGTGCGAAAGGTGGCTTCGTCGCGAGGGCCTTTAACCCGTCGCCGGCACCGTTTCCAACGATAGGCTTTTTTTTGACGATCCGATGCACCGTTTGCCGACTGGCCTGTTTGCCCGTCGCTTGCGCCAGCTGCGCTTGCGCTTGTTTGAGCTGGCGCGGCTCCGCCTCAAGCCAATCGCACAACCACGCCGCTTCAAGCGGCGTGTAAATCGGGGGCCGTCCTGAACGCGGCTCATCATACAATCCCCGCAGACCCTCGTCCTCCCACCCGTCCAGCCAGGCGCTGATCGTGTCCACATCTACCTCAAACAGCGCCGCCAGCGCGATGCGCCGATACCCGCGATGCGCTAAATACACCGCCTGCGCCCGCTGCCGTACCCGGCCATTCGGCCCGTCTTTCCACGCCGCCCGTAGCGTTTCACACTCCGCCTCGCTCAACGGCCCAATTCGCTTCATCACCGCTGCCCTCTCGCTCTCTATTTAACGCAAAATATTACCCGATTTCTTTTGATGAGTTACTTAATTTTCAACCGCTCCCAGTCGAGGAGGCGACTTCGGTAAAGTTTCTAGAAAAATACCGGCCCTACCTCACCCCAATTAGTTCTGACCATCCGCATCTCTTCGCTGCGCTGAATCGGGCACCAGGAATACCGTTTAATCCGTTTGCACTGATGTGAATCGCATCCATTAACTCGTAAAAATATCGGATGTGTCTGGTGCTGTATATATAGCTTTCCGTTTTCATTTGTGGAAAACAAACTATAATGATAGCAAACAAATTCGTTTTTATTGATGGTTAGGCCATGTTAAAACTCGAAGAGATCATCGATGTTCCGGAAGGCCGAGAAATCAAGAGAGCGATAGCGGTCAAAATGATCATTCTCGGTTTCAAAACCCAAGACATTTGCGATGTGCTCGATGTGTCCGACTCGTTCGTGAGCAAATGGAAAACGATTTTCGAAAACGAGGGCACCGATGGGCTGCGGTTGCATTACAAAGGGAGCACCGGGTTTTTGACCGAATCCCAGCGAAACCAAATCTTGTTTCATTTGAAAGACAAACCGCATTACAGCGTGGAAGAATTGAGAGATTTGATCGAACGTCGCTACGGCGTGGTCTATCAATCCAAGCAGTCTTATTACGATATTTTGAAAGAAGCCGGGCTCAGTTGGCATCGGACGCAGGCGACCAACCCGAAACGGGACGAGGGCCAAGTGTTGTCGAAGCGGGAGGAGATCAAAAAAACTGGAAGGCCGTCAAGATGAGATAGTTGACGGCCAACTTGTTGTTTTTGCCGAGGACGAATGCCACTTGTTGTGGGGCGATAGTACGGGATATGTCTGGAGTCGACGCGGTGAAAGGGCGGAAATCCCGATTCGAAACATCAAGGAAAGGCAGACTTATTACGGGGCGCTGAATATACGTGATCGCGATTTTGTCCTGATGCCCCGCGAGAGTGGGGATGGAGAAAATACGGTTTCGTTCATGAAGCGATTGCAGGAGCTCAATCCGGAAAAGAAGCTGATGATCATTTGGGATGGTGCCAGCTATCACAATTGCGGAGAAGTCAGAGAGTATTTAGACGAAGTGAACCGATGGCTAGAAGAGAAGGATTGGAAGATCACCTGCCTGTTGTTCGCACCGAATGCACCAGAACAAAACCCGGTGGAAGATGTTTGGCTGAGAGGAAAAAATCACCTGCGAAAGCACTTTTATCAAAACGAAACATTCCAGCAAGTCAAAAACTGCTTTTGCAATTTTATCAACAAACATATTTTCAGTTTTAGCAAGATAGATTGGTATTTAAAAATACCACAATCTGTATAGGCTTGCTATAGCATCTCAATACAGGACAAAAATCGCAACTCGATGATTAAATGTGGTTTAGGCTAGGATTTTTGCAGGCACTCCAATGAAGGCCACAGTCGATGACCCGGTGTACGAACTCAAGGCCGTGCTGGCGGAACACCTGTCTTGGCATGGTGCCCGGATCGGTTTTCTGGCGCGGTTTCTGCTGGCCCTGTTCAAGGTTCGCAGCGTCAACCTGGCCGAATTGGCCACCGGGTTTGGTGGTGCCGCCCAAGTTGCTTCGCACTACAAACGGTTGTAACGCTTCTTCCGCGCGTTCGAGATCGACCCGGACTCTTGGGCGTGGTTGCTGGTGCGGCTCGTGCCGGTGGGCGATGGCCCGTGGCGGCTGACCCTGGGATCGCACGAACTGGACGTTCGTGCCGGGTGGACATCAATTTCTTGGTGCTGGGGATCGCCTATCGGGGGATCGCCCTCCCGCTGTTTTGGAGCGTCCTGGGCAAGGCGGGCAATTCCAACACCGCCGAGCGCGTGGCTTTGATGGAGCGCTTCCTCGTGGTCTTTGGCGTTGAGCGGATCGCCGTGCTGCTGGCCGACCGCGAATTCGTGGGCGAGACGTGGTTCCGGTGGCTGCAAGCGCGACGAATTCCCTTCCACCAACGGATCAAATGCGACACCCTCGTCCCCAACCACTGGAACCGGATCATGCGGGTCGACGCGCTCCTGGGCTCGCTCAAACCCGGCCAGACCCACCTGCTGCCGGGACGGCGTCCGGTCTGGGGCTGCTTCGTCCACCTCTCCGCGCTGCGCCTGGACGACGGCGAGTGGCTCATCTTGGCCACCTTCGGCGCACCCCAGGACCAGGCTATCGACGCCTACGCCGACCGCTGGCCAGTGGAAACCCTGTTCGCTTGCCTCAAAACCCGGGGCTTCAACTTCGAGGATACCCACCTCACCGACGCCGCGCGCCTGTCCAAAATGATGGGGCTGCTTGCCTTGGCCTTCGCGTGGAGCCACCGCACCGGCGAACAACTTCACGACCATGACCGGCCGATCCCTTTAAAAAAACCCTTCGGCGACCGCTTAAGTCCCTCTTCCGCCACGGCCTCGATTTCCTCCGTAATGTCGCCCTCAACCTCTCCGAGAAATTTCAGGATTTCTTGTGGGCTTTGAAATCTTTGTCCTGTACTTAGGGCGTGTCATCAGTTGAGCCAGATGACAGAGGCGGCGAGGTGGATGGCGCCGAGGAAGTTGTGAGCGCGTTTATCGTATCGGGTTGCGATGGCCCGATATTGCTTGAGTTTGGCAAAGAAGTTCTCGATCAGGTGCCGGGCTTGATACAGGTCCTGATCGTATTCGCGCTGTTCTTTGCGGTTTGATTGGGGAGGGATGACGATTTTGATGCCCGCTTTTTGCAAAAGATCGAGAACGCGCTCCTGCGCATCGTAAGCCCTATCCGCCAGAAACGCCCGAATGGCGGCGAGGATGCCGGGCAGCAAAGCATCGGCTCCCTCCAGATCGTGAGCCTGCCCCGGCGTCAGGTGAAAGCCCGTGGGATTGCCCAGCGCGTCACAGCACGCGTGGATTTTCGTGGTCAGGCCGCCTTTCGATCGCCCGATGCCTTCCGTTTCCCGGTCCCCCCTTTTGCCCCGGCGCTGTGCTGGTGGGCGCGGACGAGGGTGGAATCGATCATTGCGTACTCGTTGTCGGCGTCTTCGGCCAGATGCTTGAAAATCCTTTGCCAGACGCCGTTTTTGCTCCAGCGCGTGTGACGCGTGTGGACAACCCGGAAATCCTCGAACCTCTCCGGCAGATCGCGCCACGCGATCCCGGCCCGGTAACGGTACAAAACCGCCTCGACAAACAGCCTGTTGTCCTTGGCCGTCCCGCCAACATGCCCCTCGCGCCCGGGCAGAAACTCCTTGATCCGCTCCCATTGATCATCCCGCAAAGCGTAACGTCTCTTCGTCATGCACGAGCCCCTCCCGCAGCTTGGGAACAGTGAATTACCATCATATCCCGCCATGAATCAGAGAGGTAACTGATAACACGCCCTAGATATAGCATAACAAAATAGATTTGATTAATATGAACGGATGACCTACTCATTGGATTTTCGTCGTAAGGTGCTGGAGGTTCGGGACCGGGACCGGTTATCGATTGCCCAGGTGGCGGAACGTTTTGCGGTGGGGAAAGCGAGCGTGATGCGCTGGCTGAAGCGGATCGAGCGCAAGCCGTCAGGGTTTCGGCGGCGGAAGCTGGACGTGGAGGCGCTGGCGGCGGATCTGCGGGACTATCCGGATGCCTACCAACACGAACGGGCAGCGCGGTTGGGGGTCACGCAAAATGCGATTTGTTACGCGCTGAAGAACAAGCTACGGGTTTCCTATAAAAAAGACGCTGGCGCATCCGGGCGCGGACGCCGCCGTGCGGTGTGCCTTTCAAGCCTGTCGTGCGGCGTATGAGGCGGCCGGACGAACACTGGTCTGGATCGACGAGAGCGGGTTTGCCCGGGACATGCCGCGCCGGTTCGGTTACGCGCCCGTCGGGCAACGTTGCCACGGACGCTGGGACTGGCACGCCAAGGGGCGCACTAAGGTGATCGGTGCCCTTTGGGGTTCCCAGCTCATCGCCGTCGGTCTCTTCGAATCCAGCGTCAACGCCGAGGTCTTCCTCGCCTGGCTCTGTCAGGTCCTCTTGCCCCAACTGCCTCTCGCCGCCGTGATCATCTTGGACAACGCCGCTTTCCACAAACGCCAAGACATTCAAAACATCCTCCGCCAAGCCGGCCACACCCGGGAATACCTGCCGCCTTATTCCCCCGATCTCAATCCCATCGAGCACAAATGGGCACAGGCCAAAGCGATCCGCAAACAATCCCATTGCTCCATTGACGAACTCTTTCGCTCCAATCAAATATAATCACTATTAATTTGTTTAGCTATATTGCCCAAAAAACGTGCCTACTCTACGCTTCAGCTGACTCCGCTATGCTCCGCCTCGAGCTCAAGCCGCTGAGGCAGAAGAGCTGGCCTCGATTGAAGATTTTCGTCATCCGCAGAAAATAGCCTAACAATACACTCAAGCCGTTCGCTTACGCTCACTCGGACGATTGGTACTCTGCGGCATTTGCGAATGGCTTCGCCATTTTTCCGCGACTGCCGCTCCGCACCAGTCGCCGCTTAGCGTGGCGTTGAAGGGCTGAACGATCAACGGGATCAATACAGGATCATAGCTTGAGCAACATCGTCGACACGCTGAAGCACTTGGTCGCGACAGGCGACGTGCGTATCTCGGAACACGGATACGATGAACTTGCGAACGATGGTTTGACAGCACGTGAAATAGTAAACGGAATCAACGAAGCTATACTCGTAGAGGACTACCCGAACTATCCAAAAGGTACGTCTGCACTGTTGCTACAAAAAGATACTCATGGTCAACCAGTTCATGTCGTATGGGGTATTCCGAAGGGACACATGCGTCCAGCAGTGTTGGTAACAGCGTATCGTCCCGATTCCACCCGATGGGATACTGATTTCAAGAAGCGTAAACAATGAACACTCGCAAAAGGACGAAATATATCCACGAAGGCCGACTTGTTGCTGAAGTCGATGTGGAATTGATTATCGCGGACGATGAATGGTCACCCTATTTGTCGCTTGATGATGCCTACAAGTTAGACGAAGCTCGCGAGGCACTACGTCGTGGAGACCTGGAAGGCGCATCCAAAATTGCACGCGTTTTTACTTTGCAGCCCATAGCCGTTTAGCTGTTTGCAAATCGCCCAACAAAAGCCTCAAGGCGACCCCAAGCCGCGCATCGAGTAC
>JBAOHI010000087.1:0-7077 GCA_037045535.1 Candidatus Competibacter sp.
AAGGCGAGCAGCGCGCCGAGCAAGAGCAGCCCCCACTCGGACAGAGTCGGGATGTCCGACGACGACACGCCCTGGAACTGGCCGACGAAGGTGCATTTCACCGACTGGCCAGATCCCAGGTTGATGCGGTCGGGCGGGTCGCCGTTGTCGCAGGTAGCGCTGACCAGGGTCCAGCCCGAGGGCAAGGTCTGGCTGATGGCGTAGAGGCCGGTCGACAGTGCGGCGAACGCTTGACTGGCGACCCCGCTGCGGGTAGTCAAGCCGAAGCTGCTGAGCTGCGGGCTGGTGAAGGCGAAGGTGCCGTCGCCGCCCCGGGTTTGCTGCTCCACCACGATGCTGTTTTGCTTCAGGTTGGTAAAGGTACAGGTCACCGTTTGGCCAGCGCTCAGTTGGACGCTGGCCGGGCTGCTGCCGTTCGAGCAGGTGGCGGTGCTCAAATTCCACCCTGTCGGCACCGTCTCGCTCAGGTCGTAAGTGCCAGGTGCCAAGTTACCGAAGCTGTTTTGCGCCTCGCCGTTGGTCGTGGTCAGGATGAAGTTGCCCAGGGACCGACTGACGAAATCGAAGGCGCCGTCGCCGCCCACGGCGTGTTTGGCCACGATGATGGTGTCCTGCTTGGTGTTCTCAAAGGTGCAAACCACCGTCTGACCCGACACCAGGTGGATGCTGCCGGGCGCATCGCCGTTGTCGCAGGTGGCGGTGCTCAGGGTCCAGCCGGCGGGCACGGTTTCGCTGAGGTCGTAGGTGCCGGGCGTCAGGTTCGAGAAGTTGCGCTTGGCCGCGCCTTGGGCCGTCTTCAGGTTGAAGTTGCCCAGAGATTGGCTGACGAACGGGAAGGTTCCGTCTCCCCCCACCGCGCGCTTGACCACCGTGATGGTATTTTGCTTTTCGTTCGCGAAGGTGCATTTCACCGTCTGGCCCGGCACCAGTTGGACGTTGCTTGGGGAGTTGCCGTTGTCGCAGGTGGCGCCGGTTTGCCGCCAGCCGGCGGGCACGGTTTCGGCAATGTTATAGGTTCCCGCCGGCAGACCGGTGAACGATTGGCTGGCGACCCCGTTGTTGGTGGTCAGGGTGAAGTTGCCGATCTGCGGGTTGGAGCTGGCGAAGGCGAAAGCGCCATCGCCGCCCTGCGTCTGTTTCTCGACGATGATGGTGTTTTGCTTGAGGTCGATGAAGACGCACGTCACCGTTTCGCCGGCGCGCAGGTCGATGTGGTTCACGGGGCTGCCGTCCGAGCAGGTGGGGGTGCCGCTTAGGGTCCAGCCGGCCGGTACCGTCTCGCTCAGGTCGTAGATGCCGGGCCTCAGGTTGGTGAAGCTTTTCTGGGCTTCGCCTTTGACCGTCTTCAGGTTGAAATTGCCCAGGGTTTGGCTAACGAACGGGAACGTGCCGTCGCCGCCCACCGCGCGCTTGACGACGATGATGGTGTCCTGCTTCTCGTTCTCGAAGGTGCATTTCACCGTCTGGCCGGGCGCCAGTTGGATATTACTGGGGGAGTTGCCGTTGTCGCAGGTGGCGCCGGTCTGCCGCCAGCCGGTCGGGACGGTTTCGTTGATGGCGTAGGTACCGGCCAGGAGGCCGCCGAACGACTGGCTGGCGACTCCATTGGTGGTGTTCAAAGCGAAGGCGCCGATGGACGGGCTGCCGGTGAAGCCGAAGCGGTCATCCCCGCCGACCGCGTGCTTCTCCACCACGATGGTGTTTTGCTTGAGGTCGATGAAGACGCAGGCCACCGTTTCGCCAGGACTCAGTTGGATGTTGGCCGGATCGCTGCCATCCGAGCAGGTGGCGCTGCTCAGGGTCCAGCTAGCCGGTACCATCTCGCTCAGGTCGTAGGTACCGGCCGGCAGGTCGTTGAAGCTGCTCTGGGCCAAGCCGTTGACCGTCGTTAGGCTGAAGTTGCCCAGGGTTTGGCTGACGAACGGGAACGTGTCATCGCCGCCCACCGTAGCTTTGATCGCGATGATGCTGTTTAGCTTGGTGTCGTTGAAAGTGCAGGTGACGTCTTCGCCGGCCGCGAGGTTGACGCTGGCCGGGTTGCTGCCATCGTCGCAGGTCGCGCTGTCCAGTCGCCAGCCGTTGGGCACCGCTTCGCTCACGTCGTAAGTGCCTGGCGCCAGGAGGTCGAAGGTCTGTTGCGCCGTGCCGTTGACCGTGGTCAGGCTGAACGCGTTCAGCGCTTGGCTGACGAAGTCGAACGTGCCGTTGCCGTATAGGGTGTTCTTAATGATCGTCAGGCTGGCACGCTTGGTGTTGGCAAAGGTGCAGGTGACGTTTTCGCTTAGCGCGAGGAGAAAACTGTTCGGATCTTTGCCGCCAGTACAGGTTGCGCTGGTCAGATCCCAGGCCGGCGACAGGAGTTCGGTGACGGAATAATTGCCCGGCAACAGGCCCGTGAATGTGCGCTGCGCCGTGCCGTTCGTCGTGCTCAGGGTGAAGGGCAACAGCCCCGTGGCGTTGAAGGAAAAGCTATCGTTGCCGCCTACGGCGTTTTTGATCACCGTCAGGGAGCCAAGTGGTGCTGCCGATAGCAAATAGTCTTCGACTTCGCCATCGGACGCGATGCCCCGGGCACGTTCGTCGGCAGGTGTGTTAACGTCATCGTTGAGCGGGAAGGTGGTGAAGCGCAGCCGGGCATAGCGTGTTGTTCCGGGGCTGACTCGCACACCTGTCCAGGTCAGCGTCGCGGAGGTGGCGCTGCCGTTGCCCGAAACTGTGGCCGTCTGAATTTCAGCAGGCTCGAAGCTGTTATTGCCATCCCAGTCGATCCAACCGTAAAGCGTTGCGGGGTTGCCCGTTATGTTGGTCACGGCCACCTGGAGCGAGTAGCTTGCGGTCGTAATGGGTAACGGCGGAAGGCTGGCGAGTCCGTCCTCGTCACTGGGGTTGTTATTGGGGTTGTTGGTGTCGTCGCCGTTAGCGGCGGTCGTGGGTTGGCCGTCGGGTTCCGGGTCGATGAGTGCGCCCAACCGGATGGCGTCCGAGATATTGTGCCGGGCTCCATTATTGGTACCGGTGGTGGCGAAGGAGGTGCCGCTTTCGGGTAGATCGCCCCAGTCGCAGGCGCGGCCGAAGTTGTCGAAGCGAGAAGTATCGGCGCCTTGCACGCCTTCGACCGAGATGGCGATACGCGACAGACTGCTCAATACGGCGGCGAAATTGGCCGCGGAGGGCGCGGGTGTGTTTGGTGGGCCGCTGCTGGTGGGGTTCTCGTTGGCTTCGAAGCCAGTGTGCCAAGCGCTGGCGACCATCGGTACCTTGACCCGGCTCCAGGTGCCTGGGCTGCCCAGTTGGTCGTTGAAGTAGTAGTAGTATTGGCTCCCGTTCGTACCTACGATGGCGATATACAGCCGATATTGGTTGTAACCCGTGTCGTTTCGGTAATCGAACTGGAGTTGCTGGCCATTCAGTACGGAGAAGTCGGGATCCGTGAGGATCGGCGTCCAGACTTCCTGCCATTGACCATCCATGTCGTCGGCTCGCAAATGTCCGTCAGGATGACCGCCGGTCGCCTCCCACTGAAAGCGGTTTGAGCCGCTAACGTATGGAGCGTTGAAAGGACCATTATTGACACTACGGTTATCAAATGTGGAAGCGGTGCGAAAGCCCTGGGCGTTGGTGTCGAAGGTGATTACCCCGCAGCCGGCAAAGGCTTCTTTGATCGGGTCTGTACTCTGAGCTAGGACCGGCGAAGCGCTCAGCCCGAGAACAGCGCTCAGCACCAGTGCTAGGATCGTTATTAACCATTGGTGCTAGTTTTTTAGGTTGAAGCGGCCACGATCGCCCTTATGTCGATTTTGTCAAGTTGAGCGGTTGACAGCGAGAGGAGAGCGGCCATGACCACCATCGACTTCATCACGGATTTGTTCTGCCGGATCGACGACCGGATGCGCGCCTTGCCCAAACACGCCCAAGCGGTGCTGTGGCCCAGTGAAATCGTGACTTTGGGGGTGCTGCACGCCTTGAAGGGGGTCGGCAACCGCGCGTTCTATCGCTGGCTGACGCGGGATTACCACCCGCTGTTTCCTCACTTGCCCGAGCGGACCCGGTTGTTTCGTCAGTTCAAGACCCATCAACAGTGGACGTTGTTGTTCCTGGCGCCGCCAACGCTGTTGGGTGTTGTCGATAGTTACGGCATCGAATTGATCCATCCGATTCGACAGGGGCGCCGCCCGGCCCAGATCGGTCGTAAAGGACTCTCTAACCACCGCTGGATCGTGGGGGTTAAATTGTGCCTGCTGGCCAACCACCGGGGTGAAGTCGTCGGTTGGATGGGCCTGCCGGCCAACGCCCACGACACCTGGTTTCATCCCCTGATTCAGCACTTCCAAGAGCGTATGGTCATCTTGGCCGATACCGGCTTCCACGCCCGCGCCGGCGATCCGCTCAATCTCAAGCTCTGCCGGCGCGGCACCTGGAACGACCGCATGCTGATCGAAACCGTGTTCTCGATGCTGACCCTGATCAGCCATTTCAAAAAGATCATGCATCGGGTGGTCGATTACGTCTTGGCGCGGCTGGCGTTCACCGTCGCCGCCTTCAACTTGCTCATCCAATGGAATGGCCTCAAGCCCGATAAACATGGCTTCATACCGTTGTCCATCGCCGAATTCAATCTGTGAATAAAACTAGCACCAATGGTTATTATCGATTTGTCATTCAGCATGATAATCCCTTGTTAGTTTAGAGGCATACGACGAAAACACATCATAAATATTAGCCGGATACGCGAATCGTAAAGCGGCCACCCCGTCGCGCTCAACCGCCGCTGATAACCGCTTCCGGAATCTCGTAGCGTTCCCGGCCGATGCGGATGATGTTCAGATCGCCCTGCTTGGAAGTCCGGAATTCGCCACGATCGGCCTGGCTCATGTCGTAGCCTGTGGCGCGACCCCGGTCGAAGAAGATCGCTCGGGTCCGCCCGTCCGGCTTGGTCACGGTGACGACGCCGGAACCGTTGCCCTCGCGCTTCACGCCGAAGGGGCAGGAGCCGGTCGGCTGTCCGCCGCCCATGGAACACGAGATGTCGCCGGTGGCGTGGTAGTCGGTTCCGGGAACCTTCGCGTCCCCCGCCGGTGCCGACGCTCCCTTCCCGCGTGTGGCGCCGGCAATCGCCACCTTCAGCCGGTAGCGGGCTATCTCGTTCCGGCGCGCGGCGCTGCGTACCAGGTAGACGCGGATCGTCTGCTCGCCGCTCTTCGCCAGGTTGCCCTCGAAGCGGTTGCCCTCGGTCGAGCCAACGAAAAAGGCAACCTCGGTTTCGCCCGGCGCGAGGAGGTTGAAAGAGTTGCCCGCGTTATCGGTGGTCAGCGTCACGGTCATCCGCTGACCGGCACGGGCGCCGAGCTTATAGTCGATGATTTCCTGCCCCTGAATCGTTCCCTTGAGGGTCGTGCTCGACGTGCCGCGAGGGAATTGGACCCGAACTTCGCGAATGGCATCCTGCGCCAGCACGAGGGCTGGCGCGAGAGCGATGGCGAAGGCGGCAGCGAGCGATGCGAAAGGCTTCATGAAGATAACTCCAGTTTTTAACCGTTTCTCGATTTTCGGTAAATTCAGAACTACGGGATCAAGCCGATCTGCGACGGCCAGTCGGGCTCGTGCCGTCGAGGTGATCAAGCATAAAGTCCCTCCCAAGTCAGCATGACTTTCGAGCGGAACCGGCCTCAGTGGTCGCAGTTTCCTTCGGCCAGATAGCGCCCGGCGACCCAGCCGGTGACGCCCCGATACTCCACCTTGCACCAGCGGGGATTTTCCCGCTCGCGCTTTTTCCGCGCCGCCGGCGACAGTTCGGTGAATTCCTGAAAGGTCAGCCCGCCCTGACAGTCGAGGTTTTGGATGCAGGTGCCGTCAGGCGGAATTTCGCCGACTTTGGGCGCGCGCGCGTTAGGTTGCTCTCGCATGTTGAGGGTGTCGTGCTTCGCGACACCGATTACCTGGAAATAGTCCGGACCGTTCGAGTCCGCCGACGAAGTACCCGGGTGCAGCGCCAATATCAAGATCGTGATCGGACACCAGGCGGCGTTTCGCAAGGTGATACCCCCAGATCAGCATGGATGAAGTACCGGGCCTGGTGCCGGCGCCGACGGCACGTTCCGGCTTTCTGCCGCCGGCTAACAAATTCAGCACCATGGCTGCCGCGCTCGCGGAATCCTTGCGCCTTACTCGCGGAAATTCTGCACTTCCATTTTCGCGGCGCGACGATCAGACACGTAGAAATACGTCTTGCCTTCGAAGATGAACTGCGTGGAGCCTTCAGACGTGCTGAACCTCATCGGCTGCGGTTTCATGCCCTCGAAGGTCACGCTGCCCTGCCTTGTGCCACGCCAATTCAGGGTGATCTTCTGGTCGGGATAATGGATGACAGTTTTGCCAGGTCCCCCCGGCGCCGCACCCGTGACCGTGCATTTATAGCGATAGAGCTTACCCTCGACCGTGACGCCGCACACCGTCGCGAAGCGTCCGCCACTTTTACCGAGTTCTGGCGCGGGTGCACTCTCGGTTGCATCACCCTGGCAATCGAAAGCTGGCGCCGAGACGATCGATTGGTAGCGACCGTTAGCGGTGCGCACGATGATGCACTGCCCACTGCGAGCATGACGCCAGTTCGTGTAACTATCGCCGCCCGATTTTTCTCCCTTGACGAATTTATAACCACGTTCCTGGAGGGCTTGTTCGCCGCTGCTGCCACGGGCACCGATCAAATCTTGCAGGCCAGGAGCCGGATCCTGAGCCAGCGCAACTTGAGTAAAGATGAGGGCGGTGGTGAGCGTCACAAAATAACCTATTACATGACGTTTCATAGTGCGAACCCCCGAGAGGTTTTACTGATAAAGTGGTAGTGCTGAAATAGTCGATTCATGCCAGTAACTATTCGCCGAACCACATGTCGATAGGTTTAATCGCATCGACTTGTAGGGAGAAGATCGTGATGTCAGCGTTGAAACCGACCCAATCGCTGGAACTATTGTAAGTGTCAATGGATTGTAGATCAGCCGGATTTAGTTTTCCATTGCCCACAAATTCAACTAATCGTTGTCATCCTGACTCGGTATTACTCCGACCCGAGCCCCGCTT
>JBAOHI010000088.1:0-20821 GCA_037045535.1 Candidatus Competibacter sp.
TAACCAATTCCGCCACCCGAGAGTTGAGCGCGTTACCTTACGGCGATTCTAGCCGGTCGTTGCTAGATTGGATCATCCATCCCGTAGCCAAACCTAGGATCAGCCCCGGCAGGGCAAAGAATAAATGATGGCTGTTTGCCGAGGCAATGAACGTCATGGGTTGTCCCATCACCGGCAACAGGCCAAGCGTGTTGCTCCAGGCGATCATCCAGTGGGCCAGGAACAGCCAAGCCATGGCGAATAAAGCCAAGGATAAAAAGATCCCGGTCGCTTTCTCCGGGGCGTCTTCGCTCGAACCCCATGCATCAGCGTCGCGTGCCAGGGCAAATAAGGCGGCAGCGAATATCCCTTGAAAAACCAGCACCATCCAACCGGCCACGATTCCAAACCGATGGAGCAGAAAAGCGCCGATAAAGTCATTTTGCACCACCGGCAAGCGCATGACGACTCCGTTCCAGCCAAAAGGGCTGGCCGCTGTGCCAGACCATCCGCCGGCTGCGACCAGTTCCAGCGCGCGCTGGGTTTGGAACCCGCTCTCGCGGAAATGCGCGAGGTCAGCCCAGACCATGAAACGGTCATATTGAGGCATCCACTGAGGAAGCCGCTCTGGCGAATGCGCCACCCACACAAGCGAGATCAAGAACGCAACCCCCAATACAGGAATGCCCCACCGTCCCAGCGTTGCCCAGTGACTCGACTGCTTTTCAAAGGGATGAAGTGCAATGCGCCAGAGCCAGGGGAACAGGAGCAATATCATCAGCACGACAGGGGATAAGTCGTGGACGGCCAACAACAAGCTTGCGGTGAGACCGACAAAGATCAGGATGAACACGAGAATCGACAACGAAGTAGCCACCGGGTGGTCTTGATATTCGTTGCTGTAGCTGCTGCGCCAGCGCCACAGCCGTGCTCCTGCGTGGGCCAGCATCAGGGCAAGCACGACCTTGATGCCTTCCACTGGTTGAATGCCCCAGATGCCTTCTTCGCCACCAAACGCAAATTGAAGTGCCAACATCAATCCCGCCAGGACAATCACGATCCATTGAAATCGGATTCGTTTGTGGGTCCATGGGTCCAGCGCCGATACGGCCAGTCGGCGCCAAGTGTCGGCATGCACCGAAACGAGCGGTACTAAAATCCAGCCTATCATTGCCAGGATGCGCCAGTGCCCCATGCCGAAATCCAGCCAGCGACTGTCATCGCCACCGAGTCCGAGCTGTCCTTGGACGAGACTGCCGCAACCGACCAAGCCAAGAGTGGCCACCCAAAGCCAGCCGACGGGACCGTGCAAGCGTCCGGCGACGAACAGCAGCGCGCTGGCGAAGATCCAGGCCAGCCCCAGGGAGAGCAGTAGCCAAGCGGGCAGCGCTTCCGGTGGCCGGAGAGCGAGCGCAGTGAGGGTGCCCAACCCCAGCGCTGTCGCCCACGCCGTCGCTCGCCAACCGCGCGACTGACCGCCTCCCGGCCACCCCCAAGCGGGAGCGGCGGCAGCAAGCGCCAGCCCCAGTGCGACCAGCGCCCCGATCTCGTGCGCGACCAGCCAAGCGCCCAGCCCGGCGAACTGGGTGGGGACAGGTACCAATGCAGTTGCGGTTTGCACGCGGTAGTCGCGGGGCCGGGACTGGAGCGCCGCCCAATCCGCTTCGAGCCAGAGATCAGCTTTCTGGACGGGAGTCAGGGTGAGGACATTTTCCTGCCAATGGAGCCGGTAGTGAGTGCGGCCTAAGACCAGGGATTGCGCTGGTTCGGTGGGATCGTCTAGGCGCAACTCAACGTTTTTAAAGCTCGATCCGTGTTCGATCGGTTGGCCGGTCCGCGCCATGCGCGCATCGGCGACACCAGGCGCCAGCCAGAAGGAGCCATCCCACGCAAGTACTTCGAGAGCGTGAGCGGGTACGTCGGGCAGCGGCCAGCGCTGTGGGCAGGGGACTTCGCCGCCCAGCGAAAACAGGAACAGTTCTTCGTGCTCCAGGGTTTTGCGCCAGCGCCGCCAGAGGGAGGTTCCTTCGTTGGGACAGGCGGCGGCAGGGGAGTCGTTGGTGACAAGCCGACCGTTTTCCCAACGTGCTTCCCGTCCGGATTGACGCAGGATCAGTTTTCCGTCTTGGGCTTCGATCACGTCCAGTTCGGCGGTTTTGACGCGGATGCGATCCCCGGTCGCTAAACGCCAGCGTTTGAGATAGCGGGTTTTGTGTTTTTCGGTGGGGGCGTCCACCTTCCGGTGATCCGCGACGTTGCTGGCCCACCACCCGCCTTCCGCATCCCGGCGCAGGCGCAGGTGGTCTTTTTCTGAGGAGCGCCCATTGACGGGGTTTTGGCCCAATTCCGGATAACCCAGGATCACGGGCTGTTCCGCGCCAGTCAAAGTCACTCGAATCTCGGTGACTTGACGGCGCTCCGTCGGGGCTTGCGCCAGCAGACGCCAATCCGCCAGGCTAAAGGCGAGCAGCAAAATTCCCGTGAGCCACACCGGCAAAGTTCTCGACATCGCCGTTAAGGTTCGCATGAGAGTTGGATCGGGTTTTTGTTTTTCTGGAAGAAATCGAGGGAGTGACCCTGGGAACCCCATGATCGGGCGGATTCAAGAGATATTGACGGCTTGTCCTGGTTGGATATCCGCCAACGCTTGCAGGATTCGGGGAACCAGCGGCAATAAGTACCGCAGTTTGTTCCAGCGAACGCTGAGGGTGATTAAGGCGATATTTTTGCTTTCCAGAGCATTTTGATGCTGAACGCCTTTGTCAACCGTAATCAGCACATCGAAAACGTTTTCTGCCCGCTTCAGTAATTCTCCGTTCTTGACGCCGGCCCAACCCATTTCTCCTACCGTCGCAACGATGAGATGAGGGAACGCCTGTTTTAGTTTTCGAGGGACGTTTTCATCCAATAGAATTCGCATGGCTTTATGCGGCTAACGTCTGTTTGGAATACTCAAGCGCCATCTCGACCAGTGGTTTAGGCACGGTCGGGAAATCATCCAGGAATTCGTCAATGCTATCGCCAGTCATTAGATAATCAAATAAGGTTTCTATCGGGACACGGGTGCCCTTGAAGACGGGAACGCCGTGCATGATGTCTGCATCAATGGTGACAAAATCGTATTTATTCATCGCTGGATTTCCAGAACGCTAACCGCTGGCCTTGCTGAGTTTGGACAAAAAATACAGTATCTTGGCCATCTGTGGATAACTTTTGCCAAAAAAATCGCCCCGCGCTGCGCGCGTGGATAAAGGATAAAAGAATAAAGATCAAAGTGTTATAATGATCTGGCGAGACGGAACCCCTGGAAGATGCCGCGGTCGGTCGGCGAGCTCCAGTCGCGGAAGGCGGAACGAACCCCCGCGGGCCCGTTGACCCAGGCGCCGCCCCGCACCGCCAGGGGGCTGGTTGTACCTTCGATACGCTTCACCTCCGAGCCATCGTAGTCCTTAGCATAGGCCGAACAGGTCCATTCCCACACATTGCCCAGCATGTCGTACAGTTTCCAGGCGTTCGCTTTAAAGGAACCTACTGGAGCAGTGTAGGCATAACCATCTCGGCAGTTATGCATCGGCGTCCAACCCAAGGTCTGATCCGCCACATTGGCGTATCCACAAGCCTGGTCTAGGTCCTCGCCCCAGTACCGCGCTGTCGTCGTCCCCGCTCGCGCGGCGTATTCCCATTCCGCTTCCGTAGGGAGTCGGTACGTTTGCTTCGTTTGCGCCGATAGCCAGTCTACATACCGGTTGGCGTCGTTCCAGCTCACACACACGACCGGCTGGCTGTCCGTCTGTTTGTAGCCGGGGTTACGCCAGCTTAGCCCTGCTTGCCAGTCCCATTTCTTGTCTTTGCTGTTCCAGGCAGCGCAGCCGTTTTTGGCGTCTCGTTCGGCCTCGGTCTGGTAGCCGCTCGCGTCCGCAAACCGCTTGTATTCCCCGACCGTCACTTCATATTGCCCCAGGGCGAGAGCCCGTTCGATCTGCACCCGGTGGCGGCGTTCTTTCGCTTCGCCCGGTTCCCGTCCTGCTTCGCTCTCGGGGCTGCCCATCCAGAACTCCCCCGCTGGAATTACGACCAGCGCGGGGCCCCGTGTCCCATCGCTCAGTGTGTCCTGAAACACTTGGAACGCGGGGTGCTCGGACGCCGCCGGTTGCAGCGTGACCGCGATTTCCCGCACCCCCGCCGCTACCGTGTGCCATGCCCGATAGGTCTGGTAGCCGGGCGCGCTTACTTGAAGGTCGAAGTCTCCCGGTACTAATTCGATTCCGTCCCGGTAGGCCGGGCCGATGTTCATGAGCCGGACCTGCGCTGTCGCTGGTATTACCCGTACCGTTAGGTAGGCGCGCGGTTCCACTACCGGCGGAGGCGCGACGGCTGCCGGGGCCGGTTCGCTGCGCGTCACCGGCGCGGAACGTTGCGGTTCTCGCGGCCAGAATGCGATCCCTGCGCCCAGCGCGATTCCCACGACCAATAGCAATAGCGCCAGCCACGATGATTCGGGCGGCGCGGGGGTGGACGCGGGCGCGGGCGGGGGGACGGGCGGCGGCGGCGGTGCGGGCGGGGGTGGCGATTCAGGCGGCGGCGCGGGGTCGGGAATCGGTTCGGGGTCGGGAAATAGCACCGTGCCTGCCACCAGCCGCTTGCGGATCTCGGCGATGCTGTCCGGGCGTTGCTTAGGGCTGATTTCCAGGCACGCCCGGATCACCTGCGCCAGCGCGGGATCAAGGTTGGGGAGCAGAGGCAGGGATTGGGGCGGTTGCGCGGCGCAGCGTTGCTGAGCGTTCGGCGGAGCAACCCCGGCCAGAGCGGTGTACAGCGTCGCTCCCAGCGTGTAGAAATCGGTGGCAGTAGTGATGTCGCCCGGGTAGAGGCCGAGTTGTTCGGGGGCGGCGAAGCCGGGATTGCCGACCCGCACGGCGAGACTGACCGCGCTCTGGGTCCGTTCCCCCAGCCGGGCCAGGCCGAAGTCGAGCACCTTGAGCCCGTCGATCCGATCGCCGACCAGGAACAGATTGTGCGGGGTCAGGTCACGGTGGAGTACCGGGGGAACGTGACCGTGCAGCGCCTCCAGGGCTTCCAGCGCGGCGTGCAGCAGGCGCTGACCGTCCCCCGTTGACAGCGCCCGCCCCGCCGCCAATTGGTCTCCGCACTCTTGCAGCCCGCCCAGATGCTCGCTCAGGGTTTGGCCTTCCAGCCGTTCCATGATCAGGTAGACAGTGTTGTTTTCTTCAACGATGTCGTGGACTTGTACGATCCTGGGGTGGTTGAATTGGGCCAGCAGCTCCGCTTCGCGCCGGAATTGGCCCTTCCAGTCGGCGAACATGACCTGGTAGCGTGGCCGGGCGGTGACCGTCACCCCTTGGCGCTGGGCCAGCGGGTTTGCAGCCGCCGGGAAGAATTCCTTGATCGCCACCCGCCGTTTCAAATCCCGGGCCCAGCCAGCGTAGACCACGCCAAACCCGCCTTGGCCCAGCACTCGCCCTATAACGTATTTACCCCCGGAAAGCGCTGTAAACAGCGGGAGAATCTCGTTCGTTTCCAGGTAGCTTGCGGCGTCGAACCTGCAATGGAAACAACGCAGCGTCGGGGCTGGTTCCTGAAAGCAGTTCGGGCAGTGCGTGGCGCGATCCATGGGAACGTCTCATCCAGTTGCATCAAAGTATCGAGAGTGACGCATTATAGCGTAACTTTCCGGTAACAGCATTATGGGGAAGGAAGGGACAAACGCTTCAGCAGATCGGCCACCACAGGGCCGCACACTGCGCCGCCGGTGCGCGCCGCATGGGTGATCATGCAGGCGAACGCCAGCCGCCGGGCCTCGCGCTGCTCAGGTTCGTGCCAGCCGATCAGCCAGCCGGTGTTGTAAGGCTCAATTCCGGAACCATCGGTCTGACCGATTTCGGCGGTGCCGGTCTTGGCGTAGGTGCGACAGCGAATGGCGGGCGGCGTCTTAGCGAACGCCTGCTTGGCGGTACCGACTTCGGGAACCGCTTTCATCCCGGCGCGAATGGCAGCTATATCCACTCCCAGCGGCAGTGACGCTTCGGGAACGACCTTCCGGCCATCCCAGATCGCGTCCAACCGAGGACGGATCAGCGCGCCCTGCGACAGGCTGGCCGCCAGAACCGCCATACGCAGGGGTGTCACCGCCACGCCCTGACCGATGGCGGCTTCAGCGACGACCCAGCGCAGCGGCGTCGGGTGCTCGCCGAGCACATCCAGCTGATCCGCCGTTATTTCGGGCCGTTTCCTCGAATCCAGCTCGGCGGGCGGCTGGGCGAGCAACAGTTGCGACGCGCCGAAGCCCATTTGATGCAAGGTTTTGATGAACCAAAGATCGGGAACGGTACGCTGATCCAGCGGTTGCCGGTCTGCGTCGAAGGCATCGATCTCCGCCCCGTCCAGCCGCAGCGCCAGGGCGATGAACCAACTGTTCAGGGAATCCCGTAGCGCCGGCACCAGTCCCAGCGTTTCGCTCTTGCCGGCATTAGCTGCGCACTGGGGATCGCGCAGGGGCCTGTTGAGCAGATAACCCAGCGATTCCCCTTCCGAATTGCGGATCAGGCGTGGCTCCTCGCCGGCGGGTCGGCCAACGACGCCCTGATAGGGATCGATCCCGGTACTGGTCAAGGTGAGTCCGGTGTTACGCTCGAACTGCCTCGGCGACCAACCGGCCAGCATCTCGGCAATATCGGTGTTCCCCTGCTGGACGGCCGCCAGCGCCGCCAAGGCTACCAGCGGTTTGATCGTGGAACCAGCGAGTTGATGGCGGTCACCGCCTCCTTCCCAAGCGTACACCTGCAACGGATCCTGCAATGGATAAACTCGGGAGAACGCCAAGAAATCCCAAGGAGTCACCTGCTCCAATGGCGGGGGTTCGGGATAGGCCACTGTGGCCAGGATCGCGCCGTCGGTAGCGTCCAGCACCACCAGCACCGCGCGGCGCTCATCGACGTAACGGTCGGCGGGGAGGTTTTTCAGCAGCGCCTCTCGCGCCACCGCCTGAATCCGGGTGTCCACGGTCAGCGTGAGCTGTTTCACCCCATGGCTGCGGTGGAGCAAGCCGCTCAGTGAGGCAAAATCGCGGGGGCCGAAACCGACCAGCGGCACCAGCCCCAGTTTGCGAGCGTCGGCGGTCGGGTTACCGACGGTATCGACCAGCAGCGGACCATCGGCGGCACTCACGGTGGCGAGGGAAGCGCCGTCGGCGGTGCTATCGGTCGGCAACTCGGGTTGCCACACGGCCTGGCAGGTTTTGCCATCGAAGGCGATGCGCAAGCCGGGGGCTTTCAGATCAGGATTGACGGCCGGAGCCAGCTGCAGACGCGCTTCTACTTCCCAAGCGCCGTCGCCGGTTCGCCGCCAGGCACTTTTGGGCAGTATGCCTTCTCCCACTTGGCCGTTGGGGATCGCCCCAAAACCGGGGCAGTGAGGTACAGAGAACGGGCGGGAAGGATTATAGGCTTTCAGGGCGCCCAGAGCGGCGGGCGATTGCAGCGGCGTGCCCAGATACAGGACAGCCACATCCGCCGGCTGGGTAGCCCGGAAATGACCGCGAAACTCCACACAGGATCGATCGGCACCGACGGCATGCCAATCGCCGAATCCGGTTTTGATGCGCCCTTGATGGATGTAACCAAAACGCTCAGGGACGGGAACCTCGCCGGACAGGAGCGCGCCATCCTCGCAGTCGTAGGCACGCCAGTTAGCGTGAGTGACCGCACCGCCGTGGTTGTCGCGTACCGCCGCGACTCGACGACCGCGATTCCATTGTACAAATTGACCTTGCAAAGCCTTTCCCGCCGCACTGCCGTACAGGTCGCGGAGCAGTCGTGCCAGATCCTCGTCTTCGGCCTCGCCGCGCTGCCAGGCCAGCTTCAGAGCATAGTCAGGTTCGGGTAAAGTCAACCGGCCGTCCGTCTCCAGGCGGATCAAGTCCTCCTGACTTGAATCCTTGTGTTGCCGGAGAGCCTCGAACAGCGCCTGCACCTCAGTCGGCTTCTGGTCGGTCGGCGGAACCGGCGGGGCGAGGGTCGCCATCCGCCAAGCTAGAAAACTCAGGGCGACGACAAGCAACATCGAACCCCAGATATGCCCCGAATGTTCCCGAAAGCGCTTTTTCAGAAATCCCAAAGTAGAGGAGAGAATCATTGAAACTCGTTTTCCTCGTGGCGCGCTCAATTAGCTCAAGTCGATACGGTCAATATGAGCGATTGACCGTCACTCCGTTTTCTTTTTAAAACGCAAGATAAAGTTGCCAACCACCAGAGAATGATCCAATTCCAGCATTAAGGGTTCAACCGATTTTTGACGCTGGCCGATGAAGGCTCTGTCATCGTCCAACTGGTACAAGACGTTATATTCGCTCGCCAGCTTGGCTTCCAGGCGGTTGCCGTTAATGCGAACTTGCGCATGGCGCCGCGATAACCTCAGGTTGTTCAGCGTAGTTCCGGGCGGAAAACCGAGGCCAACAGAATCCGGTTGGTCTAATTGATCCAAGGAAATTTCTGGAGCGTTGTCGAGACTATTAGGATCAGACCGGCCAATTGTGCGAAAATCTTCACTGAGCGGGTAATATTCCGGCATCGGCAAAAGCAGCAAGCCAACACAATGGGATAGGTGTTCTGGCGTTGGCAAGAGCCATATTGCAGCAGTAGACAAGGCGATTTTTTGTGGTTTTTCGATGCGCTTTCCAAGAAACGCAGTTTTTCCAGCTTCGTCAGCAAAAGACAGGCCGCTCTGATTCAGCGATAAGCGAGCCAGTTGCTGTCGGCCGCGAATGGCGGTGGAAGACGCAAAGCCGCCTTTTGAATCCAGCCATAAGGTCCACGACAAATTCCCGTAGGCTGGCAGGCACACAGCTTCCAAGGCGAGATGATAGGGCGAAACCGGATCGGTAATGCCGAAAATGACGGTTCGCGTCGCGTTATGCTGAATTGTCGTTGCTTGCGGTTGCGATGCGCTATTGATCTCGATGGTCAAAGTTTGACGGTCATTTAACGGAATATTAAAAGCCGATGTTTTCTCGAATGTCTTCGTTGGAAAATAGGGTTTGGAACCTAGATAGGCGCTCCACTGATCGTGGTCTATTTTCCGCAACAACAAACCCGTTTCTGTCGATTCAGCCCGCCAATCAGGAATGGAAATCCAGCCCAGAGTGCAAATCGCATTTTCGCCTTGTTGGGGAACTAGTAATAGAAATTCCTGTTCAGCATAGAATTGAATGGGTAAGGTATGGCTTTTTTTGTCGCGCCAACATTCGACATCGAACAGTCTTAGACGCTGCTCGTCCAGCGTCAACGCTAATCGGGAAGTGGATTCGCCGGGATCGGGAATGTAGATGGAGGGTCCAAACAGGAAAGCGACATTGTTTTTTTCCAGTTGTGGATCGAGTTGCGCGAGATAACGCGGTTTCCGGTCATTAGGCAGGGATCCCTTAAAATCATCTTGGTGATTAAACGCTAAATTATGCAGAAAAGCGTTTAGACGAGCTTGCCCTGGCTCTATCAACCATTGGTGCTAGTTTTTTAGGTTGAAGCGGCCACGATCGCCCTTATGTCGATTTTGTCAAGTTGAGCGGTTGACAGCGAGAGGAGAGCGGCCATGACCACCATCGACTTCATCACGGATTTGTTCTGCCGGATCGACGACCGGATGCGCGCCTTGCCCAAACACGCCCAAGCGGTGCTGTGGCCCAGTGAAATCGTGACTTTGGGGGTGCTGCACGCCTTGAAGGGGGTCGGCAACCGCGCGTTCTATCGCTGGCTGACGCGGGATTACCACCCGCTGTTTCCTCACTTGCCCGAGCGGACCCGGTTGTTTCGTCAGTTCAAGACCCATCAACAGTGGACGTTGTTGTTCCTGGCGCCGCCAACGCTGTTGGGTGTTGTCGATAGTTACGGCATCGAATTGATCCATCCGATTCGACAGGGGCGCCGCCCGGCCCAGATCGGTCGTAAAGGACTCTCTAACCACCGCTGGATCGTGGGGGTTAAATTGTGCCTGCTGGCCAACCACCGGGGTGAAGTCGTCGGTTGGATGGGCCTGCCGGCCAACGCCCACGACACCTGGTTTCATCCCCTGATTCAGCACTTCCAAGAGCGTATGGTCATCTTGGCCGATACCGGCTTCCACGCCCGCGCCGGCGATCCGCTCAATCTCAAGCTCTGCCGGCGCGGCACCTGGAACGACCGCATGCTGATCGAAACCGTGTTCTCGATGCTGACCCTGATCAGCCATTTCAAAAAGATCATGCATCGGGTGGTCGATTACGTCTTGGCGCGGCTGGCGTTCACCGTCGCCGCCTTCAACTTGCTCATCCAATGGAATGGCCTCAAGCCCGATAAACATGGCTTCATACCGTTGTCCATCGCCGAATTCAATCTGTGAATAAAACTAGCACCAATGGTTATCAGAGCGTCGTGATAAACATCGGGATGAAGGCACACGATAACGTCGGTAAAAGGTTTTTTTTCCAGAATGATTTTGCCGGACGGGTGTTGTTTTTCGGTGAAACGGCAGTGATCCTTTAACGCTTCATGCAGACGACGCGAGGTATTACCTTGTTTTTCGGCAATCTTGCCGCCTCCACGGCTTTCCGACCAGAGGGCGTCCGCATCCAGTTTGGCAATAGGTGGGTCTTTTACGATGAGTTCGAGGCGCCAAAGCAGATTTTTGTAAATCGGGGGTAGCCATTCACCCGGATTTTTCGTGAACATTTCGATCTTCTCCCATCAGGGTACGTCGGAAAACTCCTTCATCACCCCATATGTTTTGTTATGTTTCCAGTGACTTGTGTTTCCAGTAACCGTAAGCTCAGAGGTGCCGTTGCTCGTCTTCGATCTCGCAGCTGGAGAAAATCAGCCGTTCCAATCCGATGCAAGCCACCGCGTGCGCGCACAGCTTGAGCGGGCCGCCGGTCGCGTCCAGGGTTTGGCGATACTGCGCTAGCTGCATTTCTGCGTCCCGCAGGGCATCTGCCACCGCTGGCAGCACGCGCAATTCATCTCGCGTCTTCGTCGCCAGTTCGGCGCTGGTCAATCCGACTGCCTTGAGACTGACCGCCTTGAATTCCAGCAGGTGATCGAGCAAGGCGTATTGACGCATGTCCGGCCGCACCCGCAGCAGCAGGTCGCCGTAGCCCCGCCCCAGCGCCGGTTCTGAGTCCATCAGGTAGAAAGCGTCGTTGAACAGCGTGACCAGAAACGCGGTTTTGACCACCAGTTCGTTGCTCCAGCGTAGGTCGCGGTTGTCGAACACTTTGAAGTAACGCTGTTCCAGGAAGTCGCACAGCGGGCCGAGGTCGCCGGTGGCGTAGAACCGTTCGATCACCCGCTGCCGCTGCTCCTGGTCGGTGTAATCGGGCAAGACCTGCTCTTGCAGCCGTTCCACGTACAGTTTGCGAATCACCTGGTTGGGAATGGTCAACACCAGCTTGCCCAAGGCGTCCCGCCCGGCCAGGGTGAGCACGCCGAAGTAGTAGAGCAGGGTGGCGAGAAAGTCCGGGGTGCGTGGGGCGGTGAGCATGTCTTGCACCCCGAACCGGTTGACTAACTGGGCGATGGCGAGCGGCTTGGCGGGGTTCAGCGCTGCATTGACCAGCGTCTCGCCGTGCGGCAGCCGGGCGACGTATTGAATCCGGTTGCGGTCCATCGCCAAGTTGTCGTCGAGCAGTTGCTCCGGGTACGCGCCGTTCTCGGCCCATTGCTTGAGAAAGTACAGCGCCAGCGTGGGGTTGTAGATTCGCTCCTCCCGTCGAGACGAAAAGCGATAGCCATTGTAGAAATCGCGCATCAGCGCCAGCGCCGGGTCCACCTGGGCCGCGTCTAGGCCATGCGCGACCGCCACCGCCTCCACGGCGGCGCGCAACTCGGCTTCGACGAAGCCGCACAGGTCGTGGAGACGGGGCTGTTGCGACAGGTTCTCGGCCACGTTGTAGCCGCTGGTGATGTCGCTGAGCACCACCGGCGATGCCCCGGTCAGAAACACCCGGTCGATCCCCCGCCCTTCCGCCCCGGCTTTCACCGCCTTGAAAAAGGTCTTGATCGTCCCCTCGCTTTCCACCAGTTCGCGATAGCGATCCGCGCCGCGCTGCGGGCCAATCATCACTTCGTTGGCGAAGTTGTCGTATTCGTCGATCAGTAGATAAAGTTTGTGGGGGGTTTGGGACACCGCGCCCAGCAACGAATACAGGGTGGAGATGGCGTTGCCCCGCTCAATGCGCACCGGATGCCGCAACCAGGTCGTATAGCGGGCGACGGTGGTCTCAATCTGGGTGTTGACATGCTCGAACAGCGCGCGCCGAATCGCGTCATGATCGCCGCTGGGGTCCACCAGCGAGAAATTCAGCGCGAGCACGAAATAGCGATTGTGCAAGGGCGTCGGATTTTGGCCGATCTTCAGCCCGCCGAACAGCCGCTCGAAATCGTCCGCCCGCGCCAGGTCGTAGTAGTTTTCCAGCGTCGACAGCCACAGGCTCTTGCCGAACCGGCGCGGACGCAGGAATAGCAGTTGACTGCCGGCCTCCTCGATCAGCGCAATCCGGTCGGTGCGGTCCACGTAGAAATAACCGCCTTCGCGGATTTTGCGAAAATCGGCAATACCGTAGGGAAAATGCATGGTCAGCACCTCGCGGGAAGTGGAGCTTTCACCCTTTCTTGGACCAGAAGAGATGGCGTGTGGCGAACGCCAACGGTGGTGATCGGACCGAACGGGGCAGCAATGAAGAAGTGGCGCACCTAAGCGTTCCTAGCGGTTCAGGTGTTCTCAAACAAGAGATTGGTAAAGGGGTATTGGTTCCGCCAACGATAGGTGTCGAAATCGCGCCGGTCGGTGGAGAGAATTCGCCCGTGACCCAGAGTATCGGCCAGCACCACGAGAGAGGCATCGGCAAAATCGATCGGCAAATTGGCGTATTGGCGCAGCAGTTGTTCAATGCGTTCCAGCGCGGTGTTTTGGGTTTGGAAAAGATGGTACCCACCTTGTCGGAGACAGCCGACATAAACTAAGGCCAGAGACACTCCACCGCGTTGTTGCAACAAATAGCAGGTTTCGGTGACAACCGGCAGCGTCGTAATGAGTGGCTCTCGCAGATTCCGAACGCACTCGCGAGCGCGGAGATGGCGGTCATCGCCGTGATTGAAAAATGCCACCCAAAAACCTGTGTCGGCGATAATCACTGATCATTGCCCCATAGATACTTCTTGTATTCCACCGAAAGATTTCCCTCTCCCTCGAAACAGCCGATCAAGCCGGCTTCTTCGAAAACGCGATAGATACGCTGGCTTTCCGTTTCTGGTTGCTGAGTTTCGGTTTCGATAGCGTGGTCGATGGCATCGGCCAGAATTTCGGCCACCACTTCGGCCAGTGGCTTTTGTCGTTGCTGTTGCAGACGCAAAAGACGCTCCGCGTGGATTTCATTCAGTTCGGCTTCGATGTGCATGAGCGTGGACACTCCCAAAATCGCGCGGAAAAGAACGCCCACTTCGCGGGCGGTAAAGGACAAAATATTAAATATCAAATGGTTATAATGATCTGGCGAGACGGAAACCAACGAAACTGGAGCGATAAGGCAGGACATCCCAGCTCTTAGCGAAGGAACGCGTCCACACATCACTATCACTTTGCACATACCAGGAGCCGCCCCGCCATACATGATGATCAGCTGTATCATTATTAAAACATCTCTGCTCCGCGCCGCCATAGTCCTTGTCATAGGTCGAACAAGTCCATTCACAGACATTTCCAGTCATGTCGTACAGCCCAAAGCTATTTGCTGCCTTCAAGCCTACTGGGTGCGGTTTATGACTACTATTTCGCCAGGACCAAGCCACCTGATCTGCATCGTTACCGCCGCAATAGCTTTCCCCCACCTTGCCGCCCCGGCAGGCGTATTCCCATTCCGCTTCCGTCGGCAGGCGATACTGCTTACCCGTCTCCCGACTCAGATTATTCAAGTACGCTTGGACGTCCGTCCACGACACCCACTCTACTGGATAGCTGTCCGTATTCTCGAAAAAAGATAAAAAGTAAGAAGGGTTGTCGCCCATCACCATCCGCCATTGCCCTTGGGTCACTTCGTACTTGCCTATCTCGAAATCCTTCACGCAGACTCGGTGTTGACGTGCGTCCTGACTCCATCCCGATTCGCTTCTCGGGCTGCCCATCTGGAAGCAGCCGCCGGTGATTCGCACCATCTCCGGCTCAACGAAGGTCAGCTTTCCCCATACCTTCTCGTACCATACTCCCTTGTACACGGGATACAAACCAACAACGATATAAGCAAGAACACCGACAATAAGAACAAGAGTAGCAAGGGTTTTCTTCCAAAGGCTCGATCTTCTGTCCGTCCGCAATTGACCGCCAGACACTGGTACAGGCGCAGATTCTGGAGGTGAAGGAGCGCTGGGTTGGGTGAGTACGGGCGGAACTCTATAACCTCGTGTGAACGACTGTGATCGATGGTCTGAACTGTTCGACTGGGCGGGCGCGAGCAGTAATTCAACTTGAGGGTTGTTCTCCGGTTCGGGAACCAGTAGGGGTTGCGGCGGAGATGGTAATGGCGGTAGCGGTGACAATTCGTCCAGCGGCAATATGATCGTACCCGCCGCGAGGCGTTGGCGAATGTCGGCGACGCTATGCGGCCGTTTCTGGGGACTCATTTCCAGACAGGCCCGGATCACTTGCGCCAGGATGGGGTCGAGCTCGGGGAGCAGGGGCGGGGACTGGGGCGGCTGTTCGGTGCAGCGTTGTTGAGCGTTCGGCGGGGCCACGCCGGCTAGGGCGGCGTACAGCGTCGCTCCCAACGTGTAGAAGTCGGTGGCGGGGGTGATGGCGCCGGGGTAGAGACCGAGTTGTTCGGGGGCGGCGAAGCCGGGATTGCCGACCCGCACGGCGAGACTGACGACGCTCTGGGTCCGTTCGCCCAGCCGGGCCAGGCCAAAATCCAGCACTTTGAGTCGCTCGATCCGGTTGTCCACCAGAAGCAGGTTGTGCGGGGTGAGGTCGCGGTGGAGCACCGGGGGGACATGGCCGTGCAGGACGTCCAAGGCTTCCAGCGCGGCGTCCAGCAGGCGCCGGCCATCGTCCGGTGAGAGGTGACGGGCGGCTTTGAGCACCTCGCCTTGCAGGTGCAGCCCGCCCAGATGCTCGCTGAGGGTCTGGCCCTCCAGCCGTTCCATGATCAGGTAGACGGTGTTGTTCTCTTCGACGATGTCGTGGACTTGTACGATCCGAGGGTGGTTGAATTGGGCCAGCAGCTCCGCTTCGCGTAGAAACTGGTCCTTCCAGTTGGCGAAGGCGTCTTGGTAGCGTGGCCGGGCGGTGACCGTCACTCCCTGACGCTGGGCCAGCGGGTTGTCGACGGCGGGGAAGAATTCCTTGATCGCGACCGGCCGTTTCAGACGTTGCGCTAACCCGGCGTACACTACGCCAAACCCGCCTTCGCCCAGCACTCGCCCCACAAGATACTTGCCTGCGGCCAGCGCCGTGAACAGCGGGAGGATCTCGTTGGTTTCCAGATAGCTTGCGGCGTCGAAGCCGCAATGGGAACAATGTGGTGCCGGGGCCGGTTCCTGGAAACAGTTGGGGCAGTGCGTGGCGCGGTCCATTTGAAAAGAATCCTTAACGCGATGTTCGACTTTCAGGCGATGAGTCCCTCGAAGTGTAGGTCTGATCGACCGACATGCCGATTGATGAAAATTCCCAAGGTGTGGGCGAGGATTTTTCGGGCGACTCGACTAGTTAGATGCCAGATATCCCGCGCCCAGATTTTCTCGAAATGGAACTGAGCGGTCAGTTGCCCGATGACGGTTTCCATGCGCCGACGGGTGCGGGTGAGTTACCGCACCACTCGAGGAGGACGGGGGTCGGTCATATTCGCTCGTACAAGGGGTTTGCAAATCGATACCGACGGTGCCAGTTCCGACTGAAGCGAAAGGCTCAGGTAGCCTTTGTCGCCGATGAGCAAGCCCTGAAAGCTTTCGGTCAACTCCCAGAGCGCCTCCCGTTCGTTCATCACCCGATGCCGAGGTCACCGCACAGGCGGTGATCAGACCGTTGATGGTGATCAGCAGAGGGCCGTGAAGCCCATCATAATACTGATTTTTTGCTGCACAATAACTCCAGTCCGCCACTTCGGGAAACAACCGGCATCGGGGCGCGCGGGTGACGACACAGACCGGCAGAGGGCAGCCATCGACCAGGCGCAGGGGGTCTGTTGCCGCGCCCAAGTCCCTCAGCAGGCAGCGATGAAGCCGTTGCTTGATCCCCCAGAGCTTGGCTGCTTGCTGGGCAAAGGTGGTGCGCGATCCGAGCGCGGGAAACCACGACCGCCAGTGACGACCGAAGTAGCTCCAGATACCGACATCGGTATCCAACCCCAAAAACTCTCCCACCACCTCCATCGTGAGCACTTCG
Source organism: Candidatus Competibacter sp. (assembly GCA_037045535.1). GTDB lineage: Bacteria > Pseudomonadota > Gammaproteobacteria > Competibacterales > Competibacteraceae > Competibacter_A. Next base: position 16,396 of record JBAOHI010000088.1, read on the forward strand.
CTGTCGGCCAACTTCGGGGCAAAGCCCCGCTGGCGCAGGCGATCCTGCCCAAGGAGACTCTCTAGGCGTTCTTCTACCCAGCAAAACACGGTGATGATAAAGTCTTCCAGCGGCATGGCGGTCTCTCCGCACGGTTGAGATGGTTGGTTCCCCTCAGCTTAGCGCGTCTCGCCATGCCGCAGCAGTCCACTCCCTCTCCGCTCGAAAAGTCGAACATCACGTATCCTTAATATTTTTGCTGAATGCCCTCTCCCATTGGGAGATGAGTTTTTAGTAACGTAATAATAACATTGCCTTTGGAGCTTCGGATTCTTCTAACTGATTTCCAGCAAGCACAAATCCAGATGCGTTTCAATCGCATCCGCCAGCCGGTTGATACCCTCCTCGCGCAATTGCCGGTAATCCGGTGTTTCTCGCACCGCCAGGCCGGCCCAGCGTAGCAGTGCATCGCGGGCCGGCGCGGCGTCGAACAGCCCGTGCAGATACGTGCCGAGCAGTTGCCCATCGTCCGACAGCGCGCCGTCCGGACGACCATCGGTCAGCCGAGCAGCAGGACGTGCCAACGCCGGGCCGGTGCCGATGCCGGCATGGATTTCGTAGCCGGTCACGAAGGCATCATCGAGCAGTAGCCGACCTTCGACGCGATGCAGTTGTTTTTCCGGCTCTAGCGTGGTTTCAAAGTCCAGAAAGTCGAGTCCCGGACTGCTGCCCGGTTCGCCTTCCAAACCCGCCGGATCGTGGACCCGGCGTCCCAGCATTTGAAAGCCGCCGCAAATACCGATCAGTTTGCCGCCGTAGCGCAGATGGCGATGGATATCTTTATCCCAACCCTGTTCGCGCAACCTTTTTAAGTCGCCGCGCGTACTTTTGCTGCCGGGCAGGATGATGAGATCGGCGGGCGGAATGGCCTCACCCGGCTGTACCCAGCGTACTTCGACTTGGGGATGCAAGCGCAACGGATCGAGGTCGGTGTGATTGCTGATCCGCGCCAGCACTGGTACCGCGACCTGCAGCCGCTCGGCGTCCTTGGCGACGCCAGGTTCGCGGGGTAGGGCGTCCTCGGCTTCGAGATGTAGCCCTTGCAGGTAGGGCAGCACGCCCAATACCGGCTTGCCGGTCTCTTGGGTCAGCCAGTCCAACCCCGGCGTCAGCAGGCTGACATCGCCCCGAAAGCGGTTGATGATCAAGCTGGTGATGCGCGCCCGTTCGCTGGGCGCCAGCAGGGCCAGCGTGCCGTACAGATGGGCGAATACGCCGCCCCGGTCGATGTCGCTGACCAGCCAAACCGGACAGTCCACTGCCTCGGCGAAACCCATGTTAGCGATGTCCTTATCGCGCAAATTGATTTCCGCCGGACTGCCGGCGCCTTCCACCAGCACGAAGTCGTAGGCCGCACGCAGCCGCTCGTAGGATTCCAGCACCGCCCGCATCGCCACCGGCTTGTAGTCGTGATAGCGGCGGGCGTCCATGTTGGTCAACGCCTTGCCGTGGATGATCACTTGCGCGCCAATGTCGGTGTTGGGTTTTAGCAGCACCGGGTTCATATCGGTGTGCGGTTCCAGAAACGCGGCTTGAGCCTGTACCGCCTGGGCGCGACCGATTTCGCCACCATCGACGGTCACGGCGCTGTTGAGGGCCATATTCTGGGGCTTGAAGGGAACCACCCGCACGCCGCGCCGCGCCAGCAGCCGGCACAGGCCGGCGACCATGACGCTTTTGCCAGCGTCGGAGGTGGTACCTTGGATCATGAGGGTTTCAGCATTCATGGGGGTTCGTGAGATTCACCGGCGAGATGCGGAGCGTGCGTTACAGGGAATTCCTATTCTGGCGTCGAAAAAGTCTTGCCAGCTTCCAGTAGTGGCTCGGCATTGATGCCCTCGACCTGGCCGGTGCTATATGTCGCTCGTGCTGCGCTGGCAGTTGAGTTGGACTTGATGATGCTGCCTTCAAAACTGGTCGAGCAATTGCTATAGGAACAACTGCCAAAATATTCGTATTGAATGGTGATGGCGACCGTTTGACCGGGGAAACTGCCTTGGTATTTGAAATACGACTCGCCCCGGCAATTGCCAGAAGTTTGCACGAGGCGCCCGGATACCAACGAGAAATTCCCTAGCGAATCCACCGTTCCAGAAACGGACAAAGTGTCGCTTTCGGTTCCGCTCAATTGGGAGTTATTTTGAGTCAGCTTTAATTCGCTTTTGGTTTGCTGGCTGACTGAGAACGAGCAGCTATTTTGAGTTTGTGAAACCGTCGAATTGTAGACGCCGCTGTAGTCGGTTGCCGGGGACTGACCGGTCGGAGTGATCTGAGCGATGACGAACCCTTGAGCCTCGGCACGCCAGTCTAACCTCACGTCGTAGGTTTTACCGTCGGCGGTCATGTTCTTCAGGGAAATGGATCGCGTGTCGAAAGTTCCGCTAGCCCCTCCCAGGTTGACGTTCGCTGGATCGGCGATGTAGGGATTGTCGAAGCGGGTCACACTAAAATTAGTTGTGGTCTCGCGGTTGGTGCCCTCCCGATCCACGGCCCGAACTTGGATGGCGTGAGAGCCGGCCGATAGGTTGGAGTAATTAAAAGCCATTGAAAAACCAGAGTTTTTTGAATTCGGGTAACTGGGGTATTGATTGCCCACATCGTCGCGCAACCCACCGACCGGCACGTTGGTCGCGAACGTGCCGTCCACATACAATTCCACATGATCGATTCCCGCCGATCCGACCGTCCAGCCGCGCAGGTTCGATATGCCACTATAAGTGCTGCCGGCAGCGGGTTCCTCCACGGCGAGGAGGATGTCGCCCGCCCAGACCGGTGCAACGATCATCAGGTTCGAACCGAGCGCCAGCGCGCCGAGCAGGGAAAAACCGATTTTTGTCAGGGTCATGCTAAGTTACTCCACCGGTGATGAGTCTTGATCGACCAATACACGATAGCCGTTTTGCCGCAAACGGCAATCCCTGGGTTTTACCCACAAGTTTATGCTCGCTGGCTGACAGTAGTCGTAATCTCTAAAACCCGCATGGACTGCCGCAACACGTTGAAACCCCGCCACAAGGTTTCCGGTCCGGGTTCACCGTCGCCTTTGCGCGCCAAAAAGCCACCCAACTGGGCCAACATCCGCACGATTTCTCGCAGGGACGGCGATTCCTTCGGAGGCGGTTGTTGCTTCTGCAACACATAGATCGTCTGCCACTCGGCCGGACTGAATACCTGGGAACACGGCGCGGTCGCTCGCGACCGTGCAATCTGCGTCAAATAGTGCAGCCGCCAGGCGACGATCAAGTACACCGCGATGCACCGCTCCAATCGCTGGGCGGTTTCCAGTCGGAGGTCTTCGATCCGGCACCCTTGCTTGAGGATGCGAAAATACAATTCGATTTCCCAGCGGGCTTGATACCAGCCGATTAACCGTTGGGCGGCGGCAAAATGATCCACCGGCAGGTTCGTCAACAACATCCACTCCAGCGCCGTTTCTCCGGCGGGCGGTCGCGCTTCCCGGGCATAAACCGCCGTGACGGTCACCGGGGCTGGATTTCTACCCCGGCGATGTGCCCGATGGAATGTCACCGTCCGCGCGCGGACGTGCAAGGTCGCGACCCGTGCCCGACGGCCGGGACGCTTCGTGATCGAGACGGTCGTTTGACCGAGCACCGGCGCCTGCGCCAACCGTTCCCACAAGGAACCGTTCTCACCGGGGGCCACCCGACGGTTGCACTTGGCCCGGATCAGATAACCGGCCCGATCCGGAACCTCCTCATCGAATTCACCGGCTAGAAACCACTCATAAATATCGCCTTCCCGGTCCGCTACATTCACCACCAACGTGTCCGGATTCAGCACCTGCAGCGCACAGGCCATGTCATAGCCCAGCAACCACCGATAGCTTTCCTTTTCCTCCAGCAAACAACGCTCGCGCCGCCGACCGGTCCGTTCTTGCGGACGTTGCCAGAAGTGATGACCCAGCACCCCTAAATTCACTCGGCTTTCGCTGAACGCGACGCTCGGATGCAACAGGTACTCCGCCCGTTTCGTCAAGCGCAGCGTGCCCACCCCTCGTCCCTGTAAATCGCGGATATCACTCAGGAACGTCGTGTCTTGGACCAACAGTACCACCGACTCTGCGGCGATACGCTGCAAGGTCGCGCGACTATGTCCATCCAGAATATCCACCGCGTCCACCCGGTCATTGTCAAACAACCGATAGGCCGCTTTCGTGTCCGCCCACGTCCCGCTCGCCGCCGGAATACTCGCCGTCGGCTGCGCGCTCAACTGTTCCAGCACCCGGGTCAGCCGACGCTTTAGCCGCGCGTCCGGTAAACTCGCCCTATCCGTCTCCGCTTCAGCCCAACCCATCGATAGCCCTCGTCTCTTAATGAGACTCCAAGCTATCACACTCCCGCTAGACTTATGGGTAAAACCCAGCGGC
>JBAOHI010000089.1:0-3306 GCA_037045535.1 Candidatus Competibacter sp.
GTGACCGTCGTCAAGGTCGCACGAGGTCGTTCGGCTTTTTTGTTGGATTATGAGAATGGATAAGGGCCGACCGAGGATACTGCAAGACGGATTTATGAGGGGAAGGTCATGAATCGACTGAGCAGCGAAAAATGGCAGCGGGGGCTGGCGATATGGTCGGGCGGGCTGCTGGCGGTGGTGCTGTTGCTGGTGAACGGGGTAGCGCGGGCCGAGCCGTCGCCCGGCGCCTAGGCGTTCGACCTGCTGGCGCGAGAGATGGGGGCAGCGGGTTTGGGTGATGCAAGTTCAAGGGGAGAACGATCATGATAAAGGTGAGTGATACACAACAAAACTTGGGATCGACGGCGTTGTGGTTCGGGCTACTGGCGATGCTGTCAATTTTCATGATTCCTGCTGCCCACGCCGTTACGCCGATGGTGGCGGCGGGAGGTGTGACCAGCTTGGCCTTAAAGAGCGACGGTACCGTCTGGGCGTGGGGATTAAACAGCAACATCCCCGTCCAAGTGTTAATCGGCAGCGTGGCAGTGGTAGCGGGTGGTGGTCACTACCTCGCCCTGAAAAGTGGCGGGACTCTCTGGGCGTGGGGATCTAATAGTGATGGCCAACTGGGCCTCGGCGACGCGCAGTTTCGCCAATCCCCTATCCAAGTACCGATCAGTGGAGTCGTGGCGATAGCAGCAGGTGATTATTACTCTCACGCTCTGAAGAGCAATGGTACCCTCTGGGCGTGGGGAGGTAATTCGCTCGGTCAACTGGGTACCGGCACCAACAATGATCAACTTTCTCCAATCCAGGTGCCGATTAGCAGTGTGGAAACAGTGGTAGCAGACGATAGTCACACTTTCGCCCTGAAAAACGACGGTACCCTCTGGGCGTGGGGATATAACGAAAACGGCGAACTGGGTCTCGGTTGTGGCGTGAATCATGGGAAATACAATTGCCCTTGCCCTTATTCCACTTGCCTCCCTTATCAAGCGCTGGTCAGTGGAGTAGCAAAGGTGGCGGCGGGCATAACTCATACCTTGGCGCTGAAGATTGATGGTACTCTCTGGGCGTGGGGAAGCAACAGCTTCGGTGAATTGGGCATCAACGACCCTAGCGTTAGTATTAAGTACTACCCCGTTCAGGTGCCAATCAATGGGGTTATAGCGGTAGCGGCGGGCTGGGGGCACTCTATAGCTCTGAAGAGCGACGGCACCCTCTGGGCGTGGGGAGATAACAGATATGGCGAACTGGGCCTCGGTGATACTGTGGCTCGCTATTCCCCCGCCCGTGTGCCAATCAATGGGGTAGCGGCGGTGGCGGCAAGGCATTCTCACACTCTAGCCTTGAAGAGCGATGGCACTGTCTGGGTATGGGGCCTTAACACATCCGGCCAACTGGGCCTCGGCGACAGGATGGAGCGTCACTCCCCAACCCAAATCCCCAATTTCAATCTTGGCACGGGCGACGCCGCGACCACCCTCACAGTAAGCGTTGCTGGCTCGGGCACGGTTTACAGCACGCCGGGGGGCATTAACTGCGGCAGCGATTGCACGCAAAGCTACACCAAGGGCACGTCGGTTATGCTCACGGCCATGGCGGCGAGTGGGTATGTATTCGACGGCTGGAGCGGGGCTTGTCTTGGGGTGACTACGGATTACTGCACTCTTACAATGGATACGAATAAAAGCGTGGCGGCGGTGTTCAAGACCAAAACCCCTGAAAAGGAACAGCCTCGGCCACGTTTTCAGGGTGTGCCTGGTGGTGGCTGCACCGCTCCGACCGGGCGCAACGCGGTTGTGATCACCCATGGTTGGAATGCCAAAGCAACGGAGTGGGTGTATGGTATGGCTACTGAGATTTGTAAGCTCGAAGCGCCCGGAGCGACCCTGTTCCCACTCTATCCGAATGCAATTAGTCCGAGCTGTTCGGGGACTCAATGGGATGTGTGGATGATCGACTGGCGCGATATGGCAAGTAGTCCTTGGTCGTGGACCGCCTATGCCAATGCCTACTCCGTGGGTACGGCGTTAGCTGACACACTTTATTCCTGTGGTTATAAGCATATCCACTTGATTGCACACAGCGCTGGCTCCAACATCATCCAAACCGCGACCAATCAACTGAAAGGGAAGAAACCAACGCCTGCTATCCACGAGACGTTTCTCGATGCCTACGATCCATTTGCGGAGTCCAGCAATTCCTTCCCAGGCCGACATGTTTCAGATGATTATGGCAAGAATGCGAATTGGGCAGACAACTATGTAGATGCGCGTGACTTGGTCGGAATTTCCGATGACAAAACGGATCTGCATCTGAGTAATGGATATAACATTAATGTCACCCCTGCTGACGATGGCTGCAATGATATACGAGATATCGATATCTTCTGCCGACACAGCCGGCCTTGGCGATTTTATGGAAAAAGCATTAGCACGAATTTCCTCGCCAAACACGATTACAATATCCATGATCCCATCATCAGCACCGCAGGCACGGGTTATCCCCTGTCTGTAGAACAGGGGAAGATACTGGGAAATCTGAGCCAGCAATATCAGAAAAACAAGGAGTGCTATATCTACGGTTCAAGCTGTCAGGATACGCCGCCGCCACCCCCAGCCAATAAGGTCTATATCGCCGCGAACGCCTCGGGCGCGGTCGTGGATCGGTCCGGCAGCGCGCAGTGCGTGGTGGGAGCGCTGGTGATCCCGTGCAGCCAAATCGGCCTTACCACCGGTGCGGCGACCAGCGCCGCCTTGGCCGAATCCCCCGAAGCGCAAGCCGCCGATGCCCCGACGCGGGCACCGGCTTGGCTCGCCATGCAAATCCAGACCACCCAACCGACCAACACCCTGCGCTTCTCCTATCGATTCGCGGCGGGCGGCGAGGGCCTGCTGCGGGTGTTCGTCAACGAAAACACGGTGCGGGAAATCGACCAGCGCTACGTGTCCATCGCCTCGACGGAACTCGAAAGTGTCTACGTCGGCGACCTCGCGCCAGGAACGTACAAGATCGCCTTCCGGCTGGACGGCTACGGCGCCACCACCAGCGGTGTGACATTGACCGGCATCGGGTTAAGCCAACAGAAACTGGTTGTCGGTATCCCGCTCGCCGTCACCAAATCCGGCACCGGTTCCGGTACGGTCACCAGCAATCCCGCCGGCATCAACTGCGGCACGATCTGCGCGGCCGGCTTCACCGGCGGCGCCAACGTCACCCTCACCGCCACGGCGGCGGCCGGTTCCAAGTTCACCGGTTGGGGCGGGGCTTGTGCGGGAACCACCCCGACCTGCACAGTCGCGATGAGTGCCGCCAAAAGCGTGA
>JBAOHI010000090.1:0-17883 GCA_037045535.1 Candidatus Competibacter sp.
GCTTTTTTCATGACGCCTGCTCAAGCGGCGTTTTCAAAGCCCGTTCAGAACGCGGTAAAGCAAGGATGCAAGCAATCCGGTGGATACCGGATCAAAGGTGTCCAGCACAACCCTCACGGTTGTCGGTCAGTGTGGCGGGCTGTGCGGACTGCGTTCACCTCCGCCTGAATCTCCTCCAGGCTGAGCGGCGGAATATCCGCCGCCGCCAATCGGTCGGCGGCCTCGAAAAAACGATCCCTGTCCTGACGGCGCACGGCTTCGCGCAGCAGGTGTTCAATCGCTTCCGGTTTGAGCAAGCCGGCTTGCTGGGCCGCTTGCGCCAAGCCATCGGAAATGTTCAGCGTCAATTGCACAGTCGTCATGGAACCCCCCGCCGCCATCCTCGTTCGTGAAATCGTCCAATTTCAAAGTGACAAATTTGCCCTTCGATGACAAGTCAAAAACCACCGTCGTCGAAAACGCAAGTGAGGTAGCCGCGTCGCTCCTTGCGGCGGCGCTGACGTTCCAGGGCGGTTTGCGCCGCATCGGCACTGGGGTAGGGGGTCGAGCGCCTCTGTCCGCCCTGACCAACCCGACCCCATTCCCGGATCAGGCACCAGGCCCAGAACAGGTCGGGCTGCACATCCAGCCGGTAGTAGCGATGGAGATTGCGGGCCGGATCACGGCGAATGAGGGTCATGCCGGTCATGCGGTCAGCCGTGAGATGGTGCTGTGACTGACGTTGTAGCTGCGGGCGATAGCGGTGACGGTCTCGCCCTGTTCGCGCCGGGCCAGGGCCTCGCGGCGCTGGTGCGCGGTCAGCTTCGGCTTGCGGCCCATCTTCACTCCCTGCGCCTGCGCCCGTGCCCGGCCTTCGCTGGTGCGGGCGCGGATTAGCTCGCGTTCGAACTCGGCCAGTCCCCCCAACACCGTCAGCAGCAATCGCCCGTGTGGGGTGGTGGTGTCGGCCCAGGCATCGCCCAGGGAGCGGAATCCGGCTTGCTTCTCGCCCAGCGTCGCCAGCAGGTTCAACAGATCGCGGGTGGAGCGGGCCAACCGGTCGAGGCGGGTGACCGTCACCACGTCACCAGGGGCCAGCGCCGCCAGCAGGCGGCGCAACTGGGCGCGGTCGCGCTGTGCGCCGCTCGCCACTTCCTGAAACACTTTCTCACAGCCGGCCTCAGTGAGCTGCCGCACCTGCACCGCGACACTCTGGCCGTCTGTGGAGACTCGTGCATAGCCGATGTTCATGCCTCGATTATGCACATAACTTTCGCACCAAAAAAGACTTTTCTAATCAATACCCTGTCGGCCGTGCAAAATTCTTAAATTTCGCACAAATCCAATTTTCTTAAGCTCAATCTGGATTCCAGATCGTTGTGTACAACTCGCTATTGATAAGGAACAGAATACAAGTATATTTGTAATAAATTTATGGTCACTCAAGGATTTTTGTGGAAATTGGAGGTCGATTTCCTATATGTGCAATCATAATGGGACATATTTCCTCGATTACGAGCGATTAGAAGCAAAAAAACCCGACATAGAACGATGGGTTACGATAATTTGTGGATCAACGTGTTCTGGAAAATCCACATTACTAAATAGCTTAATTTGCGAATGCCCGACGATCATATGTATCCCAATGTATACAACAAGAGAGGCGCGGGAAAACGAATCAGAAACTCTTGTTAAAATCGTGTCATATAGCGAGTTCAAAAATCTTCTGGAGTCACGACAGTTTATATATGCAAGAATCAAAAAAGAGGTCATGTCAGGCTACCTCTACAAGGATGTAATAGATTTAATAACAGACAAACATCCGGTCATTATCCAATTTCGTTATACAGGTGTCTTTGCGTTAATAAAAGTGCTGGATAAGATTCGAATCTTGCATGTTTATGCGAACATTAAAGACCTATCTTATTTTATGAGCTTGCGCCGCGACTGTAATAAAATCTGCCTAAGCTCTATAAATATTAATAGAAAGCGATTATTGCAATATGTAGCAGATGAAAATATTCGATTTTTAGAGTATTACAATAATCGTGAAATTATTGACAGAAATTGTTTAATGAACATATTGTCATTTATACAAAATTCATAAAATTTATGAGAAACAACAATAAGAAAATGACAGTTTCTCCTGTATTTTCAAGAAGAAACTTTACAGTAATACCTGAAAACAGCTTCGTCATTATGCCATTCGGTGCGCCATGGTCGAATCGAATATATCAACAAATAAAACACGTAGCAGAAGAGTTTGGCTTTAATGTTTACAGAGCAGATGATATATTTTCTCCAACATCAATAATAGAGGATATTTGGGAAAGCATTAACTCGTCCTCTGTCGTTATTGCGGATGTTACAGGGGCCAATCCAAACGTATATTATGAGCTAGGTATAGCGCATACGATTGGAAAACCTGTCATATTGCTTACCCAAGAGATTTCGCCAATTCCTTTTGATACATTGGGAATACGGCATATTAAATATGAAGATAACGTAGACGGCTGCAATTTGCTGCGTATCTCGTTGCAAAAATTCCTGCAACAATATGCGCCAACGAAAAAATATGCAAAAAACATATCTATCAATGGAAAAATTGAACGAGAAAGGTACTTTATTGATGTATGTAACCATCTACTTAATAACCCAATAAAAGAAAAAGTTATCAGAACACACGCAGGGCTTGGTATATTAGCCGTTCCAGACATTGATATTTATGATAACCCTGTTTTGCACAAACTTAGATTGGAAAGAAAGAAGCTATTTCTACAACTGTTGAAATCTGGTTTTTTTTTAAAAAGTATTCTTAACATTGACGCATCTCATCACCTGATTAAAGGATATAAGAAAGAACAAATATTGATGATGTTTGATGCTTTGTTATCTGTAATTAAAGAAAGCGATCCTGAGCATTTGCTCATTCTAAATTCGCAGTACCCAATGATGGAAAGCCGCAAGACATTTGGAGACTACTGCTATGCCTATAGTAGAAAAGACTTTATGTCTGGAAAAGTGTATTCTATCACTGAATTTATATACGACGCTGAACAAATAAGGCAGTCGATAGCTTTGTTTGAAAACTATTTTGAACAAGCACGCCATGAAAACGGTGGTATCCAAAATGTAGTGGATATAAAAGAGGTTGCACAGCTAAAAATTAGAAACGCCATTGAATCATTAGCACGAGGTACTTGAGATGTACGAAACACCTTCGTTAACAGTAGATTGTGTCGTTTTCGATTCTAACGGCGTGGTATTAATACGTCGTGGTCATGAGCCTTTTGAAGGCTGGTATGCACTACCAGGAGGCTTTGTAGAAATTGGGGAAACTGTAGAGCAGGCTTGCGCTAGAGAAATTAAAGAGGAAACCGGACTAGAGATAAACGAAGAAGAATTACACCTTATAGGTGTATATTCAGACCCCAATAGGGATCCCCGTAGACATACTGTGAGCGTGGCTTTTCTTGGACGATCTAGCCTTGACAAGCTTCAAGCAGGTGATGACGCTAGTTCTGTCGAGGTAGTTAAGAATTGGAGAGATAAAGATATTGCTTTTGATCATAAGAAGATATTAGAAGATGCTTGGCGGCTATACAAAAATGAAAAGTGATTACTCAAGAGATGTTGTAGAAAATTATGTAAATGTAAGAAGTTGTCATGTGGATATACAAGAACTCATTATATCTGAGCTAATTGTTAACTCAGACTTAAACTTTGCCGATTTAGCGTGCGGCCCATGTACTGAGACGTATGCTATTTCCAAGAAATGCGGATTTTTTGTTGGCATCGATAAATCTCTTGATATGCTTTGCCAAGCAAGAGAGCAGATAAATGGAAGCTTAGTTTGTTCCAATCTTGATGAAACAATCCCGTTAAATAATGAATCGATCGACTCGATGGTCATGATTGCTGGGATACATCATATTAGAAATATAGATGGATTTTTCGCTGAAGCATTCAGAGTGTTACGGTCAAGCGGAAGGTTCTTATTAATTACGAATACTCCTGAACAAATTCTAAAGCGTGAATATTATAGCTATTTCCCCGGACTTCTACAGTCGAACATAAAAAGATTTCGATCCATAGATGTACTTAAAAGCAATCTTGAGAAAAGCGGTTTCCTGTGCGATAGAAAAGGATTTATAATTAGGGATAACGCTTATTTTGATAGGTCTCGATTAAAACGACTTTCAACTGGGGCACTTGATTCAGCGACATGGTTTCTTTCTAAAAAAGAATGGCAGAACGGGTTAATAAAGTTACAGTCAGCATTAGCTCGCGGTGTAAAAATACGACATTGCCGAGACCGAGCTTGGATTTGTGGTAGAAAATAAAATATTAGGAGTTACGCAGTTGAAATTTAATATGCTGATTTGTATTGAGATCTTGATCTTAAATGACAAGATTATAATTCAAGTGAAATTAGTCACATAACACCCAACTGCGTAACTCCTAATTAATTTATTAACTTTTTTCATGACTGGATCACGCAAACCGCTGTCTCCCTCAATCCGCTACAAGCGCAATCCGGGTATCGCTCGCCTAATGCGGAAAGTGGGTGATTTTGGTTTTTCAGTAAGGGCCTCAGCAACGGAGAGCCAAAGCAAGGAAGGCGGGAACGGACAGGACGACGGATCGGGAGGCAGTCGCGGCGGTGGGTCTGTCCATTGCTGAAATGCGAGTGGCGCTCGTACCGTCAGGCCAGCAGCGGCGCGGTAGGTCGCGCTGCGGCGCTGGCCTTCCTCTTGGCCCCGGCTCCCGCGCTGGCCGTCGCGGAAACCGCCTATCGTTCCCGCTCTCGGCCCCAGTCGCGTTCCTCCCGCTCGCGCTCGTACCGCTGGACTAACCGCATCAGGTATTCATCGCCGCCGTCGCGCAAGCGTTCCAACTCCGCTGGCGGCAAGGCCCGAAGATCGGCGGCGTTCAGGTCGTCGCCGCGCTGCACGCTCTTGCTGATATTCTGCAAGGCCCGTTCCTTCGCCGCCCGCTCCTGCAACCTCTGCAAGGCGGATTTCGGGGCACGAGCCGGCGCTTGCTGGGGAACGCGCGGCGCGGTGCTGCCGCCGTCAAACAGGCTGGCGATACCTTCGATGACGCCTTCCGCTTGGGTCGCGATGGTGTCGAGCGCCTGGCCCGCGAACGCGCTCACGCCGCTGGCAAGCCCACTTTCCTGGTCGAACACTCGAAACCCGCCGCCTTCTTCCCGCGCGGCGTGGGTATCCTCATTGCGTTCGTCGCGCTCGCGGGCCGGCTTCGGTGCGGTGTGGGACACTTCGGTTCTGTCCGCCTCGGGGTGAACAAGAGGGGCCGCAAGCTCCTCGGCCCGCGCCGGCTCCTCCTGAATTTGCCGTTCCGGCTCGCGGGCCTCCCCGTCTTTCTGGATCGTCCCGCCCGCCTGCCGCTCATCCCCACTTTCGCGCCCACGCTCGGCCTGGCGCTCTTGCAACAACTCGTGTGCCTGTTCCACGCTTGGCATCTGCTCCCGATCCAGGTCGGCCAGCTTGCCGCGCACCTCTTTCGCCCTAACGTCCAGCGTCCGGGTCAGAACATGGAACTGCCCCTGTTCGTCCACCACGCCGAACGGTCGGCGTTCGCTATCGCCGAGCGCCAGCATCAGGTGCTGTTCTTCCAGCGCCATGCAAAACGTCGCGCCGCTGTCGCTGCGCTGCCACGCCTCGCGGATCGCGGCCTTCACGTCCCGCACCCCGTCCGCGCCGCGTGGCGTCCGTTCCGCCTGTTGCCATTCCTCCCGCCGTAACCGCTCCTGCTCCGGCGCGTGCGCCGGCGCGAGGGTCCGTAAGCCAAATTCTTTCTCCAACTTCCGCGCCACTTCCGTCCGCCGCATCCCGTCGAACGGGATTTCGATCATCTGCCCGCGCTCCCGATCCACCAGCGACCACACCACGTGATAATGCGTTTCATTCTGCAACTGGTGCGCAACCACCACGCGGGCCTGCCCCTCCAGGTGCAGGCGGTGTTCGACGGCGGCAAAGCTCTGCTGCCATTGCGCCGCCGTCAAACTCTCGCCCTCGTCCAGTCGCAGCCAGCAGTGATAAAAAGGCTTGGTGCCGTTCGTCTGCATCGCTTCCAACTCGATGCCGTTCAATGCGCCTTTCAAATTCCCCATATCCGCAAAGCCGCGCATCTCCACCAGTTCGGCCCGTTCGTTCTTTTCCTGGTTCAACAAATACGCCGCCAACTGCCCGCCATTGCCGCGCTTGTTGGCCCCGATGATCATAGCCGGCCCGCCGCGCCTAACAACGCACTGACCGCGATGCTGAGTTCTTCCGCCATCCGCCGCAATAAAATCCGGTCGGGGTCTTTTCCCAGATTCACCGCATGGGCGATTTGATTCACGTTGCTGCCGATTTTATTCAGTTCCGCGATGGCTTTTCCGAACTGTTCCAGCTCGACCGGCGGACGGCGTTGCGAACGCGGGCCTTTATCGCCTAAGGCACAGGCCCGCAGATAAGCCGCCGTACTCAATCCCGCCGCACGGGCGCGTTTTTCAATGGCGGCGTATTCGTCCGGCGTGACTCGCGCCCGCACGCTTTGTTGCCGCTGTCGCTGTTGGCTGCCGTGGTGGGCTTTTGGGTCTTGCTGACGTTTTTCACTGTCCGCACGCGCCGCCATGTCGGAACCTCGCGGGCTGGGTGGCTTTCCGCGCCGTCTGGCGCGGGCTTGCGCCGCGCGGGGAGCGCGGCGGGAAAGGGGGTGCACGGGGGGATAGCCCCCCTGCCAAGTGGCCGCCGGCCTGCGCAGCAGGCGGCGGTGGCGGGGAACCCGCCTACCACTTGCAACTGTCCCAACTGTCCTGACGGCGACAGTATGGGCTGAGTCGGAAACGCGGCGCAAGCCTTTCCCTTCCGCGCCACGGCGTTCGCTACAACGGGGGATTCCATAACTTACGTTACAGTTGCATAATCGGCGAACAAGGCGTTCGCGCCTGTCGGCGCTCACCCTTTTTTGCCGCGTGGGGGGCTCATTGCCGCCCCCCACACCCCCGCTAGGGTATTTATCACCGAAATGATGGCGGGTTGTCTGGCTTAAAGACAAGCGCGGGTTTTTATCATTCAGGAACGGCGTTTTTTAGAGAAAAATTCAGTCATTCATTCTCTCCAGTGGCCTCACCAAACTACGCCGAATCCTGACTAGAAAATGCCAATCGCTGATCAATGTTCTTTCAAAAAAGCTCTCTCGATGTAGGGCTAAAAGTATGGCTCAGAATAACCATTTTGCTGAAAACTTCTTGGGCAGCTTGCCCATTCTGGTGCCTCTTTGTTGGGTGTATTCCATTGACTTATTAGGCACCGACGAAGGCTCGTGGCTGCTGGCCGTGATTGCCATACTGGGTACCGAATGCGGCCAACTGGTGAAGGAATGGATGAAGCCGCAACCGGTGCCTTATGACGATCCGGCGGTGTGGTTCGACCGTTTGGCGGAAACGGTTGGGTGCGTGGCAACGGTGCTCTATCTCGCTGTTGCGTTATTCGTGGTCGATGCCCCGTATTTCACGCACCTGAAAACATCGCTGGCCCATTTCGAAGTCTCCTCGTCCGCCGTCTGGGTGCCCGGCCTGATGTGGGCCATCTTGTTGGCGAATGGCGTTTACGCGCTGCCCTTAGGCTGGCGGTATGGACGCAGCCCGCGCGTGCCGGGGGTAATCGTCAGCGCGGTGCTGTGGATCATCGGCGCGGCGGCCTTGATCCTGTTCCAAGCGTTCGTGCCTTCCCCGAATTCTGTCCTGGGTCCCAACGCGACGCGGGCCGTCAACTTCTGCATCCTGTGGTTTTACCTGAACGCCCTCTGCATCCAGGCGACCCGGCTGGGGATCGCGCTGCGCGGGGTCGGCGGCGCGGCGCGGGAACGCGCCCAACAGCATGTGCAACAGGTCGAGGAGGATGCCGAATGGCCGACCGGCCCTTGATGCTGAACGTGGCGGCGGTCATTTCGGGAGGGGCGCGGCGTGCCGTCGATCTGGCTGGGTGAACGCTGGAACCCGAAGAACCGCGACAAACAAACGCCCCTCTATGGCGAGCCGGTCTTGTATGCCGGCGAACGCCATTTGACCATGTTCGGCCCGAACGGCTCCGGCAAGGGCGCGACCATCGAGATTCCCAACCTGCTTCACCTGGGCAACGATGTGTCCAT
This sequence comes from Candidatus Competibacter sp., assembly GCA_037045535.1. Lineage (GTDB taxonomy): Bacteria > Pseudomonadota > Gammaproteobacteria > Competibacterales > Competibacteraceae > Competibacter_A. The sequence continues at coordinate 8,140 of JBAOHI010000090.1, forward strand.
CTTGTCGATTGATCCCAAGGGCCAGAACGCGGCGGTCACGGCGGCCTGGCGGCGGCGGGTCAGCGATGTGCGGGTGCTCAACCCGTTCGGCCTGCATCTCGGTCTATACCCCGACCTGGCAAGCGTCGGCTTCAATCCGCTGGCAACCCTCGATCCCGATTCCGACCGCTTCTTTGACCGCGCTCGCGCCCTCTCAGAGGCGTTGATCCGGGTCGAAGGGGACTCCCAGCCCTTTTTCCCGCAAAGTGCCCAAGGGCTGCTGACGGGCCTGATGATGTGGGAAGTCATCCAAGCGCGACAGGCGGGCGTCGCGCCGTCGCTGGCGCATGTGCGCGACCTACTCATGGGCACGGATGCGGCGGCGATGCCCGACGACGACCTGACCGGCCTGCAAATCACGGCGGCCCAGATGATGGACTCGGATCACTCCAGCATCGCGGGCCTGGGCCGGATGTTCGCGCGGGACAGCAAGGAAATCGCCAGCGTGGTCTCGACCGCCATTGCGCAAACCCATTGGCTGGAAAGCGTGCCGATCCGGCGCGACCTCGAAAAGGACGGCGTGCGCTTCGCCCAACTCAAGGAAAAGCCCACCACGGTCTATGTCATCCTACCCGCCCAAGACCTCGACGATTTCAGCGTGTGGCTACGGCTGGTCATCACCACCGCCCTCGGCGAACTCTACGGCCAAAGCGGTCAGGGCCTGCGCACTCTGTTCATGCTCTCGGAGTTTGCCGCCCTCGGCAAATTGAAACCGATCACCACCGCGCTCGGTCAAGCGCGAGGCTATGGCATTCAACTGTTCCCGGTGTTGCAGGACATCAACCAGTTGCGCGGCATTTACGGCAAGGACTTCCCGCATACCTTTCTAGGCATGAGCGGCGCGACTATCGCCTTTACCCCGAACGACTTCGAAACGGCGGAATGGATGTCGCGCCGTTCGACCGAACACTACGTCGCCGGCCCCTCCTTCAGCGACGATCCGCGCGGCGTCGGCGGCGCGCGGGAAAGCTGGGCCTTGCAGTTGCGCCGCCTCTACCCGGCGGACTCGCTGTTCGACCTGCCGGAGTTTCACGCCCTGACCTGGTTTGCCGGCCAAGGTCCGCCCATCCCGGTGCGTACCCGTCGCTATTGGGAGCTGCCCTTTTGCAAAGGCCGCTACCGGCCCGACCCGTTCCACCTGAACGGCACGCCTGGCGCGACGTGCGGCGTCGGGTGAAATCATCAGGGTGATCCACGCCGTTTCGTCAGCGCGATTAAATCGGATTGCGCCAGCACCCTCAGATAGTCGGGGTTATCCCTACAATCCTTCATAAAATCTATTGGATGATACCATTTTGTACTCTGCAAGTTTTGATAGCGCTCACTGTCTGGCCCTGTCAGTCGTTCCAGATTTGGGTCAAGCGTATCCCCGTTTTCCTTTATCCAATCCGTAAGCATTTGCTGAACAGCGGTTTCGGCTTGCATCCGCGACATGACGGGTTTCGGCTTCTGGCCCAGTTCCGGTTTTTGCGCGATGATTTCCGCGATCTGCGTTTGCGCTTCGCACAAGGGCTTCACGAAGGAAAGGCAGTTCCCAGTTTCCGCCATTATCCTCTCAGCCGCGCTCTCCGGCGGATATTGATAACTGGGGAAGAATATCGCTACATACCACTTGTCTTGGCCTTCGTAGGACATCCATCCGCCCTGTTGTTTTTCTGGAATAAAGCTATACTTGGCCTTAACAAGTTCACACAGTTTCCTTGTCGCCATAGTTTGTTTCAGGTCGTCGGAGACGGGGTAGACACCCGCGATTGATTCCGCGCGTGAGTCTTGCCAATCTCGCACTCTCCCACTGCCAAGCATCGGTTGCATGCCCGTCTCGCTTATTTGAGCAAAGAAGATCGCCCAACCGGCTTGTTCCAGTTTCTGGATAGCAGCCTCGTCCAACAACGATCCCATGCACTGCCAATCCAGAGGCCACAAGGCTTCCGGGATAAAGCGCGGATTTTTTGCGGTACGCTCGCCGTTCATCTCTCGGCCCTCGCGGTTGTTGTCGTTCGTTGCGCTCGCGCCAGCCCTATGGCTCCAAACACAGATTGATTGTCAGACCCCGGCTTTGTTTGATGCGGTTTGCTCACGTCAAATGCCGCAAGGCATCCATACGCCCATGCAGGATGCGCACGACATAGACCGTTCTGGCGTCGTCATCGACCTGGTAGAACACCACATGCCGCCCCACGGGATAAACCATCATCCCGTATCTGGCATGGCCTGCTTGCGGGTTCTCGATGATGATCTGCAACGCGGCATCCAGCTTTTGCCTGTACTCGACAAGCTGCCGTTCGCCCCACGTTTGCAGCGTGAAAGACAAAATATCGCGGAAATCCTGCCGTGCGGATTCGCTTAGTTCCAGCCGGAAGTTACGAACAGACATCGGGATTCGGCTTTCTGCCTTCGGCGGCGTGCTGTCGGGCGTCCCGTTCGATCTGGTCGAGCAATTCCGGCGTATAGAGGGCGGTACGGCCTTCCCGAATAGCCTGCTGGCCTACCTCCAGTGCCGCCATAAGACGGGCGTGCTTGTTGTCGTCCTGCTCCCGTAGGCGACGCACTGCATCGCGCACCAACTCGGCGGCGTTGCTATAAAACCCCTCGGCAATCTTGGCCTTGATGTAACTCTCATCCACGGGCGGAAAGTTGATATTCATGGCTTATGCTCGCTTTATGTGCAAGATATAGGCATAAATAATACACGATCTGCACATAAGCAAGAACAACAAACCTGAAGGCATGGGAAGGGGGTAAACATTCGTAAAAATTTGTGCTGCACGGCACAAGAGGCTTTCCCGCATAAGGGTCTAGGGTGTGTCGCCCATGGGAAAACTGGAATTCGATTTTAAGGGCTCAAATTTCGCCGTGGATGCGTTTTAGGTTTTTCTGGTAGGGCACCCACCCCTGTCTTGTTTTCATCGCCTCTTGGCCTTCCTGTGGTCTCCTGCGGGCCTTTGTTCTGGACACGGGCCGTTGACCTTTCACCCCCTTGCTAAACCGTCTTTTGATTTTTCGATTGGGGTGTTGCCAAGCGAGTTTGTGTTCACCAGCCCTACTGAGCTTTCTTTCCCTACTGCCCGCTGGGTTTTTCGTGTACCCATCATTTCGGTCTAAATATCCTGGGGGGTTACAGGGGGGCAAAGCCCCCCTTCTTGAGAATTTTGTGAGCGTCGTCAGACGCGAACTCCTTATGCTCCCGGCGAGCCTGCGGATGACTTATCCACAGGCTCGGATACGAATAAATAAAAGGATAAATAAAGGATAAAAGGATAAGGCTTAAAAAAACGACGTTTAATTAATTAAAATCAATAAGTTGCAAAATTGACCCGTAACCTATTCTCCCTGCCACCCCCCTTTTTCGCACCATTTTGGGGCGATTTTTGGGGTGGTTGGAGACCGAAAAATCCGACCCGTAACCTATTCTCCCTGCCTTTTCGCCGACCCGTAACCTATTCTCCCTGCCTTTTCGCCGACCCGTAACCTATTCTCCCTGCCTCGACCCCCTCTTTGGGCGGCCAAAAGTGGGAAAAACACGACCCGTAACCTATTCTCCCTGCCACCCGTAACCTATTCTCCCTGCCTTTTGCCTCGACCCGTAACCTATTCTCCCTGCCTCGGCCCCGCCATATCCGAGTTATCCACAAGCCCAAGACCATCGCCAACAAGTGACTGACGCTTACTGGCAGCCTTCACTTCCGCCATGAATTCGCGGGCTGGGTACAACGTGTAAATCACATCCAAAATTTTGCCTCGCTTGCCTTCAACCAGCTTTTTCGTGGGTTTGCCGCCCAAAAGTGGCGGTTGGCAGGTCTGCAATTCCTCGAAAGCCGCGTCCACGGCAGCCACAGCGAGGCGGTGGACGGTATAGCCGTTCAGAAGGCCACTGTCCCGCTGGATGGTCGAAAACCGCATTTCAAACGGATGCAGAAGGCTTGCGTTGAGATATTTGAGGCTTAAAACCTTGTTGAGCCACCGTGTTAACTGGTTTTTATGGCTCATCAGCCTGGCATAATTGAATTGCCGGTAGGTCAACTCATCGAGCGCGCGGCTGGCGAAGGGGTGGAAATCCGCAAACCATTTCGCTTCTGGGTCTTCAGCTAACCTGCCTTTGGATACTCGAAAAAGATTGTTCAGGTAAAGGCTGTTGCTGCTGAATTCACCCTCTTTCTCATCTAGCATGCCAGTGATGATGACGGCACGCGCCATAATCTCAAGGCTGAGATTGATTTCCTTGTAGGTGCGCCCATGGCCGCGCTTCGCCAGCTCTTTGCGCACCATGTGCAGCGTGAAAACTACTCCGCCGCGCCGCAACTTCGGATCGTAATAGCCGTTGTTCTGCTCGGCAGCAATCTTCCGTAACACATCTTCGATCAGTTCTTCGTTGGCACTGGGAAAGTAGACGCGAATAACACCGTCTTTATCTTTCACCGCCGCCGGTTGAATGGTTGCCGTAAGTTCGCGGCCCCGGTAATGAAACGGTACTTCATACAATAACGGAAACGTCCCGGCCTTCCGCCATTTGTCCTGCTGCTGCCGGGACACCACATAGCGCGGAATGCTATCCCATAGGTCGAAGACGTTTGAAAGGGAATCGCGTTCGGCCTCGGTATTGCACAAAAGGCCCCGAAACAAATCCATCTGGCGATTGCTGAAATCTTCTGGTTTCGGCGGCACCGGCGGTTTTCTCTTTGTGGGCGGGGTGGCTTCGGCACTCATGCTCCCTCTTCTTTCTTCTACTTATCTAAGTATAGATAAGTAGACTTATCGAATAATCAAGGTGTCTAAACCCTCCGGCGGGGTGGCTCCGTGCTTCGTAAACCAGTCGGCCAAGGATTCGGCAAGGGCCTGCTGCACGGTCACACGCTGCCCTTTCTGCCGTGTCAGCTTGCCGCAAAGCTCGTGCAGGGCAAAGGAAACATCGGCGTCAAAATGACCCGCGATCATCACCGTTTTGGCTCGGCTCGGTTGACGGCGGCGCGTAGTCGGTTGCGGCTCTGGAGCCGGAACCGCCGCCGCGCGTGAAGTGATGCGCGAGGGGATGAGGTTTTCAAGACTGGTATTAGGTTTGCTCATGCGTTACTACTCCGGCGCGTGGTTTCATGCGACTGATCGACTGATACAGTTGGCGACAAGTATAGAAGTCTACTCATCCAATCCAGGAGGCTTAGAATTTCCTGCGCGGCCTTACCGGTCGGCTCAAATTCGGTGACGCCAAGCCCGGCGGCGATGGCGCGTTGATAGGCGACCGCTTTGGATAGATAAAGCGGTGAGAGAGCCAGCCCAAGCTTGGCAATAAGCGCACGGGCCTGTTCCGTTTCCGGTAGGCGCGGTTCGACCTGATTAAGCACGATAGCGGCGGGTTTTTGGTGGGTAGCCACAAGATCGGTGGTCGCGGTCAGATACTGAACATCCTGCGCTGTCGGACGGCAAGGGATCAGGATCAAGTGAGCTACCTGAACCGAAGCGGTCAGAATTTTCTGCTCGAAAGCCGCCGTGTCGATGAAAATAAGCTCGGACCCGCCGCGTTCGGCCTCCGCAATAGAGTGCGGCAATCGTGAATAAACGGCGGAAAGAACCGATGGCCGGGGAGCAGTGCGGCTATCACTCCATTTCGCGGCGGCCTGTTGATCTGGATCAAGATCGATAATCGCGGTTGGTATACCCGCCATTTGAGCCGCAGTGGCCAAATGAATGGTTATGGTCGATTTTCCCACCCCGCCTTTTAAGTTCGCCACTGTGGTAACCGTTGTCATATTCCCCCCTGCCCAAATGCGTTATGTTCTACTCATCGAGTAGTCGCATGTAAAGACTTATCTATTTGTGGATAAGTATACTTATCCACAAATAGATAAGTCCACTTTTCAAGACGGCGACGGTATTCAGCTCAGGATGCGGGGGCAGGTGCACGCGGTGCGCCCGACTGTCGCCGCGCGACCGGATCGGGCCGCGTGGGTTCCGGTTCCGGCGCGGGTGCCGGCTGCAAGCCGTGCAGGAAATCGACGGCGCGTTGCGCATGGGCGGCGGCGCTGAAGATCAGGCGCTTATCGTCGTTGAGGGCTTGAAGCCAAGAGGCGATATAGGCGGCATGGTCGTCCCGCACTTCGGGGGTTAACCCCAAGTCAGCGCAGAGGAAGGCGCTACCCAGTTCGGCAACCAGTTCTTCCTTGGCATAGCCGGCATCGCCCCACTGCTTGCGGCCCAAGTCACGATCCAGCCGGGAAGGGTGGCGCGTCCAGTGGGTACATTCGTGGGCCAGGGTGGCGTAATAGCTTTCCGGGTCTTTGAAGCACGCGAAGGGCGGCATATGCACGGTGTCGGGTTCCAAGGCATAGAAGGCGCGGTTGCCGCCATGGCGAATAGCCGCGCCGGTCGCGGCAAAGAACGCTTCCAAACGGGCGTTGCGCTCGGCGGTCGGCAGGGGCGGCGGGTTGGCCTTGGCGTAGTAGTGGGTCGGCAGGTCGTCGATCTGTTCGACGTTGAAGACGGTGTAACCCTTCAGAAAGGGGATTTCCTTTTCGATCTCCTCGCCGGTCGCTTTGTCCGTCTCGGTGCGGGTGAGGCGGTTAGCATAAACCACCAGGCTGCCATGCTCGCCCTTGCGCACATGGCCCCCTAATTCCTGGGCCTGCTTGAAGGTCATCCAAATCGGGGCGGTGTAGCCCTTCTCTTCGGCTTCCACCCACAACATGAGCACATTCACCCCGCTATAGGGCAGGCCGTTATGGCGCAAGGGCCGGGTAATCTTGCCGGCGGCGTGTTCGGCGTTCCAGGGCTTCATCCAGGGCCGCACGCCCTGTTCGAGGTTGGCGATGATTTTCTGAGTCACTCGGCTGTAAACGTCCGTGTGCATGGCGGGAATCCCTTCATCCTTGAGTTAAAACAATCCTTGCAGGGGTGCAAGCGCAGCGCTGCACCCCTGCCCGTCGGCGAGACTGGGGGTAGCAAGGGCCAGGGCGAGGGGCGGGGAGGGGGATCGCCCGGCCTGCACAAGCCGAAGGCGCGGAAGGCCGGGGACACCCCGCCCCTCGGGCTGAAAGCCGCACCCTTGCCCGCGCGAGGGGCAAAGCCCCTTAGCCCAAAGTGGCCGGTACGCGCTGGCGCGTTCCGGCCCAAAACAAGGCGCGGCGGGGGCAACGCCGCCGCCGCTCCGACCCTGTGAAAGGGAGCGTCACCGCGAGGCCGAGACGGCGCAGCAGGCTCGGGGAGCCGCGCCTTGCGCGGCGAGTAGCGCCCGGCCCGGCGTTAGCCGGGTTCGCCCGAAACCCAGCACCGCCACCAGCGGACAACCAGCAGCGGAAAGAGGAAAGAAGGCGCTTACGCGCCTTCCCCCTTGCCCGCCTCACGAGGTTCGTAAGGCATCACGAAGCAGCGGCCCGCGACGACCGGCATGGACTCCAGGTTCATGCGGTAGCCCTTGCCGCTCTGGGTCGGCCACAACGCTCCGATGCGCGTCCAGGGCGAGCCTTCGCGTTCCGGCGCGAACCAGACGATGAAGGCGGGGGCCTTGGAAGAGGTTGGGGTTTGGATTTTCTTGGTCATGACACTGCTCCTTGTCCTTGAAGGTGGAAGCCGCGACCCTCGCGGCCTTTCTGGCAGCGCCTCAAAGACCGCCATCAGACGGCGGCGGCACCCCAAGGGCTGAAGCAACGCGGAAGACGGGCCAGCGGCCACTTTTTTGCAGCGCAGCGGGCGCGAGGAAGCCCCAAGGGGCTGGGGAAAAAAGTGGTCAAGGCTCGTTGCGGCGGACGGCGGCGGGCTTAAGGTCTGCCGACAAGAAAGGCCGGGGTCGCGGGATCAAACCCGTTTGGGACCAAGGAGCCTGACCGGGAAACACCGGCCACGAAACCACCCAAGACCGGCGCAAAGCGGCAGTACAGCAAGGGAAGCAACGCCCGATCTGGGTGATCGGGGAGCCTGGAAACCCCAAAAGGGCAAAGGGGCCGGGCGCGAGTCAGGCTTTCACCTCAGCCGGGTTCGCCCTGCTATCCTCAAAATGCCATTGCCACGAGTCCACCGCCGGGGTTCAGTCATGTCGGAAAATGAGACGGCTCGCTGGGCATCGCACCTTGCTAGAACCATTGGCCATGCGATAGAAGCCCATCACACCTTCCCGCGAACGGCTGCCGACAGCGTTCGTTTCCACGATCAAAAAACCCCTTATGCCGTCCATCCCATCTGGTGTGCCATGACTTTTCTGACAGAAACCGCCCTTCCCGAAGAGTTGCGGCGCGATGGCGCGGATGCTTTGCTGTGGCATGACCTCCTGGAAGATTCGACGCTGCCATTGCCGGATTGGACGTCCGAGCGCGTCCGGGGGCTGGTCAAAGAACTGACCTTCCCATCGTTCAAGGAAGAACTCGAAACCCTATGGTTCCGTTCGGAAGAAGCGATCTTATTGAAATTGTACGATAAAACCTCAAACCTTCTCGATGGAACGTGGATGCGGGATGCTCAATGGAATAGATATGTTGCTCACACCGTCAAAATAGCGGATCACGTCGAGGCCAAATGGGGCGCCTTAAATGGCGTTCGCATGGCCAGAGCCATCGCAATCCCTCGTGAAATCAAAGCCCAAGCTACGGCCTATCCACGCTCTCCCGGCGAGGCCGAAAGGTTACGCTGACTTCGATTTCCTCATCGAGTTTGCCCAGAATCGTCATCATCCGATCCAGTGTGAACCGGCGAAGCTGGGTATTACGAATGCGGGAGAATTCTGAGTGTGGCACACCCGTCACTTTTTCGGCCTCGCGGGTCGAAAGTTGGCGGTCATCAAGAACGCCGATGATCCTGGCCGCAACGAGGGCGCGGGCCTGCTCAAGTCCGGCGTTGGGGTGTCCAAAATCGCGGAACACGTTGCCGCTGCCGTGGATCAATTCCATGTCGTCAGTGGTCACGGAAAAACCTCCTTCAATTCTCCGACTCCGACCAATGACGCTCTATGTCCATGCGCCCGTGCAAGACGCGCACAACATCAATGCCGTCCGCCAGCGGAAAATAGAAAATCAGGTAATTCCCCACGGGCAGACACCGCAACCCGGCCTGAAGATCGGCGCGGCTCGCGCCCATGCTCGGGAACGCGGCCAAGGCCAACAATTTTTCCTGAATACGATCCAGAAACTGGTCGGCGTTGTGGGGATTGTCCTGGGCGATATACCACCAGATTTCATCAAGATCGTTTTCAGCTTCTGGCCGTTTCAAAACGCGCGGCATCAGGATTGATCCTTTCCCTGTCGCGCGGCCAGCCGCTGGCGACCCTTCCGTTTGATCTCTTCCATATCCAAAGGCGTGGGCGGGCCGCTGTCGATCCCTTTCTGAATTTCGCGCCTCAATTCCTCAAGCCGCAAATCGCGCAACTGGTCGCGCTCTTCCAGGAGCCGCAACGCCTCCCGCATCACCTCGCTGGCTGAATTATAAAAGCCGCTCTCGACCTTGCCTTTTACCCATTCCTCAAGATGGGGGGTTAGAGAGATATTCATGGGCGTGTCCTCCGCGCGGGCAACCAATAACAAAGAATAGCAAAGATTGTTATTTTATAACTTAACGCCTCCGCCAAATCCAGCAAATAAGGAAGGCTTCCCCCGTGCCAGAAATCACGGACAAAAGCAGATTTCGCTTTCCCGCCGCGATGCCTCGCGCTAGGTTAGCTCTGCGGTACAGCCGGGGACGGCGATGACCGCCCGAAGTGATGACGAAAGCCGCCTTGAGGTAGCTCAGGGC
>JBAOHI010000091.1:0-10409 GCA_037045535.1 Candidatus Competibacter sp.
GCGGTATCGCGTTCCTTGGATAACGCGATACCGATCCGGTTGAGCTGCTCCAGACACGCCAACGGCTCCCTGGAGAAGGACGGATGCATGAACGATCCTCAGATTTTCTGGGCGAGAGAATAAGGCTAATTTAATATTGTAGCCGGGGTTGGGCTAAGATCATTACTTACAAGTTAAGCCATTTAGTTGATTGTCAAGGGGTAAACTGGAGGGGTTTGGACGTTGTTGGAGGACGTTCACGAGGTGTTTTTTTGCGGGGTCGTTTGAGGATGCCCAACTCGCGGGCGCGGTCGGCCAAATACCGGACCGGGTCGGTGGCAGGGTTTTGCGCGACCGCGTTCGTCACGAAATACAGACTGCGGTAGACCATGGCCACGGAGACCTCCGCGAACGGCCGCGCCAGCGCTTCGGCGACGGCGTCGGTCAAGTCGATCAACACGGCGTACAACAGCCAGGTGGCCCACACTTGCATTTCGACGGCGTTTTCGGCGCCGCAGTAGAAATAGGCCAATCCCAACAACCGCTTGACGATGGCGAAGGCCTCTTCCACCCGCCAGCGCTGGCGATACAGGGCCACCGCATGGACGGTCGGCAGGCGGGCGAAGTCCAAGGCGTTGGTCAGATAGCGGTAGAGCGTGCCGTGGGCTTGGACCTCGATCAAGCGGACCTGCTGGCGCGCCGTGCCCTCGCCGATCCAGACGATCCGGTCCCGCACCGCCGAGGTCTGCACCAGGACCTGGACCACTTCGTACTTCAGATTCTGTTTCGCCCGGGTCAACCAGGTCACCCGGCGGGCGGTCAGGGTCGCCCACCGGACAAAATCGGTGAAGCCCAAGTCGAAGACGACCAGCGCGCCGGTCGGAATGGTCGCCACCAACCGATCCCAAAATCGGGCATCGTGGCCGTGGGGGTCGGCGTCGTACCAGACCCGCCGAGGCAGGCGCGAGGCCAAATCCAGCACGGCCAGCATCCGCCCCGCCAACGGGGCCTTCACCGCGTCCCGCAGCAAGCCGACCTTCCGCAGCAGGACGTCCAAGGTCGACCCATCCGCAATCAGGACCGCCGTAAAGTGGACCTGGGCCCAGGCCACCGCCGGCGGCAGGGGGCGCTGCCGGGCTTGCCAGCGGCTCTGCAAGACCGGCAAGATCGCGGTCAACACCCGACCGAACAGCACCGCCGGCAAGGTCCGCAGGCGTTGGGCCAGGGCTTGCTGGGTCAGGTCGCGCAACGGCCGCACCCACCACACCGCCTCGGTGCGAACGACCCGCACCAGCTCGTTGATACTGCCGATCTGCCGCCACAACAGGCTCAGGACCAAGGCCACCATCACCGGCAAGGTCAACAGGCGGGCGCGCAACCCCAAGCCGTGAAAATAACTCACTTGAGCCAAGGTCGCCGGATGGACGATCTCGGTCAGGCGTGCGACTACCGCTTCGGCCGGCAGCGCCCCAAGCGGGCGTTGGGTCCGGTCGCGCTGGATGGCGCGGGTATGACGGACCGAACTCCGTTTCTGGGGCTTCGCCTCCTCCGACTTCGGGGCCGTCGATGGCGATTCCCCCGGCTTCGCTGCCGCCCCTACAGGGTCTGTCGTCAGGGTCTCCATCAGTCAAATCCCAATCCAACAAAGGGGCTTGACAGCTTCTCAAAGTCCCTAACTTGTAAGCAATGGGCTAAGATATTGCCTCTGGCAATTTCGCCCCGGATTCGGCTTACCCAGGATCATGCAAAAACGCCTCCGCCGTTTATCGATTCTCCTTGCCGCGCTCCAGATTGCGGGTTGTGCCCCGACCCAGGAACTCCTGGATGATGATCCCGATCCCTTTGAGAGCTACAACCGCGCCATGTTCGCGTTCAACCAAGCAACAGATCGGGCGGTTTTCAAACCGGTCGCCAAGGCTTATCGGGCAGTGCTACCTGACCCCGTCGTCACTGGAATCGGAAATTTTTTCAGCAATCTCAACGATGTGGTCGTACTGTTCAACGATCTGTTGCAATTCAAGCTCCAGCAAGCTGCGATGGATAGCAGTCGGATCGTGTTCAATACCACCTTCGGTATACTCGGCCTGTTTGACGTCGCCAGCAGCATGGAATTGCCCAAGCACTATGAGGATCTTGGCCAAACACTCGGGGTCTGGGGTTTCAGCGAGGGCTACTACATCGTACTGCCATTCCTAGGGCCGAGTACGGTGCGCGACTCCGTTGGGCTCGTCGGAGACTTCTACACGGATCCTGTCACTTGGGCGACAGATTCCGAAACGGTGCAGTGGAGCCTATGGGGGTTAACCTTCATCGACCAACGCGCAAGATTGCTGCGAATCGAGCGCGCCTTGGCCGATTCCCAGATCGATCCCTACACTTTCCAGCGCGGTGCTTATTTGCAGCAGCGACGCAACCTGGTTTACGACGGGAATCCACCTCAACCGAAATACGATTTCAACACCGGATCGGATAATCCCACACGATGATCAGTACGTCGTGGGTTACGCTGACAGTGTTCGATGTTCCGCTGCTGGCTGAAATCGCTCGTGGCCGGCTACTGGCGGAAGCGATACCTTGCTTGCTGGTGGACCGCTCTCTGTCGCAATTGGGCATCGTCGCCGATGGCATCGAAATTCAGGTAACCGAGGCGAACCTAGCGCGGGCGCGTCAAGTTCTGGCATCGGATTACTCTGGAGAACTCGAAAACGAATGATGAGCCGGCGAGCGTGGTTAGCGAGCCTGCTGCGTGCGACGGCTCTGCTGCCGTTGCCGCTGGCGCACGCGATTGGAGCATCCATCGGCTGGCTACTATGGCGAATTCCCGGCAACAGTCCTCGCAGGATCGCTGAGCTCAACCTGTCCTTGTGCTTTCCCGAAAGGTCGGTCGCCGAACGCGATGCGCTCCTACGGCAGAATCTGCAAGAAACCGGCAAGCTGCTGCTGGAATTGGGGCCACTCTGGTTTTGGAGTCGCCGACGGGTGTTGGCGCTGATTCAAGAGTCGGTACCCGGCGAGGAAGCGCTGGCAACCGCCGTGCGTCAGAAGCAGGGAGCGATTTTGCTTACTCCGCACCTCGGTGCTTGGGAGATGGCTGGACTGTACTATTCCAGCCGCCATCCGCTGACCATTCTCTACCGACCCAGCCGACTGGGATTGGATGAACTCAGCCGCCAAGGACGCGGTCGACTCGGCGGCAAGGTGGTGGCGACCGATTCCAGCGGGGTACGCGCGTTACTGACCTCGCTACGCGGCGGCGAAGTGCTCGGCATTCTGCCCGATCAGGATCCCGGCCAGGAGAGTGGCGTATTTGCGCCATTCTTCGGTATCACTGCCAACACCATGACCTTGGTGTCACGACTGGCCATAAAAACCCGCGCGCCGGTATTTTTGACTTGGGCCGAGCGTTTGCCGCACGGTCGGGGTTTCGTCCTGCATCTGCAGATGTTGCCGGAGGTCACCGCCGCCGGATCGCTCGAAGAATCGGTAGCGGCCTTAAACCGGGGAGTGGAGGCGGCGGTACGCTCGTTGCCAGCGCAGTATTTGTGGGCCTACAAGCGTTTCAAGACACGCCCACCGGGCACGCCTAAACTGCCGTACTGATATCACGAACACACGACCTGTACCCTGATCGAGGAAGCAATCGCCATGACCGTCAAATCCAGGTTACCGCATGTTCTCGTACTCGCTGCCGGCCTTGGCGCTGGACTAGTTCAGGCCGCCGATCCACCCATCGTCATCACCACTGGCAAGAGCGGTGGCGGCTACAACACTATCGGCGAGCGGCTGAAGAACGTGCTGGCCGAACAAGACCAGCCGGCTCAAGTGCAAACCAGCGCCGGTTCTCTGGAAAATCTCAGCCGGCTGGACGACCCCCAAAGCCCGGTCAATATTGGCCTGAGTCAGGCCGATGCCCTGAAATACTATCTCAAAGATCATCCCAGCTTTGCCGACAAACTTATCAACTTGGGTGAGATCGGCAAGGAATGCGTGTTCATTGTCACCGGCAAAGACAGCGATATTCACGACGACAGTGACTTACAGAAAGCCAGCGGCAAACTGATCGCGGTACAGTCGCCGAATAGCGGAGTCGCGGTGACCTGGGAGTACATGACCGTATTGGAGCCTGCATTCAAAAACACTGCCCCGGCATTCGTGGACGGTGCCGAGGCGCTGTTGCAAATGAAGAGCAGTGGCAAAGCCAGCAAGATCCAGGCAGCGATGGTGGTACAACGACCGATGGCCAAATCCACCGAAATGCAGGTGGTACTGGAAAACCCCCAGGATTTTCGGCTGGTACCGGTCAAGGACTGGGATCTAAACGACGAACTGCCCGATGGTAGCGCGGTTTACACCTTTGAGAACGTCACCGTCGCTGAGAAAAAATGGGGATTTGATACTACGGTGGACACCATCTGCACCCGTGGGCTGCTGCTAGCCAATAAAACCAAGCTTACTGCTGAGCAGCGCGCTCGGCTGTCCAAGATCATGCTGCTGGCTGCAAACCGTGTGATGGGAGAGCCTACCAAGTGAAGGAGGCTAGAGAAAATGAAATGGCATGATTACCAAGGCTGGTCCGCAAATCGGGCACAGTCTCAACACGAGCAGGCACATTTATTTTATTAACGAGTGTTTGAATCTTATGGCGCTCCCCAGGGGTTTCGAACCCATATACGCCGACTTAAGCGGTGTTTCTCATACGTGACTCATTTCCATCGCTCGGCATTGCGCGATCAATGGGTTGACTCGCTCTGGTAGGGTTTGCAGTAGGCGACGACACGGCCGTTCCTGCATCACCGTCAGGCAAGCGGCCCAGTGATCCAGGTTTCAATGCACCACACCGCTGATGGGATCACCAGTTCCTCGCGCAGCAGTTTCCACACTCGCCACGGGGTGGCGCGGCGCGAGCCGTCCAAGCGATTCAAGTCCTCGCCGCAGCGCCGCCGGATCCCCTTCTCCAGCACCCCGGCATAGAGCCGTTTGCCGTAGAGGTAAAGATCGGCTAACGCGCTACCCTGGTGGGCGCGGAGATGATTGATATTGAATATGCTTTTCAAGCTGACTCGGTACAGCGCCAGGACGGTGGCGGTCGGCAACTCTGAGCTGCCTATCCGGCAGTGAATCGAGGTATCGCGCAACGGTACCGCATCGGACATTTCTGAGCTGCCTATCCGGCAGTGAATACAACGTAGTGGCCTCGTGTTCCGGCGTCCACTTTCTGAGCTGCCTATCCGGCAGTGAATAACGGGAACGCGCGATATTTGGAAATCGTCAGTTTCTGAGCTGCCTATCCGGCAGTGAATAGATTTCATCAATCGTACTTAGAGCCTATCCGAATAACGGGTAGAATAGGCAAATGAACAAAGGACCTTGCTCCAAGCGAACGCGTGTCCGCACGCCGAACAACCGGACGACCACGGGTTTTCGGGTTTCGGATGCCTTATGGGCGGTGTTGGAGCTGCTGCTGCCGGCGCGCGTGAACCCGCATCGTTTTGGCGGCGGGCGTCCCCGTCAACCGGATCGAGCCTGCGCGGATGCCATCTTCTACGTGCTACGCACGGGCTGCCAATGGCAAGCCCTGGACCAGACCGAATTGGTCGCACACTCGACGGCGCACGATCGGTTCCAGGCGTGGGTGGAAGCGGGGGTGTTTCTGGGTCTCTGGCGGGCGGGCATCGAGCGGTTTGACGAGCTGCAAGGGATCGACTGGGACTGGCTGAGCATGGATGGCGCGATGACCAAGGCCCCGCTGGGCGGGGAAAAAAACCGGCCCCAATCCGACGGATCGCGGCAAGGCCGGAGTCAAGCGCAGCCTGCTGACCGAGGGGCACGGCGTGCCGGTTGGCTTGGCGGTGGCCGGCGCCAACCGGCATGACATGAAGCTGACCCGCGAAACCCTGGAAAGCGTGGTGGTGCCGCGCCCCGAACCCACCGCCGAACACCCCCAGGGGCTGTGTTTGGACAAAGGCTACGATTACCCGGAAGTGCGCGACCTCGTGGCCGAGTTCGGCTTCACCGCCCACATCCGCGCCCGGGGTGAAGAAGCGATGGCACTCAAACGCGAAGCAGGCTTCCGCGCCCGCCGCTGGGTGGTGGAGCGCGCGCACAGTTGGATGAACCGCTTTCGTCGCCTCCTCGTCCGTTGGGAGAAAAAGCCCCAGAACTACATCGCCTTCTTGCATTTCGCCTGTGGCCTCATCGCCTTCCGCGCTGCCGGGTTATTCGGATAGGCACTTAGCAATCTAGGTTTTCTGAGCTGCCTATCCGGCAGTGAATCAGCACGAGGAGCGCACAGCTCTGGCGATGGATTTCTGAGCTGCCTATCCGGCAGTGAATGGGTTTGTACCGTGTCGGCCGGCGCCGTGTCATTTCTGAGCTGCCTATCCGGCAGTGAATGTGAACCGCGAACTGGTTGGCTTCATTCCCTCTTTCTGAGCTGCCTATCCGGCAGTGAATCCGAACAGGTTCGCGCCATGCTCAAGCATGGTTTTCTGAGCTGCCTATCCGGCAGTGAATTCGAGCTATCGCCGATTTTCGATGCCGTGTTTTTTCTGAGCTGCCTATCCGGCAGTGAATGCAGAATTCATCCGCAAAGTCGCCGGGCTGTTTTTCTGAGCTGCCTATCCGGCAGTGAATGGATGGTCCAATGAGCCGCGAACTCTACGACTTTTCTGAGCTGCCTGTCCGGCAGTGAATGTCTGCCCCGGCTGCGGCTTGCGCGCCGATCTTTTCTGAGCTGCCTATCCGGCAGTGAATCTTGAAGACGATTTGATCGATGACCGGATGCCTTTCTGAGCTGCCTATCCGGCAGTGAATCTCACCGGCAAGATCCCGGCGCATACGCTGCTTTTCTGAGCTGCCTATCCGGCAGTGAATACTGGCAAGCCTGTCAGCACTGCATCCACTCATTTCTGAGCTGCCTATCCGGCAGTGAATCTGATTCGGAAATTCATGCCCGATGTCAACCGTTTCTGAGCTGCCTATCCGGCAGTGAATGCAGTGAGGGCGCGCAGGCTCGTTTCGGTAAGTTTCTGAGCTGCCTATCCGGCAGTGAATGTGCATCCCGTCAGTAAGCTGCGAAAGTTGCTTTTCTGAGCTGCCTATCCGGCAGTGAATCGACGAAGTCGTATTGCGGTTCCTGTTGCGCTTTTCTGAGCTGCCTATCCGGCAGTGAATAAATAGCACCGGCTCTACGAGCGGGAGCAATTTTTCTGAGCTGCCTATCCGGCAGTGAATACACTTTCGCGGCGCCAATCCCGGCTGTCGATTTTCTGAGCTGCCTATCCGGCAGTGAATCTTGAGCGCGTCCGCTGCTTCCGATCCAGAGCTTTCTGAGCTGCCTATCCGGCAGTGAATTCCGGCTGTGGGAGCGCATGAAATCGCTCTACTTTCTGAGCTGCCTATCCGGCAGTGAATATGACGCGGTCGTTGGTATCCGCGTAGTCGTTTTTCTGAGCTGCCTATCCGGCAGTGAATAGACCCGGAAGTGCGCTACATGTCGGACGGTAATTTCTGAGCTGCCTATCCGGCAGTGAATACCAATCCCAATAAACGTGCCGGCCTGTTCCAGTTTCTGAGCTGCCTATCCGGCAGTGAATATCCTCGGCCAGAAAGGCACTCTCAGCTATGTTTTCTGAGCTGCCTATCCGGCAGTGAATGTGTGGTTCCGGTAGAAACAGAGACTCAAGATTTTCTGAGCTGCCTATCCGGCAGTGAATTGAGGCACGAAACCGTATGAACAAACATCTTCATTTCTGAGCTGCCTATCCGGCAGTGAATCTGGAATCCATCCGCCGCACCCGCAACCAATCTTTCTGAGCTGCCTATCCGGCAGTGAATCGGTTGTGTTGTTGCCGGGGATTGGCTTTGTTTTTCTGAGCTGCCTATCCGGCAGTGAATCCTATGCCATGTTCACTCCACAAGCCAATTTGTTTCTGAGCTGCCTATCCGGCAGTGAATCTGTCGGGAGTTGGCGATCTGGCCACCGTCAATTTCTGAGCTGCCTATCCGGCAGTGAATGACAAGATCCACGGCGCGGCATTGGCCGCAGATTTCTGAGCTGCCTATCCGGCAGTGAATCGGATCGCCCGGGCGGAAACTGGTATTGCCACTTTCTGAGCTGCCTATCCGGCAGTGAATCGGATCGCCCGGGCGGAAACTGGTATTGCCACTTTCTGAGCTGCCTATCCGGCAGTGAATTCTCCAGCTCGATCAGTTTGTCGAGGTAATGGCTTTCTGAGCTGCCTATCCGGCAGTGAATGTGTGGTTCCGGTAGAAACAGAGACTCAAGATTTTCTGAGCTGCCTATCCGGCAGTGAATCCGATCGCGCGCTCGGGTCACCACGGGCGTGATTTCTGAGCTGCCTATCCGGCAGTGAATCCGGCGGGTTGGCCGATGTGCTATTGAACAGTTTTCTGAGCTGCCTATCCGGCAGTGAATTCCATTCCCTAAATCCTTGCGCCCGTTGTAAATTTCTGAGCTGCCTATCCGGCAGTGAATGCCAGTTCGATTTGCGCGGCGCGCGGCGTCCATTTCTGAGCTGCCTATCCGGCAGTGAATGCCGACGACCGCGAGGAACTGATGACCCGGTTTTTCTGAGCTGCCTATCCGGCAGTGAATGGCTCATTTGTGTGCAATCTGCGGCGGGAGGTTTTCTGAGCTGCCTATCCGGCAGTGAATCGAGCGCGCGATCGGCTATTGACACGCGCCCCTTTCTGAGCTGCCTATCCGGCAGTGAATTGTTTTGAGGCAAGCCAACACGTCATCGCTATTTTCTGAGCTGCCTATCCGGCAGTGAATACGACAAAGACCCCTCGGACCCGCACCCGGCATTTCTGAGCTGCCTATCCGGCAGTGAATTGTTTTGAGGCAAGCCAACACGTCATCGCTATTTTCTGAGCTGCCTATCCGGCAGTGAATACGACAAAGACCCCTCGGACCCGCACCCGGCATTTCTGAGCTGCCTATCCGGCAGTGAATGGCTGGGCGGTTCGCGTTCGAGCCGGATAACCGTTTCTGAGCTGCCTATCCGGCAGTGAATGAAATTGGCACGATGAAACGCTCGCTCGGCTGTTTCTGAGCTGCCTATCCGGCAGTGAATACTACAGACTCAACTTTAAACTTTGCTCTTACTTTCTGAGCTGCCTATCCGGCAGTGAATGGGCCGTGATTATCCGTGCACACGAGTTGGGTTTTCTGAGCTGCCTATCCGGGAGTGAATAATGGGGCATTGCGGGCCATCGGTGCGCGGAATTTCTGAGCTGCCTATCCGGCAGTGAATGCCAGGCAGGGCCGCCTTCAAAACGGTGGCGATTTCTGAGCTGCCTATCCGGCAGTGAATGGTGACTTGTTGCAGTTGCAGCGATTCGTCGATTTCTGAGCTGCCTATCCGGCAGTGAATTTGGTTGCGGGTGCGGCGGATGGATTCTAGCCTTTCTGAGCTGCCTATCCGGCAGTGAATTTTATGACCGAAAATCGGGCCATGGCGGCGTTTTTTCTGAGCTGCCTATCCGGCAGTGAATACGGGCCAGCGGTCGCGAGGCTGGTGGGGATTTTTCTGAGCTGCCTATCCGGCAGTGAATAATGACGGTGGAGGAAGATACCCCGGCCCAGTTTTCTGAGCTGCCTATCCGGCAGTGAATTTCCCGACGAATCCTATGCCATGCAAGCCGATTTTCTGAGCTGCCTATCCGGCAGTGAATCCAAGAACCTTCCGGGTTGACCAATTCCCGCTTTTCTGAGCTGCCTATCCGGCAGTGAATGTTTACGCCTGCACGGACGGAACCGACTTTGATTTCTGAGCTGCCTATCCGGCAGTGAATAGCCACACCACCGTCCATCGCGGCCTGCTGTTTTTCTGAGCTGCCTATCCGGCAGTGAATGTCGCATAAATGACAACGGACCCATCCCTTGGTTTCTGAGCTGCCTATCCGGCAGTGAATCCCACTGTAACCCTCGCATCGTCAGCCCTCTTTTTCTGAGCTGCCTATCCGGCAGTGAATCCCCTACCCCGCCCCCGGCGCTGCGCCGGGTCGTTTCTGAGCTGCCTATCCGGCAGTGAATGATCACCTCCGGCAGAATGCCGCGCCCCGCTATTTCTGAGCTGCCTATCCGGCAGTGAATAAGGCTTGCAGCAGATTGCGCAGCCCCTGAACGTTTCTGAGCTGCCTATCCGGCAGTGAATAAATCTCTCGATACGCCACGCCCAGCGACGTTTTTCTGAGCTGCCTATCCGGCAGTGAATAGGCCATGCAGGCCGTCAGCGAGAAGCTCCAATTTCTGAGCTGCCTATCCGGCAGTGAATATTTTGGCCATTGTGTAACCGGATAGCTTTACGTTTCTGAGCTGCCTATCCGGCAGTGAATGCTGGTTTCGGTGGCTTCGCCGACTGCGAAATTTTCTGAGCTGCCTATCCGGCAGTGAATGACAACGC
>JBAOHI010000092.1:0-17754 GCA_037045535.1 Candidatus Competibacter sp.
AGCAGCGCGGAAACCGCCGCCCATTTCTGAGCTGCCTATCCGGCAGTGAATGGAACCGTCACCTTCGGCTGCCGACAGCGTTGTTTCTGAGCTGCCTATCCGGCAGTGAATGGGAGATGGAGGGCGCAACACGAGGTCTGGATTTTCTGAGCTGCCTATCCGGCAGTGAATCTCATCTGGCCAGCGGCGGGATGGTGACCGGCTTTCTGAGCTGCCTATCCGGCAGTGAATGTGACCGGCGTCCGAATCTTGCCCAGCGGGTTTTTCTGAGCTGCCTATCCGGCAGTGAATGGTCATCGCGGCGGTTCGCGGGTTCTACGCCTTTTCTGAGCTGCCTATCCGGCAGTGAATGTTTCCATCTGTCACTAGTGCTCGTGACAGATTTTCTGAGCTGCCTATCCGGCAGTGAATCGAGAAGAAATTGGGATTGACTGACCCATGGCTTTCTGAGCTGCCTATCCGGCAGTGAATCCCAAAAAACCAGAAAGCCACTCGGGCCGGCTTTTTCTGAGCTGCCTATCCGGCAGTGAATGGGTTTTTTCCGCGTTGTTGGGGGTGGGGATTTTTCTGAGCTGCCTATCCGGCAGTGAATTCGCGCGTGGCAAGTGAATGTCCGCATCGAACTTTCTGAGCTGCCTATCCGGCAGTGAATGACACCGCCCCGGAACCGTCCCCGGACGAACATTTCTGAGCTGCCTATCCGGCAGTGAATGATCAGTACGGAGAACGGGCCGCTACCTTGCATTTCTGAGCTGCCTATCCGGCAGTGAATATTCTCATGGAAGACCCTTTGACCGGGTTTGTTTTCTGAGCTGCCTATCCGGCAGTGAATGATGACGATGGGGATTTCCAGCAGGTCGGAGATTTCTGAGCTGCCTATCCGGCAGTGAATTCCATAATCAGCCGATACCGGCCATCGCTTTCTTTCTGAGCTGCCTATCCGGCAGTGAATGGGATGTTCGTCGCGGATATAGCGCGTCAGCATTTCTGAGCTGCCTATCCGGCAGTGAATTTGAGTGGCCTGCTCGATACTGATCCCCTTCCGGTTTCTGAGCTGCCTATCCGGCAGTGAATCCTGGCAGTGGCCGCTGCTCCCTCGCGTTTAATTTCTGAGCTGCCTATCCGGCAGTGAATGACCAAGATGATGATTTTGGGATATCCCGTGTTTTCTAAGCTGCCTATCCGGCAGTGAATTGGATCATCAACGGCGTGTTGAACAACCGGCTTTTCTGAGCTGCCTATCCGGCAGTGAATTTGGAGCTGTGGCGTTGGGTCCAGGATCACCCTTTCTGAGCTGCCTATCCGGCAGTGAATGTCAGAACGTGATGCGCGAGCCAGGTCATAGCTTTCTGAGCTGCCTATCCGGCAGTGAATGGGCCATGCCGCAAGCCGCGCATCCGCTTGCCTTTCTGAGCTGCCTATCCGGCAGTGAATAGGCGTGGTAGGTCATCATGACGGCTCTCCCTTTTCTGAGCTGCCTATCCGGCAGTGAATAACACGTCCAGGTCGGCGCGCAAGCCACAGCCTTTCTGAGCTGCCTATCCGGCAGTGAATCAGCCATTCCGCCGCCGAGTCGATGCTCAGCCTTTCTGAGCTGCCTATCCGGCAGTGAACCTTGGCCCGGAGATAGACGGCGTCGTGGGTCATTTCTGAGCTGCCTATCCGGCAGTGAATCTCTGGAGCACGCCCATCAGACCCGTGCGAAATTTCTGAGCTGCCTATCCGGCAGTGAATTGCCAATCCGCGCTCCTTCCAGCGCTGTGAATTTTCTGAGCTGCCTATCCGGCAGTGAATGAACCGAACACCTCGATCTTGAGGTTATTCGCGTTTCTGAGCTGCCTATCCGGCAGTGAATATTTGCGTATTCTTGAGCGACGCGCACAGCGATTTCTGAGCTGCCTATCCGGCAGTGAATATGACATCCGCCACATGCCCCCATTGCTCGGTTTTCTGAGCTGCCTATCCGGCAGTGAATGGCTGACGGCGGCGCAAGCGCATCTTGTCATTTTTCTGAGCTGCCTATCCGGCAGTGAATGCCCTACTGCAAGAGCTGGATCGGCGACGGCTTTTCTGAGCTGCCTATCCGGCAGTGAATTCCTCGACCCACAGCTTGAGCGTGCCGAACAGTTTCTGAGCTGCCTATCCGGCAGTGAATCGGCTTTTTTTACGAGGCCAGCCATTCGTGAATTTCTGAGCTGCCTATCCGGCAGTGAATGATGTAGGACGAATCGGCCTGGAAGCCACCGATTTCTGAGCTGCCTATCCGGCAGTGAATACAACTTCAAACGCGGTTAAGGCCGCCACTGCCTTTCTGAGCTGCCTATCCGGCAGTGAATGCAGCACGAAATAACTGATTTGCGCGGCCTGTTTTCTGAGCTGCCTATCCGGCAGTGAATGCGCATTCGGTCAGGACGTGATGCGCGAGCCATTTCTGAGCTGCCTATCCGGCAGTGAATCTGGGGCTGGCGTACTACCCTGGTTACATGATTTTCTGAGCTGCCTATCCGGCAGTGAATTTGCCGGGCAATGCCGTCATAGCCTTGGATGTATTTCTGAGCTGCCTATCCGGCAGTGAATACCAAGGAACGAGCCAGAGAATCGCGGCTCAATTTCTGAGCTGCCTATCCGGCAGTGAATGAAAGCGCAGAACTCACCCGCAAGCGCAACAATTTCTGAGCTGCCTATCCGGCAGTGAATACATCGCCAAACAGCAATTATGTCTGGATGATTTTCTGAGCTGCCTATCCGGCAGTGAATTCGAATTCGTGCAGCAAGGCCAGGGCGTTGATTTTCTGAGCTGCCTATCCGGCAGTGAATCAAAATGCCGGGGGTTCATAGCGGCGCGTCCATTTCTGAGCTGCCTATCCGGCAGTGAATGGAGGCAAAGAGGTCATACGCTGCTGCGCCCGATTTCTGAGCTGCCTATCCGGCAGTGAATGTTGGATCGATGGGAATATCTCGGACGGTGATTTTCTGAGCTGCCTATCCGGCAGTGAATAACTCCACGTCAAGCGGTACCCGCACCCGACATTTCTGAGCTGCCTATCCGGCAGTGAATAGCGAGCCGAGATGGATCACGGCGGCGCCACCTTTCTGAGCTGCCTATCCGGCAGTGAATGGATATCTCGGACGGTGGTGGCCGTGCCGGATTTTCTGAGCTGCCTATCCGGCAGTGAATGCTCGCGAAAAACAGCGCTCCTACGTCGATTTTTTCTGAGCTGCCTATCCGGCAGTGAATTCATGATTCACGCCCCTTGGTCGTCCATCGCCGTTTCTGAGCTGCCTATCCGGCAGTGAATCGTCGCCAAACACGACACCGCTAATCCCTATCTTTCTGAGCTGCCTATCCGGCAGTGAATGGCAGCGAGGGCGCCTGCCCTTCGATCTTGCCTTTCTGAGCTGCCTATCCGGCAGTGAATATTTCCCGACCTTCGAGGTGCTGTTCCTGAACTTTCTGAGCTGCCTATCCGGCAGTGAATTTATCCCATGCACCATACAATCCTGGCGGTCCTTTCTGAGCTGCCTATCCGGCAGTGAATAGCGGGACGCCAATCGATCAATTGATCGCTCTTTTCTGAGCTGCCTATCCGGCAGTGAATGACGGTATCTGATGGAGTGCTTAGAGCAACTTTTTCTGAGCTGCCTATCCGGCAGTGAATAGGGGTTGGCGCGAAAAAAGAGATGTCAGAAGTTTCTGAGCTGCCTATCCGGCAGTGAATAGCGAGCGCGCCTATCTTGAGGATCGCGACAATTTCTGAGCTGCCTATCCGGCAGTGAATTTGTTGACCGTGGTGACTTGATCGACTCGGTATTTCTGAGCTGCCTATCCGGCAGTGAATGATACCGCGCCGATGTCGGTAGCGTAGCCATTTTTCTGAGCTGCCTATCCGGCAGTGAATCGCTCGAAGTCGTTGAAGATGAGACGGGCTGATTTCTGAGCTGTCTATCCGGCAGTGAATAGAGCCTTCATCCGCTGTTGCGCGTCGGAAATTTTCTGAGCTGCCTATCCGGCAGTGAATTATCGGCAAGTCGCTTGCCGGGAATCTCGAACTTTCTGAGCTGCCTATCCGGCAGTGAATGATGCCGGTGGCGCGGCTGTAGCTGCCGACCATTTCTGAGCTGCCTATCCGGCAGTGAATGTTTAAACCTCAATTAGCCGAATCTCATTCACTTTCTGAGCTGCCTATCCGGCAGTGAATAAGCGGGAGTGGAAAGGGGCTATTTTCAGGCGGTTTCTGAGCTGCCTATCCGGCAGTGAATACACAAGAAGCTGACGGAGTCGATCCGTCAGTTTTCTGAGCTGCCTATCCGGCAGTGAATTGGCAGCGCCCTTCGAGTCGACTAGCTTGCTTTTCTGAGCTGCCTATCCGGCAGTGAATGACTTAATGCCGGGCAGTTTCAGGTAAACGCCTTTCTGAGCTGCCTATCCGGCAGTGAATCTAGATGCGTGCCTCACAAACGGATTCGGCACTTTCTGAGCTGCCTATCCGGCAGTGAATAAACATCACGCTCCAGCCTCCAACAGTCTGTATTTCTGAGCTGCCTATCCGGCAGTGAATCCCAGGCCATGTCTTGTAGCAAGACGTGCAAATTTCTGAGCTGCCTATCCGGCAGTGAATGGAAATATCGAGATTCAACCGTTTTTTGAACGTTTCTGAGCTGCCTATCCGGCAGTGAATGTCATCCACCGCAAATTCAACAGCGCGCGCGTTTTCTGAGCTGCCTATCCGGCAGTGAATATTCTCAAGTCGGTGCTGGAAGCCTTGCCGGTTTTTCTGAGCTGCCTATCCGGCAGTGAATTATTCATCTCATCCTCCTAAAAATGCCCGCCAGTTTCTGAGCTGCCTATCCGGCAGTGAATATCTGGCAGCGACCGGAAATCGCGATCCTGGCGTTTCTGAGCTGCCTATCCGGCAGTGAATCGGTAAAGACGCCATTAGTCACCGTGCCGGCCTTTCTGAGCTGCCTATCCGGCAGTGAATCTGGACGTTGGATTGGCAATTGCCGACCGATTTTTCTGAGCTGCCTATCCGGCAGTGAATCTTTCAGAAAAGGCCAGCTCCGCGCGGCGTCTTTTCTGAGCTGCCTATCCGGCAGTGAATGCTTCGCTAACTCGGCTAGAGCTGTTTGAGCTTTTCTGAGCTGCCTATCCGGCAGTGAATTTGCACATCTGCACAACTTCAAGCGCGGTTAATTTCTGAGCTGCCTATCCGGCAGTGAATTGGAGGCTGGAGCGTGATGTTTAACTGGCTATTTTCTGAGCTGCCTATCCGGCAGTGAATCAATCGCAGTTGCAGATAGTGAACCCAACTACTTTCTGAGCTGCCTATCCGGCAGTGAATGCAGCCGCCTGTATTTGCGCGTCGCGGATGACTTTCTGAGCTGCCTATCCGGCAGTGAATCCTAAGTCGTGGCAATCACTCTTGGCTCACTGTTTCTGAGCTGCCTATCCGGCAGTGAATAAGCGCAAAAGGCCTATCTCGAATCAATTGCTTTTCTGAGCTGCCTATCCGGCAGTGAATATATGTCGAAGGTTGTTGTAAAGGGCGATGATTTTCTGAGCTGCCTATCCGGCAGTGAATAACCGAGACGGTTTCGGCGGCACTAGCGATCATTTCTGAGCTGCCTATCCGGCAGTGAATTAGGATTAGCAGAACCATCAAGAGCGGCATGTTTTCTGAGCTGCCTATCCGGCAGTGAATATTTGGGATGTCAGCGCCGCCAAGTTTGATCATTTCTGAGCTGCCTATCCGGCAGTGAATGAGTTTTTCGTTTCAGGAATTTTCGCAGCGGTTTTCTGAGCTGCCTATCCGGCAGTGAATTGATTTCAAATAGCAAAGATCATTTTTTCACTTTTCTGAGCTGCCTATCCGGCAGTGAATTCGCGCGCGCTTGCGCGTGCGTGCGTGCGTGCGAGATTTCTGAGCTGCCTATCCGGCAGTGAATGCCAACGGGCGGCGAATAGCTGCTGTCGAGCTTTTCTGAGCTGCCTATCCGGCAGTGAATGGAAGTGACTTGCGCCGCCGGCTCCGTGACCGTTTCTGAGCTGCCTATCCGGCAGTGAATATCCACCAGGATTTTCTTGGTTTGCGCTTCTTTTTCTGAGCTGCCTATCCGGCAGTGAATGATAGGCCAGCGACGATGGCTTGCAGCTTGCTGTTTCTGAGCTGCCTATCCGGCAGTGAATGTGGCCATGGCCGGCGAACGTCTCCGTCGGCATTTCTGAGCTGCCTATCCGGCAGTGAATGGATTGACCCGCTGGAGCTTGTTTGCGGTGTCTTTCTGAGCTGCCTATCCGGCAGTGAATCCAACTGAAATGCGCCGCTGACTTCGCCGCCTTTTCTGAGCTGCCTATCCGGCAGTGAATCGAGAGGCTATGCCGATTAAAGGTCCGGCTCAGTTTCTGAGCTGCCTATCCGGCAGTGAATCGCATCTAAGCGCGCATCCGAGACGAGCGTTATTTCTGAGCTGCCTATCCGGCAGTGAATAGGTCATTGCCGAAATGGACAACGAACATCCAGTTTCTGAGCTGCCTATCCGGCAGTGAATTTGCAGCGATCATCTTGGGGCCCTCACAGTGTTTTCTGAGCTGCCTATCCGGCAGTGAATCAGTAGGCACCGGAGAATTCCTCTCTGAGTTTTTTCTGAGCTGCCTATCCGGCAGTGAATGGATGAGGGCGTTGAAAATCCAGACGCCGCTTTTTCTGAGCTGCCTATCCGGCAGTGAATAAAGACGAAATCCCACTGATATACTTCGGTCTTTTCTGAGCTGCCTATCCGGCAGTGAATGAGAATCCAATCCTGTTAATACTCTAATTGTTAAAGAGAAATCGCGCAATTTTGCCTAAAAACCCAAACGACGGCCACCAATCCAAGTTATTGATTTATATAACCTGATTTGACCATCAAAAAATAAGGGTCAGAACCAGGGGACCGTTGCCGTAGCACTCAAGCCGTAGGCGCTAAACTCACCGCTCATCGCTTGTTCCCGAACGACCAAATGTTCCACGAACAGGCGAAACTGTTGGCCAGTACTCTGGCTGGTCAAAACCAGATAGGGCAGATTCAGCTTTTCTGCGGCACTGTCCGGGATGGCTTGAGTGGCCTGCTCGATACTGATCCCCTTCCGGATCATCAGCCGACGGCGCTCCCGTTCCGGGCTGCTCTTCGCCTGCATGCGCCGCACCACTCGTTGCTTGGCGTGGGCGGGAACCTCGGTGATCTCGCTTACCGCAGCGTGATCCTGCATCCCCACCAACCAGTTGGTGGCCATTAGCTTCTCTAGATCGGCTCTGCTACCGTGGAGGCGTAGGCGTTCGCCCAAGGACCGGCCATTCTTTCCGACATCTGGAAAGCTCACGCCGATATTGCGCCCACCATGCGTAACCAATCCACGGTGCAACTTACTGAAAAGGGCGCTCATCAGCGTGGTCGGCGTAAACTCCGGGTCGGGCAGCAACCGGATTTCAAGATAGGCGTCCATCCGTCAATCCTTCTCACCAAAGACACCGCCACGAATCAACGTCGCCATTACATAATGCTGGTTACCGATGTCTGGCGCTTTGTCCTTGAGCACCCAGCTATCCAGCAAGTTGTAGAAGTCCGCTTTGTCTTTGGGTTGGCGGTAGGCTTTGCCTTGCGAAGTGACTGAACCATAAGGCTCGATGGCGATGGGGCCGATTTCGACACCCTCTTCGTTGGGATACCAGGTGTCGATGGTGCGTAGGGCGTTGCCGATTTTCTGGCTGTGGATCGCGGCGACATCGCTCACGGTATACAGTGTCTTGCTTTTCTGGCCCTTCTTGTCGCCCCGATCGAGGATCAATTCTTGGGAAGGATAGACCTCCTGTCCATCGCCGACGCGGGCATAGGCGACCACTTCCAGCAGCACGTAATCCTTGCCCGCCAAACCCTGCTCGATGACGGTAGCCAAGGTTTGCAGGTCGGCTTGGACATGAGTGGGGGCGTCGAAATTCCGCAGGGAAAAATCGTGCGCGTCGAAGGTCCAGGCTTGGCCGGTTTCGTCTTGGGTCAGATGGCGAATCCGCACCTCCACCTGTTCGGCGCCGACCCGGTTGCGCCAAAGGAAACGGCCATCCGCCAGATTGCAGGCATAGCGACGGGCCAATTCGGCAAACCCGGTTTGTTCCACATACTGCTGAACGGTGTGTTGCAGTTTCCCTTGGTAGTCGGCGTTATTGCAGGCCGATGGCACGCCTGCGCCGCCAAGCACGCGCAAGGTAAACCGGACACGCAAGGTGTCGGCATCGTTGGGCAGCGTGGCGACATCCACGGTTTGCAGATTGGGCGACTGGATCGAAGCATCCAGCTTGGCTGGGTCCTGGTCCTTGGTGGCTAGGCGGTTAGAGATGGTGCCGCGCACCGATTTTTCGCGCACCCCGACCGTGCTCCACCGTTCGCCGCTGTCCCGATTATCCCAAAGCCCGGCGCTGAATAGTGCGTCGGATGGGTCCAGTTTGCGTTCGAAAGCAAGGACGGAGGCGGTTTTCAGTTCATTTTTAGCCATAATGATGTTTCCTTATACGAGGCCAGCGCGGGCGCTGGAAATTGCTTCGGAATAATAATTGGCGCAGCGATAAATACCGTGTTCGGCATCGGCTTCGGTGCGCCAGAGCAGTTGTTGCAGATGATCCAAACGATGGGGACTCACCCACTCGCCCAAGGAGTACAGGCTTTCCACGAAGCGGAAGGGTGTGTTGTGGTCGCGGGTATTCTCAACTTCGCCCGGCCGATAAAGAGGCGAAATACCGGCATAGCCAATTGGTAGGGGAACCAGCCAACCCGGCCGCTTGCGGACTTGCCAGAGCGTTTCTTCCGGTTTGGCGGGATCGGGGCCGACCGGCTCGATGTTCAGCCGAGAGAGATCCAGCAAGGCATCCAGGGCGGTAGCCTCTGGTTGCTTGATGCGAATTTCGGCCAACCGCTCGGCCAGCAAATCGTGTCGCTGTATCAGGGCGAAACCGGGCAGCAGGCGGCGGCGCAGCTTACTAAAAAGGTCTTTTTGCTCGTCCAAATTATCGGGCAAGACCTGCCATTTTGCTTCGTGGCGTTCGCCTCGCCGGGCGGGCAGGATGCTGCCACCCGCCAGCCGCATCCCTTGCGCGATATGGTGAGCCATTCGGGCGAATTCACCACCGTCGTATTCGCCGAATCCGTCCTTCACGACGACGATGAGTGTGATTTCCAGGTGGGCACGGCCTTCTTCCACCAGCGCCATCGGCGCCCCATCCTTACCGACCGGGTTACGAGTCAGATGAAAAACCTGGGTGCGCCGTCCGGCAGGCTGGGTGATTTGCGGTTGAAACCCGTGGCAAATAATGCCGACCCCGCCGAAGCCCTCTCGCACCTCGCCGAAATCGTAGGGTGAAGCGTCGGACAAACGCCGCTCCAGGGCATGAGCGAAACCGGTAAACGCAGTCGGCGCGGGAAAGCCCCACGTCAGCGGGCTGGAAATCGCGTTGGCGTTTTGTACCTGAAGGCGCGGCAAGATCAGCAAGCCGCCCGCGTCGATCAATGGGCTAGTCATGGTCGGCAAGCTCCAGGCGGATCATGCGCAATTCGGCGTCCAGTACGTCCTGCCACACTTCTGCTTCCGCTTCGCCCATCGGCGTTTTTTTGTCATCGCTAATGGCGGCGTTGAGCCAGTTGCCGAAACGCAAACAGATTTCGTCTTGCCAATCACCGCGTTGCCAGCGGACGGCAAACTCTTCATCGATAGCCGCACGTTTAGGGTCGAGCCAGCATTGTTCCGCTACATTCAGGCGGCAGCGTTCGTCCCGACTCCAACCGCCATCGATTTCCTGTATCTCGGCGGCGAATTGCAACAGTTCATCACGGATGTAGCCCACCAGTTCAGCGCGCTTGTTGCGAATGCGGATATTGTTGAGTTCGGGCTTGGCCACGCTTCGCAGAAAATCCCGCAGGATGCGGGTGAGTTCCTTCACGTCGCGGCAATTGCCGAATCGGCGAACGAACACGCTTTCGGTGAAAAACGGCGGGCGGATCGATTCGGACTTCCAGTTGGGCGGCAAGGAAGGCAACAACCAGTTTTCACCGTGGCGCTCGCTATTCAACTGGCTGATATTTTGCGGTTTGGTACCGCCAAACTTCTGGATCGCCAGATTTGGATACTCGCGATAGCCATTGGGATGCGCACGTTTCTCGCGCCGCGCTTCCCGTGCTGCCTTGGCTTCATCGGAAAAGCGATCCTCGCGGATGTTCACCCATATAACCTGTGCCAGTGAGGTCGGAAACAGGGGTGCGAGTAGGTGATAGCGCCCTTCGCCCAGCGGCCAGTACAGTTGCTTGGCCAATTTATGGGTGGCTGGCTGGCCGTTGGGTTTGGGCAAGGTAGCGAAGGCGGCCATCCACTCGGCGGCTTGCTCGGAATTGTCCGACAGAGCCAATGCCAAAGCCGGATCTCCAACGATGGCGCGATCCAGCAGCGATTGTCCAGCCACGTCGAGGCGGAGGAACTTATAGACATCGAGCGCCGCCGCGTTGCCCACCACATCGGGAGGCAGTGAATCCGCACAAGTGTGGGAACCGATCAGAAATGCGTCGCTTTGTGGGTTACCCGATGTACTGAGGCTGGAGCCTTTAGCGTCGGGGTGGGTGAATTTGAGCGCGTGAGTCACTTGCTGAATCTGACTCACCCGTCGCGCCGCGTCGGCGATCCAGGTTTGCGGCTCGTGATCGGCCAGCAGCTTCCGTCGGGCGTCGTCTTCGCCGTCTTTGAGTTTATCGAGCTTGGGCTGGAGGCGGTCTTGTAGGAATGCAGTTATAGCGTGCCGAATTTGCTCGGTATCGCCTGTTACAAGAGTCGAAGAGGCCATAGAGGGTATCCCGCTAATGCTGTTAAAGATCGAGTCGTGTAAAATGGCCCCAGAGAGCAAAGCCCTGGGGCCGCTGAGGCTAATAAGGCCGGATGGTTGCCAAGCATCCTGTTCCCTCCTTGTCGCAACAGGACTCCGCGACTGAGTTCTCGACTGCACGAGAAGTGACTGCTTCGACGCTGAGGTGCCCCCGCACCTCAGCGTTTATTAAAGTACAGGCACGCCACGCTACTTGTCAACCAGCTAACTTGGAATTTTAGAATTGATAAAAAAATTTATTACTTCATGCGAAAATTACTATTACTGCTGAAAAAGCAGCTCAGAAAAGCTAGCTCGGCATTTTTGAATTCAAGGAACCTTAAACTGCCGGACAGGCAGCACCTCAACCGGGGTGGTTCGCCCCGGTTGGCTCATACCCTCAATAACGGCTAAATCCCAGCGCCCAGTGATAGCGCCAAATCTGTTCCGGCTTCCTGCCGGGCAGGTCGAATGCTCCATACTTCAGCGCACAGTCGCGTAACTCCATCCCCTGAGCGTTAGCCAGTTCCTGCAATGCATCCAGATAGCGCGGCACGGCCCACACCTCGATTCCCGGTCCTTGAGGCAGGTCGTTTTTCGCTATTTCCCGCCACAGATTCCGAACCGGAACCGGATCAACACCTTCCGGCAGGCGATAGAAATTGAGGTTATTGTCGTCATCCGGCAACAAGGCAAAGTGCAATCGCCCTTGTGAATCCTGACGAAATGGTTTGCGGCGCTGAAGGTGGCCGCTCAGGTGGGCGCAAGTAGTCCACCAGCGATGCACCGGATCATCCTTTTGTACCTGCCCGGCCTCGGCTCCCAGCATCAAATCCCTCAGTCGGTCATGTTCCAGATCGACTAGATTGTCGTGCGGCGTCAGCGATTCACGCTCCTTAATGCGGGCAGCGGCGTTGATGACCTGCCATTGCTCGGGTTTGAGCAGTTCCATCAAACGATGTGTGTTCAGCTTGAAAGTGGCGCTCTCGAAACCCGGTCGCAGGAATGCCGGCTTGTCGCCGCCCTCGACTAGATGAGCGATGTTGGTATCCAGCAAATAAATGTTGGGTTGGTCTTCCGGGCACACCCAGAGGCGATGGCGACGCACCCGACCGGCAAGCTGGATAAACGAACGCATGGAGGACGGTTCGACAATCGCCCAATCGTAATCGTGATCGCGCCCCACTTCCGCGACCGCCGTGGCGAGCACCACGAAAATATGGTCGGCTTCGGGTTCGGCATCGAGGCATTGACGAATGCTGGGCCGATGAAAAACAGCTTCGGGAGTGCCGCGTTTGAGCGTGGCATCCAGTTCCCGCTCGATGGCTGCTCGCACCAGCATCGGATGGCGCGAATGGTAAACGCACAGATGAATGCGGCAGTTCGCCTCCGCTCCCAGCCGGAGCAGTTCCCGCGCCACGTCGAATAGCGGATCGATATTGGCCATGCGGATCAGGCCGAAGCTGGCTCGTTTGCCGGTTTTCGGGTCGGTATCGCAATGCTGGCGATGCAGAACGTGCAGGTGTTCGCGCATCTGCCCGGCCAACTCGACACAGATGGCGTCGCGCGGCTGGCCGGCTGCGATAGGCAACAGTTTGATCGCTGCCCGGCGGCACACCTCGCCTTCCCAACTCGGCAAGGCGCTCGTCAAACAAAGCTCCGCAATAAGCATCAGAATAACATCTGCCCCGTCGCCCTGCTCACTCGGGGCTCCTCGCCTTCGTTTTTGGCTCTGTGGTCTACTCGCTCGCGTATTGCTCGTAGATTTGGAAAACTAAATAGCGCTTTATTTCGCTTCCGAGATTTACACCGCCAACGTGGACTGGTTTTCGAGCATTTATTTCAACAATACCCGCATCTTCCGGGGCGGCCACAACGACCCGTTCCGCAAGCGGTGGCGCTTCGTGCTTTGGGACATGGGTTCCACGCAAGGCGTTTACAACGGCGTTGGCTACAACGTGCTGGATGAGGCGCTCGGCAACCCCGCCTACGCACAACCGCTGGACGGACATGATGGGCCAAT
Source organism: Candidatus Competibacter sp. (assembly GCA_037045535.1). GTDB lineage: Bacteria > Pseudomonadota > Gammaproteobacteria > Competibacterales > Competibacteraceae > Competibacter_A. Next base: position 12,898 of record JBAOHI010000092.1, read on the forward strand.
TGCCCGAAAACGCCGAGTTCAAACGCTATTTCATCAACCGCTTCGCCGACCTGCTCAACGAGTACTGGACACCCACGAAAACCCTCGCCATTGTTGACGCCGCCGCCGATGAACTCGAAAGCGAGATACCCCGAAACAGCCAACGTTGGGGCTATCCCGGCCTCGGTTCTTGGCAGGGTGCGGTGCAATACCTGCGGGACTACCACCTCGAAAAACCTGCGGTGCAGCGGGACCAAATCAACGAATACTTCGACTTGAACGGGCAGGTGAGCCTGACCCTGCAAGTGCAGCCGCCGGGGGCAGGTTGGGTGAAAATCTCGACCATCACGCCGAAGGACTTGCCCTGGACGGGCGTCTATTTTGAAGGCAACCCCGTGACGCTGACGGCCATCCCAGCACCGGGTTTTCAGTTCGCCAATTGGTCGTCCAGCCCGTTCATCAACTGACCTGAACAGTGCCGCTTTCACTGCCGATATTACCTCGAACACCAGCTTCACGGCCAATTTCACGGGTGCTGCGCAACAAGCCGATTTGCAGGTGTCGGAAATCAACTACCACAGCGACCCGACCCGTGACGCTGGCGATTGGTTGGAATTGAAAAACAACTCGACGGCCCCGCTCGGACCTCTCCGATTACCAGATTGGGCGATGGGGCATGGTACCACCGTTTTGCACTGCCCACAGGCACGGTCGTGTCGCCCGGCGGTCGGTTGGTGGTGCTGGAGGACGGTGAAAAATTTGCGGCGCAACACCCCAGCGTGGCGAATGTCGTCGGCGAAATGGGCTTCGAACTGGGCGACAATGGCGATGAAATCCGGCTGTACGACCGCTTCGGCGAGCCAGTAACGGCGCTGGTTTTCGACGATGCAAAGCCCTGGCCCTGCACCCCCGATGGCTTTGGCCGCAGCCTCGAATTATGGGACAGCGCCGACCCCAGCCTGCCCGAATCTTGGTTCGATGGCTGCATCGGTGGCTCGCCCGGCGAGGCATATACCGCATGCGATGAAAACCCCATTATCAGCGAAATCAATTACAAATCCGCCGACGCCTTCGATGCGGGCGATTGGTTGGAACTGCACAATAAATCCGCCTCGGCGCTCGACCTCGGCGGCTGGGAAATCCGGGACGGGGATGATGCGCACAGCTTTGTCATCCCTTTGGGAACGAGTTTGCAAGCGGGCGGCTACCTTGTTTTTTACGAAGATGATTCAAAATTCAGCGCCCTGTTCCCACAGGTGACGAACAAGCTCGGCCCGCTTGGCTTTGGCCTCAGCGGCGATGGTGACCTCGTGCGCCTCTACGATGCCCAAGGACTTTTGCAAATGAGCGTTTGTTACGACGATGCCGCCCCGTGGGACGAAGACGCCGACGGCTTCGGCTACACCCTCGAAAACAGCGACTACAACGGCAATCAAAACAATCCAAACAATTGGCAGTCAGGCTGTTACGGTGGCTCACCCGGCACGGTTCCCGGCCCCGATTGCGTATCGGCTACCGCCGGAACGGTAGCGGAAACGAGCGTTTTGGTGTATCCCAACCCGGCCAACGAGGTGCTTTTTGTGCAATTGGAAACAGGCGAGGCCGCCAAGGTTCGTTTGGTCAATATGCTGGGCAATGTGGTGCTGGAACGCTCGTTCACTGGTTCGGTGGAATTGCCGATTTCGGCGCTGGCGACGGGGGTTTATGGGGTAGAGGTGGTGATGGATTCACGAGGTCATAGGGCGATGCCCCATGCTGGCGGATTACGCTCTTTCAGGGCTTTGCAGGTTATTGCCAAGCCCTGAAGGACTTAATATATCAGCATAGGGCATCGCCCTATGAGAAAGAGATATATTTCAGTATTGGGCAACGCCCTATGAGAGGTAAATTTCAACATTGGGCATTGCCCAATGCCATATTCATTTCATGTCAACCCTACCTCCGCCCGACCCGGCACGCTGCCCATTCCGCTCCCCTGAATGCTCAATCCCGCCGCCAAATGCGCAAAATGGACGGCCTTTTGAAGGTCCTTACCTTCGGCATAGTTCAGTAGAAAAGCGGCGGCAAAAATATCGCCCGCCCCGGTCGGGTCAAGCTCTTCGACGGGCAGGGAGGGGAAATGTCGGCGCTGGCCTTTTTCAAAAACGACGGCCCCGTTGACGCCTTGCGTCACCAGCAGGATATTGGCGATGGTGGCAATATGGTTGATTAAATCCCAATCCCCAGCCACGTCTGCCTCGCTCATGGAGATAATGTCGGCCTTGGCAAGAGCGAGCCAATCGGGGATGGGCTTCGGGCTGACCTTCTTGTTTTCGTCCCATTGCCGCATCCAGCCTTGCGGACAAGCGCAGGTGAGGGTCGTTTGCGCAGCAAAAAAATCAAGGAAATCAAAGCTGACCTCGTCACAGATGGGGCCGAGTAGGACGGTCTTGGGCATCGGCCAATGCTTAGTGAAATCGGCGGGCGTGAGCAATTCCGCCCGGCTATGCAGGTACTGGGTGCGCTGGCCGTCGTGGTAGATATTTTCGAAAACAGTAGTGTTTGGCGAGGATTTTACATGGAGGTTTATCCCTTCGAATTGCGAAGCAAACTGAAAATCAGGGCCAAACGAAGTGAGGATTTGGGTCGGATAGCCGAGGCGGTGGGAAAGGAGCCAGCATAAGCGGCGGCGCCTCCGGGCGTATAGCCGTTGGGGATTACATCATGGCAGATGTGGCCGATGATTAATGATGAAGGATGAATGGTGCTCACAGTATGTGCTGGTTACGTAAAAAATGTCGCTCAAAAAGCTGCAAGAAAGCCATTTTCTACAAAATCAACTCATTGCAGTCCATTTCATCATTCATCATTTTTCATTCATCATTTTTCAAACCAGTTCTTCTACCTGTACGGGTACGGTCCAGCCCCATTTGTCTTCGATGGTGCCAGCCCTCATGCCATCAATCACGGCCTTGACATGGGTACCTATCTTGCGCTCGCTGACGGGCGGCAGCGTCATCAGCAGGTCACGATAGCCAATTTCGGCAACGTGCGAAACGACGGCAGCGGTGCCTGCACCGAATGCTTCCTGGAGGGTGCCGTCCTTGTGGGCCTTGCACTACTTCTTCAATGCTGATGGCGTGCTCCGCAACGGGTTTGCCTTCGCTGCGCAATATTTCGAGGATGCAGTCACGGGTCACGCCATCGAGGATGGTGCCGCCTGTGAGTGGCGGGGTGATGGTCACGCCGTTGATGACGAAGAACACGTTCATCGTGCCGCTCTCCTGGATATATTTGAATTCCTTGGCATCGAGCCAGAGCAATTGGTCGAAGCCACGGTCTTGTGCCAATTTGGCGGGGTAAAGCGCCCCGGCGTAGTTGCCAGCGGCCTTTGCGAAGCCGGTGCCACCTTGCGCAGCACGGATGTACTCCGTTTCGGCCCAGAGGCGCACGGGTTTTGGGTAATATGGGCCAACAGGGCCTGTGAAGATGAAAAATTTGTAAGATTGCGACGGTTTTACGCCAATGAACTCGTCGGTGGCAATCATCGTCGGGCGGATGTAGAGGGCGCTGCCTTCTTCCTCTGGTATCCATGCTTGGTCAATGGCGACGAGCTTGCCGAATGCTTCCACGAACAGATCCTCTGGGAACTCAGGCATGCACAAGCCGCTTGGCGGAGATGTTCATCCGATGGGCATGGCGCTCCGGGCGGAAAGAGCATCGGGGTACGCCGTCGTGTGTTTTCGACGCCTTCATGCCTTCGAAAATGGCTTGGCCGTAGTGCAGCGCCATGGTGGCAGGGTGCAATACAAAGTTGTGGAATGGCTCGATACGGGGATGATGCCACTCTCCATCTTCATAGTCGCAAATGAAGATATGGTCGGCGAAATTGCGGCCAAAAGGCAGGTCGGCAAAATTGACTTCGGAGATTCGGGAGGTAGGTGATTTCGTGATTTTGATTTTCATGTCCGAGTTCTTTTATTTTTGCACAAAATTATCTCAAAATTCAATTTCAAAAAAATAAATTTTTCCGAGATAGGGCGAAAAAAATACCCTTTTGGAATAAAATTCTGAAAAAAAGCGAAAATATGAATATCGCAGCCCAATGGAATTTTGGACTTCGAGGTCTATCCATTAAAGGAAAACCTGACTTTCGGAACGGTGTGGGGAACAACCGCACGAGGCCTTTTCGTCGCCTGTGCGGGGGAGGAAACCGCCGAGGCAAAGGAACTGCTTGTTGAAGATGCTCCAAGCCGCTAAGTTCGATATGGCGGAGGATGCGCTAGTCTGCTGGTTGCTCCGACAGGGCAGCCGTTCAGCTTTTCGTCGCTGCGCAATCGAGGCTGGTTTTTCAAACGCCATGTTCTTTGGCATTTCGCCGAAACAGGCCGGAATGAACCTCAATTTACAAGCCATACCAGCCGCGTTCGCCATCGGCGGCGTCAACTATCTTTTCTCAGCCAGCCTAACCGAAATCCTTGCCAACCCAGCCCTGAAAAGGCCGCTTTGGGATGGGATGAAGGGGATGTTTCGAGTGTGAGGGATGAGGGATGAGGAATGAGTCAAAGTGGAAACATCGCCACAAATAGCCATGCGGCTATTTTGAAACAAAACAATTTTTTGGGGGGTGTCTTGGGGGCATCCCCAATCAATGCACCCTTCATTAAGGGTAAAACTTGGGTTCAAGTAAAGTGAATTAAGGTTTGAACAAGCCAAGGGGCCTGAGTTTTAGCTCCATATTCGCATACCTCGCATGAGCAGGATTCCATGTTTTTCAAAAAGCAGCCCATATCCAACATTTATCACCAAGTCCTCCTTGATTGGTGACTATTTTTGTCAAAAAAAAACATGGGCTACCATTTCAGCAAAATCGTACAAACGGACTTCGAATCGGCCATA
>JBAOHI010000093.1:0-29697 GCA_037045535.1 Candidatus Competibacter sp.
GATGACGAACAAGAGGGTAAGGGGGATGGCAATCCAAACGGGAAGAGCTAAGGCGAGGCCGGGCAAGTCGAAGGCAGCAGGCATAGATATTGCTAAAAATATGCTACTAGCGACCCAAAAATGTGTCAAAACGCGCCACTTGATCGGGACACCGCAGCGATCATCGAGGAAGGAAATACCTGCCAATGGAACCAAGCCCAGCAACAAGATTATCGGACGCAAGCAGGTCGCGGGCGAAGAAAGGCCAAATAGCACATTACCTGCGAGGCCACCCAACAAAATGGCCAGACCACCGGCGCGAGGAATGGGTCGAAGATGCAGGGAACGATCGTTGGGATGATCGAGTATATGCAAGCAAGAGGCGGATTGAGACAGGTGACGTGCAAGGGCAAATGTGGTCGCGAACGTCAACAAGATGACCAAGATGATCAGGTGAATTCCTCAGGTAATTGAGCGATGTTGTGATGCTACGGTGCTGGATCGCAAAAGGGCAGACATAACTTTTCTCATGTGGTTATTCAGAAGCGATTCAGATTGGGACTTTTATAAGTACTTTATCAAAAGAAATCAGGTAGTATTTTAACCCAAGTTGCCACCTGGACTGATTTAGAAGACGAAGTTAAGGCTGCACGCGAGAATGAAGAGCGCCACCTTCAATTCGAAGCCGGCGGCGGTAACGGTGTGGATATGCTTGGGCAACAGGCGTTCGATCAAGCTGCCGGTGGTTTCCACTGCTTTGCGCGCCGTCGCCATCCAGTAGGTTACCACCGGTTCGAGGGAGCGTTTGGAATTCTTCTTGCGCAGGGGGATCAGGTGCAAGCCGATGTCCTTAAACAGGTCTTCGTACTCGTAATCGTTGTACGCCTTGTCCCCGGTGATCGTGGCATTCTCCGGCAAATCGAAGGCGTATTGTTTGAGCGCCTTCGTGTCGCTGTCGGCGCCGGGGGTCAGGAAAAACTCCACCGGTTTGCCGTGCGCGGTGACCAGCAGATGAATTTTCAGACCGTAAAAGTAACGGCGTTTGCTGGCCTGATACCCCCGCCACGCTTCGCCCCGATAACGCCGGCACCGGGGAATGCGAATATTGTCGCAGGCGGCCACCGGAAAACTGTCGATGACGTAGACGCTCTCGGGATTGAGCGGATGACCCAGCCCAGCCAGCCTGTGAAACAAGGGCAGCACGAACGGGACGCAGCGATGGATGCGCCGGTTGAAGCGACTCGCGCCGAGCCGGCGCGGCAGGTACCCCTGTTCATGCAGGAACTCGTTGGCACGCTTGAAGTGGCCGCCAAAGTAGAGGGCAGCAACCAAGGCCACCGTCAGAATCTCCGCGTCGCTCACCCGGCACTGCGGATCTTCCCTATGCTGGAGCGCCTTCAATAGATCATCACAGAGGCAATAAACGAATACAATTTGAGTGTCCATCGGGGTTCCTCGCCAGTCGTCGTGCAGTAGCAGTACTCACGACGATAGCAGACCCCGATGGCTTCACCCCGTCTAGGTGGCAACTTGGGTTATTTTACGTTTAAAAGCTTGTGGAGGCGAGTGGGGATGAAGCGAATCCGGGCGTTGAGCGAAGCGGAATGTGAAACGCTGCGGGCGGTGTGGAAAGAAGGGCCGAACGGCCGGGTGCGACAACGGGCGCAGGCGGTGTATTGGGCGCATCGGGGGTATCGGCGGATTGCGCTTTCCGAACTCTTTGAAGTGGGTGTAGATACGATCAGCGCCTGGCTGGACGGGTGGGAACGGGACGGTCTCTGCGGTCTCTACGATGAGCCCCGCTCGGGACGACCCCGGATTGACACGCCGGTGGAGGAGGTGCGGTTGTGCGGTTGGCTGGAGGAGGAACCTCGCCAGATCAAACAGGCGCAAGCCCGGCTGGAACAGGCGACGGGCAAGCGCGCTAGCCGGCAGACGGTGCATCGGATCCTCAAAAAAAAGCCTATCGCTGGAAGCGGTGTCGGCGACGGGTCAAGGGGCCGCGCGACCCCGACGCCTTTCGCGCGGCGCACGCGCGCCTGACCACGCTTCGGCACGGCCACGTGCGAGGAGTGATCGAGTTGTTCTATTTCGACCAAACCGGCTTCAACCTGACGCCCTCCATCCCCTACGCCTGGCAACCTCGGGGACGGACGCTGGCCCTTCCCAGCGCCGCCAGCCCTCGCGCGAACGTGCTGGGATTCCTCAGCCCCACCAACCAGAGCCCGTTTCACACCGTCATCGGGCGCGTCACCTCGGCCACCGTCATCGCCGCCCTGGACGCCTTCGCCGCCCAGACCGCCCGCGCCAAGAAACGCCGTCTGGTCGTGCTCGACAACGCCCCCATCCATACCAGCCATGCCTTTCAAGTCCGCATCAAGGACTGGTTCCGCCAGGGCGTCGGTTTACATTGGCTGCCACCCTACAGCCCCGAACTCAACCTCCTCAGTACAGGACAAAAATCATAACATATTGATTAAAGGCGGCTAAGCGAAGATTTTTATTTTTTGCGGATAATACCAATGAAGGCTACTGTTAATGATCCGGTGTGGGAACTTAAGGCGGTGCTGGCGGAACACCTACCCTGGCATGGTGCGCGGATCGATTTTCTGGCGCGGTTTCTGCTGGCACTGTTCAAGGTGCGTAGCGTCAATTTGGCCGAACTGGCGACCGGTTTTGGCGGCAAGGCCCAGGTGGATTCGCACTACAAACGTCTGCAACGCTTCTTTCGCGCGTTCGAGATTGAACCGGAGACTTGGGCGCGGTTGCTGGTGCGGTTGGTTCCCGTGGGGGAGGGTCCGTGGCGACTGACCTTGGATCGCACCCACTGGCGGTTTGGCCGGGTGGAGCTCAACTTCCTGGTGCTGGGTATCGCCTATCGGGGTATCGCCCTCCCGCTGTTTTGGAGCGTCTTGGGCAAGGCGGGCAATTCCAACACCACTGAGCGCCAAGCCTTGATGGAGCGCTTCTTGACCGTCTTTGGCGTGGAGCGGATCGCCGTCCTGCTGGCCGACCGCGAATTCGTGGGTGAGGCGTGGTTGCATTGGCTGCAACAGCAGGGGATTCCTTTCCACCAACGAATCAAATGTGACACGCTCGTTCCCAACCATTGGAATCGGATCCTGCGGATTGATGCGCTCCTAGGATCGCTCAAGCCGGGCCAGGTGCACCGGCTGCCGGGGCGGCGGCCCATCTGGGGTTGCTTCGTCCACCTCTCGGCCCTGCGGCTGGACGACGACGAGTTGCTCATCCTCGCCACCTTCGGCGCCCCTCAGGATCAAGCCATCCGTGCCTACGCTGACCGCTGGCAGGTGGAAACCCTGTTCGGTTGCCTCAAAACCCGGGGCTTCAACTTCGAGGATACCCACCTGACCGACGCCGCTCGACTGTCCAAAATGATGGGCCTGCTGGCGCTGGCCTTTGCGTGGAGCCACCGCACCGGCGAACGGCTCCATAACCAAGATCGGCCAATCCCCTTAAAAAAACACTCCAGCGGCCGCTCAAGTCCCTCTTCCGTCATGGCCTCGACTTCCTGCGCAATATCGCCCTTAACCTCTCCGAGAAATTCCAGAATTTCCTCTGGGCTTTGAAGTTTTTGTCCTGTACTTAGATTGTTTGCAATGGCATCCGCATGGGCCGATATTCCCGCCGCGCCGGTCATGACCCTCTACCGATTCAATAGCAGCCTTGAGATTCCCTATTATGACATCGATATTTTTCAAGTATCCGGTCCTCCTCGACCCGCCGGCACTCTAGCGCAAGGTACTTCTCTGATTCTATGCCTGGTCATCAGAGAAGGGCGCCCTTTGATGGACCGCAATGGGGCACCTCGAAAAACTGGTTATGACCCCAGTAAAACAGGAAAAGCGAAGGAACTTAAGGCGTTAGCCTCGCGATTTTTGGGTCTTGCTCCCATCCAGAAGGCACATTCTCGCCCGGAATCGCTGTTTACGGTGATTCCGGGCGCACCACTGGTGTCAGAAGGCGACCACACCGCACCTCTTGAGACTGCACAGGCGGCGCAGATTGTAGGTGGCGGCTTTCCCCGTGAGTTGGAAGGTCGCTCGATCCAGGCCGATGCAACGGAGGAGCTTTCCGCCCATCTCCGCCATGGCGGCGAAGACGTGTTCGACTCGCGCCCGGACCCGGGCAAGGCGGGTGTTGCGACGTGCTTGGCAGGCGGACAGCGGCTTGCCTTTCTTGGCCTTGCGCTGGATGTGTACCCGCCAGCCCTGAGCCTTGAGGCGCCGCTCGCGTTCACCATCGACGTAACCCTTGTCGCCATAAAGATCGCGACCGGTGTTCGCGTGATCCAGGACATCCTCCAGGTGTAGGGTGTCGTTCTCCGAGGCGGTGCTGACCTTGACCCGGCGAATCAGCTTGTAGCGCCGGTCGGCGCTGACCGAGACCTTGTAGCCAAAGTAAGTATCCCCCGGCAGAGCCGGGGGCTTTAGTTTGTGAGCCGCTCAAAGCGGCTCACCAGGGTCGCTAACGCGGCCCTGACGTTCTTGGGCCACCTAAAGGTGGCGCCTCAGCGCCAGAGGTCTAGATTATCCAGCCGCTGATCCTCTTGCTCTTGGTACTGAATGTACTCGCAGATCACGGTCTCATCCCGACCGACGGTCGAGACAAAATACCCCCGCGCCCAAAAATGCTGCCCAACAAAATTCTGCTTGCGCTCCCCGTACACCCGCGCTAAGTGAATTGCGCTCTTGCCCTTGATGAACCCGATCACTTGAGACACCGCGTATTTGGGGGGAATCGCAATCAGCATATGCACATGGTTGAGCAGCAGATGCCCCTCCTCAATTCGGCTTTCCTTCTGCGCGGCCAGCTTTCGAAACACTTCCCCCAGGTGCTTCCTCAACTGGACATAAAGCGTCTTGCGACGACACTTCGGGATAAAGACCACATGGTATTTACACTCCCACTTGCTGTGGCTTAGGCTGTCATACTCGTCCATCGGGATTCTCTCAGTCGTGGTGCTTGGCGGCTCACGACACAGAGTTTCCCTGATGGACTCCCGTAAATGTCAAACTGCTACCGTCTCCCCGGCAGAGCCGGGGGTTTTCTCAGGATAATAAGACTTGCCGTGCTTCTGGGTCCAGGTGGCTTCGGTGTCCTTCTGCCGTCGCTGGGCCGGCTTCCAATCCATAGGGGCACCTCGAAAAACCTTGTTATGAGAAAATAGGGTTGTTGATCCCCGCCAAGAGCCCGGATATCCGATGATCAAAGAAAGCCTGTTTGCCGCCCAGGAACGGGAAGCCAAATTGGATCGTCTGGGCGATGTGCTGCAAGTCATGGAGCAGCAGGTTGACTTCAAGGCGCTGGCGGCGGAGATGGACCGGGTAGCGCCACGACCCGGACGGGCACGTGGGGGGCGTCCACCGTTTCCCACCGAGTTGATGGTACGTGCCCTGGTTCTTCAGGATTTATATGGACTGAGTGACGAACAGATGGAATACCAAGTGCTGGATCGACTGAGCTTCCAGCGTTTCCTGGGCCTGCGGCACAGTAGTCAGATACCCGATCGCACCACATTCTGGACCTTCCGCGAGCGGTTGACGGTGGCGAAGGCGGGAGACGCGCTGTTTGAGGCGGTGCATCGTCAACTGGCCCAGCAGGGTTATATTGCTCGTGGTGGGCAGATGGTGGACGCCAGTCTGGTTCCCGTTCCTCGCCAGCACGTCACGGAAAAAGAACGGGAATTGCTGAAAGCGTCGGCGATGCCGGTGGACTGGAAGCCGGCCCAGCGCCGGCAGAAGGACATGGAGGCCACCTGGACGAAGAAGCACGGCAAATCCTACTTCGGTTACAAGGTCTCGGTCAGCGCCGACCGACGCTACAAGCTGATCCGCCAGGTCAAGGTCAGCACCGCTGCGGAGAACGACACCCTGCACCTGGAAGATGTCCTGGATCACGCGAATACCGGCCGTGATCTTTATGGCGACAAGGGCTATGTTGATGGTGAACGTGAGCGGCGCCTCAAGACCCAGGGTTGGCGAGTACACATCCAGCGCAAGGCAAAGAAAGGCAAACCGCTGTCCGCCTGCCAGGCGCGCCGCAACACCCGCATTGCCCGGGTTCGGGCGCGGGTCGAACACGTCTTCGCCGCTATGGAGCAGATGGGCGGAAAACTCCTACGATGTATCGGTCTGGATCGAGCGACCTTCCAACTCACGGGGAAGGCAGCGGTCTACAACCTACGTCGCCTGTGCATTCTCAAGGCATACGGTGTGGTCGCTTTCTAACGCCCAAGTGCGATCCCGGTACGACCGGGATGGTGATTTCGGGCGGGGATGAACCCTTCGGGCCGGGGCACAAACCAAAGATATTGTGAGGCTCACGCCTCAGGCACCTTGCTTTGCCCATTTTGCCGGCTTCATGTCCGGTTTTTCGAGGTGCCCATAGGCATCGCCCGTTCCTTCAGCAGTTCCCGTTCTTGCTCGCTGACGTGCTGTCGAGGGACCGGAACCAGACTGGCATCCACCATCTGCCCGCCACGAGCGATAGAGCCATGCCGCGCCAGTTGGCGGTTCACGGCTTCGAACAACGTGTCTCCCGCCTTCATTGTCGTGAGTCGCTCGCGGAAGGTCCAAAATGTGGTGCGGTCCGGCACCTGACTGCTGCGTCGCAGTCCCAGGAAACGTTGGAAGCTCAATCGATCCAGCACTTGATACTCCAGCTGTTCGTCGCTCAGTCCATATCAATTTTGAAGTACCCAGGCGCGTACCATCAGTTCCGTGGGAAACGGCGGACGTCCACCGCTTTCCCGCCCCGGTCGCGGTGCGACTCAGTCTACCGCCGCCGCCAGCGCCTTGAAGTCCACGTGCCGCTCCATCACTTGCAGCACATCACCCAAACGGTCCAACTTGGCTTCGCGTTCCTCGGCGGCAAACAGGCTGTCTTTGATCATCGGACATCCGGACTCTTGGCAGGGATCAACAACCCCATTTTCTCATAACCAGTTTTTCGAGGTGCCCATTGGCACTGTCCAAACCCAAGCAACGGCGCAACTCGGCATTCTCGGCCTTGAGCCGCTCGGTTTCTGCCACAAGCTGCTGGATAATCGCCTTGAGCGATTCGATGTCGTCAGGAAGGTCTGTCATACCCTCAGTTTGGCTTTTTTGCGTGGGAGTAGGTAGTTACCACTAATTTTTACAGGACTACCTAAATTCATAGTCTTCTTGGTAAGGATTTAACATAGCCCAGTGATTGAATCTCAAATGACCAATACTTGTTAAGTAAATAATTGCTGATTGGGACTACCCAGATAATACTTAATTGAGCCGTAAAATACCACAAGCCGAAATACTTGACCAAGCCGTTAACCATAAGGGTATTAAGCATAAGCCCGCTTATGGAAACAACAAAATATCGCCAGAAACTGCTGATATACGGTTTACATGACTTAAACGTCCACTTGTAATTTAATAAAAAAGAAACAAGAAGTGCGCTAATAAAGCCAACAATCGCACCTGATGTAGCGCTTAGCCCAGCCAGTTCAACACTTATCACCAGAAAAAGCAGGTGTACTCCCGTGCCTAAACCACCCACAAGGAGGTAACGGGCAAACTGACGTCGCAACATTAATCGACCTGCTCGGCAATTATATAGCGAGGCCGACCTTTGACTTCATCGTAAATTCGCGCAATGTAAACACCGATTAAACCTAGGCCAAAGGAAACCACTCCACCAACGATGAGTATTAATAGAATAACTGTCGTGAAACCATCCACTGCATGACCGCCAAATTTCAGATAAGCCGTTTGAAGCCCAATAATCAAAGCAAAAGTAGAAAATATCAATCCAACAAAAATCATAATATAAAGTGGAGCTGAAGAAAAAGAGGTAACCGCGGTCAATGCAAGTTTCATGAGCTGAATTACCGACCAGCCTGATTTACCATCGACGCGATCAACAACATCAAAAGGAATCTGAATTCTCTTGAACCCAAGCCATGCATTCATCCCACGAAAAAATAAATTCCGCTCACCAAGCCTACGCCATGCATCAAGTACGCGTCGATCCATGAGTTTGAAATCAGACGCACCATGCAGATCAACCCCTGTAAGCCGAGTGAACAGAGTATAAAATACCCACGCCCGAAAACGACTTATTGCGGCTTCATTACCTCGCGACTGCTTTACTGCCTCGATAACATCAGCACCTTCACGCCAATGCTGGATCATTTTTGGAATCAGGTCAGGCGGATGCTGCAAGTCGCCGTCCATAACCAAGACAGCGGCGCCGCTTACATTTTCCAATCCCGCTGCGAGCGCAGCTTCTTTCCCAAAGTTGCGACTCAACCTAATACCCCTTACCTGATTAAAGCACTTTGCCTGCTTAACGATCTCTTCCCAAGTATTATCTAGCGATCCATCGTCAACCAACAAAATCTCATAGGACTCACCAATAGAGTCAAGAACATCAGCAATTCTTTTTATGGACTCAGACAGATGTGCTCCCTCTTTGAACATAGGGATAACGATAGAAAACACAGGAGCCTCGGCCATCTTAATCCCCTTTTATGCCCACAAAAGCAACAGTCGTTGCAGGTAACCATAAGTTGTACTTGTTCCAGATATCGTGAAGCCGTATCCCTACCTTGGATGCAATAAGGCCAAATGGAAAAGCATGTGGATATGGGACAGGTCGAATATTCTCTAATCCACCCTGTACCAATAAATATGGCAATGTCTGCTTATCAAAGTAGAGTATGTGTTCTGGCAATTTAAAGGACGGCCAACGACGCCCCATTAACTTACGCCAATAACTGCCAAAATCCGGAGCGGCAAGTAATAAAGCACCCCCGGGACGCAGTCGTTTAATAGTCTCTTTTACGAAATCATATGGATGATATACATGCTCGATGACGTGGGCAGCAATAATGCAATCGAATACTAATTGGTCTTCAACTGAGTTAATGTCGCCTATGAAAACTTGATCCGCACGCATTCTTGCTTGTTCTACAGCCCCCGCAGAAAAATCGGTGCCGACTCTACGTTTGAAGTGAGGTTTAGCCTCTTCAAGCAGGTAACCATAGCCGCAACCCACTTCAAGCAAGTTACCCCCTGTAAGTCCACATGACGCGAGATGCTCTAATAGGCGACGGAATGTAGCCCGTAGGGCGGGTTCCTGAGCGGCATAATTCGCGTAACCCTGCTCATCACTGGAAAAGTAGTCGTCCACCTGATAAAGTGACAACATCGCCAGCTCAGTCGGCCTTGGCGACAAAAATGACATACCGCAACGCCCACAAGATCTTATGCTATAAGGGTCAAAGCCTCTTCCTTGGTACATAGCCTCAGCTTCTGAATTACCGCACAAGGGGCAGTCTGGGAATTCAAAATCCGTTATGTTCATAGCTATAAATGCTCCTTGTTGCGCGATAAAGACACCTTCCAAATCGACTGAAGATCAGTAGCCCAGACCTCACAAATAGCAGGATGGCCACCAATCCAAGAGACATAATAGTGATGAGAATGGAGAGGTTCCAGTTTGTTGGTCGATAAACAAATTTAACGTCACTAGGTCCATTAGGAAGTAATACGCCTTTGGACGTGTTATTCACGCGGTAGACGGGGCTCTGGTTGCCATTCACATACACCTGCCACCCCGGATACCAGAGGTCCGATAAAACCAAAATCGCTCGGTCAGAATCTACATTTGCCTTTATCCGCACACTATCGCCATCATCACGCAGAATATTGACATGGCCAAGGCATTCTATATGACTCGGCAACTGGCTTGGCAATGCATCGTTAACATATGCATGATCGACAACTGAAAGAGTTGACCTACCGTCACGTACAGACAGATTAAATACGTTGTCAGACTCAATCTTCGAAGCTTGGCATACCAACCGTGCACGGGGGAGTACCTTCAAATTTTCAAATACGTACTCATTGCCGTATGATTTAACTAGCCTCCATCTATCAGGATTAGCAAGCATCAGTTGCTTCTCTTCACCCGGAATCGAAACATAGCGAACGGAAAGAAGATCAAGCGTGACATCCTTATCTGACAAAACAAAACGTTGTATCCAACCACCTGACGTTAGGCCTGAGAGCTCTGCAATGTTTTTGTTTAACATTGGGCCGTACCATCCTAAAATCCTAATGCCATGCAGCCTGCTTATATCAGGATTGAACACTTGACTCTGCCATCCATTCATGCCTAAGGCACGATAGTCATAACCCAACTTTCCCTTGAAGTCGGATATCCATTCAGGTTGGGTATTGTGTGATTCGGACGGAGCGTAAATTCTCCATGGCAATTGGTATCCAATCATAACAGTATGCATCAATAGAATAGCTATAGATATGTATTCAAATACAACAAACCTCCCTGAATGATCCCGTATTACTATCAAGGCAAACGACAAGATAATCATCAACAGTGCAAAAAGTGTTGGCCAAATAAGTTGCGCTAAATCGAGACCTAATAAGTCACGCACTGCTAAAACAGACGATATTGCCAATACAAACAACAGCATATATATGAATATTGCAACTCTAATCTGTATAACCTGCACATACTTATCAAGCAAGGCTTGCAAGCCTATCGCCGACAAAACCGAGAAACAAAAAGTCACTTCTAACATATGCCGAGACGGTGCCCTGAACATGTTTAAAGGGAATAAGTGTTCTGTTAAGAAAGCTATGGGAAAAAACGCGCTCCCCAATGCAAACAGCAGGGACAGCAGACCAACTAACAACCAAAATATAATATGGCCTCTTTCCTCTCTGACGGATACGAAAGCAATAATGGCAAAAAACAGTCCAATTGCAGGAAAAAATGTAATTGTTTCTCCGCGATAACCAGGATTTTGGTAGTCATGCCCAAACCATCCGAATGGTGTCGACCCATAAAGCAGCGGGATGATCAGGCCCGGCATCTCAGCAAGCGGCAATGAATAAGAAAATAGTTCCTCTATTGATATCCCATTACGATAAGTAAAAGTAGTCAACTCTGCAGTTGGTATCAGCACTGGTAGGGAAATAACAACACCACAGAACACGCCCAAGGCAATGAAGTAAATCGCGGACCAGTCTTTGTTTGTAGAAACCATATAAATGGCATAAGCAGCAACCAATAATAATGAGTAAACGGTTATCTGTGTATGCCCCGCTAATACACTCATTGACACCGCAACAGACAGCAGCGTTAGGCCGCGATATTTCTTCGCACCTGAGTCCAGAACAATAAACGAGATCCCCAACATCATCCATGGCAACCACGCTGCAGCGTGTATCATCGAGGTATGCCCCAAATGCACCAACATCCAGCCACTGATAGTGAAGCTTATAGCACCAAACGCTGCTGGCCCCTTATCCAAAAAAACCCGAAGAAAAAAATACATACCAAATATTGCAAGTATATAGGCAGCTATTACGAATATGTCGAAGGGCATATTTAGTGCAACAATTGCCAGCCTTACTGGATAAAGAGGCATACTGACAGGATCGCCAATGATAGGCCAACCAGTGGCCCAATCACCGGACCACAATGCAAAATGTTGATAGTAGGCAGCGAGTTGCCCATCTGAAGTAAAACGCTTGTCGCCAATGATTATGCTCGAGAAGAAAATGACCACACCGCCAAGTAGCAGTAATGGCGTAGAAACGTAACTTACATAAGTTTTTATATTTGAAATATTCATAATATTCACACACATATTAAACACTAGTCCGCACAAACAATATCATACGGACAGTAAGTATCCCCCGGCAGAGCCGGGGGCTTTATGGGATAGCGCCTCAAAGGCGCCATAAAACTATGTGCCGCCCAAGGCGGCAGGGCTTCGTGGGTAAAATCATGTTCGGTAACAATCCTTCAGCTACTCCGAATCTACCACACCGAGAAATCAATAAGCTTCAGTGACATGAATAACGATCCGCAACTAACATCAACGTCCGCTGTGCTGCGCGGCAAATCCGACTCCCGCAAAGGTCAAACCTTTGTGAGTCCCCCGGCAGAGCCGGGGGTTTACCCCATGTAATCAAAATCTTACCTAACAGAGGAGAATTCGGTTTAATTGGCCTGATCCTTTCTTCTATATATCAGAATATCCATCAAGTCGAATATTAATACATAATCTGCAGGAGGTTTATTAATGAAGCTCCCAGCTTGCAATACCGTAAGCACCTTGTCATTATTAAATTTTTCAGGAAAAGCAATTGATTTATCCCACAAATATTGATTGTCCAAGCCAGTCATAATCGGTATATGCTTCAACATTGCAAAATCGACTCCAGAAGTCCAGATCAATATTTTTCCACCCGAATAGACCCCCGGAAGAGCTTGGGGGTGATGCAGTTCTTGAGTCAAAAGATATCCTGCCACAAATGACGCATTCTGGAAGCCGTACCAACGATATCTACTAGTTACTCCGATAGAATGAAATGCGAATGCGATTAAGGATGTATAACAAAAAATGAGCGTTGCATAAGCAATTATACGCATGGGGTTTTTTAACATTTTAACCCGAGCTTCTTCTACAAGACCAACCGCGAATCCAACTAATGGAAAAAGCAGAACTATTAGACTATGAATATATCGTTGTATAGATAATCCTGTTCCATTTTTTCCTATGATGATAATTGTGACTCCATAATAAAATGTCACGAGTACAGCATAGAAAAATATTCTGGGTCTACTACGAGCCAGCATTACACTTACCGCCACGGCCACCAACCCAATTGACGATAAGACGCCGATTTCAAGAAAGATCTCCTGAAGGTAAATAAAACCCGCATCAAATATTGTGCCTCCACTAAGCAGTTTTGTCTCGCTGACTATGTCTGAAAAAAAAGCCAGTGGGTGTCCCATCTTTTGCCAACTTGCTGCAATCCAAGCTAATGGAAACAACAAAGCCACAGTTCCCGCTGTAAAAATTATCGAAAAATGGTTATTTACAGGTTTCGATTTTGGTTGTATCCCTTGAGGCAAAAAGTCTACACTCTGTCGCCAGAAATAGTGCATCAGAATTGTGAATCCGAATGCAAGAATGAACATCCAAGCTTCATATCGGCAACTCGCAGCCATTGTAGCACTAAAACCAGCGAGAATAGCCAATAGCCATCCCATTACTCTATGACTAGCGGGTTGCCACAAGTGTTTGTTTTGATAGGGTAACCCACTAGCCTCAGAAATAAGTATCCAACTTTTTAGAGCCAATCCGACACTAAGCATAACAAAAAATATCATTGGTATTTCCGACATGAAACTCGTGCTTAACCAGTTATGCATCGGAAGTACAGAAACCAATAATGCAGCAGTCAACACGGCAATACTATTGCCATTGATTAGACGAGTCACCCATCCCACAACGAATATCGTACCTAGACTCAGTGCAACCGTAGTGAATCGCACTCCCATAACAGGGTCTGGACTGAGATTCATCACTAAAGCATTCAACAATAGAGAACCTGATGGCCAAACGAGCTGGGAAAACATGTTTTTAGAGCCTTCTACTATTGCACGGCTCATTGAAAGGCGATAGCCGTCATCCGCCCACAGGGTTGTGTAGCCTGACCAGGCGGCAAGCAAAAGGATGCTTACTTTAAGCGTTGAAAGAAACCATAAACAATTGCTTTCCCATTTGTTTTTCAAATTTTCAGAAGGGGTTGTCTTCCTCATCCAGAAGGCAATTGCAAGAATCATGGTCGGCAATACTATTGTGATAGTTGATGAGAATACAATAGACATTGGTAGTATTCCAGATATAGATTTCATACCAAAACTCCAAATTCATATCGGTTAATAAATAGACCGATAACGATGTCATGCATTTGGTCGAGTTTGGAGAAACAAATCGTCTTTCTGACTAATCTTTTAATGCGCGTCCGTAGGGGGAGGTGTTTCCGTTCAATCTTCTGATACCAAATACTACTACAAAATAACTTTATGTAACCATTGGTGCTAGTTTTATTCACAGATTGAATTCGGCGATGGACAACGGTATGAAGCCATGTTTATCGGGCTTGAGGCCATTCCATTGGATGAGCAAGTTGAAGGCGGCGACGGTGAACGCCAGCCGCGCCAAGACGTAATCGACCACCCGATGCATGATCTTTTTGAAATGGCTGATCAGGGTCAGCATCGAGAACACGGTTTCGATCAGCATGCGGTCGTTCCAGGTGCCGCGCCGGCAGAGCTTGAGATTGAGCGGATCGCCGGCGCGGGCGTGGAAGCCGGTATCGGCCAAGATGACCATACGCTCTTGGAAGTGCTGAATCAGGGGATGAAACCAGGTGTCGTGGGCGTTGGCCGGCAGGCCCATCCAACCGACGACTTCACCCCGGTGGTTGGCCAGCAGGCACAATTTAACCCCCACGATCCAGCGGTGGTTAGAGAGTCCTTTACGACCGATCTGGGCCGGGCGGCGCCCCTGTCGAATCGGATGGATCAATTCGATGCCGTAACTATCGACAACACCCAACAGCGTTGGCGGCGCCAGGAACAACAACGTCCACTGTTGATGGGTCTTGAACTGACGAAACAACCGGGTCCGCTCGGGCAAGTGAGGAAACAGCGGGTGGTAATCCCGCGTCAGCCAGCGATAGAACGCGCGGTTGCCGACCCCCTTCAAGGCGTGCAGCACCCCCAAAGTCACGATTTCACTGGGCCACAGCACCGCTTGGGCGTGTTTGGGCAAGGCGCGCATCCGGTCGTCGATCCGGCAGAACAAATCCGTGATGAAGTCGATGGTGGTCATGGCCGCTCTCCTCTCGCTGTCAACCGCTCAACTTGACAAAATCGACATAAGGGCGATCGTGGCCGCTTCAACCTAAAAAACTAGCACCAATGGTTATGTATATCTGGTATCATGCCGATTTTTTGAAAGGCTTTAAAAATAAATTCCCGATGAGTTAATGAAGAGAAAAACGTTTTTGGTTTCGATAAAAAAAGATTTCTGAGCATTACTTTTAACGCGTCTAAGTTGGGAAAAATCTGATTGGAAATTTCACCTTTAGACCATTGCCACAATCGCTCTGTAGAGTTCACTTGGGGACTATGGGGCGGTTGATAAAGCAGCATCACATTGTCGGGCATCACGAGATCATTGGCACGGGGAAGCTTGCATCGTCGGCTTGAATGACGTGAAAATCATGTGGGTAGCGTTCGGAAAAGTCATCGAGAAATTGCTGGGCTCAATGAGATTTCCCGTGGAGGCCACAACATGTAGTGGTGTGGAGTTCAGGTCCAAAGTCGTGGACCCTCGATATCCAGCCACAGCCGGCGAAACAGTTCGACCGGGTCGTCCAGGCCGAAGCACCGGCGTTTGAGCAGCTTGAGTTTGTTGTTAAGCCCTTCGACGAAACCGCTGGTCTGTCGTCCGTCGAAATAGTTGAGAATCTCGTCCTGCCAGTTATGCAAGGTGTTGATGAACTTATCAAAACAGCTCAGCCCCGAGGCCTCGACTTGCTCAGTCCAGAGCTGGAGGCGGGTCTGGGCGGTGGTTCGATCCGGGCTGTGGTCGAAGATCGCCGTCAGCAGGGTGCGCAGCACATAGGCACTCGCCAAGGTTGGCGTCAGCTCGAACAGTTCCACCACCCGGCCTTGCTGGTCGCGATTCAACGACGGCCATTCCCGGCGCAACAGGGGCCGCAGCTCGGCGGTCGGCACCGCCCGTTCGGGGGGCCGCGCGGCGTTGAGGCGTTGGCATTCGGCCTGGCGCAGGTTGTCAAACGCCGCGCGGTACTGCATGGCCACATGGAACCGATCCACCACGATCCGGGCCTTGGGCAGCACCGCCGCCACCGCGCCGGCATAGCCCTCCCACATGTCGATACAGACCCGCGTCACCGTGGCTTTCAACGGGGCTGGAATCGACTCCAGAAAGGTCTGTACCGTGGCCTGCAACCGGTCGGGCAGCACCGCCAGGACGTGGGTGTGCCCCTCGGCATCCCGCGCCCAGATCACCGCCACGTAGTCGCCATGGCCCTTGAGCAGCGCCACTTCGTCGATCCCCAGGGTATCCAGGGCGGTGAAGCAGCTCCAATCCACGGCGGACGCGACGTGCTGGTTCACGATCCCCTCGACCGCCTTGACCCCCAGGTAGCACTGCCCACTGATATCGGCCACCGTGCTATGAACCAACCGTTTCAACACGTCCTGCTCGAAAGCCCGGGTGTGGGGTCGGTTGGGCTCATACCGGCTACAGCGCTGGGTGCTGGTCGGTCCCCCCTCACAGAAGGGACAACGGTAGCGTTTGGGGCGGATCTCGATCAGTACCTCCCGGCCAAACACGGGCAGGTGGCGTAAGCGGGTCGGTCGGTCGAACCCGTGAAACCGGTCGATCTCCCGGCCACAGCGATGGCACTGGGCCGTGCAGAGGGTGCTTTCCACCTCGATCAACAGGGTGGCATCCGGCAACACCTGGGTGGCCAACACCCGGACATCAGGCAAATCTAGGGGCAAGCTAATGGTGATCGGCATCGTCAGCACTCCACTCGGGTCTGAACCTGCTCAGCACTCCATACTTGGGCTTCCAATGCTATACCACTAGATATTGTAGCCTCCACGGGAAATCTCATTGAGCCTCGAACGCTTGAATTGTACCCTCAGACAACGGGTTTCCCGGCTCGTCAGAAAGACCCCGTCGTTCTCGAAAGAACTCGCCAATCATATTGGCGCCATTTGGTACTTTATCCATCATTACAATTCAATGCTTCCCATTAATCAAGCACGGTAAATAATCATTCGGATTTCAAGACTACCGATTATTTTTATTTTAAAGCAACAATCTGAAAGCTGCGAATCAACAACTCATCCGATGAGAGCCCTGTGATATTTTCAGCCTTGATACGGTTTTGATGATTAGCAAATCTGTCGGATATGCAACCTGACCAGTGGATTAATGAATATTTTGAAAATATTTTTCCTAAAATTTCTTTCATCTCATTCATATAGAAAGTGGCGGGTAGTCTGTTCATAGCGCAGCGATACTCGCTCAATTCCCAATCGGCTGCACCAGCCGATTTCATCAAAGCGCAATACTCGTCATCATCAATCAAAAGATGCAGCCAAGGCTCATGGGTGTAATGAATAAAATGGCTTCCACTGTCTGCCGTCCAAACCGGATCAAATGAGGCATAGAACACACCGCCCGGCCTCAACACACGCCAGATTTCTTCGACTGCCTTAATCGGATCAGGAATGTGTTCCAGCGCATTCAGCGAAAAGGCTAAATCGAATTTATCATTGCCATAAATAAGGCACTGAGCGTCCATCGTATGAAACTCTACTTTCCCAAGATCGAGGTCGAACCCATTACGCTCAAATTTCTCTTTCAGCCGTCGTGGAAATTCACCATTATACTTGACCTGCACATCAACAATATCGGTACAAATCACTTTCGGGCCAGCCTTGCTGACTATGCCAGCCAACAAACCCCCACTGCCTCCGATCTCCAGTGCAAGCTTACAACCATTAATAACCTCATGGCTGCACATGTGACTCAGTACTGTAACCATGTGTGAATATGCAGCGTGTTTTTCCTTGAAGTCTTCTGCTTCAGAATACATTTTGGCTTCCCTCAATCAACCCTAGTGGATAGACGGTATTGAATGACGTGCAAAGTGCTCCGTTCTCAGGTAGAAGCAATTGGTTGTAGCTCCTGACATCGGCAGCAAAGCTTCAACATTCTTATCATATTGATAGACGCCATAGCCGAAGGCTTTTAAATATTTTGTTACGGCCGACCAGTCATTATTCTCGATCAAAAATATCGGCGGACTATTTTCGATTAATTTCCGCATCCCGCGCAGTACTGACATTTCGGCGCCTTCCGCATCGATCTTTACCACATCAGCTTGCTCGATTAAGTTGTCGGAGATCTTGAAGCTCGCTCGAACGGGGATTATTTCGATTTTCGTACCGTAGCTTTTCAGGCGGTCATGTACCCACGGCTTTCCGAATTGCGCTAGTGTCAATGATGCTTCTTGCATGTATGGCACGCCATCCACATGGGGTATGTATAGATCGAGATCACTTTCGGCGTCCGACAAGCCACACATGTGAAATTCAAACCTTGATTCGCCCAATAACTCTTGCACACCGACAAGTACGGGCTGGTAAAGCAGGTTCGGCTCGAAAGAGATTACACGCCCACTCGGGCAATTCATAAGAAATGAGATTGCGGATTGACCGGCATTCGCGCCGACGTCCACAAACACGATCGGTCTGTCTGACCTGTTTAATTTCTTAAAGAACAGGAAATCATCTTCGTGCGGTACACCTCCCTGCACTAGATTTTTCATGTCAGACAGAACCTGATTTACATCATGCTTCGTTCCGTATTGTGTAAGATCCGAGCACATAGCCACGAAGTTCTCGGCCACGGACTCCCAATCAAACCGTGCAACCAACCGCTTTCCGTTTTCTGCAAGTCTCTGCCCCAGTTCAGCCTCATCCAGCAGGCGGCAAATTGCTTCCGCTATTCCATCCTGCCTTACAAGAAGTGAATTCTCGCCATCCACCGCCATATCATGGAACGCAGCGCAATTCTTGTTGGCGATCACTGACTTTCCCGCCAGCCAAGCTTCCAGCAGCACGATGCCGAAGCTTTCGCTGCTGCTCATGTTGCACAGGGCAAGACAGGACAGCAGCGCGCCCCTGACCACGTTGCGCGGCTGGCGTCCCAGATAGACCGCATTGGGGCTCTCCACCGGGATGCCGTCGTCGTCTGGACCAATCAGCACGGCTTGAAGACTAACGCCCTCCCCATTCAGTTGCTCAACGGCATCGATGATCTGCCGATAGCCCTTCGCCCCCGCTTTCCTGCCCAAGACGAGGACGAATGGCCGGGTTGATGTGTGGACTTGCCGGAAGGCTTCCTGGTCTTGCAGGGTGAATTGTTCCGTCGCGTCGCAACCCGCCGACAGATAGCGGACGTTGCAACCTTTTTCCGCCAGGAAATCGCATGCTGCCTTGGGCACGGCCAGGACGAGACCGGCATTGCGGGCGCTCTCCAGCCAGTCCGGGAAATGATAGAAGTCATCATCCAGATGAGCGTGGGGAATCAAAATCGACGGCACGCCGTGTTTCTTGGCCTCTTCGATAGCGATTACCGCCGGGCGGAAAACATTGTTGTGGGTGACGACCAGATCGTAATCGGCCACATGGTCCGCGATGAAACGCTCCAGACTCCCGCTCCACGGGCCTCTGCCATCGGTGAGGCGCACGCCGTGGGCTGTCCGTGATTCCTGCGCTGCTTGGTCCAGCAGCCGGAAACTCCGTTCTGCGGGAAGTAGCGGCAAATGCTGCTGTAGAAGCGTTGGCGCTGAAAGGTCTAGCACGGTGCCATCAACCACCAGTCTTGACACTCGGATACTCAAAGGGCGCGGTTCGGTCGATTGCAGCGGCACCGATGTTGCCAACCGAACCTCGCCCGCTTTGGAGCTGAATGACAGCGAGAACTTCCCTTCCATCGACCATGGCCCCGCGATGAGGTGATCGCCGCTGTATGCGGTGACCACGACGGCATGGGCGGCATAGCCTTCAAGGTCGATGCGGGTCGCTTTGTGGAGAAAGATGCCACACTCTGCAAAGGCCCAGCGAGCGGCACTCGTACCCTCGCCTTCCGGGTAGCCCCAGCCCCAGGTCAGGCCGGTTTCTTCGTAATGCTCGCGCAGCGAATGATCGACCGCTCGTTCAAACAGAGGTTGGGCTGACCAGGCCTTCCGCAATTGGATATCAATTACCTTCGGATCAGGTATTTCCACCGGAAAGCGCGCAAAGCGCACATTGGGGATGTCCACCGGTACGCCCAATTCGGGATCGAAGCTGTAGGTTTCGCTGAACCGCAGGTGGTTGTGGATGCCACTGATCTCGGGTGCCACCACATCCACATCGAATTTTTCGCTGTTGCCGAGGGCGCTCACAAATTTTTCGATGTTGGCTTCCGCTCCGCCAAGGGCGGGGGCTGCGTATCGGTAGGCCACGTATAGCACCCGTTTCTTCTGCTTTTCCAAACCCTGAAGCGTCTCGACGAAGCGTTGGGCGATGGCTCGCATCTCCAACTCGCGCCCGAACAAAGCGCGCCGCCGGGCTCTTGCCTCGCCAGAGAAATGCACCGGTTTATCCAGTGCCATCCGAATTGCCTCGGCAAACGCATCCATCGGCACGACCGCCACATGCTCCTGGATAGTGAGCGGATAGCCGCGCTGCCCAAATTCAGTAGTAATGACGAAAAGCCCGTTTATCAGATAGTCGGCCAGTTTTACATTCGACCCACTACCCAAATTCACGGGATTGAGGGCAAGGGCGCAAGACTGCATCACCGCGCTCTTGGTCACCTCGTCCACCACGCCCCAGAGATGGACATTGTTCGGCACCTGCAGGATGGCGCCGCAAACCGAGCCCAGCAGATGAAACCGCACATCGGGACACCGGGGCGCCAGTCGATCCACGATGAACTGGGCCGCCTCGACATTCGGTGGGTGAGCGGAGCCGAGGAACAAGACGGGACGATCCCCGATTCGGTCGCGCAGTTCCTGCTTGGCCCGTTCCACTTCCTCGCCCGCCGCAGGCATGGCTGTCCCGTTGCGAACCACGATGACTGGCCCGGCTGTACGTTTGCCCTTGACCAGGCTCGTCGCATCTTCCTGGGAAACCGCGATGATGGCCGCCGAACGCTCTACGGCCAACTGCTCGATGAGCGCCACTTCGGGCAGCAACTCGGCCTTGAGTGGATGCCATTCCAGCAGGCGCTTCTTGAGCTCGGTCTCGTTGTTTTGGGAGGAATAGACGAAGCGGTCACCCCAGGCGAGCGGCAGCTCGGCCAAGTAGCAATGCTCGACCACGATGCAGCGCGCGGATTGCCGCAACACCCGATAGATGGCCCACAGCCAGGAGTTCGCCGCACAATGGCGACTGGCGAGGATGTCATCCACCGCAACATGGAAATGCGCGTTAGCGCGCGCCAGGTCGGCGATGTGCTCAGATGTCTTAGGCACATTGATGACCGTGATGTCATCACCGTGTCGCCTCGCTCCCAGCGCCCCATCGATGGAAAAGCTGACGAACACCACCGGACTCCATGCTCGCACGGCTTCGTAGAGACCACGGGTGCGCGTTCCTCCCCCACCGATGCCTGTGAAGGAGTCATAGTCGTTCAGCGCCAGCACGAAGCGTCTTTCGTTATCGCGCCCCCTGGAACTGACGAGCGCTTCCACGCGCTCGGCAACCGGTCGGGCGATGGCCTCCCAGGTATAGCTGTCCATGGCAAGAGATTGGCCGGCCACCGCAATGGCGGTGAGCGAACCGGGGTCTGCAACCGATTGCCGGAGTTCCTGGGCAAACTGCTCCAGAGGCGCTTCCAGATACTCCCTGCCCGCCTCGGCCTGGATGCCCCGCATACCGAATGATGTGGAGAGCACCGGCAGGCCGTAGGCGAAATATTCCAGCACCTTCACGTTGGAGCCACTGCCCGCATCCATCGGATTCAGCGCCATATCGGCACGGCACAGGATGTTTGTCTTCGCCGCATCATCCACTACGCCATACCGCTTTACATTGGTGGGGTAGCGCCCCTCTGGCAGGCAACTGCCGATGACGTCGAACATGATTCCTGGCAAGGCAGGAGCCAACTTTCGGGCGATGAACTCCGCCGCCTGCATGTTGGGTGGATGTCCGCTACCCATGAAGACGGCCCGAAAACCCTTGTCTTCGGCCGCCGAAGTATGTTCCGCCGCAGTAGTCGGTGTCATGCCGTTCGGGGCATAGAGCGCATCGAACTCGGCATCTGGTGCCATCTCCCGGAATGCCGTCAGGTCGTCATCGTTGCAGTAGAGGACAAGATCTGCGTTTTCGAGCATACGCTGTTCGGCGGTGCGGACAAGCTCGTGGATGGGCCGAGACTTCTCGCCGGGATGAAGCTGCTTATAGAGCAATGACTCGCAGTTGTATGAGTTGTAGATGCGCGGCTTGTCATCAGTGCCAGCAAACAAGTCGCATTGGGCAGTGAAAGGGTCGTCGAAAATGACAGCATCCGCCTTCTCGTATTCCATCAGGTAGGCCTGGTGCAACCGGGTGGGCAAGCTCCCACAGGCCGCGATAGCCGGCCCGGACAGATCTCCGCCGCCTGAGTATTGCTCAAGCCTTGCGTACTGCCGGACGAAGTGATCGTCCTTGGGAATGCGTCGCTCGATAAAGTTGAGCCCGTGGTTGATCACTTCCTCCTCGCCACCGATGTGGGTGGAGGTAAGCAGCGTGATCCGATACCAGCGACTGAGCACCCTATAAAAATGGAATAGGCGTGACTGGCCGCCATTCGAAGGTGGTACAAAGGCTGGAAAAAAACAGAAGACCAGGATTCTTTTCATTCACTCCCCCCGCAGGCATGGAAATGTGCCTCCAAAGGGGTACGTTGCCGAGAATTGATGCCGTCTAATACCGAGGGAAGAGCCTGGTGGTTGGTTCGATTGTTTGGGAGGGGGCTGCCATGCACTGCGAGTTCAGCACCTGAGTTGCCTATCCAACCGCCATTTGCAACATGCTGCGGCAATTGAGACTCGATATGCATCTGGCGTAGTTTAAAGGCCAAACCAGGCATGCGATTCAATCCCCTCAGTACAAAGCGCTTGAAGCGTGGGGATGTCTGTGCGTAGCTCACACCCCAGTTAATCATAGACACCGCAGCTTGACGGAGGGCGGACTGGGCAACATCCGGGGTGGATTGCGACATTGCTGCATGCCCACGCAACCAGATCACTACCCGGCCCATGCTGCGCAACGGTGCGGTGATGCGCCATGAAATGCTATTGAGCAGTGCCTGAATATATTGGTTTCTTTCCTCCGCGAGTTGCCAATGGTTGTGGTTCGTTTGTTGTAACGCTCGAAGCTCTTGGCTTGATTGTGCCAAGGCGGCCTCGGTCTGATGACTGCGGGCTTCTGCCTGCTGGGCGCGGCTCTCGGCCGCCACCGCCCGCTGTTCCTGCTCCTGCGCCCGGCTCTCGGCCGCCACCGCCCGCTGTTCCTGCTCCTGCGTCCGACTCTCGGCCGCCGCCGCCCGCTGTTCCTGCTCCTGCGTCCGACTCTCGGCCGCCGCCGCCCGCTGTTCCTGCTCCTGCGTCCGACTCTCGGCCGCCGCCGCCCGCTGTTCCTGCTCCTGCGTCCGACTCTCGGCCGCCGCCGCCCGCTGTTCCTGCTCCTGCGCCCGACTCTCGGCCGCCACCGCCCGCTGTTCCTGCTCCTGCGCCCGACTCTCGGCCGCCACCGCCCGCTGTTCCTGCTCCTGCGCCCGGCTCCCGGCCGCCGCCGCCCGCTGTTCCTGCTCCTGCGCCCGGCTCCCGGCCGCCGCCGCCCGCTGTTCCTGCTCCTGCGCCCGACCCTCCGCCGCCTCCGCCCGCCGCTCCTGCCGAGAAATTTCATCCCTGAACTTGCTGCGCAATTCAACTTCATGGCCTTCAGCCTTTACGACCAAAGCTCGTGCACGCTCGGCGTCTCTTAACAAACCAGAAGGATCGATCTTTGAAATCGGAGATTGCCAGATTTGCGGTTCATACTCGTGTCGGATAGCAAGCAGTCGGTTGATATCTGTCTGTGGTATCCCTGAAAGAAGGAATAGACCATGAGCCTTGTCTTCAATGCGCGAAAAAAAAGCCCGATCAGTACTTGCGTAAAAGGCCTGAGGGGTTGAACAGTCGGAAAAATCGAGATCAGTTATCGAATTCTGAGAGAGACAATCCAAAACTTCCTGGCGATATTCAAGAGAATCACTAAGATAGTCGATATTCAAAAGAAGGTCAGCATTTAACATTCCTTCTTGAAGCCCAAGGCACCAGAGGACGTAGAATATCAGATAATTTTGGTTTGAAGGGAGTTGTCGCTCCATGAACCAAGCAAACTGACTCGCAAGATCACTACCCTCATGTCCGATAAAGCCAATCTCGCGACGCAGGCGATCAATCACTTCTGGATGCCGTGGCGCATTAATAAATAACTGGTTAGCCGCATCGAAATAATCAGCCACCTTATGTGACCACCACTGATCCCATGGATTACGCCAGAGATAAATATGAAAACCTCCCAGTAAAGATTTAATTGTTCTAATCCTTGAGGATGTTCTACACTCCTGAATAACAGGCCGACCATGAGCTGTTTCGATTAATGCTCGCCAATAATCGATACCAATATCAGCCCCTTCAGGAGCAAAGTATGAATCATAAATCGCTTCCCTATTTAGTTTATCAAGGCACCAATCCGCAACTTCATAAAGCTCCAAAAAATATGGGGCATTTAAGCTTGGGTGGCGAAGAAGTTCCATTTTATCGCTACGCTCGGAAAGGAGAATATCATGGTTATCAAGTGCGTAAAGAGGAAATTCATGGAGTGGTTCTTGATAGCACCAATAACTTTCAGTGGAACGTCGGAATACATGAAACAGATAGGTGCTTCCTGAACGAAAGAGCGAATGGATAAAAATTGGGGATTTATCGGCCGGATCAGAACTGGTAACCATGCCAATCTATTTCCTTGACAAAACGCCGGGCGATATAATCCGCCTGAAGTGGTGTAAGAACGTCCCAATAGTGCCGCCTATCCTGCCGGTATTCGCTCTTGGCTTTATATTCCAGTGATCCATTCCATGGCATTCCCAGTTGATTGAAAATTTGTGCCAGTTCGTCACCCAATCTCTCGTATCGGAGAACTCGGTCGACGATGGGGTGCTGCTCGTGATCATCGGTATACAGAGGCCAGTTAAAACCTATCTGATCGCGTGTCAGAAAAGAGTCGAAATCCAATTGCCTACCGCTGCGAAAACGCTCCATCCAGTAGAAGGACAGAACCTTGTCCCAAGGATTGCGCTCGACGCAAAACTTGAAATAGGAATGCCACATATCCTCACCTACCCTGCGTCTTACCTCAAATGCTGGCATATGATTATAGAAGGATCCAACATTACGCGGGCGATGGCCCAAAACGGTGGGATAAATTTCCGTGACCACATCATCCTCCCCGCAACAATTGGACAAATATGCCTCCAGACTAGTGCCGGCCGTCTTGTAAGTCTTGATGAATATGAATGTGTACTTGTGGGAGATGATCA
Source organism: Candidatus Competibacter sp. (assembly GCA_037045535.1). Classification (GTDB taxonomy): domain Bacteria; phylum Pseudomonadota; class Gammaproteobacteria; order Competibacterales; family Competibacteraceae; genus Competibacter_A. The sequence goes on from JBAOHI010000093.1 coordinate 25,040, forward strand.
TTTGCCAGTCAACTCAAAGCCACGAGGTCAAAACTGGCGCGCAAGTCCACGATGCCTCTGGCAACGGTCGATACTTCGCGGTCGACCACTTTCATTACTGCACCATCAATAACGCGGCTGCAAAATACATCGCTTGAAATCCCTCCTTCCTTGAAGCCGCAGGTCAGGAAATAAATTCCTGGCGCCAGTCGATTTTCAAGTTTGAACGCGACTCGATACTGCCGCCCCGGGACAAAATCAATATTGTCCTCGTTGAGATGTTCGGTATTGACTCCATAGATAACGACACCCTCCGCCGTTTTGACTTGCATGTTCAGGCAAGGGTTGTCGATGTCGCCGCTGTTCACTTGAACTTCGAAAACGAATAGGAGCTCGCACCCCGTTTGTGCAACATTGACGCAATTTCCGTTGGCGTCTTCGATCCTGACATTTGAAATGGTCGCCTTGCCGTTGCCATATGTCATAGCGCAACTTGGCACAAGTGCCGGATCGAGCCGCAACGTTGGCTCGATGGGCACCGCCTGTTCCACTTTCTCGATGCAGGTTGTCTGTCTAGGCTTGCCGAACAGGAATTTTTCGTACTCATCGCAAACCTGCTTCGCAGGGCCATAGCAGGCCAGTCGCCCAGCCTTGATAAACATGGCCCGGTCGCAAAGTTTTTTCACGGTTTCTACATCATGGCTCACAAATAGCAGAGTCGTGCCCGCAGACCGGTAGCTCTCGATGCGCCGAAAGCATTTGCGCTGGAAGGCCACATCGCCGACCGACAATGCTTCATCAACGATGAGCATATCCGGACGACTGGCCGTTGCCACACTAAACGCCAACCGCATCTGCATACCGCTTGAATAGGTACGCAACGGCTGATCGATATAATCGCCGATTCCAGCAAAGGCCTCGATTTCAGGCATGAGTTCGCTGATCTTCTCAGTAAACAACCCGAGAACCTGTCCGCCCATATAGATATTCTGCCGGCCAGTGAAATCGGGATGGAAGCCCATGCCCAGTTCCAGCAGAGCAGCAATATGCCCGCCCACGTCAATGCTGCCCGTGGTGGGCTGGGTGGTGCCGGTGATGATCTTGAGCAAAGTGCTCTTACCAGCACCGTTGACACCAATGATACCGACCGCTTCGCCAGGCGCCACCTCGAAGCTGATGTCGCGCAGCACCCAGTGTTTCTGGTGTCTCTCCCTGCCGGTGATCCATTCCGCCAGACGCGCCCATTTGCCAGGATACCGCTTGTAGGCCTTGCCGACGTTGTGAACCTTGAGGTGACTCATCAGAGTTCGTCCACCAGCTCGCCCACCCGGTCAAGGAACAGCCAGGCACCCAGCCAAAGCATCAGCAAGGTCAGCATGGCCAACGGAAGCAGGGGAGTAAAGTCGGGCCAGGAGCGGTCGAGAAACACGGTCTGCCAGGCACCGATCAGGGGCAACAAAGGGTTGAATCGCATGAATCCACGGGCGCTTTCGGGCAGGGCTTGCAGGGTATAGACGATGGGCGTCAGCCAGAACCAGAACTGCAATACCACACCCGTGATCTGGCCAACATCGCGAAAGAAGACGTTGAGGGTACCCAGCGCCACGCCGAGACCGATGGTGAACAACAATTGCAATACCAACAACGGGAGAATCGAAAGTATGGGCCAACCGGGCCAATGACCGATAATCACCAGGAAAAACAGATAAATACCCAGCAGAATCCCGAAATTGATTAGGGCCGAGAACACGACAATAGTCGGAAGGCAAATGCGGGGGAAATTAGCTTTCTTGATCAGATTGCCGTGTTCCAGAAAGACGCTGTTCATCCGCCCCAGCATCTCGGCGAACAGGCCCCAGACAATCACGCCGGCGCAGAGATAGATGCTGAAGGCGAAAGGGGTACTTTCATGCCCGGGCAGGGTGGGACGCATAAGTTGGGCAAAGATCACCGTGTAGATGACGATCATGGTCAGCGGCCCGGCCACGGCCCAGAATGCCCCGAACAGGGATTCGCGATACTTGCCGTTGAACTCGCGCAGGACACTCCCCCAGACGAAACCCCGGTATTGCCAGAGGGAGCGGAACATGACGGGGTGGAGCATGAATTTGCGGTCGAATATGGGTGGTTGGTTGGAATTGATATTCTATATCGGATTCACTGAAACGGGACAAGAGGAGCAGCTCTCGACAGATTGAAATATCTCGCAACTTTCTGATTTTAATAATTTTATAGTTTTAAATATTGTTTAATGAATAGAATTGTTTCAAATCGTTTTACAATACGTCAAGTCTTGATTCAGGAACATGGTCATGAGCACCCTCACCCCAGAACTGCGCGACCGCTTGCGCCAGGAATTGCCCGGCTGGCTGCGGGAGGATCCCGAATTTCACCAGTGGATTCTCAACCTCGCCCGCGACGAATTCGCCGATCGTCGGGAAACCGAGAGTCGGTTTGATCGCGTGCTCGACGAACTGCGCCGCGACCGCGAGGCGCAAGAGCGCAAGTGGGAGGAACAGAATCGCAAGTGGGAGGAACAGAATCGCAAGTGGGAGGAACAGAATCGCAAATCCGACGAAAGATGGGCAGAACAGATCGCAGAAAACCACCGTCTTCATGACGAAATCATGGCGATGGCGGATCGGTTGGACCGTAAGGTCGGCGCTTTGGGCGCGCGCTGGGGGCTGCTGTCGGAAACCGCCTTCCGCGACGGACTGGCCGCCATCCTGGAAAAGAGCTTTGGCGTCGAAGTGGTCAACATTAACGACTACGACGACGAGGGTGTGGTGTTCGGCCGCCCCGATCAGGTGGAGTTGGATATCCTGATCAAAAATGGCCTGTTGATCGCCTGCGAAATCAAATCCTCGATGGACAAAGCCGGGTTGTACATCTTCTCGCGTAAAGTCGATTTCTACGAACGCAAGCATCAGCGCAAAGCCAACCGCCGGCTGGTCATCACCCCGTTCCTCGACCCGCGCGCCGCCGGGCTCCCGGAAAAGTTGGGCATCGAAGTGTACGCCGACCCCAAACAGGTTAGCGTGGAATAAATCTACCTGAAAACAATCGATAACACGACATGAAAAATGCAATCATTACCGGCATCACCGGCCAGGATGGCGCCTATCTTGCCGAACTGCTGCTAAGCAAGGGCTACCGGGTCTATGGTACCTACCGCCGCACCAGTTCGGTCAACTTCTGGCGCCTGGAAGAACTCGGTATTCAGGATCACTCCAATCTCCACCTAGTCGAATACGACCTCACCGACCCCGGCGCTAGCATCCGCCTGCTGCAACGAACCGAACCGGACGAAATCTACAATCTGGCCGCCCAGAGCTTCGTCGGCGTTTCGTTCGAGCAGCCAGTGACCACCGCTCACATCACCGGTCTGGGTACCCTGCATCTCCTGGAAGCGATTCGGATCGTCAACCCCAAGATTCGCTTTTACCAAGCGTCCACCTCGGAGATGTACGGCAAGATTCACGAAATGCCGCAGACCGAGACGACCTTTTTCCATCCCCGCAGCCCCTATGGAGTCGCCAAGCTATTCGCTCACTGGTCCACGGTCAACTACCGCGAGTCCTATGGCTTGTTCGCCTGCAGCGGCATCTTGTTTAATCACGAATGCGTGACCGCTGACACGCCGCTCTTGATCCGATCTGATGGGATGGTCAACGTCGCCACCCCCGACGAACTGGTGGCGTTACGCCGAAAAGGCCCGAATACGCAATTCTTCGAATCGCCCGCGCTTGAGGTCTGGGATGGAATGCAGTGGACGCCAATCATCGGCATTACCGCTACTCGACACCGACCTGACGAAGGCGATCATCGGTTACTGACGGTGCAGGCCCGAGCCGCCGTAGTCCGTACTACCGCGCACCATCGGTTGTTGGACGCCGCCGAGCATTCGGTCAGAGCCGATGCTGTTCGAACCGGAGATCGCCTGTTCCTGAGCGCTACGTTCCCTGAAACGCCTGCCTGGGTCGCACTTTTACCGGAGATGGCCGAGCTTCTGGGCCTGCTCACCGCCGATGGCTATGTCCCGGCAAATGATAGTAGCACCGCTCAATTTACGAACAATGATCCGGAGTTAATCAAGCGGGTCGCCGCCCTTTGGCGGATGTTACTCATGGGTAACTCCAGGATTGCGACCGGTCCATCGGGATTCTCGACCAACCCGGTCACCCAAATCTACCTGACCGGCGTCAATCGACATATCGTGGGATGGTTGCGCGAACAGCTTTACAGCAAGCGAGGATTCAAGCGGGTGCCGCCCTTGATTCTGAACGCATCCCTCCCGATCCAGTCTGCTTATTTGCGCGGCTACTACGCCGGCGACGGTCTAAAACGCGGTAACGGCGACAGCATCAAGACCAACAGCGCCTTGCTGGCCCAAGGACTCTACTGGCTCTATGCCAACCAGGGTCGATTAGCCTCCGTTTACGTCGAACAACGGCAAGGTCGTGCCTACTACCAATTAAATATACCCACCGCAACACCCTTGGGCGGCAAGGGACAGCACATGCGCAAGGATCCCGCCGAAATTCGCGGCGTCGCCGAATGGCAAACGGAAAACGATGAATGGGTATTCGACTTCGAAACTGGCAGTGGTGTGTTCTTAGCCGGTGTGGGCCGTGCCGTGATACACAACAGCCCCCTCCGCGGCCAGGAGTTCGTAACCC
>JBAOHI010000094.1:0-283750 GCA_037045535.1 Candidatus Competibacter sp.
CCCATCACAAGGAACACAAATAATGTCGACGCAATTGATCGAGCTCAAAGATGGACTCTTGGTCGAAGTCGAGACCCCTCCCAGCGAACCCCCCAAGCCAATTGCCGCCGGGGCCGCCGAGCGAGTCGAGGGGGCGATGGATGCGGCCCGCGACCTGCTACTCAAAGCTGTCCAACCGGTCGCCGCCGTCTGGGAAGAACTCAATCGGGATTTAACCATCGAGCAGGTGGAAATCGAACTGGCCCTCGGTTTTGAAGCCGAGGGCAATCTGTTTCTGGTCAAGGGAAAAGGCAACGCCAACGTCAGTTTTAAAATCACCGTCAAGCCCAAGTAACCCATGGCCAAGGACGCCCGAGACGAACGGCTGTGGCGCGGCGTCAAGCCGATCGTCAGCGCCGAGGAGGACGACAAGGGCCGCATTCGGGGACTCGGCACCGGCTTTGTCTGCGGTCGCGACGGCACCACCGTTTATCTGCTGACCTGCTGGCATGTGGTCAAAGCCATCGGCGAGGCCAACCTGCGCGTCGAGAAACGACCGGCGCGGGTTGTCGCGCAAGGCGACAAGGCGCTGGATTTGGCCCTGTTGGCGGTCGAGGGCTTGCCGGACTCCGAGGTTCTGGCGCTGTCGATGGCCGGGCATCCCGATCAGCGGTTTCGCACCATCGGGCATTTCTGGGCCAACGAGAAAGAGCAGGACGTACCGGATTCGCGACCGCTGGATGGACAACTGGGTCAGCAACGTCGCAAGGTCTCGGGCCGGTACGACTACGTCGCCGCTTGGGAGTTCAGCGTCACTCAGGAGGCTGAGTTCGACAAAATCCGCGCCGGTTACAGCGGCGCGCCGGTCTTCGACCCGATCAGCGGTTCGGTCGTTGCGGTCATCAGCCACCAGGAGAGCGAAGCGCGGGGCCACGCCATCGCCGTCTCCAACCTCAAAACCATTTACTCGCGCGCCGATCACTTCTTCACCGATTCGCCGCACGACGAGGGCAGCGGCCGTGATCCCTGGATCGTCAAAACCCTCGATCACCTCCGGCAGGTCAGGCTCCTGCGCGATCGGTTGCGGACGGCGGACGGTCCGGTAGTCGCCGTCGTGGAAGGCTGCGCCGAGGATTGGCCAAGCTACCTGGCCGATGACGTGCTTCTCGATCCCTGGCCGGCGTTCGACGACATCCCACAGGAAGCGACGACGCTCAATCCGACCCGATACGGCGAAAGCGAAGACGCGTTCTGGATCGCCTTGTATCATCAGCATGTGCCCTCCGGCTCCCGGCCGGCCGGCGATCGCGAGCAGGAACGGGAAGCCGTCCGCGCCTGGCTGCGCTCCCGCGACCGTCACCTGTTCTTCGTTTCGTGCGGCATGGAGGCCCACCGCTGGAACCTGCGATCCCTGATTCGCGCCGGCCAGGCTTTTCTGGCCGAACTGGCCCGCCGCGAACCGGGAATGCGCCTGTTGATGCTGATCGTCTGTCAATCGTGCCGCGAGCGCCCGCCCTGGTGGTGGTCGTTGTGGCGTCGCCACCTCCAACGCACGCCGGGTGTGCTGTGGCTGGAACCGCTGCGGCCCTTGCAAAGCCCGGACCTGGACGAGTGGTACAACGGTTTTACCCGCGATGTCCTGCGCTGGCTGAATCGCGACCGGCTGCGCGACGAACTGCTGGATCTGTTCGACACGCGGCGCGCCGAGGTCCGCTATCGACTGGTTCGCAAGTGTTTGCTGGATGAGGGCGCGCTGGAGCGGGCGCGCGTCGGAAACTGACCCGGCCCCCGAAGATATCCACCACGGCCGGCCCGCGTCGCCGGACCCTAACTTTCAAGGACCCATCGCCCGTGACCCTGCAACGCATCTACACCGGCCAAGGCGGACGAGCGCCGGCCAAGGTCAAGGATCTGCCGTCGGTCAACCCCGAAGCCTTACGCGCCCCCGAGGGCTATCTGGCGCCGCCGGACCTCGCCGCCGCCGTGGACGCGGCCCTGACGCTGGGCATACCGCTGCTGCTGACCGGCGAGCCTGGTTCCGGTAAATCCGCCCTGGCCGATAGCGTCGCCTACGAGCTTGGCCTTGGGCGGGCGCTGCGCTTCGTGGTCAAGTCCGACACCGAGGCGCGTGACCTGTTCTACCGCTTCGACACGGTTGGCCGGTTCCACGCCGCGCAAACCCCGGGCGCGGACGCCCATCCCGGCCGCCACATCAGCTTCGCCGCCCTGGGCAAGGCCATCCTGCACGCCAAGCCGCCATCCTTCGTCGAAGCGCTCGGTGTACCGGCCCACGCAGTGGACCATCCCGGCGAGCGTACCCGCTCGGTGGTGCTGATCGACGAAATCGACAAGGCGCCCCGCGACGTGCCCAACGACATCCTGGTCGAGATCGAGACCATGGCGTTCGACATCCCCGAACTCGGCGGGGGCGACCGGGGTCCGGTCCGGGTCGGACTCGACGACGCCAAAAACGAGAACCAATACCGCCCCATCGTCATTTTCACCAGCAACCGCGAGAAAGCGTTGCCTGAGCCGTTTCTGCGTCGCTGCGCGTTTTATCATTTGGAATTTCCGCCCTTCGAAGCAGTCGAGGGCGATCCCGAAGCCGTCACCGTCGGCGGTATTGTCGGCGCCCGGCTGGGAGGTCGCTACGAACGCGACCGCAGTCGGGCCGCCGAACGACGCAAGGACCTGGCCCTCGACTTCTTTCGTTTCCTGCGTGCCGACAGCCGGGGACTGGAACGTCGTCCCACCCTGGCCGAGCTGCTCGACTGGCTGGATTTCCTGATGCCGCAATCCGTCGATCCGGCTCAGTGGTTCGTGCTGGCCGCCATCCAACAACCGGATGCGAATGCGGAAGCCAAACGTCGGTTGCTGACCAGCATCGAGACCCTGTTGCTGAAGAAGCCCACCGACCAGCGGCGCGAAGACCGGCGCGGCGCGGCGGTCCTGCTCGACGAGTGGCGCCGCTCGCGAGGGCTCGGCGGCGACCGCTGAAACCATGGCCGAGGCGCACGCGCGCGACCCGGACCAGCGCGAACGGACGCTGCTCGGTCGCCTGGGTGGGACACTGCCACAACTCGACGCTCTGTTACGCGCCGAAGGGTTTGCGGTCGGTCCGGATCGTTGGCAAAACGTCTACGACCTGCTGCTTGCCCTGCAAGAGCGCGGACGGATGCCGGCGCGGGCCGCCGCGCTGCAACCGCTGCTCGCCCCGCTGTTCTGCCGCGACGCCAACGAACAGGCACGGTTCGCTGAAGTGTTCCAACGCTGGCACGATGGCCTGACGCCAGAACCCGCCGCTGTCGCCGCAGGTCCACCGCCCCGGCCAAAATCCTCACCGGAACCGCCACCTCGACCCCCGCTGCGTTGGTTGATCCTCGGCTTGCTGCTGGGCGCGCTGGTCCTGGCCGCGACGACCTACGGCGTGGTCCGTTACCTTGCGGACCCGGAACCGCCACCACCCGAGATCGTGCCGCGTACTACACAGCCCGACGCCGCTTCAGGCACCCCGGTTCGATCCGATGCCTCTCTCCAACCCCGACCCCTGCCGCCGCGCGCGCCACCGGAATCGCTCAGCCTCAACGCCGCCAACCGGGCGCGACTGGAAACCGCCGGTCTGCTGGCGCCCCTGTTGCCCGCCTTTTTGCTGTTCGGTTATCTGGGCACGCGCTGGCTGAACTGGAGCCTGGTGCTGCGTCGCCGCCGGGGCCGCGAAGGCATGCCGCTGCACGCGATCACGCTGGACGCCGACCAGGACGATCTGTTCGCCGCGCCGGCGCTGCGCGAGGCGCTCAAACGGCTGCACGCCCTGGTACTGGTGCCGACCCGGCGCCTGGACGCCGCCGCCACCGTACGGGCCACCGCCTGTTCCGGCGGCCTGTTCCGGCCGGTCTGGCAGCAGCGCCGCCGGGTGCCGGACTGCGTGGTGCTGTTGGACCACACCCATGGCGCTGACCATATGGCGGGGTTGGGGTTGCAGGCGGTGGAGCGGCTGCGACAGGCCGGGCTGGAAGTCGCGCGCTATGACTACCGCCGCGATCCGCGCCGGCTGATGGGCGAGGACGGGCGCTGGCACGGCCTGGCGCAGGTCGCAGCCCGCCACGAAGGTGCCCGGCTGCTGGTGATCGGCCAAGCAGCCTCGCTGATCAATCCGCTGAGCGGCACCCTGTACGGCTGGACCGACGCGCTCGAACTCTGGCCGCAACGCGGCTTGCTCGGCACCCGCCGGCCGCCGACCGCCTGGCGCGCCGCGTTGTCCGCCCGCCAGTTTCGGGTTGCCGACCTGGGCAGCGCCGGGCTGTTGCAAGTCGTAGCCTGGTTCAGCCCGGTCCCTTTGGAGCCCACCGCCGCGCCGGCGGAATCCTTGCGTCTGTTGCCGCGCCGGTTGCAGGACGACGCGCGCTGGCTGCAACCGATGGCGCCGCCACAGGCCGAGCGCGAGGCACTGCTGCGGACCCTGCGCGACTATCTCGGCGCGGACGGCTGGCTGTTGCTGGCGGCGATGGCCGCCTACCCGCAACTACACTGGGGCCTGACCCGCGCCCTGGACCTGGGGCTATTCCGCGAGCAGACGACGGCCCAGCGGGAGCACCGCTTGCTGAGCGTCGCCCGCTTGCCCTGGTGTCGGGCCGGCGACGTGCCAGACTGGCTGCGCGAGGCGCTCAGGGACGAACTCGCTCCCACCGAGATCGAGCGCGTTGCCCGGCTTTATCAGTGGCTGATGCGGGAAGCTGAAGTGAACGGGCGCGGCGCCATCCGCCTGCCGGTCTCGCTGCCCGAGAGCGGGCGATTCTGGCGCGGCCTGCGGCGCTGGCTGCGCGCGAGCGGGCAAGTGGCGGACCGCTACGATCCGCGCAACGACCGAGTGTTCGCCGAAATTCTGCTGGGCCGGCGCGCCCGGCGGCTGGATTTCCGCTTGCCGCACCCGCTCGCCCGGCGGCTGGGACCGCGCCTCAACGCCCTGCTGCCGCGCCTGGTCTTGGCCGGGCTGCTCGCCGCCGTCGCCGGCGGGGTGGTGCGACTGGGCTGGAACGGCTGGGGCCAGACGCCAGCGGAGGCATGGTTGCTGGCGCGCCAACTGCAAAGCCATTCGACCATCACCGTCGATATCTGGCACACCGAAGCTACCGAAGGCTACGCCCAGGCCCTGGCGCGAACCTTGCGCGCGGCCCGGTTCGAGGTAGTCGTCGAGCCGCATGAATTGGCGATGGCCGCCCGACCGGAGCAGCAGGCCCAGGTTGCCGCCGACCACATCGTGCACGTTCAGCCGGTGAATGCCGTGCAATGGGGCGTCGCCGATTTGGGAGACGCGGCCGGGTTCGTGGCGGATCGGCTGGCTTACCTGGCTTGGGGTGGCGTGCCGAACCAGGTCGGACCGGGCGCGGAGTTGCCGCTGACTGGCTCCGGTCTGGACCGACCGCCGGGACCGGCCCACGTCCGGGTGCTGCTGTTGACCCCGGCCCGGGACCGCACCGGCTTCGGTTTCCGCGATCCGTTACTGGCAACGACAACCGCACCGGCCACGGCGCCCCGAGTGTTCCGCGATCCGCTCAAAGGCAGCGGCCAGGGTCCCGAAATGATCGCGTTGCCGGGTGGCACCTTCCAGATGGGTTTGCCGGCTAGCGAATTCGGGCGATCGGCGGACGAGGGTCCCCGGCACCCGGTTCGTGTCCGCCCCTTCGCCATCGGCAAAACCGAAGTGACCTTCGCCGATTACGACGCTTTCGCGGCGGCCACCGGGCGAAAACCGCCGGGTGATCAAGGCTGGGGTCGAGGCCAACGGCCGGTCATCAATGTGAGCTGGAACGATGCGGTTGCCTATGCGGAGTGGCTTAGCGAACAGACGGGTGAGCACTATCGTCTGCCCAGCGAGGCGGAATGGGAATACGCGGCCCGCGCCGGCACCGCGACGCCGTTCTGGACGGGGGACTGCATTCATACCGACCGGGCCAATTACTATGGACAGGCCGACTACAACGACTGCGGCGCCAAGACCGGGGTCTATCGCCAACAAACCGTGGAAGCCGGCAGCCTGCCGGCCAACGCCTGGGGGTTGCACGAAACCGCCGGCAACGTCTGGGAATGGGTGCAGGACTGCTATCACGACAACTATCAGGGCGCGCCAACGGACGGCAATGCTTGGGAGGAACCGGACTGCGCCCGGCGCGTGGTCCGGGGCGGCGGCTGGCGCAGCGTACCGGTGGTCGTCCGGTCGGCCCACCGCTTCTGGAACGCCCCCGATGTTGCGTACGGCAACGTGGGCTTTCGTCTCGCCAGGGATTGATGACCCTTTGCGCTTTGTGTTGTTGCCCTTTGCGGGGTTTGCTGAAGGTAATTTTGTGACTGGTTGCCATCCTTTGTGCGCTGTTCGCACATTAGTCTTGATATTCCTCCTGGCGCTGGGATTTGGCGGCGTGCCGGCGTTGGCGCAGGAAGCTTCCTCGCCGCCACCCACCCCACCGGCCAATCAAGTTAGACCGCAAGCAATAGTGGAGCGGGTCGCCACGGTTCCGCCCACCCTGCCCGCCGTCCCCTGTGTGAATGCACCGGGTCTTGGCCCGGAGATGATCGTGATCGAAGCGGGACGTTTCGTCATGGGTTCGCCGGCCAATGAGGCGGGTCGATCAGAACAAGAAGGACCCCAGCGGGAAATCGTCGTCGTGCGTCCCTTCGCCATCGCTCGCTGCGAGACCACGGTGGCGGAGTTTCGGGCGTTTGTCGAGGCGACCGGCCATGAGACCCAGGCCGAAGCCGGCAAAGGGTGTACTGTATTGAATGAAGCGGGGACGGATACCGAGCAGCGCAAGGACCGGAATTGGCGCGATCCCGGTTTCCCGCAAACCGATGCGCATCCCGTGGTGTGTGTCAGTTGGAATGACGCCGTGGCCTACGCCGAATGGCTCAGCCGGCGCACGGGCCAGACCTACCGCCTGCCGAGCGAAGCCGAATGGGAGTACGCCGCGCGCGCCGGCAGTACCACCAGCCGGTTCTGGGGCGACGACCCGAATGCCGGCTGCGATTACGCCAACGCGGCGGATCAAGCTCTGAAACGCCGTTATCCCGAATTTAAAAGGTCTTTCGCGACGTGTGACGACGGAACGATCTACACCGCACCCGTTGGCCGTTTCCAGCGTAACGCTTTTGGTCTTTCGGATATGCTCGGCAACGTGTGGGAATGGGTGCAAGATTGTTATGATGCGGACAATGAGAATTGCTACTACCGGCGGGTGGATCGGGGCGGTGGCTGGTACTTCGGCCCGGTGTACGTCCGGTCGGCCTTCCGCGGCATGGCCTTGCCCAGTGATGCCATCAGCAGCCAGGGCTTTCGTCTCGCCAGGGATTTATGACCCTTTGTTCTTTGTGCTGTTGCCCTCTGCGGGGGTCCAGGGAGCGAAAGCCCCCTGGTCGCTTGGTGGCACGGTGCGCGCGATCGTGCGGCCGGGCAACACGAGCGAGCGTCGGCGCGCGAAACGCCAAGCCGGTAGCTCGGCGAAAGACCATGCTCGCTTGGCCGGTGGTGGGACGGATGCGCGAACCGAAAACCGTGCCAACGCTCCTTGGCGATACCATCATCTCGTGCGACCGATTCGGGAACCAGCCATGAAATACCTCACTATCGCCGTGCTTCTGGCCATCGTGGCGGGCGCGATCGTCTACCATTTCGATCACGACGACCAACCGCCCCCGCCCGAACAGCGCTCGGGATGGACGCAGCGCTGAGCCTCCAACCCTCGAACCGTGCCATCCGGCGGGGAGAAGCGTTCGGCGGCACGAACCGAGACCACGCCACCCTGTTCGATCCACACCGAGCCGACGGCTACCGCGAGCGATTGCCCGGCATCCGGCAAAAGACGCGGGCCTTCGGCGCGAAGACCCTGCTGGCGGAATTCGTGCTGGCCCGTCGGGGAAACTCACCCCGCAGTACCGACACGCCCGGTTGGGGCAATAGAGCGTCCTCCAGTCCATCGCTACCTCGCTGAGCCACATACACATGCTCAGCGCAGGATAGACAGGAGCAGTCGACAGGGGCGAATCCCTCAAGGCAGTCGAGGGACACTACCCTTTTTTGAGCGCCCGCCGAATGCTGGTGGGCGCAAACAATGGCTCTACCTCCACCAAGGTCGCGAGCCACTCGACCTGGACGACTTGCTGGCCGCTTTATCAATAAAAGTCGCACATTGCGTATCACTTATGAACCTTATAAAAAGGCTTCGTCATCAAATCCACGGGATACGATTTTAGTGACTTTGCTGCAGTCAGAAATCCAGCCGGGTCGAAAGGTCTTTTAAGTCCGTAGGTAGGATCAGTATCAAATAGATCGTGTGTGCTAACGTGTGCCCTCGGGTCCAGTACATTACGGGCGTTTAAAATTTCCAAGAATGTCAGAAAATGTCGGGTACTGGGCCGATAATGCCCGCTGTTGTTATCCAGACGCGTGATTTTGCCGTTCTGCACATCCATTGTGCCTGCGCAGCGAACCTTGCTGCCACTTTTGAACGACGAGTGATGGAATGTACCGACGTGATGTGGATGAATGAGCAATTCGCCCGTCTTCAACCATACATACGCTTCACCGGGTTTTGTTTTCTTGCCTTCACGAGTGGTCAGTACGGCCGGCGCGCTGAAATTATCACCAAAGGGTCTCGCATACAGCAGACCATTCTCCAAGAGAAACTACTCGGACCATTGCATTCGAACCGTATTGTACACAGCCGAATTCAAATGGGGATGGTCCAGTGCTATTTTGATCCAGATATTTAGTGAATGTGCAAATAGGATGTCCCTCTAGCCATTCAAAAAAATGTTTTGTTTCCCTAGAATTATACCATTCGATAAAAGCCAGGCCTATGGCGTTTGGGTGGGCAGCTTCAAGTGTGATCTCCTCTTTCGTCCCCTTGATATTTACCTCGATTGGGCGGTGGAACGGATCCCACTTCTCCGGCTTCACGCCAGGTACAAGACTCAGTAACGGTGAATCAGACGACTGTGCATTCTTACGCTGTAAATACTCGAGGAATTTCTCGAAACTACCTAAAGGCGCTCCTCCCATTGTGGGAAGCGCGCTCAGGGTTCTCAGATAATCGGCTTTCTTCTGCGCCCGCTGGGCAAGTGAATATACCCAGCGATCAATGCTAGTTTCCGTTGCTGTTGGCAAGGTTGGAGTATTTGCATTATTATTATTATTATTGCTCCTGCCCCTAGCAGCGAGCGATTGTTTCTTAACATTGTTTTCCGGCATTACACCTTTATGGCTGTCTGTCCTTTTATATCCACCATTCCTATAATTTTCTTGCAAATATTGATCGGCTTCCTTTTTAAGCACCTCTAGTGCCTGGATACGGGCTGTAAAAAGGCCCCGACTTTGCTTTTCCAATGCGTGATAAGATTGTAACAGTTGCCCGATTTTGCCTAGATGGTCTTGGGCGCTTGGGGGAGCTGTCTTGGTAAGAAGGATGAGCACCTGCTGCCAGGCATTGAACGACATGACATCTCGCCAGGGATGTTTGTTACCAGCCATAGATCTCTCCTTTAAAAATACGAATGATCGATGACTGGTTCTACGGAATACTCACCGCGTTGGATGCAGGCCAATCAATAATAAATTTCAGTAAGCGCCCATGCCAGATTTCCAGTGGCCAGCTCGACGGCTCGTGACCGGTCCAACCCGATCAAAGCCGCCGGTCTGCCCGTCGCCTTCCATCAAGCCGTGGCTTGCACGGTCGCCTTGCGTTCCAGTTTACCCCAGCCCACCAGCACGCCCCGCAGTGATGTCAGGGTACTTTTGATCGCCACGTAGTACATCAATTGGCGATAGTAAAAGCGTTGCCAGAACAGCCAAGCGAGCAAGCCCCAGCTCTCTCGGCGTTCCAGCGCGAACGCCAGAATGGCTGCTAGATAGTCCACTACGACAAACAAGGCATAGTAGAACAGCACGCGCCACAGCGCGTCGGGCGAATACTCAGCGGGATGTTGCCAATGATTGAAAGCCGCGCTCCCCAGCGACCAGATCAATAACAAATCCATAACTGGCGAAACCAGCGGAAACAACACCTGAAAAATCAAAATATTGGGCAGCGCCACAAAACCCAGCGCCCCATAACGCCGCCGAAACAGGGCGTCGCGATGCTTCCAGGCGACCTGCATGGTGCCGAACATCCAACGGAATCGCTGGCGGATAAAGCCGCGCACGGTATCGGGTGCTTCGGTCAACGCGATCGCCTCATCCTCGTACACGATGGCATAACCCAGCTTGCGGATGGCCAGGGTGAGATCGGCGTCCTCGGCCAGGGTCAAATCCGTGAAACCGCCTGCCTGCTCGATCAGTTCGCGCCGCCAAGCGCCAACGGCGCCGGGAACAACCGTGATGCAATCCAGCGCGTCGAACGCGCGCCGATCCAGGTTTTGACTGGTGATGTATTCCAGCGCCTGCCAGCGAGTGAGCAGGTTGATCCGGTTACCGACCTTGGCGTTGCCTGCCACGGCGCCGATCCGCGGATCCGCGAAATGGCGAACCAGCTTGACGATGGTGTCGCGAGTGAAAACGGTATCGGCATCCAGTGCTACGACAACTTCCGCGCGAGTTTTCGCTAAACCGAAGTTGAGCGCGGCCGGTTTGCCACCGTTCGGCTTGGTGAATACCCGCACCCGAGGCTCATCGGCGAAGGTGTCGCGCGCCAGGCGATAGGTGGCGTCGCTAGAGCCGTCGTCCACTACGATGATCTCGAATCGCTCGGGATGGTCGCTGGCCAGTAAGGAAGCGATCGTTTGCACGATCACCTTTTCTTCGTTGTAAGCCGGCACCACCACTGCCACCGAGGGCGAGTATCCTGGATCGAAAACCGCGTGCTGCTTGCGCCAGTGCTGGTACAGAGCAAGTGCGCCGATGAACAGCAAGCGGGCCATACCCAACACGATGCCCAACAGAAACAGCCAATGGATGAATGCCGCCGACCAGTTGATCACACCGAACGCCGCTCCATCCAACCAGACCCGCCACCGGTCATCTACCGGCACCGGTGGCATGACTTGGTCGCGGCTCCGACCGAGCAAATCCGAAACGGTCACGAACTGAAAGCCTCGTCCGCGCAGTGCCTCGACGATCCTCGGAAGCGCCTCCACGGTTTGGTCGCGGTCACCGCCGGCATCGTGCAACAGGATCATGTTGCCCTCACCGCGCTCCGCTTCCTCCACCGTGCGTCGCACGATTTCGTCCACCCCTGGTCGCTGCCAATCGTCTGGGTCGATTTGCATGCCCACGACCAGATATCCCTGCGCGGTGGCCCACTCGATCGGACGGATCTGGTCGATGGTTTCCGGTTCAGCATCCACCGCGTAGGGCGGACGGAACAGCAGCGAATGGCGGCCGACCGCAGTCGCTAGCAGCCGCTGGGTCGCTGACAGTTCAAGCTGAAACTGGGTCGATGAGATAGTGGCGATATTCGGGTGGGTGAAGGTGTGGTTGCCGATCTCGTGGCCTTCCTCCACCTCGCGGCGCAGCAATTCCGGGTTTAGCTCACCGTTGACCCCGATAATGAAGAAGGTGGCCGGAACGCCCGCCTCGCGAAGCGCGTCGAGAATTCGGGGCGTATAGTGGGGGTCAGGGCCATCGTCGAAGGTCAACGCGACTTTACGCGCCGCGCCACCATGCCGAGTGATCATATAGGGCGATGGAAAAACCTTATAATGCTCGGCGGTGATCAGATTGCGCTTCGGGTCGAACTGGATCATTCGGTTACCGGGCTGCGGTTGGGCGGTGATTTCGAGGATCTCGCCCTGTCCCTCGTAATCCAGTCCGTAGCCGAAATGGACATCGCTCAAGCGGGCGGCCCGCTCCGCGTCGAGCGGGCCATCCTGGCCAAATACCTGCCACAGTGCCGGATCTTCGCTGCCCAAGCGCCAGAGTGCCACGCCGCGCGGATTGATCGGGCGAATCACCGCCAACTGATTGAACGCGGTCACGGCATCCAGCATCCACACATGGTGGATACGATCATCGTCGGCGGCGTAATCGAACGTAGGGTTGAGGGAAACCGGATCGAGACGGATATCGCCCTCTGATTCCTTGGCGGTCAGCACCGCTTCCTCGAAGGTTCGTTCCTCGGCCGGATGGCCTTTTTCCCAATCGTAGGCGTAATTGCCGATGGCAACGATCATTTTATCGGCCGGTACATCGTGTTGGCGCTGGCGCA
This sequence comes from Candidatus Competibacter sp., assembly GCA_037045535.1. Taxonomy (GTDB): domain Bacteria; phylum Pseudomonadota; class Gammaproteobacteria; order Competibacterales; family Competibacteraceae; genus Competibacter_A. Next base: position 12,171 of record JBAOHI010000094.1, read on the forward strand.
GTACCTTGGCGAACCAGGGCAGGCTCGCAATCGGGCCAGGCGCTCCAGACGACCAGTGTTCATCGTAGGCCATCAGGATTAGATAATCGGCATTGTTAGCCAGCTTGCGATAATCGAAAGTCGGATCGCTGACCGGTACGTTCACCGAAAGCGACCGATTTTTGGGATGCAATGCAGCGTACAGTTCGGCCATGAAGAGCTGGAAATCGGGTTGGGCCTTGGCCGCGATTTCCTCGAAATCGACACTGATCCCGGCAAAATCATGGCGCTCCACATAAGCGACCATCTGTTCGATGGCTCGGGCCCGAGCCGTCGGATTTGCCAGCATCCGCCCTAGCTTGGCGCCTTCCCACTCGTGGCCGTTCCAGTTATTGACCAGCGCCACGATCGGTAGGCCGGGACGGCGGGTACGGATATAGTTAGTGGTCTGGGATTGACGGATGGGGTCGTCTTCGCGCAGCGATCCGTCCTCACCCGCAAGATGCAACCATTCGGCGATCACCATGTCCAGGCTGTCGAGATTTTGCTTGAGCGAACTTGTACTTGAATCATCCCAGTTGACGAAAAATCCGACAGCGAGCTGCCGTTTGTTCCCAACAGGATTTACCGCATGGCTTTGGGCCAACAATTGCCGTAGATCGCGCTCCCGCTCTTGAGTCAGCTTGGTTTTGGCTTTGGCGAGTGCGCGCTCACGGTGCGTCATCGCGCGCTCGGGCGACAGCGCCGGAACGGCTGGAATAGCGTGAGCCCCTTGGGGTAGGAAGCTGGCGCCTGGCAAATTCAGCGTGGGCAGCACCGGTCGCGCCAATATGCTGAGAAAAAGCCCGCCCAGCAACAAGGTCAACGTCAAAGCGACTAGCATCATCCCAGCCCGCAAGCGTGGCCAGCGCTTGCGGTCGGGATCGAAAAAGACGGGTTCGGCCATGGCCGGCCCACCCGCCAAATCGGGCGGTGATTCGCTGAAAAAGAGGGGGTCTTTCCGTTTAAGCAATGATTGGATCATGAATAGGGTCGTGAAAAATAATAGGTAAACCTAAAAGTTACCAAATCTCCGGGCGCCGAGCGGGCTACGATTCTAGGCCTTTTGAGCGATCAGCAGGGTCGTTTGGTATTCGATCACCTGCTGATCGCGCTGGTTATAGGTTTTATTTCTGTAGACGAACAAGAACCGCTCCGGGTTTTTGGTGGCGCGCAGGTCGACCACTTCGGCATCGGCCCGGAGTGTGTCCCCAAATAACACCGGGGCAGTGATTTTCACGTCGTTTACTCCGACGTAAGCATGGATTTCGTAACCGTCTTGGGCCAACAGTTCAGCAACGGTGTCGGCGTGGTGGACCAGGCCGTCGGCGACGGCAAAAATAATCGGGCCGGCCAGGGAACGCTCCTTGAACCAGGTTCCCTTGGCGTATTCGGCATTGCTGTGAATCGCCATATTGAACCAGGTGAGTTGATGCAGGATGGAAAAGTCCCCGACATCGAGCGTCCTGCAAACTCGACAAGGAATCTTAGTACCCGCTGTTACTTTACCCATAAGACGATGGTTCCTCTTCAGTGATCGAACCCGACGGAAGCGTCGTGGCGCTGGGGTGTGGTTGGGGAGATCGGCGTGCGATGCCTCTCGCCGGTAGTGTAGAGGCATCTTGAGCGCAAGCGAACAGGATGTACGAGAGCTCCGTTGCGTTAATTTCTAGCGAGCAGATACGGATGGAGGCTAGCTTGTTGTCAAGCGCAATTTAGGGTGTGTCGCCAATAAACGACCCCACGGCGAGCTGCGGGGAATGGACCCGTAGAGATTCAAACCGGACTTGCACCCGCGCTAGGTCCCCTCGCGGTCAAGTGAAGTGACCCGGGTACCTTCTTCAATGCGATCGCTGGGATGCAGGATCACGACCGAGTGGTCGTTCAATCCTGCCGTTACCTCGGCCTCCAGATTGTTGATATGGCCAATTTCCACCGGCTGGAGATGAACGACCCCTTCAGTATCGACACCGTATACGGCCCACTGATTGCGTTTGCGGAACATCGCGCCAATGGGCAGCTTAAGGACATTATTCGCCTGCCACACCTGGATGGAGGCATCGACCCGATAACCGTGGCCAAGCTGCCGCCAGGCGGAAGGAGGATCAGTGAAGTCGAGGATGACGTTCACTCGCTGCTCTTCTATGCCCAAGGCCGAGATCTTGGTAAAACCATAAGGCTCCACCCGACGCACGACACCGTGCAGAATCTGATTGCCGCCCCACCCTCCGAACGAGGCGGGGGCATCCGGATAGACCTTGGCTGCATCCTCGGAACGCATCTCGACCAGTACCTCAAGCTGGGTCGGGTCACCCAAGTCGAATAGCGGTTCATTGGCGGCAACGGTGATTTCGCTCTCCCTGAGCTTGCGCAGCAGAACCCCGTTGATCGGCGCCAGGATGGAGCTGGCGGGAGGATCGGCGAGAGAGGTATCGGCTTTTGGCGGGCGGTCAGACTTATCGCCGCCAGGCTCGATGGCCGCCGCCTTCTCACCGGAGGCTGATGGCGCGATAAGAGCAGCCTTGGCCACCGCCAGCTCAGCATTCTTGACCCCCAAGTTGTTGCGTGCCACGGCCAGTGCGGCCCGCTTGACGCGCACGTCCAATTCAGCCGATTCCAGAGTGCGGCTGGAGGCGGCTCCCTTATTCACGAGTTCCTGATTGCGTTTAAGTTCCGACTGGGCGAAAGCAACCTCGGCCTCGGCCCGTTCCAGATCGGCCGCCGCAAGATCGCGCTGAGCCTCCGCCGAGGTGACCCGTGCCCGCATTTCAGTCTCCTCGCGTAGATCGTGGAAGCGTGCTTGCGGGGCCTCAATCCGGGTGAGAATCGTTTTACCGGCCACCACCGGATCCCCTGCATCCAGCTCGACCCGTTCCATTCGCCCGGAAACGGCGGCGGAGACCGTGTAGAGCTCCTTGACGCGAGTCTTACCCTCTTCCGACACAGTAACTTCCATTGGCCCACGAACGACCTTATGCAAATCCACGGCTAGCGGTCGCGGTGCCAATATCGGCAACACACCCACCACGAGGAACACGACAAAGATAGCTCCGATAAAAAGGCGACTGATGGGCACGCGCATGATTAGTTAATTTCCGAGGCAATCGCATCAAGATTTTGAAAGCCATGCATAACCGAGCAGAGCATGAATCACCCCGCTCGCCCTGTTGCCAAAAGGCGAGAAACGATCAACCCGGTTCGAGTTTTCGGCAATCTCATAACCCGACCGATCGTTTCCGCCTCAATTGTACCTTGGGTTTTCGGTGGAGTACCCTTTGTTCATCAAGTTGCGCATGAGGTATCAGTCATGGCTGGCAGCAGAAGCAGAGGACCCATCGGAACCCTACGGAACGCTCCCGCGATAGATGCTGGAACGCTCGCCAGATCCAGCCAACACCCCGGAGGCGTTACCGACGGCAGATCGTATTACACCGAATCGCTAAATCCCTATTACCGGTCCCGAGGCGAAGCCGCTGCCGCTCGGGAACGCTCTCGGTTCGAGGAGCGTCGTGAAACAGCGCGCCAACAAGGTTCGAGCTACCTAGAGGCGGACATTCAATACTTGCTGAGCCGCCGTACGGAAACCCTCTACAAGTGGTTCACACTGCTGAAATGGCTCCGTGAGGGCCTACGCAAAAGTGGGGATTCGACCCGGCGGGCCTTGCTCGAAGGGATCAGGGTCGAGGCTGGCAGGGCACAAGTCCAGACCCACCGTGCCGACACCGAGGACACTCAAGCTGCCCATCTCATGCATTGCAGCTTGCGCTTTGCCTATCGCAGCGAACAGTGCGAGGCTTATGACTTCCTGCAAGGGAACCAGCCCACCGTTCAAGACTATCAGGCGTTTGTCAGTAACCTTTTCGCCGAAACCGCAAACGTTTTCTCTATCGTGAACGAGATCGATAGCTATCTCGAACAGCAAGGCGCTGGGATCGAGCTGGCCAGGATTTCCGCGCTAGTCCTCAAAACCGGCATGGAGCCGCCGGTGGCGCTCAACCGGTATCTGGAAAGCTATCAAGCATTGATCCAGCGTTGCCAAAACGAGGAATATCCCGAGGTGATTCGGCGGTACGAGGCCGGCGCCAACTCGTTGGAAGCGCGCATCGCCAAGGAACAAAGCGTCAGCGGCGACATGAAACGGCACAGAAAACTTTCGCTGTTCGATGTGTATCTCGAACAATTGCAGCAGAACACCGGTTTCGATCGGATCAACGTCAGCGCTGCGGACAACGCCTACCGCATCCGTCACGAGGAATGGGGTAAGGCCCTGAATCGTCTGCTCTGAAGCAAAAGCGTCAGGTGGAGTGCAATTGCTCAGGACTTGTCGGCCAGCCAACCGAAACGCGGACGCTGGAAAGGCGACAGCGGGCTTTCCACTCGCCCCAGCGGTTGCGCCCGGATGCCGGCTTTTTGAAACAACCGCGCTTGCCGATCGGCTTCCGCTTCGCCTTGATTGACTACAAACAGTCGGCCGCCGGGTGCCAGCAATGCCCAAGCATGTTCCAAGAGAGCGAGCGGCATCAGAAATCGAGCGGGCAAGCCCCAGGCTCGCAGCGGCGCTTCGTGGAGAAACGGTAGAAACCAGGAAATGAATCCATAGGATCCGTTCAGTTCCAGCAGGTTTCCAGCGACATAGCGACAGTCGGGCAGGCATCGAGCCACGGACTCACCGCAGGCCCGCCGGGTGACCAGCGTCCAATATCGGCGATGGGCGTCTAACTCCACGCCATCCCAAGGACCGTTAGACCATGCCTGCAAACCCGGTAGATAGCAGCCGTTCTTGCAACCGATATCGAGGTAAGGCGGCGAACAACACGGCGGACCAGCGTGGCGGTCGAGCAAATCCAGCACGTAAAGGCTTTCCCGAAACCCTTGAGCATCGCAAGCGTTCGTCCAGCGCGAGAGATCGAATCGGGTTGCTAGTTCGGCGGCAGCAGCGCGCGCTGCTGGCGGCAAGGTCCGAGATAGCGCGGTCAAGGACCTGGACCGGCGAATCGCCGGTAGCGACCAAGTGAGTGTGTTGCGCCACCACCAGACCCATTCGCGCCCGATTTCGCCCGCTTGCTGGAAGGCCCGCGAAAACGAGGGCATGACACTGCCGATCCTCAATTCAAACCGAGGCGACAAACTTCCGCACCCGGGCGGACAATGGACTCGGCATGACTATCGCCACCATCCGGTACGGAAAAACGGATAGGGTCGATAGTCAAGCGTATCGCGGATCCAGGCTTTTATACTGTGGCAATAAGCTAAACTCGCCAGGCGCTAGCAGTGCAATATGGTCGGAAATCAACCGTAAGATGTAATTATGGTCATGTGCCCGAACCGCCATGTCTGGCGAGTAATAAATAGGGAAAGCTTCACCGCGCCGCTTGAAGCGTCGGATTTCTGGCGAACTGGACTTGAACATGGGATGGCCCTCGAAAATATAGTTTATATCTAAATTAAGCATTAATCATGCCATTTATTTAATTAAGAAATACTCCTTCCAGAATTCAATAATATATTGATAATAAATAATTTATCGATATGCTGCGTTGGCGCCACAACGATCCTGATTGGCTACGCACCAAAATTGGGCAATACTCACGCCATTTCGAAGTCAAAAATCATCACTTTTTATAGACATCTTCTTTCGAAACATTGGCGATATTTGAGTCGCCAGGCGTCTAGCCTTGCCGGGATCGGACCAACCTGAGCCGGCTCACTTTTAAATGCTCTTCTCGATAGGATCGTCGATATCAATTCATGACCAAAGCAGCAGCCTGTTCACGGGTGAAAAATTGAGTGCCCCGCATGAAACCAGCCATGACTGAAGAGCGAATGGCAGTCGCACGACCGCCGGCATCACGCGCGACTACCAATGCGGGTGGCAAACCTTCCAGTAAATGCATAGGCGCTGGACGGCCGTCGGCAAAACATGCCCGATACACCATGCCGGTCAAGGTATCCAGAAAAGCGGGAGCGAATCCTTGCGACCGATTTTCGGCGCTGACGCCACCGGTACCTCGAAAAACCCGGTTCTGCTGCCGCAACACCTTGGCGGTCAAGCGGACTGATCGCGCTTTCCGGTACGAAGATTGGTCGCTGGAACGGCTCAAGGACTCAGTGTTCATAGCGTACTCCCGCTCATAGAGAACTGCCTGCAATTGAGATTAAGCAACTAATGCGCCAGTTCTCATTAAATTTGGCTGCGGTGGTCAAGACACCGAATTCTGATGGCTTGAAACTGACTACGGTCATGAAAGCGGGGGATTGTACGGCGGGTAACCGCGAGATTTCGCGGCAAGGTTCGTGGCTAGCCAGCTCTATTAACCGATTCGTTCAGCAACCCGCTGATGGAAGATTCCGCAGGATATCGCTATTTGGATTTACGTGATCGATTCAGCTCGCGACCGACAACTCAGCACGATTCAAGGCACGGCAGTCATCCTCAACTCTTCTACCACTCGTTGCGCGATGGCCAGTGAGGCGGTCAAGCCGGGTGACTCAATCCCGAACAGGTTCACCAATCCCGCTACTCCGTGAAGTGACGGCCCCTGGATAACGAAATCGCCGGCGGGTTCAGTCGGGCCGGTCACCTTGGGCCGGATGCCAGTGTAGCCCGGTTGCAGCGCGCCATCTGGCAAGTCTGGATAGTAGCGGCGAATTGCTCGGTAAAATTTCTCTTCTAGGTCAGGCTGGAATGTGTAATCGGGCGTCATTGGCCAGCCGGTCACATCCGGCCCAAACTTGCATTGGCCACCCAAATCAAGCGTGACGTGAATCCCCAGGCCAGCATGGTCGGGCATCGGATAAACCAGATGCCGGAACGGCGCCCGCCCGCTCAACGTGAAATAGTGGCCCTTGGCATAAAAGGTCGGCGGTACGCATTCAGCCGGAAATCCCTCGATGCATCGCGTCAGGTCTTGCGCATATAGGCCCGCCGCGTTGATCAACCAGCGGCAGCACAGCTCGAACGGTTCCTCGCCACCGGTTCGAAGCACGATTCCATCCGATCCGATCCATCCCCCCATCACAGGCGTATGCGTGACCAACGTCGCGCCCGCCCGCTCGGCATCGCCTAGCAGCGCCAACATCAAGCTGTGGCTATCGAGGATTCCGGTCGATTCCGAATACAGTCCTGCAACCGCGCGCACCGCCGGTTCCAGCTGGCGGACATCGGCGGCGGTCAGCGGTCGAAGCGGCACCCCGTTGGCAGCCGACCGCTCGGCGTAACGTGCCAATGCAGGCAGTTCCGACTCGTCACAGGCCACCAGAACCTTGCCGATATGGCAATGGGCAATGCCGCGTTCGGCACAGTAGCGATATAACAACGCCTTGCCTCGCACGCACAGTTCGGCCTTGAGCGAACCGGTTGGATAGTAGAGACCGGCGTGGATCACTTCCGAGTTGCGCGACGAGGTCTGGGTGCCGAAACGCTCCAGGGCCTCAAGGATCAGCACCTCGCGACCGGCTTGGGCCAGTTCGCGAGCAATCGCCAAGCCGACGACTCCAGCGCCGACAACGACCGTATCAACGGTTTCCATGCGAACCGCAAGACAAAGGCGGTCTATTTCTGTTTGGGTACCCGGCCAAGCAGATAGAACTCATCGTTGGGACGCAGGCTCATCATGTTCGCCAATCGGTTCGACATGGCGAAAAACGCGGCGATAGCACCGATATCCCAAATATCGGCATCGGTGAAACCGTGGGCACGCAACGTCTCGGAATCAGTGTCGCTCACTACATAAGCCTCTCGCGAAACCTTCATCGCGAAGTCGAGCATGGCTCTTTGTCGTGGCGTCAGGTCAGCCTTGCGATAGTTAACCGCCACTTGATCGGCAATCAAGGGATTCTTGGCGCGAACTCGTAGGATAGCGCCGTGCGCGACTACGCAATACTGACACTGGTTGGCGTTCGAGGTCGCCACCACAATCATCTCTCGTTCCGCCTTGGTCAAGCCGCTCTCTTTTTCCATGAGCGCATCGTGGTAGGCGAGAAAAGCCCGAAATTCGTCGGGTCGGTGAGCCAAACCCAGGAAAATGTTGGGAACGAACCCGGTTTGTTCCTGTACCGCCAGAATGCGGTTGCGGACATCTTCGGGCAATTCGTCGAGCGTGGGAACGGGATAGCGGCTGATGGGATGGCTCATGCGGAAAATCCTAGTCGGAGGTCATGGCCGTTTAGCGTAATGCAACAGGCCAATCAGGGGAAGCACCCCGCTCAGGTCGGTACCGGCTCAGCCCGAGCGCCCTCCAGCTCAGGTGCCCACTCGGTGTCCAGCAGAGCTTCAAACAGCGCCTCGGGGGTGCTACAAGTGCCCAAAGACTTCGTTTCGCCGTCCAGTCGGCGGAGCCGATAATCGGCTGGCCCCTGCCAGTCCACCTCGACCGCGACCTTTCGCTCCTCGTCGACGTGAAAATCAATGGACCAACTCATGATGCTTCTCTCCTTAAATTCGAGGGGTTATACCATTACAACACTACAGGGTCAGGACTGGAAAAGCCACATCGTTGCAATGCTTGATAGAGCTGTCGGCCATATGGCGGTAATCCGGCCACCGTCGGATTCTGTGCAGTCCCTGGTCGCGGTGTATACAGTACTTGCTGTTCCCAACCCGCGTTAAACAGCAAGCGTAAATCTTGAATGGTGGTACGAGTATCCATTGCCTCATCTTCGTATACACCCCTGGCGGCGACAATAAATCGATCACCTTGCAGCCCACCAAGAGTTCGTAATCTGGCAAGCGCCTCCATTAACCACTGGGTACAACCGCAACAGGAACTACGATTGATTGCCAATGTTATGACCATTCTTGGATGACCTGATTTCCGATTTCCAACCTGTGTCCAGATACGATCCCAGAGGTCGCTTTGCAATGCATTCACTTCCGCGTGTAAAGCAGAACTTTGAAACAGACAAACCATCGATGAAGGGTGGCCAGATGGTCCGACCACTATTACTCCCGAGGCCGACCACTATCAGGCTGGCCGAGTGTGGAAATGGATGCTTGAAAAAGTTCAACAGGAATGTGCGAAATCAAATCCTGACTCAGCAGGCAACACCCTAGCTGAAATTCGGTGCCATGAGTAAACGGCGCTGCTCAGCCAATCCATTCCTTGAAAACGATCATACGGACATCGCATCACTCCCCGCCCGTAAGCGGGGAAAACCAGCATGCCGATCTATCCATCACAAGCTATGGCGCTTGCGATAGCGTTCCAGAAAATGGGCAAACCGCCCGATCGCGTCGTTCAAATCGTCTTCATGGGGCAGAAACACGATCCGCAAATGGTCGGGATGCGGCCAGTTGAATCCGGTGCCCTGTACCAGCAACACCTTTTCCTCCAACAGAAAGTCGAGTACGAATTGCTGGTCGTCGGCGATGGGATAACACTTCGGATCGAGTCGGGGAAAGAGATACAGTGCCGCTCGCGGCTTGACACAACTGACGCCCGGAATCGCCGTCAGCAACTCGAAAGCCAAATCGCGCTGCTTGCCCAGACGGCCAGTGGGCAACACCAGATCGTCGATACTCTGATAACCGCCGAGTGCCGTTTGGATCGCGTACTGTGCCGGTACGTTGGCGCACAGCCGCATCGAGGCAAGAATGGTGAGACCCTCGATATAATCCTGCGCGTGGCTCTTCTCGCCTGACACCGCAACCCAACCGGCGCGATAGCCGCACGCCCGATAGTTTTTCGACAGCCCATTGAACGTCAGGCACAGCACATCCTCCGCCAAGGATGCGATCGAAGTATGCTCGGCATCGTCATAGAGTACCTTATCGTAGATCTCGTCAGCGTAAACGATAAGCTGGTGCTGGCGGGCGATTTCCAGGATCCCTCGCAACACCTCTACTGGATACAGCGCGCCGGTCGGATTGTTCGGATTGATTACAACGATGGCGCGGGTGTTCGGCGTGATCTTGCCGCGCACGTCATCCAGATCCGGCAGCCAGTCCGATTGCTCGTCGCACAAGTAGTGGCGCGGCGTGCCGCCCGACAGGCTCACCGCAGCCGTCCACAACGGGTAGTCCGGAGCTGGAATCAGTACCTCGTCGCCGTTGTTTAGCAACGCCTGCAAGGTCATCACGATCAACTCGGATACACCGTTGCCGATGTAGATGTCTTCGACCTGTACCCCGTGAACGTATTTTTGCTGGGTGTAGTGCATGATCGCCTTGCGCGCTGCAAACAGACCTTTCGAGTCGCAGTAACCCGAGGCATCCGGCAGGTTGTGGATCACGTCCTGCACAATCTCGTCCGGTGCCAGAAATCCGAACGGTGCCGGATTACCGATGTTAAGTTTGGTGATCCGCTGTCCTTCATCTTCCATCTGTTTGGCGCGTGCCAACACTGGTCCACGAATGTCATAGCAAACATTACCCAGCTTGGCGGATTTTAGTACGGGTTGCATGAGGTTCATCCTACTCGGTTATCGATTGGATCCTGCTGTCGCGCCGTCGAAACTGGAACGGTCCGGTCGAGCATCAGCGCGAAGCTATCCGGGTGATGAAAATCGGGCCGGCCCGATGGGTGCCGGAGCGCCCAGTACGAGCATTGCCCGTCAGTCTGTTCGACGACAACGGATACGGCCAAGTGTAAATCGGTGATCGCCAGACGCGGCGATAGCGATTTGAGATCAATGAGGGTAGCCAGTTCGAACCGATCCGTTCGGACGCGTGGCGCGATCCGTGATTGCTTGGCATCTTCGACCACCGCCATGTTCTTCCGATACGCGGAGAAGCGATAAATAGCCCATTCCGTGGATGGCGAAAAATTGAACTCGTAATAGTCAGTCTGCCCGCGCTCGCGTAGAAATAGCTCGCAGCAGGTATGTTGCCAAAGTTGGTCAGTGCGGCGCGACGAGCGTGGCGATGGCCAGCGCACGCTGTTCAAATCGCCCTCGATCCAGTAAACGAGGGCCAGTTGCCCACACGTTCGACGCACCCGCACCGCGACCCGACGCACGACTTTGCTCGGTGTGGACGGGTGGCAGATCAGGGAGTGGACGGGCATCTGTACATGATAACCGGTGGCGGGAACCCTTGGCAGTCTCGCCCGCCGCCCTTTTCAGCGTGGAGCAGGGTCAGGGGAGATACGGGGCGTCAGTGGCGAGCCCGTAGCGCCGAATTTTGTCGTGCAGTGTGGTTTTGGCGATCCCCAACGCCTCAGCAGCGCGGGTCAGGTGTCCGCCGTGCTGGCGCAAAGCGTCAGCGATGATCGATCGCTCGAATTGCTCGATCAGTTGGGGGAGCGGTAGTGAACGCTCCTCAAGGGTGGGCCGGCCACTCAGCGGCTTGGCGCGCAAGCCCAACACGTAGCGATCCGCCGTGTTGCGCAACTCGCGGACGTTGCCCGGCCAAGGGTGCGCCAACAGCTCCCGCACCAGTGCCGGTGTCAATTCGGGGGGATCGCGCCGATAACGCGCGGCGGCCTCCAACACAAAATGTTCGAATAACAAGGGAATGTCTTCCCGGCGCTCGCGCAGGGGCGGCAATTCCAACGTGACGACATCAAGCCGGAAATACAGATCCGCGCGAAACCTCCCTTGCCGGGACAACGCTTGCAGATCGTCCTTGGTGGCGGCAACGACCCGTACATCGACCGGAATCGGCCGGTTGGAACCGAGCCGCTCCACCTGTCGCTCCTGCACTACCCGCAGCAGCTTGATCTGCAAACCCAGCGGCATGGTTTCGATTTCATCGAGAAACAGCGTGCCGCCGTTGGCATGCTCAATTTTGCCAATCCGTCGCTTGGCCGCGCCGGTAAAAGCGCCAGCCTCATGGCCGAACATCTCGCTTTCGAACAGATTTTCCGGCAGACCGCCACAGTTGACGGCCACGAAATTGTGTTCGTGACGACTGCCATAGTCGTGCAGGCAACGGGCCACTCTCTCCTTGCCGGTTCCGGTCTCGCCGATCACGAGCACATCGGCGGGTGTATCAGCAACGTCGAGAATCAACTGGCGCACATGTTCGATGGCGGGCGAGTGGCCGATAATATCGCTTTCGATACCCTGGCGATTTTCCAATCGGCGCCGCAATCCCAAGACTTCCAGGGACAGCTGCCGCTTTTCCAGCGCGCGGCGCACCGTTTCGAGCAGACGCTCCGACGAAAACGGCTTCTCGATGAAATCGTAGGCCCCGTCGCGCATGGCGGCTACCGCCATCGATACATCACCGTGGCCGGTCATCACGACGACCGGCAGGCTACCGTCCAGGACGTGGAGACGGCGCTGTAGTTCCAAGCCATCCATGCCAGGCAATCGCACATCGGTCACCACTATGCCGGGGAAATCCAGCCCGACCAATTCCAGCGCTCGCTCGGCTGATTCGATGGCTTCGGCGGGAATGTCTTCCAGAGACAATGCCTGTTCGCAACCCAACCGAATGACCGGATCGTCCTCGACGATCAGTACCTTGAGAGGAACGTTCACGCTGAAGCGACCTCCTGGGCAGTCGGCAGCTCGATCGCAAAAACCGCGCCGCCCTCGGGATGGTTGCTACCGTGCAGCACGCCGCCAAACTCGCGCGTGATTCCAGCCGAGATCGCCAGCCCCAAGCCGAGGCCGACACCGGGTTCCTTGGTGGTAAAAAACGGTTCGAACAAGTGTTGTTGGATTTCTTCGTCCAATCCTGACCCGCTGTCGCGGATGTGGATGACAATGTGGTCGTGTTCGGCCGTGCAGCGAATCCAGAGATGCTTGACCGCTGCGCCTTTCATGGCGTCCAAGGCATTGCCGATCAGATTGATCAACACCTGTTCAAGGCGGATCGGATCGCAGCGAGCCACCAGGGATTGCTCCGATTCCGCAACTTCAACGCGGACTCCCTCCTTACGGACCCGCGAATCCAGCAACAGTAACGCATTCCGGACTGAGGTATGGACTTCGACCGGCTGCGGCCGTGGAGGCGACTTGCGGGCAAAGACTTTGAGCTGTCCGGTGATGTGTCCCATGCGTTCCACCAATTGGCCGATGGTCGCCAGATTGGATCGTGCCGTTTCCAGATCGCCGCGTTGTAGAAATTTGATCGTGTTGTCCGCGAGTGTGCGCAGTGCCGCCAGCGGCTGGTTGAGTTCGTGGGTGATACCTGTGGCGAGTTGTCCCAGCACTGCCAGCTTGCCAGCCTGGACCAACTCATTTTCGGTAGTCCGTAGATTGCGTTCGGTGCGCTCCCGTTCCTCGATTTCTGCCTGCAAGCGAGCGTTGGCAGTGGTTAAATCGGCAGTGCGTTCCTGAACTCGTTGCTCCAGTTCGCCGTAGGCCCGCTCTAGCGCCGCCTTGGCGGCGAGGCTGATTTTCACGTTCCGGTGCCGTTCGTTGAGAAACAGCAACAACATCCAGCCAAAGGCGGCGGTGGTTGTGGCAAGTGCGCCGTGATTGATAGCGGTTGCGCGCACCGTGTCGAATTCGGAAAGCACCATGAGTTCCCAATCGGAGTCGGCCACCCGCCACGATTGCGCGAAAAATTCCCGCCCGACATCGTTAAATAAACCCGCTTCCAAGTGTTCAGTTTGGAAGGAGACGATCTGTAACCGATTGCCCAAATCGTCGATGACCACCATGTCGAGGGGTCGCAATACTTTTTTGTCATATTGCCGGGTACGCGCCAGTTCGTCCTGAGCCGATGGACGAAGCGGGCGTAAGGTTGTGAACTTCCAGGCTTGATCCGAGCTTTGGATGACCACGCCGTTGCCGTCCACCAACAGCACCCGCCCTTCGTCACCGGACCAGGATCGTTCGAGAGCGTCCAGGCTGAATTTGACCACTGCGACGCCGACGATCTGTCCCTCGCGCCGGACGGGATGAGAAGCATAGTAACCGGGCAATCCGCTGGTAGTGCCGACACCGAAAAAATGGCCGTGCTCGCCACGCAAGGCGGTCTGAAAATACGGTCGGTAGGAAAAATCCATGCCGACAAAACTATCCGGCTGGTGCCAGTTGCTCGATGCCAAGACCCTGCCGGAGTGATCGAGGAGGTAGATCACCCCCGCGCGGGTGCGCTCGTTCAATCGCTCCAGGTAAACGTTTGCGTTTTGACGCCGCGTTGGGTCGGACGGTGTTTCCAGGATGGCAAGAATGTCCCGTTCTAGTTCGACGATACCGGGAATATACAGGAAACGGTCGAGTTCGCTTTTCAAGCCGTTTGCGTACAGTTCAAGCCGGTGGCTGGCTCGTGACTGCAACTCCGCCAAGTCATGAAATTCGCTCCAGCGATAGGCCAGCCAAGCAGCGAGCGAGATCACGACCAATCCTCCTGCGCCGACGAAGGCCGCTCGGATTCCTGGGGAGTTCAACATAGCGCGCTTGTCATAGGTGGTTGCCAAAATTCGGGGTGATGAAAGCGATTTAGTAAATGTAGCAGTACCATAATGGCACCTCCATCACAGGCGCTGTCGTATCGGGTTTCTTGAAAAAAGCGAAGTACCTGTATTCGACCTCGTCTCGGCCGGTGTTAGGCACTTCGCAACTTCAGTTCGCTAGTTCGCTTACGGGAACAACACTATCCGCTCAGGAAGCGAGCATCTGCGTTGTTTTCTGGTCAAGAATCGATTCCGGCGTGTTGGCCTCACTCTCAGTTTCGTGTTCTAGACCCTGCCGCAATTGTTGTGTGTCGAGTTCCCCGCACCATTTTGCAACCACGAGGGTGGCAACCCCATTGCCAACCAGGTTGGTCAGTGCCCGCGCCTCGGACATGAAGCGGTCGATGCCCAGAATCAGTGCCAGCCCTGCCACCGGTACGTTTCCGACCGCCGATAGGGTAGCCGCAAGCACGATGAATCCGCTGCCGGTGACGCCCGCCGCCCCTTTGGAGGTGAGCAGGAGTACTGCGAGCAGGGTAATCTGCTGCATCAGGGTCATTGGGGTGTCGGTTGCCTGAGCGATGAACATCGCGGCCATCGTCAGATAAATCGAAGTACCATCCAGATTGAAGGAATAGCCGGTGGGAATCACCAGCCCAACGACGGACTTTGTGGCGCCCAGATTCTCCAGTTTCATCATCATGCGTGGTAGGGCTGCCTCGGAGGAGGACGTACCGAGGACAATGAATAATTCTTCCTTGATGTATTTGATGAATTTCCAGATATTGAAGCCGTGTAGCTTGGCGATGGTACCCAATATTACAAAGATGAACACAAGGCAGGTCAGATAGAAGGTCCCCATCAGCTTGCCTAGGGAGGCAAGCGAGCCGACGCCATATTTACCGATCGTGAAGGCCATCGCCCCAAAGGCGCCCAGTGGGGCGACTTTCATAATGATGCCGACGATATTGAACAGGACGTGAGAGAATTTTTCGATGAAATCGAAAACCAGCGTGCCGCGGCCACCGAAGCTGTGCAACGCGAATCCGAATAGCATCGAGAACAACAGAACTTGCAGCATGTCGCCCTTGGCGAACGCATCGACGACACTGGTGGGGATGATGTTGAGCAGGAATTCCACGGTGGTCTGCATCTTGCCAGGACCGACATAGCTGCTAATCGAGTTGGTGTCGAGGGAATGGGGATCAACGTGCATGCTCGCGCCAGGCTGGATGACGTTGATAATGATCAATCCGACGACCAAGGCGACCGTGCTGACCACCTCGAAATACAGCAATGCGTAGGCCCCCGTTTTTCCAACTTTTTTCATGTCTTCCATACCGGCGATTCCGACAACCACGGTGCAGAAGATGATGGGGGCGATGATCATTTTGATCAGTTTGATGAACCCGTCTCCGAGCGGTTTCATGGTTGTGCCGATGTCGGGGAAGAAGTGCCCTAGTAGCACGCCGATGGCGATGGCGGCCAGGACTTGCAGATATAGATTTTTGGATTTGTTACTGCTCATTTTTTCGTTCTCCTCGCTTTGGTTGGTTGGCCTGCTTGCGATTGCAGACTCCATGCCGTCAAGCGCGAAGTGAGGACTTCTAATAACAATTTGATTTTTGATGTTTTTATTGGGACTATTAGGGTGGATTGTTCGGGTATCCGAACGGTGCGTAAGGATCTCTGTTCGGATATCCGAACGAGGTTGGTGATCAGGTTCCGTTAAGGTTGTTTTAGGTTTGGCTGTAGTTTACTTTATAGTTAATTGTCCGAGATGATGATATAAATTCCCAATAATTCGACATGGAGCACTCCTCTTCGATGGCCGTTCGTGATGATCGTCAACAACTAATCGACGCTTACGAAAAACTGGCACCCCCGGAACAAGTAATCCTACAGCTGCTCTCCATCATCTATGACGGCGTCACCAAAAACCCGCTGCTGGATTGCACACGGCACTGCTGCCTGCCGCCATTCGACCTCAAGGGTTTCACGATACCGGGGCTGACCGCCCTGCTCAACCGGCTGTCGACTGTCAAGCTCGTCGTCAAGTCAAACAATCAGTTCCGCTGTCATCCCCTGGTGGTAGAGGAAGCCACGCGCCAAGCGATCCAGGACGGTCATTTCGAAGCTCTGGCCACGGCCGTGCAACACGCCATCAAAGTTCCCGGCTGGGACAGTGACTATCCCTATTTCTATACCTATCGGCAATGTCTGCGTGAATTGCGCATCGCTTTCCACCGCCGCGATACCCAGCGGGCGCAGCACATTCTGGAGATTTGCGTTCGACAATTCCCTGGCGAATATCACCGCTATCCGCCATGGTTGCTCATCTTTAACAATCCTTTCAGCGCCGATGGATTGCGAGCGCTGCCCGACGAGTTGCTGAGCGAGGCGCTGGCCACCATTTTCACAGCGGGCCTGCGCGATTTCGAACCCACCACCGAGGCGCTGGCGTTGGCAGAAACGCTGGTCGCCGAGAACCGCTGCGCCGAAATCGCACGTTACCATTTAGCCGAGCACTCGCTGCTCTGTGGGGATTCGGCGCGGGCTCGACAATATCTCGGCGAACACGATACCGACTATGACCGAGCCTTGCGCGGCTGGCTGGCATTTTTGGAAGGCGCTGACGAAGCAGCCATCCAGCACTACGAAATCGCACTGAAATTGCTGCGGCAACGCACCCGCAAGCGCAAGATTTTTTTCAACCATCTGGCCGGAGTGTTCTTCATTCTGGCGCTGCTAGCCAGTGGCACGGCCGCTCGCCTGCGCCAGGCAGCAGAGGCGATCGCTCCCACGCTCGACAAAAACGCGCGCTACCCTTTCGCTCTCGTCTACCTGAGCCTGCTGGAAGTGATCGAAATCCAACAGGGATCGCGCAAGGAACCCACTCCGTTAGCTGTCTCGATCCAACGCCCCGCCGGTGACCGTTTTTTTCAACTGCTGGCACTGTTCTGGCTGAACGCTGCCGAACCTCAGACCCTACGCGAGCCTGTCGAAATCCTGCTGAGCCTGGCGAGCGAGTCCGGCTATCGCTGGATCGAAGTTGAATTGACCGACCTGCTGGAACACCTGCACCACCATCGAGAGGGTTTGAGAGACTCGCCCGCAATGCAGCGTAACGGTGGGCGCGGCCTCGTTCAGTTGTTTCGTCGCAAAGCGCACTGGGAGCACGCGTTGAGCGCCCTGCTCGATCTAAGCCAAACCAGTCGGGAACCGCCGGCCGCAGCGGTGCAGACCCGGTTAGTTTGGTGGCTGCGTTGGCACGAGAGCGGTTATTGCACGCTGATTCCCCGCGAGCAAAAACGCGATGCGCGGGGCTTTTGGACTCGCGGCCGACCCATTGCCCTGAAGCGTTTGTATTCTCGTGCCGAACGGCTCGATTTTCTCACATCTCAGGATGTCGCGGCCTGCGCCGGCGTACGCCCTAGCCATTCCGGCTATTACGGCCCGACCAATTATGATATCGATCCTCAGAAGGCACTGCCGCTGCTAGTCGGCCATCCCCTGCTGTTTTGGGAGCACGCGCCGGACGTGCGCGTGGAACTCGTTCGGGGTGAGCCCGAACTGCTGATCATCCCGCACGGTTCGCAGTGGCGGCTGGAGCTCTCTCCCAAGGCCCTGGCAGGCGAAACCTTGAAAGTGATCAAGGAAACGCCGACCCGACTGAAGGTGATCGTGTTCGGCGAAGCACACCAGCGGATCTTGTCGATTCTCGGTGAAGGCTTGCTGGTCCCCGCAACGGCCGAGACGCAGATCCTGGAAACCGTGGCCGGTTTGTCGAGCTGGGTCACCGTGCAATCCAGTGTCGGCGCGGGCGTAGGAAATCTGGAAGAAATCGCCGCCGAATCGAAACCTTATATTCATCTGCTACCGTTCGGCGCCGGATTGAAAGTCGAGCTGCTGGTCAAACCGTTCGCGACCGGAGGTTCTTACTACCGGCCGGGTGCGGGCGGCGAGCGGGTGATCGCCGAAATCGACGGCCGGCGCCTGCAAACCCGGCGTGATCTGAAACTGGAGCAGCGACAAGCGACGCAGGTGATTAAGGCGGTGCCCACGCTGTCCCGCCAACTGACGGTCAGCGGGGAATGGCTGCTAGCCGATCCGGAAACCTGTCTGGAATTGCTGCTAGAGTTGCAGGCGCTGAGCGATCAAGCCGTGGTGGAATGGCCGGAAGGCGAACGCTTCAAGATCGGTCAGCAAGCCTCACTCGACCAATTGCGCCTGAACATCAAGCGACAGCGGGACTGGTTCGAGTTCGGTGGTGAATTGCCCCTGGCAGAAGATCAGGTTTTGAATTTGCGGCAGCTGCTGGCACTGATCGAGCAAGCACCAGGCCGGTTCGTGCCACTGGGCGAAGGCCGATTTCTAGCCCTGACCCGAGAGTTTCGCCAACGGCTGGAGGAGATCAACGGCCTGGGTGAACCGACCGGCAAGGGAGTGCGCCTACATCCGCTGGCCGCGCTGGCCTTGGAAACGTTCGTGGCAGAAGCGCGGACGGTCAAAGGCGATGCGGACTGGCAGACGCATCTGCGACGGCTGCACGAGGCGGAAACCCTGCAAGCGGCGGTGCCTTCCACCTTGCAGGCCGAGCTGCGGGACTATCAAGCGGAAGGGTTTCAATGGCTGACCCGACTGGCCCACTGGGGCGTCGGCGCCTGCCTGGCCGACGATATGGGTCTCGGCAAGACCGTGGAAGCCCTGGCGCTGATCTTGGGCCGGGCACCGGACGGTCCCACGCTGGTGGTCGCGCCGACCTCGGTCTGCCTGAACTGGCTGGACGAAATCCGTCGCTTCGCGCCTACCCTGAACGCCAGCGTCTTCGGTGGCGGCGACCGCGAACAAACCTTGGCGCGACTGGGTACATTCGATCTGTTGGTGTGCAGCTACGGCCTGCTGCAACAGGAAGTGGAACGACTGGCAAAAATCCAGTGGCGGACCATCGTGCTTGACGAGGCTCAAGCCATCAAGAATCCGGGCACCAAACGCTCTCAGGCCGCCCTTTCTCTACGCGGCGACTTCAAGATGCTGCTAACCGGTACGCCCATTGAGAACCACTTGGGCGAGTTGTGGAATTTGTTCCGCTTCATCAATCCAGGCTTGCTCGGCTCCTTGGAGGATTTTAACCAGCGCTTCACAACTCCTATCGAGCGGGACCAGGACGCGCGGGCGCGGCACCGGCTCAAGAAATTGATCCAGCCCTTCATCCTGCGTCGGCTGAAATCCGAAGTGCTGGAAGCGCTACCGCCGCGCACCGAGATACTGCGACGAGTGGAGCTGGGCGCGGAGGAAATGGCGCTGTACGAAGCCTTGCGGCAACAGGCGTTGGCCCGACTGGCCAAACAGGAGGGAGACGACCATCAAAAACCGCTGCAAATCCTGGCTGAGATCATGAAACTGCGCCGGGCCTGTTGCCATCCCAGCCTGGTGCTGCCGGACACGGATCTGGGCGGCGCCAAACTGGCGGCATTCGAGGACATCCTAGACGAACTGCTGGAAAACCGGCACAAGGCGCTCGTGTTCAGCCAATTCGTCGACCATCTCGCCATTCTCCGCGCCACGCTGGAGCGGAAAGGCATCGTTTACCAATATCTGGATGGCAGCACGCCGGGGCCGGAGCGCAAACAACGGGTGGACGCCTTTCAGGCCGGGCACGGTGACGTGTTCCTGATCAGTCTAAAAGCTGGCGGATTGGGATTGAACCTCACCGCCGCCGACTACGTGATCCATATGGACCCCTGGTGGAACCCGGCGGTGGAAGATCAGGCGGCGGATCGCGCTCATCGGATCGGCCAGCAGCGGCCGGTCACCCTCTATCGGCTGGTGGCGAAAGGCACCATCGAGGACAAGATCGTCGCCCTGCACCATCACAAACGGGATTTGGCGGAGCGGCTATTGGAAGGTACCGGCGCCACCGGCAAGATTTCGGCAGAAGAACTGCTGGGACTGTTGCAACGAGCTTGAACCTCGAACGCGGGCCGTGGATTTTTCGTCACGTTTGCGAGAGAGAGCGGTATCGATTTTTCGTACCATTCCTTTGAAGCATTGACCAGTGCGACGACCACCAGCATCACGGGCACCTCGATC
Source organism: Candidatus Competibacter sp. (assembly GCA_037045535.1). Lineage (GTDB taxonomy): Bacteria > Pseudomonadota > Gammaproteobacteria > Competibacterales > Competibacteraceae > Competibacter_A. The sequence continues at coordinate 32,573 of JBAOHI010000094.1, forward strand.
AGCACCCCGACCACCGTGGCGAGCGTCGCACCCGATTGAAAGCCGAACAAGCTGATGGCAGCGGCCACGGCCAATTCGAAGAAATTGGAGGCTCCGATCAGGGCCGACGGACAGGCCACATTGTGTTTCTCGCCGACCCACCGATTCAGTCCGTAAGCCAGCGCGGCATTGAAAAAGACCTGAATCAGGATTGGCACGGCCAGCAAAGCGATAATGAGGGGCTGTTGAATGATCGCCTCGCCCTGAAAGGCAAAGATCAGCACCAACGTCGCCAGCAGTGCCGCGATCGACCAGGACCCGGCCGCTGCCATGATCGCGTCGAAGACAGTCCTGCCCCTTGGCCAGGAGCGACCGACGCCAGAGTTGCGCCAGAATCACCGGAATCACGATATAAAGCGCCACCGATGTCACCAACGTATCCCACGGCACCGTGATGGCCGACAGACCCAGCAGAAAACCGACCAGCGGTGCGAAAGCGAACACCATGATGGTGTCGTTCAAAGCCACCTGCGATAGCGTGAACAAGGGATCGCCATGGGTCAGCCGGCTCCAGACGAACACCATCGCCGTACAGGGCGCGGCGGCCAGCAGGATCAATCCGGCGATGTAGCTGTCGATCTGTTCGGCGGGCAACAGCGGCGCGAACAGCTGCCGGATGAACAGCCAACCGAGCAAGGCCATCGAAAATGGCTTGACCAGCCAGTTCACAAACAGCGTCACGCCGATGCCTTTGACGTGTTGGCGCACTTCATGGAGCGCGCCGAAGTCCACCTTGACCAGCATCGGAATGATCATCACCCAGATCAGTAAACCCACCGGCAGGTTGACGCGGGCGATTTCCCAATGCCCGATGGCCTGAAAAACGCGGGGTAGCCACTGACCCAACAAGATGCCAGCCACGATGCATAGCAAAACCCACAGGGTCAGGTAGCGCTCGAAAAAGGTCATGGGAGCGGGCATCGAGCGGGCGACGAGCGTGTCGGTCGTCATGAGCGAACTCCGTCAGCGACGGGCGATGGCAGTCAGCGCAGCTTGCAACTGGCTTTGGTCCATCGTCTCCAGAGGCAGGGCGAGCAACTGCAACAAGCGATAACCGAGCGCTTGGCGGGTCAGTTCGAAGGCTCGACGCTTGCCCTCATCGCCACCGTCGGCGTTGGAAGGGTCCGGATACCCCCAATGCACCTTCACCGGTTGCCCATGCCCGCCGTGGAAGATCGGACAGGTCTCAGCCGCCGCGCTGTCGCAGACCGTGATGACGGCCGCCAAGGGTGGGCCCTCTGCTCGGGTGAACTCATCCCACGACTTGCTGCGGAAACTGCCGCATTCGACACCGGCAGCCGCGAGCGCTTCCAGGGCGAACGGGTTGATCCGTCCGCTCGGCGCGCTACCGGCGCTGTAAGCTTTGACATCACGACCCAGCCGGGCGGCAAGATGGTTGAGCATCCCCTCGGCCAGCACGCTGCGGGCGGAGTTATGGGTGCAGAGGATCAAGATATGCGTCGTCATAGTGAATCCTTAATGATCATGAACGGCGCGGGCGACGCCGCATCGAAATCCGCCGTTACCCGCTTGGCATGAGGGTAGCCGGCTTATCCGGCGAACCATTGTTCGACTTTCTCGCGGCCGGGCACGCCGCCGGCATGGACAACCTGACCATCGATGACCACGCCGGGCGTACGCAGCACCCCGTAGCCGGCGATATCGCGCGGGTCTTCCACCTTTTGCACGGCAACCGCCACGCCCTTGGCCTGGGCGACTTGCTCGATCAGGGCGACGGTGTTTTTGCAATTGGCACAGCCTGTTCCCAATACCTTGATTTCTTGCATGTTGATGGCTCCTGGAGAAATCCGATTGAAGCCGTTACAAAACGGCGTTGAACACATAACCGACCAGCAGGATGCCGACGGCCACGATGCCGGCGAAGGTGGCGATCAACCGGAGCTTGAGCACCTTGCGCAGGATGATCATTTCCGGGAGCGAGAGCGCGATGACGCTCATCATAAACGCCAGCACCGTGCCGAGCGCCGCACCCTTGGCCAGCAATGCTTGAACGATGGGAATGACACCGGCGGCGTTGGTGTACAGCGGAACGCCGATGACGACCGCCAGCGGTACCGCCCACCAGGCGTCCCTACCCATCAGCGACGCCATCGCATCCTGCGGCACATAGCCGTGAATCCCCGCTCCCACCGCGATGCCGACGAGAATATAGGGCCATACCTTGCCCACGATCTCGCGCACGCCTTGTAAGCCCAACTCGATGCGATCGCCCAGCGTCAGGGCTTCCGCCGTGAAATCGGCTGAAGCTTTGGGTAGTTCGCGCACCCAGTCTTCCAAATAAGGCTCCAGGCGCAGCCGGCCGATCAGCCAACCGGCAGCGACGGCTACCGTCAAACCCAAACCCAGATACAGCACCGCGATTTTCCAGCCGAACAGACCAAACAACAGCGTCAACGCCACTTCGTTGACCATCGGTGCGGCGATCAGAAAGGAAAAAGTCACGCCCAAAGGGACACCTGCCTGGACGAATCCGATAAACAGAGGCACCGCCGAGCAGGAACAAAACGGCGTGACCACCCCCAGACTGGCCGCCAGGACATTGGCGACCCCTTCGTGTCGCCCCGCCAGCAAGGCGCGGGTGCGCTCCGGGGTGAAGTAACTGTTGACCATGCCCATTACGAACACGACACCAGCCAGCAGCAACAATACCTTGGGTGTGTCGTAGAAGAAGAATTGCAACGCGTGGCTCAACCGGCTTTCAGGCGTCACCGGCAACGCCGCCACCAGCGCTTCGGCAGCCGGAGCCAGCAATTGATAAAGGCTCCACCACAGCACGGCGGAAATCCCCAGGAACCCCCACGGATTCCGGCGTGACCATCGGATCGCGAGCGCCGTCATGGCTTCAGTCTCCACGGTTGGAGTGAAGAGTCGCAACATACCCAAACACGGGTTTCATTTTAAAATTTCATCTATCGTTCAAATAATTTTCGTTCGTTGATCACACACAGCCCTATGAACCGTCGTGGAAAAACGGTTATCGTCAATCCTGGCGTTGGGTAACCGGCAGTGGTGGCAACAGTGCATCAGAGCAGGTCGAAGCCGCCCGCAGTTCGGCGCAGGCTTCCGGATGACCGGCGCAGCACTCCTCCGTCAGGTACGCGATCAGGTCCAGCATCAAGGGAATATTGGCCCGGTAGCGTTGAAAGCGCCCTTCCTGTTCGACGGTCAACAAACCGGTCTGCGTCATCGCGCGAAAGTGAAACGACAAATTGGTCGGCGGCAGATCGAGCGCGGTGGCAATCTCGCCCGCGACCAGCCCTTGGGGGCCTTTTTTGACCAAGAGCCGATAAATATCCAATCGCACCCCCGATGAGAGGGATTCAAAAATCGCGGTTGCTTCCTGATTTTTCATATTTTCATTATAGAACAAATATTGAAATAAAAGCACCTGATGATAAATTTTATGAAAAAAACATATACTTGAGATGATCAGCAGCTTGGTGGCAAAACGCTCAGGCCAGCCCCGGCACAGGAACAGCATTGCCACGTTTCAGGGGAATGCCCGCCGGCAAAGCGATGGCGACGCACAGCCCTCCCCCCTCGCGATTCATCACACGGATCGTCCCACCATGCATTTCGATGGCTCGCCGCGCGATAGCCAAACCGAGGCCGAAGCCAGCAGTTGCGACACTGGAATCGCTGCGGAAAAAAGGCTCGAAGACGGTTTGCAAGTCGCTTTCGGGCACGCCGGGACCTCGATCCGCAACGGTCACGATCAAGCGGTCCGGAGCAGTTCGCCGTTCGACCTCAACCTCGACCTCCGTGCCTTTGCGCGTGTACTTCACCGCGTTGCGAATCACATTGTCGAGCGCGCGGTGTAGCAACTCGGCCCGCGCCTTGACGACGAACTCGCCGTCACCACAAAACCGCACATGACGCCCACTCGCTTCCGCTTCGAACTGCGCGTCGTCGGCAATGCCCGCCACCAATCCCACCAGATCCACTTCTTCGTCCATCGCACCGCTCATGCCGGCTTCCAGCCGCGACAAAGTCAACAACTCTCCCACCAACTCGTCGAGCCGGCCGGATTCGCGCTCGATCCGATCCAGCGAAGCGTCCAGCTTTTCTGGTTGCTGGCGGGCCAGGCCGATAGCAGCCTGCAAGCGCGCTAACGGCGAGCGGAGTTCGTGAGAAACATCGTGCAACAAGCGCCGCTGGGAACCGACCAGAATTTGCAGTTGCTGGGCCATGCGGTCGAAATCCCGGCCGAGATCGGCGATTTCATCCCGCCGTCGCCCCATACGCGGTCCGATCCGCGTTTCCAGCTTCCCCGCCGCCACTGCGTCAAAAGCGCTGCGCAGGTGACGGATCGGCTTCGACAGATACCAGGCCAGCAGCGCACTAAAGCCGAGGCTGGCCAGAATGCCGATACCGATCGGCAGGAGCGGTGACGGTGGCGAGGAGCGCCGCGACATCTCGCCTTCGGCGGGAATGAATAACAGATAGTGTTGCCCATCCGCCGCTTCCAGTCGGGCAATGCGTGACTCCTGATCCGCTTGCGCCAGCTGGCGAGCCTGTGTCAGCGCCTCGGTAGAAACCGCGCGACCCAGCAGCTCGCGTCCGGCGTTATCGACGACGTACACATGCGCGCCACCCCGCTGGGTGTTCCACTCCCCCAATAAACCGCGCAATGCCGCCATGCCACCATACCGGAGCATTGCCGCTGTCGCGTTCACCAGAAACGTCGCGCGCGGGCCGCTTTCCAATTCCTGGCCTCGTTCGTCGAGCGTCCGCTGATGGAGCCAGACCGTCGCCCCCACGCCCGCGCCAGCCACCAGCAGCGCCAGCCAGAAAGCGAAAAAGAACTTCCAGAATAGCCGGCCCATGGCGATCATTCCCGGACGTACTGATAGCCGACCCCACGCACGGTTTGAATCGGCGAGCGCCCGACACCGTCCGACCCCAGCTTGTGCCGGATACTACTCAGATGCACGTCGATGCCCCGATCATAGCGTGCCAGGGTCCGGCCCAAGCCTTGTTCCGATAGCTCCTGCTTGCTCACCACCCGCCCCGCGTTGCGGACCAGTACCTCCAACAGGTTGAATTCGGTGCTGGTCAATTCGAGCGGTTCACCGTTCCACTCCGCACTCCGTTTTTCCGGCCACATTACCAGCGAACCCACGGTCAAGGCGCTGGACGGTAGACTGGCCGGCGTCGGCGACTGGGTGCGCCGCAAGATGGCCCGGATACGGGCGACCAGCTCACGCGGCGTGCAGGGTTTAGGCACGTAATCGTCCGCACCGAGTTCGAGGCCGACGATACGATCCACATCATCCCCCTTGGCGGTGAGCATCAGCACGGGGATACGGCTGTCCCGCGCACGGATACGACGCAAGGCTTCGATGCCGTTCATACGCGGCATCATCACATCCAACACTACGATCCCGTACTGACCCGACAGCGCGCAGCGCACGCCCGCTTCGCCGTCCGCCACGGCCGCCGCCTCGAAACCCTCGCGTTCGAGGTATTCCGTCAGCATTTCACCCAACTCGACATCATCGTCGACCAACAACACCTGGGTCATCGCCGCCAACCGCCCTGCTTAATTTTCATAATGGCCATCATAGCGATCCACGCCCGATAACCAAGCGTATTTACCTGTTTTTTCCCGTCTTTACCTTTCTTTACACGATGCTAACCCGCATTTACCGAGCATTGGGATACAAGGGAGAGGGAGGATGGATCAAGACGCCAGTTGTGCAATGCGCCAGACTGCGGTGGCCTGGCCGGCCATCCAGCCTTGGTGGATGGCGATGCGTTCCGGCGTCCATTCGGCGTGATCCGTCGCCAGCTTGCGGGTCATGGCGAAGCTGCTCCGCTCGAATACCGTCCGCTTTGTTAGGTACGGGCTGTTGCCTAGGTCCTTGTTCGCCCCGGCCTGCATCAGGGTCATGTTACCCAGGCGATATACCAGCGCGTCAGCTTCCTCGTCAGTGAAGGCTTCCCAGCCCGTCTCGGGGTTCTGCGGCAGGACATGCTCGATGTTGAAGCTATCGCTGGCGAAGGCATAGTCTTGGCCGGACAGGTGCTTTTCCAACGCGCACAGGATGTAGCGCACCACACGGTTGTTGCGTGACTGGGTCGTGCGTATGGTCTTTTCCGCGAAAGCAGCCCGGAAGGCGGCATCGTTCGGGTAGACGCTTTGCATTGCGCCGAGGGCGGCGCCAAGATCCGCGATCTCCCCCTTGGCGATGCGCTCGGCGACGGCATTGTAGGTGCGCTCCTGCTCGGCGGTGCTGTAGCTGCAAATAACGTTGAAACGCAGCGAAATCACGACGCATGCCCGCATCAACCCGGCGAAGTCGGGGGCATCGAAGCTTCGCTTCGCCGCCAGGAGCAAGGGATAGGGCTGACGGACGTTGAAGGTCCTCAGTGTTGCCGCGTGACTCTTAGCTGCCTGAGGCCAATCGGAAGCCTCCGGCGAGGACAGGGCAAGATAGGCATCCAGATCCTGTTCCATGTCGCGCAGTAACTGGAACACCACTTCACGCGTTTTCACTTTGCTCCGTATGGTCTTGAACAATTCCGCCTGACGGGCAAAGCTGCGGCGGCTGTTCCAATGAACACGCAGAAAATCCGGGAAGCTTTCCGCGCCCAGACGGCCCACCATAGCCTCCCAACGGTCTTCGAGATTGCGCAACTCATAGTCGTCATGATCGCCGCCCCGATCGAGCACGGAAAACAGATAGTTCTTGAGCAGATCGGTCGCGGACAGCCGCACCCCTCGCGCATTCAGGGTCTCGAACACTTTGTAGGCATTCAACTCGTCGGTGACCGTAATGACCGTGAAGAACAATCGGTCGCTCAGGTCTTCGACAAACTGCGCCAGGCGCATACCCTCATTGCCGCTGCTCTTCTTGAGGAAGTCGGCGACCCGCTTGTCGAACCAATCGAAGGCCTTGCGCAGAAGATGTTCGGAGGCGCGAAATCCGCGTTGCGGCAGGTGTCCCAAGGGCACCAGGTAATCCTGGTAGTAGCTGTTGTTGTTGCGGTTCAGGGTCAGCTTGGGGCGCGCAACCAAGGTGACCGGGTCGAGATAACCGATATAGGTCTGGCGTATCTGCTCTATGCGCCGCCGGTTGGCGTCGGCATCGTTCCCGGCTCCGATCAGGCGTTGCAGATTCTTCAGCACCGCCAGCACGATGAGACTGACGGTCGTCAATCTCTGCTGTCCGTCGATGACCTCGAATGTCCTGTCGTCGGCTGATTGTAAGACGAGATAGCCCATGTAGTGGGCGGGTTCACCGCCGGGTTGCAGGGTGCCCTGCAAGTCCATCCATAGGTCTTCCCATTCGTCATCGGTCCAACTGTAGTCGCGCTGAAAACGCGGAATGCTATAGGTCAGGCCGTTGCCGATGAGTTTGCGGAAAGTGTTGTTTTCCGTCTTGAAATTGGTCGCTGCCATATGACCTCCACTACGCCAAGGTCCATCGGATCGTGAAAAGGGTGGACCTCCACTATAGACCGAGCAAATTCCGTCGTTCAACGGTAAGCGCATTTACCTGTTTTTGCCCGTCTTTACCTTTCTTTACACGATGCTAACCCGCATTTACCGAGCGCGAGGATACAGTAGTGACCGTCAATAACGCTCTCGCTTAGTGGCGTGTGCTGCTAGCTGTTATTCGGAGTGAATGATGAAATCCCTAGAGACGTATTTTCTCGATCTATCTACTGCTTCTCACCGGTCTTTGGTGGTTCGCCGATCAGACGGCGTGGTCCAGCCTGGACAACTTTTTTCGTTGGCGCGCGGTATGGATGCAATATAGCGGCGTGCTGGGAATCGGGGTCATGAGCCTGGCGATGCTGCTGGCCATCCGCCCCGTCGTACTGGAGCCCCATCTGGGCGGACTCGACAAGATGTACCGCCTGCACAAATGGTTGGGCATCTCGGGGCTGGTGCTCTCTCTGAGCCACTGGCTGATGGCTCAGGGCCCCAAATGGCTGGTGGGCTGGGGTTTGCTGGAGCGCCCGTCGCGTTCGCCACAGCCTGCCTTGCCAGCGGACTCGATCCAGCAGTTTTTCGCGAATCAACGCCATCTGGCCGAGAGCATCGGCGAATGGGCGTTCTATGCGGCGTTGGCGTTGATGGTGCTGGCCTTGGCCAAACGCTTTCCCTATCGCTGGTTCTTCAAGACTCATCGCCTGCTCGCCGTGGCCTACCTGGCTCTGGTCTGGCATTCGGTGGTCCTGATGAAATTCGATTACTGGAGCGGCGTGCTGGGGCCGGTCATGACTGTGCTCATGGCGGCGGGCAGCGTGGCGGCGGTCCTGGTGCTGTTTCACCGGGTGGCGGTCAGCCGGCAAATCGTGGGCGAGGTGGGGGCCATCACCCGCCACGATGCCTTGAACGTGCTGGCGCTGGATATTCAACTCAAGGGGCGCTGGCCCGGCCATGAATCAGGACAGTTTGCCTTCCTGACCCTGCACGAGGACGAAGGGCCGCACCCTTTCACTATTTCGTCGGCCTGGACCGGCGATGGCCGGGTCCAGTTCATCATCAAGGCCTTGGGGGATTACACGCGCACCTTGGCGGATCGTTTGCGGGTCGGAGACCCGGTCAAGGTCGAAGGTCCGTATGGGCGCTTCAACTTCCAGGGGGAGCAATCGCGGCAGATTTGGGTGGGTGGCGGCATCGGTATCACGCCCTTCATCGCGCGGTTGCAAACCCTCGCCCAAACGCCCGACGGCAAAGCCATCGACCTGTTTCACACCACGGCGGTCTACGACGCTGAAGCCATCAATCTGCTCGAACGCGACGCGCAAGCCGCCAACATTCCCCTGCATGTGTTATGGGACAAGCGCGATGGCCGGCTGGATGCGGAGCGAATCTGCAAGACCGTACCCGACTGGCGCGATGCCGACGTGTGGTTTTGCGGGCCTGCGGGATTTGGTCAGGCTTTGAAACGGGATTTGACCGCCATGGGTCTGCCCGAGAGGCGGTTCCATCAAGAATTGTTCGCGCTGCGTTGAACCCCCTCGGACAAGCCCCTTTTTGATCAGGAGCATGTTGGTGAAACCCTCTCTTTTCATCACCCCCGCCACGCTGCTGGCGCTCTTGCTGCTGCCCGGTTGCGCGGCAGTCGGCCCGGACTACGTCGCACCCGAACCGGCAACGCCGGCCACCTGGCAAGGCGCGGCGGCGGCCAAGGTTACCGTCGTGCGAACCGCTCCGGACAACCTGGCGAGCTGGTGGCGGCAGCTCGATGATCCAACCCTCACCGGGTTGATCGAACGGGCTTTACAAAACAGTCTCGACGTCCGCACCGCCCAGGCGAAACTGCGCGAGGCGCGCGCCCGTCGCGCGCTGGCTGGAGCCAATCTGTTCCCGACGGTCACGGCTTCGGCCACGGCCACGCAAACCCAAAGCAGCGCCGAAATCGGCGGCGGCACGACACGCAATTTATACAACGCTGGCTTCGACGCCAGTTGGGAGCCGGACGTGTTCGGCGGACTTCGACGTAGCGAGGAAGCCGCTCAGGCCGATCTGGAAGCCAGCGAAGCCAGCTTGCACGACGTGCAGGTTTCGCTCGTCGCCGAAGTCGCGCTTAACTACGTGGAGCTGCGCAGTTTCCAGGCCCGGCTGGACATCGCCAAGGCTAATGCCGCTTCCCAGACCGAAACCTTGCAGCTCACTCAGTGGCGCGCACAGGCTGGTCTGACCAGCGCTTTGGATGTGGAGCAAGCCCGCGCCAATCTGGAACAGACTCGTGCGCAAATCCCAACCCTGGAAACCGGCCGTACCGAGGCGGAACACCGTCTGGAAATTCTGCTCGGCCAACGACCGGGTACCTTGACCAATACCCTGGCCGATTCAATCGGCCTCCCGCATCTGCCCGCACGGGTGACCGTGGGCATTCCAGCGGACACCTTGCGCCAGCGGCCTGACGTGCGCACCGCCGAGCGCAAGCTGGCGGCGGAAACCGCGCGAATCGGCGTGGTGGAGGCCGAACGCTATCCGAACTTCAGTCTGAGCGGGTCGCTGGGTTTGGAAGCGTATGGCCTCGGCGCCCTGTCCAGCGGCGACGCGGTCGCGCGAACGTTGCTGGGTAGCGTCGCCGCGCCGATTTTCGACGCCGGGCGCATCCGCCAACAGATCGAAATTCAGAACGCGGTGCAGGAGCAAGCTTTTATCAACTACCAATCGACCGTGTTAAACGCGCTGGAAGAAGTGGAGAACGCACTGGTCACCCTGACCAACACCCAAAAACGGCAGGAGAACCTGCGCGATGCCACTCGGGCCGCGCGTCTCGCCGCGTTGCTGGCCCGACACCGCTACACGGCTGGCGTTATCGATTTTCAGACGGTGCTGGACACGGAACGCACCGTGCTCACCTTGGAAGATAACCTCAAGTCCAGCGAGGCCGAAAACGTCTCCGCCTTGATTCAGCTTTACAAGGCGCTGGGTGGCGGCTGGTCGTCATCGGTACCGGCCAACAACATCGCCGCCAATCGGCAAGGAACATCGCCATGAGCAACACACCCTCCGTCGCGGATACCGAGCTGGCGAAAATCCTCGAATCGGAATCGACGCACGGTCGCTTCCGAGGTTCTCCGCTGGCTGATCGCGGTGCTCGCGCTTGCCCTGATCGGCGGCGGGTTCGCATGGTTCCGATCCGGTTCCGCCGTGGACGCCGCGCCCCGCTACCAGACCGAGCCACTCAGCCAGGGCAACCTGCGAGTCACGGTATCGGCGACCGGTAAATTAGAGCCGATCAATCAGGTGGATGTCGGCAGCGAGTTGTCCGGCACCATCGAAACTGTATTGGTGGATTACAACGACCGGGTCAAAAAAGGCCAGATACTCGCCCGCCTCGATCTCGCCAAACTTCAGGATGCCATTGCCAAAGCCAAGGCGGCGCTGGCCTCGGCCGAAGCCAAGGTGCTGCAAACCGTGGCGACGGTCAAGGAATCTCGCGCCAACCTCGGGCGACTGCGGCACGTCGCCAAGCTGAGCGGCGGCAAGGTACCGGCGCCGACCGAGTTGGAAACGGCGGAGGCGACGGTGGAGCGCGCCATCGCCGACGAAGCCAGCGCGCGGGCAGCGGTCGAAGAAGCGCGCGCCACGTTGCGCTCCAACGAAACCGATCTGACCAAGGCGTCCATTCGCTCCCCCATCGACGGCGTCGTGCTCGAACGTCAGGTGGAGCCGGGCCAGACCGTGGCCGCCTCGCTGCAAGCGCCCGTGTTGTTCACCCTGGCCGAAAACCTGGCGCAAATGGAATTGCAGGTGGACGTGGACGAAGCCGACGTCGGCCAGGTGCGCGAGGGGCAGTCGGCCACGTTCACCGTGGATGCCTATCCGAATCGAAGTTACCCCGCCCGCATCGGTCTGGTGCGATTCGGAGCGGAGACGGTCAACAACGTGGTGACCTACAAAACTATCCTCAACGTCAACAACGACGATCTCAGCCTGCGGCCCGGCATGACCGCCACCGCTGAGATCGTCACCACCGAACGGGAAAACGTGCTGCTGGTCCCGAACGCGGCGCTGCGCTTCACGCCGCCACAACCGGCCGAGGCTCAGTCCAGCAGCGGTGGCGGTCTGGTGGCCAGCCTGTTACCCCGTCCTCCCCGGAGCCTGGCCCCACGGAGACAATCGGCAAACGCCAAAGGCGGCAAGGGCACGGCGCGGCAGATTTGGATCTTGCGCGACGGCCAGCCGGTCGCCGTGCCGGTGACCGTCGGCAGCAGCGATGGCCGCATGACCGAAGTGACCGGCGAAGGATTGGAACCGGGCCTGCCGGTCATTACCGCCAGCTTGGGAGCGGCGCAATGAATACCACACCCTCACCCCCAACCCCTCTCCCGCCGGGCGAGGGGAGCCAGCCGCCCTCACCCCCAGCCCCTCTCTCATCGGGCGAGGGGGGCAAACTGCTGATTGAGCTGCGGGAAATCGCCAAGACCTACGGGCAGGGACCGGCCGAATTTCAGGCATTGCGGGGAGTCAACCTGCGCATCGAGCCGGGCGAATTCGTCGCGATCATGGGGCCGAGCGGTTCCGGCAAGTCCACCGCGATGAATATTCTCGGCTGCCTGGACAACCCGACCTCTGGGGCCTATCTATTTCGCGGCCTACACGTCGAGCAGTTGTCCCGCAATCAGCGCGCCCTGCTGCGCCGTTACTACCTCGGCTTCGTGTTCCAGGGTTTCAATCTACTGGCCCGGACCAACGCGCTGGAAAACGTCGAATTGCCCTTGCTGTATCGCGGCGAACCGCGCGCCGCCCGTCACGCCAAGGCGCGCGAGGCGCTCGATGCAGTCGGTCTGCGGCAGTGGGAAAAACACACGCCCGCCGAACTGTCCGGTGGCCAGCAACAACGGGTCGCCATCGCCCGCGCCATCGTCACCAGCCCCACCATCCTGCTGGCCGACGAACCGACCGGCAATCTCGACACCCAGCGTAGCCACGAAATCATGGACCTGCTGGTGGCGTTGAACCGCGACCGAGGCATCACCGTGCTAATGGTGACCCACGAGCCCGACATGGCGTGCTATGCCAAGCGCGTCATCCACTTTCTGGATGGTCGGGTGGATGCGGACCACCGCAACGGGGAGAAGCATTGATGTTCTGGAGCAGCATTCTGCTGGCCTTGCGCGCGATCCGGCGCAATCTCATGCGGTCGTTTCTGACCATTCTTGGCATCGTGATCGGCGTCAGCGCGGTGATTACGATGGTGACGCTCGGCAACGGCGCGACCCGGGTGGTATCCGACCAGATCGCCAGCCTCGGCAGCAATCTGGTCATGGTGCGTCCCGGTCAGCGGCTCGGCCCCGGCCGGGATTCGGCAGGCGCGCCCCGGTTCAAGGTGAGCGACGCCGAGGCGATCCGAACCCAGATCGGCGACCTCAACGCCGTCGCGCCCACGGCCAACAAGTCGGTGACCGTGGTGTACGGGGCGAATAACTGGTCCACTACGGTCACCGGCAGCACCGACGCCTATTTCACCGTGGGCAACTGGCGGCTGGCCGGCGGGCGCGTCTTCACCGAAGCCGAGCAACGCGCCGGCAAGGCGGTCTGCGTGATCGGCGAAACGGTACGCAAGGAGCTGTTTGGTCAGCAGCCTGCGGTCGGCGGCGAGTTGCGGGTCAGCAATTTTTCCTGCGAGGTAATCGGCGTGCTGGCGTCCAAGGGTCAATCCACGATGGGCATGGATCAGGACGACACCGTCGTGACGCCGCTGCGCACCCTGCAACGGCGGCTGACCGGCAATCAGGATGTCAGCACTCTACTGGTCTCGGTGGGGGACAGCGCCGGCACCGACCGGGTCATGGCGGATTTACGGTTGCTGCTGCGCGAGCGCCGCAAGATCGCCACCAACGAGGACGACAATTTTTCCATCCTCGACACCCGGCAGATCGCGGAAACCATGACCGGCACCACCAAGGTCATGACCACGCTGCTGGGCGCGGTGGCGGCGGTCAGCCTGCTGGTGGGCGGCATCGGCATCATGAACATCATGCTGGTGTCGGTGACCGAGCGCACCCGCGAGATCGGCATCCGGTTGGCCATCGGCGCATTGGAACGGGAGGTACTGCTGCAATTCCTGGTCGAGGCGGTGGCGCTGTCGGCGCTGGGCGGGATCGTCGGGATCGTGCTGGCGACACTGGCCTCGGTCGGGCTGGCGAAGGTTATGCAGGTGCCCTTTCTATTCGATCCGGGCATCAATCTGTTGGCGTTTCTGTTCTCGGCGGCGATCGGGGTGATCTTCGGCTATTTTCCCGCTCGTCGCGCCGCGCGGCTCGATCCCATCGACGCGCTGCGGCATGAGTGAGGTTGCCCAGCCGTATACTTTCAAGGAGGATAAGGAGAAATACTCTAGGATTTGATTGATGAAGCATCCGATTGATCCCAAAATTGACTGCGTATTCAAGGTGCTGCTGGGAACCGACCGCAATCGCCGGTTGTTGATACACTTTCTCAACGCCATCCTCGCCGGCGAATTTACCGCCCCAATTATCGAGGTCGAGATTCTCAATCCTTACAACGAGCGCGAATTTCTCAACGACAAACTCAGCATTGTTGATGTCAAGGCACGCGATCGAACCGGACGGCTCTACCAGATCGAAATCCAACTGCTCAATGTCCCGGACTTGCCGGCCCGCATCCTCTACGGCTGGACCGATCTCTACAGTGCGCAGTTGCAGGACGGTGAAAGTTACGATCAGCTCAAGCCCACCTTCAGCATCTGGCTGCTGGGTCAGACCTTGCGACCTCGCATCACTGGGGCAGTCCACCGTTTTCGCTTGCGCGACGAACAGGGGCAGAGCCTGGTGGACCACGGTGGGATCTGGCTGCTGGAATTGAGCAAATGCCGGATCGAGGCGGTCGAAAACGAGCAGGATCGTTGGCTGAAATTCTTTGTCGAGGGCGAACGACTCGACGACGAACATTTACCCGCATGGATGCAAACCGAGGAGATGCGCCAGGCCATGAGCACCCTGAAAACCTTTTCCGAAAAAGAACGCGCCTACCACCAATATCAAGCGCGACAAAACTACCTGCGCCAGCAGAAGAGTATTGAAAACCATCTGAACGCCTTACGCATGGAGATCGAACAGGCTCGGGTAGAGATAGAGCAAGCCCGAGCAGCCGAGGAACAGGCCCGAGCAGCCGAGGAACAGGCCCGAGCAGCCGAGGAACAGGCCCGAGCAGCCGAGGAACAGGCCCGAGCAGCCGAGGAACAGGCCCGAGCAGCCGAGGAACAGGCTCGGATGGAAAAAGAAGCGGCTTTGGCCGAAATCGAGCGTCTCAAGGCACTGCTCCGAAAGTAGATGCCACGCCCGAGGAGGTGCTATCGCTCGGATTCAGCTCAACTCGACCATGCTCGCTCCGCCAAAACGGCGGCGGCCTGGATGAGTATCGGCAAGGGGGCAGTGCCCCCTTTGCCTTGCTGATTTTCTCACCGCTTCCCTGCTATTTCCCCTTGTCGTGAGGCACAAGGATTTTGATCGGAGCTGTGCTGGTGTTGCCCAAAGCATCAGTGGCGGTGGCGGTGATGGTGATCGTGTACTCCCGTTCATTGCCGCTACCGGAACATTCCGCCCGCAGTTGCAGGGTGATCACGCCGGTTTGCTGATCGATCACGGGTTCCGTCCAATCCGGGGCCGTATCGCCATCACCCAAGCCTTTCTGTAGTTCGTTGCTGCTGACGGCGGCGCTTAACGTCACGGGCAAGCCACTGTCATCATTCACATTGGTAGTGATAGTGATGTTCACCATTTTGTGATTGGGCGGCCCGAGGGTATTGGGGCTGGCGGTCACGTTGGTGATCGTTGGCGGCGTGGTATCCACCACCAACGTTTCCTGGCCCAACTCGACTCCGGTCAATTGGTAGATGGCAACCCCCGCCAGTGCCTCGCCGCCAGCGCCGCGCCCACTTTGAGTCAGAAACGCGCGGTGGCCACCTTGCTGGACGGCCATCGGCGGTTATCGGCGCTGGGGCTGACCGGACCGCGCCGGGGGCAGAGTCACACCGGTTCGGACTTCACCTCCGGCCATTTCCAGCAGGTCCGCCAGGATATCGGGCAGTGGGTCCGCTGCCCGCGTCGCTCAGGTCGGGGGTCTGGGCATCCTGGAACGCTTGAATCGCACTTCCAAGCACGGGTTCGCCTTTGGCCACCAGGTCAAAACCTTGGCGGACCTTAAAACCCAGTTACCCGCATTCCAGCACGGGTATAACGAGCAGCGGTCACACAACCGCTTGGCGTATCGCACTCCCGCCGCCGTCTTAGCTAACAAAGTGGCCGCTATACCCCCTTAACCTGCGGAAGACTTTTTTGGGGCAGTACACGCCCCGTTACTGGGCGACCTCCGCATGCTTTGATGCTCACTCAACACCGCCAGCACAATGGCTCGCTTTTCTTCCACGCTCCAACTCCGGCATTGCTTGCCATAATGTCCTCCACTTAAAAATCCCTTCTGTTTGGCTTCTCATGGAAGAAATTCTTGGGGCATTACCGCACTATATTTTGGACATTCTCATAACTCTGCAACCCCAATAGATGGCACCCCTTGTCAGGCTGGCAATTTGGTCATGAAGTTTTCAGAGTTACCTCTATAGGGGTAGTTCAAATCTTATCCTGAACTAGAAATACAAACCCTAAACCCGATAAATACATTGATATCAATATATTGATCATAATTTGTAATTTACCTCCAAAGAGGTAGAAAGTTGCTTCAAAGCGCCTTTGCAAGGTAGAAACTTACCTTTTTGCTCAGATATTGAGCATTAAAAGCGTCGTATATTGCACTCGCAGCATTTTCCGCGAGGTCCGCAATGGCTACGCTCAAACAAAAACAAGTTTCCGTTCTGACGATGAACACCCTGGCCTTCGCGGTGAATTTCGCCGTGTGGACCATGTTTTCGATCATCGGTATTCGGATTAAGCAGCAACTCAATCTCAACGAAACGGAATTCGGTCTACTGGTCGCCACGCCGATTCTGACCGGCTCGCTGGTCCGATTGCCACTGGGCATTCTCACCGACCGCTTCGGGGGTCGCATCGTCTTTTTCGTGCAGATGCTCATCGTCGCCATCCCCGTCTACGGATTGGCGTTCGCGACGCAATACTGGCAATACCTCACACTCGGCTTGTTCGTGGGCTTGGCCGGCGGTTCGTTCGCCACCGGCATCGCTTACACCTCGGCCTGGTTCAGCAAGGAACGACAGGGCACGGCGATGGGCATTTTCGGCGCGGGCAATGCGGGTTCCGCCATCACCAACCTGGCCGCGCCGCTGCTGGTGGTCGCCTACGGCTGGCGGATGGTGCCGCAAGTCTACTCCATCGCCATGCTGGTGATGGCCATCGTGTTCTGGTTATTCACCTATCCCGATCCCAAGACCGAGGAACGCAAGCAGTCCGGCGTCAGGCTCACCCTGGGGCAGCAATTGACGCCACTCATGGACCTGCGGGTGTGGCGATTCGGGGTGGCCTATTACTTCGTATTCGGCGGCTTTGTGGCGCTGGCGTTGTGGCTGCCCAAATATTACGTCGGTGAATACGGTCTCGATCTCAAGACCGCTTCTTTCGTCACCATGCTGTTCACCCTGCCTTCCGGGGTCATCCGTGCCTTGGGCGGCTGGATTTCCGACCGCTACGGCGGCAGCCAGACCACTTGGTGGGTGTTCTGGATTTCGCTGATCAGCTTGTTCTTCCTCTGCTATCCGCAGACCACCATGACCGTCCATACCCTGCGCGGCGACGTGTCGCTCAATGTCGGTCTGGGCGTGGTGTCTTTCACCGTGCTGGTATTCGTGGTCGGCATCGCGCAGGGCATCGGCAAAGCCAGTGTCTACCGCTGCTTGGCCGATTACTATCCCAACAGTATGGGTTCGGTCGGTGGTTTGGTCGGGGTGATCGGTGGCCTGGGCGGTTTCACCATGCCGATCATGTTCGGCGTCGCCGTGGACGCCATCGGTGTGCGCAGTAGCGCCTACATGATCATGTTCGCGGTGCTGGCTGGAACCATGCTGTGGACCTGGTTGGCCGAGCGGAATGAACGCGAGGCGATCTTGGAACGGCACGCCGATGTCCGCGCCGAACTGGAACAGGCGCAGTTAATCGAGCATGTCCGGCCACGTCGACATCTGCTAGTGGACTGGCGGCCGGACGACGAGACCTTCTGGGAACAGACCGGACGACGCATCGCCAACCGCAATCTGTGGCTGTCGATGCCCGCCCTGCTGCTAGCGTTCGCCGTCTGGGTGGTATGGAGCGTGATCGTGGTCGAATTGCCCCACATCGGCTTCCAGTTCACGCCCAATCAATTGTTCTGGCTGGCGGCGTTGCCCGGACTGTCCGGCGCCGTGTTCCGGATGCTGTTCTCCTTCGTGGTGCCGATTTTCGGCGGACGCAACTGGACCGTGTTCAGCACCGCGCTGTTGCTGTTACCGACTCTGTGGATCGGCGTCGCGGTGCAAGACCCGAACACCAACTACGCGGTATTCGTGGCCATCGCGCTGCTGTGCGGTTTGGGCGGTGGCAATTTCTCCTCCAGCATGGCGAATATCAGCTTCTTCTATCCGCGGCGCTTGCAAGGCACCGCGCTGGGATTGAACGCGGGTATCGGCAACCTGGGCGTGGGTTTGGCGCAGTTGATCGCACCGATCGCGGTTTATGGCGGGGCGTTGCTGGTGCTGGGCGGTAGCGCGCAAAGCCATACCGACGGCGGCGTAACGACCTCGATTTGGGTGCAAAACGCCGGTTTCATCTGGATTCCGTTCATCGTGCTGGCCGCCATCGCGGCGTACTTCGGCATGGACAACATCGCCAGCGTCAAGGCCGGTTTCGCCGAACAGGCCGCGATCTTCAAGCACAAGCATCAATGGCTGATGAGCTGGCTCTACATCGGCACTTTCGGCTCCTTCATCGGTCTGGCCGCTGGCTTCCCGATGTTGGTCAACACCGTCTTCCCCGGAGTGGACGCCTTTCAATTCGCCTTCATCGGTCCGCTGCTGGCGGCGTTTGTCCGGCCTATCGGCGGTTGGCTGGCGGACCGGCTGGGCGGCGCGATCATCACCTTCACCATCTTTCTGATCATGGCGGTCGCGCCGCTGGCCGCTACCGCTTTCCTGCCGGGGGCACACGGCGGGGGCAACGTCATCGGTTTCGTCGCCATGTTCCTGGTGTTGTTCCTCGCCGCCGGCATCGGCAACGGTTCCACGTTCCGCATGATCCCGATCATCTTCCGCACTCTGCGCGAGCGGCGGGTCACTGATCGGAATGATGAAGCAGCGTTGGAACAGGCGCGGCGCGACGGCGCGACCGAAGCCGCCGCCGCCATGGGGCTCAGCGCGGCAGTCGCCGCTTTCGGTGGGTTCTTCATTCCCATCGCTTACGGCGCTTCCATCGAACTGACCGGCGGTCCGCAAGGCGCGTTGGTCTTCTTTAGCGTGTTTTACCTGAGTTGCGTGCTGGTGACCTGGCGGTGGTATTCCCGCAAGGAGGCCGAGGTTCCGTGTTGATGTTTCTCCTCTCCCCCAAAGAGGAAAGGACACAAAAAAATTCCCTTTCCGCGACGGAGCATCTTCGATATGACCGAACATAATCCCCGTGCCTGGTTGAGTACCTGGACCCCAGAAGATCCGGGGTTCTGGGAGGCCACCGGCAAGAGTCTGGCTTGGAAGACGTTGACCATCACGACCCTGAATCTGATGATGGCCTTCATCGTCTGGTTCGTGGTCAGCGCGCTGGTGGTACGCTTGCCCAATATCGGCTTCAAGCTGACGCCGACCCAGTTATTCTGGCTCGCGGCGATGCCGGGACTGGCCTCTGGCATCCTGCGCGCCATTCATACCTTCCTGATCCCGCTGTACGGCACTCGCCATGTGGTGACCTTTTCGACCCTGTCGCTGCTGATTCCGGCGCTGGGCTGGTTCTATGCCATTCAGGATCCCAATACGCCTTACTGGATACTGCTTCTGCTGGCTTTTCTGGCCGGGCTGGGCGGGGGCAACTTCTCCTCGTTCATGCCCTCGACCAGTCTGTTTTTCCCGAAGCGGCTCCAGGGTACCGCACTGGCGATCCAGGCCGGCATCGGCAATTTCGGCGTCAGCGTGGTGCAGTTCATCACCCCGTGGATCATCGGTTTCGCTCTGTTCGGCACGCTGGCCGGCGCGTCCCAGACCTTCGTCCCCACCGCACCGGGAGCAGCCACCAAACCGATCTGGCTGCAAAACGCGGCGTTGATCTACGTGCCTTTCATCGTGGTGTTCGCCATCGCGGCCTGGGCGATGCTGAAGTCGGTGCCGGTGCGGGCCAATTTCCGCGAACAACTCGATATTTTCCACTTCAGCAACCTACACGGTTTCTGGATGACGTCGCTGTACATCATGACCTTCGGCTCGTTCTCCGGTTTCGCCGCCACCTTTCCGTTGATGATCAAACAGATTTACACCGGCTTGCCGGGCGGTCCCGACCCCTTGGCCTACGCCTTTCTCGGTCCGCTGGTCGGCGCGGCCGCTCGGGTGATCGCCGGCCCGATCTCCGACAAATTGGGCGGTGCCATCGTCACCCACTGGTCCGGGATCGGCCTGCTGGCTTGCGCCATCGGCGTGACCTTCTATACCCATCCCACTTCGATGGAGCAGTTCCCGCTGTTCGTCGGGTTGATGCTGGGCGTGTTCTTCTTCAGCGGAGTCGGCAACGCCAGCACCTTCAAGCAGATGCCGATGATTTTCGAACCACGCCAAGCGGGGGGAATCATCGGCTGGACGGCGGCGATGGCTTCGTTCGGCCCCTTCATCTTCGGAATGCTGATCGGCTGGTCGTTCGCCGCAACCGGATCGCCAAACGCCTTCTTCTACGGCGCGGCGGTGTTCTACGCCTTCAACATCGCCATCAACTGGTGGTTCTACGCCCGGAGTGGGGCGGAGAAACCGTGCTGATTTAACGCGAGGTCAATCATCATGAGTCATTTTCTCGACCGGCTGAATTTCCTAAAGAAAGTCACCGATACCTTCTCCGGGGATCATGGCATCGTCACCAACGAAGATCGAGGTTGGGAGGACGCCTACCGCGCCCGCTGGCAGCACGACAAGATTGTGCGTTCGACCCACGGCGTGAACTGCACCGGTTCCTGTAGCTGGAAGATTTACGTCAAGAACGGTTTGGTGACTTGGGAAACCCAGCAGACCGACTATCCACGCACTCGCGACGATCTGCCCAACCACGAACCGCGCGGCTGCGCGCGGGGCGCGTCCTACAGTTGGTATCTGTACAGCGCCAACCGGGTGAAATACCCGATGATTCGCGGCCGATTGATCAAGCTCTGGCGCGCGGCGCTGGCGATGCATAAAGATCCCGGTGGCGGCGTGGGCGTCCATCGTCGAGGACCCGGCCAAGGCCACCGAGTACAAGAGCCAGCGCGGTTTGGGCGGTTTCGTTCGCTCCACCTGGGACGAGGTCAACCCGATCATCGCCGCCGCCAACGTCTACACCGCCAAGCAATACGGGCCGGATCGCATCTACGGCTTTTCGCCGATTCCGGCCATGTCGATGGTGTCCTACGCCGCCGGCTCCCGCTATCTGTCGCTGATCGGTGGTGCGTGCGGCAGTTTCTACGACTGGTACTGCGACCTGCCGCCCGCCAGTCCGATGGTCTGGGGCGAGCAGACCGACGTGCCGGAATCCGCCGACTGGTACAACTCCACCTTCCTGATGATGTGGGGTTCCAACGTGCCGCAGACCCGCACCCCGGACGCCCATTTCATGACCGAAGTGCGCTACAAAGGCGCCAAGACGGTGGTGGTCTGCCCGGACTATTCGGAAGCGTCGAAGTTCGCCGACATCTGGCTGCATCCCAAGCAGGGCACCGATGCCGCCGTGGCGATGGCGATGGGCCACGTCATCCTGCGCGAGTTCTATCTCGACGGCAAATCGGACTATTTCACCGATTACGTCCGCACCAAGACCGATTTTCCCTATCTGGTGCTGCTCGATCCGCGCAAGGACGGAACTTACGTCAACGGTCGCTTCCTGCGCGCTTCCGATCTGGCCGATAACGCCGGGTCAGACGAATAACCCGGAATGGAAGACGCTGGCTTTCGACGAGAACAGCGGCCATCTGCTGGTTCCCAACGGCTCCATCGGTTTCCGCTGGGGCGAGAAAGAGGGCATGGTCGGCAAGTGGAATCTGGAGCCGAAAGAGTCGCTGACCGGCGCCGAAACCCAATTACGCTTGTCGGTGAACGAAATCCGGGACGAGGTGGTTCCGGTCGCCTTCCCCTATTTCGGTTCGACCCAACACCCGCATTTCGCCTGCACCCGTCACGACCCCATTCAGGTGCGCAACGTGCCGGCGAAGAAGGTCAAGCTGGCCGATGGCTCCGAAGCGCGGGTCGCCACCGTGTACGACCTGACCCTGGCGCAGTACGGTCTCGACCGGGGTTTGGGCGGCGGCAACGTCGCCAGCAGCCTATGACGACGATGTGCCTTACACCCCGGCCTGGCAGGAGAAAATCACCGGAACGCCGCGTGAGCAAATCATCACCGTCGCCCGCCAGTTCGCCGAGAACGCCGACAAGACCCACGGCAAGTCGATGATCATCATCGGCGCGGCGATGAACCACTGGTATCACATGGACATGAATTACCGGGGCGTCATCAACATGCTGATGATGTGCGGTTGCGTCGGCCAGAGCGGCGGCGGTTGGTCGCATTACGTCGGCCAGGAGAAGCTGCGCCCGCAGACCGGCTGGACCGCGCTGGCCTTCGCGCTGGATTGGCACCGTCCGCCCCGGCACATGAATTCGACCTCGTTCTTCTACATCCACAGCAGTCAGTGGCGTCATGAAAAGCTGGCGATGACCGAAATTTTGTCGCCGCTGGCCGATCCGCAACAGTGGCAGGGGACGCAGATCGACTACAACGTGCGTTCGGCGCGCATGGGTTGGCTGCCGACCGCGCCGCATTTCGACGCCAATCCGCTGCAAATCGCCAAGGACGCCGCCGCCGCCGGCAAAGCCCCGAACGCGTATCTGGCGGAGAATCTCAAGGCCGGCAAGGTCAATTTCGCCTTCGAGGACCCGGACAACCCGGTCAATTTCCCGCGCAACCTGTTCGTCTGGCGCTCCAACCTGCTCGGTTCTTCCGGCAAGGGTCACGAATACTTCCTCAAATATCTGCTCGGCGCGGTGCATGGCGTCCAGGGCAAGGATTTGGGCGAGGAGGGCGGCGAGAAGCCGCTGGAAGTGAAGTGGCGGAAGGGCGCGGAAGGCAAGCTCGATTTGCTGGTGACGCTGGATTTCCGCATGTCCACCACCTGCATGTATTCGGACATCGTGCTGCCGACCGCCACCTGGTACGAGAAGAACGATCTCAACACCAGCGACATGCACCCCTTCATCCACCCGTTGAGCGCCGCCGTCGATCCGGCTTGGGAATCGCGCACCGATTGGGACATTTTCAAGGGCATCGCCAAGGCGTTTTCGGAAACCTGCCCCGGTCATCTCGGCGTGGAAAAGGACATCGTCGCCTTGCCGACTCTGCACGACACCCCGAGCGAGCTGGCCATGCCGGACGGTGAAGGACTGGAAGAAGGGCGAATGCGAGCTGATCCCCGGCAAGACCGCGCCGAGCCTGGTCGTGGTCGAGCGCGACTATCCGAACACCTACAAGAAGTTCACCTCGGTCGGGCCGCTACTGGATAAAGTCGGCAACGGCGGTAAAGGCATCACTTGGAACACCGAACACGAGGTCGAAGCGCTGGCGACGCTCAATTACACCGTGCTGGAGGAGGGTGTGTCCAAGGGCCGACCGCGCATCGACAGCGACATCGACGCCGCCGAAATGATCATGATGCTGGCCCCGGAGACCAACGGCCATGTGGCGGTGAAAGCCTGGGCGGCGCTGAGCAAGATCACCGGCCGCGATCATACCCATCTGGCGATTCCCAAGGAGCATGAAAAGATCCGCTTCCGCGACATTCAGGCCCAGCCGCGCAAGATCATCTCCTCGCCGACCTGGTCGGGTCTGGAAGACGAGAAGGTCAGCTACAACGCCGGCTACACCAACGTCCACGAACTGATCCCGTGGCGGACTCTGACCGGTCGCCAGCAGTTCTATCAGGATCATCCCTGGATGCTGGGTTTCGGCGAGGCGATGTGCGCCTACCGGCCGCCGGTGGACATGAAGACGGTCGAGCCGATCATCGGCCAGAAACCGAACGGCAACCCGGAGATCGTGCTGAACTTCATTACCCCGCACCAGAAGTGGGGCATCCACAGCACCTACACCGACAACCTGCTGATGCTCACCCTGTCGCGGGGTGGCCCGATCATCTGGATGTCCGAGATCGACGCCAAGAAGGCCGGCATCGAGGACAACGACTGGATCGAAGCCTACAACCTCAACGGCGCCATTGCCGCTCGCGCCGTGGTCAGCCAGCGCGTTCCCGAAGGCATGTCGATGATGTACCACGCCCAGGAAAAGATCGTGAATACGCCCGGTTCCGAGATCACCGGCACCCGGGGTGGCATTCACAATTCGGTCACGCGCACCGTGCTGAAGCCGACCCACATGATCGGCGGCTATGCCCAGCAGAGTTATGGTTTCAACTACTACGGCACCGTCGGCGCCAACCGCGACGAATTCATCATCGTCCGCAAGATGGCCAAGGTTGATTGGCTCGACGACGAAACCCCGGACAACGCCACCGTGGAGGCGCATTGATCATGAAAGTACGCGCACAAATCGCCATGGTCCTGAACCTGGACAAGTGCATTGGCTGCCACACCTGTTCGGTGACCTGCAAGAACGTCTGGACCAGCCGCGACGGCATGGAATACGCCTGGTTCAACAACGTCGAGACCAAACCCGGCATCGGTTATCCCAAGGAGTGGGAGAACCAGCAAAAGTGGAACGGCGGCTGGAAGCGCCACCGGGACGGCAAGATCGAGCCGAAGCAGGGCGGCAAATGGCGGATTCTGGCCAACATCTTCGCCAATCCCGACCTGCCGGCCATCGACGATTACTACGAGCCGTGGGACTACGACTACGCGCATTTGCAGAATGCACCGGAGTCGAAAGCCATGCCCACCGCCCGGCCACGCTCGGCGATCAGCGGCGAACGGATGCAGAAAATCCACTGGGGGCCGAATTGGGAGGAAATTCTCGGCACCGAATTCGCCAAGCGCTCCAAGGACACCAACTTCGAGAGCGTGCAGAAGGAGATTTACGGCGAGTTCGAAAACACCTTCATGATGTATCTGCCGCGCCTGTGCGAGCATTGCCTGAACCCGGCTTGCGTCGCCTCCTGCCCCAGCGGCGCGATCTACAAGCGCGAGGAAGACGGCATCGTCCTGATCGATCAGGACAAATGTCGGGGTTGGCGGATGTGCGTGTCCGGCTGTCCGTACAAGAAGATTTACTACAACTGGAACACCGGCAAATCCGAGAAGTGCATTCTCTGCTACCCGCGCATCGAGTCCGGCCAGCCGACGGTCTGTTCGGAAACCTGCGTCGGGCCGCATCCGCTATCTGGGCGTGCTGCTCTACGATGCCGACCAGATCGAAAAAGCGGCCAGCGTCCTCGACGAAAAGAGCTTGTATCAGGCACAACTCGACATGTTCCTCGATCCTTTTAGCCCGGTCGTGCAAGCCGAGGCGCGCAAGGCCGGTATTCCCGAACCGTGGTTGCAGGCCGCCCAGGATTCGCCGATTTATAAGATGGCGATCGAGTGGAAGATCGCCTTCCCGCTGCATCCCGAGTACCGCACCCTGCCGATGGTCTGGTACGTACCGGCGTTGTCGCCGATTCAGGCTCGCGCCGAGTCCGGCCAGATCGGCATGAACGGCATCATCCCCGATGTCGGTTCATTGCGGATTCCGCTGAAATATCTGGCCAACCTGCTGACCGCCGGCGACGAAAAACCGGTCAAGCTGGCGCTGGAGCGGATGCTGGCCATGCGCGCCTACATGCGTGCCAAGAGTGGTGGATGGCGAGGTGACGAGAGGACGTATTGCAAGCCGGTCAAGCTACGCATCGATCAGGTGGAGTCGATGTATCGCTATCTCGCCATCGCCAACTACGAAGATCGCTTCGTCATCCCGACTTCCCATCGCGAATATGCCAGCGCCACCTATGACGCCTTCGGCGAACGCGGCGGTTGCGGCTTCAGCTTCGGCAACGGCTGCTCGCCGGGCACCGACAAGACCAACCTGTTCGGCGGCAAGAAAGTGACCACGCGCCGGGCGATTCCGATCAAGGTGGAACCGCCAACCAAAGCCTGAACTGCACGTAGGGTACGCATTGCGTACCCTACTCACGCAACGAGGTGGAACGATGAAAACCCTGAAAGTCCTGTCGGCCCTGCTGTGCTATCCGCAAGCGGACATGCAGGCCGCGCTGGATGAAATGATCGAGGTTCTCGACCAGGAAAATGTGCTGCCGCAACGCGAGCATCGCGCGTTGCTGACGCTGATCGACCAGATACGGCGGACCGATCTGATCGAGTTACAGGAGCGGTATGTCCGGCTGTTCGACCGGGGCCGGGCGCTGTCGCTGCATCTGTTCGAACACATCCACGGCGAATCGCGGGATCGCGGCCAGGCGATGGTCGACCTGCTGGACGTATATCGCCAGCACGGTTTCGAGCTGGATGCCCGCGAATTGCCCGACTACATCCCGCTGTTTCTGGAGTATCTGGCGCAACGACCGATGGGCGAGGCGCTGGACATGCTGGCCGATGCGATGCACGTCATGGCGTTGCTCGGCGCCCGGCTGGCTGAACAGGGCAGCGATTACCACGTCGTGTTCGACGCGCTGGCCGCCCTGGTCGGTGAGCCGGCGGACATCGAGGCGATTCGCCAGCAGGCCGCGACCGAGGGTCCCGATGAAACAATCGTCAATATGGACAAGATTTGGGAAGAGGAGGCCGTGACCTTCCTGGCGAATCAGGACGGTTGTGGAAAAAGCCAAGGTGGTCGCGCCACGGCCCAACCCGTGCGCTGGGTGTCTCCACCCGGTTCAACGCCACAGGCCGCTCGTTCCCTATAAAAAATGAGGGTGGTTTTTACCCATTCGAGGCGATGATCATGAGTTACTTAAATACCCTGTTATTCGGCGTTTATCCGTATCTGGCTGGCGCGGTATTCCTGCTCGGCAGTCTGGCGCGCTTCGATCGCGACCCGTTTACCTGGAAAGCCCATTCCAGTCAGATGCTCAGCAACAAGAACATGCGCTGGGCCAGCAATTTGTTTCACGTCGGTATCCTGTTGCTGTTCCTTGGGCATTTCGTCGGTCTGCTGACTCCGCCGGAGAGTCTTCCACGCCTTGGGCGTTTCCGCCGGCGCCAAGCAGACTATTGGCCATCGTCGCCGGTAGTATCGCCGGCGTTGATGTGCTTCGCCGGGCTGACGCTGCTGGTGCAGCGGCGACTGAACGATCCTCGGGTGCGGGCCACCAGCACCCGGATGGATATTTTCATTCTGCTGCTTTTGTATGCGCAGCTCATTCTCGGTTTGTTGACCATCCCGCTGTCGCTGATGCACCTGGACGGCCACAACATGCTGAACCTGATGGGCTGGGCACGGAATATCGTGACGTTCGATCCGGCGGAAGCGGTAGCGGCCATCACGTTTCCCAGGTTGGCTTGTTGTTCAAGCTGCACATGTTCCTCGGCTTGACCGTGTTCCTGGTCTTCCCGTTCAGCCGGCTGGTGCATATCTGGAGCGCGCCGGTCACCTATCCGGCTCGGCCGTATCAGGTGGTACGGCAACGGTGATTTGACTTGACTTCACTCCTCCTTGGAACGATGAGGTCAGGATTTCGCTCAAACCAAAATCAATCCACTTGAGGTCTGCCGCGTGTCCACTCCTCCACCCCATGCGTTTGCATCATCCCATACCCTGAACGCGCCGCAGGATAACGCCGGTCTTGTGGACCGCTTCGACCGCCACATCAATTACGTGCGGTTCTCGGTCACGGATCGCTGCGATTTCCGCTGTGTCTATTGCATGAGCGAGCAAATGACCTTTCTGCCGCGCGCCCGAATCCTGACCCTGGAGGAGCTGGCGATCTTGGGGCAGGCATTCGTGGCGCTGGGAGTGCGCAAAATCCGCCTCACGGGCGGCGAGCCACTGGTACGGCGCAATGTGATGTGGCTGTTGCAAGAGCTGGGTCGGCTACGCGAACGCGGGTTGACGGAACTGGTGCTGACCACCAACGGTTCGCAACTGGAGCGCCTGGCGGCAGCTGTGCGTGCCGCCGGCGTGGCGCGGCTCAACATCAGTCTGGACAGCCTTGACCCCGCCCGTTTCCGCCGCATGACCCGCGTGGGCGAATTGGAGACCGTGCTACGCGGTATCCGCGCTGCCCAGGCCGCAGGTTTTCAGCGATTGAAGCTGAACACCGTGATCCTGCGGGACCGCAATCACGATGAGGTCGTGCAACTGGCGCGTTTCGCTGTCGAGAATGGGCTGGATATCAGTTACATCGAGGAAATGCCGTTAGGCGTCATCGGCGATCATGACCGCGCTGCGGCATATTATTCCAGCGACGCCATTCGCGCGGACCTGGCGCGGGTGTTTACCTTGATCCCCACGACGGAAACCACCGGCGGTCCCGCCCGTTATTACCGTATCCCGGATAGCGAAACCCGCATCGGTTTCATTTCGCCGCACAGCCATAATTTTTGCGGCGACTGCAACCGGGTGCGGGTATCCGCCGAAGGTCGATTGCTGCTTTGTCTCGGTCAGGAACATTCCGTGGATTTGCGCCATGTCTTGCGCGCCCACCCCGGCGATCATGAGCGTTTGCAACAAACGATTGTCGCCGCCATGCATCGCAAACCACGCGGTCACGATTTCCAGCTTAGTGGCCAGCCAATCATTCTGCGTCACATGAACCATACCGGCGGTTAAACGCGCAGCGGCAGCCGACAATCGAACCCATTCGATATCCGGTCTTTTCCCTTCCGTCCACTCATCCCCTGGTGGCATTCCGCTTTAGGCAACAATGTCTTGCTATTCGCTAAAACATGGCCTACCAATTCTAAAGTTCTGAAGCGGCTATCAGCGACATTTCACGGGCTTTGGGGAGATTGCGTTTCATGACCGAACTAAAGGTGGAAGTGGAAGCCGACGAAGTCGGATTCGATGCCAAGCGACTTGGCCGTATCGACACGCATTTTGCCCGATATGTGGACGACGGACGATTGCCGGGCTGGTTGATCCTGATCAGCCGGGCCGGCAAGATCGTCCATCTCAGTTTATACGGCCAGCGGGATACGGAAGCCGGGACACCCGTCGAGCGCGATACTCTGTTCCGCATTTACTCGATGACTAAACCCATCACTGCCGTGGCGGCGATGATGCTCTACGAGGAAGGCGCTTTCGAACTCAAGGATCCGGTAAGCCGCTTTATCCCAGCCTTTGCCGATGTGCGCGTCTATCGCAGCGGTTCCGCGCTGAAGCCGGTCACCGAACCCCTCCGCGAGCCGGTCCGGATCTGGCATCTGCTCACCCACACCGCTGGCCTCACCTACGGTTTCCATCACGCCCATCCGGTAGACGCTCTCTATCGGGCCGCCGGTTTCGAATGGGGGCCACTGGAAGGCATGGATCTCGCGACCTGCTGCGATGCCTGGGCCGGTCTACCCTTGCTCTTTCAACCGGGTAGCGAATGGAACTATTCGGTGGCGACCGACGTACTCGGCCGGGTCATCGAAATCGCCTCCGGGTTGAGCCTCGACCGGTTCTTCGCCGAGCAGATTTTCGAACCCTTGGGGATGCACGACACCCGCTTTTGGGTATCGGCGGAGAACGTCGAACGGCTGGCCGCGTTCTATTCACCGCAGCCCGGCACCTTGCGCGCGGTCCGCAACGACGCCATGGATCGGGTCGGGCGACAGCGCCCCGCCGCCTGCCTGGGAGGCGATGGATTGGTCTCGACCGCCGCCGACTACCATCGCTTCACTCAAATGCTACGGCAGAGCGGCGAGCTGAACGGTGTTCGGTTGCTCGGCAATCGGACCTTGCGCTACATGACCCAGAACCACCTGCCCGGCGGGACTGACCTCGAATCTTTCGGTCGGCCATTATTCGCCGAAACCACCTTCGACGGGATCGGCTTCGGGTTGGGGTTCTCGGTGGTGGTCAATCCGGTCGCCAACAAGGTGCTGTCCTCTCCCGGCGAGTTCGGCTGGGGTGGTGCCGCCAGCACGGCGTTTTGGGTGGACCCCGTCGAGGACATCACGGCCCTGCTTTTTACCCAACTGTTCCCATCGAGCACTCATCCCCTTCGCCCCCAACTTCGACAATTGGTTTATCAAGCCTTGATCGATTAACCCCAAGCTATGTCGCGATCCGCCAGTCAGGAACTTTGGGCCGGGATGACGGGGCCGTCCCTTGATGACCGGATTCGGGCCATTTTCCCGAATCGCACCTTGAAAAAAACCCGATCCGCCCCATTTCGGATAAACCGCACGAGTGGAATCCTTGAGACACGCTCGACATCCACCCTGTCCCTCGGCGCCGGTTCCTCGGTACCTGCCGCCGCTATCCTCGACCGCCGATTCGAAAGGAAATCCTGCGATGCGACCACTCTCACCCACCGGCCAACAGGCAGTCAATGACCTAGCGCAACGGTACAGTTTCAGCCAAGACGCCGTATTGGCCATGCTCGAAGCCGTCATTGCCGGTCACGGCGGCATGGCCCAGTTCAATCACCCTGAATTCGGTGGCTCGGGCCAGTGGATGCGGGGCGGCATGATCATGCTGTCCGATATGTTCAACAACTACTTGAAAGGTCGGGTCGATGGGCTCTGCAACGATCTTGCCGTCCTGGTGACGAGCCAGCCGGACTGGATCAGCGGCGGCAGTTTCCAGTCCCAAAACCAGGGCAGTGGTTTTGGCCAACAACAGCAAGGTGGTTACGGCAGCCAGCAACAACAGAACGGCCTGGGACCGACTGGACCCGCCAGCTTGTTCGTGCCGCCCGCTCAAGGAACGGCTGGCAACTGGTGGGGCACGGATTTGAACTGGCCGACCAGCACCGGTTCCCAGAACAACGTGCGTTACGCCTACTTCGCGCAAGCCCGGCGATTGGCCATCGAGATCGGCGGCCAAGTCACGATTTACGACACGCTCGATCATCAGATCGGCGGTTTTTCGCAACAGCAATCGGTCGGCGGGTCGCTGACCTTCACCAGTCAATACGGGCTGGTCGAGGTCACTCGCCTTCCCATCATCTCCGTAGACGGTACGGCCCCGCCGCCAACCGCCAGCCCCGCGGGTTCAGCGTCCCCGATGCCGGCCACTCCTCCTAGCGGTGGCGAGGGGGATGTCTTTGCCTTGATCGAGCGACTCGCCGACCTGCACGCCAAGGGCATTCTCAGCGCCGAGGAATTCGCCACCAAAAAAACGGAGTTGCTGAGCCGGCTATAACGACGGACCGTCTGTGGCGGGGTAGCTCAATCATCCCCAGTTTTGCCAGGGAAGGCTCGGATTTGTGCCACGCTCTCGACGGATAGCGGATCCGCCGCGACTCGTTTCGCCCAAGCATCCGTCGCGGTCGACGTCACGCCCTGAACCCAGTTGGGGAATAAACCACCTACCAACACCAGCAACCCCATCACGGCGGCGACTAACAATTCGCGCGGCCGAAGATCCGCCGCAGAGGCCACCGCAGGATCGGTCACCGGCCCCAAAAACGCTCGCTGATAGAAACCCAAAAAATACGCCGCGCCCAGAATCACGCCCAGCACGGCAACCAACGCCAAGCCGGGCACTGCCTGCAACACACCGATCAGGATCAGCAATTCGGCCACGAAGCCGTTGGTGCCCGGCAAACCGATCGATGCCATGCCGAGCAGCAGGAAAAAAGCCGTCAGTCGTGGCAGTGGCCGGACCAATCCGCCCAGGCTCGCCAGATCGGTCGAACCCAAGCGATGATGTAAAAAGCCAGTCAGTAACAGCAAACCGCCGGCGACCACGCTGAAATTCGCCAGCTGGAAAATCGCCCCCTGCACGCCCTGGACGTTCATCGCGGCGATCCCCACGATCACCAGGCCGACGTGGCTGACGCTGGAAAACGCCAGCATCAACCGTAGATTGGATTGCCGCAGTGCCACCAGCGCCCCGTACAGCATCCCAAACAGGCCCAGTCCGGCCATCAGCCAGAAATACTCGCGCGCCGCCGTTGGAGCCAATGGCACGGCAAAGCGCAAGATGCCGAAAGCGCCGAGTTTGAGCCCCACCAGCAGCGCGCTCAATCCCACCGGCCCTTCCCGCAGCACGGTCGGCAACCAAGTGTGAAACGGGAACAGCGGCGCCTTCACGGCGAATCCGACGAACAACAGCAGGAACACGGTCGCCTGCAACGCGGATGGCAACGGTTTTTCGAGCAAGGTCGGATAGTCGAAGATCAGCGTGCCGGCGCCATCGGTGGGATAGAGTCCGAGCAGGAGAATCGCGAACAGCAACGGGATTCCACCCGCCAGCATGAACAGGGTGTATTTGACGGCGGCGAAACGCCGCTCCGGCCCGATACCCCACAGGCTGACCAGAAAATAGATGGGAACCAGGGTCAGTTCCCAGAACAGGAAGAACAGCACCAGATCCAGGGCACAGAACACGCCCATGATCGCGCTCTCCAGCGCTAGCAGCAGAGCGAAATACAATCGGGGCATCGCTTGGATGCTCGTCCAGGAGGACAGAATGACGCCGCAAAACAACAGCGCCGTCAGCGGCGGAAACAGCGCGGCAATGCCGTCCATCCCAACCAGATAATGGACGTTCAAGCTGGGGATCCAGGATGCCCGTTCCACCAACTGCATCCCGGCCATTTCCGGGTGCAGTGCTGCCAGCATTACGAGGGATAGAGCCAACTCCAGCCCGGCACCCGCCAGTGCTACGACGCGCACAGTGCGATTCTCGCGCAGGAAGGGCAGCACCAGCGCCCAGGCCAGCGGCAGCACGATCAACAGAGTCAGAATCGGAAAACCGGCCGGGTCGGCGGCGGACGATGGTTCGAGATCAGGTAGCACGCTTGCCAAGCTCCCTGGAAAAGTGGTGGGAACTGATTTGCAGTTTCCGGCCGAGATATAAGCGGTGAGCGTCGTGCCGGGTCACGCCCGAGTCGAGATGGAACTGATCGCAGGATAACTCCCGCGCTTTTTCCAAAAGCCAATCGAGCAGTTTCCCGCCATAACCTCGCTCGCGGAATGCCTCACGGCAGACGAGATCATCGACGTAGAAAGTCCGTCCCCACGCCAGACATTCGGCGATACGATAACCTGCCACTGCGACTACTTCGTTTTGCGAGGCGACATAGACGAGAACATAGCCATGATTCTTCATTTGACATTGAACCCGAGATACGAAATCGGTTTCCGTCAAATGCGGTCGCAATTCGCGCATTGCAGGAAAACAGGCTGCTATCTCGGATTCGGTGAGGGCTATTTTGAAATCCATCCGGCTCTCCAAAAAATCGCTGGAGAAATGTAATCAAGTTTCGTTCAAGGGAGAATCAGGGCTTAGCCGCCGGCAATTTATAAGTAATTTTCGTGCCTTCGACCCGGACATATCCTTGTTTTACCAGAGCTTCATAGATTGCATCGATATCGCTCGAAGGAATACCCTTACCGCATCTCGCGTGGATTGTGCTACATAACGTTTTGACAGTACGAGGTTTTGAAGCTTTACGCCTGATCAGATCATCTACAGCCATGCTAATGAATTCTTCTCTAGTGGGCTTGCATGGCACGGTATCAGACTTCTGCTGTTGAGGCGCTGCAATCTTAGGCTGCTGTGCGAGAAGAGGGGTCACGAAACAAGGCATTTCTTCGATAGACGCAGACCGCGCAGCGAAAATTTTCTTACTCTTAAGATGCTGAATCAATGGATCGAAACCTGTATCTTTTGAAATGATATGGAAAAATCCCAGTGGATCTTTTGATGCCAGCGCGCCAAGATAGTAAGCGATATGAAAGTCGAGAGCATTCCGTCCGGCTGTTTCTAGTACAATATACTCTGCTCTTTCTCCGAGTTCCTGCATGGCGATTACAAGTTCGACCGGCAGTTTGGTATTGTTCGGTCCCAGAAATACCCTCATATGAAAGTGTTCGTCCTTCAAGAGGGCCAGCGATTTAATCTGGACGTTTTCGTAATCGATCAAGACATAGTTCATCTTCATAAAACCGCTTCCTTGGTGGCCAACCAATCTGGTGTGAACATCCATTGCAGGATCAATGTCCACTCCCCACCCCAAACACCTTCGCCACATTCTCGACCGCTTCGCCGATCATTTTGATCCACGGATCGGCATACAAGCCCGACTCCGATCATCACCAAACACAGCAGACCCGCCATGATCAATTCGCGGTTGCGCAAATCGGTCAGCGGGCGCGACGAAACCTTGGGATTGCGGGTCAGGAAAATCCGCTGATAGGCCCATAGTAGATAGCCGGCGGCCAGCACGTTGCCGGAAGCGGCCACCGTCGCGACGCCCCAGCCGTAGGATTCCAGCGTCCCTTCCAGCGCCAAATGCGCCGCCTCGAAACCCGGCGTCCCCGGCATCGCGATGCTGCCCAGGACCACCACCAGGAAGGTCAAGCCCAGCAGCGGCAGCGAATCGAACAGGCCGCCCAATCGATGAAACCGCGTCGTGTTCAAGCGGCGGTTCAACAGCCCGGCGGCGATGAACAAACCCGCCGCCGCCAAACCCAGATTCAGGCTCAGCAGCAGACCGCCCTTCAACCCGGACTCGTTCAGCGAAAACAGCCCGGCCATCAGCACGCCGGATTGACTGATCACCGCGAACGCCAGCAACCGGCGTAGATCGATCTGCAACACGGCGAGCAGCGCGCCGTACACCATGCCCGCCAAACCCAGCGCCACCACCCAGCCGTCCCACTGCTGGGCGGCAGCGGGCAGCAGCGGAAAAACGAAGCGCAACAGCGCGTAAACGCCGACCTTCGCCCCGACCAGCAGCACCATCCCCACCGCCACCGTACCGTGCTTCGCCACGATGGGCAGCCAAGCATGGAAGGGAAACAGCGCCAGCCGCACCGCCAACCCGCCAAACAACAGGATGAAAATCAGCGACTGCTGTCCGGCCGGAACCGGCGTCTCGGCCAGAGCGGCCAGGTCGAAAGACCAAATGCCGGCCGTGGCCGCGTGATGCCAACCCAACAACAGAATGCCGGCCAGCAGTGCCGCCAGACCGCCCAACATGGCACGAACGTACTGCGCGGCGGCCCGATCTCGCACCGGACTGGTGCCCCAACGCCGGATCAGCAGCGCAGCGGGAATCACCTCGGCCAGCGCGAACAGCCAGAACTGCAACAGATTCAGCGCGGTGAACATCCCCATCAGCGCCAATTCCAAGCCGAGGATGTTTGCCACGAACGCGCCCGGTCGCTCCCAGCGGTGCGGTTGCGCGTACAGCATGACGAACAGGGTCAACAGCGCCGTCAGCGGCAGAAACAACACCCCGATGCCATCGATGCCGACGTGGTAACCGAGCCAAGGCAGAATCTCGACCCGCTCCACGAACTGCATCCCCGGCGCGTGCGGTTGGAATCGGGCGACCAGTTGCAACGCCAGTACCAGCTCCACGACCGCCGCCGTCAAGCCCAATGCGAACGCGGTCCGCGCTTGGCGCGCGCGAAAGTCGGCGATGATCCCGAGCAACGGGATCGCCAGCAATGCGCTCAGCCATGGGAAACTCTCGCTTCCGCCCCGGCTCAACATCTCGCCGACGGCGATGATCGTCGCCAGCACCGCCACCATCGCCGCCACCCAGGACCACGACCGCCGCAGCGAGCGCTCCACTTGGCTCAGGCCGTGTCCCAGCCGGTGGCTGGTCGAGACGATTCCCTGCCCGACCGCCCGGAACACCATCTGTTCCTCGAACCGATGAAATAGCCCCGCCGTCCACTCGGTCACGCGGCCGACGATGCCCTGCCCTTGATCCCGTGCATCGGGCGCGCGCTCCAACAGCCGCCCGGCGCCGAGCTGGCGTTCCTCCCACTGGGCCAGCGATGACAGAGCGTGCACGGTGGGCGCGGGCAAACCCGTCGCCCGATCCACCACGGCGGCGTCGAAGCGGCTCGACTGCCGCGCCAGCCATTGCACCGGCCGGACCGCGATCCAGTTCGCCGCATCTTCCAGCCAGAATCGTTGCAAGGCCGCCACGTAGGCCCGCCGCCGTCGCGCCAGCCAGTCCGGCACGGGTCGAGTCCGCTCGCCGTGCAGTTGTTGCAGAATCGAAGGCGCGCTGAGGAACTGATAGCCGCGAAAGATCGCATGGCAACACAGATGCACCAACGCCAAGCGCCAGAACCCCAGTCCGCAGGCCAGGAACATCAAACCAACTTGCCCGGAAGTCGAGAAAATCAGGGCGCTTTTGATGTCGGTCTGCGCCAGCCCGGCCACGAATCCGTACAGCGCGGTCGCCAGCCCGACCACGGCCATGACCACCATCGCGGCCGGCGAGTGCTCGAACAGCGGTTCCAGCCGCAGCACCAGATAAACGCCGGCGTGGATCATCACCGCACCGTAAAACAGCGCGCTGGATGGGGTCGGCCCTTCCATGGCACGCGCCAGCCACGGCGCCAGCGGCACCTGAGCCGATTTGGCGATCGCCGCCAACAGGAAACAGCCGGCCAAAATTCCCGTCTGGATCGAGTTCAAGCCTGTCGCGCCGGCGGCTATCGCTACCCAATCCGTGCTACCCAGCCAACGAAACGACAGCGCGATGCCCAACAGGAAACCGGCATCGCCGACCCGGTTGGTCACGAAAACCCGCGTGGCATTGCCGGCCGCGACCGGTCGATCCTGGAAAAACGAGATCAGCAGGTAGGAGCACAACCCGGCGATCTCCCAACCGACGAAGGTCAGGACCGCGTTGCCGCCCATGACCAGCAACAGTATCGCCGCTGTGAACAGGCTCAACACCATGAACAAGCGGTGAAACCCCGCTTCCCGGTGCATGTAATTCACCGCAAAACGCGCTACGAACAAGCAGAGCAGCGCCACCAGCGCCGCCAGCGCCAGGCTCAAGCCGTCGGTGGCGAAAACCAGATCGACCTGATAATCGCCGCTGGTCAGCCAGCGGCCGAGCGTCACTCGATCCGGTAACGATCCGGCGAGCCGGGCGACTGCCAAGATCAGCGCGATCATCAACGAACCCGCGCAAGCCGTCAGCACGATCCGGCTGGTACGCCGCTCGTGCGGCTCGCCGCTGGCTTGTCCAAACAAGGTGGCTACGCCGATCCACAGTGCAGCGACCAGTGGCGGAATCGGAGTCAGACCGGCAAGCCATTCAAGCATGATCGAACTCCCTCATCGGTCGGTTTCCAGGCGTCGTGTTATAGTACCCATCAACCAATATGACAGAG
Organism: Candidatus Competibacter sp.; assembly: GCA_037045535.1. Taxonomy (GTDB): domain Bacteria; phylum Pseudomonadota; class Gammaproteobacteria; order Competibacterales; family Competibacteraceae; genus Competibacter_A. Next base: position 69,475 of record JBAOHI010000094.1, read on the forward strand.
TATGGGTATATGGCATGAAAACCACCGTAGAGTTGAACGAGAGTCTGTTGGAGGAAACCAAACGCTATGCCGCGCAGCACCGCATCACGTTGCGGGCGGTGCTGGAAAGCGCGTTGCACAATTACCTGAAACAGCAAGGTACGGTCACGGCGCCCTTCCGCATGCGGCGCGCGACATTCGCGGGACACGGTTTGCAAGCCGGGATCCAAGAGGGCGATTGGAACTCGATCCGATCTCATCTTTACGAAGGGCAAGGCGGATGATCGCGGTCGATACCAACCTTCTCGTCTACGCCCATCGCGAGGATTCCGTTTGGCATCGCGAAGCGGACGCCCTGATCGTGCGACTGGCGGAATCCCCTCGGCCGTGGGCCATTGCGTGGCCGTGCATCCACGAATTTCTGGCCATCGCGACGCATCCCAAAATCTATAACCCGCCAACGCCAACCATGCGTGCGTTGGAGCAGGTCGATTGCTGGCTGGAATCACCCAGCTTAAGGTTACTGGGCGAACCAGCCGGTTACTGGCCGCGATTGCGGGCATTGATCGAAAATTCGAAGATCGCCGGCCCCATGATTCACGACGGGAGAGTTGCGGCGTTGTGCCTCGAACATGGCGTGACGGAACTCTGGAGCGCCGACCGGGATTTTTCGCGTTTCGCGCCCTTGAAGGTAAAAAATCCCCTGGTGGGTCGGAAATAAAACCGATCTGCTCACTTCGCTCGCCCACCTGCGAAAAAAGAGCGGGGAGCAAAGGCTGCGCCGTCAAGGATCGATTCCTTCGCCGATCAGCGCCGGCGGTAGCGGCTCGGTCTGGCCCCGATACCAGTCGCCCGAACGGGCGCGAACCGGCAGCGACCGGACCGGACCGGCCCACGGCACGAATCCGCGCGCCGGATCGAAAATCGAAAATTCCCCGGTATTCGGGTCCTTGGCGATGACGTGTACCCACTCGTTGCCGATCAGCTCGCGCAGGCTGGCCTGACGGCCGTAAATCGCGGCCAGCACCTCGGTGCGAGCCTCGACCACGATCTGTAGCCGCACCGGCTCGTGAATTTCGATCATCTGTCTTGGCAGGCCGGTGCGCAGGTCGCTGCTGGCGCCTTCCATCACCGCGAACAGCCCGGTGACGTTGTGCGGTGTCTTGGTGCCGCAGCCCAGCCGCTCGTTGTTGACGGTGGAAAAGTAGTACTCCAGGTTGATGCCAGCGCCCACCGGTCCTACCGCCAGCAGGATACCTTCCAACACCGTGCCGGTCGGGTCCTGGGTCGGATCGTAGGAGATCAGGAACGCCCGCCGATCCAGAAAGACGCCTTGGCTCATCGAACGGCGGCCGACCAAGGCGGCGGCGTTGGTGGCGTGGCCGAGCTCGGGCCGTGCCTGGCTGAAATCCCGCGACCGCCCGACGACGTGGCGCAGCGCCCGATCCGGCATGGGATCGCGCGGCGCGGAGGCGAAGCGCCGGCAACGTTCCTGCGCCGACAGCGCGCACGCCCGATCCAGATCCCGTTGCAGCGCCCGCAGCGCTCGCTCCGCCACTTCCGGTAAATCGCTCCGGTCGTAAAAAGTGATGCACTCGTCGCAAGTGTTGTGTTCGGCGCCGATGAACCAGGTATCCGCCGGAACCGCGATACCGCGCTCGGCCAACAGTGCCCGCACCGCCGAGCGGTTGGCCATTGCGGCGAACGTCCGCGCGTTCGGCCCACCGTGCCGCCCGCCGCAAGCCCCGCAGTCGTAAGCGCCCAAATGCGGGTTGTTCTGGCTCATCGAGCCGTGGCCCATCAACACCACCACCGGCGCGAATCGCGTGGTGAGACCGATATTGCGAAGCAGCGCCGCCACCCGGTCAGCCTGCTCGGCGTCGGTGAAGCCCAGACGCGGCCGTTCCGGCGTGGCCGGCGTGCCGGGTTCCGCCGTCGTCGCCGTGACTTGGGTCGGTGCATCCGGGACCCAGCGAGCGCCGACCGTTTTGGCGAGTTGTCCCTGCTGGCCGGGCGCGAACAGCTTGCCAGCCAGCACCGGCAGCACGGCCGGCGCCAAGGCGTCGATCAGCACCGCCGACGACAGCAGGTTGCGCCGGATGCCGTGGTAGAACGCCCGCAACCGACCGCGCTGATCGCGACGCCGTTCGTGCAACGCCAATTCGACTTCGGCGCCGGGCCGTCCGACTTCGCGGATCTCGTGCGCTGGCGTGACCACTACCGGGCAGAGCGGCGTCACGTCACGGTCGTCCAACCCTCGCCAGTTCATCGCCACGCCGAAGAAGCCGGCCGCGCCCAGCGTCTCGATTTGGGGGTTCAACTCCTCCAGATGGCGGCGGATGCCCTCCTCCCGATCGTCGATGCAAAAGACGATCTGAGCTTGCGGCCGTTGTTCGTGGCCGGTCCAGCGTCCGTGATTGTTCGCCAGTGCGTTGATCAGCGCGTCTCGATAATGGTGCTCGTAGGCGCACTGCCACACCGCGCCTCGCATGGTCGCGGGCAAGGCGTCCAACGGCGCCAACAGGCGCTCCAGATCGGCCGTGGACAGGGCGCGCAGTTCGTCGCCAGCAATCCCGAGATGCTGGGCCAGCCGAAACAGCCGCCAGGCGCTGCCATGGACCGTATGCGTGTCCGGTTGTGCCGCCACCGGGCTGTGCAACCAGGTCCACACCATGTCGGCCAAGGTATCCCAAGCGGCGAGCGATGCCCGCCCCTCCGCCAGCTCCCGCGCCCGGCCGGCCAGATATTCTGGCAATCGTCCTTCGTACAAGGCGTGCCGCACCAACGCCTCCGCCGGTCGCTCGCCCAGATAAGCCCACAACGCCGGCAGCGTGCCTTCCACATCCCATATTTCCCGACACTGGCGCTCGATCCACAAACTGTCGAGGCACAGCCGCACCGCCAGGTAGTCCACCAGCGCAACCCGATTTTCGCGGCTGGCCGGATAGTCGGGGTGCTGTTGCCGCCAGTTCATCATCCCGGACCAGCCGGGCAGTTCCAAGGCCAGCCGGGTCAGATAGCCTTCCCAACACGATTCGGCGAGACCCAACCGCCGCAGTTCGGCGACCACCGCATCGATCGGATCGTCCGGCCAGCGAGCCAACATTTCCCGCCAGCCCGATAACCCCGCGAACGTCCAGGCCGGATCGCGTTCCGCCAGACGACGCCAAGCCGCGTACAAACCCTCCATCCGGTCGGGCAGAGGCCAAGCCGCCAAACCCTCGTCGAGATAGGCAGCGGACAAGCGAATCAGGACCGGACGCACTTGATCGAACAGATCCCGACCGGTTAAAGTCCGCAACAAACCGCGCAGCGTGCTGCCTTCGCCGACGTCGCCGAATAGCCGGTCGAGCAGCGCCGAAGCTTCCGCCTGCATGCGCTTGTGGACGATAGGCCCTTCTTCATCCGTTACACCTTCTTCGCGGAACCGCGCCAGGAGCGACTTCGCCAAAGTCAGTTGCAAATCCACCAGATCTTCCGGATGAAGATTGAACGCCGATAGCCGGAAACCCTCCAGACAGGCTCGCCACAAATCCTCCAGCGCCGCGCCGGTTTCGGTCGCGCCATCCCGTCGGGCCGCTTCCAGCAAACGCTGGCGCGAATGCTCCGGCACGTCCGCTGCAAACCGACGGGTGGCATCCAGCTCCTCCATCCGCCAAACCAATTCGTTCAGAGACAACGCCTCGACATCGTACACTAGCGAAATTTGCAGCACCTCGCCCCGGCGGATGTCCCGATCCCCGACCCGCGCCAGCACCGCGTCGGTTTCGAGCGCCGGGCGTTGGGCAAACGCGGTGTCCAGATCGGCATCGGCGATTCGACCGGCTCGAAACAGCTTGCGAAATTCCGCTTCCGGCAAATAGGCGTGAATTCCGGTCAATCGCTCGGCGGCGGCCAGCGCTTCCTCGAACGGTAGGTGTTGGTAGCCGTGCAAGGTGTTGTGATGAACGAAATTTAGAATCGGTGCCTGCGCCGGCAGGGCGTGGTCCAGATGAGCAATGGCGCGTTCGACCCGCTGGCGCGGCCCGAGCGGCTGATGGGACAGGTTGGCCGACGAATCCGGCGAGATCGCGGACATGGCATCCTCCCTCTACGGCAGATGGGTGAAAATCGCGGCCAATTCCGCGATCTTGGCGCTTGCCAACGCGATGACCGGCGCGGGTTGGAATCCCATCACCAGCAACCCCAGCGCCAGCGGAACCGCCGCCGCCAGTTCCATCGGCCGCAGATCTTGAAGTTGTGCCAATTCCGGCCGGGTCGGGCCGGCGAACAAACCGCCGATGGTCCGGACTGCGTAGGCCGCGCTCATCAACACGCCCAAGCTCGTCAGCACCATCAGCCAGCCCCATCGCACGAAACCGCCGAGCAAGACGTGCAGTTCGGCGACGAAGCCGGCCAGGCCCGGCATTCCCATTCCCGCGAGCAAGGCTAGCGCGATCAGAAACGTGAAGCGGGGGGTGACTCGTACCAGCGACCCGTAATCGGCCAGCTCGCGGGTGTGGGTGCGCTCGTACAACAGGCCAATCAGCAAGAACAGCGCCCCGGCGATCAGACCGTGCGCGATCATCTGCAAAACGGCCCCCAGCAAGCCGATCTCGTTGAGGGCCGAGATGCCGAGCACCACCACACCCATGTGGCTGACCGAGGAGTAAGCGATCATCGCCTTGAGGTCGGTTTGCCGCCAGGCCAGCAACCCTCCGTACAAGATGCTGACCAACGCGATGCCGACCAGCAAAGGCTGCAACAGCACTGTCGCCTCCGGCAAGATCCCGACCACCCGCAACAGACCGTAGGCCCCCATCTTGAGCAGCACGCCGGATAGCAGCACGCTGACCGGGCTGGGCGCCTCGACGTGGGCCAGCGGCAGCCAGCCATGCAGCGGAAAAATGGGGATTTTCACCCCGAAACCGACCAGAAAAGCCAGTAGCAGCCAGACCTGTTCGTCGCGGGGCAGCAGCGTTGTCACCTTGGCGATCGCCGCCATAGCGAAGGAATGTTCCGGCGTGAGCCGGTAGGCCATGATCACGGCGATCAAGATGAAGATCGAGCCGCCCATGGTGTACAGCACGAAACTGAGGCTGGCCGCATGCCGCTTTTTCCCGCCCCACAGGTCGATCAGGAAAAACAACGGGATCAGGGTCAATTCCCAGAACATGAAGAACAGCGACCAGTCCTGGGCCATGAACACGCCCAGCATGGCGAACTCCAGCACCAGCATCCAGGCGTGATAGCCCTTCGCGCCGCCCGCCACCCGGTCCGATGCCAACAACGCCACAGCACACAGCAGCGTACCGAGCAATACCATCGGTAGGGACAGCCCATCGACGCCTAAGGCGTAGGAAACACCGATGGTGGAACTCCAGACCACTTGCTCGACGAACTGGAGCGCCGCTGTACTCCGGTCGAACGGGACGAGCAGGCTCCACGACAGGAGCAGAGCCAGCCCGGCATGAAACAGCGCCACTCCCCGAATCAGTCGCTGCTGGGCCGCCGGCAACAGGGCGACCAGCACCGCCCCAAAAAAAGGAACCCACAAAATCAGGCTGAGCATTCTCATGGTTGTTCTTCGATTTGCCGCCAGCCCGTGGCTAGTCCCACGGGAAATTTAACTTATTGAATTATTTATTAAAAAATAAACATTAATTTTACGTTAATTTATCTTCGATGTCAGGTTTATCGATGCGGGCATAATCGACAAAAAAACCGCATCGATTTCAAGCCGATGCGGTTCCGTCCAGTCGGGATTTACGGTAACTATCCCACTAATTCGTACTGCCGAATATCCGGCTCGGCGGCCAACAATCCCTGGGCTTGGGCGAAAGCTGCTCGAATGTGCGAGGTTTGCAAGTGGGCATCAATGGCGGCATCGCTGGCCCACTCCTCCACGAAGGTGAAATCGGTCGGATCGTGCCGATTCTGGAGCAGCGTGTAGCGACGGCAACCGGCCTCCTGGCGAGTTGGTTCCAGCAGTTTCTCAAGCACAACTCGTAGCGGCGCCACGGCGTCCGGCTTGGCGACGATACGGGCGACAATATGGATGGTGGATGGGTTCATGATCGATTGATCCTCCGGTTTTGATTCTACTTTAGTCAGAACACTTGTCACTAATTCACCATCCCACAGCCACACCCGGCGATGCAGGATTTCCACCCGCAACGGGCCTTTCGTGCCGCCGTGCAAGGTGACGGATTGCCAGGCGGTGACCGGTTACCGCCGGGTCCAGAGGTCGACCTGCACTGCCGGGGTTTGCGCCCGAAGGCGGGTCGGGGGACGCCCGTGGGTCGTTTTGGCCGGTGGGATCATCGGCTGCGGACGTCCAGATACATCCGCTGATCCTGATGCACGTCCCCGACAAAGACCTCGCCTTCTTCGGGCACCCGCTCTCGTCGATCAGCAAGGCGCTATCCGCGTGTCCCCCCAACAGCCGATTCGCCTCCCGAGCCACATGATCCAGTACTGCCCGCTCCGACTATGCCGATTCGCTCAGCATGTGGTGCATGGCTTGATGGTCTGCCTCGGGAATCGCCTCTTCCATCCGTTCCATGTTTTTGGGTTCCGCTTGGAGCAAGCCACGGACATAGTGCTGAGCCGCCGTCTCGACCGTCCAGGTTCACCGGCGGAAGTGACCGCCGAAACAGTCGCAAAAGTCCAGAAACCGCTGACCGATCCCGGCCAGCAACCCCACCCCCCGCGTCAGCAGCCGAGTTTTTTAACGCTTCCAACCACACCTCTTTCATGCGCCACCTCATCAAGCCTTGTCTTTTGCTTAGCGTATTATCTTATTTATGATTTAAATCAATAGATAAATCTAGAAAAGCAGAAGTAATCCGCCTTTGCTACGTCCAATAGCCTGGTCTTCGCCTTCTTTTTTTGGGCCCCCGCACTGTGCTGGTGTGTATGAACGATGGTGCTATCGATCATGGCGTATTCGTGGTCAGCATCCGTTGCCAGATGGTTGAAAACGTTTTCCCAAATACCTTATTTCTGCCCAACCGGCTAAACCTGCATGAACGGCCTTCTAAAACCCAAACCTTTCCGGCAAATCGCGCCACGGAATCCCAGCGCGATAACGATACAAAATGGCGTCAACAAATAACCGATTGTCTTGGGCGGTCACGCCCACGGTGTCTTCCCGTCCCAGCAAAAAACCTTCGATTCTTTCCCATGGGTCGTCTCTCAAAGCATAGTGTCGCGTCATCGGTCGACCCCTCCGGCAAGTCGACTCCCTATCAAGCACATGGGTTTACCTTTGTGAATCCCCTAATTGATGACACACCCTAGCGAAGGCTGCCCTGGCAACGGTATTTCTGCCGCGCCGTTTGGGCCGTATCCTGGCCCTGCTTGGTAACCTCCGCCGCACCACAGTGAGAGCAACGGCCCCTCTCGGGCCAACGCAACTGGCGGATGGTTTCATCGCACTTGACACTATCCAGCAGATTTTGAAGGTCGATCATTGTCGCGGGCCTTCAGTCGCGGTGGTTTAGCGCCCGTCCAGTGTAACCCCTGTCCTTCGTTGGAACGAGTCGTCCTCAACCGCCCGGATCCATATCGAGCCATCTATATACATCGAACCATCTATATACATTGACCCACGGATTAGTAGATTTTCCAGTCCAAATATCACTTGCGTGAGCAGTATAGCTTGCAGCATTATCCAATGATGACAATGTTCGTTCATTGAATAATACCCGTACTGATGTGGCGAACTTCAGACCGACACAAGTGGTAATGTCGGATGCTCTGAAGCTTACTGGCCTCACCGGCGCCGGCCAAATCTGGTATACCCTCCATCGTACCTGGATAAATATTCCTGGTTAGCTGGCGGTGCTGGGTGGGAAGTAAATGCTATCCCTGCTTAGATCAAAAGGTTGTTGTTCTTATGAAGCAACTCAATCGAACTCATATCCCAACTTTGTTTACCATATTAGGCAGTACGTTCCTCTTTTGGAACACTGCCCTTCTCGCCGGGCAGATTACCATCGCCTGGGATGCCAATCCTGACCCAACGGTAGGAGGTTACAGAATTTATTATCGGCAAATTGGCCAGAGTTACTCGGTTGTGGATGTCGGCAATCAGACCAACTTTACTCTCTCGGACCTTAAAGACGGCAAAGCTTTTTGTATCGCCGCAACAGCCTACAATGTTGCTAGAACGTTGGAAAGCGGCTTTTCCAACGAAGTTTGCAAACAGTTGCCTCCAGCTCTCCAAGATATGGACGGTAACGGCACCGCCGACCTCGCTGGCGTGAACGACGCCGGCCAGATCTGGTACACCCTCGACCGTCGCACCTGGACCAACATCCCCGGCCAGTTGAGCCAACTTGTAGCAGGCGACCTCAACGCCGATGGTCGAGCCGATCTCGCTGGCGTGAACGACGCCGGCCAAATCTGGTACACCCTCGACCGTCGCACCTGGACCAACATCCCCGGCACGCTCACGCAGCTCGTCGCGGCGGATCTGGACGGCAACGGCACTGCCGACCTCGCTGGCCTCACCGGTGCCGGCCAAATCTGGTACACCCTCGACCGTCGCACCTGGACCAACATCCCCGGCACGCTCACGCAGCTCGTCACGGCGGATCTGGACGGCAACGGCACTGCCGACCTCGCTGGCCTCACCGGTGCCGGCCAAATCTGGTACACCCTCGACCGTCGCACCTGGACCAACATCCCCGGCACGCTCACGCAGCTCGTCACGGCGGATCTGGACGGCAACGGCACTGCCGACCTCGCTGGCCTCACCAGCGCTGGCCAAATCTGGTACACCCTCGATCGTCGCACCTGGACCAACATCCCCGGTCAGTTGAGCCAACTTGTAGCAGGCGACCTCAACGCCGATGGTCGAGCCGACCTCGCTGGTGTGAACGGCGCCGGCCAAATCTGGTACACCCTCGACCGTCGAACTTGGACCAACATCTCTGGTTGGTTAAATCAAATTAATATCAGAGATCTAAATGGTGATGGACGTGCTGATATTGTCGGTCTTAGCGTCAGATCAATTTATTACACCACGAACCTTTCGATTTGGACCAACATACCTGGTCAGTTAACTGCATTGGATGGCAACCCATAAAAGCACAGTTGACGAGTTCTGCCGAATGTTCCTGCCGGCTTGGCATCGCCGACTGTTGGTCGATGGCGGGCGGGCGGCGACGGGCCAGTCGGTTGACGCTCGCCGAGATCATGACGATGCTAATTTGTTTCCATCAGTCCCAGTACCGCCACTTCAAGGCGTTTTACCAGCTGCATCTGTATCGGCACGGCCGGAGCGAGTTTCCCGACCTGTTGAGCTATAACCGGTTCGTGGCGCTGATCCCCACCGCGCTGACGCCGATGTGCATCGATCTCCACACCCGCCGGGGAGAGAATACCGGTATTGCTTTTATCGACGCGACTTCCCTCGTGGTTGCCACAACCGCCGCATCCACAACCACAGGGTCTTCAAGCGAGTGGCTCGCCGAGGCAAAACCTCGATGGGCGGGTTCTACGGCTTCAAGCTTCATCTCGTGGTCAACGACCGTGGCGAACTCCTGGCTTTTCAGATCACCCCCGGCAACATCGATGATCGCCAGCCAGTCGAGGAGTTGACCCGAGGTCTAACCGGCAGGCTGATTGAGAATCGTGGCTACATTTCCCAACAGCTTTTCAAGGTGCTATGGGATCGGGGCTTGCGGTTGATCACCAAAATCCGCCAGAACATGCACAACAAACTGATGCCGATGGTCGATCAATTATTGCTGCGCCAGCGCGCCATTATCGAAACGATCAACGACCCGATTAAGAACATCCAGCAGATTGAGCACACCCGCCACCGCAGCCTCGTCAACGCCATGGTCAATGTCCTAGCCACCTTGGTCGCTTACACCCACCAACCTCGCAAGTCCTCGCTGAATTTGTCAAAAAATCATCTAACATTTTGATATTAAAAAATTAATATCCGAAACCGACGTTAATTGATATTAATTCGTATTAACTTCGTATTAACATTGACCGCCCTTGGCATTTCACGCCCGCCATTCTGCGGCGCAACCAGGAGTTCCAATGGAAAGCCCCAATCTTTTTTTGGTTTGCCTCAACGCCTTCGCGGCGGTACTCGGTTTGCTCTGGGTACTGGCCATCGCTCTGCGCGGTCTGATCGAACTGTTTCCCGAAAAACCGGCACCGCAGACCGACGCGGCGGTCGCGGTCGCCATCGCTGCCGCCGCCACCGCCATTGTCCCCGGCGCGCGAGTCACTCGCATCGAAGAAATCCGTTAACTGTGGAGTTGCCATGATCTTTGCCCCCACCACCAAGAAAATCAACGTCATGTTGACCGCTTTCCGTGACGGACTGCAAAGTGTGTTCGGCGGTAACGTGCGCGTCGATGACGTGCTTCCCGCCATGCAGGCCGCCGCCGCGATGGGCGTTCGCCATTTCGAGTTCGGCGGCGGCGCCCGCTATCAGGCACCGTACTTCTACGCTGGCGAAGATCCGTTTGTCTGCATGGACAAGATGCGCGCAGCAGTCGGGCCGGACGCCGACCTGCAAATCCTCACCCGCTCGGTGTCCGGCGTTACGCTGACCACCCAGCGGCTCAAGGCGCTGGAGATGCAAGCGCGGTTGATGAAGAAGCACGGCACTACCATCGACCGCAATTTCGATTTCATGAACGATGTGGACAACCTGGTCAAAACCGGTAAGCCGATCGTGGACGCCGGCATGCACCACCAGGTCTGCGTGGCGATGATGGGGCTGCCGTATCAGTCCGACCAAGTGCACACGCCGGACTTCTACATCCGCGTAGTGCGGAAACTGCTCGATTTGGGCGTCCATTTCGATTCGGTCTGCATGAAAGATGCCTCCGGCACCACCGACCCCCACACCTGCTACGAGACCGCCAAGGGCCTGAAGAAAATTCTACCGCCCGAGGTGCCGCTGTCGATGCACACCCACGATACCGCGTCGATGGCGGTAGCCTGCTACATGGCCGGCATCGCCGGCGGCGTGGATCGCATCGACCTGTCAGCGCGCCCTCTGGCTTCCGGCACCGCCCAACCGGACGTGCGGTCGATGTGGCACGCTTTGAAGGGCACCGGCTATTCGCTCGACATCGACGCCAGCAAGATGGATGAGCTGGAAAAACTGCTCGACGAAGGGCTCAAGGAGTATTCGTTCAATCCAGTCACCACCTCGGCTGACGCTCGTGTGGTCAACTTCCCGATGCCGGGCGGGGCCATTGGTCCTAACGTTCAAATGATGGCGGAGGCGCGCATTCTCGACCGCTACGGCGACGTGCTGGCCGAATTCCCCGAGGTGGTGCGGGCCGGCGGCGCCTGGACCAGCGTGACGCCCGGCAGCCAACAATACTGGTTACAAGCTTTCAACAACGTCCTGCACGGTCGCTGGAAAAAGATTGACCCCGGCTATGGCCGTTCGGTGCTCGGCTACTTCGGCCGCACGCCGGAACCGCCCGATCTCGAAGTGGTCAGGCTCGCCGCCGAACAGCTCAAACTGGAACCGTTCACTGGCGATCCGCTGGAGAAGGCACCGGATAGCGTCGCCTTGGCCGAGGAGGCGCTGCGCGAGCGCAAACTGCCGCTGACCGAGGAAAATGTCTTCCTGGTGGCCTCCGCCATCGTGCCCGGCAAAAACATGGAACTGAACGAAGGCATCCGGCTGCTGACCGGTAAGGCCAAGATCAACCTACCGCTGAAAGCCAAGGAAAAACCGGCCACTGACATCGCCCCGTCCCCGGCCCCATCCGCGCCGGTCGCCGCCGCGCCGGCTTTCACCGCGCCGGTGACCACGCAATGCACGGTGGTCGAGGGCCACGTCACCCGCACCTTCCGCGTCACCATCGAACCGCCGGTCGGAACCACCCCGTCGGTTGCGACCATGCCGGGCGTCCCCTCTGACTACACCTGCCCTCGCACCGGCTGGTGCCGGCCAGCGCACGCCAGTGTTTTCGCCATTCGAAGGCAAGGTGGAACTGGTGGAAATCAACGTCAAAGTCGGCGATGCGGTACAGAAAAGCCAAGTCGTGGCGGCGGTCGAAGCCATGAAGGCCAAACACGATGTGCGGGCGCCCTGCGCCGGTACGGTGGTGGAAATCAACGCCGAGCTGGGCAGCCAAGTCTCCGCCGGCAAACCCATCCTGACCATCGGCGGGTGACATGGATACCTTGCTGGTACTGATCGCCCAAAGCGGTTTTCTGAACCTGGGCTGGCGCAACCTGGTCATGTTCTTCATCGCCGGCCTCTTGATTTATCTGGCGGTGAAAAAGAACTACGAGCCGCTACTGCTGATTCCCATCGGCTTCGGCGCGATGCTGGCCAATCTGCCGGCGGCTATGCTCAGCGCCTCCAGCGGCTATCACGCCGAACCGGGGCAGACCATCCCCCTGCTGCAACTCATCTACAACATGGGGATTAAAACCCAACTGCTGCCGCCGGTCATTTTTCTCGGAGTTGGGGCCTTGACCGATTTCCGGCCGCTGTTGAGCCGGCCCATCACCTTGATGCTCGGCGCGGCGGCCCAGTTGGGCATCTTCGTCGCCGCGCTCGGCGCTTTTTATCTGTTCGGCTTCAAAGCCGAGGAAGCGGCATCGATCGGCATCATCGGTGGGGCGGACGGACCCACCAGCATCTATCTGACCGCCATTCTCGCTCCGCACCTGCTGGGCGCCGTGGCGGTGGCCGCCTACAGCTACATGGCCCTGGTACCAGTGATCCAACCGCCGATCATGCGCCTGTTGACCACCGCCGAGGAGCGCGCCATCAACATGCCCCAGGCCCGGCCGGTTTCCCAGACGGCAGTCATCATTTTTCCAGTGTTCATCACTGTGCTGACTGCTTTGGCTATCCCTTCCTGCGCCCCGCTGGTCGGTATGTTGATGTTCGGCAATCTGTTGCGGGAATCCGGCGTGACCGACCGATTGAGCGAGACCGCCGGCCATGCGTTGATCAACATCGTGACTATATTTCTGGGGTTGGTGGTCGGCTCGACCATGCAGGGCGATACCTTCCTGAGCTCGCAAACCCTGTTCATCCTGCTACTGGGCGCGGTGGCGTTCGCCTTCAGCACGGTTGGCGGCATTCTGTTCGCCAAGCTGTTCAACCTGTTCCTGCCGGAAGGCAAGCGCATCAATCCCTGCATCGGCGCGGCTGGCGTGTCGGCGGTGCCGATGTCGGCGCGGGTGGTGCAGAAGTTTGTCTCCGAGCACACCGACGGCCAGGTCAATCCGCTGATGGCGGCGATGGGGCCTAACGTGGCCGGCGTGATCGGCTCGGCGGTGGCAGCGGGCATGTTCCTGGCGCTGCTGCGCTGAGTCGGCTCGGCAATCAATTCAGATTGGGGTCCCGGAAATACCGGGCACCCCAATCAGCCTGGATTGATACGCCTTTCTCGTTCAACTGGTAAACAGTAACGCTGGGATCGCTGGAGACATTCGCCGGCGATCCCGCCGTAACGAACTGGCTCAGCCGCTGCGGATCGCGAAACACCATGACCTGCCAGTACGGTTTCACGACAGCGCCCGGGCCGATATCGGTCCGGGCCAACTGCATGTACGTGACCCGGCCGCTCCTTTCCATCACCATGCCACGCCCATGGCTTTGAGCCAGGACGGCATTCAAGCCGTTGATTTCGAATACGCCGTACCCGGCAGCTTGCCCGATTTCGGTTCGGGTCGGCGGTTTCAGCTTGTGGAGCTGATTCAGGGTCTGGTCGCGAACCTTGAAGATCGCCTGCCGCTGCTCCTGCTTGGCCTTCTCACTCAACGCCCCGGAGGAGGGGGGCAAAGCCGCTGGCTTCTTGATCCTGGGCGACTCGCTGGCGCAGCCCGCCATCAACAGGACCATCAATGCACCGACCATCAACGCGCGCCGGCTTGCAAGGTAAGGGTTGAATCGCATGATGCAGGTTTTTGGGTTGCGGGATAGAACAGCCGATGCGCTTAAAACAGTTCGATATCGCCGAAATGCCCGTTGGGTTTATCCAGCGTGCCTTCAGTGATTAGAGTTTCATAGCAGCGAACCTGGTTGCGGCCGTGCTCCTTGGCATAATACAGCGCTTTGTCGGCCCGCGAGATCACCACGGTGATGATTTCGGTATCGAGAATCTGGGTAAAGCCGATACTGACCGTCACCTGGCCGACCTGAGGGAAGTGATAGTTTTCCATGTTTTGGCGAAACCGTTCGAGCGCGACTTCGGCATCTTCGATCACGCGGGTTTTAAGGACAACGACGAACTCCTCTCCGCCGTATCGAAACAGCAGATCGGTTCGCCGGAAGGATCGCCGCATGATGTTGGCCATCAGAATCAGCACCTCATCGCCATATAAGTGGCCATAAAGGTCGTTGATGCGCTTGAAGCCATCGATGTCCAGCACCGCCAGCCAATAGTAATTGCCGCCATCGCCCTGGCGCTGTTCTGCTTGTCCGTGCCTCGCCCGGTTAAGGCTAGCCCGCCGGCTGGCCTTCAAAATATCCATCAGCCGGTCGTCGAAGGATTTGCGGTTGAGCAAGCCGGTGAGTTTGTCGTGTTCGTTATCCTCGATAAGCTTCAGATAGTTCCAGTAGATTTGCACGAATCCTTCGATAAGTCGGCGATCGTCGCGCAGATCGCGCGCTGTCACGAGGCGCAGAAATCCGATCAGCCGCTCCTGGCGCGGGACCGGGAAAGTATATCGGTTACCCTGGGGAGCCGATTCGACGACCACCTCGCGCCCGTGCGAGCAGGCAAATAGACCCGTGTCGTCCGTGATTGGAACTGCTGCTTCGAAATCGTCCGTTTCTCCATCCGCGATCCAGCATCCTTTGTGATTGACGCGAACCAAAAGGTTCGCCTGATCGCCTTCAAAGCGATACAGCGCAATTTCATCGACCCCCAGCAGATCGAACATAGTCTGCGTCAGGCAGATCTCCAGCGACAGTCGATTGCGTTTCTCGGTCAGGCGCGTGATCGACTCCAGCAGCCTGTCGTGATCTAGTTCGTTCATGAGGATTGGAGAGATAACTGAGGGCACAAAAAACCGCTTTGGACGGCTAAGTTATATCGTGGCGACCCGATCTGTCACATTTAGTTTAGTCATCGTCCGCCGATTGCAGATAAATCGTCACGTCGAAATGATCGCGCGGGTATAAAGCCCGGGCCTTTCGATAGGCATCGTCTTCATCGCCGGCAACCACGGCATCCTCGACGGTCGAACCGCCAGCGAGTGGCGTGGCATACACCAGATAAAGGGTCGGACGACCTTTGGTCGGTTGGGGTTTATCCATGTTTTCATCTCCGTTATGGCCAGTTTCCTCCCAAAATCGGGGCGGATCTGAGGATTTATATCGTATGCGCCAAGCATCCATGAATTCATCGGATGGCGATTTTACTTGCAAACTCCGCAGCCGACAGGACCGCTCCCCGTAGTAAGCCAGTGTAGACTAGAATGTTGCTCTTTTTGTCATCAGAATGTCATCAGAATGTCATCAACAAAAAGCATACTTACTATAACAGATTAATTTACAAATAAATTCATCCACTGGAGACTATTTGTGAAATTTCCACCTATCCCCACAGCAATTATCGCCTTGTCCATAGGCATTGCCAGCACGGTTCCTGCCTCGGCGGAAGACATGCGGTTGACCGGCTCCGGCGCCAGCTTTCCGTTCCCGATTTATTCTGCCTGGTTCAAGGATTTCAGCAAACAAACGTCAGGCGTGACCGTGGACTACCAGGCCAAGGGCAGCGGTGCCGGTATCCAAGACTTCACTAACAACACCGTCGATTTTGCCGCCAGCGACGCGGCGATGAAGGACGATGAAATCGCCAAGGTCAAACAGGGCGTCGTGCTGCTGCCGATGACAGCCGGCGAGATCGTGCTCTCTTACAACCTCGAAGGGGTCAAGGAATTGAAGTTGCCCCGCGATGTCTACCCCGAAATTTTCGCGGGCAAGATCACGAAGTGGAGCGACCCGAAGATCGCCGCTGCTAATCCCGGCGTCAAATTCCCCGACCAGGATATCACGGTCGTCGCTCGCTCCGACGCCAGCGGCACCACCTTCGTCTTCACCGGTCACTTGAGCGCGATCAGTCCGGATTTCGAGAAAACGGTCGGTCACGGGACGACCGTCCAATGGCCGACCCACTTTGTCAAGGCGCCGAAAAACGACGGCGTCACCGCCACCATCAAGCAGACGCCGGGCGCCATCGGCTATATCGAATACGGCTACGCCCTCGCCACCAAACAACCCATGGCGACCCTGCAAAACAAGGCCGGCAAGTACATTGTGCCGGACGACGAAGGTGGCAAAGCCGCACTGGCCAGCGCCGAGTTTCCCGATAAAAAACTGCCCGGTTCCGATGTTCCCGACCTGCGCGTCTGGGTCTCCGATCCCGCCGGCGCGAAAGCGTACCCGATCGCCACCTTCACCTGGATGCTGTTCTACCGGGATCAGGATGACGCAAAAGCCAAGATCCTGCGTGAACTAGTGAAATACGGCCTGACCAAGGGCCAGGCGGCAGCGCCGAAGATGGGTTATATCCCGCTGCCCGAGAATGTTGCCGCGCGCGTCGAGAAGGCGGCAATGCTGATCCAGTAGCGCCGGCCGCATCCGTTCGATCTCACCGTTCAAGACAGAGGCCGGCACGTCCCATGGTCGTGTCGGCTTTTGCGTCAGGGTTGGCCTTCTCCATCGCCAACCCCCTACCTCGCTTGGTGACTCATGGCATCGCATCATTTCGACAACGCTGGTCGAGCTGGCTCCGTGTCCGGCCCGCCCTCGGGGAGCGATTATACCCTTGACCAGAGCTTTCGCGGCATCGCCTGGTTTAGCGCTGCGCTCATCCTGGCACTGGTGGCTTACATCGTCATCGAAATTGGCGGCAAGGCGCTGCCGGCCATTTCCGAATACGGCCTTGGTTTTCTGACCTCCACCGATTGGAACGTCCAGACCAAGACATTTGGCATTCTTCCCCAGATCTGGGGCACGCTCTACAGCTCGTTGCTGGCCTTGATTTTCGGCGGAACCTTCGGCATCGCCATCGCCATCTTTCTAACCCAGGATTTCCTGCCCAACCAACTGGCGGCAGTCTTTCGCACTATCATCGAGCTGCTGGCCGCGATTCCCTCGGTCGTCTTCGGTCTCTGGGGCATCTATGTGTTGATCCCGCTGTTGCGGCCGGCGGCGAACTGGCTGCACGAACATCTCGGCGGCATCCCCTTTTTCAGCACTTCGCTGAGCGGTCCGGGGCTTGCGCCCGCTGCATTGGTGCTGGCCATCATGATTCTGCCCACAGTAGCGTCCATTTCCGTGGACGCGTTGCGCCAGATTCCTTACAAGATCAAAGAGGCCGCCTACGGCATGGGCACCACCCGCTGGGAGGCCATCCTCAAAGTCATGCTGCCGACCGCTTCGTCGGGCATCCTCGCCGCACTGGTGCTCGGTTTCGGCCGCGCCCTAGGCGAAACCATGGCGCTTGCCATGCTGATCGGCAACTCCAACCAGATCAGCCTGTCGCTGTTCGCTCCGGCCAATACCCTAGCCGCGCTGCTAGCTTCCAGCTTTCCCGAAGCGGGACCGGTCGAGGTTCGCGCACTGATGTATGCCGCCCTAGCCTTGCTGGCAATTACGCTGATCGTCAATGCCGTCGGCTTAGCGGTCATGAAATTCGCCACTCGCAAATTCGAGGCCGAACGATGAGCGATTCCCAGCAGGTCATTGCATCGACGACCCGTGGTTTCGACCAACCCGCTCTGGATTTTCAGCCCAAACTCCACCACACGATCTTCGAGACTCGGGCGTTAAAAAGCGGTTTCCTAACCGGATTGACCTGGATAGCCGCGCTCCTTGCCAGCGTGCCGTTGTTCTCCGTGATCTACATGCTGTTGATTGAAGGCGGTTCCCGCCTGAGCTGGGAAACCCTGACCGCGTTGCCGCCTTCCGCGTTCGACGTGGGCGGCGGTTTCGGTAATGCCATCGTTGGCACCGTGGTCATGGTCGGCATCGCCACACTGGTCAGCGTGCCGCTTGGCATCTTCGCCGCCGTTTATCTGGCCATCCTCGAACCCAACGGCAAACTCAGCCACACCGTGCGCTTTTTGGCCAAGGTGCTGACCGGCTTTCCGTCCATCCTGGCCGGTGTATTCGTCTACGCCGTCATGGTCGTGACCATGAAAACCTACTCTGCTCTCGCCGGCGGGGTCGCGCTGGCCGTCTTGATGCTACCGACGGTGGTGCTGGCGGCGGAACAGGCCATGACGATGGTGCCGAAAAAAATGAAGGATGCTGCCTACGGCATGGGCTGCACCCGTGCGCAGATGATCTGGAAAGTCGTGATTCCGACTGGAGCGCCGGGCATTTTGACCGGCGTGATGCTGGCGATTGCCGGCGCCGCCGGCAACTCCGCGCCGCTGCTGTTCACGGCGTTGTTCAGCGATTACTACTTGAGGAGCCTAACCGAGCCGGCTGCGTCGCTGGCCATCTTGATTTTCAACTTCTCGGGCATGCCTTACGAAAATCAGATCCAGTTAGCGTGGGCCGCATCCCTGGTGCTCGTATTGATCGTCCTGGTATTCAACATTCTCGCCCGCATCATCGGGCGGCAAAAGTATTAAGGCTTTTCAAGGGAGCTCCCATGAACGCAAATCCCGAAATGATGGTGGCCAACACCGCGCCTGCCCACAACGATGTCGTGATGGACTGCCAGCTCGAGAAGGTCTTCTATGGTGATTTTCTCGCGGTGCGCGATAGCAAGGTGCCCATCGAAAAGCACCAGATCACCGGTTTCATCGGCCCCTCGGGCTGCGGCAAAAGTACCGTGCTGCGCAGCCTCAACCGCATGAACGATCTGATCCCGATCTTTCGTTTCGAGGGCAAGGTCAGCTACCACGGCCAGGATATTTACGACAAAAAAGTCGATCCGGTGGTGGTCCGCCGCTACATCGGCATGGTGTTTCAGCAGCCCAACCCGTTCGCGATGAGCATCTACGACAACGTTGCCTTCGGCCTGCGCCTGAACGGTTTCAAAGGGAATCTGGACGAGCGCGTGGAAAAGGCCCTGCAAGGCGCGGCGATCTGGAATGAGGTGAAAGACAAGCTGAAAAACAGCGGCCTGTCTTTATCGGGCGGCCAACAACAGCGGCTTTGTATCGCCCGCGCCATTGCCACCGAACCGGACGTGCTGTTGATGGACGAACCCTGCTCGGCACTGGATCCCATCGCCACCCGGCGGGTCGAGGAACTGATGATCGAGTTGAAGGGGCAATACACCATCGCACTGGTCACCCATAACATGCAACAAGCCATGCGGGTAGCCGACACGACCGCTTTCTTCGGGGTGGACATTTCCAAAGGCAGCCGCACCGGCTATCTGGTGGAAATGGGGCCCACCAAGAAGATTTTCGAGGAACCCGAGCAGCAACTGACTCGGGAGTACGTCCGGGGCGAATTCAGTTGAGGACGAGAGACAACATCATGGCGATGCGATTGCTGTTGACCGCTGTCGTGCTCGGCTGGGCAGGCACGGTTTCCCCGGCCTTCGGCCAAGATCCGGCCTCGACGCTCAGTACTGCCGCGAACGAACCGGTCGCGTTGCAGGGCGCCGGGGCCACTTTTCCTGCTCCGCTTTATCGGAAATGGATCAACGTTTACACCAAAGCCCATCCCCATGTCACCATCCAATACCAGGACGTGGGGAGCGGTGAGGGAACCCAACTGTTTCTGAACAACGCCGTCGATTTTGGCGCCAGCGATTCGGCGTTAAGCGATGAACAGATCAAGCAAGCCAAGGCGGGTGCCGCTCTGATTCCGGCCACCGCTGGCGCCATCGTCCTGGCCTACAATCTGCCGGAGATGACGGGGACGCTGAAACTCAGCCGGGATGTGTACACCGATATCTTTCTCGGCAAGATCCGCGAATGGAACGATCCGCGTATTCAGGCACTGAACCCGGACCTCAAGTTGCCGAAGCAGAGCATCGCGCTGATCGCCCGCCAGGAAAGCAGTGGGACCACCTACGCCCTGACCAACCACCTGAGCGCGATCAGCGAGGCGTGGCGAAAAGGGCCGGGGACCGGCAAGACCGTCGACTGGCCCGGCATTACCATGACCGCTCGTGGCAACGAAGGCGTCGCCGGTCGCATCAGGCGCAGCTGGGGGGCGATCGGCTATGTCGAGTACGGCTTTGCCAAGCGGCTCGGCTTACCGATGATCCGTCTGCAAAACAAGGCCGGCATCTTCGTCGAACCCAACCCGAATAGCGGCCAGGCCGCGCTGGCTGCCAACATCGACCAGATCCCGAGTAACCTGCGGGTGTTCTTGCCCGATCCAGAAGGTCAGGACTCCTACCCGATCGTGACCTTCACTTGGCTGCTGCTGCACGATCAGTATCCCGATCAACGCAAGGGCACCGCGCTCAAGGGATTTGTGAACTGGGCCTTGGCCGACGGGCAGCGGTACAGCGGGGACGAGGGCTACATTCCCTTGCCCGACGGCGTGGCGACGCTCGCCCGTGCAGCGGTGGAGCGTATCCGGTAAGCCATGGGCTTGCTGCTGAACCTGCCCGCGATCGAGTTTAGCCTGCGGCGCGTACAACGCGAATTCGAAACCCTGAACCGACACTTGAGCGGGCAGCGGGATCCGATGAGCGACACGGTGATCAAAAACCTGCTGGCAGGCTATACCTACGTCGATATCCTGATCGATTGGGGTATCGACGTTTTTGCGATGGGCAAGCACAAATATTTG
Source organism: Candidatus Competibacter sp. (assembly GCA_037045535.1). GTDB lineage: Bacteria > Pseudomonadota > Gammaproteobacteria > Competibacterales > Competibacteraceae > Competibacter_A. The sequence goes on from JBAOHI010000094.1 coordinate 90,173, forward strand.
CTGGAATTGAATAACATCGTGCTGTGCGGCCCCGACCAGGCATTGCGGGCGGAATTTTCCCGGCATATCGAGGCGACCCAAAGCCGATTCTATGATGAACCGAGCGGGGGTATTGAGGACATCGTCGAGTGGTACGCTCGCCATCAAGGCGAATCGGCCTGGAAACTAGCCGCTGGAGTCTACGTCCGCACACTCAGCAAACCGCAACTGTTCATCGAAGGCAACCATCGCACCGGTGCTCTGATCGCAAGCTATATTCTATTGCGTGCCGGTAAACCGCCCTTCGTGCTCAGCCCCGAGAACGCCTTGGCCTATTTCGAACCCTCGACGGTGGTCCGGAATACCAGCAAGCTCGGACCGATCGCCCTGTTCCGATTGCCCGGCATTAACAAGCGCTTCGCCAAATTCTTGGAAGAACAGGCGGACCCCGGTTACTTGCGTGCCCTGAACGGAAGAATCGTTTCGGAACCGTCCGGTCATCCATCTGCCCATACTCAAGATTAGGTCCGACTCCACCCCGGCTACCCCGGCTCACCCAGCACCGCGCCATATGGGGCATCGCCTTTCGAGGAAAATCCGCATGTCCGCCAAGACTTCTGAATCCGGTTCCAGCATCAACCTGACCCGAGTCAAACCCAAGCGCGGCAAGGCCCGGCGAGACTCGGCCTCGGCCGTCAGCGAGCAGGCATTGGCCCCGCGGGAAGGGCTGCTGGCTCACGCCTGGATCGACCGGGATCTGAGCTGGCTCGATTTCAATCGCCGGGTGCTGCACGAGGCGTTGGACGAACGCACGCCGCTACTCGAACGGCTGAAATTCCTCGCGATTTTCACCTCGAACCTCGATGAGTTTTACATGAAGCGGGTCGGATTGTTGTGCGGCGTGGCGCAGGCCCAGGGTGAGGATGACCCGGCGGCGCGCGGTGGCGCCCGCGACCGACTCGCTCGAATTCGCGTGACGGTTCTCGACCAGTTGGCGGAACAGGCGCGCTGTTACCGTGACCTGGTTCCCCTTCTCGCCCGCCACGGCATCCTGCTCGCCGAGTGGGACGAATTGACCGAGACGCAGCGAGACGAAGCATCGGGTTTCTTCGATCGCAACGTTTCCCCGGCGCTAACCCCGCTTGGCATGGACCCGGCGCACCCCTTCCCATTCATGTCGAATCTATCGACCAATTGGGGTTTCATTCTCCGCAACCCCGACACCGACGAATACGTTCCGGTCCGGGTCAAGATTCCGACCATGCTGCCGGCCTGGATTCCGCTCAAGGCCGAGGTGATGCCGGGCGAGCGCCGGTTCTTGCGCCTGGAGGATCTGATCCGGCACAGCGCCGATAAACTATTTCCGGGGATGGAACTAATCGACGCCACCTTATTTCGCATCCTACGTAACGCGGAGATCGAACTGGACGAGGAGGAGGAAAGCCTACGGGAAGCGGTGACCGAAGCGCTCCAGCAACGCCGCTTCGAGCCGGTGGTCCGCATGGACCTGGCGTCGGATGCCAACCCTGCGCTGCGCCAGGGGTTGATGGAGCGGTTTGAATTGAGCGACGAGGATGTTTACGAATTACCCGGTCTGCTCGATTACACCGGGCTGTTTCAAATTGCCGGTCTGGATATACCGGCTTTGCGCGACCCCCATTGGACCCCGCTGCCCCCGCCCCGCCTCCCCAACGAGGAAGTGGATATCTTCGCGGCGATTCAAACCGGCGACCTGCTGCTCCATCACCCTTACGAAAGCTTCGACATGAGCGTCGAGGATTTCATCAGCGACGCCGCCATCGACCCGCAAACGGTGGCGATCAAGATGACCGTCTATCGTGTCGGCGATGATACGCCGTTCGTGCGTTCGTTGATTCGCGCCGCCGAAGCGGGCAAACAAGTGGCCTGCGTGATCGAATTGAAGGCGCGATTCGACGAGGCGCGCAACCTGCTCTGGGCGCAGGAGCTGCAAAAGGTCGGCGCGCATGTCACCTACGGCGTGATGGGCCTGAAAACGCATACCAAGGTGGCGCTGGTGGTGCGCAAGGAAGGCCACGACCTGCGCTGCTATGCCCACATCGGCACCGGCAACTACCACGTCAAGACTGCCCGGCTCTACACCGACGTCGGCTTGCTGACCCGTGATCCCGTCATCACCAGCGACGTGGTCAATCTGTTTCACTACCTGACCGGCTGCTCGCGCGCCCCGCAATTCAACAAGTTGCTGGTTGCTCCCATCAACATGCGCCAGCGCTTTTTGACAAGCATTGAACGGGAAATCGAGTATCATCGCGCCGGCCGACCGGCCCGCATCGTCGCCAAGATGAACCAAGTCGAAGATTTGGAGATGGCGCGGGCGCTGTCGGCGGCGTCCCAGGCCGGTGTACCGATCGATCTGATCGTGCGTGGTTTCTGTTGTCTGGCGCCCGGCGTGCCGGGTTGGACCGAGAACGTGCGGGTGCGCTCGATCATCGGCCGCTTTCTGGAACATTCGCGGATCTTCTATTTCGCGAACGGCCAGGACGATCCATTGGCGGGCGAGTTTTTCATCGGCTCGGCCGACTGGATGCATCGCAACCTGTCGGGTCGGGTCGAAGCGGCGACGCCGGTGGAAGATCGGACGGCGCGCGAGCGATTGTGGGAGATTTTAGACATCTGCCTGCGTGATCAGCGTCAGGCGTGGCTGATGCAGCCCGACGGCAGTTACGTGCGGAGCCAGCCGGCGGAGGATGCGACCGGACCCGCCGCGACGGGTACCCACGCTTGGATGATGGATCTAACGCGCCGCCGGACAGCGACTTAAACGGTCGCTTTGTTGGTCGCCCCCGATAGTGGGTTTCTTTAAAACACCAAACGAATGACGAATAGGGTGGATGCGTGCGAATTTCCTTTGACCTTGACGATACCCTGATTTGCGATTCCTCCGTCCCTACCGAGCAGCACGTTTCCTGGTGGCGTCGCTGGCGCTATCCCGAACGGCTCCGTCATGGCACCCGGTCGCTCATGGCCGAGTTGAACCGACGTCGTTGCAAAATCTGGATTTACACGTCGTCCTGCCGCTGTCCACGGTACCTGAAGTCCTGGTTTGCCAGCTTCGGGGTCACGATCGAGGGCATCGTCAACCTGGATCGGCACGAGCGGACGGTCGGTTTGCGGGGACCATCGAAATATCCGCCCGCCTTCGGTATCGACCTGCATGTGGACGATTCAACCGGGGTCGCCATGGAAGGCGTGGATCATCGATTTCTGGTTCTGGTCATTGCCCCCCAGGATCTCGACTGGGTACAGCGGATACTGAGCGAGGTCGATGCACGGATCGAATCAAGCGGCTCCTGCCACGTGTCGCAAGCTACCGCACGTCGATTTTTCGATATCAAGCAAGCTTTTCGGGATTGTCTCACCCAGCTTTCCATATTAGATCATCCGATCCCTGCCTATGCTGTTGGTGATACCAAACCCGATTTGGCTTAAATGCAACGCGTCGCCATTCTTTAACCGACGAGGAAACGGCCAAGGCAATCATGGAGTCATCGACCACGATGGTGTTCTCTCTCATTCCAAGCACCCTACCTAGGAGCAATCATGTATCGCGATTACTATCCTTCCGCTGATTGGGAAAAAATCATGGCGCTCTCCAATACGAAAGAGACGCCTTTCTTAATCGTGCTCTTGGATAGGATTCAACGGAAATACGAGGAATTTTGCACTTGCTTCCCATCGGCAAAAATTTACTACGCAGTCAAGGCCAATCCTGGGGTGGAATTGCTCGCCTTATTGCGTGATCTTGGCTCCAATTTCGACATCGCCTCAATTTACGAACTCGACAGAGTGCTCGATTTGGGCGTGACAGCCGACCGCATGAGTTTCGGCAATACCATCAAAAAAGCCCGGCATATCCGTGAAGCTTATGAAAAGGGTGTCAGGCTATTTACCAGCGATTGCGAGATGGATATTCGCAATATCGCCAAGGAAGCCCCTGGTTCGCGGGTATTTTTCCGCCTTTTAATGGACGCGGTCACGTCCGATTCCGATTGGCCGCTGTCGCGAAAATTTGGTTGCCAACCACGCATGTCCATGGATCTCATCGTGCTGGCCGCCGACCTGGGCTTGGAACCTTATGGCGTTTCATTTCATGTCGGCTCGCAACAACGCGAAATTCCCGCTTGGGACGCGGCAATCGGTCAGGCGCATGCCCTGTTCGATTGGATGGAGCAAAAGCACCTGCGTCTTGAAAGCTATCAACATGGGCGGTGGTTTTCCCGCCGATTATCTGGTCAAGGCCAATCCGCTCTCTGTGTACGCAGAGGAAATCAATCGCTATCTCAGTCAGTATTTCGGCAACTCTATCCCGGAGATCTATCTGGAGCCTGGGCGGGGACTCGTAGGCGACGCTGGCGTTCTCGTCAGCGAAATCGTAACCATCGCCAAGAAATCAAAAACCGACTTAAAACGCTGGATTTATACCGATGTCGGCATCTTCAACGGCTTAATGGAGACCTTGGGAGAATCCATCAAATATCCCGTTTATACCGAGAAAAAAGGCGAAACGGGTGATGTGATCATGGCCGGACCCACCTGCGATAGTTTGGATATCATGTACGAGCATTTTAAATATCAACTACCGCTGTCGCTGGAAAGCGGTGACCGGCTGTACTGGCTTTCTACCGGTGCCTACACCGCCTCGTACAGCGCCATTGAATTCAATGGCTTCCCACCCCTAAAAACCTACTACCTCTAGCCTCTGGAAGACACGACGGCAATGCGGCAAGGTATCTGAACACGCGATCCTTTTTCGCCGCCGATCGTGTCCTTCCTTTTGCGATCGTCATGATCCGGCAAATCCTTTCTCCTGTTCCCCGCGATTTGGCTTAAAAACCGCATTCGCGGGTTAGTCAATTCCTCATTTTGCTTCCTCCACCATTGCGATGGTCTTCTCTTCAACCTCTTGAGCGACTTGAACCAACGCTGCATCTTGAGATAGCGCTTCGAGCATTGCCTTCGGCTTGATAAGGCCGATCTTGGTTTTACCTTTGTCTGTAAAAACCGAAATACGACAAGGCAAGGCCATATTCAGATACATGTCGGTCGATAAGACTTTTGCAGCCTGCACTGGATTACAGACTTCAAAAACTCTGCATTGCTCCTCAAATCTCGATTCCTTTACCACGCAACGTATTTCCTAAATCATGAACGTGCAGCACTCCAAAGCCGAGTCGCTTGACGGCGGCATCCAGATCGACTGTTGCTTGATCGAAAGATTTATGGGTTTCAACTACGTAATACATGATCGACCTATCGATTGTTAATCAGGGATATGCGGGTTCACACCACATTGGCAATTTGTAGTTCGATTGCACTATCGGGTTTTGGTTCCCAGCCCCATGATCCAGGTGAAAAACATGATTCGCCACCATGGCGATTTCATTCTCACATAAGGTGCAAAGTATTGGATGCCCGAGTGAGCGTAGCGAACGGCTTGAATGATTGATTAGCCATTTTCATTTCTCGCCAAGATTCGACTTGAGTACAGAACTCAATGCTGAACTCATATCCTGGTCAAGCGTACTTACACCTTCGATCACAAAAATGCCGCCGTTTCGCCACAACGTTTGCGTGTCCGCCAGCGACTCCGACGTTTGCGTTTCCAGAACTCGCACATCAATTTTTACCTCGGTACCCCCTTCAACGATATTCGGGACTCCAATGACGAGGCGTGGCCCAAGCTCTCGAACAACCACAAAAAGCACCAGTTCCGGCTTGGGCTTTGATGATGCCGCAATATGCAGAAGTTCTTCATTCGAAGGCGGATGCTCTCCCCAAGATAGTTTTTGGATCCCGGTTACAGCGATGCAACTGACACGATCAAGGAAATTCTGGATTCCACGGTAGGCGGCAGCTTCCCGCAATTGCGGCTCCTTCTGGTCAGAGCGCCATTGTGTCCCCCATAAAACCAACGTCTTAACTGCCGGTTTTTCCGACAGACAAATTGGTTTTCCCAGCGGTGAACCAGTCGTTTCAACATTTGTAGTTGCACAACCCGCCAAAACAATCAACGCAAAAAACGCAATAAACATGGAATTCCGCATTTAGTGTGATTACTCCTGGCTAACGTCAAAGTTTAGAGGCACGCGTCAGAGTGTCCGCTGGAATGACTTGTTGGGTATTGCCTGCGCTAGTGGGCTTTCTTGCCATAAATCCGACCAAGCCACGCGGCAAAGGTAGCGAGCCGTAGCAGTCCAATGTTTGCACGGAAAATCCGATATCCTGCAACGACGCGACGACCTCCAACGGGTCGACTAACTGAAGCTGATGAAGCTCAAAATCACGTCGGTAAAGGTCTCCTTGAGGTTCCCCCGGAATTTGGTCTTCCAAGGGTGACGTAAGATGACGTTACTTTGGAAGGCAGAAATAATGAAGATACCGAAGCAGGCATATACGCTGGAATTCAAGGAACAGGCGGTCAAGCGGGTGAAGGATGGGCAGTCCTTGGCCGGGGTAGCGCGGGAATTGGGGCTGGTCGAGCAGACCCTGCGCAACTGGGTCAAGGTCGCAGCGGCAGGCAAGCTGGCGGGGGCCGGCGGCAAGGCGGTGACGCCGGAGGAGATGGAATTGTCCCGGCTACGGGCTGAGAACCTGCGGCTCAAGCGGGAACTGGAAATCATAAAAAAAGCGGCGGCGTACTTCGCGAAGGATGCGCTATGAGGTACGCCTGGATCGATGCGCATCGGCAAGAGTTCCCCTTGGCGGACCTGTGCGCCGCCCTGGAGGTCAGCATCAGCGGCTACCGGGCCTGGAAGCGCGGCGGTATACCGGACCGCCAGCGGCTGACGGACCGCCAGATGGTGGCGCTGATCCGGGCCATCCATGCCGAACTCAAAGGCGCCTACGGCAGCCCGCGCATGGTGCGGGAACTGCGAGCACGTGGCTTTCCGGCCAGCAAGGGGCGGGTGGAGCGCCTGATGCGCAAATACGGCATTCGGGCTCGCCATAAGCGGCGCTACAAGGTGACGACGGACTCGAAGCACGGCTTGCCGGTGGCGGAGAACCGGCTGGACCGGAACTTCATGCCGACGGCGCCAAACCAGGTGTGGACGTCGGACATCACGTACCTGTGGACAGACGAAGGCTGGCTGTATCTTGCCATCGTCATGGATTTGTTCAACCGGGAAATCGTCGGCTGGTCCCTGAAACCGCGCATGATGGCCGATATCGCCACCGATGCGCTGACCATGGCCTGGTTCAGGAAGTGGCCGACGCCAGGCTTGCTGCACCACTCCGACCGGGGCAGCCAGTACGCGAGCCACGCCTTCCAAGACAAGCTCCGGGAATACGGCATGACGTGCTCGATGAGCCGGAAGGGCAACTGCTGGGACAACGCTCCGACCGAGAGCTGGTTCAACAGCTTCAAGAACGAGCGGGTGCATGGCGTTCCCTACGCCAGCCATGCCGACATGAAGGCCGCGAGCTTCGAGTACATCGAGGTGTTCTACAACCGGAAACGGCTGCATTCGACCCTCGGCTACCGCTCGCCCGTTCAATTCCTGGAACATTGGACCAGCCAGCAGACTTAGGAAAAACTGGTAGCATGAAACCCGCCCTTTGGAAGACGAAAAACAGAGGGAAGCTCACCTAGTTTTCGGAAGGAGGTAATGCGACGCGTCAATAGATTGCGGGCTGTATCCGCCTCTACTTCCATCATAACCGCCCAGTCGTGACCTTCGGTAAACGTTCGTTCCAGATTATGTGAGGGTACGCGAGCGGGTCCGGCCATATCGAATATGAACAGTCCGCCTGGGGCAAGCGCTTTATAAATCCGGTTAAATGTTTTCGCACGAACCGCAGCGCTATTTGCTGTATCGAACGTGTAGTTGAAAACTTCTCCTATTGCTGTCACGGCAACGCAAGGAGGAATGCCCGCTGTGACAAAGGACTCCATCCGAAATGTCGCTCCAGGGACGCGCTTGCGTGCCATTTTGAGTAGTGGTTCCGATAGGTCGAATCCGACGACTTTATAGCCAGCATCATACAGCAAGCGCGACGTGACTCCGCTGCCACATCCAAAATCGACTATGGTTCCGCCGAGACTTCCGGCGTGATTCAACTCCTCAAGAATCACGGGAACAACGCTCGTAGCCAGATGGCCAAATCCTGCGTCGTGAATATATGCTAGGTCGTCTCGGTAGGCGTGTTGCATGTGTTCAGCTCGGGGATGACGCCAAGCTCAACGGCAGCGGTCAGTCGTCCGCTGGGGCGACTTATTGGCCATTCGCTTTGAATCCTTCGTGGAAATAGACGGTGCCCTGCGGAGTGTGGGCGTCGAAAGACAAAGCGAAAAAGACCTCCTGAGGAACTCCCTCAAGCACAAGCCCCGGCATGTTTTTGAATCCAAATTTCTTGTAGTAATCCGGATGCCCGACGAGACAACATCCTTTGGCATTCAGGGCTTTCAACCGTGATAGTCCTTCCAACATTAGGGCCTTACCAATGCCCTGCCGCTGATACTCTGGAAACACCGAAACAGGCCCAAGGCCATACCAGTTCCGAGCTCCATCCGAAATGATCACAGGAGAGATGGCAATATGGCCTATAACTCGGCCATCTAGTTCTGCGACAAGCGACACTGTAAGGGCTTTGGCAGCGCGTAATGCTTCAACGATGAACTGCTCCGTGTGATTACTGATCTCCAGGGTCTTAAAGGCGGCTACGGTCACCTCGGTTATCGCGCTTGCATCGGCATCGGTTTCGCTCCTGATGACAACACTTGAATTCATGGTCTCGTCTTCCTTTTTTTCGCAGGCCAACAGGACGGTGGATAAGCCGCGCAAGGCGAGAAAGCCGCAGGCTTTTTCGCCTAGAGTCGGCGATCCGCGTGGTTATACGGCGCGGATCGCCAAGCAACCATGTGGATGCTGATCCGCCGTCCCGTAGTGCGGGCGCGAAGCGACCGCACTACGCTCGGGTTCAGACGCGGCGGCATATCAGAGCCAACATCGCCTGGAACCTGTTGCTAGGGCCACTAGAATTTGAACGTTTTGATTGCTTCTTCCCAGTTCTTTCCATCGAATGCTCCAATCTCGATTTTGGTCCTTTCAGTATCAAAGTCGTCGAGACAACGGACATTGATGCTGTACATGTTCGGGGCCGCACGGGGATTGCTAAATGGATGAATGCCGCAGTGTTTACAGAACCAGTGTTTGGCTGTTTTCGACCCGAACTGATAGAGCGCCAGCGCATCTTGCCCCGCGAGCAGCTTGAAGCGCTCCGGCGGAACACGATGATGCAGGGCCCCCTTCTTTGTACAGATGGAACAGTTGCATTCAATGGCCTTAGTGAGGTCGGTTTCGATCTCAAACCGAACTTGGCCACAATGACAACCACCCTTATACGTTCTCATGATCAGCTCTGAGTGAGTGGCCCTAACGATAAGGGTAACTTGACGGCGAAAGCGTAGCGACGATAGGCGCAAAGCTTTTGCCGATCAAGTTGACCCGCTGGTAGGCGATTATTTACATTCGGCGTAATACGCTTCGCTATTGCGCCATACGCGGGCTGGGACTTTCCCACGCCCCTCAATACAGTTCAAACTTCTGGATGAGCTGTTCGTAACTGGGTAGATTGATTCCTTCCGCCAAGGCGCTTTCATATTCAGCCTGTAGCGCTTCCAAAACATTGTAATACTGTTCTATCGTTTCCTGAAGATTACATTTTTCGTCAATCTTTTCATCATCAAATTCTTGGATGTTGGCGTCCAAGGCATTCAGTGCGCCATTCAAGTCATGAATCTTCGCGGCGAGTATCGGGATGACAACGGAAAGGTCTCTTTCGCTGATTGATCGCATAGGTCACCTCACATGGGGTCAAATAGAAGAAAATTTGAGGGAAGCGCGCTTGTCTTCGACCGCCTTTGCAAGCGCCGACCTTGCGAGCGTGTTGAGCGCACCCTCGTAAGCGGTTTTCGTCATGGAATTAATGCACCGCAACGAATAATGATTGGGGTCGCGTCGGCTGGGAGTATGTTTGACATCTAACGATGCTGGAATTGGCGTGTCTTTAGGCAGCAGGAAATAAAACCATCCGCCATAGCCGAAACAGCCTGGGGTTCCGCTCAACGATGTTCCTTCTTTCCAGCTCACATAAGGATTATTCGATTGATTGCGGTCATTAACTCCCCTTATCCAGATAATATCATTCGTATCCTTGAAAGTGGTAACGTCTGGCGCACGGAAAGTTCCGTCGCCACGTTCAAACCCTTCATATTCAGGGTGCAGGCTACCGGTGCCTTCCTGCTGGATAAAATTCTTCTGCCGTTGCGAAGTATTTTTTCCCCATGCAGATGCTTTGCAGGCGCGATATAGATCAAGCGGGATGTTGGTCATGGTGAGCCTCTTTAAGGTTTTATTGATCGCGTATTCGTTTCGAGCGCTGTGCGTACCCTACACGGCTTATAAATTAAAGCCTAACGTCGCAAATAACCGGAGCAATGCGAGCGCCAGCGAGTATTGCGTCCGAGTTGATTTGCCTTGTTAGCACTGTTTTATCTGTGTTTGAACGTTACGAAAAAGCAACTGACCATCATTTTGTTCATATACCCAAGCGCCTTCTTTGTGATCCCAATACGTTTGGAATACCCTACGATTACGGAAAATTTCCGTAGGCAGCGGGTACGATGCATGGGGGTTATGATACACGCGCAATCCATCGATTAAATGCTCCGCATACGATGCTTTCGGCAGAGTTGTTTTGTGCGGTATTGAGCCGCTAACATTTAGCGATACTGCAGTAAACACCGAATGGCTAGCAGGGTCTTGCGACAGTGCCAGCGCCTTTCCCCACGTTGCCGTAGGATTGAAAACCACGGCGCTGATTTCTTTCGCGGCATCACTATTAAAAAGACCTACTGATATGGGTGCCCCATTGCGCTTCAAAACACGTTCGATTTGCTGGCCTTTGGGTTGATCTGAAAAATCACCCTCTTTCATATACGCTTCTTCATCCACATAGTAACCAAACAGGAGCGCTTCGATAGTTCTCTGAGCTTGCAAGTTCGCAAATGGGCGATCGAATGGTGCAAGTGCTAGCACGAACGGCTTATTTCTAACATGACCAAGTGAAGAGTAAGAATTGCGATACTTCTCCAACTTGGACGAAAAGCTATTACTTAACCTTACAATAGCCTCTTCATTAAATTTATTTAGGTCATCGGGAATATCTTCTGCTTTTTGACCATGGATGGGTGTTGTTTGATCGTCATTTAGTGCTACCGTCGCTTCCATCGAAAAGTGATAGGGTTCAGTAATCACGAAATCAGGCCGATTGTGCTGAAAATCGACAACTAATCGATAATGTTTAAGAACAGCGTGCAAATACAGTTCCCAAAACGCTGGCTCAAATGATGTTTGAAATTCTTTAACAAACTTGCCATCACGATCTTGGAAACCTCTCGCCCAATCCTGAAGTACATCCAATGCATATCGATTCCGTTCACACACAATACTCCGGAAACTTGGGTGCAACTTTTCCTGATCGACGATTGGTGTAAAAAGGTTCATGGCTTTAAAGTTCTAACGCACTCGATTGCCCACAAGTCACCCTGACGAAATAAAAGTTTCTTTGGCGGCGGCGATGCCGATGGCGAATGCCCGAACCTTCTGCATGCCTTCCCAGATGGCCTTGGGTCCGGGATGAGCATCGCTTTTGCGGCCGAGGAAGCCGCCGAAGCCGGCGATCAGTCGCACCATTTGGCCCAAAGGTGGCGGCGTTGCCGGGGGTTTGGCGCGGTGGGCGACGATCCAGGCGGCCTGCCATTCCCCGGGGTCGAACACCACGTCGCACGGCAGATTCGGGCAGTCCCGGCCCCAGGTTACCAGGTGCAGGATGCGCCAGGCGATGATCAGGTAAATGACCAAGGCCCGTTCGAGCCGCTCCAAGGTGCCGAGCTGGAGGGCTTCCACCCGGCAGCCCGATTTCCAAATTCGGAAAAAAATTTCCGCCAGCCAACGCCGACGATACCAGTCCACCAGTTCCACGACCGTTTCCAGCGTCTCGGCGGTTCGGTTGGTCAACAACCGCCATTCGATCCCTTTCTGGCCGGCCGGCGGGTGATTCTCGCGGGCCAGAATCGCCGTGACGGTCACGGTCGGCGCGCCTTTCCGGGCGGGCAAAGTCACCGACTCCCGGTAGACGGTTTGCCGCACGAGCCGGGCCGGCCGGTCCGGGGCAGCCGGCAGGGCGAATTCGACCTCGCCCAGCGCGTCGCGTCGCGCCAGCCGGTCCCACACCTTTTCGCCGGCCGTCGTATTGCGGTTGTGCGTGGCCCGCACCAGCCAGTCCGCCGGCGTGCCGCGCCGCGCGGCGGCGTCCATCAGCGCCCGCAAATCGCCTTCCCGATCCGCCACGTACACCAGCCGGGTATCCGGGGTTCGTTCGGCCAGGTCCGCAACAATCTCGTACCCTTCCACCCAGCGGGTGCTTTCCTTCACTTGGGGTTGGTCTTTCGGCCCCCGCGCCCACATCCAGGCGTCGATCACCCCCAGCGCCAAGCCCTCGGGGGTGACCACCAGGGTCGGATGCGCGTACAGCCCGTGCTGGGCCTCGTAACTGAGCCGGCCCAACCCGGCAATCCCCGGCTGGCTGGTGAAATCCAACTCCGTGGTGTCCTGAACGCACAACGCCACCGGCTGACCTTGCAGCCGCTCGACGGTGCGCCGGGTATGCACCTCCAGGATTTCGCGCCACTCCACCGCCGGGTTGTCCAACAACCGGTAAGCCGCCTTGGTCTCCGCCCAGCCCCCGCTCGCCACAGGAATGCTCCCGGTCGGTGCCGCCGACAAATCGTCCACCAGCTTGATCAGCCGCCGCGTCCGCCGCGCGTCTCCCAACTCCACACCCCCAGTTCCCGCGCTACCCAACTCATCACGACCTCGCCAAAATGCCACTATATTACAATAAGTTGGGAGTTGTGGGTAAACGGGTGAGTTCTAACGGGGCGGCGGATAAGCCGCGCAAGGCGAGAAAGCCGCAGGCTTTTTCGCCTGGAGTCGGCTTGATCCGCATGGTTGTGCGGCGCAAAGCGCCAAACAACCATGCGGATGCTTATCCGCCGCCCCGTAGTGCGGGCGCGAAGCGTCCGCACTACAAGTGATTATACAGTTCTGAGGTTCCCCCGGAATTTGGTCTTCCAAGGGTGACGTAAGATGACGTTACTTTGGAAGGCAGAAATAATGAAGATACCGAAGCAGGCATATACGCTGGAATTCAAGGAACAGGCGGTCAAGCGGGTGAAGGATGGGCAGTCCTTGGCCGGGGTAGCGCGGGAATTGGGGCTGGTCGAGCAGACCCTGCGCAACTGGGTCAAGGTCGCAGCGGCAGGCAAGCTGGCGGGGGCCGGCGGCAAGGCGGTGACGCCGGAGGAGATGGAATTGTCCCGGCTACGGGCTGAGAACCTGCGGCTCAAGCGGGAACTGGAAATCATAAAAAAAGCGGCGGCGTACTTCGCGAAGGATGCGCTATGAGGTACGCCTGGATCGATGCGCATCGGCAAGAGTTCCCCTTGGCGGACCTGTGCGCCGCCCTGGAGGTCAGCATCAGCGGCTACCGGGCCTGGAAGCGCGGCGGTATACCGGACCGCCAGCGGCTGACGGACCGCCAGATGGTGGCGCTGATCCGGGCCATCCATGCCGAACTCAAAGGCGCCTACGGCAGCCCGCGCATGGTGCGGGAACTGCGAGCACGTGGCTTTCCGGCCAGCAAGGGGCGGGTGGAGCGCCTGATGCGCAAATACGGCATTCGGGCTCGCCATAAGCGGCGCTACAAGGTGACGACGGACTCGAAGCACGGCTTGCCGGTGGCGGAGAACCGGCTGGACCGGAACTTCATGCCGACGGCGCCAAACCAGGTGTGGACGTCGGACATCACGTACCTGTGGACAGACGAAGGCTGGCTGTATCTTGCCATCGTCATGGATTTGTTCAACCGGGAAATCGTCGGCTGGTCCCTGAAACCGCGCATGATGGCCGATATCGCCACCGATGCGCTGACCATGGCCTGGTTCAGGAAGTGGCCGACGCCAGGCTTGCTGCACCACTCCGACCGGGGCAGCCAGTACGCGAGCCACGCCTTCCAAGACAAGCTCCGGGAATACGGCATGACGTGCTCGATGAGCCGGAAGGGCAACTGCTGGGACAACGCTCCGACCGAGAGCTGGTTCAACAGCTTCAAGAACGAGCGGGTGCATGGCGTTCCCTACGCCAGCCATGCCGACATGAAGGCCGCGAGCTTCGAGTACATCGAGGTGTTCTACAACCGGAAACGGCTGCATTCGACCCTCGGCTACCGCTCGCCCGTTCAATTCCTGGAACATTGGACCAGCCAGCAGACTTAGGAAAAACTGGTAGCATGAAACCCGCCCTTTGGAAGACGAAAAACAGAGGGAAGCTCAGTTCTGCATATCTACCATAACCTGCCACTATCTACAACAACAACCTGATTACTCAATATTTTATTAGCTGCATAGCACCAACCTTCAATCCCGAATCCGGCAATCCTAGTCTACCCGCCGCTTCCCCAAAATCCACCACTCGCCATAAAGTACAGTTTGCGCAACAGAATATCTCGACCAAACAGCGTTCTTACTCTCACCAATCACCGTCCACTCAAGCGAACGCCTGTCGTATAGCATAGCGTACCGACGGATCGATCATAATTTACCCGCTCGTTCGAATATCCCTGCAAACCAGCCGAGCACATCGGATCGTTCACGCAAAATAACCCTCGACCGCTACGCCTGCCAATCGGAATCGATCCGACCGTCCACGATACCAATGATCCGGTCAGCGGCTTTGGCAAAAGTCAGGTCACGCGTGACGGCGATCACGGTCTTACCCATGTCGCCGGTCAGATCGTGCAGGATTTGCCAGACGTTAGCCGAGGTATGGGTATCCACATTACCGGTCGGTTCGTCGGCCAGAATGATCGGCGGATCGTTGGCGAGGGCACGGGCGATGGCCGCTAATTTTTCGGGGAAGCTATTCAATTGCTCCGCCAAGGTATTTTTCTTATAATGATGTACGGCATTACCGTACAACTCATGGCGATATCCGATGGACAGCGTAAGCGTGAATCAGTTTAGAGAAAACCTAAAAAGCTTTGTGGAACAGGTTATTACCAAGCATGTACCGCTCAAGGTGACACGCCGGGGCGGAGAAGATTTCGTCGTCGTGAGCGCAGACGACTGGGAACGCGAACAAGAAACGCTTTTTGTTTTGCAAAATAGCGACTTGATGCGACAAATAGCCGACTCTCTACGCACCCATGCAAGAGGGACGGGATACGTGCCTTCGGCCGGTGAAATCGATGAGATCGCTGGTGTTTGAAGGCCATACTTGGGCCGCGTATGAATCGCTTAGACAAAAAGACAAGCAACTTCATAAAACGCTGTGCGGCATACTGAAAGAAATGTTGCGCGGCGACCCGAGCACTGGCACCGGCAAACCCGAACCCTTGAAGCACAACCTATCCGGTCTTTGGTCGCGACGACTGAGCCAAAGAGATCGCGTGGTGTACAAGTTCGATGATCGGTACATCTACATTTTCGCCATCGGCGGACACTACGATCAAATTTGATGGCTTTAGCGAAAGCGGATAAAGCCTAGTCAAAACTCTCGTATCTCCCTGCGAAAAAGGAATTGACCGCTACGCCCGCCAATCGGGATCGATCCGACCGTCCACGATACCAACGATCCGATCAGCAGCTTTGGCAAAAGTCAGGTCGTGCGTGACCGCGATCACGGTCTTGCCCATCTCACGAGTTAGATCGTGCAGGATTTGCCGGACGTTGGCCGAGGCGTGGGTATCCAGATTACCGGTCGGTTCGTCGGCCAGAATGATCGGTGGATCGTTGGCAAGAGCGCGGGCGATGGCTGCCCGTTGACGCTGTCCGCCGGAAATCTGGTGCGGACGCTTGCGCAGATGCTCGCGCAAACCGAATTGATCGAGCAGTTTCTCGGCGCGGCCTCGGGCGGCATCTTCCCCCAGCACACCCAGCCGGCGTATTGGTAGCAAGACGTTTTCCAATACCGAAAATTCGGCTAACAGAAAATGAAACTGAAAGACAAAACCGAGCTTTTGCAATCGCGTGGTCGCTAAATCATCCTCGCCGAAACCCGAGGTATCCCGGCCATCGAGCAGGACACGCCCCGAGGTCGGCGTGTCGAGCAATCCCAGTAGATACAGCAGCGAGGATTTGCCGGAGCCAGACGGCCCCATGATAACCACGAACTCGCCCCGCTCCACCGCCAGCGTGATCTCCTGCACCAGCGTGACCGGCACCTCGCCGGGTAGCACCCGTCCCAGGTTTTCGGCGGCCATGATCGGAGCCGACCGCGCGCTACTCTCCTCTCCGGAACTCACCCCATGCCCCGTAAAATGGTCACCGGCTGTACTCGTCCCGCCTTGCGCGCCGGCAGGTAGGCCGCACCGATCGCCGACGCCATCGCGAAACCGGCGGCCAACAAATATTGTTCGTAGCCCCAGTAAATCGGCAGATAAACAAATTCGGTCGCACCGGGTGGCTTGAGTTCGACCCGCCCCAGCAACGCCATCAAGCCAATTCCTAACAACAACCCAAGCATGCTACCGATCAGGCCCAGGATGACACCTTCCGCCAAAAAAATCCGGCGCACGTCGCGAGCATGGAAACCCATCGACTTGAGGATGGCGATGTCGTGGGTTTTCTCCATGACGATGGTCGAGATGGTGTTGTAAATGCCGAACGCGGCCACCACCAGAATCGCCGACACCACGCTGTACATGATCAGGTTGCGCACCAGCAGCACGCTCATCAAATCCTCCGAAGCTTCCAGCCAGGAGACGGACTTGTAGCCGATCCGATCCTCGATCACCGCCGCCACATCCCGCGCGGCATAAGGATCGTCGAGCTGGAGAATGAAGCGATTGACCCGATTGGGCCGGTCCAACAAACCCTGCGCCCGTTTGAGCAGCACGAAGGTCTGGGTTTCGTCGTAACTGGCGTTGCCGGTGCGGAAAATGCCGACGATTTTCAAGGTTCGCACCTCGCCCTCCGGCAACGAAACATTCACCACGCTGCCCATGCTCAGCCCGAACTTTTTAGCCAATCCAACACCGATCACGATGCCGTTCGGATTGGTGGCCAGCGCATCCAGCGAGCCTTCGATCAACTTTTCCTCGATGGTCGAAACCTGCTTCATCTTGGCCGGAATGGTGCCGTTGAGAGTGACACCTTCGATGCGTCCGGCAAAGGTCAACACCACCGAACCCACTAAAACCGGCGCCACCCGCAGACCGGGCAGCGATTCGATAAAAGCGAGTTTCTGAGCATGGCCGCGAACGCCACGTACTTCGTTCAACGGCTTGACCCGTCGCACCTCGACGGCGCCTTCGGGCCAGCGGACCACCGCCGGCTGCACTCGGGGGTTGCGATACTCATCGGACACAGTGATGTGCGGGCTGTTGTCAATCAGCCGCTTGATGAAATCCCGCTCGGAACCGCGCATCAAGGACGACACGGCCAGAAAGAACGCCACGCCGAGCACGATACCGATCAGCGAAACCAGCGTCGGCCGCTTGCGGTTGACCAGATGGGTGACAGCGATGGTCAGTTGAATCGACATAGAGTGTAAAGTGTGGTCCTCGTTAGCGACTCCTTTCAAACGGACCGGATTAACCTCTACAGGCTACTTCAATAATCTAGATAGTGTAGTCATGAGATAGGAAATATGAGAGGCTGATGTGATCGAAAGGGGGATCACATGAGCAAAGAGAGAGGATTAGCGCACAGACGGCACGATATATCTGACCGGGTGTGGGGTTTAATAGAGCCGCATTTACCCGGTCGGAGGGGTCAGTGGGGAGGGATTGCCGAGGATAATCGGCGCTTTATCAACGCTGTTTTCTGGATTTTACGGACGGGAGCGCCGTGGCGCGACTTGCCGCCGGATCTGGGCGGATGGGGAAACACGCACCGTCGGTTTATTCGGTGGCGGGACGCGGGCGTGTGGGAAAGGCTCTTGGAAGCGTTGATTGATGACCCCGATATGGAGTGGTTGATGATCGACGCGACCCATATCAAGGTGCATCCGCACGCTGCGGGGGCGGTTGGCGGCAACGAGGACATGGCGCGTACAAAAGGGGGCTCAACACCAAGGTACATGTGGCCGTGGATGCGACTGGTCTGCCACTCCGAGTGTCTGTTACAACAGGTACCCGTGCGGATTGCGCAGAGGCTTTGCCGCTGATCGAGGGATTGCAGGCCGATGCGCTGATGGCGGATAAGGCCTATGATACCAACGAAATTCTTGCTCACGCCGCCGCGCACCGCATGGTCCCCGTCATCCCGCCCAAGAAAAACCGCAAAGACCAACGCGATTACGATACCTATCTATATCGCCTTCGCCATCTGGTTGAAAACGCCATCCTGCGCCTCAAAGGCTGGCGCGGTGTTGCCACACGCTACGCCAAACGTACCTCTTCCTTCCTCGCCATTGTCCAAATCCGCTGCGCTTTCCTTTGGCTCTCTATCTCGTGACTACACTATTTAGAGCGTAAAAAATTTTGATAAGAAGATCGATCATTGCTATTGACGCTTAAAATATATAATTATTTGATTTATATATATTACACACTTTTTGTGTAAAATTTTCGAAATCTTTACGGTTTTTCAATATTCAGGGTGTAAAAAATATTGACAAGACAATATCTTAGGAGATTAGCGATCCAATTCATTCGTAATTAATTGTTTAATATTAGTTTTATGTGGTTTTTCTGATTATTTTCGAGCATTGCCACACCAGTTTGACTAAGGATTTCACTCTGCCATCGCCAGCTTTTTTTACAAAAACCATGTAAAAATAATTTTCAAAAAAGTTTCGAACAAGCTATATACTATATATAGTATATATTAATAATATTAGTACCAAATATATGGAATAGCGAGCTAGATTATTAGATAGGCATGATATTTGCTCAAAGCGCAGTACCTTTATCAAACTATCCTTAATTTAAGGGAATGATACTGATGAACATAAAAGTAAATCACTACAGCATCGCCGCCGCCTTCGCCGGCTTACTCTTGTCTGGGGCCGCTCATGCTGTCGCAATATTACCGGGCCCCGAAACCAGTTTAGGCAAGCTTTTCAACGATCCGACTTCGGGGTGGATTACAAGCGGTTCTCCGCTTGACGTTAATGGCTCCGAGCAAGTTACGAGCGCGGCTTGGGAGATAGGCAGTTCTACAATCAGCGTTTCCGGAATCGTCATTGAACTGGCTGGCAACGCGAACTCCAACAGTTTTGGAATCTACGATCTCGCTGATCCCAACAATCGCTTGGAGCTTTTCAATGGATCCGACTCGGCCGGTAATCACTCCGCCCTCCAGTATTTGGGTGGCAACGAGTTTAGGAGCATAAATCTTGGAACCTTCGCCACCCATACAGCGACATTTGGAGGCTCGGATTTTGGTTTTTATCTTGGCGTACCTGGGTCCAACTACTTTTACTCGGATGCTAGCTTGAACGGTGGCAAAGACCAAATGGTCGCTTTCCAAGGAGATGGCTCCAGGCAGGCCAACTTCTTTGGCACAGGGTCTACTACGTGGCTACCCAGCGAGTGGGTCTTGGCATGGGAAGATGTGGCTTATAATTCCAGCGATAAGGATTTTAACGATTTTGTTGTGCAGGTTGAATCCGTGACCCCCACTCCGGTTCCCGAACCCACTACGCTGGCTCTGCTGGGTACGGGTCTCCTGTTCTCCACCGTTGCCAACCGTCGGCGTCGGAAGGGTGCCAAGGCCGCCTGAAGCTAGTCCCGGACTTGGACACAGCCCTGAAACAGATTTCATTAAAAAAACGATGCCTTAGGCGTCGTTTTTTGTTTTATGTGCTTCCCGTATCCGCCGATCTTCCTGTAGTTCAGCAGTGGGTCGAACGACCACGATGTCGCTTTCCACCAGCCCGGACAGAATTTCGGTTCGCTTCTCCCCGACGATTCCGACTTGGACCGGCTGGTGGTGCAATTTCCCATCGCGCACGATCCAGACATGGCCATCGATCACGGCGGTCGCCGGCACTAGCAAGGCGTTATCGTGCTCGGTCACCACGATATTGACTTCGGCGGTCATCCCAATCCGTAGCGGAGAATCGCCGTCAGGTTCGATCCGTACCCGGAAACTGCGGCTGACCGGATCGCCTTTCGGCGTGATCGAGGCAAGCCGGCCATCGAGGATCCGATCCGGCAGGGCGGGCGCGCGAATCAGTACCCGCTGGCCGGGCTGAACCAAGGTGATATCTTCCTCGTCCACCTCGGCTTCAATCCGCAGGGGCTCGCGGCGGGAGAAATAGAAAATCGGCTGGTTGGCGGGGATCAGTTGGCCGACTTCGCCGTCGCGACGCAGGATTTGACCGTCCGCCGGAGCGGCCAAAGTCATGTAGGATCGCAATGCCCGGGCGCGCGCCACGGTCGCTTCCGTCGCCTGCCAATCGGAACGTGCCCGGTCGCGTTCCAGCGTCGTGCCCAATCCCCGGTCAAGCAGAGCCTGAGCGCGGTCGAGCTGCGTTTTCGCGAATCGCGCTCGTGCTTCGAGTTCGTCCACCGAACGCTGAAGGTCAGCATCCTCCAAGCGGGCCAATTCCTGCCCGTCCCGAACCTGCGCGCCTTCGTCGACCTTGAGTTCCATCAAACGGCCGGCCGTGCGCGGCGCGATAGGTAACATGACAGTCGGCTCCACAGTGCCGGTTGCGTAAACCGCCCGTACCGCCGGGCCTCGGGTCGGGTGCGTAACCTCCACCGTTACCGGGCCAAACCATCGCCAAACCATGATGCCCACGCCCGCTAAAACGCCTAGCGTGATGATCGTCCAGAAAATCCAATGCCGCTTCATCAGCTCATCATACCCGTTCTCACGAGCCGACGCGCAGCGATCCACGCATCACGCGAGAGCGGTCGTTCTAACGGTTCCCTGATGAAGAAACCGGTCGGACGTCAGTTTTTACGGCAAGCGATCCATACCTACTAACAGCTTGTTCCTCGTCTTGAATCTTCAACATGTTTCGGGAATGAATTTGAACGGATAATTCGGCTCTTGATAATCGCCAGCCTTTTGCCGCTTCGGTAGCTTGACCCTCTCACGCGGCAAGTCTTCATAAGAAACCTGGCTCAGCAGGTGGCGGATGATGTTCAACCGCGCCCGCTTTTTGTCGTCGGAACGCGCCACGTACCACGGCGCCCAGGCAGTGTCGGTCGCCGCAAACATCGCATCGCGCGCCCGCGAATAGTCGTACCAGCGGCTGTAGGATTGCAGGTCCATCGGCGACAATTTCCAGATCTTGCGGCCATCCTCGATGCGCGCTTCGAGCCGACGGGTCTGCTCCTCGGGACTGACTTCGAGCCAGTACTTGAGCAGGAGAATGCCGGATTCGATCATCATCTTTTCAAACTGGGGCACAACCTGTAAAAAGCGCTTGGCTTGATCCTCAGTACAAAACCCCATCACCCGCTCGACACCGGCGCGGTTGTACCAACTGCGATCGAAGATGATCACTTCGCCGGCCGCCGGGAAATGCGGGATATATAGCATAACAAAATAGATTTGATTATTATAAACGGATGACCTATTCACTGGATTTTCGTCGTAAAGTGCTAGAGGTTCGGGACCGGGACCGGTTATCGATTGCCCAGGTGGCGGAACGTTTTGCGGTAGGGAAAGCGAGCGTGATGCGCTGGCTGAAGCGGATCGAGCGCAAGCCGTCGGGGTTTCGGCGGCGCAAGCTGGACGTGGAGGCATTGGCGGCGGACCTGCGGGACTATCCGGATGCCTACCAATACGAACGGGCGGCGCGGTTGGGGGTCACGCAAAATGCGATTTGTTACGCGCTGAAGAACAAGCTACGGGTTTCCTATAAAAAAAACGCTGGCGCATCCGCGCGCGGACGCCACCGCGCGGTGTGCCTTTCAAGCCCGTCGGGCGGCGTATGAGGCGGCCGGACGAACACTGGTGTGGATCGACGAGAGCGGGTTTGCCCAGGACATGCCGCGCCGGTACGGCTATGCCCCCGTCGGGCAGCGCTGCCACGGACGCTGGGACTGGCACGCCAAGGGGCGCACTAAGGTGATCGGTGCCCTTTGGGGTTCCCAGCTCATCGCCGTCGGCCTTTTTGAATCCAGCGTCAACGCCGAGGTCTTCCTCGCTTGGACCCACCGCGTGCTCCTTCCTCAACTGCCGCCCGCCGCCGTGATCGTCCTCGATAACGCCGCTTTCCACAAACGCGCCGACGTTCAAAACACCCTTCGCCAAGCCGGCCACACCCTGGAATACCTGCCGCCTTATTCCCCCGATCTCAATCCCATCGAGCATAAATGGGCGCAGGCCAAAGCCATCCGCAAGCAATCCCTTTGCTCCGTCGACGAACTCTTTCGCTCCAATCAAATATGATCACTTTTATTCGATTCTGCTATAGCGCTGCGCGTACATCTGGGATTTCTCGCGCTCGGTCGGCGAAGGCAAGGCCACCACCCGGAATACACGCGGGCTAACCCGTTCGGTGAGCGCCTTGATGGTGCCGCCCTTACCGGCACCGTCCCGACCCTCGAACACAACGCAAATCTTGAGCCCCTGGTGTTTGACCCATTCTTGCAGCTTGACCAACTCGACATGCAGCTTCGTTAGTTCTCGTTCATAGTCCTTGGCCTTCAATTTTTCGGGTGTCTGATTCTCGTCTGGAATTTTTTCGGCTTTGATCTTGCTCATGATTCTTTCTCCGGTGAAGCCGCCACCGCTGGCGATGGCTGGCGCAGGTTATCGATCAGGATATAAAGGCTGATCAGCAGAACCCACAGCGGGAAGACCAGCAAGATCCCCTCGATATAGCGACTGCTGAGCAGGAGGAGCAGTGCTAGGGCGTAGCCGAGAAATGCAATCCAGCGGGCGATGAATCGAGTGCGAAGCGCGAGGGTGGACGTAGCAATCATGAAAACGCCCGCCATTTTGATGAGCGAGTAATGGTTATCATCAGAAAAAGCCGGTTATAAGGATGCGTAAAAAATAAATCCCATTATGCGTTGATGTTGATCGCGTAGATGTTCATGACCTCATAGGCGATCGCGCGAGCGGAGGTGAAGGTCGTGGAGCCGAGTATCCGGCTGGGGTCCGCTGTGTAAGCGATGATGAGGCCACCCACCATCGCCGCCGACATAAACAGCATGGCGAGGAACAGTAATCCACTGCCGAGAAAGACGGTGGCAAAAAAGCGGTCTTCCCGTTCCCCCAAACGGTCGCGCAGCACACCGATAAACCAGAGAAAGGCGATGCCGGCAAACGGCACCAAGTTCAACGCCAGGACCACAGTATTCAAACGGGTTTGGAGCCAAGCCCCCGCTTCCAGTGGATTGGCTGGGACGGCCAGGCGGATCAACCCAAGACCGGCCATCAGTAAGATCGCAAACAGGATGCCGGCAATGGCAGCGGCGCGCGGAGCCCGCAAGCGCACGGTGGTCAACTCTTCTTTCGGCTGCATCACATCTCCCACGCGGTTTATGGAACCCGCATCATTGATCAGTGTTTCGCGGCGATGTCCCGCTCGGGATCGACCCGCTGGCGCGACAGACCCAAGCCTTGCCGGTCTTCCTGCAAGGCCATTATCCGATCCTCGGCGTCGAGTACTGAGTGTTGGATCACCCAGTTCAAATGATCGAGATACCGTCGCACCACCGCTTTGCGTTCGGCATCGGTCACGGCATCCACCAAGTTCAGAAGGGCTGAACGCAACCGGCGCATGACTTGAACCGAGCTGACCCCATATTGACGAATCTCATCGAAGGCAAGCGCGAGGTAGTCTTCCCAGGTAGGCGTTGGGAAAACGAGGCGCAAAACGCCCCGCTCGTCCATCGCACAGCCGGCGTCGAGCGTGCGGCGGCCGAGACGGAGTAGCAAATCCTCGATTTGGTCGATGGCCTGGACTGCCGTGGTCGGGTCGTTGATGGCGGGGGAAAGCGCCTTGATCGCGATGTCGACCAATAAGCGCAGCGGATACTTGGGGTCTTGCTCAAAAGTGCGTTCCCGCGCCGTCTGAATCGCCCTTCGGAGCGGGGTTTCCGCCAGCAATTCCCGACCGCCATGCACGCGCAGCAGCAAGGTGTTATCAACCAGGGTATCGCCGACGGCGCACGCCAGCACGATCACGGCATCTGTCGCCTGGGCCTGCCGGACCAGAGCGGCGATCTCGAATCGGGTGAGGGTCAGGGGTTCGCCAGAATAGCGCAGCATCTGGGTAACGGGCCGTTGCTGGGCCGCCTCGACCATTGCTCTCCACGACTCGGGTATGACGCTCGTCGGTGCATCCAGGCGCGGGAACATTGCCCGAATGACCTCGCGCCCTCGCTGGCCGATCAAGTACAACACGCTGGTAATCTGAAGATCGTTGAGCCGCTGCACCAGCCGGGCAAAAGCGATCATGCTGATGATGAGCATGACCACGACCAGCAGGGTCGAGAACAAAGGGACTTTGCCGTTCCCCCCGCGATCCGTCCAAATCATCGTCGCGATGGCATACAGGAAAGTAGCGACAAACAAACCGAGTGCGTGAAAAAGCACCGGATCGCGACCGAACCAAGCAACCAGACGCGGGGAATAAGCCACGGCACTGAATTGCACCATGACGAAGGCGAGCGCGAATACGACGCCGGTCAGCGCCAACATGCCCGAGGCGATGGCGGACAATACCGCCAAGGCTGAACCGATCGACATGCCATGGCTGTAGACGGCCAAATATTCGTGTTCCAAGCGCGGAAAGATCGAGCCAAAAACGATGGTGACCCCAACATAGAGCATTGGGATCAGCCAAAGAGGCAACATCAATCCATAAGCCCCTAAACTCTTTCGCATGGACATACCTCCACGCTGTGGAAGGCCAAGTCGCTTCAATCCATATCGCCCGCTGGGGACCGCAAATTCCACTCGGCGCCCAAGGACAAACACTCACCGTCGTTCTGGCGAAGCATCCTCGCTAGTAAGGATGAATACGTCGTCCACTTCGGTGATACGGAAGACTTGCGGCTTGCGGGCGGCTTGCAATTCACCCTCGCTCAAGCCGGAGGCTTGCAGCAGGTACTGACGCATGGCCGGATCGTTTAGTGCCTTCTGCTCATCCTCCAGCCATTCCCGAACCTTCGGGTCTTGCGGCTGGAAAACATGCACCTCCTGATGGCCACGCCCCAGCATCGCGTAGACCGGCGGATCGCCGATCTGCATGTACTTGGCGTAGCCCATTCCTTCGTATCGCCGTGCCGTCTCGGCCACGTTGGACGAAGTTTTGCTCTGACTCTCGTAGGCTGGACCGCGCTCGAAACGGTGGCCCTTTTCCAGCAGGTAACTCTTCAGGGATTTGATGACGGCGACGAGATCGGTGTTCTGGCTGGTTTTGTCGCTCATAAAAATTTCTCCGGAAAAAATAGTTCTACCTGAACAGGTTGGAGAGAATTCAAGCAGCCCTCATCGAACCGATTGCAGCAGACGGTTGGCTTCCTTGAAAAAATCCGGTTGCGGCAGCAGTTCGCCGCTGGGAAACCGGACGAACAGCGCCGCGAGTCGGCGGTCTTTCCCCAGCACGATTTCCTCGAACGTCATCGAGTTGGCGATCCGAGGCGAGTTAGCCGGCACCTTGGTATTGGTGTGATCCAGGGTGAGCGGGACCGACTCCAGTCGCAGATATTTTTCCGGCTCGCTCAGGGTGGCGGCGACTTTGGCAAGATGCTTGTCGAGCGTGGCGGTATCGGCACGCAGTTGGCCCAGTTCGGTTTCGACCTGCTCAAGCTGCTGTTCGAGGGTGGCTAGATCGACCGGTTTCGAGGCAGCTGGTCCTGTCAAGGATTCGAAACCTACCTGGGCCTTTTTCAGCAGGTTGGCTTTTTGCTGGAGCAATTTGCGCTGTTGTTGTTCCAGTTGCGTTTTTTGAACGCGGCTGGCGGTCAGGCGATGCAAGGCCGTTTCGATCAGGTAATCGGCCGTGCGTCGCATCAGCTCCCGGCGAGTGTCCTGCTCGTTGTCGTTCAGGAAGACTAAGCGGTGATCGCAGAAATTGACGATGGTTTGTGGCACGTCCCGCCGCAGGATTTCCCCGTCCATCTCGATGCCGAGCACGTTCTTTTCGACCCGAACCGCGCCAAGGCCGGCGTACAGTTCCGCTGGCAGGGGACCGGGCGCCTGTTTGAGATAGTTGCGGGTGCCATCGCTGAAACTGAGCGTTTCCCGCAAGCTGTCGGGCGAGGCAAACAGGGCGCGCAAGCGGGGATCGGTCATGTAGCCTTGACGGTCGGCCACGATGGCGGGCGGCAGGGCGTTGACGAAGTTCACCACGAAGTCGATGGCGCGCTCCACCGGATCCCACAGCTTGCGTCGGTAGTGGCTCACGGCCCGCAGGCGGGGATCGGTGCCATCCACCACTCGTTCGATGCCTCTCAGCATCAACTCCTTGTCGAATTTGCCGGGCTGGCTGGAGCCGGAAAAAATAGATTGCAGAAGACGAAATGCCATGATCGTTCTCCTTGCAAGAGGTTCGACGAGGAGCGCGAGCGACCTCAAGCCATGATGTTCACGCCGCCATCCACATACACCGTGCTGCCGGTCAAACGCCGGGCGTAGGGCGTGGCCAGAAAAGCGCAGGTAAAGCCGACGTCCATGATGTCCACCAGCTCGCCGATCGGTGCCCGCTCCACTGCTTCGTTGAGCAGCAGATCGAAATCCTTCAATCCCGACGCCGCACGCGTTTTGAGCGGCCCCGGCGAAATGGCGTGGACTCGGATACCTTGTCGGCCCAGTTCGTAGGCCAGATAGCGGCAGGCCGATTCCAGCGCGGCCTTCACCGGCCCCATCACGTTGTAATTCGGCACCACTTCCGCCGCGCCGTGGTAACTCATGGCGAACATCGTGCCGCCCTCGGTCATCAGCGGGGCAGCCAGCTTGGCCATGCGAATGAAAGAGTGGCAAGAAATATCCATTGCCTTGACGAAGCCCGCCGCCGAACAGTTCAGCAATCCGCCCTGCAAATCGTCCTTGGGCGCGAAGGCGATGGAGTGCACCAGAATATCGAGCCGACCCCATTGTTTCGTGATCGCCTCGAACAGTGCTTCGAGCTGACCAGGCTGGCTGACATCGAGCGGCATGAAGATCGGCGCATCCAGCGCTTTAGACAGCGGTTCAACGTACTGTTTCGACTTCTCGTTGAGATAGGTAATCGCCAATTCCGCTTCCAGCTCGCGGAACGCCTTGGCGCAACCGTAGGCGATGGAGTGCTCGTTGGCGATACCAGTGACTAATGCTTTCTTGCCCTTGAGTGGCGGGCGGGGAATGTCGAGAGCCATGATGTCATGCTCCTCGGGAAACGGATTTGAGGAAGTGCCAGGCGTACCAGGCGGTCGTTTTTCGTGGGTGGAGAACGTCCAGGCGGAAATTTGATAGTCCAGCGTGCTGATACCGGGTCCGTCCGTCGCGTTGGCGACGAGGCGGACCCTGTCGAAAACAGGTGTCTATTTCATTGTGATCGTGATGCCGCTCATACTCGCGATATTGATATCCAGTCCCTTGGTACGCGAATGCAGCTCCATGATGACTCCGTGCTCATTCTTCAAGTGCAGGCCACCGACACCGCCGCCCAGGGCGACACTCGATTCGAGCTTGGTATAAGTGCCTGAAAAGTCGGCAACTTGTTTCAGATCGTACACCGCGCCGACGGCGCTCATCTTCGAGATGCCGACGTTGGCGCCGGCACTCAGACCCTTGAGCTTGAATGGGTATTTCTTGCCATGAAACGTCAGCATCCCGCTGCCAGTGCTACCGCCCAGAATCAACCCGAATTGTTTCTCTTGAATCGAGACCTTGCCGACCGGCTGCTTAACTTCCGCCGTCAGCGCCACACCACCCACCAACAATGAGGTCGCCAACAAGGCCGAACCCATCACTTTGAAGCCTTTAAGCATTTGATTTCTCCTGGTTGAGAACGGCACCCCGCGAAACAGCGGTCGGGCATGTTGCTACGGGTTAGCCCGACCAAGTTGTTTCATCGCTAGCAATACAAATCGATTTTATGGGTTCCCGCGCCCGACCCAACCACCTGCGGCACTCCATGCGTCAGTAGGAGTGTCATTGGGTGTGGCTTGCATGTCCGCCTTGGCAGCGATCAGCTTCACTGATGATGGGCCTTTGATGGTCCCGTTCGGACCTTGAACGGTGACGCCTTCGGGAACTTGCACCGAGACGATGGCATAATTGCGTACCTTCTGCTCGGACATTCCGGAATAGCTCTTCTCGTTGACAAAGCCGGACTTAAACGTAGGATCCTTCATCTGTTCCTTGACATATGCGGGTTCTAGGATCGTGACGTTGGCACCAGGAACCAACACGGTCTGGCCCGCCGTGTATACCTCACCTTTCTTGTTAGTGATAGTGACGCCCTCCGGCACGATCATGTGATACTTCACTTCCGGTTTAGGAGGGCCTGCCGGAAAGCTTTTTTCCTCAAATCCCTGCGCATGAGCAATCGTAGCGCCGAGTAATAGCACCAAAGCTGTCGTGCAAAGACGTAAGAATTTCATCTACATTCTCCTGGATCAATAACGACGGTCTCTTTGGATCAAGAGGAATCGTGGAGAATCCCTCTCAGGATGTGGCAAATCCATTGCCGCTATCCGGAGAAGGAGTATTCCATCCCATCCTCCGGGGAGTGTCGTCCTTTACACTCGTCGAGTGTAATCCCTCGTAAAAGGTTAATGGGATCCAGCTGCAATGACATATTGTTGATTTAAATAATTATTGTATTACTCCTCGACCACTAAAATCGCATCGCTCATGAGGCTACCGCCTTGCTGGCGCTTTCCCGTCGCGCCTGGGCAACCAGCGCAGCCACCGCGCAGGACGCGAGCCGGGTCATCACCGAATCGGCACGGCTGGTAAGGATGATCGGCACTCGGGCGCCGAGGACGATGCCGGCCGCGTTAGCATCGGCCATGAAGGTCAGGCTTTTAGCCAGCATGTTGCCGGCTTCCAGATCCGGCACGACCAAGATGTCAGCGCGACCCGCCACTGGCGAGTCGATCTTTTTGATCTGGGCGGCCGCAAGGTCGATGGCGTTGTCCAGTGCCAGCGGACCGTCCAGGATGCCGCCGGTGATCTGCTTCCGATCCGCCATCTTGCATAAGGCAGCGGCTTCGATCGTCGATTGCACCTTTGGATTCACTGTTTCCATGGCCGACAGGATCGCCACCTTCGGTTGCTCGAAACCCAAGGCGCACACGAGATCGATCGCGTTCTGGACGATGTGGACCTTGTCTTCCAGCGTCGGGAAGATGTTGATTGCCGCGTCGGTGACGACGATAGCCCGATCCAGGCTCGGCACGTCCATGATGAAGGCGTGACTGATGCGCCGCTCGGTGCGCAGTCCAGTGGCGGTCCGTACCACCGCGCCCATCAATTCGTCGGTATGCAGGCTGCCTTTCATCAGCATCTCAGCCTTGCCTTCGCGGGCCAACTGCACCGCCAAATCGGCGGCGGCATGGCTATGGGGGGCATCCGATATTTCGTAGGCGGAGATATCGAGCTGGAATTGCGTGGCCACCGCTTCGATCCTGGCTTTCGGCCCGACCAGGATCGGTTGCAGGATGCCCAATTCGGCGGCCTCTACCGCGCCCTTGAGCGAAGTCTCGTCGCAGGGGTGTGCCACGGCGGTCGGCACAGGAGTCAGCGCCTTGCAGCGGGCGATCAGCCTTTCGTATTTTTCGTGCTGGCGTTCCATGAAATTCGGTCCTCTTGTCGATGCCGATCAACCGGCTTCGCTCGAATTCAACTGGGCCGGTTCGCTGGCTTGGAACAGCGTCTCGATCTCGGCCAACCGCTCCGCCCGCTCGCCGGCTGGTTCGCCGACGGCGAGTACCACTTGGCGGATTCGCTTGAGCGCTTCGGCCCGAATGGCCGGGTCGGCGGGCAACATCTTCGGGATCGCGGCCAGCGCATCGTCGCGGTCGAGCAGCAAGGCGAAAAACTGCTCACGCAACATCCGCTTGAATTCCTCCAGGGTCAAGCCACCGTGTTCGGCGCGCATCTGGCGCAATTCGTTGAAGGCTCGTTCGTCCACCCCCGGTCCGGCCATGCCGATGTAGACCAGACTGCGAATCACTGCCTCCCGGATGCCGCCTTCGGCGATGCGCGCCTTCAGTTCGGCCATGCGTTGGCGAATGAAGGCGATCCGTTCCGGCTCCACGCCGGGACGCCGGCGCGGGGATTCGTCCGACGCTTGCAACCCGACCAGCGCTTGCAGCAGCGGGGCGCTGTAAATCGCCAGGAAGATCTGCTCCAGGCTGCGGTCACGCAGATCCCGCCAGCCGTCGAGGGCGGCGATCATCCCGTCCGAGATTATGGCTTGCCACTGGAGCAGCGGGTTGTCGGGCGCGACGGCTTGCCGTTGTTCTCGGACTTGCCCGGCCAACTGGGCGATTTGCTGCATCAGCGGGTTGCGATCCGAGAACAGCATGTGGGGCAGTTCGGCAGGCTTGATCCGATACGGCGGTTCGACGGCAGCCTCGCCCTTGGCGAACGCCTGGACGAACGGCTGGAACAGCGTGCGATAAAGGCCGAGATTGATTTCGGATATCCGCCGCACGGTGGCGAAACGGCGCTCGTTTTCGGGGCTAGGCTGAACGATAGCCCGCAGATCGGCCAGCGAGCGCGATTCGAAGCGGACGATCCAGTCGCCGCCGATTAAATCGGGATTCACGGCATCCGCCGTCTTGGGCGTCATCACCGCCTCGTACAAGCCGGGCGGCAACACGTCGATCAGGTCGATGTTGGAAGCGAACTCCTGATGTTCCTTCCGCGCCACGCCGCCGGAAACGAAGATGCCGAGATGGCCGATGGTCTCGTGGATGGCGTAGACGATGGTCTGGCCGCAGGCGCGGAGGTCGTCGTCTTTTTCGTAGAGATCGACGATCCAGCCCAGCGCCTGTTGCGGCGGAGTGATGTTGTCGCCCTTGGAGCAGAAGCAGAGGATCGGCGAGCGGATGTTACGCAAGTCGATGCGCACACCGTCGCTGGTGACGATTTCGGCGGTGGCCAGCCGGTTGCCGATGAACAGTTGATCGACGATCCACTGCATTTCCTCGGCGTTGAGGTTGACGTGCCCGCCCCACCAGGCCTCGAATTCCAGAAAGCGCTCGCTTTCGGTATCCACGCTCGACCAGAGATCGTAGTGCTTGGTCCAGTAGGTGTTGGCGGGATTGAGATTCTCGAAGTTGCCGACCAGGTTGGCGCCGTCGAACTTGCCGTGTCCCAGATCGCTGGTGAGGGCGGTCAGCCAACTACCGCCATACAGGCCACCGGTGTAGCGCATGGGATTTTGGCCTTCCACGCCGGCCCAGTAGGACAAGGGGGAACCGGGGATGATGATCGGTCCGAACAATTCCGGCCGGGTCGCGGCCAGCATCATCACCGCCCAGCCAGCCTGGCAGTTGCCGATGACGCAGGGTTTGCCCTCGGCGTCGGGATGAAGTTCGATGACCTTCTCCAGAAACCTTGCCTCCGCCCGCATGATGTCTTCGATGGTCTGGCCTGGCATCGGGTCTGGCGTGAAGCCGACGAAATAGCAGGGATGGCCGGCGCGTATCGCCACGCCGAGTTCGCTGTCGGCCTTGAAACCGCCGATGCCTGGTCCGTGGCCGGCGCGCGGATCGACCACCACGAACGGTCGTTTTTTCGAGTCAATGCCGGTCTCTTCCAGCTGATTGGTCCGCACCAGCCCGTATTTGGTCGCCGGTTTGCCGGTTTCTTCCGGCGGCTTGACCCGCACCAGTCCGTAGTTGACCGGCCGCTCGAAGGTCCGGCCGTCCAGTACCAGTTCGGCGCCGAAATGGAGGACGTTGGGAACTGCTTGGGCTTTATGTTCGAAATATTGGTTACTGCGCCGCCGCAGCGTGTCCCAAAACAGGAGGGTACGCTGCCAGGAATCTACCCAGTAATCAGCCATCTGCTGGACAGGAGCGAACGGGTTCTGCGAGGGAGATCGGAATCGTTCGGTCATCGGTGAGTCTCCTCAAGTGACTCTTTCAATTCTTGGGATGGTGCCTTCGGCTAAACCGAGACGGCATACCCAAAAGGCATTTTTCGGAGGGTGCGGGGACCAGGGCACGTTCCTCAACCAGATTGAAACGCATCGCCGCTGCGTCGGGCTTGCCAGGCGAATTCCAGGCCACGGATTTCGACAATGGTCCGAAAATCCAGCGAGGGCGGCTCGGCTGACATTTCCATTAGTTCTATCAGACGGATAAATCGCTCCGAACGCAGCATGGAGTGCAGATTTCCTTCACCATCCCACAATTCGCTGTAGCAAAGGCGTCGGGAATCGCCGATTTCGGTGAAAAGATGGACTTCCGCGCAGCCTCGTTCCAGCCGCGCCAATCGGGCCAGCGATTGGAACGCCTCGATCAACGACTGAATTTGCCTCGGATAGGCGCGAAGGCGCAAGCGCAGTTCGATCATAATGTTCCCAAGGAGCAGACTGCGTGCCAGCCGGATCGATATGCGCCTAACATAATAATTTAAATTAAAACAATAAATTATAATTATTTTCGAGATCAGGAGATCATCTCTGGAACGAAGAAGCCATCCGAAATATCGTTGATCTCCGAAATATCGGAGTTTCTTCAAACTGCACGTTGCTCCAAAAAGATAGCTGGCACTTTAGCGCGGCGATGGCGTGTCATCTTCCGATGGCATTGGCTGGGCCTCCGGGTTGGCTGCCACCCAACCCATGAAAATCTGATAACCCAACGCCAACAGCGTAGCGCCCACGAACATTCCCAGGATTCCGGCGGTTGCCATGCCCCCCAAGGCGCCGAGCAGAATGACCGGCATCGGCGCATCGACTCCCCTTCCCAGCATCAGTGGTTTTAGCACGTTGTCCGCCATGCCCGACAGGATCAACATCACGGTATAGGCAATCGCTGTCGCATTGCCGTAATCGTCACTCGACCAAAGGTAGGCGATGGCGGGCAACGTCACGATCAGCGCTGGCAACTGGGCGATTCCGAGGACCAGTACGATCGCGGCCAGCGCTCCAGCCCATGGAATCCCGGCGACTAGCAGGGCCACTCCAATGATGATGGCCTGAATGAAGGCCACGCCGATCACCCCTTGCGCGACGGCGCGAATGGTCGCCGTGGACAGCCTGACCAGTTCGCCGCCTCGCGCGCTGCCGACCAGACGCGCGGAGATCGCATGGCTACTGCGGCCGCCCGATTGCCCGAAGGCCATGATGATACCGGCGATGATGAAAGAGGCCAGGAATTGCAGCAATCCGCCACCGATGCTGGCGACGAAACCCAGTGCCGTTTTTGCCAGCTCGCCGATCTTCGGTTGCAGACTCCGCACCAACGCCGGCAAATCCGTGTGAGCCTTCGACCAAAAATCGTGAACCTCCTTGCCGATGAACGGCCAGTTTTCCACGTTCGGGCGCGGGGCTGGCACTTGCAACGAGTTGTTCTGCACGTCACTGATCAGTTGGTGCACCGAATCGCCTAGCGAACTCACCAGCACCGTCGTCGGCGCCACGATCAGCGCGAGGCCAGCGACAACCAGCAGAGTCGCGGCGAGCCCCTGCCTGCCGCCCATCCTGCCGGCGAGGAATTGGTGGAGCGGATAGAGCGTAATGGCAAGAATCAACGCCCAGACCATCAGGGTCAGAAACGGGGAGAATATCTGGTAGCAAAGCACAGCCATGGCGAGAATCAGGCTGGCACGGATCAAAACATCCAGCAACGGGGCAGTTAGCTGCCGTTCGAATTCATTATCGAGCTGAGAAGGTAGAGGCATGGTCAATCTCCTAAATATCGTGGATATCCGAAATATCGGAGCCTAGTAGGGTGGATGGCGGTGTAGACCAAGTTTAGCCATGCGGCTTTCCAGCGTTGTCGGCGGCAGGCCGAGGATTTCCGCCGCGCCGCCCGCACCGCGGACACGCCAGTGGGTAAATTCCAACACCCGTTGGATGTGTTCGCGCTCGACCTCGGCCAACGTGGCGAGCGGTTGGGGCGCCGGCAGCGGAATACTGCCCGGCAGGTCGATTACGAGCCTGGGACCACTCGCCAAGATCATCGCCCGTTCGACGACGTTGCGTAACTCGCGCACGTTACCCGGCCATGAGTAATGTTGCAGTGCGCGCAAACTGGATTTGGTGATCGCTTCGATGGTCTTGCCCATGGCTCTTGAGAATTCGTCCACGAACGACCAAACCAGCGCAGGGATGTCCTCCCGTCGATCGCGCAACGGCGGCGCCGTGATCGGGAATACGTTGAGCCGGTAGTACAAATCCTCGCGGAACCAGCCCTCGGCAACTGCTTTGGCCAAATTTCGATTAGTGGCGGCAATGATCCGGACGTTTACCTGGATGCGTTTCGGACTGCCCAGCCGTTCGATTTCTTTTTCCTGCAAGACCCGAAGTAGCTTGGCCTGGGATTCGAGCGGTAGTTCGCTAATTTCATCGAGAAAGATCGTCGAGCCATCCGCCATCTCGAAGCGACCGATCTGCCGGGCGAGCGCGCCGGTATAAGCGCCCTTCTCGCGCCCGAACAGCTCGCTTTCAATCAGCGCCGCTGGGATAGCCGCGCAATTCACCCGCACCATGACGCGGTTGTGGCGAGGACTCAGCTCGTGGATCGCCGTCGCGAACAGCTCCTTACCGGTTCCCGTTTCACCCAACAGTAGTACGGAAGAAGGGGTGGAAGCCACCTGCTCCACCTGCGCCAGCACCTGCAGGATGGCCAGACTTTGGCCGACAATGCGGCCATGCCCCCGGTTGGATTTCACTTCCTTTTGCAGATAGAGGTTGTTCTGCTGAAGTTGTGCTTGCAGACGCCCAACTTCCTCCAAGGCGGTGCGGAGGTGGATTTCGTTATTCCAGCGTTCGGTGATGTCGAGGGAGGCGCCCATCAGCCGCGCCGGCTGGCCTGCGGTGTCCAGATGGCAGGAGCCGATGACATGAAGCCAGCGGACGGTGCCATCGGCATGCACAACGCGGTATTCTCCACGGTACTCACCGCCGCAACGTAGCGCGTGCCGCACGGTGCCCTCCACCGGAATCCGATCATCCGGATGCAGGCAGGTCATGAATCGTTCAAAATTCAACGGTTCATCGGGCCCGATACCGTACAGGACACGGGCTTGCTCCGAAGCCCAGATGTCATCGCGCGGAATATCCCACAGCCACAGGCCGACGTTCGCCACTGTCGCCGCTAATCGGATGCGTTCCTCACTGGCTTGCAATGCTCGATCAATGTGCTGGCGGGCCAGGGCATTGGCGAACACATCGGCGATCAGGCGTAGACCACGCACCGCAAGCTTCGACCACTCGCGCTCTCCATGGGCCAGACTGCAACCGACCCCACCGATCACATGGCCGCCGGCTATTAAGGGAACGACCACGCCCGATGAGATCTGGCGGTTCGCGAAGAGCTGCCGTTCTTTTTCAGCCTCCGTGGGTAGATCGGCAAGGCGGACCATTACGAACGGCTGGCCGCTCAACAGCGTCCGGCACAGGAACGGCGCTACGGTGGCCAAAGAAGGAACGAGAGGAAACGCCTCCACTCCGGGGACGGCGAATGCGTGCGTCACAACGAGATCCTGACCGTCTTCGCTCAGGCGTCCCAACGTCGCCCGATCCGCACGTAACGCCTCGACGAGGCAGCGCAAGGCATTTTCGATTGCCTGATCCACCCGGTCGGAGGGCAAATTGGCGAAACACGCCGAGAGATCGGCCAATAAAGCTTCAAACCGCAACCGGTCTTCGAGTTCGGCCTGGAGGTCAGCGCTGAAGGAATTCATAGGATTCGAAAGCTAATAGAAGCACTCTGCATAGAAAGTAGGGAATGGGATCGGGTTTGTCATCGTGGATGGCCACTCATTTCCGGGCGGGAGCGCCTTCTCGGACACAGAGTGGCCTTATACTTTGGGATCATTCCGATCCGAGTATCAATCGCTTCATTCGCGATGCTCCAAGGAGGTTCGATGCGTACCGATCAGTTGTTGGCTCGTAGCGTCTTGATCGGGCGGCTACTTCTGCTCGCTGCTGTGGCTGGGGTTATTCGCGTCGCCGGTTCGCGCGCTTGACTTGTCCTTGGGTTCGGCGGTTCCCGCCAGCGCACTGGCCTCCGTTCCGGCCGCTCTGCAGCCGTGGGTGGACTGGGTGCTGTACGATCAACAGGATCGGCGT
Source organism: Candidatus Competibacter sp. (assembly GCA_037045535.1). GTDB lineage: Bacteria > Pseudomonadota > Gammaproteobacteria > Competibacterales > Competibacteraceae > Competibacter_A. Next base: position 126,424 of record JBAOHI010000094.1, read on the forward strand.
TGTCCCGTGAATTACGATGCGGTGGACCGACGCCAGTGCGTCTGGCCTTCGGCGCTGCAACTCGCTCTCGACGCGCGCGGCGGCCAGTTCGACCAACAGGTATATGCCGATCGGGAGAGCTGGCTAATCCTGCCCGGCGACCGGCGCCACTGGCCGCAGGAAGTCCGATTGGACGCACTGTTGGTGCCGGTGCTGGAGCGGGATGGCCGGCCCGCGATCAAAGCGCCGACCGGCGCCCATCAAATCGGCGGGCGGTTTATCTGGCAGGCGTTGCCGGATTCGATCCGCGTTCCCACCCAAAACGCATTGCTGGAGCTGCGCATCGACAATCGGCCGGCGGCGGTCTCCCGGATCGAAAGCGACGGCATCCTGTGGTTGCGCCAGCGGCCGACCGAACTGGCCCAACAAGACGATCTCGACCTGCAAGTGTTTCGATTGCTGACCGACGGGATTCCATTCGAAGTTGAGACTCGCTTGGAGTTGCGCGTATCCGGGCAGGCGCGGGAAGAAATGCTCGGCCCCGTGCTATTGCCGGATTTTTTGCCGCTGGCGTTGAACAGTCCGTTGCCGGCTCGGCTGGAGCCGGACGGTCGGTTGCGGGTGCAACTGCGGCCGGGAAGCTGGACGATCAACTTGACCGCCCGCCATCGCGGGCCGGTGGACGCGCTCGCCCGGCCGGCCATCGAGACGCCTTGGCCGGAACAGGAAATCTGGAGTTTTCGGGCGCAGAACGCGCTGCGGGTCGTCCAGGTGAGCGGTGCGCCGGCGCTCGATCCGGCGCAAACCCGGCTGCCCGAGGCGTGGCGGCAATGGCCGGCCTATCTGGTGCAACCCGGCGAAGCGCTGCGTTTCGCCACCCGCACACGCGGCGATACCGAATCCATTCCCGGAGAGCCTGACCCTGGATCGCACGCTCTGGCTGGATTTCGGCGGCGGCGGCTACACCGTGCAGGACCGGCTGAGCGGCAATCTGAACCGAACGCGGCTGGACGCTGCGCCCGCGCTCAAATTGGGTCGCGTGGAGATCAACGGCGAGGACCAATTTATCACCCGATCATCGGATGCCGGGGCGACGGGAGTGGAAGTGCGACGGTTGAACGATCTGCAACTGGTCGCCGACAGCCGGTTGGAACTCGCCGCCGCCAGCGATCTGCCGACGGTCGGCTGGCGCGTCGCGCCGCAACACGTCAACGCCACGCTCAATCTGCCACCCGGTTGGCGGCTGCTGGCGGCAACCGGCCCCGACAGCACCGGCAATGCGTGGTTGTACTCCTGGAACTTGCTCGATCTGTTCGTGGTGCTGGTCATCGCGTTCGGTTTCGGCAAATTGTGGGGCTGGCCCTGGGGGATCGCGGCACTGCTCGGCATGGCGCTGATCTACCACGAACCCAACGCGCCGCTGTACGTCTGGCTCAACATATTGGCGGCGGTCGCGCTGCTGCGCGTGTTGCCGCCGGGGCGGGTTTCGCGTTTTGATCGGTGTCTACCGCCGGCTGGCGTTGCTGGCCTTGCTGGTGATCGGAGCGCTGTTCGCCGTGCAACAGGTCCGCAGCGCGCTGTATCCGCAACTGGAGCCGTTCGATTTCGACGAGCCGCCCCTGATCGGCCTGGCGGCCTTCTTGCCCAGCGCGCCGATGCCCCAAGCCGTGGACGAAATCCAAGCCTATAACCGCGCTCCATCCTCGGTCGTGCCGCGCAAGGGAGACCGCTCGAAAAAGATGCAGCAACAATACGCACCGGACATCAAGGTCCAGACCGGCCCCGGTTTGCCGGTGTGGAACTGGCAACGGGCGACCTTGCGCTGGAACGGGCCGGTCGCGGCCGACGAGCGGCTGCAACTGTGGCTGTTGCCGCCTTGGGGAACGCGCGCTGCTGCTGTTGCTCGGGTTGGCGCTACTGGCCGCGATGGGCGGACGGGTGTTCGTCGCGGGTCGGCGGAACACCGATCCGGCTTCGCAACCTCCTCGCGACGGGGCGGAACCGGGCGGCATCGGATCGCCAGGCGCGGCGGCAGCGGTGTTGTCTCTGCTGCTGGCCGGGTTGCTGCTGGGCGCCCCGCCGGCCGCTCGCGCGGAATGGCCGACGCCGGAGCTGTTGGAAACGTTGCGCGATCGGCTGACCGAGCCGCCGGACTGCCAGCGTTGCGGCGATCTGGCGGCGTTGGCGCTGACCGCCAAGGGCGACGACTTGACGCTGCGCTTGTCGCTGCACGCGCAAGTGGATACCGCCGTGCCCCTGCCGTTGCCGCGCGAAGGATTGATCGTTCGGGCAGTGGAACTGGACGGGCAAGCCGCGATCCTGTTGCGCGATCCGGCGCAATTGCTCTGGTTGCGCTTGCCGGCGGGATTGCACGAATTGACCGTGACCGCCGCCGTGCCGGACGCGGTCGCGACCTTGCAATTGCCGCTGCCGATGGCGCCAGGCCGGGTGGAGCTCGATGTCGAGGGCTGGCTGGTGGAAGGCTACATCGAGGGTCGCGCCGACAAACAACTGCAACTGACCCGCCAACGCCAGACCGCCGCCACGCCGCTGCAAGCCGGCGTGATGCCGCCGTTCGTGCAGGTCGAGCGGGAAATCGTGCTGGACGTGGACTGGCAGGTGCGGACGCGAGTGCGGCGGTTGAGCCAGGCCGATTCGGCGGCGGTGGTCGAAATTCCGTTGCTGCCCGGCGAGCGAGTTACCACGCCCGACGTTCGGGTCCGCGACGGTCGAGTGCTGCTCAATCTGCCGCCGGATCGAGCCGAGGCGGTTTGGAACGCGACGCTGAGCCGCAGCGATTCGCTCGTGCTGAAAGCGGCGGAGCGCGACGATTTCGTCGAGGTTTGGCAATTGCGGGCCAGTTCGCTCTGGCACGTCCAAAGTACTGGGATTCCGCTGGTACAGCGCGTCGATGCCGAGGGGCAATGGCTGCCGGAATGGCGGCCTTGGCCGGGCGAGCAGGTGACTTTGACGATTGACCGACCGGAGGGAGCGCCGGGCGGCACCGCGACCATCGACCGCAGCCAGTTGCGACTGAGCCCGAGTCAGCGCTTGAGCGAGGCGACGCTGGAAATGACCATCCGCGCCAGTCGCGGCGCCGACCAGACCGTCACCCTGCCGGCCGGTGCGATTTTGACCAGCGTTCGCATCAACGACGTTCAGCAACCGATCCAGCAGCAGGGCCAGCAGGTGGTGTTGCCGCTAACGCCTGGCGTGCAGCGGATCGCACTGGTCTGGCGCAGCGAGCAGGGCATCGGCACACGCTACGAAACGCCAGTCGTCGATCTGGGCGGTCCCAGCGTCAACGCGACGTTGAGCGTGAGTCTGCCGCGCAATCGCTGGGTGTTGCTGGCCGGCGGGCCGGTCATGGGGCCGGCGGTGCTGTTCTGGGGCGTGCTGCTGGTAATTCTGGTGGGCGCTATCGTACTGGCGCGGGTGGGCGGCACGCCGTTGCGAGTCCACGAATGGTTTTTGCTCGGGGTCGGGTTGAGCCAAAGCCACGTTCTCGCCATCCTGGTGGTGGCCGGTTGGCTGCTGTTGCTGGCGCGGCGCAAGCGTTGGGCCGATCGGGAAATGGGCGCTTTCAAGTTCGATCTGGCGCAACTGGCGCTGGCGTTGCTGACGCTGGTTGCCGGAGCGGTCCTGCTCGGGGCCATCGAACAAGGTTTGCTGGGTTCGCCGGACATGCAGATCGCCGGTAACCATTCCAGCGCCTGGCAATTGAACTGGTATCAGGATCGCGTCGCCGGGTCGTTGCCGACCGCCTGGGTGATGTCCGCGCCGATGCTGCTCTATCGCGGTTTGATGCTGGCGTGGGCCTTGTGGTTGGCGCTGGCGATATTGCGGTGGCTGGGCTGGGCGTGGAGTTGCTTCAGCGCCGGTGGTTTGTGGCGGCGGTGGCGACGCAGCCATTGAAGAGCACATATAGGGAACGCTGCGTTTTGGAGAGGGATTCACGCCCATGATCGACCGTCACGACCGGGTTTTCCTCGCCCGGGGCTTGACCAAGCGTTACCCGATGGGCGAAATCGAGGTACACGCCTTGCGCGGCGTCGATCTGGAACTGTTTACCGGCGAGTTCGTGGTATTGCTGGGACCCTCGGGCAGCGGCAAATCCACCCTGCTCAACATCCTGGGCGGATTGGACTCGCCCAGCAGCGGCGCCATCCAGTACGGCGGGCGCGATCTGAGCGTGTACGACGATGCCGAACTCACCCGCTACCGGCGCGAGCATGTCGGTTTCGTGTTCCAGTTCTACAACCTTATCCCCAGCCTGACCGCGCGGGAAAACGTTGCCTTGGTCACCGAAATCGCCCGCGATCCGCTAGCACCGGAACAGGCACTGACCCTGGTCGGGCTAGCCGACCGCTTGGATCATTTCCCGGCGCAGCTCTCCGGCGGCGAGCAACAGCGGGTCGCCATCGCCCGAGCGGTCGCCAAGCGCCCCGAGGTGCTGCTGTGCGACGAACCCACCGGCGCGCTCGATGTGCAAACCGGGGTCCGGGTGCTGGGGGTGATCGAGCGGGTCAACCGGGAGTTGGGCACCACTACCGTCGTCATCACCCACAACGCCGCCATCGCGGCCATGGCCGACCGGGTCATCCATCTCAGCGATGGCCTGATCGCCCGCATCGACCATAACGCCCGGCGGCAAGCACCTGATGAAATCGTCTGGTAAGCCGGCACTGCCATGAAGGCCCTGGATCGCAAACTCTGGCGCGAGATTTGGCAACTGAAGGGCCAGGCCGCCGCTATCATGCTGGTGATCGTGTGCGGCGTCGCCACCCATGTGATGTTCGGTGCCACCTTGGACGCCTTGGGCCAGACCCGTGCCCGCTACTACCGGGAATATCGCTTTGCTGATGTGTTCGCGACTTTGAAGCGGGCGCCGGAATCGCTGCGGGAACGCATCGCGGCCATCCCCGGCGTCGCCGAGGTCGAAACCCGCGTGGTCGCCGAGGTCCATCTGGACGTGGCCGGGTTCGCGGAGCCGATCACCGGACGGCTGGTTTCCATTCCCGACAACCGCGAACCCCGACTGAATCGCCTTTATCTGCGCCAGGGTCGCCTGACAGCAGTGGATCGCGACGACGAAGTGATCGTCAGCGAGGCGTTCGCTCAAGCCCATCGGCTGGCACCGGGCGCCAAACTGCGAGTCGTGATCAACGGTCGCCGCCAGACGCTGACCATCGTCGGCACGGCGCTGTCGCCGGAATACATCTATCAGCTGCGTCCCGGCTCGATGTTCCCCGACTACCAACGCTACGGCGTGTTTTGGATGGGACGGCGGGCGCTGGGCGTCGCTTACGGGATGGAAGGCGCGTTCAACAATGTGGTGGTGGGTCTGAGCGATGCCCGCGCGCCAGCGGTGATCGACGAGTTGGATCGACTGTTGACGCCCTACGGCGGGTTGGGCGCGCACGACCGGGAAGATCAACCCTCGCATCATTTCATGTCCGAGGAATTTCGCAACATTGCCCTGTCGGCGACACTGTTCCCGGTGCTGTTTCTGGGCGTGGCGGTGTTTTTATTGAACGTGGTCGTCAGTCGGCTCATCGGGATGCAGCGTGAGCAGATCGGCACGCTCAAGGCGTTCGGTTACCGTAACGGCGAAATCGCGCTGCACTATTTAAAGCTGGTGCTGGTCATCGTCCTCGCCGGCGTAATAATTGGGATCTTGATCGGTGCCGGACTCGGTCGGCGTTTGGCCGAACTGTATACGACGTTCTTCCGCTTCCCGTTCCTGGATTACCGGCTGGCACTCCCGCTCGTGCTCGGCGCGACGCTACTCAATCTTGGCGGGGCAGTCGCCGGGACCGTCTTCGCCCTGCGCGCCGCGTTCACCCTGCGCCCCGCCGAGGCGATGCGACCCGAACCGCCCGCCCGCTATCGCGCCACGGTCGTGGAGCGGTTTGGCCTGCAACAGCTGCTATCGCAGCCCAATCGGATGATCCTGCGCCACATCGAGCGTCGGCCGCTGAAATCCCTGCTGTCGGTGCTGGGTATCGCGCTGGCCTGTGGTATCACCATGGCGGGTCGATTTCAGGAAGCCACCGTCACCCACATGGTGGAGGTGCATTACAAGCTGTCGCAGCGGGAAGATCTCGCGGTGACCTTCACGGAACCCACCTCTTGGGGCGCGGTCGGTTCCCTACAAAACCTGCCGGGCGTGGAACGGGTCGAGGTCTATCGCGCCGCGCCGGTCCGGTTGCGGTTCCAGCACCACACCTGGCGCACCACGCTCAAGGGCGTTCCTCCGGGCGGCGATTTGCAGCGCCTGCTGGACGTCGATCTACGCCCGCTCGCGCCGCCGTCGGACGGCGTGCTGCTGACCGATTACCTGGGCGAGTTGCTGGGGGTTCGGGCTGGCGATCGGCTGATCGTTGAGGTCCTGGAAGGCGACCGGCCGGTACGGGAGGTGCCGGTGGCCGGTCTGGTCAAGGAATACCTTGGCGTGGCCGGCTATATGGACCTCGCCGGCCTCAACCGTTTGCTGCGCGAAGGACCGGCCATTTCCGGCGCTTATCTGGCGGTCGATGACCACGACCGGCCCGAGTTGTACCGCCGCTTGGGTGACACCCCTCGCATCGCCGGCACCGCCATCCGCGAGCAGGAAATCCGCAGTTTTCACCGGACCATGGAACAGACCATGCTGTTTTTCACCTTCATCGCCACCGTGTTCGCGGTCATCATCGCCTTCGGCGTGATCTACAACAGCGCCCGCATCGCCCTGACCGAGCGTGGCCGAGAGCTGGCCAGCCTGCGGGTACTGGGCTTCACCCGCGCGGAAATCAGCTACATCCTGCTGGGCGAACTGGGTCTGCTGACATTGATCGCCATCCCGCTCGGCTTCGTCGTTGGCCGGGGCATCTGCACCCTGTTCGTGAACGGCGCCCGGTCGGAACTGTATCGCATTCCGCTGATCATCCATCCTTCCACCTACGCCTTCGCGGCGACGGTGGTGCTGGCGTCGGCACTCCTGTCAGGCTGGCTGGTGCGGCGCAAGCTGGATCGACTGGACCTGATCGCCGTGCTCAAGACTCGGGACTGAACCATGATCGTGCGCCGACGTCTTGGATTGATTTTACTGACGGTGGCGATCATCGCCGCGCTGGGCTACGGTTTCTGGCCGCAACCGCTGGGGGTGGAAGCAGCGGTTACAACCCGTCGGCCGCTGCGCGTGACGGTGGAGGCGGAAGGCAAAACCCGACTCATCGACCGCTACGTCGTGTCGGCGCTGGTGGCCGGCTATCTCCATCGTATCGAGTGGAAAATCGGCGACGGTGTCCGGCAAGGTCAACCGCTGGCGATGATCGACCCCCTACCCTCCGAAGTGCTCGATCCGCGTCGCCGCGCCCAGGCCGAGGCGCGAGTGGCCGCTAGCCAGGCTTCCCTGCAAGTCGCCCAGCAAACCGCGACCGCCACGCGAGCGGAGGCCGATTATGCCAAACTGGAATTTGAGCGCATCACCGCGCTGTGCCAGCGGCAATGCGTGGTGACCAAAGATGAACGCGACCGCACCGAGTCCCGCGCCCGCCAAACCCAGGCACAACTGCGATCCGCTCAATTTGCCGTGGAAGTGGCGCGGCACGAGGTGGAAGCGGCCCAAACCGCGCTGCGCCATTCAGCCGCGCAGCCAGGCGAAGCAGCACAAGAAACTGTGATTGTCCGCTCGCCCGTGGACGGCCAAGTGCTCGCCCGCCAACGCCAGAGCGAGGGTATCGTGGAACCGGGCGCGCCGCTATTGGAGGTCGGCGATCCTCGTGCACTGGAAGTGGCGGTAGATGTACTGTCCGCCGACGCGGTGCGCATTCGGCCGGGTACGCCCGTGACCCTGGAACGCTGGGGCGGCGAGCAACCACTGGAAGGGCTTACCCGGACCGTGGAGCCGGTGGGTTTCACCAAGCTGTCGGCGCTAGGCGTCGAGGAGCAGCGGGTTTGGGTCGTGGTCGATCTGCGCTCACCGGCCGAGGCGTGGTCACGGCTGGGCGATGGTTATCGGGTGGAAGCAAGCTTCGTCGTCTGGCAAAGCAAGCAGGTGCTGCAAATTCCCGCCAGCGCCTTGTTCCGCTGGAGCGACGGCTGGGCTGTATTCGTCATCGAAAACGGCCAAGCCCACCGTCGCGCCGTGGAGATCGGACAACGCGGCGGCTTGGTCGTGGAAATTCGCTCCGGCTTGAGCGAGGGCGAACGGGTCATCCCCCATCCCGACGACGCCTTACAGGAAGGGGCAGCCGTACAAGTTCGCACCGAGAGGTGAGGCAACTGGCATGGGCCGACAGCGTTGGAAGGTACGTTCGAGTGGATCGGCATCGCTTACCACTCAGCGAGATGCCGGCCTCCAAAGGCCATTCCATCGCTGCGCGCTGTGTGGCGTTTGAATCGCGATCTTCAAAAAGCGCTGGCCTTAGTTGGGCACGACAGCCCCCCACTACGATCCTATCCGGCTTTAGGACCGCGTTCGACCTCGAAAGGTACTCTACAACGAATCCGACCGAGGCGGTGTAAACTCCAGGCCACTGTACTCGCACGCTCGGAGCAAACCCCTGATGCCACCGTTCACCCAAGGACTCATCATCGCGAACATCGCGGTATTCTTCCTGACGCAACTGGCCGGGTCTGGATGGATAAGCGGGTTTGCGCTGTGGCCGGTGAACTCTGGCTTCTTCATGCCTTGGCAACTGATCACCTATGCGTTCCTGCACGGCAACCTGATGCATTTGGCCTTCAACATGCTTGGGCTAGGGATGTTTGGCTCCGATCTGGAGCGCGTGTGGGGTTCGCGCCGACTCGCCACAGTCTATTTCGTTAGTGTTTTGACCGCAGCGGTGGCCCAGTCGCTCACGACCGCTGCGCTCGGCATCAACGCGCCGACCGTCGGCGCGTCGGGCGGCTTGTTTGGCCTGTTGATCGGCTTCGCGATGGTGTTTCCGAACCGGATCATCACGTTGTTGCTGCCACCGATTCCGCTGCCGGCTTGGCTGTTCGTCACGCTGTACGGCCTCATCGAGCTGACCCTGGGCGTAACGGGCAGCGCCAGCGGCATCGCCCATTTTGCTCACCTGGGCGGCTTGGCCGGCGGTTGGATGGTTATCCGGTACTGGCGTGGCCAACCCCCTTTCGGGAGAAAACGCCGCTGATCGCGGATAACCCCACCGTTCGACAAAGCTGGCTTGAAAATCGTTATTTGGAAGAGGCAAGCTGACGTTTCAACAGAGCCTCGTAAATCGGCGTGTCGTTCAGCCCGTTCGCCACGCCATAGGCGATCAGGCTGGCCACCATCAGTGGGAGCAGCAGATGGAAGCCATCGGTCATCTCCAGGACGATGACGATCCCGGTGAGCGGCGCTCGGACAATCGCCGTAAAGCAGGCACCCATGCCTACAATCGCCGCGGCCAGTTGCTGTTGTCCGAAGCTGTCGGATGGCAGCCACGGTTGCAGCAGATCGGCGGTGATCGTACCCATCAAGGCGCCGAACAATAACAGCGGCGCAAAAATTCCGCCCGCCGCGCCGCTGCCGTAACTGATCATGGTGAGCGCGAACCGCAACCCGAAAAACAACAAAGCGGTACGCCAACCCATGTCCGTTCCCAGCACTTGCTCGATTAACGCGGCACCGCTTCCCACCGCGTCAGGAAGAAACCAACCGACCACCCCGACCAAAGCGCCGACCAGGAATCCGCCGGCACCGAACGGCCAGCGGCGCATGCTCGCCATCAGCCGGTGGGTGTAAAGCAGGGCGCGATTGAACAGCACGCCCGATAGCCCGGCCAGAATCCCCAGCAACGCCGCCCAAGGCAATTCGTACAGCGGCGGGATCACCGGCATGGGGACGTGGAATGCGGACACCTGGCCAAATATCGTGCGGGTCACGACATCGGCGGCAACCGCAGCGATGAAGACGGCGAACAGGAGGGGCGGCGAGATAAAACCGTGGAGTTCCTCGATCACGAACAGCATTCCCGCCAAAGGCGCGTTGAAGGCGGCGGCCAACCCGGCGCCAGCCCCCGCTGAGGTGATGATCCGTCGATCCTCTGCATGGGTGTCGGTAACGTCGCTTAGATATTGACCCAGGGCAGCTCCCATCTGCACGGTGGGGCCTTCCCGGCCCAGAGTCAAACCGCCACCGATCGCAAGAACGCCTCCCAGAAATTTGACGGTCAACACCCGTAACGCCCGCATGGTACGGTTGTGATGCAACACGGCCTTGATCTGCGGGATACCGCTGCCGGCCGCATCAGGAGCCAGCGCCTGCACCAGCCAAACGCCGATGCCGACACTCAGAGCGCATCCGCCTATCGCCACCAGCCAGCCCCACTGGCCCAGATCCTCGGCATAGATGAAGCCCAAGCGACGCGCCCGTTCGGCAGCGACCAGCATCAGCTCGAAAGCGACCGCCACCAGACCGGCCAATAGTCCCAGTGGCACGGCGCGCACCAGCAATCGCCGCCGCCGCCCCTCGCGCCGGATGGCGGGTGAATTCGAAGATGTCTCGACCATTATTCACTGCAAGGTTAAACCGGCATTTCGAACGGCGAGATTAAGCCGCCGAGGCCGTATGTCTACAGAACCTGATGGAGCCGATCCGCAGCTAGAGGCAAGATGCTCCACTCCCCATAATTTCAGTCAACAGTGTGCACCGGTCGGCGAATAAAATACGCCATCTATTTGATAGATCAATAAAATTACCGGGTTGACTGGGTGACTCTCACAGACTTAACCGTCTCGACGGTCGGTTGGATTTTCCACAACCCCTAGGATACCGCCGAAGTATTCGGTATCCAATGCGGTGGAGATGTCTAAGAAAAGGAGAATACAGATCACCCGACTATTTGCAAAATTAAGGACAAGAATTTCACGAGTGAGTTTCGGGCCATAAGGTTACTTTGTGTCCGGGTTGGATAAAGCGATCATCACAACCGAAGGAGGCATTGAAAATAGGAATTGGCCTGGCTGCTGCACAAGGGACCGGACATCGTGCTGATCCCGGGTACGAAGCGTGTCCCGTATCTGGAGGAGAACATCGCTGCTGCATCGATCACGCTCGACGCGGCACAAATGGGCGTGCTTGATGATGCGCTCGCGCCGGGAAAAGTTGCTGGGCCACGCTATAACCGAACCGTCATGTCCATGGTGGATCGCTAAACGATAGCGGAAGCCAGCACCTGGAAAAGAGAGCTGTCATCTGTATGGTTTCACCGACACGGCTCAACGAGAACCCGCCGGCAAATGAAATCGGTGATGCCATCCAGATCAGCCAGCGCAAAAATCGCCAGATCGGGCCGGCCATATTGCGAGGGATCAAACGCCAATTCACACGCGACAGCAATCACTGTTGGATCATCGGGAAAGCGGGGCGGCCTATCCACCGCATTGGGTCGCCAAATTTCGAGCTTGGGAAAAGCATCGGTCTTCCAACCTTCCACCAACACCAAATCCACAGGCTGCAAGCGCGCCAGCAATTCAGCCGGCAATGGCTCCTCCAGTTCTCCGCGCAGTTCGTGCAGCAGCGCCCAACGACGGCTCGTCGCCAGGATGACTTCATGCGCGCCGGCCTCACGATGGCGCCAAGTATCCTTGCCCGGTGTATCCAGATCGACATCATGGTGGGCGTGTTTGAGGGTGGACACGGTCAGTCCCCGCGCCCGCAATCGGGGAATCAGCGCCACCATCAAGGTGGTCTTACCGCAACCACTCCAACCGCTAATGCCGAGAACCTGCATTGTCGTCTTCCCAAAAACGGGCTTTCAACCCGGCTCGATGCGATGTCGGACCGCCCAGACTGCCGCCTCGACCCGTGAATTCAAATTCAGCTTGCGCAGTAGATGTTTGACATGCACCTTGACCGTCCCTTCGGTGATCTTCAACTGACGCGCGATGAGTTTGTTACTGTAGCCCACCGCAATCAGCGCCAGAATTTCCCGTTCTCGCCCCGTGAATTGAACGCTATCGGCTGGTTTCGATTGGCTCTCGTGACGCAGCGCATCCGCCAGGATTTTCGCGACGCGTTCACCTAAAACGATCCGCCCTTCCGCAGCGATTTTAAGACTGTGCAACACTTCTTCCGGCTCCATGTCCTTAATCAGATAACCATCGGCGCCCGATCGCAGCGCGGCGGCCACATCCTCCTCGCTGTCGGAAAAGGTCAGCACAATCACCCGACTGTCCAGATCGGTCGCCTTGAGCGCCTTGAGCATGTCCAGCCCACTCAGACCGCGCATGTTTAAATCGAGCAAAATCAAATCGGGCCGTTCCCGCAACGCCAGCGCCAACCCACGCTCGCCATCGCCGGCCTCGCCGACCAGTCGCAGCGAACTTTCCATGGCGATCAACTGCAAAATTCCTTTGCGCATCAGCGGGTGGTCATCGACGACCAGTATGGTTTGTATTTCCTCAGGCATGGCCCGCCTCCACAGCCGGTTCGAGCCGGATGTCCTGATAACCGACCGGCCGAAAACGCAGTTGCACCTGCGCGCCCTGTCCAGGCTTGGAACTGATATCGAACGTTCCACCCAAATGCTCGCTCCGTTCACGCATGATATGAATACCAAAATGATCACCTCTATCGAAGCAAGCCGGTATTCCCACACCGTCATCGACGACTTCAATGATGGCTTCACCGTTTTGACGACAGCGCAATCGAACGAGAATCCGGTGGGCGTGCGCGTGTTTGACGGCATTGTTCAGCGCTTCGCGGATAATCTGCATGACATGGATCTGCTCGTTTGGATCGAGCACGCAGGTCCATTCGGCATGATCCAGGTCGACGGACAATCCACTCCGGCGGCTAAACTCCGCGACAACCTCGCGTAGGCTTTCTTCCAAGCGAGGATGTTCCATTTTCAGGCGGAATGTGGCGATCAATTCTCGAAGCTGTCGATGCGCGTTACTCAACCCCGCGCGCAGCTCATCGGTGATGGCGTGAGCTTCTGGCATGTTACCCGTATGGTTGATCAAGGCGTACAAGCGGCTAACTTGAATTTTCAGATAAGACAGTGCTTGCGCCAGTGAGTCGTGCAATTCGCGAGCGATAGCGTTGCGTTCTTCCAACAGGGCGAGCCGGCGACGATGCTCGGTCTGTTCATTAGCCTGCAACGCGGTAGCGATATTGCGTGCCACCGCCTCCAGTAGCGGCAATTGCCAGGACGCGGCGGAATCCAAATCGGAGTTACGGACGATCAGCACGCCAAACTGCCGTTCTTGATCATGCACCGGAATGGAAAACGTCTGGCGATCCGCGTCCAGGGGGTGCGTTGCTCCATCACCCAAGCAAGATTCACAATTTGGGCGGCTACAGAAGAACGGAGGAGGCGCCGAATGCAGATGCATCGGAAAAACGCGCGTCGCTTGGCGCGTAACGGAATCGATCAAGCATAACTTGACGGAATCCGCGCCGGTCAGCTTTTCAATATCCGTCAGCAATGCTGGGTAAGCAACATCATTTGGAGTTGACCCACCAAGGCGACGAGCCGCGTGGTACAGCAATTCCAACGAGCGATTGCTGATTCGCAACGCTTGAGTTTGCTGTTCGACCCGCGCCTCCAGATCAGAGTACATCGCGGACAGATCAGCCGCCATCAGGTTGAAAGCTTGACCCAGCACGCCCAGCTCATCATTGCCAACGTGCCGGGCGCGCACCGATAAATCGCCGCGCCGCGCCTGGCCTGCCAATTCCACCAAATCGCGCAGAGGCGTCACGACCCGATAATGCAACTGATGCATCGCCGCAAAAATCAGCAGCAACGTCACGAAGAGTGCTAGACCTTGCACCAGCCGCAACAGGAGAATTTTCGCCTCGGTGTCTTGCTCCAAGAGTTTGACAAAAGCGTCCAGCTCAGCCACGAAAGTGTCGATTTCCCGCAGATAGGCCGCCGACGGCGCTGTCTCCGATGCCGAGGCTTCCAAAGTAGGCCGCAGGGTTTCGCGCCAAAGCGACTCGATGATCCGAAGCGTCGGATAACGTGGATGGCCGACGGCCAATGAGGCCACGCCTGTTTGCCAAAGCCGTGCCAGGCGGCGTTCGAATTCGTCGATTTCCTGAGCGACCTGATGGGCTCGATCCGCCTTGGCTGTCAGCGGGTTTTGCAGACGGGTCGCGATGCGATAGGACTGCATGCGCAACCAACCCGCCAGGTTGATCGCGGTGGCATCCCCTTTGCTGGATTCAGCGATGAACACTGAACTGGTCATGCTTAACAGCGCCAGGATCACGATACCGCCCATGGTCAGGCCGCTGCGCAGAATGATAGAGTCCTTGTTATTCATGGATCGGAGTCTCCCGACAACCTGCTCTTCAACATGGACTGATACCCATTCGCAATCGATTAAATGCCTGCCCGAATAATGGAGCATCGGATGGTCAATCGCGGCGATCTGACCGAAGCCAGGTTGGTGCGCCAGACAACCGGACGAGCGCTGCATGCTGACCCAAAGCACCGCCGGTCGAATGGCCAAACGGCCAGAAACCGACGATTCGGTGCTCATCGACCCGCGATCTGGCGGGGCAACCGCCCCCCACTCGTTCTTGGAGGGGGTGGCCGAAAACTTGGGCCAGCCGTGCGAGCCGGTGAAGCCTAAAATTGATATTATCAGTTGGTTCGTCGATAAGTGCGACGATGGTTCGACAATCAATCCTACCCGCTAAGATTCTCGCGATGTCCGACTCCAAGCCTCCCGCCCCTGCCGTGATCCTTCCCGTCGATCATCTCCTCGCTAATCGCAGCGATGCGCTCGCCGCCCTGCCCGAAGAAGCGATATGGTTGGCCAATTTCGTCTCCCCTCGAACCAAGCGGACTTATCAAGCCGCTGTGCAGAGCTTCATCGCCTTCCACGGTCTCCAGTCTTCCCAGGATTTGCGAGTGATCGGTCAAAGTCACTTGATCGCCTGGCGCGAATACTTGATCCAGTCTGGCGCCAGCCCCCGCACGGTGCGAAACCGCTTGGCAGCGGTGTCTTCGCTATTCAGGCATCTTTGCGAAAAGCAAGTTGCCTCGCGCAACCCGGTCGCCGGCGTGCGCCGCCCCCGTGTCAATACGACTCAGGTGGACGCTGCCGCGCTCGCCCCCGAGCAAGTCCGGCGCCTACTTAACGCGCCGCCGTCGGACACTCTCAAAGGCATCCGCGACCGGGCGATCCTGCACGTCCTGTTTTACACCGGCTGCCGAATTTCGGAAGTGACCATGCTCAAGGTGAAGGACTTCTTCGAGGATGCCGGCTACTGGGTACTGGATTTTGTCGTCAAAGGCGGCCAACGCAACCGCTTGGCGATCCATCACGAACTGCAACTGGCCTTGCGAGCCTATCTGGCCCAACACAGCCATGGCGCGGAGCGGGAGGCACCGCTATTTCTAGCGGTACAGCGGACCGAGCGGCGGAAGCCGCTGACCAGTCGCCAATTGAGCAAGTTGTTTCACCACTACGCCCGGGAAGCCGGGCTGCCAGTTGGCGTGACCCCGCACAGCGCTCGCGCCACCTTTATCACCGAGGCTCTGGACCGCAAATGCCCCATTGAAGCGGTGCAAGCCAGCGTCGGCCATCGCCACATCGCCACCACCAAAATGTACGACAAGCGTAAGCTCCACTATCGAGAAAGCGCGAGCTTCGCTGTGCAGTATTGAGAGCCCTTGCGAAAACGCCCGTCCTTCGCCTCCAAGCAAAGGAACTTGCTCTAAACAGGCGGGGTTAATCCTCGACGGCGAGATTGCGGCAGCGCGTTTCGTGGAAAAAAGTCGAGGCGAGAATCGCCAACACCGCGCCGCTCAGCATCAAGCCAAACCCTACTCGATAGTCGGCGGCACTGTACACCCGCACGCCGTTCGCTACGGTGCCGCTCCAGGTCGAATCCATGACCCAGCCCAGCAGCGGTTGAAGTAGTGCCGCTCCGAGGAAGGCACCAGTGTTGACCAACGCGACAGCCATGCCCGCCAAGGCGGGAGCAACCACTTCCTTCGCCCCCGCGAAAGTCAGGACAAATGCCCCGGCGCTGAACCCCAGCACCGCAAACCAAATCATCCCCATCACGCCCGGTAGCCACCAAAGGTAACCGATTTCCAACCAAGCCAAACCGTACAGCAGGGTGCCGGCAATCAGGAGCGGTTTGCGGCGACCTAGCCGATCGGAGATCCAGCCGCAGCACAGCGCCCCGCCGGCAAAGCCGGCCAAGCCAACACTGGTGTACAACGCGGCAGTGGATCGTTCCAGGCCATGCACGTCGCGGAGAAACGGAATCGCCCACAGACCCAAAAACGCCAGCAAGCCGCCCGGCATTCCCAGATTGACCCAGAACCCCGGCCACGCTCGGTGAGTTGCCAGCACGCCCAGCAGATCGTGCCACCAATGTTGTTCACGGTCCGCATGTCGGGTTTTGCCGTCCAGTTCCCGGATCGACGGAAACCCAAGCTCCTCCGGTTTATTCCGCACCCCGAGCCACGTCAGTGCCGCCAATCCCAAAGCCAGCATACCCAGTGTTAAAAACACCGCGCGCCAGGACCAGATAGTCAGCACGCCGGCCAGCGGTCCGGCCGCCAGAATAGCGCCGACGTTGCCTAGCAAGATGGTCAATCCGCTGATGAACCCGTAATCGCGCTCCCGAAACCAAAGGGAGTTGTTTTTCATCAAGCCTACAAACACCACCGACACGCCCAATCCCACCAACGCCCGACCAGCGAAAGCCGTCCCGAACGTGGCTGCCAAGCCGAACAGGATGGAGCCAAGGCCGGACACTATGTTGCCCAGCGTTACGGCAAGTCGTGTACCCACCGTGTCCGCCAGCACCCCCGCCGGGATCTGCATGATTGTGTAGAGATAAAAATAAGTGGCCGCCAGCGAGCCGAGCGCGGCCCCGGTGGCGCTAAAGTCCCGCATCAGATCAGCGGAGACCACCGCCGGGGCCATCCGATGGAAAAACACCAGCAGGTAGGACGCCATGAGAATGGCATAGATGGACCAGGCGGCGCGGGTGAAGCGAGTGCCGGCACACGGCGTGGCCGGAATGGTCATGCCAGCAACCCTGTCACCGTGTGGGGTTTGCTATCGGAAAGCCTCCACTGATGGCGCGGGTGGCAGGTAGCGGGCATAACGGATTTCCCATCGAGTCGGATCGAGCTTGTCATTATTCATGGACTCCAACCCGTTGAGAACACTATCCCCAAGTTCTCAAACCAACACGACCCGGACGTAAAGCTGGCAGCCAGCAGCCGAGCGGAACAGGCCAGCATCGCCGGATGGATAGCGAAGCCAGCTCCCCGACCCATGCACGCCCCACTCATCGCATAGCTCCCCGGCCAAGACCAAAATTTCCTCCCTACCGGAGTAACCGTCGCGAGGGCGGGTTGTGCCCGGCATCCAGCGTTCCAGATGCATCTGCTCGGGATAGCCGATTTGCGAGTACAGCGACTGAATCAGGATACCGGGCGCCGGGCCGGGCCTCCATTCGCCGGTGGTGGTATCCAAAACCACCCGTGGACGATCCGCACCCGGATACTGACGCAAGCGTACGAATAAAAGACAGCCGGGATCGGAGCGAGGCGAATGGTGGCTACCATCGGGGTTGAGCAGATAGGTGCCGGCTGGATAGTGGCCGTGCTCGTCGGCGAACACCCCCGCTAGTACCAGGATTTCCTCGCCCTCGGGGTGAAAATGCGGACGGAACGATCCACCCGGCGCATAGCGCACCAAGCTGGTCACCGGACCGTGTTCGCCTCCCATCCGATACAGCGGTTTGCGCCAGACCGTCCCGCTGGGGCTACTCTCCCAAGCCAAGGCACAAGCCAAGGCAGTAGTGTCCACCGCGACCCGCTGGTCAAAATCAGCGCGGCAGTCGGGGAGCACGTCGCTGGGGGATACAATCATGAGGGTATGGCACTCCAACCGAAACCGGACGGTGGCACCGATCCATCGATTATCGAGTGCCTCGCCGATTCGGAGAGGTCCCGCTACCCGGGTCGCGCCGGACCGGGCGGGCGGGCCGATTTTTGGATTCGTTGCTGAAGCGAAACCGGCCGGCCAACACGCAGCCCTTCATGCCCGGATCGCAAGACCGTCCCTGAACATGCTGGCATACTCCGTTGAACTCATGCGGACAACCCCAGCCGCTCATCAACCGTTCTCCTGTTTTTTCGCGCTTCGACCCATCCAAATCGCTCTCGGCCTTTTAGGATAGCACTGCTGGAAAACCGGCGACCGAGTGGAAAACCTCAAGATCTTTCCAGGCAGCCGCCCTTTACTGTTCCCGCGAACGGGTCAAAGGAAAGGACGGCTCAGGCTCGACAAACTCTCTGATCGACCAAGTCATTGCTTCCGGTAATAGCTTTCCTCACCGGGGGGCACACGAATAATCGTTGGATTTCCTGAAGGCTGACCTGGCCGGTTCGACTGGCCCGGCGGCTGACTTGGCCGGTTCGACTGGCCCTGCGACGGCTGACTTGGTCGGTTCGACTGGCCCGGCGGCTGACTTGGCCGGTTCGACTGGCCCTGCGACGGCTGGCTCGGCTGGCTCGGCTGGCTCGACTGGCCCTGTGGGGGCTGGTTCGGTCCATCTCCGCAACGTTGCTTCGTGCTATCGCATGGTTGAGCCAGCGCCAGCGGCACTGGGCCAGCCAGCATCAGCGCAGCAAACACCAAACTTCTCTTCATCAATTGCATAGTCCACCCCTACTCTATGGAAAACTCAACAAATTTCACAATGGGTACACCCGCTCCGAACCCTCTTGAGCCAGCTCGACCACAGGGTGCGGAAGAGCCGATTAACACTCACTGAACACGTTTGACGCGTTCCGCGCAAAACGATCCGGATAAACCCCGCTCACAATCGTTCGCGCCGCGCGCGGGATGGAGTTTATGACCGGTCTCGTCGGACTTTCCTTCCCGAGGCAACATGCCCATGAACCCTTGAGCTGGCTTGCACGGGAAATCGCACCACTTTCCCCGCGACTGTTATATTATCCCCGATCATCCGACGGACTCGCCAGATTCCGACGACAAAAATGCAAAACCTGCCTCACTGCCACGCCGACTGGCGCGGACCCGTAAAAATTCAAATTCGGGCGTGCTTCCCACCCAAGCATTCCAACGCGCCCATCGCAAACCAACGCCTTGGCTGTCCATGACCACTCGAAACCTGAACTACCTGTTTAATCCGGACGCCATCGCGTTGATCAGCGACGGTGGCGACAGCGAGGTGATCATCGCCCGCAACCTGATGAAGAGCGGTTTCAAGGGACCGATCATGCCAGTGGACCCCAAGCGATGGGCTTTGGAGGGCGCCCTCGCCTACCGCGACATCGCCAGTTTACCCGTGGTACCAGGGCTGGCAATCATCACCCGACCGCTCCGGCAGGCGCCGGTGCTGATTCGCGATCTCGGCGAACGCGGGGCGCGAGCGGCCGTGCTCATCAGTGATGCGCGGAAAATACCACCCGATGAACGCGAAGCGTTGTTTCAAGCCATTTTGGACGCTGCTAAACCTTATCTGCTGCGCGTGCTGGGACCGGGCTCCCAAGGATTCAACGTACCTCTCGCCAACCTCAACGTCAGCCTCACCCGCCAGCCACCCCTGTCGGGCCAAATCGCCTTTGTCACCGAATCCGGCACCATCGGTCAGACGGCTCTCGATATCGGCAACCGCTACGGTTTTGGATTTAGCCATCTGATCCATCTAGGTGATAGTCTTGATATCGATCTGGCTGACATCCTCGACTATCTAGCCGGGGATTATCGAGTCCGAGCCATCTTATTATATCTAGAACACATCGGTGATCCCCGCAAGTTCATGTCGGCCGCACGGCGCGCGGCTCGGATCAAACCGGTGATCGTGTTGAAACCCCATCGCTTTCCGGAAGAACCCGATGACGCGGTATATGCCGCCGCCTTTCGCCGCGCCGGTCTGCTACGCGTGGAGGACAGCGACGAGCTGCTGCAAATGGTCGAGGTGCTGAAAGCCGCCAGACTGGTGCACAACGACCGCCTGGCCATTCTCAGCAATAGCTCCAGTATGAGCTTGCTGGCGGCCGACACCCTCTACGATTTCGGTGGACGACTGGCGCAATTCTCCGAGACTACCCAGCAGGGTCTGGAAACCCTGATTGGGCCAAGCACCCTTCCCAACCCACTGGATCTCGGCGACCAGGCCGACGAAAAAGCTTACAGTAAGGCCCTGGACTTGCTGCTCGCCGAACCCGGCGTGGACGGTGTGCTGATCATCAAAACCCCCACCGCCCTCGTCGATACCACGGCGGTGGCCGATGCCTTGCTCCCACGTCTCGTCAACAGCCACCGTTGCGTCATCGCCAGTTTTCCCGGTCCGCAAACCGGCGAGGAAGCGCGGCAGCGACTGGCACGGCAAATACCGACCTACGAAACCGCTGGCAACGCGGTGCAAGCGTTCATGCGCATCGTGCAATACAAGCGCAACCAAGCGCTGTTGATGGAAACGCCACCCTCGCTACCGGAAGAATTCACCCCCGAGGTTGCGGTGGCAAAGGCCGTGATCGCCAAAGCGCTGGACGGCGGGCGCCGATTCCTCAACGAATACGAGGCAATGCAACTGCTGACCGCCTATGGCATCCCGGTCGCGGAAACTCTGTTGGCACGCTCTCCCGATGAAGCCGCCGACATCGCCGCTCGCCTGAACCAAGCCGTCGCCTTGAAAATCATCTCGCCCGATGTCGCCAATAAATCGCAAATCGGCGGCGTTGCCCGCTACCTGAATACACCGGATGCGGTACGACAAGCGGCGGTCACAATGCTAAGGCACTTACGCAGCGTGGCGCCCGCGGCGCGCTTCGATGGGTTCGTGCTGCAACCCATGATCTCTCGCAACGGCGCTTACGAACTGATCCTGGGAGCCCGTCCTGGCGGTGGCTTCGGGCCCGTGATCTATTTCGGGCAAGGTGGAACCGAAGCCGACATCATCAACGACTTCTCCTACGGTCTGCCGCCGATCAACATGCATCTGGCCCGCGAGATGATGGCGCAAACCCGCATCTATCAGCGGTTGCGCTACAGCCTGCTGCGCCGGGCCAATCTCAACGCGCTGGCCTTGGCGCTGGTAAAGATCTCGCAAATGATCGTCGATCTGGACGAGCTGACCGAACTGCACATCAACCCGCTGTGGACCAATGCGCAAGGCGTGATAGCGCTAGACGTCCGGGTACAGCTAACGCCAATCGTCGGCTCCCCAACCCAGCGGTTGGCGATCCGTCCTTACCCCAAGAACCTGGAGGAAACCGTCACGCTGCCCAACGGGCGGGAACTGTGGCTGCGGCCGGTGCTGCCCGAGGATGAACCGTCTCTACATGCCTTGGTGTCGCGGGCCTCGCCCGAGGATTTGCGGCGGCGCTTTTTCCAGCCGATCCGCGAACTCTCGCACGAGATAGCGGCCAGCCTGACGCAGATCGACTACAACCGCGAAATGGCGCTGGTGGCGGTCGGTCCCGGCCTGCCCGGCAAGGCCGAGATTTACGGTATCGTCAACCTGAGCGCCGACCCGAACAATGATCGCGCCGAGTATTCCATTCTCGTGGATCGCGCGTTGATGGGCTTCCGCCTCGGAAACCTGCTGATGCGCCGTATGATCGACTATGCCCGAGCGCGCGGCATCGTCGAAATCTACGGCGAAGTCCTACAGGAAAACAAACCGATGCTGCAATTGAACCAGGCGTTGGGTTTCGCGATCCACACCGATCCCGATGACCCTGGCTTGAAGCATGTTATCCTGCAACTCCATCACATCGGTTCATCTGCGGGGTAGTCAATTCATGAGCGAAAAACGTCTTCTGGTCATCGATGATGAACCGGAAATCGGGGAATTCGTCCGTAAGGTCGCCACCGGCCTGGGATACGAGGTGCGGGTGACCACCGACGGCCATGCCTTTCAGGAAGCGTATCGCGAACTCTGTCCCACCACCATCGTGATGGACATGGTGATGCCCGAAATGGACGGTAACGAACTAGTGCTGTGGTTGATGGAACAGCGCTACGACGCCAACCTGATCATCATCACTGGCTACAATCCCGACTACGCCAAGGACGCCCGCCTGCTGGCCGAATTCAAGGGCTTGCACTCGGTGATCACCCTGATCAAACCTATCCGGCTCGACAAGCTGCGCGAAGTATTGAAGTGAACCGATGAGAAAATCCGACTCACGGCGTGAGCCAACCCAACATCCCCGTGACCGGAAGGCACTCTTCGGAAAAACGGTCAGAGTTGATTCGGTCGGTTTAAATCGGATGGATCGTCACATCAACCGCTTAATGCGGGAGTGCGCTTGAGGAAGGCAGCTCGGTCGGCCGCGGTGGGAATGTGCTCCGCCAGTTGCTGATACAGCTCTCGCAGGGTTCGCGCCTTGGTGGCCGTTTGCTTGACCAGCAGCTTGGCGATGGGTCCGACATAAACCGCTAAATCCCGCCGAGCGGTCTCCAGCGTGGCTTGATCGAACGAGCCCAGCGACCCGCTCATCTGACTGCCTGGCGAACTGGTCGCGCCCGTCATGGCACGGCCGACAGTGCCGCCCAGGGTGCCACCCACGACTCCCCGCATCCGGCGTTGGAACAGCAATCGTTCCGGCTCGCCGGGAATCGCCGCCATCAGTTGTTGAATCAGCTCCGCCGGACTGCCGATCTGCTGCGCCGTCCGCCGCACCAACACCCTGGCGACCGGGCCTAGAATCTCGGTCAAGAAATGTTCGGCTTGAGAGAGTAACGTCGGATCCCAGCCCGACAAAGCGCTGGTCGGCGGTTCCGGTGCCTGAACCGGCACGACTCGAATCAGGGTGGAACCATCCGCCGCCACCTCGCGTTCCACCAGCCGCAGAGTTTCCAGGGCAGCGCCGAATTCGCCGGCATTTTGGAATCGTTCATCCGGCGACTTGGCCAAGGCCTTGGCGATCACGCCATCGAGCTCCAGCGGTAGCCGCGGATTGACCACTGTCGCTCGGGGTGGTGGATTGTGCAGAACCTTGTACATTAGATCGCTGGCGCCGCGTCCGGCAAACGGACGCACACCGGTCAGCGTCTCGAACAGTACCACACCGGTGGCGTAGAGATCCGTCCGCCGGTCGGCTTCCCGACCGCCAAACTGTTCCGGAGCCATGTAGGCCGGCGTGCCCACCGTCATGCCATGCTGGGTCATGCTGCTGGTGGCTTCCACTCGGGCAATGCCGAAATCGGACACTTTCACCTGGCCGTCCGGCAGCAAAATGATGTTGCCGGGTTTGATGTCCCGATGCACCACACCGCTGGCATGGGCGTGATCCAGAGCATGCAGAACCTGCACCACCACGGCAACGGCATTAGCCAAGGGCAGCGGTTGGCGATCCTTCAGATAATCGCGCAACTCTCGACCTTGCACATATTCCATGACGATGTACGGAATACCCTTTTCCTCGCCGTATTCGAACACCGTCACGATGTTGGGATGGAGGCAGCGGCCAGCGGCGCGAACCTCGCGGCGAAACCGCTCCAGCCATTCAGCGCCGTCCTCGCCCTCCAGCAAGGCGCGATGAATGGTCTTGATCGCGACTTGGCGGTCGATCGCCTCGTCATAACCCAGATAGACCACGCCCATGGCACCGCGCCCGAGCGTTTTGGTCAGCCGGTAGCGGCCAATATGCGGCGGACGCGTTTTGCTGATATCGCCGCTGTCGGTAGCCATGTCGTTATTCGCCCAGCATCTTCATGGCGTTTTCCAGGCTCAGGCGCATCCGGTTGAACGACTGCGACAGGGAAGAAATTTCGTCCTTGCCTTGGCGCACGTACTCCGGCACATCCGGCTTGCCCATGCTCACTTCGTTGGCGACATCGGCGATCTGCACTACGGGTTGGATGACGACGAAGTGCAACAGCACATTGAGCAGCACCAACAGCAATAAAAACACGCTGCCTAATAAGATCATGAACGTGATAAAAGTCTGCTGGGCGCGTGCCAGCGGCACGGACATGGGCACCGTAACGATCTGTGCTCCAACGATCTCTCGCACTTTCCAGCCAAAGCCGTTGTTGACCCCGTAGATGTCGGTCATGGTCTTGGGCGCATCCTCAACCTTGCCGTGGCAGGTCAGACAGCCTTCGTCGTAAATCCCCAGCGGTCGCGCCAGATTGAGCATTCGGCCGGTTGGCGTGTCGCGTTCGACCACCAGTTCCTTGCGATCGGAGTTATTGCGAAACTCGTGGATGATGTCCGCCTCCCAATCGGTCGCCCGATCATTGGGATTAGTGGGATTGAGCGCGGATTCCTTGTAGGTGTAATCCGGAAAATTGGTCCGAAACGCCTTGAAGCTCTGTGTCGCCGCGTAGGCCGATATCGTCTGCGGCAAAAATTGCCGCTTCATTTGCAAAGTCAGCAGCGGTTTGACATTTTCGGCGGTATAGGTGCGGGCGCCTAGCGCGCTCTCCATCATGATCCGGGCATTCTGGACAACTTCCTCGCGCGCGTTCTGCTTGAGGATGCGATCGGTCAGATACGCTGCCAGCGCCAAGCCGATCACGAAGGCCAGCAACAGCACCAGATTGAACTTCATGCGCAAACCCATATGGGCACTCCTTAAAGATAGACTGCGTCGGTCGAGATAGTCATCAGCGGGATACGGGCTTGGAACCCACCGGCAACTGACAGTTTTGGCCAAAGGCATCGTGCGCCTTACTGAATCCAACCAGACTGAAGTTGATCGGAAATGGTTGGGTTACCGGCCACGTTGGCCAAAACCGCAGGTAAACGGTGGCCTGAAAGCCTTCCCGCAACTGCCGGATCAAATCGGGCAAGTTCTGGTCGAATATCAAAATCGTCTTATGCGCTATTTTTTCGCTACGGATCGGTGGATTTTTATCCACGACCAGTTGCAGATCAGCGAACGAAGTATCCAGATCCGATTGGGTCACCACCAACAAGCTGCTGCCGTTGAACACCAGCGAAACCGATGTAGTGTCGTCATGGCCGGCCGACGTACTGACGGCTTCGCTGGTCAATAAGCAACGCGACTGGCGAGTGATCGGATCGGGTTGGACAGCGGCCGTCCAGCTCGCGCTCGCCGGCACAGTCGCCAATACCAGCCCACTGGACAGCCCCAGCGCGGCCAAGCGACGCCATCGCCGGCTACCGGTCAGGTTGCGTAACAGATTTCTTACTTTGTGAGCCAGCACGATTTTTAACTCCCGACTTTGATAGTTCGATATTCCGGCTCGGACTTCCCCATCCGAACCGTCGCCCGCCCGTGGGGCTCGGCTAGAGCCATGCGAAAACATTAATGTGTTGATTGTAGGAACTGGTTGGCCCGCAATAAACGGTCGTTGTTGCCGGCCAACTTGCCCTTACGGATAGGACATTGATTGACAAGATATAGTTTTTAAGCGCTCCGAATTAAATAGTCGATTGTAAATTGATTCCGGTATAGTGCGGCACCTGGACGAGCGCGGGATTAAACACCACGCCGAGGTGCGCTATGATCTTGTCCGACACTGAACAATCTGAAGGCATTATTTTTGCCAGTGATGGCACTACCCTGTGTCGCTTGCGTCTGCATCGACCGAGCATCGACGCCCGGCCAGTGCTGGTGGACGCTGCTGGAACCCTCGTCCAGCCATGGGAAGTGGAACTGCTGCGCTGGCCCTCACTGGCTGAAGCGGAACTGCGGCGCGGCGGCTATCTCACCGAACGGCACTGGAGCTTGGCAGAGCCTTGGTGTAACTGCGCCGATTGAATGACAAGTCTCACCGACGGACCGGCCAGCGCCGCCACAATTGTTTGGTTCACCCTCTCAGCGGAACGGTTTCCAACATGGATTTTTTCCTCAACTTACTCTCGTTTTTTCTGCATCTCGACCGGCACTTGGCCGAATTGGCCGGCCAGTATGGCGGCTGGCTCTACGCCATTCTGTTCCTGATCGTGTTTTGCGAAACGGGGCTGGTCGTCACCCCATTTCTGCCCGGTGATTCCCTGTTGTTCGCGGCGGGAGCGCTGGCCGCTTTGGCGGATAGCGCCATGAATATTCATCTCCTGTTCCTGCTGCTGGCATTCGCTGCCATCGCCGGCAACACGGTCAATTACTCGGTTGGCCGCTATTTGGGTGAAAAAGCGTTCCGCCCCGATGCTCGGATTCTCAAGCAGGACTATTTGGACCGCACCCATCGCTTCTTTGAGCGGCATGGCGGTAAAACGATCATCATCACCCGCTTCGTCCCGATCGTGCGCACGTTCGCTCCGTTCGTGGCTGGCGCTGGCGGGATGCGCTATGGCCGGTTTCAGGGGTATAACGTGGCCGGCGGCGTGGCCTGGACTGCCTCGTTCTTGTACGGTGGCTATTTCTTCGGCAATCTGCCGTTCGTCAAACAGAATTTCTCCCTAGTCATCTTGGCGATCATCCTCCTGTCGATCATGCCGGGCATCGTCGAATATTGGCGACATCGCCGTGCCCCGGCCGAAGTCAGCGAAAATCCGTAGAGTTCGCAAGTTGGCTCCGCCCTGTATAATCAACTTCGCGCGATACTCGACGACCAACCCGTCGTCGAGTCGCCGAAACGTATCGCTGGCCGTGACCCGGCCGAGAAATGGCTTGACCCCCTAAATCACGCGAACGTCACCCACTGCATCCTAAGACCAAACGGAGCCCAAGTTATGAGCCATACGTGTCGCATCGAACTGGATGGAAAGCCCCATGATTTTCCGGTTATCGAAGGGACCGAAAACGAACTCGGGATCGACATTAGCACGCTGCGCGACCGCACCGGCTACATTACCCTGGACGATGGGTACGGTAACACCGGTTCCTGCAAGTCCTCCATCACCTACATCGACGGCGACAAAGGTATTCTGCGCTACCGTGGCATCCCGATCGAGCAGTTGGCCGAGCACAGCACTTTCGTAGAAACTGCTTGGTTGGTCATCTGGGGCCGGTTGCCCACCGACGCTGAGATGGAGCGTTTCAGCAGGCGGCTCACCATGAACCAGATGATGCATGAGAGCCTGCGCAACCACTTCGAGGGTTTCCCGCCCAATGCCCATCCGATGGCGATCCTCTCGGCGATGATCAACGCCATGAGCTGCTACGAGCCGGAGATGATGGACATCGAGGACGAGAACACCATGGAAAAGGCGGCGGCCCGGATCATCTCCAAGGTGCGTACCATCGCGGCGGCCAGCTACAAAATGTCCATCGGTCAGCCGCTGATGTATCCGCATCCCGAATACAAGTATTGCGAGAACTTCCTGCACATGATGTTCTCGGTCCCGTATCGCGAATACTGGCCGACCCCGGAGGTGAGCCGCGCGCTCAATCTGTTCCTGATCCTGCACGCCGACCACGAGCAGAACTGCTCGACCAGTACGGTGCGAATGGTCGCTTCCAGCCAAGCCAATATGTTCGCCAGTTGCGCGGCGGGGGTTTGCGCGCTGTGGGGACCGCTGCACGGCGGCGCCAACGTCGCGGTGATCGAGATGCTGGAATTCATCCAGCAGTCCGGCATGAAAGTGTCCGAATACGTCGAACGGGTGAAGCAGAAGGATACTCGGTTGCGGTTGATGGGCTTCGGGCACCGGGTCTACAAGAATTTCGACCCCCGCTCCAAGATCCTCAAAGAGGCCTCCGATAAGATGTTGGCCCGCCTCAACATCAATGATCCGCTGCTCGACATCGCACTGCAAATGGAGGAGGCGGCGCTCAACGATCCGTACTTCATCGAGCGCAAGTTATATCCGAACGTCGATTTTTACAGCGGTATCATTCTGCGGGCGATGGGCATTCCGGTTAACATGTTCACGGTCATGTTCGCCATGGGTCGTATGCCGGGTTGGATTGCCAACTGGAAGGAAATCCACGACGATCCCAAGTCGCGCATCTACCGGCCGCGGCAAATTTATACCGGCGAGGCTCTCCAGGATTACGTGCCGATCTCGCAACGTTAACCGCGAACTTCACACTCAAAAAGGTACGCATCGCGTACCTTTTTTTATGCTGGACTGAAGGCAATGCGAGCTACGGAACCGGCCCGGCGAGGCAGTCTGTTGCCCCGCCGGGTGATCGACGGCGATCCGGTTACCCAAAGAAAATCAGGTTGCCGGCCGGGAAGGTTCAGAGTTTCTCCCAGGTAGTCGGAATCAACGCCTTGAAGAGGCTCGACGATCAGAGCGCGCACTGGAGCGGTTTAGCTCTGCAGATCTCCTTGTTAAACCAAATCAGATCCTGTTGCCACTGAGCATTATCCGGTGATACTTGGGTCAGGTGCGCCATGATCGTCTGGCCTTCTCCTAACGCCTTCAGCGCATTGGCCCTCTCTCCGGTCTTTCGGAATAGAGTTCCGATCTTAGCGTAAGACACCGACAGGTCGCGCTGCCAGCCGGCGTTGCCAGGGTCGGCCTGGGCCAGCCGCTCTGCGGATGGCGAGGCTGTCGCGGTAGGTCTTCAGCGCTTCCGGCAGATTGCCTTGCGCCACCAGTACGTCGCCGATCTTGCTCATACGACACCGACAGGTCGCGCTGCCAGCCGGCGTTGCCAGGGTCGGCCTGGGCCAGCCGGTCTCGGATGGCGAGGCCGTCGCGGTAGGCCTTCAGCGCCTCCGGCAGATTGCCTTGCGCCACCCGCACGTCGCCGATCTTGTTATACGACACCGACAGGTCGCGCTGCCAGCCGGCGTTGCCGGGATCGGCCTGGGCCAGCCGCTCTCGGATGGCGAGGCCGTCGCGGTAGGCCTTCAGCGCTTCCGGCAGATTGCCTTGCGCCACCAGCACGTCGCCGATCCTGCTCATACGACACCGACAGGTCGCGCTGCCAGCCGGCGTTGCCAGGGTCGGCCTGGGCCAGCCGGTCTCGGATGGCGAGGCCGTCGCGGTAGGCCTTCAGCGCTTCCGGCAGGTTGCCTTGCGCCACCAGCACGTCGCCGATCTTGCTCATACGACACCGACAGGTCGCGCTGCCAGCCGGCGTTGCCAGGGTCGGCCTGGGCCAGCCGTTCTTGGATGGCGAGGCCGTCGCGGTAGGTCTTCAGCGCTTCCGGCAGATTGCCTTGCGCCACCCGCACGTCGCCGATCTTGTTATACGACACCGACAGGTCGCGCTGCCAGCCCGCGTTGCCAGGGTCGGCCTGGGCCAGCCGGTCGGCGATGGCGAGGCCGTCGCGGTAGGCCTTCAGCGCCTCCGGCAGATTGCCTTGCGCCACCAGCACGTCGCCGATCCCGATCCGTGCCCAGTAGATGAACCACGCTTGGTTCTCGGAGGCTGCAAGCTTGATGACACGCTTAAGGCGCGACTCGGCTTCTGGCAAATTGCCCCGTTTGAGCTGGAGCGATCCGACCCAGAACAGGCTTTCCAGATCGTCGGGATCGTTTTCGACGGACTTCGTGTAAGCGTCAAGCGCCCGCTTCGGGTCGCGCAGGCCGGCGATGGCGCCGAGGTTGCGATAGGCGATGGCGGCGGCGCGGGCGTTCTGCTTGGCCTGCGTCTCCCTGTCTGCGGCGACGTCGCGGAACAGCGCTTCCGCTTCGGCGATCCTGTTCTCTTTCAGCAGGGCCAGCGCCGTCGCCATCCGCTCGTCGCCCTCAGCCGCGCCCTGACTGGCGGCAGCGACGGCTTCGCCGACCGCTTTCTCGGCGCCCGGTACCGAACTTGTCGCGCTTCGGGCGAGCTAGTTGCTGGATGAGCGCTTTCTGCTCATCCAGCTTGCGCTCGATGCTTCCCGTGTCGATCGGCGCGGGCGCAATGAGGGCTTGAACGCCCTTATAAGCGATCGTGCAGAGCAGAACCAGCAGCACAATCCGCAGCAGCTTCGGGACGATATTCCACGACCGCTCGAACTTCAGCGCGGGAAGCTGGGAAATTTCGAAACCGCTCTGCTCGCTTAGCAGCAGTGGATTCTCGGCGACAAAGTCGCGGATGCGCGCATATTGCAACGCGGACCGATCCGCCGGTTTGACAATGCCGATATGATCCGCGTCGATCGGAGTGGGAGGAAGGCCGGGCAATCCAGGGTCGGCGCTGGCCTCATCAACGATGACGCCCGCAGGCGTGCCTTGTGTTTCGTAGAAAACCCGATGGTGGAGGGTATCCCTCAATTCATTCGCCAGCCCTCGATAGCCCACGTTGATAGCCCGCAAGGTTGGATCGTTTGCGACCAACGTCCTGGTTATCGAGGAAGGCCAGGCCAGGAATCGAAGTCGCTCCAACCAGCTACCCTGCCTCGATCCGGTGTGCGGGGTAGCCAGAAACACCACTTGGGTGATGCGATCCAACAGTGTGGCGGCTTCGGGCCGCTGCCCTTTCTGCCGCTGCAAATCCAGCATGATTTGCTTGACGAGCAGGCCGCCGAGACTGTGGCAGATAAAAGTGATCGGGCCATCGCGCAGACCGGCCTCGCCGAGCAGGCATTCGAGGATATTGACGGCACGGTCTTGCAACGGCATCGCTGTGCCCAGCCAATTGGACGGCGGCGCTTCGTAACCGAGCGTATAGACGGCTAGCCCCTCGACATCCTGCGCCAGCCATAGCGGCCAGAACGAATCGTCGTCGGCCTTACGCCGCCACGTCGCGTAGGCATGACCTCCCAAGCCATGGACGAAAATAACGTTCGCTCGCGGCCGCCCTGACCAACCTGCTACCCTGATAATTCTTGACATTTCAATCGAAGGTTACGCGGTAACGACATGATCGCCGAAGGCATCGTCGAGGTAAAGAGAGGCCGCGCGCGGTGCGGCAGCCGTCGCTCCCTACTGTAACCCGCGATAAACGCAGACAGAACGCCAAATTCAGGATAAAAGAGCCGGCACGCACCGAACGTTTTCAAAAGACTCAAGCGGTTGTATCGGCGCCATAAAATCAGCTACTCACGCCGTCGCCTCGCCCTTCGCGCAATGCCGCCAACCAGGCTCGCACCCGCTTCTCCAGCCAGCCTCCTTTCTGACGCTGAGTCAGGGCTTGCAACTCCAGGGCTGCTCGCTGGTGGCCGATGCGCTCCTCCGCCAAATCCCGGTAAATCCGGTCGGCAAGCTTGCGGCGCTTGACC
The DNA here is from genome assembly GCA_037045535.1 of Candidatus Competibacter sp. GTDB lineage: Bacteria > Pseudomonadota > Gammaproteobacteria > Competibacterales > Competibacteraceae > Competibacter_A. The sequence continues at coordinate 157,384 of JBAOHI010000094.1, forward strand.
GCGTCGCCGGCATCCAGAAACGCCTCAATGGTACCGAGCAACCGAGCCAATCTATCGGGCTGGCCACCGAGGTTGGTTTGCAGTTGGGTTTTCACCGCTGCCGCCGCCTGCTCCAAGCGGGATTCGATCAAGGTCAATTCCGCCTGAAACTGCTCGCTCTGCGCAACGGGGCGATGTCGGACTGTCGAAACCGTTTCCTGCACCCTCTGCTCGCTCAACTGGCCGAACGCCTGAAGCCCAGCCAGTTCGCGTAACCCTTGCCGGGCCGTCGCCAGATCGGGATCACTCAGTCGCTGGCAGGCATCGTGGCAATCCTGCCACGCCTGCCAGCGATAGACGAAGTTCAGCCCCGGCCCCTTGATGTTCTGCATGCCCATGATGCGATTGAGCAGGCCCGGCGGAGTTTCCCGGACGATCCGGTCGATAATCTGCTCGCCGCTGGCGTGGGGGTCGCGGATCACCACCAGCTTGCGACTGAACCAGCGCCACAACTGATCGTGAAAGGTGGCCTCCAGCGCCGGCCGACCGGCGGGTTCGGCCGCTGCCACCCGCTCGGCCAGCGCCCGGTACTCTTCGTAACACTGGCCTTCCTCCAGCAGATGCGCGGCGATGGCCTCGCCGTGCTCCGCCGCGCCGGCTGCCGTCAGATAATCGCGCAAAGCGGCCGACTCCCGCCAAAACCCGGCCGGGGGCTCGGGAACGTCCGCAATGTCCAACCCTCGCAACAAGGCCACCAAACGCTCGCGCAAATACTGTTCCTCGGTGGGAATCCGCTGCCAGCGCGCCTGCCGCTCCAAAATGCGCTCGGCGGACTCCGCCCCCGCCGTGGCCGGCCACAGGCGGAGCCCGGCGATATACGGCTCCCAGGCTTCGCGGATGTAGCCTTGCAGGCCGTCTAGGTTGGTGCCGATCAAAAAATGCCGGTCGGCGCTGACATCGTTCACCAGGATGCCGGCGAACACCCGCGAGCGAGGAATGCGGTCGGCGCGATTGTTGACCACCGTGGTGATCCAGACGCTGGGTTCTTCGTAACGGTCCTGCCGGTCGAATCCCATGCGCACCCAGTTGTTCAGACAGCCGAAGCGCTCGTTGGCCGACATGCCGTTGATGAATTCCAGCCGCCGGCCTCGTACCCACGCCGCCGGGTATTTTTTCAGCACGCCGATGTCCATCACCACCCGGTCGGCCATTTCCTTGAGCGCGTAATCCCGCTCGACGCCCAGTTCCTCAGCCAGCGCCAGTACCAGCGCGATGTTGTAGGGATGCTCCTCGTAGGGAAAGCGCGCCAGCACGTCCGGAGTCAACAGGCCGGCCTCCAGCCAGCCGACCGTCCGCAACCGGCTGCCCAAGCGTCCGGCGGCATCGCGCAAGATCGGCAGCATCTGCTCCTCGCTGGTCAACAGCGTCGAGCGCCGAGGAATGAAGTTGGTCATCACCTCCGGAATGTTGTAGCCGGCCGGCCCTTGCACATCCTCGTGATCCGGATAGGTGTTGGTGATGGTGGCCAGATCGTCGCGCATCCATTGCCGTTGCAGGGTAAAAACGTAAGCAGGGGTCAGCCCCATGCACTCCCACAGAAACACCTCGACATGCAAGTGCTCGCTCAGTCGCAGGACGTTGGCTTGTTCCCAGATGGTTGCTTTGTCGTAGGGGCGATACAGAAACATTTCCCGCAGCGTGCCGTAGGGATCGGCATGCAGGAACATCGCTTCGCAACCGGTGGTCTTGGACATCACGCCGAAACCCAGGGCGTTGACCAGTGCCGCCTTGAGGCGCTCGGTGCCGGACTTGCCGCGCGTGCCCCAACCACCGATCGACAGCGGCAGCCGGTTGCGCGCTCGTCGAATCAGCGCGTTGACGACGATATGGCGCCCAAAAAACAAACCACCGAGCGCCGCCAGAAACACGCCAAGGTCGAACAGCGAATTCTGGTAAACCGAGAAGAAGTAATCCCGAAACCGCTCCCAAAGGCTCGACCAATCGCCGAGCGGCCACAACGCCAGTGCCTGGCCAGAACCAACCCACAAAGGCGCGGCCGCCGCCTCCTGAATGCCGGTCGATATCGCCACCGCACTGGGGGCCGGTTCGGGAAAAAACCGCTGTACCAACGGATCGGTGGTTTCGGGGAAACCCTCGGCGGCGGGATACGGGACAAAACGGATCGCGAACCCCAGTTGCGCGACCGCCGCCAAATAGCTGGACGGATCGGCCTGCGCACCTTCCTGCCAGTTGCGCAACCGCGCGTAGCCGGCGAATCGCGCAGTCAGCACGGTTCGCGCCCACAAGCGCCGCCACAATGCCGGCGGCGCGATGATTTCGGTCACGCCTTCGCTGGTGTAGCGGCGCAATCGCCGATCCCACTGATCCAGGCAGGACAGCAACTCGTCCACCAGCGGCAGATAGGGTCGCCAACCGGACTCGGTGCTGCAATACAGTGGCTCGCCGGGCACCTTGGTCTCGGCCAGTTCGGCGAGGATGCCGGAAGGCGCGTACAGGTTGCCGCGATACACCCGGCCCACGGTATGCCGAAACGCTTGCCGCTTGTCGGTGGCGGGATGACGCAGCTCGTGCAGCCAGCGCCAGCTGCGGAATCGCAGCACTTGGCCGCGTGTCAGCCACGTTCCCAGCCAACCGCGCGCGACTGTGCAGCCGTGATCGTCCTGCGCTAGCAGCGCCAGCAATCGACCCAGCGTCGCGTCCCCCACGGTCGCCAGCGCCCGCGACAGGCGCCGCCGCCGGCCGGCTGGAACGGCGGCCACTTCCTCCGCCAGCGCCGCCAGCCAGCGCCGCCGTTGAGGGTCGGCCCACGCCCACAGGCGCTCGCGGGCTTGCGCTGCCCAGCGTCGCGTCGCCGGATCGGCGGCGTGGCCGTGCAAATGCGCCACCGCCGGCAACAGGCCCATCGTCCAGCGGTCCGCTTCGGCTTCGCGTCCGTCCGCCAGCAGCTGGCGTTGCACCTGCCAGATCACCTGCAACGCGACTCGGGCCACCCAAGCGTCCCGCTCCTGGCCCAAGGCCGTCGCCACGCCCTCCAACAAGCTGTCGAACGACGTCGGTTCCACCAGCAGAGAAGTCACTTGCAGCAGCGCAGCAGCACGCACCGGGGGCACCGGGTCGGACAGGAGCAGTTCCCGCCAAGCGGGCAGAGCTGTCGCCGCCGGCATAGCCGGTAACGCCTCGGCCAAGCCCTGGCGGACGTAGGGGCTGGGATCCTGCAGCACCACGGGGAGCAGTGCCGCCAATTCCGGCAACCGTTCCAGATACTCGCCCAGTAGCAGAACCGCCCGGCGACGCACGAATAGATCGTCGCCCGTACCGGGCCGATCGAGCCGCGCCTTTAGAGCGGTCGCCAGCGAGGGCAGATCGAGATGCGGTAGCAGGGCCAAGGCTTCGGCCTGAATCCAGGTCATCCGTCGCTGGTCGAGCGCCGAACCGTAGATGTAGCGCAACGCCCCCTCGCTGACCGGCAGCTCGCGCTGATCCCCCGGCAACGCGCGCAGCGTCCGCGCCAGCGCGCGAAACGCCGCGACCCGGACGCGGGCATCGCCGTCGTAGGCGAGCAGCGGCAACAACAAGGGTTCCAGCTCCAGGCGCGGCCACAGCAACCCGTGACCCTGGCTCGGTCCAGCCTTTTCCAGCAACCGGGCGCCGATGACGCCGAGGCGTTCGAGGGCAAATGCCAGCCGGCGATCATGCGCAGCATGCCGGCGCTGATAGCGTTCCACCAGGGTGTCGTGGCCCAGCCAGCGCTGGAAAGCAGCGCGGTCGCCGGCCAATCGACGGCGGCTGGCACCGAGGGTTTTGGCGAAGGCTAGCATGTGGTGCTGGCGCTCCTCAGCAGTGACCGCCCCCAGATAACGGCGATTGTAATCCGCGTAATCGAGCCGCAGGCGGCGAATCAAATCTTGCCGCTGGTCAAGTTCGTGGCGCAGGAAAACCAGTAGCCGATAGAGGAGAGCGAAGGGCGTCGCCCAGTCCGGCGGATCGTCCCGCACGCCGGGCCAGTCGCGCCGAAAAGCGCTCGTCAGTTCGTCCAGCAAGGTCCGGGACGCCCGCGCCAGAACGGGCGTCAAACCCTCTCGCAGGCAGGCTTCGATCTCAAGCCGCTCGAACGCCAGACGGAGACGCGGCGGTTCTACCCATTTGCGCCATTTTTTCGCGGCGGGTTGCGGTGGCACGGTCACGGTGCGCGGTCCTCGCCCGGCGGTTCATCCATGCGGTTGTTGAACTCCAGCGGCAGCATCCGCTCGCGCAGGTCTCGGAAATCCACGGTGCCGGGCCGGAAATCCCGATAGCCTCGACCCCGGTCCGGGAACCATTCGACGGACAACCAGGAGCCCCATTCACGGGAGTCAATGTCGTATCGCAATACCAGCCCCGCGCGCAGGCGTCCCTGATCACCCCCGCCGCCTTCCCAGAGCACCTCGCCCCGCAACTTGCCACTTTGCGAGGCTTCGGGCCGATTCCAATCATGGTCACCCTGCGCGAAATAGTACGTCCACTGGTAGGCGGCCTGCGCTTCCCAGTCGCCGAGCAATTGTTTCCAGCCCACAGTGGCGCTCGCGTGTTCCGGGTCGAAAAAATTCCAGTTTTCGTCCGAGGTTAGCGCCGCGCTGGTGTACCACAGCGTATCCAGCCAGGGTCGGTGCGTCAGCGTATCGGACAGCGCCAGCCCGCGCCGATGAAAACGCTTGTATTCGCTGAGCACATCCTGATCCACACGGCCGGGCTCATAGTCGTAGCCGGATTGCTGATGGAGATCCCGGTAAAAGAAACTCAGACCGGGCGCGTGCCAAGTCTTCGGGTCGATATCCCGGACCTGCCAAACCAGGCCGCGCGTCGTCGCGTTCCAGGCCCAAGCCTCGGACTGCTGGGCGTACAGCTCCCCGCTCAACCGAAACGACACACCCGGCCATTCAGTCTGGTGTTGCCAGGAACCGAGCAAGCCGAACGTGGGGCTGCCCTCGTGGTGCAGGCGAAACAGCGCGTCGGCATCGTAATCATTGCGCCGCCACTCGTCGAAATAGCGGTAACCGAGCACGGTTTCCAGATATTGGTCGGGCGGTTGGCCGCTGCTGGTTTCATCGAGGGACGGCAGGGCGCGCGCCAAGGTCGTGCCCAGCGACCAACTGCCGTCCTCCTGTTCGCCCAAGGCATAGCGATCTTGCAGCACCCAGGTGCTCGGTGGTGGAACCGTCGAAACTTGAGCGGGTGCCGGTGGTGGCGGTTCCAGAGTCCAGCGCACCACTCGCGGGGGCGTTACCTCGCGCGGCGCGTCCAGAATCTGTAGGCCATGCAACCGATACAGCGCCTCCGCCCGACCCGGCGCCGGTCGCAACTCCAACGTGTTCAGGCCGGAACCGAGATACTGATAGCGGCTGTCGAGCTGACCGTCGCGCAGTTCGTCGATCCGCAGCCAAGCCGGTCCCATCACCGGTACCCGGAGCGGTTCGGCGGCGGTAGCGACCTGATAGAAGCGCCGGAGATCGTCGGTCACCGGACGCGCGGCATGGCCCCGCAATTCGCTGACCCGCGCTCGCAAGTATTGGTTAGCAACCGGCGCGACGATGCCGATGCGCAACACATGTTGGCCGGATGGAACCTGGAGGACGAACGAATAGCTCGGGGCGTTCGGCGTAAGCGTGACCGACTGCTCCGGCTGCTCGTCCAGTCGATACCACGCGCTCAGCGGCTGAGAAGGTAGGTACCGCACGTCGGCCACGCGCAACTCCACCCGCAGCCGGGTAGGTGTCGGATTGGTGGTCAGCAATCCGAGTTGCTCCGTGCCGGCCAATACCTGTTCGTCCGACGCAACCGGAGGTGTCAGTGCTTTGCGGACCCGCAGAAAGGGTGATTCCGGTTGCCAGCCAGGCGTCTCGATGGAACGGATCCCGGCGCTTTGCGCGACGGCGGTCACTGGTTCCCATTCGGCGCGTTGCCGCAGCCGGTGCAGCAACGCCTCCACGCCTGGCACCCCCGGCTGGGCCGCCACCCACTGCTCGGCTTCCGGCAAGCGCTCCGCCAAAGTAGCCGGCGCTTGCTCTACCTCCCAAAGCAAGGCGATCAAGCGTTGACGCAATGCCTGGTCGGCGGTCGGTGGCGACGTGGGCCAAGCTAAATCGGGAGGATTGAACTGAGCCAGCCGGTTCAACAACTCCGCCCGCGCGGCGGGCTCCAGCGAAACGGACGGCAGCGTGTACAGAGTCCGTGGCTCCAGCTTGCAACCCGTAACGACCTGAACCGGCAACCCGGCATTCGCCGGCCCGGTTTCCTGCGGCGCTTCATCCCGCCGGATGTGAAATTTCCCGAATGGCAGCCAACTCCAAGAGCCAGGTTCGTTCCGTTCCGGCTCACCGTAGGCCAAGCCGAGCGCCGCCGCGATCACCGAGGCCGGCGTCAGTTCTGGCAGAACCAGCAGTGGAATTTCCGGCCGCCAGATGGACGCTTGCACCAGCAATGGCCGCTGCTGGGCCGCGATTTCGACGACATGCCATCCCGGCCCGACCACGTAATCCAAGGTGTTCTGCCGGCCCGGCACTTCGGCAGCATCACCGACGACGAACAAGCCTTGGCTGGGTCGGTCAGCGTTGATCGGCAACCGTTCCACCCGGTCACCATCGCGCAGCAACAACCAGTCATCCACCGCCGGCGGATCGGCGGCGCTGGCCGGATGAATCAAGCGCCCCTCGACGCGCAGCTTCGCGGGTCCGTAAATCCCCAATTTGACCGGCCGATCTGGCAGAGCACGGAACATTTGACCGAATCGGTCGCGATCCGGCGCGTACAGGGCGACGGCCCCCGCGTAGTCGTCGAGCAAGTGACTGGCATCCCGCCAGACGTGGACGCCGGGTTGCCGGGTTTGCCAGCGCGCCCAGTCGGCCACGGCGCGTTCCCGTACCGCTGGGTCGGAATCCCGCAGGCGGTCGCGGATGGCCAAGCCGGTTTCCAGAGCTTCGGCCGACTCCCGCCCGACGGCACCCGCTTCCCGCCACAGCCGCAAGGCTTCCCGATAATCGCCCCGCTGCTGGGCGCGATAACCTTCCCAAAGCCGGCGTTGTGCCGAATCGGGCCAGCGCGACAGAGTTTCCTCGAACACCTGCCACCAGCCAAGCTGATAAGCGGCGCGCGCCACCAGCGGCGGCGACTGCTCCGCCGGCGGCAACGCCAGGAGTACCGGCAATGCCAACCCAGGATCGCCTTGATCGAGCAATACGCTCGCCAGTTGCCGCAACCGGTTCGGTTCTGGCTGGCGCATCGCTGCGGCGCCGACCAGCGTCAGCACACTGTCTTCATCCGCCGTCGCTTCGTAATCCCGCTGCAATCGCGCGAAAGCTTGCTCGCGCACCACCGGTTCGGGGTCGTACAGGAATGTCCCGCGCAACATTTGTTCGGCTAGAAACTCCTCGTTCAACTGGCGCAAAGTTCGTGCTTGGCCCAAAACCGCCTCGGTCCGGACACTGACAAGTTTCGCACCGGTCAACAAACTCCATTGTTCCAGGGCGGGCAACGATTGCCCGGCCCGCTCCAGACGCCGGGCCTCAGCGAATCGTCGGTCCACGTCCGGAGGCGGGGGTGGCTGAGCGGCCGGCGGCGCCAGCCCCGTCGTCAGTCGCTTGCCACGCTCCCGCAGCAGGCGAACCAGAGGGAGCCAGTGGTTGGCCAACTCGCGCTGGGCGTCCCGTTCGACGGCGAAGAGCGCAGCAGGCGCCGCCGCGCCGCCGGATGGTTCCGCTGTCGTTCCCGCACGTTGTAATTGCACCTGAAATCGTCGGTAAACGGTCTCCGTACCCAGTTGCCGGCTCATCTCCAGATACTCGCTTTCCGTCAGCTGGTAGAACCGGCTGGCACGATACTGCAAGGCCACGTTCAACGGCTGGCTAGCTCCGCTCAAGCGAATCCGCCGTACGCCCGCCGGCAACGGAATTTCCATCGAGGCCGCCGCGACTAATGGCCCGGGCGGGCGCTGCGCGGCGAACGGCGCGGTCAGGGTGCCGGCGGCGGGCACGCCGTGCCGCTCGCCCACCAGCGCCAGCGCCACCTCGCTCGCTGCCGGCGAAAACAGCCGTGCGGCCAATTCCGGCGGCTGTGCCCGCAGCCGCAGCGGAGGCTGATCGTCGTAGCGCAGCAGAAATCCCGCATCGTCAGTGGCGTGCGGCTCCACCGTGACACGTAACAGCGATGGCGCTGGTCGTTCCGGCAAGCGGTATTCCAGTTCCGCGCCCGGCGTCAATTCGAGGAAATGGGCCGAAGTCAACGCATCCAGTCCCATCGTCGTCAAAGCGTTCCGCGGCCAGTAATTCGCGCGCTTGCTCAGTCAAGCCTAGCAGGCGACGATTGCGCAACCAGCCGAACCGAGGTGGCGCAACGGTCGGCTTGGCAACCGGTAACAAAGCGCGGTAGAACGTAAATAGACTCATTAAATCCTGTGCCTGCGAGGTCAGGCGCGGGACTTCGCGGTGGGCAAGTGCCGTTTGACGCGCCACCATCGCCGCCGTCAGCCCGCCGTCGCGGAAACTGTTGTCGCGCCCCAGCCGCAATGTGACTCGATCCACCTCGGCCAAGGGTAATGCGTTGGGCGGAACGCCCAATTCAGCCCAACTCAAATCCCAAATCGAACCGTGCGCTACCGGTCGCGCGGCGCGAGCCTCGGCGGCGGTCAGCTTTGGCGCGTTCAAGCTGGGAAACAGATAATCGGGATCTCGCTGGATCAACAATCGCGCGTGAAGCGGCTGCGTCGCTGTCAGGGTCAATTCGTGGTCACCGTCCGGCAGCTCCAGATAGCCAGTCTCCAGGCGACCCAGCGTTTCGGCGCAACCGTCCACCCAAACCGCCCGGCGCATCTCGGGGCCGGCCACGAAATCCAGCGCCTGCCAGGGCCGACCGTCCAGCCAAGCGTAAACTCGATAGGCTTGCCGGGTCTGGGTTTCCCCCGGCGGATAGCGCAACCGGTGCTCCAAGGCCAGCCGCGCTGGCCCTCGTAAGCGGATTCGCAGCGGAGGACGGGCTTGCAGCGGCCAGAATGGCTGTGCGGTCGCTTCGTCAGTCGGGCGCAGCAATGCAGCCGATACACCAGCCAGTGGCGGCGCTTCCTCGGTAGGGGCTTGCGGTGATTGGGCCGCAGCGGCCATCGGCTCCGCTGCAAATATCGGCTGCGCTTCCGGCGCCAAGGCCGGTTTTGGCTCCGACCCCGATTCGGGCCGTGCCACATCCCGGTACGGTGCCAGTTCGCCCAACGCCTCCCGTCGGGACACGAACAGCGCAACTTCCACTGCCTCGCTGGCCCGTGCCGGACGGCTTACTCGCGCCAAGCGCTCCTCCGGCCAATCGGACGGTAACAACAGCGAATCACCTTGTGCCGAAGGTTGCGTCGGCGCGCTGACATACAGCCCAGAACCGTTGGAAACGGCGATTTCCAGATCCGCCGACGCCAAACGGCCATCGGGCCGATAAACCCGCAGCCCCTCGTTGGCCGGCACCCAAACCGTCACGCTCTCGCCCGGCGCCAAGCGCACCCGATGCATTTGGGTTTCGTGCCGTTCTCCGTCCCGAGCCCGGCTGCCTGGCGCGGAAAACGGCTTGGCACCCTCCACCCAGAGCGGCTCGCTCGATACGTTATCCCAGCGCAACGGCAGCGGGTAGCGACCGACCATGTCGATTTGCACCTGATCGGGACCGGCCTCGGCTCCCGCGCCGAGCAGCAGCGCCAGCAAGGCCCCGCAGCGAAGCCGACCCCGTCGCCTCACGGTCGCGTCCCAGCCAGGCAGGCGCCGAACCGTTGCCGCGCTTCGGCGTCCCGATGCAGTTGTTCCCGCAGCGGCTGGGCCAGTTCGAGGTGAACGAAACCGGAATGATCCAACGTCCGCAACGTCTGGGCGATTTGATTGGTCAATCCGCCCAGCTCCTTGACCTGGAGGGGATACAGCAGTACCGGCTCGGCGAACACGCCGCCCAAGCAGCGGGCGAGCTCCTCGGCTACCGGCGTTGGTTGGCGCTGGCTGGCGCTGACGATGGCCCCTGCCCTGCGACCGGCCTCGGTCTTGCGTTTGTCGGCGGCGAATCCGTGCAACTGCACGACGACCTTGGCCGGTCTGGACATAGCAGCGGCACGACTGAAGGCCACGAAGTAGCTGTCCGGCCGGTGAGCCATGTCGGCGTCCACGTCCTCGTCGTCATCCTGATACCCGCGCGGCGCGGTACTCCAGGCGCCAGCGGCAAAACGGCCGCTGGCGAACAGCTCGACGGCGATGATGCCGGTATAGCGGTCGCTTAGGGCGTGTGGCGCTTGCAGGATCGGAGCGCTGACCGGCGAGTCGACGAAGGCATAAAAACCGCGCCCGCGCCGCTGGTCGGGCGCTTCCCGGATCACCGTCAAAACACCGCCCTGTTCGGTTAATCGCTCGACCCGGAAACCGAGCGCCGCCCAATCCGCCGCCTCGATCCGACCGGCGAACGCACGTTGAAAGAGCTGCTCGGCCTGGCGCAGTTCGTCTGGAGATGGCGACTGATAATCGCGGCCCTGGCTATCCCGGAACAGGTTTTCCAGGGTCACTGGACGGGCGGCGGCAAGCAGGGGTGCCAATAACGCCAGCAGGACCGCTAACCCGCTGCGCCAGTGTCGCCCAATCGCGCTGTTTCGCTCCGAAATCGGTTTTTCTCGGAAATTTTGGCGTTTTTCGATGATCTCTTTCACGGTCGCCCTTCCTCGCTGAACAGTTCGAGTACCACCGGCAGGCCCGGCGTCACCCGATAGAGCGTCAGATATCCGCTGCCTTCTTCCAGCCACAGCCGGATTCGATAGTCGCCGGGCGGCGCGTCGTCGCCCAGCGGCAAAAAAAACCGTTGCCCCAAACCCGCCTGCTCGGCGGGAGTATCCAGCACCGGTACCGGACTGCTGTTGTCGGGTCGCAGGTCGAACAACCACTCGCGCACGGTCGGCCGGGTGAACGGCCCCGGACGGACGCGATCCGGCATTTGAATCCTCGCCCGCAACCGAGCGCGCCGGTCGGTGCCGAACGGTGTCTGCAAAACGCCAGACAGCACTTCCACGTCCGGACTGGCCTTGGCGTAGACGAACTCCAGCCCCTCCCGATCCAGGCGATAGGCCAACCGCCGATTCAGACTGCCGGCTCCGCCACCGGCGTAATTCACGAACCAGCGGGCCGGCCCCGCGCCCTGTACCAGAATCGTGTGGGCACCGACCGATAACGGCGGCAATCGCAGTTGCGTGCGCCGCAGCACCAGCACGCCGGCGTAAACCGGCTGACCGTCCACGCTGATCCGCACCGAGTCAGGCCGCTCGGTATCGCGCAACACCAAGAAGATCGGCACCACCATCGTCCGACCCGGCGAACCACGCAGTTCCAGCCGGACCGGAATCCCGGCGGCCAGCGGCTGGAACACTGTATCCAGCGCCTGATCGCGCAGCGGGGCTTGCGGGTCGCGCGGGTTGAGCAGATAGCGGCCCCGCCAGTCGCCCTGGGGGTCATAATCTTCCCAGTCGTAGCGCCCCGCCAAAACCTCCGGATCGCGTTGGGGAGGACGGCTCTGCCGGTCGAGCAGCACCGTCCGGCCGTCCCGCGCCCACGCCGCCGCCGCCAGGGGCAACACCGGAAACCACACCGGTTGACCACGCGTTTCTCCCGCGCTGACGGGCTGATAGTCCTCCGGCGCCCGCAGCTCGCGTCGCAAGTCGGCTGGCCGGGTGTAGGCGTTCGCCAACACCGGAGCGGCGGTCGTCGTCAGGCGCACTCGGGCAACCGTCTCCGGTAAGGCGAACCCATAGGTGGTGGCTTCGGAAACGCGTCCGGCCAGCACGGTCCCATCCAGTAGTCGGTCGTAGGGAGAAGCCACGTCGTTTGGAGCCAGGTTTCCCTGGCGCAGCGGCGCGCCGCGCGAGTCGAGCCACTCGTAGCGCACCGTCGCCTCGGTGGTCGAGCCCGGCGCAGCCAGCCGCAAATCCACTCGCCAGAGCGTAGGCTGTTCGCCGACGTGCGCGATGGCAAATTCCAGCGGCAAATCCGGTTCCAGCCGATACAGCCGCAGGTATAGCGGTTCCGGCAACAGATCGAGCGGTTCGCCAGCCGCCTGATAGCCAACCGCATTTACGATGAGCGGGCGCGGCGCCACCACTTCCAGCAGGCCGGCACCTAGCTTCTCCAACCAGAGCGTAGCTGACGATCCATTCAGGGAAGTCCGATAGACGACGGGCGGGCCCGGCTGGCGGCCGTACCAAACTAATTCCACCTCGGCCGGGGTCGGGACGGCCGCGCCGTTGGCACCGGCCCCAGTCGGTATTGGATCGATCTCCGAAAACTCCAAGCTGACCCAACCGCCCGGTTCCGGAATCGGCAGCGTGCCACGCAGATCGCGGTCCACGTACAAACCTGCCGGCATGATCGGTGGGCGCGATGGTTCGGCTTCGATATCGAGCGCGTTGTAAAGCCGCTGGATCCGATAATCCCGGCCTTCGATCCCGATGGGGCCCACCGGATTCCAACGCTGGCGCAACAGTTGGATTTGCTCGCTCTGGCGCAGTAATTCCGGACCATAGACGCTGGCTCGCGCCAACGCTTCCTGCTGGCGGCGGACGATGCGCTGCCAGCGCAAAGCGGCGGGCGGATCGAACAGGTGTTGCTGGGTATACACTCGCACTATCACGCCTTCGATTTCGGGCGCGTGGCTGACCAACTTCAGCCGCAGCCGCGCCGCGCTGGGGACTTCCGCGAGATCGATCATCAGTACGCGGCCATCGGCGGGAACGATCCGGCGATCCGGATAAAACACCGCTGTCAGCGGTCGAGACCCACCCGGTGGCCGGTACCAGCTCACTGCCGTCCGATAGTGATAAACGGTGTCTCTGAGCAACCGGCCTGAATCATCCACGAGCTGGTAATGGAGCGCGTAGCGCCACTCGATGTCGGGTTGCGCCGCTTGTTGGGCATCCAGGTTGGCGTTGCTCACCATTTTCAGGCCGCTGCCCTGACCCGGAATGGAAAATTCCACCCAGCGTTCCTCTTCCAGCGGGTACGCGGTGTCGGATTCGGCATTGGCGAGTTGGGCCAGATCGGCGTTGGCCGTGCCGCTCGGGTCGAAACGCTGCCGGGCCGTTTCCAGCGACGGCCAAGCCCACCAGGCCGCCCAGCCGAGCGCGCCGAGTCCAAACAACCCGCGCAGGAGATAGCCCAGCAAGCGGATCATGGCGTGCCGAACAACAGCCAACCCGCCTGGGCGTTTTTGAACCGCTCCACTTCGGTGGCCTGGGGCGGCATGCCGGCGACCACTTCGGCATCCGGCTGGCGCGGCCGCAGATTCACCGCCAATCGCGGGCGTCCGGCAGCGTCGAGCGCCAACAAAAACGCCTGCTGCGTGTCACGATCGATCAGACGCTCGTAATGGAACCCTGGCCAATCGCGCAATTGACGCAGATTGAGGATATCGCGCCGTTCGATGTAAGCCCGCGCCGCCTCCCGCCAAGCCGGCGGCGGGGTGCCCTCGATCGCGGTCGGCAGACTGGCGAGATAGCGATAGAGATCGTCTTGCCGGGTGGGAATTCCCACTGTCGCGAACTGGATTTCCTGCGCGGCATTCTCGCCCTGCTGGCTCAAGGCAGCCCGGACCAGCGGCGACAGCCAGACCGTGCAAAACGCTTTGTTGGCGGCAGCGCTGAGATAGCGCGCCTGCGGCGAGCCGGCCGCTTCGTAACCGGCGGTCTCGGGAGCGCCGTCCACGAACCGCGTGCTCAGGCCATCCTCGTTCAGCGCGGCCAGCAATTGTTGCTCTAACGGACCGAGGGAATCCGGTTTTACCGCTCCATCCCCCCAGGCCAGCACCGCATCGGCGGTCGGCGCCGGTATCCCTGGCCGAACGCCATAGGCCCGCACGCTCACCATCAGCCAGGGCGCGTCCCCGGCTTCTCGCAACACCACCTGACCGACTAGTGTGAATAGGCTGTTGGCATTGGCGGCCACCGTCACATCGGCGGTGCCATCCCGATTGGCCTGGGGATGGGCACCTGCCAGCGACAAAACGTTCGCCTGCATTCGCTCGAACAGGGAGACGCCGTATTCGAAGCTGTTGATCTCGAACAGGGGATGCGGAACCGCCACCAGATAATTTCGTCCCCCCCCCAGCCGGAACACGTAGGTTCCCCAATAGCGGCGTTCGCTGCTGGCCTCCTCCTCGGTCAGAATCAGATACTCCTGGCCGCTGGCGCGGTGGCGATACCGCAACAGATCGTAACCCACTCCCCGGGCGGCGATGGCAAGCGCCCGCAATTCCGCCAGTCCCGCCGCGCTCCACTCACCGTTCGGGCGAACGCTTCGTGACAGATTCAGCAACGGCGTCAGGACTTCCTCGTCGAAATACAGCAAATCCTCCAGTCGCGGCGGGCGGTATCGGTCGGTGCCGCGCCCGGCCAGGCGCCGCTTGTCGGTCAGCAACCATTCCCGCAGATAGCCGTCGATCCGGATGTCTCCCACTTGCAACGTCGCTTCGGTCTGGGGAGCAATGCGGTCGAACACCCGCAACCGACGCAGATCGGCGCGGTTGAGCACCAGTTCGGCAAACCCGCCCTCGCTCGTCTCCCGCTGCAAATTGGCCGATGGCGTGCTGGCCCAGTTAACCGGCAGTTCGTCGATCAATCCTCGTAACCGCGCCAGATTCAAGCTCGGCGGCAAGCTGGCCCGCACCCACAGGGTGGTGGGCGGCGACACCGTTCCCGCCTGGAACGCCTCGGCCGGCACACCGGCCAGTTCTTCGCTGCTCCGGGCCGTATAGGCGCGCACCTGCAATACATCCCGTCGCGCCATGACCTGATGGAACCGCTGGAACAGCGTGTCCCGGCTGCGCAACACATCTAGCGAGCCGTTGCGATTGATGGCCCGCTGGGCACCCGCGACCGCCAGCGCGCGTCCTTCCAGGGCACTGAACAGCCCACCGCCAGCGGCCAGCACCCCCTGCTCGTCCAACGGCGCCGGGACTTCGACCACCAGGTTATTGGCGGCGCGGGTATCGAGCACGTAAAGCCCCCAGCCGCGCGCCGGCTCCTCTTCATGCAGATAGAGATAGCGTCGCTCGACCCAGTCGATCCGATATCTGGCGGCGGCCAACCGCTCGGCGGCACGGTCGAGGGCAGTCCGGTCGCCACCCAGATACGCCCGCAATTGCTCGATGCCCTCCGCGAACGCCGCCAGCTCCATGGGCAGCGGCACCGGCGCGCCGACTTGCAACCAGAAACGGCGGAGTCGCACGCTATCGTCGTTCAACAGTTCCGACAGCGGCCGCGAGGCCGACCGCACGATCACGCCGGTCCCGACCGCCGGCTGTTCCAGCCACGGCCGATGTTCCGACAGGAGGGCGAGCGCGAACCCCACCACGCTGGCGACCCCGACGGCCACCAACGAGGTTTGCAGGGTGGCGCGCGTCAGGCGGGCGATGATTTCCTTGTCGTGCATCCGCATGGCGATCAAGGTGGTGAGCAGGTAGCCAAACCCGTAGGCGTCCCCGACCGGCGCCGTCGGCCACACTAGCGGCAACAACCAGCCCAGCGCCAGTTTGTAGCCATACCCCAAGTTGAAGAAAAATAACAGTTGGCGCGGCCCTTCCAGGTGCAGGCCGGCGACGGCAGGAATCCTGAACAGCAAGCGGGCCATGCCGAGGACAAGAAAGGCTTCCAGGAAGGATGTCAGGATCTTGGTCGGCTGGTACCACTGCAACGCCAGCAGCGACGGAATCAGGATGCCGTTGAATTCCCAGCCGTAGTAAAGGTTCATGCGGGAGGCCAGAAAGGCCGTGGTCAACAGGACGATGTACGCCTTGGGCGCGGCCAGCAGCGAAGCGGCGAGATCGTTGTAGGCATAACTCAGGTTAGCGATGCTAAAATTAGCGAATTCCATCAAGCCGTAACGGACGATCAGATAGGTCAGGCCGACCGGCGCGAACACGGGTATCCACCCACCACGCACGCCCGTCTTCCAGAATTGGTTGGCGATCAACGATACGACGATCAGACCAAAGCTGTGCAGCTCGCCGCGATAATCGAAGTCCGTGTGGAAATAATCGCTCCAAAGCTCGCCCACCGCCGGCCACAGCCAACCGTCGCCGACCAGCCGCACCGCCACGCTGACCAGCACCAGACCGAAGAAGCGATCCCGCCCGAACAGGCTGCTCCAAACGCCGTAGCGAGAACAGCGCTCGGAAAAACCATGGACCAGCAGGTAGGTAATGACCCCCTCGGTGAACACCACTGCCGCCGACAACGGCTTGACCAACAGCAGGGGGGTCATGTAGCCGGGCACCACCAGCCCCGACAAATTCCAGCCGAAACGCAGGGTAAAAAACACAGCGACCGTCACGCCAACCCACACCGTGGTGGTAACGGAACTGGCCAGGCTTTCGGGAAATAGCGCCACGGGCATGATCGGCCGATTTCCGTTCGAACCTTACGCGCAATCGTCCCGCTTCCGCCGGGAAAAAAGCCGGGAGCGAGAATGCCGTTTTGACAACCTGACCCTCTGCCCCCCGCGCTTTCCAGAGGCAAGCGCGCATTGGGCGCAGGGCTTCGAGCACTTCAGGATCTTCATCAGGGTTGATCGGTACAGGTTGTCAGTGGGCCGGTGGCGCATCGCCAAGATCCAACAGCAGCTTGACCTTGGCCAGCAATTCCGACATCTGCATCGGCTTAAACAGCACGGTGTCAGCGCCAGCCGCCAGAATTTGCTCTTCGACATCCGGACGCTTCATGCCCGTCAGCGCCAAGACCGGCAGGCGCGGATAATGCCGGTTGCGCCATTCCAGAAACTGCAAGCCATCCATGATCGGCATCATCATGTCCAACACGATGAGGTCCGGCACCCACTCCTGCATCAATACGATCGCCTGCCGCCCGTCGGCGGCGGCGCGGGCATCGTACCCTTCTTTCCGTAAAGACCAGGTAACCAGCCGCCGAATCACCTTGCTATCGTCCACGACCAAAACCCGCCTGTTCTCGGTCTGCGCTAGATACAACTGGCTGCGCGTGGTGTCGTCGCTATCGCTTCGCTCCTCGCCCCCGAAGCACGGCAGGCGCAGCACAAACCGCACGCCCTCGCCCAGCGCACTGGAAGCCTGCAAGACACCGTTCCAATCCGTGACCCGCCGCCGGACTACCCGTAGCCGCCGAAACAGCGGCGTGGCTTCGCTATCGTCGCGGCTCAACCAGGCTTGAAATTTGGCGTCTGGCATACCGAATCCTTGATTGCGCAGGTCGTAAACCAGCCATCGCGCCTGCTCCTGCAACTTGATCGTCAGTTGGCTCCCGACCATCGCATCCTCGATCAGCACCGCCACCAGGACTTCCAAAGCCTCCCGCAAGGCATCGGCATCGGCCATGACCAGGCTGAGCAGTTCCGGCATGTCCACGACCACTCGCACCTGCCGTTCGTCGGCCCGTCCGGCGAGTTCTCCCAGCACCGCACGTAACGGCGCCCGTGGCTCGACCGGATAGCGATCCAGTTGCTGTAGCGCGGTCAAATCGGTCAACAGATACTTTTGTGCCTGGTTGAGCAAGGTTACTGCTGTTTCCACCTGTCGGTGCAGAATCAACCGCACCGATCGCCGACTGTTTTCCGGGGATTGCTCCGCTTCGCGCAAATCCGTTGCTAGAACCATTGCCTGCAGATGATCGCGCAGCCGTTGATGGATTCGTTCGGTCAGCTCGGCCTTGACCAGACTCAGATTGTGCAAGGTCGTCACGTCGAACAGTTCGATGAGGACGCCCTGAAGCTGGAACGGGAGGGCTTCCGCCGCCTCGCCGGGTGGCCGCACGTCTTCGGCCACCAGAACCGGTTGGGCACGCAAGGTATAGCGGTGCCGAGTATCGTCGGGCACGCCGGCGGGCAAGGTCACCGTCTGGTGATCGACGAAAACCCGTCGCAGGGCCTGTCGTCCTTCGGAAAGGTCGATGCCGCATAGCGTACTCAGCAAATCCAGAGCGGTCATCTCGTAAGCCGGCAGTCGGCCCTGCCGCAGGATCGCAGCCATCGCCTCGTTGGCTTGCAACACCCGACCGAAGGGGTTGTAAAAAATGGCGGCGGTTCCCATCTCCTGGAAAACCTGTTCCAACCTGAGTAATCGCCTTTCGAACACCCGCAATGCTTGCCGCAGCGCGTGATGCACGTTTTCACCGCCCTCAAGCCGCAGGTATCGGAACCTCTCGTCGCCGGTTTGCGCTGTCTGTCGCTGCTGCCATTGCAAACGGTGGTAGAGCATTTCGGCAATCTGATCGCGAAAATCGTCCACCAACGCGAAAAAGTCAGGATTGGCCGCGACCTTGTCGGGCGAGACGCCCATCGCCCAGAAACCCAGCAGCTCGCCGCCGAACAGCAGGGGTGTCATATATTGATCGATGGTGGCATCCGCTTTCAGAAACAGCCGTTGCTCCAGTCGCACGGTCCGGCGCTCGGCCATGGCGTCGCTGTAGGGTACTCGCCGGTAATCCCGGCGGCGTTCGTCGATATCGGCGAACCGGCAATTCAGCGCGGCGATTTCCCGGACGTAATATTGATCGGGAATGCGTTCCAGGAAGATCAGCCAATCGAGGTCGAGCGTTTGCCGAACCAGGTCGACGACTTGGTTCCAAGGCTCGGGGGATGCGTAGAATCCGGGCGATAGGGCCTGCTCGTGCGATCGGCTCGCCAGATCGATGACGAGCGAGCGCAGCGCCCTATCCTGAACCAGCGATTTATGCCAAAACACCACGGCGAAGACCGCCGCTTGAACTACGATCAGAGCTGTTACTGGCGGCCACCATTGCGCGCGCAACGCCAGCCAGGCCGATGCCGCGTAGATTGCCAGAAAGACGCCGGTCACCCACAACCCAAAACGTAGCCATCCCCACTGATAAACGATGAGGTTGGCGAAAACCACCACTACCAGGATGGCGAGGACAACCAGGGCCGATAACGGCCGGATCGGCTGATCGCGGAGCAGGGTTTCGAGCGCGTAACCTTGAAACGCCAGCAACGGTATGCCGGCATCGTCCGTCCGGTCGAGAGGGGTGTGCAGGTCCGGCGTCTGAGGCGGGGGCAGCGAGCCGATCAAAACGCTGCGCTCCCGGACCAGCTCGGGGATCAGGCCACCCTGCAACAGCCGTTGCAGGGCGATCATCGGTGGATAGGCTGGACCGCCCTGAAAATTGACCCAGTACGACTGCTCGGGCAATGGTGGCCGACCATCCGCCAGTTGACTGACGACCTGGACTTCCAGAGCTGGATAATGTCGGCCTTGCAGCGAATGCCAAGCGTACTGGCGACGATAGACCCCTTTATCGACCGGCGGTAGCGCGACTACGCCAAACGGAGGTTCCCGGTCGAGAGTGCCAACCGCAACCGGCCACGGTTCCAGCCGGGTTTCGTCGGGATCGCCGGACGGGTCGGGGATAAGACCACGCCCGAAGATAACGCGCCCACCTGCCGCGAACGCGCGCCGGTAAAAGCTGGGCGAGGCATTGGGAGGCGCAAAGGCGAACACGATTTGCCGCGCCTCCAGCTTCTCCAATGTCTCTAGAACACGCAGCCAAGTCTGGTCACCGGCGTTGCGATCCCCCGGATCGACCCCGACCAGCAATACCCGGGGCGTCGCCGATTTGGCCGGGCTGTAGCGCACGAGTAGATCGTAAATAGCCGCATCGGGAAGCTCAAAAACACCGACAATATGTAATGCCCACACGCCAGTCGCAATCAGAATCGCGATGCTGGCCCCGTTAAAAAAAAGCTTCAGCGTATCTAAAAAATTACTAGCCGCTATTATGACAGTGTATTTTTTAACGATTGCTGAGTCATCCGATGGAAGGACGGTCCTCAAATGTAGCATAAAATATAGTAGTGTAGGACTTATGTCGCGCTTATTGTCACCACTTTGTGAGGTCACATCTCCCAGTACACGGTCTAACGGGAATCGGCCATACTCCCGACATCGACTTTTTCGAGCGCCACCTTCCAAGGCGAGCAACATGCGGAAATCCATATCGATCCATTCTGCCCGACGGGATTTCATCGGCCTCGACACGAGACTATCGGCTAGCCGACGGTCGGGCGACGCCGCGCCGCTATCTCGATTCAGCCGCTTCGACACTGACGCTGCGCCCTGCCAAACAGGTGGCGGATGAATTGCTGTGCCACTACGCCAACACGCACAGCGAATTGCATTTTTCCGCTCGGATCGCCAGCCACGCCTATGACTGGGCGCACGCCC
The DNA here is from genome assembly GCA_037045535.1 of Candidatus Competibacter sp. Lineage (GTDB taxonomy): Bacteria > Pseudomonadota > Gammaproteobacteria > Competibacterales > Competibacteraceae > Competibacter_A. The sequence goes on from JBAOHI010000094.1 coordinate 177,613, forward strand.
AAGCCTTGACGTTTGTCCAGGCAAACCCAGAACGTTATACGGCTTTCTTCGCTGGCAGCGGTTGCACGGCCGCGCTCAACCGACTGGCGCGAGCGCTAGCGGCTCGTCGGCCGGAACGGGACGTGGTTCTGGTATCGCTGATGGAGCATCACGCCAACGACCTACCACACCGCAAGCATGCCGGCCAGGTTATCCATGTTCCGCTGACCGGCCAGGCGCCAACGTTGGGCGCGGTGGATCTCGTGGAGACAGAGCGATTGCTGGAGCAATATTCCGGGCGGGTCAACTACGTTGCGGTGGCGGCGGCCAGCAACGTGACTGGCATCGTCAACCCGGTACATGACATCGCGGCGCTAGCGCACGCTCACGGTACCTGGGTGGTGGTGGACGCTTCCCAACATCTCGCCCACGCCGCGCTGCCGATCAGCGACACGGGCACGGCGGAACGAGAGCTGGACGCTGTGGTGTTTTCCGGCCACAAGCTGTACGCACCAGGCTCGCCAGGCGCGGCAGTGGTCAAACAAATCCTGCTGGAAAATCACGAGCCCGACGAAGTGGGCGGCGGCATGGTCGATGACGTGTACTTGAGTGGCTATCGGATCAGCGCGCGTTTTCCCGATCGCGAGGAAGCCGGCACACCCGACATCGTTGGCGCTGTACAACTGGGCGCGGTGCTGAACGTGCTGCAACGAATCGGGATGAAGCCGATTCACACCGCCGAGCAGGCACTGCTCCGGCGTCTGCTCGGCGAGCTATCGGCCACATCGGGCGTGCGGGTATACGGCGATCTCGATCTGGAACGCACGCCACGCCTGGGCACGGTTGCCTTCAATCTGGCGGGGCTGGAACACGGACTGGTGGCCGCTGTGCTGAACGATTATCACAACGTCGCGGTCCGTAACGGCTGTTTCTGCGCTCACCCTTACGTCCGCGAGCTGCTGAAGCCGGAGCTGTGGGCGCTCGATCTTGATCTCGACACGAACGACGCGGCAACGCTGCTCGAACCCTGGCAGGGCATGGTACGCGCCAGCCTCGGCCTCTACACCCGCGAAGATGACGTAGAGGCTTTGCTAGCCGGCATCCACGATCTGCTTGCCCGACCGGACCATTATCGGGCACTGTACGCGCCAGATGCAGATGGCAATTTCGTACACCGAACGTTTCAAGCGCCGGCTGAATCCCTGTTCGATCCCGAAGCAGCGCTCGACCGGGCGCTGGCTCGATTGGGCATAACCGGCAACATGCTATAGTTTAAGCGTCACCGACCACTGAGGCAGTCCGTCGCCATGCCCGATTTCTTGCGTAAGTTCATTGGCCTGTTGCTAATTTTCGCCGCCGTTGGCGTCGCCTCCTGTCAAGCGTTACTGGCGTCTTGCTCGCCTAGCGCAACGACGATTTCCTCCATGTTGACCCATTAAACGCCTGGAGTCCTTCTGGAGTTGTCGTCATGGGTCGCCTCCTGCTATGGGCCAGCACCGTCCTGATTCCGCTGACTGCCCTAATTTTCCTGATTAGATGGAGAATTCGTACCATGGCCGAACGTTATCGGCAGACCCCGGACCGTTTTCCCTCTTCCAAAGGAATTCTGATGTTCCTGCTGCCGCTGCCGGTGCTGTTCGCTACTGTCGCCTCGCTGGCGCGTGGCAATCTCGCCGGTTTGTTCGACAACACGGTCTGCTACGGACTATTCCTGGGAGGAGCACTGCTGCTGCGGCGCGGCCTGCGGACGGAAGCTGAATATGACCGCCGCCGGGTTGCCAAGGCACCTTGGCCGCTCAAAACCTTCGGCGGTAGCCTCATCGCCCTTGCCACGGGCCTGACCGCCTGGAGCGGCGCGCACTATCATCCAGTGATGGCGGTCGCTTTCGCCTTGGCCGCCCTGCTGGGCTGCCATCTCACCTACGGCTTCGATCCACGCGGCGCCAAACGTTTTACCGACAGCGAGGGCGTGGACACCACCGACCGGGTACTGGAGGCACTGGCACAGGCCGAAACCTCCATCTCGGCCATCGAGCAAGCCACCCGCAACATCGGCAACGCCGAATTGAACGGCCGGCTACGACGTATCGCCGCTCAGGCCCGACAAATCTTGACGATGCTGGAGGAAGACCCGCGCGATCTGCGCCGCGCCCGCAAATTCCTCAACGTTTATCTGGACGGCGCCAAACAGGTCACCGAAGGCTATGCCAAAACCCACGGGCGGGTCACCGCGCCGGAACTGGAAGACAACTTTCGCCGAGTACTGACCACTATCGAGGAAGTCTTTGCGGAACAACAACAGAAATTGCTGGAAACCGACGTCACCGATCTGGACGTGCAACTTGAGGTGTTGAACACCCAACTGAAACGGGAAGGAGTCGTCTGACGGCGCGGCCTAAAACCCGTCCATCGGTCTTCTTGCCAGCACGCGCCCCCGCTTCGGCTACCCCTCACTCCAAAATTTCCCTGGCCGCTTGAAAGGAACCGAATCATCATGACCACCACGCCAGAGTCCGCCTCCGCCGCCACCCTTCCCGCGCTGCCGGCACTGCCCGAAGCATTCGCCGCTGCCCTGCCGCAGATCCAGCAGGATTTGGCTGCCCGTGCCCCGGCGCCCATCCAAGATCGGCAGCAAGTCGATGCCCTCGTAAAAGAGCTGGATCTTCGCGACAGCAACTCCATCATCTTTTTCGGCAGCAAGGCCCAGGAGCAGCTGACCACCATTTCCGACAAAATGCTGGAAGGGGTGCGTAACAAAGACACCGGTCCCGCTGGCACCTCGCTGAACGAAATGGTTGCGGTGCTGCGCGGTTTCGATCTCGACGGGCTGGATCCGAACAAGAAACCCGGTTTCTTCGCCCGGTTGTTTAACAAAGCCAAGCCGCTCGTCAAAATTATCCAGCAGTACGAGACCGTCCGTAACCAGATCGACACGATCAGCGACTCGTTGGAACGGCACAAAACCCAGTTGCTGACCGATGTCGCCACGCTGGATCGGCTGTACGACGCCAATCTCGACTATTTTCACACCCTGGAATTGTATATCGCGGCAGGCGAGGCCAAGCTGCAACAGGTGGATGCCGAAGAACTACCCGCTTTGGAACGGGAGGTCACCGCCGGTCAGGACATGGTCAAAGCCCAGACTCTGCACGATCTGCGCGCCAGCCGTGACGATCTGGAGCGGCGGGTCTACGACCTCAAGCTGACCCGACAAGTGACCATGCAAAGCCTGCCCAGCATCCGGTTGGTGCAGGAGAACGACAAGGGCCTGATTAACAAAATCAACTCGACCCTGGTCAACACCGTGCCACTGTGGCGGCAACAACTGGCTCAGGCTATCACCATCTACCGCTCCGGCCAGGCTGCTAAAACCGTCAAGGCTGCCACTGACCTGACCAACGAACTGCTGCAATCCAACGCGGATAATCTCCGGCAGGCGAACGCCCAAACCCGTGCCGAGATCGAGCGCGGCGTGTTCGACATCGAAACGGTGAAAAAGGCCAACGAAACCCTTATCGCCACCATTGAGGACAGCTTGCGCATCGCCGACGAAGGTCGCCGCCGCCGGAAAGAAGCCACTGCCCAACTCGAAACGCTGGAAGGCGAATTGCAGCAGGCACTATCCGCCGCGCGAGCCAGAACCCAACCACCCGCTAGAGGTCGCTGATCATGGGATTATGGGACAAGTTGCTCGGTGAATTCGTCGATGTCATCCAATGGACGGACGACTCCAACGATACCCTGGTGTACCGCTTTGAGCGTCAGGGCAACGAAATCAAGTACGGCGCCAAGCTGACGGTGCGCGAGGGGCAGGTCGCGGTGTTCGTCAACGAAGGCCAGCTTGCCGACACCTTTCAGCCGGGCATGTACGAGCTGAAAACCAACAACCTGCCGATCCTCTCGACCTTGCAGGCGTGGCAACACGGTTTCGAAAGCCCGTTTAAGGCCGAGGTGTATTTCTTCAGCACGCGTCGCTTCACCGACCTCAAGTGGGGCACGCAAAATCCGGTCATGCTGCGCGATCCCGAATTCGGGCCGATTCGGTTGCGGGCCTTTGGCAGCTACGCGATTCGGGTCAAGGATGCGCCGGCCTTCCTGCGCGAGATCGTCGGTACCGACGGCCGCTTCACCACCGACGAAATCACCAACCAGTTGCGCAACATGATCGTGTCGCGCTTCACCAACACCCTCGGCCAGTCGAAGATTCCGGCCCTGGATTTGGCGGGCAACTACGATCAGCTCGGTCAGTTTCTGCTGCAACGGATCGCTCCGGAATTCGAGGCGGTGGGACTGGAACTCACCAACTTTCTGGTCGAAAACATTTCGCTGCCGAAGGAAGTCGAAGCCGCCCTGGACAAACGCAGCAGCATGGGTATCGTCGGCAATCTCGACCAATACACCCAGTTCCAAGCGGCGGAAGCCATGCGCGATGCCGCCGCCAACCCGAGCGGCGGCTCCGAGGCGATGAACATGGGATTAGGGCTGGCGATGGCTCAGCGATTGAGCGAGACGCTGGCCCGTCCTGCCCAGCCGGCACCGCAACCGGCACCGGCGGCCCCTCCACCCCTACCCACCGCCAGCCGCTATTTCGTGGCGGTGAACAACCAGCAGGCTGGACCGTTTGGTATGGACGAACTGCAACAGCAGGCACAAAACGGTCAACTGACCCGCACCACCCTGGTGTGGACCCAAGGCATGGCTAACTGGACTCCGGCAGGCGAAGTCATGGAGTTAAATACGCTCTTCGCCAACATGCCACCTCCCTTACCCGGCGCTTGAACGGTTCGATCAAGCGAACATTGATTCTTCGCAACTCACTTTTCGCACAACCAAAGACCACAGGAGATCGTCATGGGATTATTTGATTTCGTCATCAATCAGGGGAAAAAGCTGTTCGGCGCGGGCGACGATCCCGCCGAGAAGATCAAACAGGAGATCGAAGCCGCCAATCCCGGCATCAAGAATCTGAACGTCGAATTCAAGGACGGCGAAGTCAAGCTTTCCGGAGAGGCAGCCAGCGCCGAGGCCATGGAAAAAGCCGTTTTGATGGCAGGCAATGTCCAGGGCGTGGCAAAGGTGTCAGCGGATCAGGTACAGGCCCCGCCACAGGCAGACAAGGTGGAGTATTACACCATCCAGTCGGGCGACAACCTGTCGGCCATCGCCAAAAAATTCCTCGGTAGCGCCTCCGCCTATCCCAAAATTTTCGAGGCCAACCGAGAAGTCATCAAGGATCCCGACAAGATTTATGTCGGCCAGAAAATCCGCATTCCGCTGGGCTGAATCCCAAGAGAACGCTCCTGCGGGGATGATGGCGTCGACAGCCACCCTCCCCGCGGCAATCGAGTGGAGGATCTATAGCATAACAAAATAGATTTGATTATTATAAACGGATGACCTATTCACTGGATTTTCGTCGTAAAGTGCTAGAGGTTCGGGACCGGGACCGGTTATCGATTGCCCAGGTGGCGGAACGTTTTGCGGTAGGGAAAGCGAGCGTGATGCGCTGGCTGAAGCGGATCGAGCGCAAGCCGTCGGGGTTTCGGCGGCGCAAGCTGGACGTGGAGGCATTGGCGGCGGACCTGCGGGACTATCCGGATGCCTACCAATACGAACGGGCGGCGCGGTTGGGGGTCACGCAAAATGCGATTTGTTACGCGCTGAAGAACAAGCTACGGGTTTCCTATAAAAAAAACGCTGGCGCATCCGCGCGCGGACGCCACCGCGCGGTGTGCCTTTCAAGCCCGTCGGGCGGCGTATGAGGCGGCCGGACGAACACTGGTGTGGATCGACGAGAGCGGGTTTGCCCAGGACATGCCGCGCCGGTACGGCTATGCCCCCGTCGGGCAGCGCTGCCACGGACGCTGGGACTGGCACGCCAAGGGGCGCACTAAGGTGATCGGTGCCCTTTGGGGTTCCCAGCTCATCGCCGTCGGCCTTTTTGAATCCAGCGTCAACGCCGAGGTCTTCCTCGCTTGGACCCACCGCGTGCTCCTTCCTCAACTGCCGCCCGCCGCCGTGATCGTCCTCGATAACGCCGCTTTCCACAAACGCGCCGACGTTCAAAACACCCTTCGCCAAGCCGGCCACACCCTGGAATACCTGCCGCCTTATTCCCCCGATCTCAATCCCATCGAGCATAAATGGGCGCAGGCCAAAGCCATCCGCAAGCAATCCCTTTGCTCCGTCGACGAACTCTTTCGCTCCAATCAAATATGATCACTTTTATTCGATTCTGCTATAAAGATGGATGCAACGCAAATACTGGGCAGTCTGTTAGGCAATAACGCAACATCCTCGGGCTTGGGTGGCCAGATTCTCGGTCAACTGGTCAGTAGTTTGGCGGGCGGCGCGCAGGGTGGTAGAACCGGCGGCGGCTTGGCCGACATTCTCGGTGGCCTGAGCGGCGGCGCGCAGGGTGGTAGAACCGGCGGCGGCTTGGCTGACATTTTGAGCAGCTTGACCGGCGGCAGTGCCCCAAGCGGTGGAACCGGTGGCGGCTTGGCCGATATCCTCGGCGGTCTCGCAGGTCGCAGCGCAAAGGGTGGAGCCGGCGGTGGCCTGGCGGACATTTTGAGCAGCCTGACTGGGAGTGGCGGAGCGCAAGGAGGAATCCAAGGCGGCTCCAGCTCAGGATTGCTCGGTGGCTTGGTCATGGCTGCGTTACAAATGTTCGCCCAAGGCAATGGCAGGGCCGGTCAATCGTCGTTCTCGGGACTGGCCGACACGTTGGCGCCCCGCAGTCAAGGGATATCGACGGTAACCGACGCCACTCAAGCCCATCAACAGGCGTTGGCTCTGGTTAAAGCCATGATCAATGCCGCCAAGGCCGATGGCCAGATCGATGCCGAGGAGCAACAAAAGATCGTTTCCAAGCTGGTCGATCTCGGCCCCCAGGAAGCGACGTTCGTCCAGGATGAGCTGAACAAACCGTTAAACTTCGATTTTTTCGCCGACATCACGCAGGATATGGCATTGCAGGTCTACGCCGCATCCCTCATGGCAATCAACCTTGATACGCCGGCCGAAAGCCACTACATGCAACAACTCGCGCAAGGTTTGGGCCTGGACCCCCAGATCGTCAACGGCATTCACGCACAATTGGGCTTGGCGCCACTGTACGGCTGAAGCGGGGAACACCCGCTGCACGATAGCGGGTGGGAATGCGCCTCTTCACAGCGTGTTCCCACCCGATCTCCGCTTTATTTCTCAACGAAAGCCCGCTCGATCACGTAATCGCCCGGCTCGCCGATATGGGGCGATATCTTGAAACCGCGAGCGTTCAGCAGCGTGCAAGTATCCTTCAGCAAGCCCGGACTGCCGCAGATCATCGCTCGATCATGCTGGGGGTCGAGCGGCGGCAATCCAAGATCCTCGAACAATTTGCCGCTTTCAATCAGATGGGTCAACCGACCCCGATTGTGGAAAGGATCGCGCGTCACAGTGGGATAGTAGATCAGCTTCTCACGAACCAGCTCGCCCAAAAACTCGTTGACTGGCAGCTCATGGGCGATGAAATCGGCATAGGCCAGCTCGCTGACGTGACGGACGCCGTGCACGAGCACGACCTGTTCGAAACGCTCGTAGGTGTCGGGATCTTTGATGATGCTCAGAAACGGCGCCAAGCCGGTGCCGGAGCCGAGCAGGAAAAGTCGCTTGCCGGGTAGCAAATCGTCGATCACCAGCGTCCCCACCGGCTTGCGACCGACCAGAATCGAATCACCCTCCTCCAGGTGTTGCAGCCGCGAGGTGAGCGGACCGTTGCTCACCTTGATACTGAAAAATTCCAGGTGATCTTCGTAGTTGGCGCTGGCGATGCTGTAGGCCCGCATCAGCGGACGACCATCCACTTCCAGGCCGATCATGACGAAATGACCGTTACGGAAGCGGAGTCCCGGATCGCGGGTGGTTTTAAAGCTAAACAGCGCGTCGTTCCAGTGATGGACGCTTAGGACATGCTCGGTGTTAAAGGCATTCATGCATGGCTCGATCGAAAAGGGTCATTCCCGCTAGCCACCGGACAACGGCGGAAACTCGGGGTGATCGGATTGTTGTTGTCGTACCGCCGGATTGTACCTGAGACAATTCGGTACGCAGGGGCATTCGGTGGCAATCTTCATCATCGGCGCGATCCGGCCTTGAGCTCTTAGCTGAAACAACCGTGGCACCACCCGGTCGCGCAAACTCTCAGGGTCGAGGGTGTTGACATAAATCTTGGTGCCGCCCTCGAAACCGGCCGGTGTGGATACCCGCCACTTGATCAATACCCGCCACGGCATGGGCACGTCCACATCGGGCGGTTTGTGGTACCACTCCTCATTGCAGGGCACATCGGTGCCCGTGGCGGCATGGCAGGCATGAATCAAATCGGACATGCCGCGCAGTTCTTCCGGAGAGTGGTTCCACGGTTGGCTGCGCTCGCTTTTGGAGAAAATCTCCAGAGTGGGGAAGCGGTGGCCAAAACCGGCATAGGCGATCGCGTAATCGTTTTCGGCCACTACCAGGTTCCGGTAAGCGGCGAAGTTGATGGCGGCCTCATTATAGAGATTGGGATTGGCCCGAACCCGCTGCAACTCCATTTCATTCTGGTTGCCGCGCTCGTCGATGGCAACCAGTTGCTTGTGCAGATGGTCGAAAGAGGCACCGGCGGGTTTCAGCCAGTTCTGAAACACCGCGACATAGCGAACGTAGCGATTATTGACGTAAATATCGCGCATCGCATCGATGGTGAAGCGCAGATATTGGTAGTGTTCCTCGGGAGTCAGGGTTCCAGAAGAAGCCAGTTGATCATCATGGGTAGCGCCGTCGATAAAATGGCGCCGGGCGACGATCAGTTCGTGGCCACCACCGAAAAAAGCGTTAGCGAACTGCAAGCGCTCGTCCACCGACATCCGCTCCCAGGCCGATTCATCGAACCCGGCGGCCTTCAACCGTTGCTCGGACATCCTGAGAACGTGCTGGCGCCCCGATTCGGAGGCCAGATAGTTACGTTTGTGCAGCTCGACGGCATCCGGCAGCCGATAGCCAAAGTTTTTCCGCCAATAGTCGAAGGAAATGATTTCGAACAGGTTGGGCAGGCGCCGAAATTCGGCGACCGTATCGAACACGGCATCGGCCAGGAGATGGCGCAGGGTGATGTATTTATCGTCGGTTTTGACCAGCCGCGCCTTTTCGGGTGGCGTGTCCAGATACAGCCGAGCACAGAAGGCGCAATGGGCGTCGGTTCGGGTCCGGTCGAGAGGAACGGGATTGGGGGGCTTTATGCCGAGCGGACGATTGCCGCGACCAGGAACAGTCCATACTTCCGTCCCTGTGAACGGATTGACCTGTTTGATGGTCCCGTCTGCCATCCGCATCAGATAATTAGATTCGGGAATGGTCTGCGGCAACATGATAAATTTGGCCTCGTCGTGGGTCAGTGCTTCCATGCAAGGGAAACAAAGAAGGATCGTGCGGTATTTACAGCGTCGAAGGAGCAGGCGGTTGGGCCAGCCGATATCGCAAAGGTTCCGTGCTGCGGATATGGTCGTTTAGCCTGTCCATCGACTCCTGGGGCGCTTCCGACCAGCGGTGTTCATGGTCGCCGGGATCCAGCGACTGCCAAGCCACCACCTGCCCGGCATAGTCGAGCGTCAACAAATGCCGGAACGACTCCATCTCCGACTTATTGCCTCGCTTGAAGTAGCGGTAGGGATCGATACCGGACCAGAGCAAAACGCCCACTTCATCGGTCGGTTCACCGACATAGCCAACAATTCGAAACGGATCATCGAACACCAGGCGAGGTCTCGAAGAAGGGGTATCATCATTCATGACAGGTGCCTCCGAGGCATAACCGAATCATAATAAAGTGTAGACTAGGGTCACAGCGTCGTACCAATAACTCCTCAGCAAGCCTCCAAGCGGAAAGAACGCCGCACGGTGGGCGGACACCGCTTCCATGACATGCGCATAATATTTAGTATCACCTCAGTAGCAGCATCTAGAGACGCCGATGGCAAGCCCGCCCCTCCTCCATAACCGAACAGGCATTTCCCGTGGAACTTCCTACCGGTCGGCCGACAGCGTAGCTCTGTGACCGGCCCGCCGGTAGACCGTTCCGGTGAAGATCGCGAGCAGGGTCGATCCGCTGCGTACTTCCACTTGATACACCGCCGTACTCCGTCCCAAATGCACTTCCGTCGCCCGTGCTTCCACTTCTGCGTTGACCTGGCTGGGTTGCAGATATTCGATATGTGCGGCAAGCGCGACAGCCAGGATCCCGTGCGAATTGGAGGCAAGCGCGAAGGCAGCATCGGCCACCGAATATAGAAAACCACCGTGCGCCGATCCCCAGCTATTGAGAAACTCTGGCCGGATGGTACCCCACACCCGCGCCTGGCCGGGCGCCGGAACTTCGGCCTGTAGGCCGAGCGCGATCATAAATGGATCCAACATGCAAAATTTCCGTGTGAGTTTTCAATGAGCGGATGCGATGGCAGGACGCAGCTGAAAGATTTTAAGTCACTGCTCGTAACACGGCCATCGGACCCCGGCTCTTCAGCGTGTCAAGTTGCGCCCGATTTCTGACGAATAGCGAACCCACAAAGCTGAGGGCGTTGATCGAAATTCCCGCAAACTCCTCCTGCCGACGCGGCACCAATAACAACCAGTCGCGAGTAACGAGGAGATTGTAAGGCCCAGACTGGCGGATTTCGCCATCGATCCGAATGGGGCCCATGCCCAGCCTCTGTAACAGGGTCTGATAGCGTTCGTGTAACACTTCCGCCAATGCGAACGGCCGTTCCACCAATGCCGGGTCCAACACCGCGAACGCGTGCCGGAAAGGCAACCCCGGAACCGTCTCGGCGCCACCGCGAACGGCATCCCGCAACAAGGTGTCGAACGGCCCCCACGGCATCGCATCGACCAACGGCAACGGCACCCATTGCAAATGCTTGTGCGGCTGGCTAGCACCGGCCGCCGCGCCGCCATTGTAGAAACCCAGTCCCTCGCGCTCGGCTAGAACCTGGCAAAGCGCTTGAAAATCAGCCAAGTCCAGCAGCGTTTCTTGCTGGACAAAACGGCGGGTCACGATCAACAGATGATGATCGATGACGTTGAATTTATTGAGCAGCGCCAAATGGGTCGTGGACAGATCAGCGACGAACAGTGCTTCCTCGTAAGGCAGAAAAGGGTTGGTCGATGCACCGCTCGAACGACTTTGCTCGACTTGGCGCAACCGATCCGCGTCCTTACGCGCCAAGTTCGCGACAACCCGAACCAGGAAGCGCACGCCATCGTCCTCGACGAACTCCAGCGCCGTGTCGATGGGTTTCAAGGCCCCGCTGGCAAGCGCTTCCTCTTGCCGTCGCTGGACCCGCGACCACAGCGCACCATGTGCTAGTCGTTGCTCCGCGGACATGATCGAACAAAATGTTGAGTCAGCGATCATCATGCTATCGATGTCAAGCCGGTCGCTTGGACTCGCTTCGCGCTTGACCCGCGTTCGATCAGCTCTCCACGTAAGACGACGCGGCGTACTGCCTGCTCCGGTTTGTCGATCCGCTGGAGCAGCAGCTCGATGGCCGCTCTCCCAATATCGTAGATCGGCTGAGCGATGACGGTGATGCCCGGTTCCACCAGCCGGGTCCAGGGCAGATCGTCGAAGCCGGCGAGCGCGACCGAATCGGGAAACCGTACTTGAGCCTCCCGCAACGCTTCGGTCAGTCCCAGTAAGATCAGGCCGCTGCTACCCACTAATGCATCGGGCAGCGGTCGACGGTGCAATCGCTCGCGCGCGGCGGCTCGGGCGCGGTCCACGGTCGCTGGCAACGCTTCGGCTTGGGCTTCCAACCCGTGCGCGGCCATCGCCGCCGCGTAGCCCTCGCGTCGCTGGCGGCCGGTAGCGCTGGTCGTGCCGTAGAAAAAGACATTCCGCCGATAACCGCTGTCGATCAAGTGTGTCGTTAGCCGATACGCCGCATCAACATTGTCAAGCACCACCGCGTCGGCGGTGGTGTCGCGGTTGCAACGATCCACCAGCACCACCGGAAACGGATAATCACTTGGGCGGAAACCGGCCAGCGCCGCGAGCGTGGGCGACAGAATCACCCCGCTCACGTTTTCATCTCGCATCAGGTCGAGATACAGCGATTCTTTCTCGGAATCTTCGTCGGCGTTGCACAGAATCACCCGCAAGTGATGCTGATACGCCACATCTTCAACAGCCCGGCTCACTTCGGTGAAGAACGGATTGCGAATATCCGACACGATCAAGCCAATAGTGTCCGTTCGCCGCGACCGCAAGCGCCGTGCGGCCAGATCCGGCCGATAATCTAGCGCTTCGACCGCCATCAGCACGCGTTGGCGAATCGATTCGCTCACGCCAGCATGGCCTGCCAGTACGCGCGAAACCGACGCCACCGAAACACCCGCCCGCATCGCCACATCCTTGATCTGCGCCATCTGTGCCACTCCCCGGTAATAAGTAAACGATTACATCTATTTTCACACATCAGCGAGCGATTTGCACGCAAATCTATTTCGCGATGACTTCACATGGACAGTCAAGTTTATAAAAAATTGATCTATATCAACTATAAACCAACAAGAATTTTCAACTGGTAGGTTACCGTCGCCTCTCTGGCAAAATTCTTTGAGCATTGCTTGACAAATAATAAGTAATCGATTACAAATTTACTTAATCAAATTTCAATATAGACTTATTTTTAATGATGATAACGATTACAAAATATTCAGTGATCCAAGCCACCAAACCACCGCCGGAGGATTCGTAACAGACGTTCGCAATATCTACTGGCTTACAAACATGTTCCTTAACGAAACATGTATCACTGTTTGTTTTAGGCGTTCACTCCCCGAGGATTCCAAATCATGAAAAAAATAGCTATTTCGCTGGCAGTGACAGCTGCTCTGGCCGCCCCTCTCGCCGCGCAAGCCGATACAACCCTGTACGGCGAAGCCCGGCTATCGGTGGATTACATCGACAACCATATTCAGGGCACCGATCCCTATTGGGACGTGATCGACGACGGCTCCAAGTTGGGCATCAAAGGCACCGAGGATCTAGGGGGCGGCATGAAGGCTCTCTACATGTGGGAATTCAGCGTCGATATGACCGAAGGTGGAAACTTCAGCGGCCTCAATCAGAAATTCGCTGGTCTGACCGGTGGATTTGGCACCCTGACCCTGGGCACCCAGGATACGCCGTACTGGAAAGTGCTGAACGTGATCGATATTTGGAACAGTTCCAAGATACTCAACGGCTCGACCTACCTGGGTGGCACGGTCACCCAGGAAACCAACGTGAACGGCGCGCTCTCGACCCTACCCAACAACATCGATTACCAGACACCGATCTTCAACGGCTTCAGCGCCGAAGCGATGCTGGTACTCGACGGCACGGGGGACACGGTGTTGGGGACTCCAAACATGTCCGACGGTATCGATATCTGGAGCGTGAACGTCAAATACAACCAAGGCCCTTACTTTGCCGGGCTGACCTACATCAAGCTCAACGGCGACAGCACTATGAACATGGGTCAGGGCCGGACCGCCGACCTTGATTTGGCAAACTGGGGCCTCGGGTTGGGCTACAAAACCAACCAATGGCTGGTCGGCCTGATTTACGAGCAAGGGGACTTCGCCGACGTGAATTTCGATCGCCACGTCCGCGTCAACGGCGTGCCGCTCGCCACCGGTAATGATGCCTCTAGCTGGTATCTAACCGGCCAGTACGCCTTCGGCAACAACACTCTTCGAGCGGCTTACGGCCAGACCGACACCGGTATCGATGGCGAAGATACGATCGATAACTGGCGGCTCGGCTACCAGTACAACTTCAGCAAACGGACCTTGATTTGGGTTGAGTACAGCGGTCGGGATGCCAACACGCCCCTTTACGACGATCAAGACGTTGTTTCCATTGGGACTCGGCACTACTTCTAAGTTCAGCGCCGTAACTTAAAAGCCCGGAGCGCAGGCATGTGGTTCGCGCTTCGGGAACCTCCACCGCATCTGATGATAGCTCTCCACTCCGCTATTCCTAAAACCCTACCCCGTCGAGGTGCGAGCTCCATGAAAAAAGCATCCTCAACTGTCATACGGGCCGGCTTGTTGAGCCTAGCCTTGGTCGCGACGACGGCGGCCGACGAATGCAATCCGAACTACAGCGGCATCACTCTAGACGTCGGCACCCGGACCCGGCCGTTCATCGCCAGCGCCATCGAAATGGCCGCCAAAGGCTGGGAAAAACGGACCTGCGGCAAGATCAACATCCTGGAATTTCCGGTCGATCAGCTTTACCAGACTTATCTCGGCGCCCTGGTCGCGGGCGAAGGCAAATTCGACGTGATCACCTTTGGCCCGTTCTGGACGCCAGATTTCGCGCCCTATCTGTCGGACATGCCGGCTTCAATGCGCGGGACCGAGTCCTGGAACGACATCCTGCCGGTCTACCGCGACCGCCTGATGGTCTGGAACGGTCGCTACCTGTCGCAAACCATCGACGGTGACCAGCACATTCTGTACTACCGGCTGGACCTGTTCGCCAACCCGCAGGAACGGCAACGCTTCAAGGAAAAATACGGCTACGATCTCGCGCCACCCGCGACTTGGGCGCAGTACTACCAGATCGCCGAATTCTTCAATCGGCCAGCGGCCAATTTGTGGGGCACCGCCGAAGCTTACCGACGCGGCGGCGAGCAGTTCTGGTACTTCTTCACCCACGCCGCCGCCTACACCCACCATCCAAGGCTACCAGGCTCGATGTTCTTCGACCCGGACACCCTGGACGCCCAGATCAACAATCCGGGTTGGGTCAAAGCGCTGGAAGATTACATCAACGGTCTCAACGTGGCGCCGCCGGGCGCGCTGGGCTTCACCTCGGCCGATATTCACAACATCTTCGCCGGCGGTTCGGTGGCGATGAACTTCGATTGGGGCGATACCGGCGTCAACGCCGCCGACGCTAAAACCAGCTTGATCGCCGGTAAAGTCGGCACGGCCATGCTGCCGGGTTCGAAGCAGGTCTGGAACTATAAAACCCGACAGTGGGACGCCTTCCCGAACGTCAACCGTGTGCCGTTTCTTAGCCTTCGGCGGCTGGCAGGCGGCGGTGCCCGCCAACGCCAAGCACATCGAAGCGGCCTGGAACTTCATCGAGTGGTTGTCCAGCCCCGACGTCAGCGGTGAAGCGGTGGTCACGCCGCAAGCGGGCATCAACCCCTACCGGCAGAGCCATTTCGACCGAGAGCGGTGGCTCAAGCTGTTTACCCCCGAAGAAGCCACGCTGTATCTGGACGCGCAACGGGAAAGCTTGCAATCGCCGAACGTCGCCCTGGATCTGCGCATCCCCGGTCACTACGCCTACACCCAGGCACTGGAAGTGCAGTTGACGCGGGCGCTGAACTTCGAAATCTCGCCCCAGGAAGCGCTCAACAACGTGGCCAAAGCCTGGAACGCCCTGACCGACCGCTTCGGGCGCGACAAGCAGCGCGCGGCCTACCGAGCATCGATGGGCCTGGATAGCGAGGTGAAATGAGATGACAACCATTCCCGTTTCTCCCAATTCAACCACTACCCCAGCTCGCACACCCGCATTGGACATGCGCGGCATCAGCAAAACTTTTCCCGGCGTCAAAGCACTCGACAACGTGCAACTGCAAGCCTGGACCGGCGAGATCCATTCGTTGATGGGCGAAAACGGCGCCGGCAAAAGCACGCTGATGAAGATTCTCTCGGGCGCCTACACCGCCGATTCCGGCGGCGAAATTCGCATCGATGGCCAATTGACGCCCATCACCGGCCCGAAGGCGGCCCGCGTGGCCGGCATCGCCATCATCTATCAAGAGCTGAGCCTCGCCCCCAACCTGACCGTGGCCGAGAACATCTATCTCGGCAACGAACCGAAGCAGTTCGGCGTGCTGGCCGATCGGGCGGCCATGCGCCGGGAAACCGCCAAGGTGTTGGAACGGCTCGGCGCGGAGTTCGGTCCCGATACCGTCGTCAACACCCTATCCATCGCCGAACAGCAGCAAGTGGAAATCGCCCGGGCGCTGCATCAGCACAGCCATATCCTGATCATGGACGAACCGACTACCGCTCTCTCCACTCGCGAAACCGACCGCCTGTTCGAGCTGATCAAGCGGCTGCGGGACGAAGGTATCGCCATCCTTTATATCAGCCACCGGATGGCGGAAATCTACGAATTGTCCGACCGAGTCAGTGTGCTGCGCGATGGAACCTACGTCGGCACGCTGGATCGCGCCGAACTGTCGGCCGAGCGGCTGGTGCAGATGATGGTCGGTCGGCCGCTCTCCAACCTGTTCGACAAGCACAGCCACGCCACCGATCAAGTGGTACTGGAGGTTAAAAATCTCACCGACGGCGGCCGGCGGGTAAAGCCGTGCAGCTTGTCGCTCCACGCTGGCGAAGTGCTGGGGCTGGCCGGTCTGGTCGGCGCGGGCCGCAGCGAACTGGCACGGCTGATTTTCGGCGCCGACCGCAGCGCTGGTGGCGACATCTGGCTGGATGGGAAACGCCTGTCTCTCCGCAATCCGCTGGACGCGATCAACAACGGCATCGCCTACCTGACCGAAGATCGCAAGGCACAGGGCCTGTTTCTCGACATGAGCGTGCGCGAGAACATCACTATCAGCGTGTTGGGCCGCGATGCGCTGGCGGGCGGCCTGCTCAATCGGGCTGCCATGACACGACTGACTGCCGGCTCGATCCAGGATCTGCGGGTACGCGTCGCCGGTCCCTTCGTCACGGCGGGCGCGCTGTCCGGCGGCAACCAGCAGAAACTGCTGATCGCCCGCTGGATCGCCATTCATCCAAAAGTCTTGATTCTCGACGAACCGACCAAGGGCGTCGACATCGGTGCCAAGGCCGAAATCTATCGAATCATCAGCGAACTGGCCGCCAAGGGCGTGGCGGTGCTGGTCATCTCCAGCGAATTGCCGGAAGTCATCGGCATCAGCGACCGCATCCTGGTCATGCGGGAAGGTGTCATCGTCGGCGAAGTCGGCGGTTCCAGCGGCACGGCGGCGACTCAAGAAAACATCATGGCCCTGGCAACGGGCACGACCGAAATGGTGCACTCATGACCGAACAAGCCATTATTCCAGCGAAAACCCCCGACCCGAAATTCTGGGCGAACCTGATTCAGACGGCGGGCATCCTGCCGGTGTTGATCGTGATCGCCATCGTGTTCGCGTTCATCGCGCCCAACTTCCTGACCGAAAACAACCTGCTGAACATCGTCCGGCAGGCGTCCATCAACATCGTGCTGGCGACCGGCATGACCGTCGTCATTCTCACCGGCGGGATCGATCTGTCGGTCGGCTCGGTGCTGGCGGTATCGGCGGTCACCGCGATGGTGGTGTCACTGCTGCCGGATCTGGGTTGGGCGGCCGTACCGCTCGCCTTGCTGGTCGGCCTGGTGTTGGGCGCCATCAACGGTCTGCTGGTCGCCTACGCGGGTCTGCCGCCGTTCATCGTCACCCTGGGTTCGATGACGACCTTGCGCGGTTTGGCTTACCTGCTGGCCGGCGGCACCACCGTCATCAACAGCAAGATCGGCTTCGCCTGGATCGGCAACGCCTATCTGGGACCGCTGCCCTGGATCGTGGTGATCGCCTTTCTCGTCCTGCTGGCGACCTGGTTCCTGCTCCGGCATACCGTGCTCGGCATCTACATCTACGGCGTCGGCGGCAACCCGCAGGCGGCGCGGCTGACCGGCATCAAGGTCGGGCAGGTGATGCTGTTCGTCTATGCCTTCAGCGGGCTGCTGGCCGGACTGGGCGGCGTGATGACCACCAGCCGGCTGTACAGCGCCAACGGCGTGCTCGGCACTGGCTATGAGCTGGACGCCATCGCCGCCGTGATCCTGGGCGGCACCAGCTTCGTCGGCGGTATCGGCACCGTGGTCGGCACCCTGTTCGGCGCGCTGATCATCGCCACCCTCAACAATGGCCTGACCCTGATGAACGTGTCGTTCTTCTGGCAATTGGTGGTCAAGGGACTGGTCATCATCATCGCGGTCGCGCTCGACAAATATCGACGCAAAGGTCCGGGCGCCCGGACTTGAAAACAACGATCCTCTTCCATCGATCCGTCCAAAACCCCGTAGGAGCAACATCATGAACAAGACGCTGATTTCCGCAGCCATCCTCGCGGCGCTAACCTGCTCCACCGCGACCCTCGCCGCCGATCAACCCCTGAAAGCCGTCGGCGTGTCCATGGGCAACATGGGCAATCCGTTCTTCGTCACCCTGGCCAAGGGGGCCGAGGAAAAGGCGAAGGAGCTTGGCGGCGACAAGGTCAAGGTCACCGTCGATTCCGCCGATGACGATCTGGGCAAGCAAACCAACCAGATCGACAACTTCATCGCAGCCAAGGTGGACCTGATTCTGCTCAACCCCGTCCACCCCGAGGGCATCATGCCGGCAGTCCTGCGGGCTAAGGAAGCGGGCATTCCGGTGATCGCCGTGGACGCGGCCGCCGAAGGCGTCAATGCGATGATCACCAGCAACAACGTCCAGGCCGGCGAAAAAGCCTGTCAGTTCATCGTCGACCGACTGAAGGGCAAAGGCGACGTGGTCATCATCGACGGTCCGCCCGTCACCGCCGTGACGGACCGGATCAAGGGCTGCAAGGCGGTCTTCGCGAAAAATCCCGGCATCAAGATTCTGTCCGACAACCAGAACGGCCGAGGTAGCCGCGAAGGGGGGTTGGAGACGATGAGCAACCTGCTCACCGCCTTCCCCAAGATCGACGCCGTGTTCGCGATCAACGACCCGACCGCCACCGGCGCCGATCTGGCGGCGCGGCAGGCCAAACGCACCGAGCTGTTCATCACCGGCGTCGACGGCGCGCCCGTCGCGGTGGAAGCGCTGAAAGACAAGGACAGCCTGTTCCTCGCGACCGCTGCGCAGAATCCGCTGCGGATGGCGAAGGAAGGCGTCGAAACCGGCTACCAGATCAAGCAGGGTAAAACGCCGAAAGAAGCCACTATTTTGATTCCGGTCGAACTGATTACTCGCGACAACGTCGCCCAATATCAGGGTTGGATCACGAAGTAAACCGACGCGGAGATCGAAGCCGCCTCGCGGGTTCCGATCTCCCGACCTTCGACCGCTTTTACGAGGAGCCCTCACATGGCCGATGCAATCTGCCTGGGCGAATTGTTGATCGATTTCGTTCCCACCGTTACCGGCACCGGCCTAACCGACGCGCCGGCGTTCATCAAGGCGCCAGGCGGTGCACCCGGCAACGTGGCCGTGGGGTTAGCGCGGCTCGGCGTTTCGAGCGCGTTCATGGGTAAGGTGGGCGACGATGCGTTTGGCCACTTTCTCGCCAATACCTTGGCCGAAACTGGAGTGGATGTCAGCCCGCTCCGTTTCGCTACCGAAGCGCGGACTGCGCTGGCGTTCGTTTCGCTGCGAGCGGACGGCGAACGAGAGTTCATGTTCTACCGCCACCCCAGCGCCGACATGCTGTTCAATCCCAGAGAAGTCGACGTCGAGGCGATCCATCGCGCCAAGCTACTGCATTTTGGCTCGATCAGTCTGATCGGCGAGCCGTCGCGTGGCGCGACTCTGTACGCGGTCGATACCGCCCGCGCCGCCGGCTGCCTGATTTCCTACGATCCCAACCTGCGGTTGCCGCTGTGGCCGGACGCGAACGCCGCGCGGGACGGCATGCTGTTGGGTTTGCAAGAAAGCGCACGTCGTCAAGCTCAGCGACGACGAAAGCGAATTCTTGACCGGACTTGGCGATCTGGATGCCGCTCGCAAGGCACTCTGGCACGACGAGCTGAAATTGCTGGTGGTCACGCGGGGCCGCGCCGGCTGCGTCTACTTCACCCCGAATTTCTCCGGCGAGGTTGCCAGTTTCACGGTCGAAGCGGTCGATGCGACCGGTGCGGGCGATGGTTTCGTGGCCGGCTTGCTGCAAGGTTTGCTCGCCGATCCGACCGTCTTGCAAGACGAAACGCGCCTGCGCGAGCTGTGTCGCTTCGCCAACGCGGTCGGTGCGCTCGCCACCTTGGAGCGGGGCGCGATTCCGGCGTTGCCGGACCGAGCGCGAGTCCTGCGTTTCCTGCAATAATCTTGCTTCTTCGAAACCTGATGACGACCCACAGGGGAGAAACATGATGAATCTGCGGCTGGCCGGTATTTTGGGTTTCATTGGATTCGGCGCGATGTTGGTGAGCACCCATTTGGTTCAAGCCGAAACCCTTGCGCTTTCCTGCGGAGCGGTCGGGCAGGAACTGGAATTTTGCAAGACCGGCAATAACGGGGCTGATCCGACCGTGGATCGCCTGAGTCAGTTACCCCCATTCATGGACACGTTATGATGCACGCAACCCTGTCGGCTTTGGAGAGTCCTGCACGGTACCGAATTGAATGTTTCAAGTTCAAAGCCCTGTGATCTCAGGCTGAATCGGAGCCGGCTCGCTGGCCTGATCCATCTTATCCCCAAGCAGGCGCCGCACCACGACGAAGAAGACCGGCACGAACAGCACGCCAAGCACGGTCGCGCCCAGCATGCCGCCCATGACGCCGGTGCCGATGGCGTGCCGGCTGTTGGCGCCCGCGCCGGTGGAAATGGCCAGCGGCGTCACGCCGAGAATGAAGGCGATGGAGGTCATCAGAATGGGCCGGAAGCGTAGCCGGCAGGCTTCCAGGGTCGACTCGATCAGACCACGGCCGGCCTGGCGCATGGCGTTGGCGAATTCGATGATCAGAATGGCGTTCTTGGCCGACAGGCCGATGACCGCGATGAGCCCGACCTTGAAATAGACATCGTTCTCCAGACCTCGCAGCCAGGTAAGACCCAGGGCGCCAAGCACACCCAGCGGCACCACCAGCATGACCGCCACCGGGATCGACCAGCTCTCGTAAAGCGCGGCCAGGGCCAGAAACACCACCAGCAGCGACAGGGCGAATAGCATTGGGGCTTGCTGGCCCGAGATGATCTCCTGCAACGAGGCACCGGCCCACTCGTAGCCGATCCCCGCCGACGTGTCCTTCTCCACGATGTCCCGCATGGCGGCCACGGCTTCGCCGGAGCTGTGTCCCGGGGCGGCGCCGCCGTTGATCTGGATCGCCTCGTAGCCGTTAAAGTGGTCGATGGCCGGGGCTGCAAGGCTCCAATCGGCCTTGACGATGCTGCTCAGGGGAACCATGTCGTCGATGCCGCCCTTGCTGCTGGGGATGTAGTAATAACTCAGATCCTCGGGGCGACTGCGGAATGGGGCTTCGGCCTGTAGCAGAACCTTGAGAACCCGCCCCTCGTAGTTGAAGTCGTTCGCGTAGACCGGGGCCAGCATCAGTTGGATAGCGGCGTAAATGTCCGCCAGGGACAGACCCATGGCCTGGGCCTGAATCCGGTCGACGCTCAGATGCAGTTGGGGGGCATCCTCCAACTGGTTCGGGCGAACACCGGACAGGACCGGATCCCGGGCCGCTGCGCCGAGCAGGGCGTCGCGCGCCTCCATGAGTTTGGCATGACCGAGTCCGGCGCGGTCCTCGAGACGGAAGTCGAAGCCGCCAAAACGTCCCAGGCCGCGCACGGTCGGCATGTTCACCACGAAAATTCGAGCCCCCTTGATGGCCTGCAGAGCGCCGTTGGCCTGCCTGATAAACGCCTGGATTTGCTGGCTCGGGTCGGTCCTCTGGCTCCAGTTCTTGAGACGGATGAAGCCCAAACCGACGTTCTCGCCCTGGCCTACGAAGCTGAATCCGGCGACGTCCAGCACCTTATCGACCGCTGGATTCCGCTTCAGGATCGATTCCATCTCCCGCAGCACCCGGCCGGTGCGCTCCATGTTGGCTCCCGGCGGCAGTTGGATGATCGCGAAGGCGTAGCCTTGATCCTCCTCGGGCAGGAAGCTGGTAGGCAAGCGCACGAACAGGAATCCGGCAAGCGCGGTGAGGGCAAGGAAGGCGACCATCCAGCGCGGGGTGTGGCGCACCGCCTGGGTGACTCGGGCCAGGTAGGTGCGCGAGAGCCAAAGGTAAAAGCGGTTGAACGCGCGCAGGAACCTGTTGTGCTCCGCCTCCGGTGGCTTGAGCAGGCTCGCGCACAGGGCCGGAGTGAAGCTCAGGGCCATGAGGGCGGAGATCCCCATGGAGATAGCGATGGTCAGAGCAAACTGGCGGTAGATGACGCCCACGCTGCCGCTCACCAGCGCCATGGGGATGAAGACCGCCGCTAGCACCAGGGTCATGGCGATGACCGCTCCGGTGATTTGGTCCATGGCCTTGCGCGCTGCTTCTCTCGGGGGAAGACTCTCCTCGGTCATGATCCGTTCGACGTTTTCCACCACCACGATGGCATCGTCCACCACCAGCCCAATGGCCAGCACCAGGCCAAATAGGCTCAGCACGTTGATCGAGAAGCCGAACAGGTACATGCCGGCAAACGCTCCGGTCAGCGCCACCGGCACCACCAGGGTTGGGATCAGGGTCGCCCTCAGGTTTTGCAAAAATAGCAGAATGACCAGGAACACCAGCACCACCGCCTCGAACAGGGTGTAGACTACCTCCTCGATGGAGATACGGATGAATTGGGTGCTGTCGTAGGGCGTGATCCAGGTGACACCCGCCGGGAAATAGCGCTGCAACCCGTCCATCTTGGCGCGAACCGCATCGGCCACTTGCAGGGCGTTCGCCTCGGGGGCGAGTTGGATCGCGAAACCGGCGATCGGCTCTCCCTCCAGATGCACGTCGTGTCCGTAGGCTTCGGCGCCCAAGCCGATGCGGGCCACGTCCTTCAAGCGTACGTTGCTCCCATCGGAATTGGCCCGCAGGATGATGTCGCCGAACTCCTCGGCGGTGGTGAATCGGGTCGCGGCGCTGACCGATGCGGTAAAACCCTGACCGGGCACGCTGGGCTCGGCGCCGATGGCTCCGGTGGCGATTTGGATGTTCTGCTCGCGCACGGCCTTGAGGGCGCCCGCGGCGCTCAGGGCATGGCCGCGCAACTGGTCCGGCCGGAGCCAGATTCGCATCGCGTAGCCCGAGCCGAACTGGGTCGCCCCGCCCACGCCGGGCAAACGCCGGATCGGGTCCAGCACTTGCGCCGCGATCAAATTGTCCAGGGCATAACTGTCGATGGTCGGGTCGGACGATTGCAGGGCGACGACCATCAGGAAGTCGTTGTTGGCCTTGGCAACAACGATGCCGTTTCTCACTACCTCATCGGGCAGACGGGGCGAGGCAACGCTCAGACGGTTCTGCACCTGCACGGCGGCGATGTCCGGATCGGTACCGTTTAGAAAGGTCAGGGTGATCTGTACCGAACCGTTGGAGCGAGAGGTGGACTCGAAGTAAATCAGGTTGTCCACCCCCGTGAGCTGCTGCTCGATCACCGAGGTCACGGTTTTCTCGACCACTTCCGCGCTCGCTCCCGGGTAACTCGCACTGATGCTGACCTGGGGCGGCGCGATGGGGGGATAGGCGGAGACGGGCAGATCGAGCAGGGCAATCGTTCCCGCCAGGGTGATGAGAATGGCCAGTACCCAGGCAAAGACAGGCCGGTCGATGAAGAAGCGTGGCATGACTACCTCAGGACTTGGCCGGAGCCGTGGGAGCGGTGTCGGCTGCTGCCTCGGCCTTCACCTCGGCGCCCGGCTTGACCTTCTGAAGCCCAAGGACGATGACCTGGTCGCCGTCCGCGAGCGCGCCGGTGAGGATCCAGTCCTCGCGGGTCATGCCGTGAGTCTCGACGCGCCGTTGCTCGACCTTGCCGGCGGCGTTCACGATCAACACAAAGGCACCGTTCGAGTCCCGCTGTACGGCTGCCTGGGGGATCGAGAAGGCGTGGTCGATCCGGCCCGCCGTTAGCCGCAGGGTGACGAACATGCCCGGCAACAGGCGCTTGGCGGGGTTGGGCACCACGGCCCGCAGCGAGACCGCTCCTGTGGTCGGATCCACATTCTTGCCCGAGAAGTCGAGGGTGCCCGTATGGGGGTACAGGGTGCCGTCGGGCAGCACGAGCTCCACCTTGGGCGCAGGCCGCGAGTCCACCCCTTGCCCGAGCGAGTTTCCGGCATCTTCGAGCCATGCCAGCTCCGCCACCGACTGGCTGAAGTTCACGTAGATTGGATCGATCCGCTCGACGGTCGTGAGAGGGGTCGCCTCGTTCAGACCGACCAGCGCCCCTTCGGTGACCAGTGCCCGCCCGGCGCGACCGGCAATAGGCGCCGTGACTGTGGCGTAGGAGAGATTCAGTTTGGCGCTCTCGACATTGGCCAGCGCCTGTTTGACCACCGCAGCCGTCGTGCGCTCGTTGGCCAGGGCCGTATCGAGGTCCTGTTGAGCCAGGGTGCGCTTCTCGCGCAACTCGAGATAGCGCTTCGCGATCAGGGCCGCATTGGCTGCGTCGGCCTCCGCCTTCGCCAACGCCGCCGCCTGCGCGTGCAGGGTGACCTCCAACTGAGCCGGATCGATCCGGAACAGCACGTCGCCCGCTTTGACGTCAGTGCCTTCGGTGTAGACCCGGCTAAGAATGATACCGGCGACGCGAGCCCGGATTTGAGCGACCCGTGTGGCGGCAAGGCGGCCGACCAGCTCGTGGATCAGGGGTACGGATTGGGCCCTGGCCCGAACAACCGTGACCTTCGGGACCGGCATGGCGGAACTGGAAACATTCTGTGCCACCGGTTTGTCGCAGGCGACGAGCAGAAGGGCGGGGACGATCAGCACCGCGCCAAGTGGCAGAATCGATTTCATACCATTTCTTTAAAGTGGAAGAGCCAAATCATCGTGGTGTTGTCACCTCAACGTACCCAGGAATTGATTGACGAGGTAAGTCCCGGCCCCAGTTGGCAGGATACCCCTACCCGGGCCGGCATCCCTGTATCGGGAGCGGCGTCCAGCGTCGAAGATTATGCCGGTCGGGATCGACCCGGCAAAGAACGTATTGCTGGATGTTCCCCCTACCGCAATCGTCCATCTCGAAGAAAGTCACCCTCAACCTGAAGTCAGCGCGAGTTCAGTATGGAGCAAGACCTGGAAAATGGCCTCTGAGTTCAGTTCCGCCAAATCTGAGGGGAATGAAAGCGGTGCATCGAATCCCTTCAGCGCCGACCCTCGGCGGTTGCCCGCCCACCCGCTACTCATACGATACTGAGGAGCATCGGTCTCGACCCGCAAGACCGATTACTGGCCCCGAACTCCCGGCGGCACTCCAGCAGGCGTGGGTGTGGGATTTTCTGCGTCGCCGGTGATGATCTCCGACAACATTAATCGCTCTCTTCTATCCGGAAAACTTATAGAGGAGAACCTATAATCGAAATACCAAAATCCTCAGGAGCCGTCCCCGTTAGACAAAACCGATGCCGGCCAACCGTTCGCGGCCATCGGCGATTCGAGCGATTCAAAATACGACGTTACCATTCCCGTAGGAGGATCAAATGACTCGAAAAACTTTTAAGATCCTTTTCGCCGTATCCGTCGTTTTCACATTAACCCTGAGCCACAACACCTTTGGAGCGGGTAAACCCAAGGTTTGCTTTTTACTGAAAACCATGCAGGAAGAGCGCTATCAGCGCGACAAAGCCGACTTCACCGCGAAAGCCGAATCTTTAGGTACCGATGTCGTGTTCGATTCGGCGAACAATGATGAACAGGCACAGTTATCGAAGTTTGAAAATATGCTGGCCAAGGGTTGCAAGGTCATCGTCATGCAACCGGTGAATACCGGCACCGCTGGCAGAATGGTCAAGACAGCAAACGAAGAGGGCGTAAAAGTCGTCGGCTACGACTCAATGCTGATCAATGGACCGCTCGACATGATGGTCATGCAGGATAGCTGGGCGGTCGGGAAACTCCAAGGCGAGGCGATGCTGGACTGGTTCAAGAAACACAAAGGGAAAGTGGAAGGAAACGTCGCGCTCATCATGGGACAACCGGGCGATTCCAACGCGGCGGCCATGAGCCAAGGCGTGCTGGATACGATTCAAAAAATCCCGGTTTGAAGCCACCCGATTCCCCACAATTCCAAGGTGTTTTAATCTATTGAGTATTTGAGGATTACCGATGAGTTGGGTGGAATGGGAACTGGGGGAGTGGCACTTGGGGATGCTCGGCGGACGAAGCGGCTGATTCGGCTGGTGGAAGACCTCTCGGCGTGTCCGACGGACAGTATTCCGGTAGCGAGCGGGGGCTGGGCGGAGACCAAGGCGGCCTACCGGTTGCTGGACAACCCGGCGCTGGAGTGGCGGGAGATGCTGGAAGTGCATACGCAGCGGACGGTGGAGCGAATGCGGGGGCAAGCGGTGGTGCTGTGCCTTCAGGACACGACGGAATTGGACTTCACCTCGCAGCCGGGGATTGCGGGGCTAGGTCGGCTGAGCTATGAAGCCCAACATGGGTTGTACGTGCATCCGACCCTGGTGGTGACGCCGCAAGGGTTGGCGCTGGGGGGGGTGGATGCTGGGATGTGGACGCGAAAGCCCAAGGGTGAGGTGGCGGTCAAGGAAAGCGTGCGCTGGGTGGAAGGCTACGAGATCGTGGCCGATCTGGCGGAGCAAACGCCGGAGACGCGGTTGGTGTATGTCGCCGATCGAGAAGGGGATTTGCGAGCGCTGATGGACGCTTCGGCGCGGCGGGGGCATCCGGCGGATTGGCTGGTGCGGGCCACACATAACCGGAACACCGCCGCCGGCGAGAAGGTGTGGCATCGGGTGGAGCAGACCCAGGCCCTGGGGGAGGTGGAATTCACCTTGCCCGCCACGCCAGGTCGGCCCGCGCGGCCGGTGCGCCAAACGCTCTACCGGGACACGGTGACGCTGCCTGCTCGAAAGGGTGCCCCGGCCGTGACGGTCACGGCGATCCTGGCGCGAGAGGAACGCCCGCCGGCGGGGGAACAGGCCATCGTTTGGCGCTTGTCGACCAACCGCCCCGCCGAAACGCTGGAGACGGTCGTGGAGTTGATCGACTGGTATCGTCGCCGCTGGTTGGTGGAGATTTTCTTCCGCATTTTGAAATCGGGTTGCCGGGTCGAGAGCCTGCAACTGGGGACGCTGGAACGGCTGGAGCGTGCTCTGGTGATCTATTTGATCATCGCTTGGCGCATCTTGCATCGGGTCACCTGGGGTCGGGAATGCCCAAACCTCTCGTGCGAGGTGGTCTTCGACCCGGAGGAATGGCAGGCCGCCTGGATCGTCGCCCGTCGCACCAAGCCCCCGGACACTCCGCCACCTCTGGGCCACATGACCCGACTCATCGCCGGTTTCGGTGGCTTCCTCGGCCGGAAGGGAGATGGCCCTCCCGGCCCCAAAGCCATCTGGGAGGGTATGCAGAAAGTCTACGCCTTCGCTCTCGGGATCGCCGCCGTCAAACAGGCGTTTATCCCCTCTGGCTGACTTGTGGGGAATCGGGTGGGTTAAAACCCCCGCCTTCAGGCGGGTAGATTTCATCTGCGGCCCTCACGCTGTGTAGAGTTGCTGTGCGCGTTAGCACAGGCCATAGGGGGCAAGATGGACTATCGGTATGGGAGCCACACGGTTTACAAGATTGAATATCACTTTGTTTGGGTGACGAAATATCGTTACAAGGTCCTGACGGGAGATGCGGGTTGAACGGGTTCGGGACTGGGTGAGGCAAATTTGTGCAGCTTTGGAGATTCGGATCATCAAGGGCGTGGTGAGCAAGGACCATGTGCATATTTTGGTCTCGGCACCGCCCGAGAGGGCGCCCAGTGAAATCATGCGACGGATCAAAGGGCAGACAGCCCATAAAGTCTTCGAAGAGTTTCCGGCCTTGAAGCGGAGGTACTGGGGTCGGCATTTTTGGGCACGAGGATACTTTTGTGCGACGGTTGGGGAGATGACTGAGGAAATGATTCAAGAATATTTGGAGCATCATTTTGAGCCCGATCCGACCGCTAACTTCCGGGTTGAACCCTAACGGGTCTTTGACCCGTATCCTGGACTTCCAGTCCGCTATCTCAACCCACCGGCTTTCAGCCGGTGGTTGTTGAGTTTGAATGGGTTGCCGGCCGATTTGTCGGTGTTTGATTTCGTTCCAAACCTGTTCGTCGGGATTGAGTTCGGGGGCATGGGCGGGGAAAAAGAACAGGCGGAGTTGGGTGCGATGGGTGCGGACGAACTGGCGCACCACCGCCGAGCGGTGGAACGAGGCGCGATCCGCCACGAGGATCAAGGGGCGCGGGCGATCCCGAAACAGGCGCTCGAGGAAGGCGATGAATTGCAGGCCATCCACGCTTTTTTCCACCGTGGCGGATTGGCATTCCCCCCGCGCGCGCCCCAGGTGCGACCGGCCCGGGTGCGCACGCCGACGCCGGCCTCGTCCTCAAAGGCGATATCCGCGCCCGTGCGCTCGGCCAAGCGTTGAATTTTCGGAAATTTCACCGCCAGAAACGCAGCCACTTGCGCCCGGTTCCGCTCGCGCGTCCGATAACCCGGTTGCTGGGGATTCAAGTCCAGCGCCCGCAGGTGCAAACCCACCGTCGATTCCGCCACCCGCACCCCGAAGCGTCGCTCCAGCAACTCCACCAGAGTCTTGCGGGTCCACAGCACCGTGTCGTAACCGTGGTCCACCGGCGTCGACCGCAACACCGTTTTCCGCAACCACCCCTCCATCCCCCGAGTGATCACCCGCAGCGCACCAGGCGCGGTTCGGGTATCCAGCGCCGCCTCGCCGTACGCCCGATAGCGCCGCAGCCACTCATAAAGACTGCTTCGGCTGATCCCGAAAATCGCGGCAATCAACTCTGGACTGTGCCCTCGCTTCTCCACCGCCCGCACCGCGAGGCGCCGCAGGTAGTTCATCACTTCATCGGGAATCTTCCGAGCATCGGATAACCAACAGGCGTTCATGACGGTTCCTCCTCCGCAACGTTTCCATCCCCTGACCCTCATCCACTTAGACCCATTAAGCAAACGCGAGTTTATTCCCAATATATGGATTACTATTAGCGAGACTATATTTAAATGATATTGGTATAATCGACGGCATGAAAAAGATCGATGCGCGGAGTTTATCACTGGAAGCGCAAGAGGAACGTCGGCATCAAGCGTTACGCTTGCGCGAAGAGTTGCAATTGACGTGGAAGGAGATCGCGCGGGTGGTGGGGGTGCATATCAGCACGGTGATTGGCTGGGGTCAACGGTACGGTCGAGACGGAGAGGCGGGTCTGAAGTCAAAGCGGCGGGGACGGCGGTATTTGACGGGCCGGACGTTGACGCTGGCGCAGGAAGGGCGGGTGCGTTCGATTCTGGTGGACAAGACGCCGGGGCAACGGGGGTTGGGGTTTGCGCTGTGGAACCGGCGGGCGGTGATGGAGCTGATTGAGACGCTGTTTGGGGTGGCGATGCCGATTCGGACGGTGGGGGAATACCTGCTGCGCTGGGGCTATACGCCGCAACGGCCGCTCAAGCGGGCCTTGGAGCAACGGCCCGCCGAGGTGCAACGTTGGCTGGACGAGACCTATCCGGCCATTTTAGCCCGCGCGAAGGTGGAGAAGGCGCTGATTTACTGGGGCGACGAGACGGCCGTGGTGGAAGATGGCCATTGGGTACGGGGTTATGCCCCCCAAGGGAAAACGCCGGTGCTGGCGACTCCCGGCCGCCGGTCTGGATTGGCGCTGGTGTCGGCCATCAGCAACCAAGGACTCGTCCGGTTCCGCTTTATCGAACAGGCCATGAACGCCGATTGGCTCATCGAGTTCTTGGGCCAGTTGATCGCGGACACTCCCCAAAAAGTCTTTCTGATTCTGGACAACCTGAAAGTCCATCACGCCAAGGCCGTGACCCGGTGGGTCGGCGAACGCCCTGAACGGATCGAACTCTTTTACCTGCCGCCCTACACCCCCGAGCACAATCCGGCCGAATACCTCAATCGGGATTGCAAAACACACCTGCGGTTATCGGCACGCTCCTCAACACCCCATGCCTTGCGGCAAAAAGCCGAAACCTTCCTGCACGTCCTGCTCAACACCCCGGCGCGGGTCATCGCTTTCAATCACTACGCCGCGCAATCGCCTATTTCATCGCTGGGTTAATAAAATACCAGATGACTTTTGGATGAGTGCTTACCTGATCGAAAGTTTGGCTGGTTCTTCAACGCCAACTATTCGAAAAAAAATCAATATAAAAATATCGAGTAACTTGGGGCATCTTAATTTAGGAGCAGTAAAGGTGAAAATTCTATTTTGGACCACAACCTTTTTTATCATTTATACTTATATTTTATATCCAGTTGGAATATGGGCGCTTTCTCGCCGAAAACCGTCTACTGAAACAACAGATCCAATAATTATTTCAGAGTGGCCTAATATAACAGTCATTGTAGCAGTCTATAATGAACAACATCGAATTATCAATAAAATTAGAAATCTTCAAGCTTTAGACTATGATCAAGACAAGCTTCATATCCTGTTCGTGTCTGATGGTTCAAACGACGCAACTAATAAACTACTCACCCATGAACCCAAAGTAGAATTACTAAGCTATTCACAGCGGCGGGGTAAACCATATGCATTAAACCTCGCATTACAAAAAATAAGCTCGGAAATTATAGTATTTACTGATGTTCGCCAAGAATTAACTCCATATTCGTTGCGTTACCTAGTTGCTAGTCTATCACAACCTAATATTGGTGCAGTGAGTGGTGAATTAGTGCATTGGAGCACCAATAACTGTATTGCAGAACATATCGGGCTTTATTGGCGTTATGAAAAATGGATTCGTAAATCTGAAAGTCGCTTTGCCTCAACAATTGGCGCTACAGGCGCTTTGTATGCGATCCATCGCGCTGATTATTCACCATTAGCTGAAGACACCTTACTCGATGACTTTGAAATTCCATTGCAAATTATACGCCAAGGCAAGCGTGTGCTCCTAGACAGTCGTGCCATTATATATGATGAATTGCAGAAAGATGCTACTGGGGAACGTAAGCGTAAGATACGGACATTGACTGGTAATTTTCAAGCTTTCACCCGTAATACTTGGTTATTTTCACCTCAGAAAAATCCGATTTTTTTACAGTTTATTTCACATAAGGTATTTCGACTTTTAGTTCCTTACGCAATGTTACTTTTACTAGTTTCTTCATTCTTTACTTCTGGATTATTCTACAAAATCACATTAGCTGCCCAATTATTATTCTATCTTTTATCTTTCATGGGTTTTCTATTGCCATATTTAAAAAAATACCGGCTTATTAGCTTTGCCACTGTATTTATTGAACTAAACGCAGCAGCAGTATTGGCACTATTCAATTATTTAACTGGGCAGGTTGACCCCAGATGGGAAAAAACATGAGCAATAAAATTATTATTTTAATGTATCACTCTCTATATGAAACAGAAAACGAGCTGACCGCCATATCTTCTGATGACCGTCCCTATGCGATATCAGTTTCTAGTTTTCGGCGTCATCTTGAATGTATTGTCCGCCAAGGAATACCCATTATTTCTCCAAGCCTATTGGAACAAAAAACACCTGAAAATGGAATTCAACCTGGTATATTACTAACCTTTGATGATGGTCATGCCAGCAACTATCATTATGCTTATCCACTACTTCGAGAATATGGAATAAAAGCGATATTTTTCGTAACCAGTGATTTTATTAACTCTAGACCTGGATTTTTGACACGGGATATGGTACGCGAATTAGCGAGAGAGGGAATGGTTATTGGCTCCCATGGAAAAACTCATCGCTTTTTTGAGGATCTAAGTCCGGCAGAACTTGAGTTTGAGCTTCATGATTCTCAAGAAAAAATTGAGCAGCTAATTAACCGTCCTGTAACTATGTTATCTTTCCCTGGAGGTCGGTTTCACCACTCGCAATTGAAAATAGCACGAGCGATCGGCTACCAATGGCTTTTTTCTTCGCGAGTTGGTGTGCATTATTCTGCAGATTTTAAAAGCGAAATACCACCAGTATTGTCTCGAATTGCGGTGCGTGCTGGGCTATCTGATTGTGAATTTTCTACCTTGATACGCGCTGCTCCCTTAAGTATATCAAAAGCGAAAATTGCCAATAGTATTAAAAAGTTAATTCGTCGAGTCATTGGAAACTCTTTTTATCATGCCATATACCAACGATTTTCCGATTAAAGCTAACTTATCAAATTCTTCTAGCAATGCTGCTAAACGTACCAATCAAAGTTGGCACGGAGAGCCATTAAGACCTATTTTGCTATTTTTATCCATCCCAGCATCAATGATGCTAGCAATGCTACTCTTTAGTATTCACTTACCGATATGGTTACTTTATGGAATTGCTAGTGGATTAGGATTAGTTATATTTTTACGTATGTTTCGAGATCCAGAATGGTTAATGGCGGTAGCTATTCTTTACATTCCCCTTAATAAGCTGTATGTTATACCTATTGCACCGGCTATTAATGGCACCAATTTATTTTTGATTTTATTAATAATAGCTTGGATTTTTAATGCAAAAAAAATGGATAGACCATTATTCATTAGAATACCAAGCACAAAGTTAGTTGAGCTATTAATAATTATCACAATGCTATCGCTGATACCTACAATATTAAATGTTGGTTCTTGGTATGTCATAGATCATCTGGACAACTTAAAGAGATGGCTTGAACAATTTATATTATTTTTTTCTTTTATCAATCTCATTAAAGATGGTGCGATGGCTCGTCGGATAGCTTTATACATGATGTTAGGCATGTTGATTGTCTTAGTATTTGGAACAGAAGAATGGCTTGACAAGCGATTTGCAAGTAGTATAGAAAAATCTCGTCTACTTGGACCTCAGTTGCAGCCAAACGATTTTGCCGCTTTTTTAGTATATAGCATGGGTTTATTTGTTAGCCTATTTGTTCTTCAAATTAGAAAAATACGGGCTTGGTTTTTGTTGCCATTATTATTTTTATTTGTAAAGCTATTGATCGCAACTTTTTCTCGCGGAGCTTATTTTGCTGTAGCTTTAATTGGTTTAGTTACTGGTTATTTACGTGGAATTTTTTTTGTAATTATAGTTGGTGCTTTCTCTATAATATTGCTAATTGCAATGCCTGAATTATTTCCTGAATCAATTAAAGCACGATTAAGCCAAACAGCTTCAGATTCAGGTGATGAAAAACTCGATAATAGCTCTCAAACACGTTTAATCTTATGGCGTGCGGCAATCGCTATGTCTATGGAAAGCCCTTTACTTGGAAAGGGTTTTGCAACTTTTCCAATGCTTAAAAGTTCTTATACTGAAGTCCAAGTACCTGAATCTGATAACCATAATATGTATCTTTATCTTGCTTCGCAGATGGGTATTCCTGCATCTTTAATATTTATCTTGATTCTCTACCATACCTATCAACTTGGAGTACGTGTTTATCGGGGAAACTATGAAATTTTTCCACGGGCTATTGGTATGGGAGGGGCAGCCATGGCAGTCGGTGTTGCGATGACCAATATGTTTGGATCGCGTATGGTTGATATTGTTGTGACTGCCTACTTTTGGATATACTTAGCCGTACTCAATCATCTCTGGATAGAAACTCAGCGACATATTCAAAAATCTTGAGAGTTGTAATCAAAATTCTCCTATAATTACGCGATGTGCAACTTTAACCGGATAGGCCTTGAAGCGACACGGTTATCTTCGTAAGTCATTGATAAAATTATAAAACTTAACTTAAAGAGCGATAACTATGCTGCTGAAAGAGCTTGTCATTCAGGGTGTTTTTGGATGGAAACCGTGCTGGCGGAAGTGACGGTTGGAGTCAAACTGCGCACGCGCAGATTTGCTCTCCAGTTGAATGACAGCGAAGTCATCGCGCTGGGAATCATTTTGGAGAGGCCTTGGGCCACGACGGTGACGGAGCGATAGCGCTATTTCAAGCAGCATTGGGCGACGTGGTTTCCCAGGCTGTGGAGGGTTGTGGCACCTTCGTGCGGCAGGCGGTGAATCTCTGGCGGATTAAGCCATTGTTGCATGAGAAACTAGCAGGAGAGTGGGGGCGCGCCGCCAATGGGCCACATCATCGACGGCTTCTTCATCGCCCCTGCAAGCTGGTGCGTGCGGTGTGCAACCAAGTTCTGAAAACCGATGCCGCCTACGGCTACTGCGCCGCGAAGTACGAGTACTATTTCGGCTTGAAAGCTCATCTTCTGATCGATCGGCACAGGATGATGGTGTGGGCATCATCCTCACCGCCACCAACGTCAACGAGCACGATGTGACCTATGATGTTTGGCGATCTAGAAGCTGGTCCTGGGCGACAAGAGTTATATTCGCCCGCAGCTCAAAGCGGATTGCGAAGCGCTGGGCACCGACTTACAAACGCGCGACGCTTGGCATCTGACCCATCGGTCACTCGCAAAGCTTTTGGCTTGGCCCATACCGTCGCCGGTTCAGCCTCTGCCACAGTCGCGAGTTGCTCGACTTGGACGGCTTGTCGGCCCCTTAACTGGAAAAAGCTGCATATCGCGTTATGACTACAATTAAACAGCGTCCACATGTGGCGCACGTTATTGATGAGCTTCCACCAGACGGCGCTGAGCGGCTCATAGTCGATATCTTGAAATATCGTAGCCCCGATTTTTGTTTTTCGGTAGTCTGTCTAGTCCGTGGTGGAGAAATAGAAGCTGAACTTTCCAAGCTAGGTATACCTGTGATCATATTAGGTCGACGTAGCAAATATGATCTTTCACTTCTTTGGCGACTGGTGGCGTGGCTACGATCTGAAAATGTTAAAATTATCCATACGCATTTATTTACAGCGGATATTTATGGGCGTATTGCAGCCAAGCTGGCAGGAATTCAAGGAATATTTTCGACCAAACACAACACTAATTTATGGCCCAGTAGGATCCACTTCATCATAGATTGGCTCCTTAGCTGGATAACAACACAGGTTATTGGTTGTACTAAAGAAGTGGCGGAAATTTTGTACCACGCATATTTTCCAGAAAGCCGAATTCTGGCTATTTCCAACGGTATTGACTTGGAGCGTTTTCAGTACGATGGATCTTCCAAGACAACAGCGCGTGCCGTATGGAATATTTCTTCTGATATTCCACTGTTAGCACTCGTTGGGCGTCTTCATCCCCAAAAAGGCCATGGTGACTTAATTGAGGTATTAGCTCGACTACGCGATGAGGAGATCAAGTTTTTTTGTCTATTCGTTGGATCGGGTGAACTCAGCCAAGAGCTTGCAAAAAAAATAAAAAAATATGATCTTGAAACTTCGATCATTTTCACTGGACAACGTAATGATATTCCACTAATTCTTCATGCAATCGATATTTTTGTCATGCCATCCCACTGGGAAGGTTTGCCGATGGCGTTGCTTGAAGCAATGGCTTGTGCGTGTCCAGTAGTGGCTTCATCGGTGGGAGGCATTCCTAGCGTAATTCAAGACGGCGTCAATGGCTTACTTGTTCCACCTGGCGATCAAGACGCCCTTTATCAGGCACTGCACCGCCTACTTATAGATCGTGAAACTCGCCTGAGTCTTGGCCGAGCAGGGGAAGAAACGGTACGACAGCACTATAATGCAGCTACTACAGCGCAGTCTTATGAGACACTTTATCGTCGTGCGCTTGCTCTCGCTGATTAAATGCTCATCCAATAAATTGGAGGGCAATAAATGATCTCGAAAATTTGGTTGCGCCGAATTCTTTCCTTGGTTTTTCTACCATTCGCTGCCTTACATGAGTATTTTTCTCCTGGTATTCGCATTCTCATGTATCATCGCATTGAGCGGCTGCTGACATATGACCAACTGACTGTAGATCCTGAACATTTCGCTGAACAAATGGCTTACCTGTCTAAACATTGTCGAGTCATTACTCTATCTCAAGCTGTTAAAGAACTTCAATCTGGTAGCTATCAACAACCTGGTGTAGTTATTACTTTTGATGATGGCTATCGAGACAACCTTATTCATGCTTTACCTATATTGAAGCGTTATTGTCTACCGGCTACTATTTTTGTGACTGTTGAGTTTTGCGAACAGACTCGCCAGCATCCTCGCTACCCTACATCCAGTTCTCGGTTACATCTTAATTGGAAGGAGGTGCGCGGTCTAGCTGACGAACTTAATATAACTATAGGTTCTCATTCACTCACTCACCCTTACTTGTCATGCCTGTTCTATGCTGAGGCGCAACACGAGATTACTACTAGCCGAAGACAAATTGCTGTTGAAATCAACCGCAGTGTAGATTTCTTCTGTTATCCATCTGGTGATTTGAATCAACGGGAAACTGAACTGGTACGAGACGCAGGCTATCTCGGTGCTGTCACCGTAGCACCAGGCTGTAACCGATCTGGTATTTCACTTTATGAATTGCGTCGCACCGAGATTACTGATAAGGACCACCTTGTTGACTTTTTTGCTAAACTGCATGGTGCCTATGATTTTCTACACACTATACTCCACTGGCGTCGGCAGCACCGGGCGGTTACCACTCGTGCGTCACCTGCCGATAGTAGGTAAGGGGAGAATAGCTTGAAATTACTTTATTTGATGACAGAACCGTTTGGCATCGGGGGCGTTCAATCAGATATTTTAACCCTCACCGAAAATTTTAACCAACGTGGTTATAGTATATATGTCGCTACTACTCGTGGGGTTTTGCTCGACGAACTTGTAGCCAAGGGCGCTCAACATATAGACATTGATTTTTGCTATCGAAATCCTGTTGAATTCTGGCGTGCAGCAGTAAAATTGCGTCATGTTATAAGATCAGAGTGTATTGATCTGATTGCACCTCAATCAGTGCGTTCGACATTGGTTGCCTACAGCAGCCTGAGATTATGGCCCTTTTCCTACCGGACAGTAACGAATCATCGAGTACCGATTATTACTACTATTCATAATATTCATAATCAACTGCATTTTTACTATGCTGGCTATCTGCTTCAATATTGTACTGACTACGTTATTTTTGAATCTCATTACGAAAGAAACCGTTTGCTAGCAAGTGGATTAAATCCTGAAAAATCTATCGTTATCCATAGTGGTATCGATACTGATCGTTTTATACCGCGTGAATATTGTCGTGAGTTGGCAGCGTGCTATCAGTTAGATCCAGAATACCATCGCGTTTTTGGAATTGTTGCACGATTATCTGAAGAGAAAGGTCATTGTTATCTATTATCGGCTTTTGCGCATGTGTACCGAGAACAGCCTCAAGCTCGATTGATAATTATTGGCGATGGGCCGCTAAGGCTTGATCTTCAAGCACAAGTTCAAAAGTTGAAACTTGACCAAGCTATTATTTTTACTGGATTACAACGGAATATTCCCGATTACCTAAGCTTGTTTGATGTGTTTGTGTTATCTTCAACTCGTGAGTCGTTTCCATTGGCTGCTCGCGAAGCGATGGCAGCCGGAAAACCGGTAATCGCTCCGCGTATTGGGGGTTGTTCGGAGGTCGTGGATGATGGAGTAACGGGCTATTTATTTGAGGCTGGTCATATTAGCCAGTTAGCTGATTGTATGCATCGCATTCTTAGCGAAGGACGCTATAAGGAAATGGGATGCGCTGCACGGCAACGTGTTGAACGCTTATTTTCGCAGCATGCTTGGATAGATGGTGATGAAAAAGTATATTTTCAATGGCATCTTCAATAGTAATACTTTCCTTAAGATTTAGAACTCGCAGTTAAATTAAGCATGATAAAAATCTCTCTTATCATCAAGCAGAAATTTTAAAGGAGGTCACATGATATTCGGGTTTGCTATAAAATTTATCTCTTACCTATGACGCACTAGAGATGATGGTGGTACGCTTCTAGGGCGTGTCATCAGTTGAGCCAGATGACAGAGGCGGCGAGGTGGATGGCGCCGAGGAAGTTGTGAGCGCGTTTATCGTATCGGGTTGCGATGGCCCGATATTGCTTGAGTTTGGCAAAGAAGTTCTCGATCAGGTGCCGGGCTTGATACAGGTCCTGATCGTATTCGCGCTGTTCTTTGCGGTTTGATTGGGGAGGGATGACGATTTTGATGCCCGCTTTTTGCAAAAGATCGAGAACGCGCTCCTGCGCATCGTAAGCCCTATCCGCCAGAAACGCCCGAATGGCGGCGAGGATGCCGGGCAGCAAAGCATCGGCTCCCTCCAGATCGTGAGCCTGCCCCGGCGTCAGGTGAAAGCCCGTGGGATTGCCCAGCGCGTCACAGCACGCGTGGATTTTCGTGGTCAGGCCGCCTTTCGATCGCCCGATGCCTTCCGTTTCCCGGTCCCCCCTTTTGCCCCGGCGCTGTGCTGGTGGGCGCGGACGAGGGTGGAATCGATCATTGCGTACTCGTTGTCGGCGTCTTCGGCCAGATGCTTGAAAATCCTTTGCCAGACGCCGTTTTTGCTCCAGCGCGTGTGACGCGTGTGGACAACCCGGAAATCCTCGAACCTCTCCGGCAGATCGCGCCACGCGATCCCGGCCCGGTAACGGTACAAAACCGCCTCGACAAACAGCCTGTTGTCCTTGGCCGTCCCGCCAACATGCCCCTCGCGCCCGGGCAGAAACTCCTTGATCCGCTCCCATTGATCATCCCGCAAAGCGTAACGTCTCTTCGTCATGCACGAGCCCCTCCCGCAGCTTGGGAACAGTGAATTACCATCATATCCCGCCATGAATCAGAGAAGTAACTGATAACACGCCCTAGCTAAAATTGTCAAGTGAATGAAGATGGCATGTTAGTCAGGTAGGGAGCATTAGATGTACTCAACGTAGCTATCTTTATTTCCATATGTAAGGTTAAAACCCCCGCCTTCAGGCGGGTAGATTTCATCTGCGGCCCTCACGCTGTGTAGAGTTGCTGTGCGCGTTAGCACAGGCCATAGGGGGCAAGATGGACTATCGGTATGGGAGCCACACGGTTTACAAGATTGAATATCACTTTGTTTGGGTGACGAAATATCGTTACAAGGTCCTGACGGGAGATGCGGGTTGAACGGGTTCGGGACTGGGTGAGGCAAATTTGTGCAGCTTTGGAGATTCGGATCATCAAGGGCGTGGTGAGCAAGGACCATGTGCATATTTTGGTCTCGGCACCGCCCGAGAGGGCGCCCAGTGAAATCATGCGACGGATCAAAGGGCAGACAGCCCATAAAGTCTTCGAAGAGTTTCCGGCCTTGAAGCGGAGGTACTGGGGTCGGCATTTTTGGGCACGAGGATACTTTTGTGCGACGGTTGGGGAGATGACTGAGGAAATGATTCAAGAATATTTGGAGCATCATTTTGAGCCCGATCCGACCGCTAACTTCCGGGTTGAACCCTAACGGGTCTTTGACCCGTATCCTGGACTTCCAGTCCGCTATCTCAACCCACCGGCTTTCAGCCGGTGGTTGTTGAGTAGTCAGGATCAATGATCCTTCTTGGTGGGAAAATTAAAATGACCTATGGGAATAATCCTAATAAGTAACTCATCAAAAGAAATCAGGTAATATTTTCGTTGAATTGACAGGAGGGGATTGGCGGCGATGAAGCGGATCGAACCCTTGAGCGACGCGGAATGCGAGACGCTGCGGGCGGCGTGGAAAGAGGGGCCGAACAGCCGGATCCGGCAACGGGCGCAGGCGGTGTACTTAGCGAATCGGGGGTACGGACGCATCGCGCTATCGGCGCTGTTTGAGGTGGGTGTGGACACGATCAGTGCGTGGCTGGACGGATAGGAGCAGGCGGGATTGCGGGGTTGTATGACGAGCCGTGTTCGGGAAGGCCGCCGCCGATCTACACGCCAGATGAAGCCGCGCGCCTGTGCGTGTGGCTGGACGAAGAACCCCGCTAACTCCAGCAGGCGCACGCGCGGTTAGAACAGGTGACGGGCAAAGCGGCCAGCCGACAGACGGTGCGCCGGATCGTCAAAAAAAACCTACCGCTGGAAGCGCGGCCGCCGACGGGTCAAAGGCCCCCGCGATGAAGTCGCCTTTCGGGTGGCGCACGTGCGCCTGACAAAACTGCGGCAAGGCCACGCCCAAGGGATCATCGACGTGTTTTACTTCGACCAAAGCGGTTTCACTCTCATGCCCGTTGTGCCGTATGCCTGGCAAGCCCGGGGCCAAACCCTGACGATCCCCAGCACGCCCAGCCCCCGCCTGAATGTCGTGGGCTTGATCAGTCCCGCCCACCAGAGTTACTTTCAGACCGTGACCGGTGCGGTCACCTCGGCCACCGCCATCGCCGTGCTGGACGCCTTCGCCGCCCAGACCGCTCAGGCGAAGAAACTGCGCCTCGTCGTCCTCGACAACGCCCCCATCCACACCCGCCGCGCTTTCCAGGCGCGGGTGATGGATGGGTTTCGTCAGGGCGTCGCCTTGCATTGGCTGCCGCCCTATAGCCCACCCGATTCCCCACAATTCCAAGGTGTTTTAATCTATTGAGTATTTGAGGATTACCGATGAGTTGGGTGGAATGGGAACTGGGGGAGTGGCACTTGGGGATGCTCGGCGGACGAAGCGGCTGATTCGGCTGGTGGAAGACCTCTCGGCGTGTCCGACGGACAGTATTCCGGTAGCGAGCGGGGGCTGGGCGGAGACCAAGGCGGCCTACCGGTTGCTGGACAACCCGGCGCTGGAGTGGCGGGAAATTCTGGAGGCCCATACGCAACGGACGGCGGAACGGATGCAGGGGCATGAAATGGCTTTATGCATTCAGGACACGACGGAATTGGACTTCACCTCGCAGCCGGGGATTGCGGGGCTAGGTCGGCTGAGCTATGAAGCCCAACATGGGTTGTACGTGCATCCGACCCTGGTGGTGACGCCGCAAGGGTTGGCGCTGGGGGGGGTGGATGCTGGGATGTGGACGCGAAAGCCCAAGGGTGAGGTGGCGGTCAAGGAAAGCGTGCGCTGGGTGGAAGGCTACGAGATCGTGGCCGATCTGGCGGAGCAAACGCCGGAGACGCGGTTGGTGTATGTCGCCGATCGAGAAGGGGATTTGCGAGCGCTGATGGACGCTTCGGCGCGGCGGGGGCATCCGGCGGATTGGCTGGTGCGGGCCACACATAACCGGAACACCGCCGCCGGCGAGAAGGTGTGGCATCGGGTGGAGCAGACCCAGGCCCTGGGGGAGGTGGAATTCACCTTGCCCGCCACGCCAGGTCGGCCCGCGCGGCCGGTGCGCCAAACGCTCTACCGGGACACGGTGACGCTGCCTGCTCGAAAGGGTGCCCCGGCCGTGACGGTCACGGCGATCCTGGCGCGAGAGGAACGCCCGCCGGCGGGGGAACAGGCCATCGTTTGGCGCTTGTCGACCAACCGCCCCGCCGAAACGCTGGAGACGGTCGTGGAGTTGATCGACTGGTATCGTCGCCGCTGGTTGGTGGAGATTTTCTTCCGCATTTTGAAATCGGGTTGCCGGGTCGAGAGCCTGCAACTGGGGACGCTGGAACGGCTGGAGCGTGCTCTGGTGATCTATTTGATCATCGCTTGGCGCATCTTGCATCGGGTCACCTGGGGTCGGGAATGCCCAAACCTCTCGTGCGAGGTGGTCTTCGACCCGGAGGAATGGCAGGCCGCCTGGATCGTCGCCCGTCGCACCAAGCCCCCGGACACTCCGCCACCTCTGGGCCACATGACCCGACTCATCGCCGGTTTCGGTGGCTTCCTCGGCCGGAAGGGAGATGGCCCTCCCGGCCCCAAAGCCATCTGGGAGGGTATGCAGAAAGTCTACGCCTTCGCTCTCGGGATCGCCGCCGTCAAACAGGCGTTTATCCCCTCTGGCTGACTTGTAATGGTATGGTCCGCCCCGCTCCCTGCACGGCCTTGATGGCCTGCATAGACTAAATGGAGTATGTCACTGAAGAGCGGAGCGGATACCATGAAGCTTAAATAGTGTAGTCACGAGATAGAGAGCCAAAGGAAAGCGCAGCGGATTTGGACAATGGCGAGGAAGGAAGAGGTACGTTTGGCGTAGCGTGTGGCAACACCGCGCCAGCCTTTGAGGCGCAGGATGGCGTTTTCAACCAGATGGCGAAGGCGATATAGATAGGTATCGTAATCGCGTTGGTCTTTGCGGTTTTTCTTGGGCGGGATGACGGGGACCATGCGGTGCGCGGCGGCGTGAGCAAGAATTTCGTTGGTATCATAGGCCTTATCCGCCATCAGCGCATCGGCCTGCAATCCCTCGATCAGCGGCAAAGCCTCTGCGCAATCCGCACGGGTACCTGTTGTAACAGACACTCGGAGTGGCAGACCAGTCGCATCCACGGCCACATGTACCTTGGTGTTGAGCCCCCTTTTGTACGCGCCATGTCCTCGTTGCCGCCAACCGCCCCCGCAGCGTGCGGATGCACCTTGATATGGGTCGCGTCGATCATCAACCACTCCATATCGGGGTCATCAATCAACGCTTCCAAGAGCCTTTCCCACACGCCCGCGTCCCGCCACCGAATAAACCGACGGTGCGTGTTTCCCCATCCGCCCAGATCCGGCGGCAAGTCGCGCCACGGCGCTCCCGTCCGTAAAATCCAGAAAACAGCGTTGATAAAGCGCCGATTATCCTCGGCAATCCCTCCCCACTGACCCCTCCGACCGGGTAAATGCGGCTCTATTAAACCCCACACCCGGTCAGATATATCGTGCCGTCTGTGCGCTAATCCTCTCTCTTTGCTCATGTGATCCCCCTTTCGATCACATCAGCCTCTCATATTTCCTATCTCATGACTACACTATCTAGGCTAATTCAGATCTATTTCCAATTTGTTAGGAGACGCTAACTTAGGCACTGTAGTCACGAGATTAAAGATATGAGAGAATCATGGAGTCAAAGAATGGGAGGCTCCATGAAAGAGACGGTTCCTGCATACCGTCGCCACGACATTTCAGATGAAACCTGGGCCTTGCTGGAGCCGCATCTGCCGGGGCGTGAGGGTGTTTGGGGCGGCATCGCTAAAGACAATCGATTGTTTATCAATGCGGTGTTCTGGATATTGCGAACGGGTGCGCCGTGGCGAGATTTGCCGCCAGGCTATGGTGGTTGGAGCAACACGCACCGCCGCTTCATCCGCTGGCGGGACAAGGGGGTTTGGGAGAAGCTGCTGGAAATGCTGATCGATGAGCCGGACTACGAATGGCTGATGATCGACGCCAGCCATTGCAAGGTCCATCCCCATGCCGCCGGAGCCAAAGGCGGAAACCAGGCCATGGGCCGCACCAAAGGGGGCTCAATACCCAGATACATCTGGCCGTGGATGCGCATGGCATGCCGGTCAGAATCGTTATTACAGAAGGTTCCCGGGCGGATTGCACGCAGGCAGGCCGCCTGATTGAAGGGATCAACGCCGATCATCTGATCGCGGACAAAGGGTACGATACCGACGCCATTCTTGAGCAGGCCACAGCGCAAGGGATGAATGCCGTGATCCCGCCGAAGAAAAACCGCGTCACCCCAAGGTCGTACGACGAAGATCTGTATAAACTCCGCCACCTCGTCGAAAACGCGTTCCTGTCCCTCAAAAGATGGCGCGGCATCGCCACAAGATACGCCAAAAACAGCAAATCTTTCCTCATCGCCGTCCAAATCAGATGCCTCGCCCTCTGGCTCAACACCTCGTGACTACAGTATCTAAAATAATCACTATTTATCGAACATATTTTTCTTCTTAAGAAATTGGGTATGCTTATTTTATGTATTGCTGATGAGCCATTTTGCTAACTTGACTAATCTATATTGAACTACTTTAATAATAATAGGACTTACGCAAAACGCATTTTGAGCGATGGATTCTTGAGTTGCTGAATGAGGTAGTCATCGAGCAAGCCATGTTTGAGCTGATAGACGGTACGTCCGGTATGCGCGGCCAGTTCTTTGAGCCTGACCCAGACCAAGGAAGGCACAGCCGATGTGATTGCGCTGAATGCGCATTTTACGACATTGGCAACGTTCCAGCCCTGTGACCTGCTTGCTTTCGCGGTGCAACTGCTCGATCTTCCAGCGAAAGCCACACGCCTCTTGGGTGGCCTGGGTGGAGTCCCGAGAGGGATCGTGGGTCACGACCCAATCCGTGCGGTGGGTAGACACCTCAACCCGGAACAGACGCACTTGGCGGTCTTTGGGAAAGTGAGGTTCCCCCGGAATTTGGTCTTCCAAGGGTGACGTAAGATGACGTTACTTTGGAAGGCAGAAATAATGAAGATACCGAAGCAGGCATATACGCTGGAATTCAAGGAACAGGCGGTCAAGCGGGTGAAGGATGGGCAGTCCTTGGCCGGGGTAGCGCGGGAATTGGGGCTGGTCGAGCAGACCCTGCGCAACTGGGTCAAGGTCGCAGCGGCAGGCAAGCTGGCGGGGGCCGGCGGCAAGGCGGTGACGCCGGAGGAGATGGAATTGTCCCGGCTACGGGCTGAGAACCTGCGGCTCAAGCGGGAACTGGAAATCATAAAAAAAGCGGCGGCGTACTTCGCGAAGGATGCGCTATGAGGTACGCCTGGATCGATGCGCATCGGCAAGAGTTCCCCTTGGCGGACCTGTGCGCCGCCCTGGAGGTCAGCATCAGCGGCTACCGGGCCTGGAAGCGCGGCGGTATACCGGACCGCCAGCGGCTGACGGACCGCCAG
This sequence comes from Candidatus Competibacter sp., assembly GCA_037045535.1. Classification (GTDB taxonomy): domain Bacteria; phylum Pseudomonadota; class Gammaproteobacteria; order Competibacterales; family Competibacteraceae; genus Competibacter_A. Next base: position 222,118 of record JBAOHI010000094.1, read on the forward strand.
ATGGTGGCGCTGATCCGGGCCATCCATGCCGAACTCAAAGGCGCCTACGGCAGCCCGCGCATGGTGCGGGAACTGCGAGCACGTGGCTTTCCGGCCAGCAAGGGGCGGGTGGAGCGCCTGATGCGCAAATACGGCATTCGGGCTCGCCATAAGCGGCGCTACAAGGTGACGACGGACTCGAAGCACGGCTTGCCGGTGGCGGAGAACCGGCTGGACCGGAACTTCATGCCGACGGCGCCAAACCAGGTGTGGACGTCGGACATCACGTACCTGTGGACAGACGAAGGCTGGCTGTATCTTGCCATCGTCATGGATTTGTTCAACCGGGAAATCGTCGGCTGGTCCCTGAAACCGCGCATGATGGCCGATATCGCCACCGATGCGCTGACCATGGCCTGGTTCAGGAAGTGGCCGACGCCAGGCTTGCTGCACCACTCCGACCGGGGCAGCCAGTACGCGAGCCACGCCTTCCAAGACAAGCTCCGGGAATACGGCATGACGTGCTCGATGAGCCGGAAGGGCAACTGCTGGGACAACGCTCCGACCGAGAGCTGGTTCAACAGCTTCAAGAACGAGCGGGTGCATGGCGTTCCCTACGCCAGCCATGCCGACATGAAGGCCGCGAGCTTCGAGTACATCGAGGTGTTCTACAACCGGAAACGGCTGCATTCGACCCTCGGCTACCGCTCGCCCGTTCAATTCCTGGAACATTGGACCAGCCAGCAGACTTAGGAAAAACTGGTAGCATGAAACCCGCCCTTTGGAAGACGAAAAACAGAGGGAAGCTCAAGTTGATCTGGCTAACCAGCAGATATTGGCAATAATCAAGTCGTGTTATCGGTGCTTTCATACCGTGAATGTTGCAAACGATCCGTCAGTCGGTAAAGTCACTTTTGCGTAAGTCCTAAATAATACGGATTAGATTTAATGTACCGGTTAGAATTATTGACTGAACCAGTTGCTTTAATCGCTTGGTTGCAAATTATATTGACAATATTAATTTTTCTTTATCCGTCCAAATTGATTATATATCGTTATGGAATCTTACTAATAACTATTTTATTTATTCTATTGGCCTCTCCATTGGTTGCTAACCTAGCTGTTGGTTTTTTAGAACATGGTGTATCGCAAGACTATTCTTGTCAAACCATAACACCTAATAGCATTATTATTGTACTAGCTGGAGGGCTAAAGGTTTTTTCAGATAACGCAGATGATATTACCCAACTTACTGAAGCTAGTATGCGCCGCACGATTACCGGCGTTAAACTAGCTAAGGCTATACCTACCAGCACTCTGCTTTTTTCTGGAGGTAAAAATCAAAAAGTGTGTGAAGCTGAACTGATGTCGTCGCTTGCAGTTTTGTTAGGAATTTCATCAGACAAAATTATAAAAGAGTGTGAATCTAAAACTACTGCAGAAAATGCAGATCACATCGCTATGTTATTAAAGCTTAACAATCAACCTGGGATATTCCACTTTTATATTGTAACTTCAGCATTACACATGCGGCGTGCTTTAGCAACATTTAAACGATATGGAATACAAGCTTGCCCCATTATGGTGGAGCCTCGCTTTATAGATCCGTCACTGTATGAAGCATTCATTCCACAGATATCGGCGTTGACTAAGACTACCGATGCTTATCATGAAATTGGTGGTTATTTTTATTATTGGCTAACCGACCGCTTATAACTAAACTATTAGCGTTATCAACTTTAACGGTATTCATAACAATTAATTAACATAGGCAAATCACCGGCTTTACCAGGAGACTCGCAAGGTTTGACCTTTTCAGGAGTCGGCCTTTGTCCGTGCGGCGCAACCGAGAGCGGATGTTGACTACTTTCTAACTGTCGACTGTGACCACTTATCGATCGGTTTTGAATGACCGACCTGGGGGTGATTTCAAGAATTTTTTAGTCGCCGAATTAAGATTGACTCACCAGAATGGTCTTTGCCGCCTTGGGCGGCGCATTGTTTGCAGCGCTTTTGAGGCGCAACTCCCTAAAGCCCCCCCGACTTTGCCGGGAAATACTTACCGAAACTTTACTAAATCATGTCTAATCGAAATAACTTACGTATAGAGATTGTAGATTCCCTGGAAAAATTTTCATTACTCCAACATTCATGGATGAATTTGCTTGATGAAAGTTTAGATGCAAGTATATTTATGTCGTGGGATTGGCAGTATTATTGGTGGAAATACTATGGAAAAAGTCGACCATTGCGTTTACTATTGGTTTTTAATGAAGAAAGTAATGATCTTGTTGGAATATTACCTCTTTATATTAATACGATCAAATTTTTTAAAATTTTTCCTGTTAGAATTATTAAGTTTATTGGTATTGGAGGAGATACTAGCCCAGATTATCTTGGACCGTTATTAAAAGATTCTTACAGCCAAGAAATTGTATCAGTACTGATTAATTATATATTAAATTTAAAAGGATCGGATGTAATAGAATTAACTGATATGCATGATAATTCGGTTTTTGCAACTGCTCTCAGCGAAGCATGCCACGCTAGAAATACATTTCTTCGACAAGGCACATCAGCAAACATTGCTTATTTAAACCTTCCTCAGTCTTGGGAAGAATATTTAAATTCTTTGCATCGTGATCGGCGCTATACGATAAGAAACACCCGGAGAAAATTAGAAAAAACCTATAACGTTGAGTTCCTTGTAAAAAAAGATGAAAAAAATATTGACCTATTAATAAATAGATTAATTAAGTTACACTACTTGCGTTGGCAAGGCAGAACTAATCAACATGCATTTTCTTCAAACGAATATATAGCTTTCCATCATGATGTAGTTCATTCTCTTGCGAAAAAAGATTGTATTAGATTTTACTGTCTTGAAATTGACAAAGAAATTATGGCCATGATATATGGCTATAAATTCCGTAGCGGAATTTATTATTTTCAAGTTGGCTTCGATCCAAAATTTGAAAAACTCAGACTCGGGTTGGTGTTAATAGGCTACGTAATTGAACATTCAATTCAAGAAGGTAACAATATATTTGACTTTTTGAGAGGTGATCATGAGTACAAAAAACAATGGACAAAAGAGGAAAGGAAAACAATATATTTGAGGATTTACCACAAATGGAATATACCTGCAATCTTATTCTTTATTCGACTAGAAACAATTCCAAAATTCAAACGTTACGTACTAAAACTGTATAGAATGTTCGGAATGTTTTGGAGATCGAAGTCATTGATTTCAGATAAGGCTTGCTGAAAAATGCAAGCTTATACCAAATGCTACTAAAATATAGCCTTCCTTTTTTAATTCGTGGAATTTTGTCTATAATTAAGGAAAGATTATTACGAAAGGATCTTAATGATGTTAAAGTTAAAAGAGATCATCGATGCTGCGGAAGGTCGTGAAATAAAAAAAGCGATTGCGGTTAAAATGGTCATTCTCGGGTTTAAAACAAAAGACATTTGTGATTTATTGGGGCTCAATGAGATCTCCCGTGGTAGCCACAAGATGTAGTGATGTGGGATTCAGACCCAAAGGCGCGGCCCCTCAAGGTCCAGCCACAGCCGGCGGAAGAGTTCGACCGGGTCATCCAGGCCAAAGCACCGGCGCTTGAGCAACTTGAGTTTGTTGTTAAGTCCCTCGACGAAGCCACTGGTATGCCACCCATCGAAATAGTTGAGAATGCCGTCGTGCCAGTTATGCAACGTATTGAGGAACTTATCAAAGCAGCTCAGCCCCGCGGCTTTGACTTGCTCGGTCCAGCCTTGGAGTTGGGTCTGGGCGGTGGCCCGATCCGGGCTATGGTCGAAGATCGCCGTCAGCAGGGTGCGCAGGACGTAGGCGCTGGCCAACGTGGGCGTTAGCTCGAATAACTCCACCAGCCGGCCTTGCTGATCGGGATTCAACGATCGCCATTCCCGGCGCAACAGCGGTCGCAACTCGGCGGTCGGCACCGCTCGCTCGGGAGGCCGGGCCGCGTTGAGGCGCTGGCATTCCGCCTTGCGCAGGTCGTCAAAGGCCTCGCGGTACTGCACGGCCACATGGAACCGATCGACCACGATCCGGGTGTCGGGCAACGCCGCCGCCACCGCGCTGGCATAGCCGTCCCACATGTCGATACACACCCGCTTCACCGTGGCCCGCAACGTCGCCGGGATCGTCGCCAGAAAGGCCTGCACCGTGGCCTGCAACCGGTCGGGCAACACCGCCAGGACGTGGTTTCGCCCGGTCAGATCACGGGCCCAAACCACCGCCACGTAGGCACCATGGCCCTTGAGCAGGGCCACCTCGTCGATCCCCAGCGTGTCCAGAGCGGTGAAGTGGCTCCAGTCCACAGCGGGCGTGACGTGATGATCGACGATCCCCTCGACCGCCTTGGCGCCCAACTGGCACTGCCCACTGACATCGGCCACGGTGCTGTGGACCAACCGTTTCAACACGTCCTGCTCGAAGGCTCGGGTATGGGGCCGGTTCGGTTCGTACCAGGCTACAGCGCTGGGTGCTGGTCGGTCCCCCCTCGCAGTACGGGCACCGGTAACGTTTCGGGCGGATCTCGATCAGTACCGCCCGGCCAAACACCGGCAGGTGGCGCAAGCGGATCGGCCGGTCAACCCCGTGAACCCGGTCAAGCTCCCGGCCGCAGTGATGACACTGGGCTGTTCGCAGCGTACTTTCCACTTCGATCAACAGGGTGGCATCCGGCAATTCCCGGCTGGCCAGCACCCGCACATCGGGCAGATCCAGGGGCAAGCGAATCGTGATCGGCATCGCCAGCAGTCCAAGCGTGGTGAGAAACCCCCTCAGCTTTTCATACTTGGGCTGCTGATGCCATACCACAAAATGTTGTGGTCTTCACGGGAAATCTCATAGAACCGGTTTTTCCATATGCAAGGTTAAAACCACCGGCTTTAGCCGGTCAGCTTTCAGCTACGACTCTCCATGAACCGCTGAACCGCCCCGGGAATTGAGGAGGCTCCATTACCTGAGAGAATGGAGCCATGAGCAAGACGAACAGATATTCCCCGGAAGTTAGAGAACGTGCTGTCAGGTTGGTACAGGAGGCGCGCAAGGATTACCCCTCGCTATGGTCGGCGGTTGAATCGATCGCGCCCAAGATTGGTTGTGCTGCGGTGACGCTGCACGAGTGGGTCAAAAAACACGAAATCGGGACTGGCGCACGTGATGGTGTGCCGGCTGCTGAACGAGAACGCATCAAAGCCTTGGAACGCGAGGTGAAGGAGTTGCGTCAGGCCAATGAGATCCTGCGGTTGGCCAGTGCGTTTTTCGCACGGGCGGAGCTCGACCGCCTCAAGAAGAAGTGAGGTCGTTCATTGACCGGCACCGTGAGCGGTTTGGGGTCGAGCCGATCTGCAAGATGTTGCGGGTCGCCCCGTCCGCCTACTGACGCTACACTGCCAGACAACGCGATCCGTCGTCGCGTAGCCACCCGATTCCCCACAATTCCAAGGTGTTTTAATCTATTGAGTATTTGAGGATTACCGATGAGTTGGGTGGAATGGGAACTGGGGGAGTGGCACTTGGGGATGCTCGGCGGACGAAGCGGCTGATTCGGCTGGTGGAAGACCTCTCGGCGTGTCCGACGGACAGTATTCCGGTAGCGAGCGGGGGCTGGGCGGAGACCAAGGCGGCCTACCGGTTGCTGGACAACCCGGCGCTGGAGTGGCGGGAAATTCTGGAGGCCCATACGCAACGGACGGCGGAACGGATGCAGGGGCATGAAATGGCTTTATGCATTCAGGACACGACGGAATTGGACTTCACCTCGCAGCCGGGGATTGCGGGGCTAGGTCGGCTGAGCTATGAAGCCCAACATGGGTTGTACGTGCATCCGACCCTGGTGGTGACGCCGCAAGGGTTGGCGCTGGGGGGGGTGGATGCTGGGATGTGGACGCGAAAGCCCAAGGGTGAGGTGGCGGTCAAGGAAAGCGTGCGCTGGGTGGAAGGCTACGAGATCGTGGCCGATCTGGCGGAGCAAACGCCGGAGACGCGGTTGGTGTATGTCGCCGATCGAGAAGGGGATTTGCGAGCGCTGATGGACGCTTCGGCGCGGCGGGGGCATCCGGCGGATTGGCTGGTGCGGGCCACACATAACCGGAACACCGCCGCCGGCGAGAAGGTGTGGCATCGGGTGGAGCAGACCCAGGCCCTGGGGGAGGTGGAATTCACCTTGCCCGCCACGCCAGGTCGGCCCGCGCGGCCGGTGCGCCAAACGCTCTACCGGGACACGGTGACGCTGCCTGCTCGAAAGGGTGCCCCGGCCGTGACGGTCACGGCGATCCTGGCGCGAGAGGAACGCCCGCCGGCGGGGGAACAGGCCATCGTTTGGCGCTTGTCGACCAACCGCCCCGCCGAAACGCTGGAGACGGTCGTGGAGTTGATCGACTGGTATCGTCGCCGCTGGTTGGTGGAGATTTTCTTCCGCATTTTGAAATCGGGTTGCCGGGTCGAGAGCCTGCAACTGGGGACGCTGGAACGGCTGGAGCGTGCTCTGGTGATCTATTTGATCATCGCTTGGCGCATCTTGCATCGGGTCACCTGGGGTCGGGAATGCCCAAACCTCTCGTGCGAGGTGGTCTTCGACCCGGAGGAATGGCAGGCCGCCTGGATCGTCGCCCGTCGCACCAAGCCCCCGGACACTCCGCCACCTCTGGGCCACATGACCCGACTCATCGCCGGTTTCGGTGGCTTCCTCGGCCGGAAGGGAGATGGCCCTCCCGGCCCCAAAGCCATCTGGGAGGGTATGCAGAAAGTCTACGCCTTCGCTCTCGGGATCGCCGCCGTCAAACAGGCGTTTATCCCCTCTGGCTGACTTGTAATGGTATGGTCCGCCCCGCTCCCTGCACGGCCTTGATGGCCTGCATAGACTAAATGGAGTATGTCACTGAAGAGCGGAGCGGATACCATGAAGCTTAGCGTGATTGGAATTGATGTGGGAAAGACGGTGTTGCACGTTCATGGCGCGGATGCTCAAGGCAAGCCGGTGCTGCGCAAGACTTTCAGTCGAGGCGGGCTGGTGGAATAGCTGGCCCAACAAGTCCCGTGTCTGATCGGGATGGAGGCCTGCGGCGGCGCGCATCACCTGGCGCGAGTGTTGACCGACTGCGGTCACACGGTGCGCTTGATCCATCCGGGCTTTGTGAAGGCCTACGTGAAATCGAACAAGAACGATTTCCGGGACGCCGAAGCGATCGCCGAGGCGGTCACCCGACCGACGATGCGGTTCGTGGCGATCAAGACCATCGCCCAACAGGAACTGCAAGCCCTCCATCGGCTGCGGTCGGGCGCCGTTACCCAGCGCACGGCGATTATCAACCAGCTCCGTGGCCTGTTGCTGGAATTCGGCCTCACGGTCCCCCGGGGACCGACGGCCTTGCGCCGACGCCTGCCAGAGATCCTGGAAACGGCGGATGGCGGGTTGCAGGCGTTGGGGCGCGAGCTGCTGGCGGAACTCCAACGGGAGTGGGTTCATCTGGACGAACGGATTGCGGCGTTGGAACAGCGGCTGAAACAGCAGACGCAAACTTTGGAGCCGTGTCGGCGCCTGCGGAGTATCCCTGGCATTGGAGTGCTCGGGGCGTCCGCCTTCGTGGCCGCCTTCGGGGGCGGGTGTCAGTTTGCCAGCGGTCGCGACTGCGCGGCCGCCCTCGGCTTGGTCCCACGCCAACACAGTACCGGCGGCCGGTCGCAGCTGGGTAGCATCAGCAAACGCGGCGATGCCTACCTCCGTGCTTTGTTCATCCACGGCGCTCTGCGCTATGCCGACCGGCATGACGATCCGCGCAGTCGCTGGGTTTGGGCGCTCAAGGAGCGGCGCGGGGTTCCGGTGGCTGCCGTGGCGCTGGCCAACAAAATGGCCCGGACCGCCTGGGCGGTGCTGACGCGGGGGACCACCTATCAGGTTCCCGTCGCCGCCTGACTCGGACGGCAGTTAACCCGCCCGGGCACCACAACCCCCTTATTTCGGTGTGTCAGTTGCCTCAGGTTGCAAGGTGTTGAGTGACAGCGATGGCGTGAACAGGTCAGACCGGCATCTCGAAAGCCTGGCTTACCCACTGGCCGTTGAGGCCGCAGTTTGTGATAAGGCTCGGGGTGCGCGGATTTCCATCAAGGCCGGGGTTCCTGCCCAACAGAGGCCGGATACATGTGCGCAACCTTCTTTCACTTTAAGCTGAACTCAGCCCTTGACCACACGGGACGGACCATACATGGGGAATCGGGTGCGTCGCGTAGCGCCCGGGCTCGCCGTGATGAGTTTCTGTCTCCCCACATTCAGCGGGTCTGGCAGGCGAACTTTCAGGTGTATGGTGCTGACAAGGTCTGGCGGCAGTTGCAGCGGGAAGGCATTCAGGTGGCGCGCTGCACCGTCGAACGCCTGATGCGCCGTTTGGGTCTGCGCGGGGCGATGCGCGGCAAAGTGGTACGAACTACCTTCGGCGATCCTGCGGCACCGCGTCCGCAGGATCGGGTCAATCGGCAGTTCAAGGCGGATCGGCCGAATCGGTTGTGGGTTTCAGATTTCACCTATGTCTCCACTTGGCAAGGCTTCGTCTATGTCGCCTTCGTCATCGACGTCTTTGCGCGCCGGATTGTCGGCTGGCGCCTCAGCCGTTCAATGCGAACCGACTTCGTTCTGGATGCCTTGGAGCAGGCGCTCTGTGCCCGACAACTGGAGCGGGATGCCTCTCTAATCCACCCGATTCCCCACAAGTCAGCCTGAAGGGATAAACGCTTGTTTGGCGGCGGCGATCCCGAGAGCGAAGGCGTAGACTTTCTGCATACCCTCCCAGATGGCTTTGGGGCCGGGAGGGCCATCTCCCTTCCGGCCGAGGAAGCCACCGAAACCGGCGATGAGTCGGGTCATGTGGCCCAGAGGTGGCGGAGTGTCCGGGGGCTTGGTGCGACGGGCGACGATCCAGGCGGCCTGCCATTCCTCCGGGTCGAAGACCACCTCGCACGAGAGGTTTGGGCATTCCCGACCCCAGGTGACCCGATGCAAGATGCGCCAAGCGATGATCAAATAGATCACCAGAGCACGCTCCAGCCGTTCCAGCGTCCCCAGTTGCAGGCTCTCGACCCGGCAACCCGATTTCAAAATGCGGAAGAAAATCTCCACCAACCAGCGGCGACGATACCAGTCGATCAACTCCACGACCGTCTCCAGCGTTTCGGCGGGGCGGTTGGTCGACAAGCGCCAAACGATGGCCTGTTCCCCCGCCGGCGGGCGTTCCTCTCGCGCCAGGATCGCCGTGACCGTCACGGCCGGGGCACCCTTTCGAGCAGGCAGCGTCACCGTGTCCCGGTAGAGCGTTTGGCGCACCGGCCGCGCGGGCCGACCTGGCGTGGCGGGCAAGGTGAATTCCACCTCCCCCAGGGCCTGGGTCTGCTCCACCCGATGCCACACCTTCTCGCCGGCGGCGGTGTTCCGGTTATGTGTGGCCCGCACCAGCCAATCCGCCGGATGCCCCCGCCGCGCCGAAGCGTCCATCAGCGCTCGCAAATCCCCTTCTCGATCGGCGACATACACCAACCGCGTCTCCGGCGTTTGCTCCGCCAGATCGGCCACGATCTCGTAGCCTTCCACCCAGCGCACGCTTTCCTTGACCGCCACCTCACCCTTGGGCTTTCGCGTCCACATCCCAGCATCCACCCCCCCCCCAGCGCCAACCCTTGCGGCGTCACCACCAGGGTCGGATGCACGTACAGTCCGTGCTGGGCTTCGTCACTGAGCCGACCCCGCAATCCCCGGCTGTGAGGTGAAGTCCAGTTCCGTCGTGTCCTGAATGCATAAAGCCATTTCATGCCCCTGCATCCGTTCCGCCGTCCGTTGCGTATGGGCCTCCAGAATTTCCCGCCACTCCAACGCCGGGTTGTCCAACAGCCGGTAGGCCGCCTTGGTCTCCGCATACCCCCCGCTCGCTACCGGAATACTTCCCGTCGGCTGCGCCGAGAGCGCTTCCACCAGCCGGATCAATCGCTTCCTCCGCCGCGCGTCTCCAAGCTCCACTCCCCCCAGTTCCCAGTCCACCCAACTCATCATCAATCCTCAAATACTTTATATACTACAGTATGTTAAAAGTTGTGGGGAATCGGGTGGCTTCGGAACCCCTATCCGAAAAACGGGGTGGTGTAGGAAGCCCGTTTTGCGCGCCAGGACTGCACGCCCTGCCCGTTTCGGGCACGGTGTACCCACGCCAAAGTCGAGCCTCGGATTATTGGGTTACAGACCCAAGAACAACACGAAGTCCTTCAAGCCGCTCGGAAGCGACAAACCACCGAACCATTCCGGGAGCAGTACGCGGCGCGGGCCGGTATCGAAAGCGCCCATGGACAAGCGATCCGGCGGTGTGGGTTACGCCGTTCGCGCTCTATCGGCATGGCCAAAACCCATTTACAGCATCTCATCACGGCCGCCGCCGTGAACCTAGTCCGACTCGAAGACTGGTGGAATGGCATTCCCTTAGCGCCCACCCGCTGTTCGCGGTTTACCGCCCTCAAACGATCTATCCAGACCGCCTGAGCGCGCTACGAATTCGCCAACAGTGTCAACGTTGCCAATGTCGTAAAGCGCGCATTCAGCGCAATCACATCGGCTGTGCCTTCCTGGTCTGGGTCAGGCTCAAAGAACTGGCCGCGCATACCGGACGTACCGTCTATCAGCTCAAACATGGCTTGCTCGATGACTACCTCATTCAGCAACTCAAGAATCCGTCGCTCAAAATGCGTTTTGCGTAAGTCCTAGCTAATATTCTACTCGAGTCAGAACGCATTGCCGCTTAGGAGAAGTTCAGCCGATCACCGGCAATTTGGTATTCGGGCCACTCACTGTTTCCATCGAAAGGGCAGGCCAGTGTAATACTGCCGTAGTTTTGCGCTTGGCTTCGACATCACGATAGATGAATTCCGCTTGTTCATCACTAATATTCAATTCTGACGCTAATGCGGTAGAGGGTTCACCTCTGTTGTAAGCTACGAGAGCCATATCCATCTTGTCGTAAGACAAGGCAAAATAGAATTCGTCCTGCCCTTGCGCCATGCTATAGGTATCAGTAGTTGGTTGAGCCTTGCAGATCTCTTCGGGGAGTTCCAGGTAGCGTGCCAAAGCATACACCTGAGTCTTATACAGATGCGCGATGGGTTTCAAATCAGCCGAACCATCGCCATTTTTTACGAAGAACCCCTGGTCATATTCCAACCGGTTAGGCGTACCGACCACTGCATAGTGCAGACGATCCGCATGAAAATATTCTAGAGTTTTGCGCACCCGCTGCTTGAAGTTGGTAGCGGCGACGATCTGCAAGTAGTTTTTCGAATCCAGTCGTTCCTCGAAAACTTGCCCCTCCGGTGCTTGCACGATCAGCTTAAAATAATTGAAGTGCCCAGTTTGTCCACCGGCAATGACGATCTTATTTTTCCAACCCTCAGCGTAGGCCGGAAAAAGATTCCGGATTGCCGCATCACGCCAACGGTAACAGCCCAAAGCATCCAAGACCGGCGCGATGTCGAATTCCTCGTGGGCGATGCCGAGCTGCTCCACCATCTTGCGACCGCGAATCGAGCTTTCGGAAGCAGAATCGCGCTCCGGCAGTAGCAAACCGAACACGCGCTCGCGTCCCATGGCGCGCACGGCCAGAGCGGCGCAGACCGAGCTGTCCACCCCACCGGAAATAGCGACGACCAAGCCACGGCGGTGCAGATGACTACGCAACAACTCCCGCATACGCTCAGCAATCTTGGTGACTTCGGCGGCCTCGTCGAGCTTGAGCGCGGCTGTAAGACTTATGGACATGGCAAACTCCTCAGTAAAGATATCAGGCCGACTCCGTGATTAACGCAGCGTACTGTTCCAGGATCAGCTTGCGGGACAATTTGCCATTCTCGGTACGGGGCAGTTCGGATACCAATAGAACGTGCTTGGGCACCATGTAGTTTTCCAACCGCTCGCTGCACACGTGTTTGATCTGCTGTACGCTTAGTTTGTCCCCTTCACGCGGAGTGACAAAGGCGCACACCACCTCCCCTAGTAAGGGATCAGGAACACCAGCCACCACCGCCTCCCGTACAGCCGACAGGCTGTAGATAGCGTTTTCGACCTCGGCGGGACTAACTTTCTCCCCCCGGCTCTTGATGATTTCGTCGTTACGCGCTACGAAATAGAAATCGCCCTCTGCATCCTGCCGGAACAGGTCGCCACTTTTCAACAGGAACTCGCCGGGTAAGGGACCCGGCGCTAACACTTCGGCCGTTTTTTCCGGTTGATTCCAGTAGCCCCGCATCACATGTGGACCGCGCACGTACAGAATACCCACTTCGCCCGGCATCACCAGCTGCCCCTTCTCATCCAGTAACAGTAGTTCGGTGCCAGGAATCGCGCGTCCCACCGATTCCGGTTTGACCTCGGCACGTGTGGGCTCCAGATAGGCACTCCGAATGCACTCGGTCTGGCCATACATCTTATAAAGGCCAGCATTCGGGAACAGCCGCTGGAGGCCCGGAATGAACTCCACCGGCAGCGCCGCCGCCGCGTTCGTGAGCAACCGCACGCTGGGGAAGCGCAGCGATTGCTTGGCATCCTGCGCTAGCATCATCGCATAGACCGTGGGTACGCTGGCGAAGATGGTGACAGCTTCGTCATGCATCCGCTTGAACACCTGCGCCGGATAGGTAAAGGACCGTTCCAGTACCAGCATCGCTCCAGCACGCACCGCCGAAAACCACTGGAACAGGCCATAGCCGAAGTTGAGCGGCAGCGCGGAAAACAGGCGGTCGTCTTGGGAAAAACCCAGATATTCGTTGATGCTATCAAGTACGAACAACAGCGACTGATGGGTATGCATGACCCCCTTGGGTTCGCCGGTAGTGCCGGAGGTATAGAGCAACGCGGCTAAATCCAGAGTGATCGTGGACTGGGGTAGTGGCGTGGTCGGCAGATTGGCCAAAGCAGCGTCCAAATTCTCCACGCCCGCCGGCAACGCTTCGATATCGGACGCGCACAACACCCGCAGAGCTGGCGACTGCTCCGCCACTGGGCCGAACACACGCGCCAAATGGGATTCGCTGAGCAATATACGAGCACCTGCATCGCGCAGGATAAAGGCTAATTTGTCACGCTTTGTTTGAGCATTGACAGTGACGAATACGCCACCGGCTAGTAACACGCTGAAGACGGATGCAGCACACCGCCAACCGCTGTCCATGAAAATCACCACGCGCTCGCCCCGTTGAAGGCCACGCAGATGCAGGGCATGGGCGAGACGGCAAGCGTAATCCCCGATCTCACGGTAGCTCAACCGCGCGTCACCGGCGACCAGCGCCGTGCGCTCAGGATGGCGCGCAACCGTGGTAAGTAGGGTTTCTTGCAAGAGGCGGGGAATGGTGCTCACACGATTTTGCTTCAGGCGGCAACGGCTTGTTTACGCTGGATGAAAACAACCAAGTTATCGATTGAATCCAGGTTTTCCGGCAGCATCTCATCGTCTTCTACTTTGATATCGTAAGTTTCCTCGATGAAAAGTATGATTTCCAAAACGCCTGTGGAGTCGATGATGCCTCCGGCAAGAAAGGAATCGCTATCCTGTAGGGCCGACTCATCATCGGTGAACAGGAAATTTTCCAAAACGTAACGGCGAATAGTTTGCTTAATGTTCATAGCTGGCCTTTGGGTAAATCTGCGAGACGTTGCACTTAACTAGCGGATCGTTTGAGAAAACCGTTCGATAAAATAATCATAGTTATCTTCGGCAAAACTGACACTCATAACCAATCAGCATTCTTTCGTGAGAAAATAACATTGATTTGGCTCAAGATAGGTTCTCGAATTCGGGTAGGTTTCCGGTGGTCTTTATGAAGCACCCGATTCCCCATGTATGGTCCGTCCCGCGTGGTCAAGGGCTGAGTTCAGCTTAAAGTGAAAGAAGGTTGCGCACATGTATCCGGCCTCTGTTGGGCAGGAACCCCGGCCTTGATGGAAATCCGCGCACCCCGAGCCTTATCACAAACTGCGGCCTCAACGGCCAGTGGGTAAGCCAGGCTTTCGAGATGCCGGTCTGACCTGTTCACGCCATCGCTGTCACTCAACACCTTGCAACCTGAGGCAACTGACACACCGAAATAAGGGGGTTGTGGTGCCCGGGCGGGTTAACTGCCGTCCGAGTCAGGCGGCGACGGGAACCTGATAGGTGGTCCCCCGCGTCAGCACCGCCCAGGCGGTCCGGGCCATTTTGTTGGCCAGCGCCACGGCAGCCACCGGAACCCCGCGCCGCTCCTTGAGCGCCCAAACCCAGCGACTGCGCGGATCGTCATGCCGGTCGGCATAGCGCAACACGGCCCGAGCGCCGTGGATGAACAAAGCACGGAGGTAGGCATCGCCGCGTTTGCTGATGCTACCCAGCTGCGACCGGCCGCCGGTACTGTGTTGGCGTGGGACCAAGCCGAGGGCGGCCGCGCAGTCGCGACCGCTGGCAAACTGACACCCGCCCCCGAAGGCGGCCACGAAGGCGGACGCCCCGAGCACTCCAATGCCAGGGATACTCCGCAGGCGCCGACACGGCTCCAAAGTTTGCGTCTGCTGTTTCAGCCGCTGTTCCAACGCCGCAATCCGTTCGTCCAGATGAACCCACTCCCGTTGGAGTTCCGCCAGCAGCTCGCGCCCCAACGCCTGCAACCCGCCATCCGCCGTTTCCAGGATCTCTGGCAGGCGTCGGCGCAAGGCCGTCGGTCCCCGGGGGACCGTGAGGCCGAATTCCAGCAACAGGCCACGGAGCTGGTTGATAATCGCCGTGCGCTGGGTAACGGCGCCCGACCGCAGCCGATGGAGGGCTTGCAGTTCCTGTTGGGCGATGGTCTTGATCGCCACGAACCGCATCGTCGGTCGGGTGACCGCCTCGGCGATCGCTTCGGCGTCCCGGAAATCGTTCTTGTTCGATTTCACGTAGGCCTTCACAAAGCCCGGATGGATCAAGCGCACCGTGTGACCGCAGTCGGTCAACACTCGCGCCAGGTGATGCGCGCCGCCGCAGGCCTCCATCCCGATCAGACACGGGACTTGTTGGGCCAGCTATTCCACCAGCCCGCCTCGACTGAAAGTCTTGCGCAGCACCGGCTTGCCTTGAGCATCCGCGCCATGAACGTGCAACACCGTCTTTCCCACATCAATTCCAATCACGCTAAGCTTCATGGTATCCGCTCCGCTCTTCAGTGACATACTCCATTTAGTCTATGCAGGCCATCAAGGCCGTGCAGGGAGCGGGGCGGACCATACCATTACAAGTCAGCCAGAGGGGATAAACGCCTGTTTGACGGCGGCGATCCCGAGAGCGAAGGCGTAGACTTTCTGCATACCCTCCCAGATGGCTTTGGGGCCGGGAGGGCCATCTCCCTTCCGGCCGAGGAAGCCACCGAAACCGGCGATGAGTCGGGTCATGTGGCCCAGAGGTGGCGGAGTGTCCGGGGGCTTGGTGCGACGGGCGACGATCCAGGCGGCCTGCCATTCCTCCGGGTCGAAGACCACCTCGCACGAGAGGTTTGGGCATTCCCGACCCCAGGTGACCCGATGCAAGATGCGCCAAGCGATGATCAAATAGATCACCAGAGCACGCTCCAGCCGTTCCAGCGTCCCCAGTTGCAGGCTCTCGACCCGGCAACCCGATTTCAAAATGCGGAAGAAAATCTCCACCAACCAGCGGCGACGATACCAGTCGATCAACTCCACGACCGTCTCCAGCGTTTCGGCGGGGCGGTTGGTCGACAAGCGCCAAACGATGGCCTGTTCCCCCGCCGGCGGGCGTTCCTCTCGCGCCAGGATCGCCGTGACCGTCACGGCCGGGGCACCCTTTCGAGCAGGCAGCGTCACCGTGTCCCGGTAGAGCGTTTGGCGCACCGGCCGCGCGGGCCGACCTGGCGTGGCGGGCAAGGTGAATTCCACCTCCCCCAGGGCCTGGGTCTGCTCCACCCGATGCCACACCTTCTCGCCGGCGGCGGTGTTCCGGTTATGTGTGGCCCGCACCAGCCAATCCGCCGGATGCCCCCGCCGCGCCGAAGCGTCCATCAGCGCTCGCAAATCCCCTTCTCGATCGGCGACATACACCAACCGCGTCTCCGGCGTTTGCTCCGCCAGATCGGCCACGATCTCGTAGCCTTCCACCCAGCGCACGCTTTCCTTGACCGCCACCTCACCCTTGGGCTTTCGCGTCCACATCCCAGCATCCACCCCCCCCAGCGCCAACCCTTGCGGCGTCACCACCAGGGTCGGATGCACGTACAACCCATGTTGGGCTTCATAGCTCAGCCGACCTAGCCCCGCAATCCCCGGCTGCGAGGTGAAGTCCAATTCCGTCGTGTCCTGAAGGCACAGCACCACCGCTTGCCCCCGCATTCGCTCCACCGTCCGCTGCGTATGCACTTCCAGCATCTCCCGCCACTCCAGCGCCGGGTTGTCCAGCAACCGGTAGGCCGCCTTGGTCTCCGCCCAGCCCCCGCTCGCTACCGGAATACTGTCCGTCGGACACGCCGAGAGGTCTTCCACCAGCCGAATCAGCCGCTTCGTCCGCCGAGCATCCCCAAGTGCCACTCCCCCAGTTCCCATTCCACCCAACTCATCGGTAATCCTCAAATACTCAATAGATTAAAACACCTTGGAATTGTGGGGAATCGGGTGGCTTCAACCACCAGCGACTGCTTGAGCCCCTCGGATACATCTCACCTGCCGAGGCTGAGAACCGGTATTATCTGCAACTCGCCGCACAGGCCGAACATGCCTGCACTTAGATCACCAAGCCTCCGCGAAACCCGGGGCGGTTCAGTACTGACGCGGGGGACCACCTATCAGGTTCCCGTCGCCGCCTGACTCGGACGGCAGTTAACCCGCCCGGGCACCACAACCCCCTTATTTCGGTGTGTCAGTTGCCTCAGGTTGCAAGGTGTTGAGTGACAGCGATGGCGTGAACAGGTCAGACCGGCATCTCGAAAGCCTGGCTTACCCACTGGCCGTTGAGGCCGCAGTTTGTGATAAGGCTCGGGGTGCGCGGATTTCCATCAAGGCCGGGGTTCCTGCCCAACAGAGGCCGGATACATGTGCGCAACCTTCTTTCACTTTAAGCTGAACTCAGCCCTTGACCACACGGGACGGACCATACATGGGGAATCGGATGCTCTCTAACCCACAACTGGTGTCTTATGCCCTTACTCGGCGTATACCGAATTAGTGCCCGTATGATTGGAATGAGCAGTGGTCTCACCCACTTTTTGGAATAGCCTTTAGCATATTGCGAATGATTTGCTTGATGCTCATGGCTGATCCTTAGCAAATCCGTGAGACGTTGTGCTCAGCTCATTGATAGTTCTAGAAAATCGTTCGATAAAATAATCATGGCATAATTGCGTAGACAGAATACCAACCAGTGCCATATTGTCTTTGTAGGCGATTGCATAGCCACGACGAGCTTTATTAAGCAGAAAACTGACCTTTTTTGCGTCAAAATAGCCATAACGCTTCAATTTTTCCTCGCTCAACAGATCATCTACATAAGCTGGCGGAGCGGTAGAAAAAAACGCGGGGATGTCTGGTGCGCGATAGGGCTGCTTGTGCCGCTCAAGAATCTGCTGGGGCAGGTATGCGGCCATTGCCTGTTTGAGCAGGAATTTTTCATTGAGCGCGCGCATCTTCAGACGCGGGTGCAGGCGATTGGCAAATTCAATGACCCGGTGATCCAAAAAAGGGAAGCGTCCTTCTACCGAATTCGCCATCAGCATTCGGTCGCCTTGAGAACACAGAAGATAACCGCCTAGCAAGGTTTTGGCTTCCAGGTACTGGGCACGATTGAACGGATGCCAGCGACTGAAGGCAGACGGCAACTGCTCGGTCAGCCGAGTGACTGCATCTTCGCGCAGTACAGCGTTGAGTTCCAGTGAGAAAAAGACCTTGCACTGTGCGGTAGTGAACCAGCGGGTGAGATGACTGAAGCCGGGCTGATTAGGATGGTCCAGACCGATACCGTAGAAATTGTGCAAATAGGCTTTCGCCTGGGCGCCGGCGGTCTCCAGGTAGGGGTATAACGCCTTCAGCAACAGGGGTCGCCATTCGGACTGCGAGTGATGCGCCCAGAACTGGCGAATCTTGGCTTCCTTGAACAGATCGTAGCCACCCAAGGCTTCGTCGGCACCTTCGCCAGTCAGCACAACCTTATAGCCCGAGGCGCGTACCAAACCGGAGAGTCGGCGCATTGGTGTCGGGGCGGTGCGCAGAATAGCGGTCTCAACGTGAGAGATCGTTACCGGGAAGTCTTCGGCAATGTCGCGATTATGGCAAAAAACGCGGCTATGGTCGACACCGAGGTGTTCAACCAGTCGCTGCTGGAACACTGATTCATCGAGTAATTTTTCTTCGAAGCCAATCGAAAAGGTCTTGAACGACGCAGCCGAATGGCGGCGGATCAAAGCCACCAGCGCTGAGGAATCCAGCCCGCCGGAAAGATAAGCACCAACCGGAACGTCGGCGCGCAGGCGGATACGGGTTGCGTCGGCTAGGAGTGTATATAACTGTTCGGCCAGTTCGGCAGTCGAGCCCATGAGATAGTCACCCTGCTCAGGAAAGTGCCAATCCCAGTATATCGACTCGTGCAAACGGTCGTTTTCCAGCACTAGCAGGTGACCAGGAGGTACTTCAAAAATGTCTTCAAATAAGGTATTGGGACTGCGCGGTACCCAGAAGGTAAAGATTTGATCCAGCGCTGCTGACGAGATGCGGGGTGCTTCTCCCAACAAAGGCAACAGTGCCTTAATTTCCGATGCAAACAGCAACCACTCCCCCCGACGCGTGTAGAACAACGGCAGGATGCCAACTCGATCTCGAATAAGCAGCAGGCGCCGGTGGTTAGCATCCCATAGCGCAATGGCGAACTGTCCATTCAAGTGTTGCACGAAAGCATCGCCATAGTGCTCGTAGGCATGGACGATGACTTCGGTATCGCTCTGCGTGCGGAAGCAATGCCCTGCCACCAGCAACATCTCGCGCAACTCGAGGTAATTGAAGATTTCGCCGTTGAACGAGACCCAAACTGTCCGATCCTCATTGGGCATAGGCTGAGCACCACCCGCAGGGTCAATGATGCTGAGGCGAGTATGGCCTAAGCCTAGGCGACCATTGTGATCGATATAGGTGCCGTTGCCATCTGGACCACGATGGTGCAAGGCCGGCAACATGCGGCGTACGTCCAGTTCGTTGATCTGGGTCCGCGCCGAGAGCGCGGCAATGCCACTAATGCCACACATAATAGTTAATTTCCTTAGGAGTTACGCAGTTGCCTACGGATTGTGTACAAAAGCGATTATGAACCGACCTAAAGTTGACGACGAAGCCCACATCAATTTTCTGATGGCGACGCCGACGGTGTGCAGCGCGACGGAAGCGGCGCGAGTACAACCAAAGGCTGCCGATCCGCCGGCGCACGATGCCTTTACCCGACTGTTGCATCGGCTGGAACCCGATGCGGCGAGGCTGTGGCGAGAGGCGGCTCCGCAGGTCGAGCGACAGCGGGGTGTGTTGGTGGTCGATGACTCGACTCTGGATAAGCCGTACGCCAAGAAAATCGAGTTGGTGCGGCGGCATTGGTCGGGCAAACACCATGCGGTTGTGGAAGGGATCAATCTGGTCACCTTGTTATGGAGCGGCGGTGATCGCCATGTGCCGGTGGATTACCGGGTCTACGACAAGGCGGGAGATACTCTGACCAAAAACGATCATTTCCAGGCGCTGCTGGAGGCGGCGCATGGGCGCGGCTTCGTGCCAGAGTGCGTGGTTTTTGATAGTGGGTACAGCAGCTTGGATAACCTCAAACAGGTTCGAGACTTCGGCTGGTTATGGTTGACTCGACTGAAAACCAATCGCTTGGTCAAGCCCGACCGGACGGGATTGTGCCCGGTGGCTCGCGTTGAAACGGAGGCCCAAGGGGCCATCGTCCATTTGAAAGGCTATGGTTTGATCCGCCTGATTCCTGATCGTCGCCCCAGACGGTGACAAGGAATACTGGGCCACGAACGATCTGAACATGACGGCGCTGACCCGAATCCGTTTCGCCGGCTATGCCTGGACCATCGAACACGATCATCGTGGGATCAAACAGTATTGTGGCGTGGAACGCGCTCGGGTTCGCGCCGCCCGTGATCAACGTAACCACATCGGTTTGGCGTTGCGTGCCTTCCTGCGTCTGGAGCAACATTGCCATCACGTCGGGATCAGTGGGTTCGAAGCCAAGACCGCTATCATTCGATCCGCAATACGGGCCTATTTGGCTAATCCACTTTACACATTGCCCGGAACTGCGTAACTCCTATTATCATCGGTTTTTGATGGAACGAGAAAACTTGAGCTGGAGTGCGATAGCCATGCCGCTTGACCAATCAGGTGACCGGCAAGCTGTTGGCGCATACCGTCGGCGTGTGGCTCAACCTGCAACACGGTCGCAAACCTTTACAGTTCGATGGCTTGATCATCGCCCGATCCAAAAAGTCGCATATCACATTGTATTAACGTGAGTTCTGGATAAGGATGAGGGGGCGGCACCTGAAGCGGAACCTGCTACGGTTCCGGGTTGCGACGCCAACTGCTCCAGGAGCCACCCCCATGAGCTTAGAAGACCTGTTCTGCGACGTCGATGAGTTCTGCCGCGTGTTCCTGCCCGCCTGGCATCGCCGGTTGCTGACCCGATGGCACGCGCCAGCGGCGGCGCACCAGCCGGTTGACCCTCAGCGAAATCATGACGATTCTGATTTATTTCCATCAGGCCCAGTACCGCAACTTCAAAGCCTTTTACCTCCTGCACCTCTGCCGGCACGGCCGGGACGAGTTTCCCAACCTGTTGAGCGACAATCGGTTTGTGGCCCTGATTCCCAGCGCCCTGATGCCGCTGTGCCTCTACCTGCACACCCGGCGGGGCGAGGACACCGGGATCGCCTTCATCGATGCCACCTCCCTGGTGGTCTGCCACAACCGCCGCATTCGCGGCCATCGGGTCTTCAAGAATGTGGCCCGCCGGGGCAAAACCTCCCTGGGTTGGTTCTACGGCTTCAAGCTCCATCTCGTGGTCAACGACCGGGGCGAACTCCTGGCGTTCCAGATCACCCCTGGCAACGTCGATGATCGCCGGCCGGTCGACGAGCTGACCCAAGGGCTGACAGGTAAACGGGTTGGGGATCGAGGCTACATTTCCTAACAGCTTTTCAAGCTGTTATGGGATCGGGGCTTGCAGTTGATCACCAAGCTCCGCCAGAACATGCATAACAAACTGATGCCGTTGGCCGACCAGCTGTTGTTGCGCAAACGGGCGATTATTGAAATCATCAACGATCAACTGAAAAACATCGTGCAGATCGAGCATAACCGTCATCGTAGTCTGGTCAACGCCATGGTCAACAGCTTGGCCGCGTGGGTGGCCTACACCCACCAGCCCCGCAAACCCTCGCTCAATTTGTCGAAAAATCAGCTTAAGCTGTTAACTTGTGAGGAATAATAGCCAGAATTCACGTTGCATTACAATAGGTTGTGATTTACGGGTAAACGAATGCTTTTAAATCACCCAAACAGTACTACTCCATCCCCATCCCTACAAACGGTAGATAATCCACCATATCACCCGGCACAACACCGGCGCAGTCTTCCGGCAGTTCTACCAACCCCTCAGCCCAGGATAGCGATGACAATACTCCGGAGCTGTTGGTGTGATAGATGCTAGCCACCAGATTCTGCTTGGGATCGTAGCGTAACCGTGCCCGCAGCCACTCGCGCCGACCCGGCTTACGGCGGAACTGGAAATCCGCCTGTGCTCGCAACCGCAACGGTTCGGCGGATTCTGCGCCCATCAGCCTTAGCAACAGTGGTCGAGCGAATATCAGGAACGCTACCGCCACCGACACAGGATTGCCGGGGAGGCCCAATATTAAGCAATTATCGATCCAACCAAAGGTTATCGGTTTGCCTGGCTTGACCGCCAATCGCCAGAATTCGATCCTTCCCAGCTCCGCGATCACGTCTTTGACGAGGTCCATCGTGCCCACGGATACCCCACCGGAGGTCAGCAACACGTCGTGCGTCGCTGCCGCCTCTTGCAAAGCCGGCAATACAGCTTCTCGGTCATCGCGCAGTATACCCAGATCGGTCACACTGCAACCCAATCGCTGCAATAAACCAATCAAGGTATAGCGGTTCGACTCATAGATTTGACCGGACGAAAGTTCCTTTTCTGGCACACAGAGCTCGTCGCCTGTGGAAGCAACCGCCACTCGCGGTTGCCGTACGACCTCTAAAACTGCGATACCCTGCCCCGCCGCCAACGAAACATCTTGGGGACGCAACCGCAAGCCGCGCGGCAATAACACTGTTCCGATACGCACATCCTCGCCGCGCCGACGGATATTCTCCCCGGCCTTGAGTCGCGCGGTCAGAGGGCCATCCACCTCGATCCAGCTTTCATCCGAGGCGATCCGACAATCCTCCTGCATCACCACCGCATCCGGCCCGGCTGGCAGCATCGCACCGGTGGTGATGCGCACCACGACGCCGCGCGGAACCACACCTGAATACGGGTGGCCCGCCAATGACTGACCCATCACCGGCAATCGGGTCGGTTGGCCCGGCCCCAAATCGGCTCGATACAGCGCAAAACCGTCCATCGCTGAATTATCATAGGATGGCACGTCCTGTCGTGCCAATAAATCAGCGGCCAACACCTGACCATAGGCGTCCAACAAGGAGACCATTTTGGTCTCTTGAATCGGCTGGATGGAACGGAGGGCGGTATCGATGGCCTCGGCTAGCGTCAGCAGCTGGTCACCGAAGTAACAACCGGACATGAGTACCTCACTTAAAAAGCCAAATCGCTATTGCGAATCTATCACACGATAAAATCAGTGATACCGTTAGGACTTACGCAAAAGTGACTTTACCGACTGACGGATCGTTTGCAACATTCACGGTATGAAAGCACCGATAACACGACTTGATTATTGCCAATATCTGCTGGTTAGCCAGATCAACTACACGCTGACGCACTTTGCTGACCACAGCGAGAAATTCAGTCACGATACCATCAATCGCTACCTGCGAGGAGAGCGCATCACGCCACGGCTGGTCTGGGAGAACGTGCGTGAGCAGGTGGTTGCAACCTCTCAGGGTTACGTGGTCTTCGATGACACGGTGCTGGACAAAAATGCTGCCTTTGCCATCGAGTTGGTACGACGTCAGTACAGCGGCAACGCCAAAGCCGTGATCAAAGGCATTGGGGTGGTGACCTGTGTCTACGTCAACCCGGCACTGGATCCGTTCTGGCTGATTGACTACCGCCTCTATGACCCGGCGGGCGATGGCAAAAGCAAGCTCGATCACGTGCATGAGATGCTCAACAACGTGGTGCATCAGAAGCGGCTGGTGTTTTACGCGGTGCTGATGGATACCTGGTATGCAACCAAAGAACTGATGCTGTTCATCGAGTCGGTGCATAAAACCTACTACTGTCCGCTGAAGGACAACCGCCAGGTGGATGATTCCGGCGGCCAGCGCCCTTACGGGCGCGTGGATGCGTTGACGTGGAACGCGGACGAGCAGACCCACGGCAAGCGGATCAAAATCAAGGGCTTTCCCAAAGACCGCCAAGTGCGTCTGTTCCGGGTTGAGGTGTCTACCCACCGCACGGATTGGGTCGTGACCCACGATCCCTCTCGGGACTCCACCCAGGCCACCCAAGAGGCGTGTGGCTTTCGCTGGAAGATCGAGCAGTTGCACCGCGAAAGCAAGCAGGTCACAGGGCTGGAACGTTGCCAATGTCGTAAAATGCGCATTCAGCGCAATCACATCGGCTGTGCCTTCCTTGGTCTGGGTCAGGCTCAAAGAACTGGCCGCGCATACCGGACGTACCGTCTATCAGCTCAAACATGGCTTGCTCGATGACTACCTCATTCAGCAACTCAAGAATCCATCGCTCAAAATGCGTTTTGCGTAAGTCCTAAATAGTGTAGTCACGAGATAGAGAGCCAAAGGAAAGCGCAGCGGATTTGGACAATGGCGAGGAAGGAAGAGGTACGTTTGGCGTAGCGTGTGGCAACACCGCGCCAGCCTTTGAGGCGCAGGATAGCGTTTTCAACCAGATGGCGAAGGCGATATAGATAGGTATCGTAATCGCGTTGGTCTTTGCGGTTTTTCTTGGGCGGGATGACGGGGACCATGCGGTGCGCGGCGGCGTGAGCAAGAATTTCGTTGGTATCATAGGCCTTATCCGCCATCAGCGCATCGGCCTGCAATCCCTCGATCAGCGGCAAAGCCTCTGCGCAATCCGCACGGGTACCTGTTGTAACAGACACTCGGAGTGGCAGACCAGTCGCATCCACGGCCACATGTACCTTGGTGTTGAGCCCCCTTTTGTACGCGCCATGTCCTCGTTGCCGCCAACCGCCCCCGCAGCGTGCGGATGCACCTTGATATGGGTCGCGTCGATCATCAACCACTCCATATCGGGGTCATCAATCAACGCTTCCAAGAGCCTTTCCCACACGCCCGCGTCCCGCCACCGAATAAACCGACGGTGCGTGTTTCCCCATCCGCCCAGATCCGGCGGCAAGTCGCGCCACGGCGCTCCCGTCCGTAAAATCCAGAAAACAGCGTTGATAAAGCGCCGATTATCCTCGGCAATCCCTCCCCACTGACCCCTCCGACCGGGTAAATGCGGCTCTATTAAACCCCACACCCGGTCAGATATATCGTGCCGTCTGTGCGCTAATCCTCTCTCTTTGCTCATGTGATCCCCCTTTCGATCACATCAGCCTCTCATATTTCCTATCTCATGACTACACTATCTAATCCGATAAATCATACCTTGAATAGGTTAGGGGCGTCGTTGTATAAATTGAAACGAACCCTATGTTTAGAGGGATAAGCGAAGCGAGGCGGAAGTATCGGATCCAGAATTGGCGCACCTATAACGCGGCGCTGGTGGCAGGCGGGTTGCTGACGATATGGTTTGACGAGGAGGCAGTGGCAGGCGAATATGGCACGGAACGAGCCGGCCGACAGGGTGTGCCGCGCCGGTATGCGGATGCGGCCGTACAGTGCGGGCTGGTGATTCGGGAAGTGTTTCAGTTGCCGTTGCGGGCGCTGACAGGGTTTTTGGCGTCGCTGGTGGAATTGCTGGAACTGGTACTGACCATTCTGGACTTTAGCACCTTCAGTCGCTGGGCAACGGGATTGACGGTTTTGATCGGACGCCGTGGGAGCCAGCTACCCCGTCATGGGGTGATTGATTCCACCAGCTTGAAGGTTTACGGCGAAGGAGGGTGGAACGTGCGCTAACACAGGACTACCCAACGCCGCACCGGGTGCAGCTGCATCTGGCCGTCGATGCTGAAAATCACGAGGTCATCGCTGTGGAATTGACCGCCGCCTTCGTGGGGGATGCCGAGGTGTTACCAGAGTTGCTGGATCAACCGCCAACGGCGAAATCGGTCGTGTCCATGGCCGCCGATGGGGTTTACGATACCCAAGTCTGCCACCGCGCCGTGCTAGGCACTGTAGTCACGAGATTAAAGATATGAGAGAATCATGGAGTCAAAGAATGGGAGGCTCCATGAAAGAGACGGTTCCTGCATACCGTCGCCACGATATTTCAGATGAAACCTGGGCCTTGCTGGAGCCGCATCTGCCGGGGCGTGAGGGTGTTTGGGGCGGCATCGCTAAAGACAATCGATTGTTTATCAATGCGGTGTTCTGGATATTGCGAACGGGTGCGCCGTGGCGAGATTTGCCGCCAGGCTATGGTGGTTGGAGCAACACGCACCGCCGCTTCATCCGCTGGCGGGACAAGGGGGTTTGGGAGAAGCTGCTGGAAATGCTGATCGATGAGCCGGACTACGAATGGCTGATGATCGACGCCAGCCATTGCAAGGTCCATCCCCATGCCGCCGGAGCCAAAGGCGGAAACCAGGCCATGGGCCGCACCAAAGGGGGCTCAATACCCAGATACATCTGGCCGTGGATGCGCATGGCATGCCGGTCAGAATCGTTATTACAGAAGGTTCCCGGGCGGATTGCACGCAGGCAGGCCGCCTGATTGAAGGGATCAACGCCGATCATCTGATCGCGGACAAAGGGTACGATGCCGATGCCATTCTTGAGCAGGCCACAGCGCAAGGGATGAATGCCGTGATCCCGCCGAAGAAAAACCGCGTCACCCCAAGGTCGTACGACGAAGATCTGTATAAACTCCGCCACCTCGTCGAAAACGCGTTCCTGTCCCTCAAAAGATGGCGCGGCATCGCCACAAGATACGCCAAAAACAGCAAATCTTTCCTCATCGCCGTCCAAATCAGATGCCTCGCCCTCTGGCTCAACACCTCGTGACTACAGTATCTAGAACATCGGGCCACGGCCTTGATTCCGCGCCCCGCATTGGAGTCGTGGCCAGGTCACCGTTCGCCGAAGATCAGTCGTATCCGCGCACCATGATTCCGAACTTCATCCAACCATACGGGGCTTTGAAGCCTGGCAACAATAGAGTGGCTACCACCGGCGCAGTCTGGCCGAAACCGAGATGTTTCGCCTCAAGACGTTCTTTAGCGGGTGTTGTTTGAAAAACCATCGCCCCAAGACTCAAACGACGAAAGTCTATACCCGTCGCGCCTGGGTATACCGGAAACAGTTGCGATCATGGCCGGCTAAACGTCCACACACCAGACTTCATTTGCACACAGCTGATTTATGCAACAAAGCCTAAGTTAGGGAATAAAAGTGATCCGCAAATTAATAATACACACTTCGATTTATTCTATGGCAAATTTATTAGTTAGTTTTGCAAGTTTTATTTCTTTTCCAATTCTTACGAGAATTTTTAGCGTTGACGACTATGGAAAGATGAATTTTATTGCAGTAAATTTATCATTCTTAGCTGCTATTAGCAAATTAGGGATACAAAATGCTATTCCTAGGTTTTATAGTGAAATTAATTCAGGAAAGTCGAGTTTTAATCTCAACAGTTATTACTCAACTATAATTTTTGGTATGACTGGAGCTGGATTATTTTTTGCACTATTTTTTTTAATCATTACTCGAATAATTTCTAAGAAAATTTGGGGAGAAGAAATTGTTTTTGAATTAATAACTTTTGTGATTCCCATATTTATAATCATAAAAAGCTGTGATAGTAGTTTAATAAATATTCTACGTGCTGAAGAGCGTAGCGGCATTTATACATTGTATACCGTCATAAAAAAATATCTCAGCCTTGTTTTAATCTTAATCACCTTATTTTTCTTTGCAAAAAATCTTTATGGATTTTATCTGGCAAGCATAACAGCAGAGTTAATTTCTTTAGTGGTATTATTATATTCTCCTGTATTCCGATCAAAAAAATTGAATCTATTTTTATTTTCGCCAAAAATTTATAAAACGATGCTCGTATTTGGGATTCCAATGATCACATATGAAATGTCAGGGATAATTCTTAACATTGGAGATCGATATGTTATCAATGTTTTTTTAGGAGATTATGAGTTAGGAATTTATTCGGCTGCTTACAATATGTGTGAATATATCTGTATGATTCTTACCGTATCTATAAGTCAAGCAGCTTTACCTATGTATATCAATATTTGGGAGAATAAAGGAGAAATAGAAACAAAAATATTTTTAAGAAATTCAATTAGCGCGTATCTGATGATCAGCATACCACTGGTTGTAGGTATATACTTAGTAGGGGATGACTTATTGGGCCTTTTGGCTTCTAATAAATATCAGATTGATGCCAAACTTATTTCGCTTATATCTGCCGGAATAATTTTTGATGGTATGACTGTTTTTTTTGCAGCAGGTCTATATATAGCCAAGAAAACTTTCAGAATATCTCTGATTATCGGAATAAGCGCCTTAGTGAATATTATCATTAATTTATTACTTGTTCCAAATATTGGCTTAATTGGTGCGGCGGTAGCAACATTAGCAAGCTATGTTTTTCTTGGGACGGCCATGATTTTCTCAACTAGAGAAATACTATCTTTTCCTTTCCCGTTCCAGGATACAATAAAATATATTATTTTCTCTACTATTATGTACTTGGTGGTTGTAAGAATAGAGATACCTAACAATATCATGAGTATCGCTACCAAAGCGATTATAGGGATGTCATTATATTTCATATTGATCTTTTTATTTCACAAAAAAACTATAAATCACATAATTGATTTGAGAAGAGGAAGATAAAAAATGACCAATTAAAAAAACGTCTAAAACAATTTTTTCTACGAGAATCATCAATAAGTTTTTCGCTTATTGCTATAATTGTTATTATAACAGTCTGGTGCGAAGCTTATCTTACTAATCGTATGTATATTTTCTTTGTGGAACAATCGCATAACTTTGCTTTTGCTTTTGCTTTTGCTTTTGCTTTTGCTTTTGCTTTTGCTTTAAGCAAGACCATTGAGCGATTCATTTACTTTGTTGAATCCAACATATATGATGGATTTTTTATTGGATAATTTTTGTTATTCTTAATTCAGATATGCTTTCTCTTACGGCTTAATCCATTGCAAAAAAATTATGTTGCCACGCTTATTATATTATCATTTATTGGTAGCGTATTTATTACCAAGTGGGAATTGTTTGAATACTTTTCAACCCGATTTGATTTGGGTATCCTGAAAGAACTTGTCGAAGGAAAGCTATCAAATATTTTTATTTGGATTGGCTCGTTAGCTTGGCTTTTCGTTGGCCTATTCATCCTATGCATTGCCTTATGGCCTATTGTGCTATTGCATAGCCAGGGTAGAGATATTGCTTACTGGCGACTGAGCTGGCTGCAAGTCTATATACTATGTTTGCAACGATTATATTGATTGTGAACCACTTTGCTCTTATTCCATACGAATCGATTCGGTTTGGGCTTTCTAACAAAGTATCATACTGGTTGATAGATACGTTATTCACTGTCACCAGTGATTTTGATGGTGACGGGTTCGGACCATTTACGGTTCCAAAAGACCCAGATAATTTGGATTCAAAAATTAATCCATATGCTATCGATGTTCCGCTTGATGGTATCGATCAGGATCATCTCGCAGGCGGCTTGGTTGAAATCGATCCTTTTGTGAAAAAGGCGGGATTTCAGAAGCTTGATCCCAATAAAGCGAAAAAGAGTGTCATCATCATTGTCGTCGAAACATTCAGAGTTGATGTGGCCGGGGATCCAGCAGTGATGCCATTCATTAATACCTTGGTTCGCGATCATAATACGTTTACAACAGTTTACTCGAATTATGGCGTTACATCTAAATAGTGTAGTCACGAGATAGAGAGCCAAAGGAAAGCGCAGCGGATTTGGACAATGGCGAGGAAGGAAGAGGTACGTTTGGCGTAGCGTGTGGCAACACCGCGCCAGCCTTTGAGGCGCAGGATGGCGTTTTCAACCAGATGGCGAAGGCGATATAGATAGGTATCGTAATCGCGTTGGTCTTTGCGGTTTTTCTTGGGCGGGATGACGGGGACCATGCGGTGCGCGGCGGCGTGAGCAAGAATTTCGTTGGTATCATAGGCCTTATCCGCCATCAGCGCATCGGCCTGCAATCCCTCGATCAGCGGCAAAGCCTCTGCGCAATCCGCACGGGTACCTGTTGTAACAGACACTCGGAGTGGCAGACCAGTCGCATCCACGGCCACATGTACCTTGGTGTTGAGCCCCCTTTTGTACGCGCCATGTCCTCGTTGCCGCCAACCGCCCCCGCAGCGTGCGGATGCACCTTGATATGGGTCGCGTCGATCATCAACCACTCCATATCGGGGTCATCAATCAACGCTTCCAAGAGCCTTTCCCACACGCCCGCGTCCCGCCACCGAATAAACCGACGGTGCGTGTTTCCCCATCCGCCCAGATCCGGCGGCAAGTCGCGCCACGGCGCTCCCGTCCGTAAAATCCAGAAAACAGCGTTGATAAAGCGCCGATTATCCTCGGCAATCCCTCCCCACTGACCCCTCCGACCGGGTAAATGCGGCTCTATTAAACCCCACACCCGGTCAGATATATCGTGCCGTCTGTGCGCTAATCCTCTCTCTTTGCTCATGTGATCCCCCTTTCGATCACATCAGCCTCTCATATTTCCTATCTCATGACTACACTATCTAGGGTTATCCAGTCGATTTTTTTGGCAGGCTTTCCTATACTACAGAAAGTCGGAGCCTCTTTGATGAATTCCGTGATAACGGCTATCTAACTTTCGGGGTCTCCGCACAATCCGAAAATTGGGGCAACACCGCTTCAATATTAAAGTTCGATAGGTTGACTCGGTATTATGACGTGCGGAATAAGAAGTTTGATGAGGTGACTTTGACCCCTTACCAAGAGCAAAAGGGAGAGTTAGCAGTTTCTCTCGACTCGCACGAAGTTAACGAAGCGGTATTTAACATGATCAATGAGGCTAAGGATTACCCCTTCTTTATGTACATCAACTACCAGGATCTGCATTATCCATATTTCAGTGATAAGACAGAAAAAGTACTAGTCGATGAATACCACGATGAAGCTTGGTTTTTCAAACCTAACAATCGCACTGCGATACTACGTCAGTATCAGAATGATGCAATCCACCTCGATAAATCGTTCCGTGAGTTATTCGATTTTTTAACCCATAAGGGTATTGCCAACAATACTGTTGTTCTAATCGTAGGTGACCACCCGGACTCCTTCTACGAGAATGGTCTTACAGGCCACGCTTGGAGTGTTGACGAACATCAACGCCGAACTCCATTAATAATAGTCAACGGTAGGGGGCAATGGGATCTCCCGCTTGGACAAGACGAGCTTGCGAAAATCATAGTTGAGAGTGCCAACTATGGAGACCAAAGAACCTCTCTCCTTTTACGACATAATCCGTTAAAATACATCTTCGAGTTGACAGGAACTCTAGAGGCACCACGCCAAATTGCTTGGATCAACGCAGAAGATTTGATGACATACGACTTTAAGCTCGACCGCTGGCAACCGGGAACTGGGCTTGAGTCAATCCGTTCCGATGAGCTAATGACAAACTCTCCAAAATACGCCCAGTACAAGTTGCTTATCAATCGCTGGGAATCCGAGCAATTTGTGAGAGCGTAACTCTCTGCTTCACAGCATTAGGTTTCCGACACGATGACTGATCCAAGATATTACATAAATTTAAGTTTATAGTTTTCCTCATGAATATTACTAACACATTCATTACCCAATCCACTAAGGAATTGCGGGGCTTCTTTTTCAATAAGCGTGGTCGCCAGTTATTTTACGCGATCCATGAACCCTTAATTAAGCGTGGTTCCAAACAAATCGCCTGGCTTTTTTGTAATGCCTTGTTTGAAGAAAAAATTTTCAGTCATCGTGTAACTTTGATGCTTGCTCGTCGCTTGGCTGAGACTGGGCATTTGGTCATGCGTTTCGACTATGAAGGTGATGGTGACAGCGAAGGTGATTTCGGTGAGTTGAAGGACACCGACTGGCAATCCGACATTGAAGATTCAGCGCAACTATTGTATCGACAGTATATAGTTGATATATTGGGCATTTTCTCTTTAAGAGCGGGTGCCCTGGTAGCAGCGGCAGCCGCGCCCCGTGTCAATGCACAGAAGTTGTTATTCTGGGAGCCGGTGGTCGATGGAGCGACTTACTTTCAAGAAGGCTTGCGTGCCAATCTGACTACCCAACTTGCGTGCTTCAAAAAGGTGATCGAGACGCGGGAGCAGTTGATGGATAATCTGCGCCGCGGCGGTAAGATCAACTTGGCGGGGCATGAAATCGGCGCAGCGACTGCGGATTCACTAAGCCGGTTACGATTGATCGATCTGCTTGAAAAGGCGCAAGTAGCTGTAGATATTATTTGCTTGGGTCGTAACCGATCTGGAGAATTTCCCCCTGCATGGCGCAATTTGGTATGCCTACCTAAAGTTGCGTTGCATAACTGCCAGTCTCCTGCTTTCTGGGGCGAAGTGCGCATGCACGATGATGCGCCTGCTGCCTTGATGAAACTCAGCCTGCAACTGGCTCATTGCAATGAACCGACTCAGAAAGCTGGCGCATGAACGAGCAGATATTCGAACATGAACGAGCAGATATTTGAAGTTATCGGCAACGATGGATTGGTACGCCGTGGCATTCTATCCCTACCTAGACGAGCTAGTGGACTAACGGTGTTGTTACTGCCTGCTGGACTAAAGTACCATGTTGGTCCTCATCGGCTTAATGTAAGGCTGGCCCGGTGGTTAGCTGACAATGGTCATCTCGTGCTGCGCTTCGATCCGCTGGGCATAGGGGAAAGTGACGGCCATCTTGACACTGCTATGACGAATGAACTCTGGTATAGGATTTGTCTAGGTTATTTTGTCGCAGATACCCTGCTCGCTTGCAAGTTGCTTCGGGAGCGTTTCAAAGTTAGTAGACTTATTCTAATCGGCCTATGTGGCGGCGGAATCACGGCGCAGCTCGCTGCAGCAGAAGCTCCACACCTAATTCAAGGCATCATCTCGATTGGTATTGCTGTCACCCTGCCTAACATTGGTGGATCTGTTACAATTAGCTCTAATGTTGCACGTCAACATATGCACAGTTACATTGATAAATTGTCATCCAAGGATGCCTGGGCTCGTATCATTCGAGGTGAAACAGATTTCCGCAACATGCTAAAAATTGTGAAGACAGCATTAGTGTCTAAAATATCAAGATCGGCTAGCAGCGTGAATAATGACGCCCTGCCTAATGAGAACCCACTATTTATTGAAAGCTTTCGCCAATTGCAATACCATAATATTAAGCATCTACTCGTTTTTGGAAAGAGTGATAATCGATGGTTGGAGTTTAATACCGGTATACTAAAAAGGTATTTACACCAGCCTGTTGGCCTCAATTATGAGGTTTGTGTAATTCCAGATGCAAACCACGAACTACAGTTTGAGCCTTGGAAGAAAAAAGCGGTGGAAGAAATTGAACATTGGCTGGCTAAATACTTCCCATTTAGTCTGAGTGAAACTTGATATATAGCCTTCCTTTTTAATTCGTGGAATTTTGTCTATAATTAAGGAAAGATTATTACGAAAGGATCTTAATGATGTTAAAGTTAGAAGGGATTATCGATGCTGTGGAAGGTCGTGAACTGAACGACCACCAGCTAAAGCTGGTGGGTTCTGCGCCGGGCGCAGGGGACTGAAAGTCCACCCATTACCGCGCCCGGCGCTTTAAGAGCGTCATCTTTGAAGCAATATGGCCTGGCTCTAAGTTACGTTCTTTTGAAGGGCATCTGAGCCCGCCTGGAGAGTCGTAGCTGAAAGCTGACCGGCTAAAGCCGGTGGTTTTAACCTTGCATATGGAAATAAAAAGAGCGATTGCGGTTAAAATGATCATTCTCAGGTTTAAAACAAGGCTCATACATGGTCGCCCCTATTTGCCACAAGCCTCAATCGATGACGGCGAGAAGGACAAGATTGCAGCCATACATCCGGACTTTGAAAGAGGCTTAGCCTCGGTCCCCGATGGAATACGCTGGCGGGCTCCACCATCAATAGGTCGCGCTGAATGCGCTTTGAGCCAATCGGGTTCTACCCGCCACGGTCCGACCTGTCTTGCCATCATGTCATGATTGCCCGAGCAATCGGTGGAGTGAATCCTTTGTTCTGTGGAATGCGGTGGTTTGATCGAATGGTTCGATTACCCGCCGACCACTGCCGGGGTGTAGTCGGATCGAAACGCGCGGTCGCGCGCCAGCAGCGCCCAGACGATTCGCGCGTTCTTGTTGGCCAAGGCCACCGCTGCCACGTTCCGGTTTCGCCGGCCGAGCAACCGGGCGAGCCAGCTTTCCGCGTGATTCGACCGGCGCGCGGCGACACGGATCACCGCGCGCGCCCCGTGAATGAGCAGCGTCCGCACATAGGTATCCCCCCGCTTGCTGATGCCCAGCAGCGTGGGTTTGCCCCCGCTGGAGCGCTGCTTGGGGACCAGCCCCAACCAGGCGGCCAACTGCCGGCCATTCTCGAACTGCCGGGCGTCGCCGACGGTCGCCACCAAGGCGCTGGCCGTGAGCGGGCCGATTCCCGGGATCGCGGCCAGTTTGCGACTCGCGGCTTGCTCTCGATGCCATCGCTGGATTTGCGCATCCAGTTCATCCACCTGCCGATCCAGAGCCTTAAGATGCGCTCCCAAGCGCTGCAGCAACTCGCGCAACACCCCGGGCAACTCATTCTCGCCGTCCTCCAAGATTTCCGGCAGGCGCTGGGCAATGTGGCCGATGCCCTGCGGAATGACAATCCCGTGCTCGGCCAGGAGTCCGCGGATCTGGTTGGCCTGCGCCGTCCTCGCCTTGACGAAGCCTTGCCGGGCGCGATGCAGCGCCAGCACCGCCTGCTGTTCGCGGGTCTTGATCGGCACGAAGCGCATCGATGGTCGGGCCACCGCCTCGCAGATCGCCTCGGCATCCGCTGCGTCGTTCTTGTTGGTCTTCACGTAGGGCTTGACAAACTGCGGAGCCATGAGTCTCACCGTATGCCCGAGTTGCTCAAATTGCCTCGCCCAGTGATGCGCCCCGCCACAGGCCTCCATGCCAATGCAACACGGTTCCAGGTTGGCGAAAAATGGCAAGACTTGCGCGCGCTTCAGTTGCCTTTTGAGCACGACCCGGCCCCGTTCGTTGATGCCGTGAAGCTGAAACACGTTCTTTGCCAAATCCAGCCCGATCGTCGTAATCTTCATCGTGGTCGCCCCTTTCGTTACGTGGGTAGCTTCGCTTCTCCACCTTGGCACATCGATGCCGTTTTAAGGAAGGGGCGACCATTCCATTAATATGGATTCCAGACTGTTGAGGACGGCTCGCCCCGATGGCGGTCGGCGGCTACACTGAACGGGTTCTGAGCCACTGCGACCGAAAGCCCCCCGACGATGATCAACCTTCAAAACCTGTTGGATGATGTCCGGTGCTATGAAACCATTCGCCAGCTCCGCTGGCCGGACGGGGTCCACTGTCCCCACTGTAGCATGGCGGAAATCACGAAGCAGGGGCGGGATACGACCCAGCCGGCGCGGCAGAAATATCGCTGTGAAAGCTGCCATCGCCACTTTGATGATCTCACGGGTACGGTGTTAGCGGGGCATCATCAACCGCTGCGGGTTTTGATTTTGTGCCTGTATTTCATGTGGTTGAATCTATCTAACGCCCAGCTCGCCCACGAGCTGGGCTTGAATTCGAACGATGTGCAGCGGATGACCGAACAGCTCAGGGAAAGGATCGTCGCCCACCGGCCCGAACCGGTCCTGTCAGAGGACGTGGAATGCGACGAGGTCTACGTGGTGGCCGGTCATAAAGGGTTTCCGGAGGCGGTGAAAAAAAGGCCGCTGGGGACGTCGGCGCCGGTTGAAGGGGGCGCGGGGCCGGGGCACCTTGGAGAAGGAAAAGCCGCCCATTCTCGGCATGATTCAGCGCGGCGGCGCGGTGGTCGTCCGGATGCTGGAGAACGTCCAGCAAGCCACCATCCGTCCCCTCATCCAGGCGTTTATCGCCCCGGGAACCCGGGTTCATACCGATAATACGCGATCTATAACCCATTGAAGGATTGGGGCTTTGACCATCACACGGTGTGTCATAGCCAGGGCGAATACACCCGTAACGAAGATGGGGATGGCTTCCATGAGATCCATGTCAACACGGCTGAGGGCTTCTGGTCGCTGCTGCGCTCTTGGCTGCGACCCCATCGGGAGATCTCGCAAGAAAAACTGCCGCTCTACCTGGGCTTCTTTCAGTTCGTGCACAACACTCGCATCCGGGGCAAAGGCCTACTCAGACCCCTCTTGGAACTGCTAGTAGTCTAACAAGGCGAATTGACTGGAATCCATATTGAGCCTAAGTTTAACGTGAATTCTGGCTATTATTCCTCACAAGTTAACAGCTTAAGCTGATTTTTCGACAAATTGAGCGAGGGTTTGCGGGGCTGGTGGGTGTAGGCCACCCACGCGGCCAAGCTGTTGACCATGGCGTTGACCAGACTACGATGACGGGTATGCTCGATCTGCACGATGTTTTTCAGTTGATCGTTGATGATTTCAATAATCGCCCGTTTGCGCAACAACAGCTGGTCGGCCAACGGCATCAGTTTGTTATGCATGTTCTGGCGGAGCTTGGTGATCAACTGCAAGCCCCGATCCCATAACAGCTTGAAAAGCTGTTAGGAAATGTAGCCTCGATCCCCAACCCGTTTACCTGTCAGCCCTTGGGTCAGCTCGTCGACCGGCCGGCGATCATCGACGTTGCCAGGGGTGATCTGGAACGCCAGGAGTTCGCCCCGGTCGTTGACCACGAGATGGAGCTTGAAGCCGTAGAACCAACCCAGGGAGGTTTTGCCCCGGCGGGCCACATTCTTGAAGACCCGATGGCCGCGAATGCGGCGGTTGTGGCAGACCACCAGGGAGGTGGCATCGATGAAGGCGATCCCGGTGTCCTCGCCCCGCCGGGTGTGCAGGTAGAGGCACAGCGGCATCAGGGCGCTGGGAATCAGGGCCACAAACCGATTGTCGCTCAACAGGTTGGGAAACTCGTCCCGGCCGTGCCGGCAGAGGTGCAGGAGGTAAAAGGCTTTGAAGTTGCGGTACTGGGCCTGATGGAAATCAATCAGAATCGTCATGATTTCGCTGAGGGTCAACCGGCTGGTGCGCCGCCGCTGGCGCGTGCCATCGGGTCAGCAACCGGCGATGCCAGGCGGGCAGGAACACGCGGCAGAACTCATCGACGTCGCAGAACAGGTCTTCTAAGCTCATGGGGGTGGCTCCTGGAGCAGTTGGCGTCGCAACCCGGAACCGTAGCAGGTTCCGCTTCAGGTGCCGCCCCCTCATCCTTATCCAGAACTCACGTTGAATACGCACCATACCAGCGCTTTTTACCAGCACCTGCCGGCCCGATGAGGCCTTTGCACTGGCGCAACGCTTTACCTTCCATTACACCCCCAAGTCTGCCCGTTGGCCCAACATGATCGAGATCGAGTTCTCCGCCTTGGCCAGAGGCTGTCTGCAACGGCGCATCCCAACACAGCAAAAATTGGTGCGCGAGGTCTTGAGCTTATTGCAACAGCGTCACAACCAGGCCATCAAAATCCAACGGAGTACTAAAATTGTCGATACTTCCTTAACGAAAGGCTCAATATGGATTCCGGACAGTTACGAACGGCTCGCGAGGGGCGGAGGAGATGGCTACACTGCTCGCGTTCGGAACTGCTGCAATCGAAAGTTTGCCCTAACGATGATCAACCTCCAGAACCTGTTGGACGATGCCAAGTGTTACGAAACGGTCCGGCAGTTGCGCTGGCCAATGGGGGTACGCTGCCCGCGCTGCGAATCGGCCGAGATAACGAAGCAAGGACGGGATTCCACCCAGCCGGCGCGGCAGAAATATCGGTGCGAGAGTTGCCATCGCCACTTTGACGATCTTGCGGGGACGGTGCTGGCTGGCCATCACCAACCGTTGCGTGTTTGGATTTTGTGTCTGTATTTCATGGGATTGAACCTGTCCAACGCGCAGATCGCCCAGGAGTTGGGGTTGAATTCAAACGACGCCCAGCGGATGGCCGAGCAGTTGCGAGAAGGAATCGTCGCCCGCCAGCCGGAACCGGTTCTAGCGGGTGAGGTGGAATGCGATGAGGTGTACGTGGTAGCCGGCCATAAGGGACATCCGGACGCGGTGAAAAAAGGGCCGGAGAGGCCGGCGGCGGCGCCTGAAAGGAGCGCGAGGGCGCGGCACCCTGGCGAGCGAAAAGCCGCCGGTCTTTGGCATGATCCAGCAGGGCGGTGGGATCGTCGTCCGGATGCTCGAAAACGTCCAGCAGGCCACGATCCGTCCGCTGATCGAGCGGTTCATCGCCCCGGGAACCCGGGTGTACACCGATGAGTACGACATTGATCACCGCTTGCCCGACTGGGGATTCGATCAGCGGACGGTCTGCCACAGCCGGGGGGAATACGCCCGTGATGAGGACGGCGACGGCTTCCATGAGGTCCATGTCAACACCGCCGAGGGGTTCTGGTCCCTGTTGCGTTCCTGGTTGCGACCCCATCGCGGCATTTCGCAAGAGAAACTGCCGCTCTACTTGGGGTTCTTTCAGTTCGTGCATAACGTCCGGATCCGGGGCAAGAGCCTGCTCAGACTTCTCTTGGAACTGCTGGTGGCGTAACCAGGCGAACTGTCCGGAATCCATATTGAGCCTAACGAAAATAACTGGAGAAAATGTATGCTAATAATAGCAATGTGTAGAGGGTGGCTGATAGCAGCCATGGTACTTGCACTACTAGGGTGCGGTGAAACGAATCATGAGGATAAGGTGATGGTATCTATCGCGCAGGTTAGTGTTGCGGAATGGCAGGCGTTAGCGCAAAAACGGATAATATTTGGCCACCAGTCGGTAGGCCGGAATATCCTCAATGGCATACGCTCCTTAACAGCACAAGCTGGAATTTCTTTACAAATTATAGAATCGCGCGAGCTAGCAGCAGACGCCAATATCATCCATTTCTCCGTTGGCCAAAATGAGGATCCTCTATCCAAGATTGCAGATTTTGTCAGTACTTTGGATAAGGGTATAATGCAAGGTACCAATATTGCCTTGATGAAACTCTGTTATGTCGATATCAACGATAACACTAATACGAGACAGCTCGCCGAGCAGTACAGCACAATGTTGGATCACCTCAACCAAAAGTTCCCCCATACTACTTTCGTTGCAGTCACTGTACCTCTCACTATCGTACAGGCTACTGGCCTCAAGGCTTGGATTAAGCGTTTGCTGGGGCGTACACCAAGCGGTTACGCTGATAATGCCCGCCGGCAAGAATTCAATGAGATTTTGCGGGTTCGTTACAGTCAACAGGGGCGCCTATTCGACTTGGCGAAAATTGAAGCTGAAGATGCCGGTGCTTACGAATATGAAGGACGACCAATTGAGGTGCTAAATCCGGCATTAACTTCTGACCGTGGCCATCTTAATACCCAAGGCCAAGAGAAAGTAGCAGCCGAACTTATCAAGTTTCTTGCAGCACTCCCTTCACGATAATAATAAGTACCTAACCAAAATTTATACGGTATTTTAATCCGATGTTATTGATGATGTCACCGAGGGCGGTTTTGATTGTGGCTCAATATGGATTCCGGACAGTTACGAACGGCTCGCGAGGGGCGGAGGAGATGGCTACACTGCTCGCGTTCGGAACTGCTGCAATCGAAAGTTTGCCCTAACGATGATCAACCTCCAGAACCTGTTGGACGATGCCAAGTGTTACGAAACGGTCCGGCAGTTTGCGCTGGCCAATGGGGGTACGCTGCCCGCGCTGCGAATCGGCCGAGATAACGAAGCAAGGACGGGACTCCACCCAGCCGGCGCGGCAGAAATATCGGTGCGAGAGTTGCCATCGCCACTTTGACGATCTTGCGGGGACGGTGCTGGCTGGCCATCACCAACCGTTGCGTGTTTGGATTTTGTGTCTGTATTTCATGGGATTGAACCTGTCCAACGCGCAGATCGCCCAGGAGTTGGGCGTTGAATCCAAACGACGCCCAGCGGATGGCCGAGCAGCTTGCGAGAACGGAATCGTCGCCCGCCAGCCGGAACCGGTTCTAGTCGGGTGACGGTGGAATGCGATGAGGTGTACGTGGTAGCCGGCCATAAGGGACATCCGGACGCGGTGAAAAAAGGGCCGGAGAGGCCGGCGGCGGCGCCTGAAAGGAGCGCGAGGGCGCGGCACCCTGGCGAGCGAAAAGCCGCCGGTCTTTGGCATGATCCAGCAGGGCGGTGGGATCGTCGTCCGGATGCTCGAAAACGTCCAGCAGGCCACGATCCGTCCGCTGATCGAGCGGTTCATCGCCCCGGGAACCCGGGTGTACACCGATGAGTACGACATTGATCACCGCTTGCCCGACTGGGGATTCGATCAGCGGACGGTCTGCCACAGCCGGGGGGAATACGCCCGTGATGAGGACGGCGACGGCTTCCATGAGGTCCATGTCAACACCGCCGAGGGGTTCTGGTCCCTGTTGCGTTCCTGGTTGCGACCCCATCGCGGCATTTCGCAAGAGAAACTGCCGCTCTACTTGGGGTTCTTTCAGTTCGTGCATAACGTCCGGATCCGGGGCAAGAGCCTGCTCAGACTTCTCTTGGAACTGCTGGTGGCGTAACCAGGCGAACTGTCCGGAATCCATATTGAGCCTTGATTGTTTGGATGGAGCCGAAGGCGGACAGTGGCAGCCATTCGTACTTGATTTTGCGCCACAGAATTTCGATGCGGTTCAGCTCGGGTGAATAGGTGGGCAACCAACACACGATGACCCGCTGTCGTAACCAGCGATCGAGTTGGGCGTTGAAGAGGGCGCTGGTATGGATGGAGGCATTATCCAAGACGATGAGGGTGAACCGTTGCGGATGGGCCATCCGCCGAATAAACCCATCGATCAGGTCGATGACGGTGCGGCTGTTTACACGCTGCTCCAGCAGGTGCAAGTCGTGGGTGTGGTCGCGGCTGAAAAACCCCATGATCGTGAGGCGCTTGCGTTCGTGGGCGGGCAGCCGCCAAGTCTGGCCGCGCGGTTGCCAGCGGTACGGCACGCACGGGCAGGATTGCACGCTGGCTTGATCGAAGTAGAACACCGCCAAGGATGGATGGTCCCGCTGTTCAGCCTCCAAAGCGGTCAGCGTCCGGCGGGCGCGGGCAAACGCGATCGGGTCGCGTCGGTCTGTCAGCGCGCGCCGCGCCCGCTTCCAAACGAAGCCTTTTTTTTCAAGGCGCGCTTGAGCGTCTGCACGCTGACCACCTTGCCGCGCGCCGCCCGCAACCGCTCGCGAACCTGCTGTAATGGCCGGGGTTGCTCGCAGAGCTGTGCACTTAACCACTGTCGG
The DNA here is from genome assembly GCA_037045535.1 of Candidatus Competibacter sp. Classification (GTDB taxonomy): domain Bacteria; phylum Pseudomonadota; class Gammaproteobacteria; order Competibacterales; family Competibacteraceae; genus Competibacter_A. The sequence continues at coordinate 263,031 of JBAOHI010000094.1, forward strand.
TCCGCTGCCGCTAACCGTGGCGGACGCCCTGTGCGCGGCCCATCGTACAAGCCCCGAAGACCGCGCGCCTCCCAAGCGTCCAACCACACCGAAACCGTATCGCGATCCACCCCCAAAACCGCCACCAGTTGCGTAATACGCAGCCCTTGGCTGGAAAGCAAGACCGCTAGTGCCCGCTGCCGCATTCGGGGGGTCGGCCCATCCCGCTGGGCCGTTCGCAAGGTCAATACCTCCACCTCACTGAGCGCTTTGATGAACTTCATGGCAATATCACATCCGCAACTGCCCAAAATACCGCCAGTATAACAAACCATCAAAGTACCTGTAAATTTGTGATTATTCCATTTCGAATTCTATAGTGAATCTATAATCCAGGGCCAAGCGACGATGGAATGGACGCGGTGAGGGTCAAGTTCCAGCGCATGGAGCGCCTCTTCCAAATGATTTTCCAGCGCGTCCAGGCTTTCGAAGAGGCGGTTGTGGAAGGATTTCTCCCGTAGGTCATCCCAAAGATGCTCGACCGGATTGAGTTCGGGCGAATACGGTGGCAGGTTGAGCAAGCGCACATTGGGTGCTAGCGCCAGGGAGTCGCTCCGATGCCAACCGGCGCCATCCAGCACCATGACGATCCGCTCGCCAGGATGGCGGGAGGCCACCTCGTCGAGGAAGAGTTGCATGCATTGGCAGTTGACGCGGGGCAGAATCAGGGTATCCAGCTGACCGTCGGTCACCGAGACCGCCGCATAGGCGTACGTGTATTCTTGCACGACCATGGCCTGGCACAGGGGTCGAACGGGCTTGGGGCACCCACAGCGCCGGGTATCCGAGATGCGCCCGAAGCGTGCCTCGTCCTGAAACATCAGTCGGATGGGTCCTTCACTGAGCCACTGCTGGTCGATTTCCGCGAGGATGTCGGGGAGTTTTTTTCCAGTGCTCTTGCGCGGCCACATTGGCTTTGGGATGTTGCTGGTCTGGAACCAGCTTGCGCCAGCCATGACGGTGCAACAGGTTGTAGGCGGAGGCCAGCGCGACTTTGCGCCCCAGGCGGACATCCATCGCTCGTTTGATCTCGCCGACCACCAGGATGCCGCCCGCCTTGGCCTTCTCGAAGAACGGGGCCAGAAAGGCCACTTCCTCGTCGCGCGTCATGTTCTCGTGCCGGCGCCCACCTTTCCTCGCCCGACCGCTATCTGGAACGCCGCCGGCGCGGACAAAGCGCGTTCGGAGTTGACAGGCCCAACCCACTGACACACCTATCGCTTGCGCCGTTTGTTCCAGCGACAAGCCCAACTCCAAGGGCAACACCACGGCCTGCGCTTGTCTCAATGCCTCAACCGTCCGGGCCTCCGCCAAGCACGCCTTGGCCTGCTCCAGAAACTTACCACCGCTCGCTCGTCGTCCCATCGCCACACCTCCTTCGCTTGGGGTGTGGTTATTATTTTATGATTGATATAGAAATGGAATAAGGTACTTATTGCTCCGCAATATCGGTAAAGAGTTCCCGTACCCGCTGTTGGATCTCGCCCTGCAAGACATCCCGCCGATACTTGGGCGACCAAACCAGATGGTACAGGGTGTCGTAGACCGCATGGGGTGTGCGCCGGAGGACCATATCGCTACTGTAGCCCTTACCGAACTGATCTGGGTAGCGGGCATGGAGCCCGCTACCCAGATCGCTCATTCCCCCCGCCGCAAGCGGCGGGGGGAATGAGCGTTTTTCGCAGCAGCGACCAGAAGCCCTCAGCCGTGTTGACATGGATCTCATGGAAGCCATCCCCATCTTCGTTACGGGTGTATTCGCCCTGGCTATGACACACCGTGTGATGGTCAAAGCCCCAATCCTTCAATGGGTTATAGATCGCGTATTATCGGTATGAACCCGGGTTCCCGGGGCGATAAACGCCTGGATGAGGGGACGGATGGTGGCTTGCTGGACGTTCTCCAGCATCCGGACGACCACCGCGCCGCCGCGCTGAATCATGCCGAGAATGGGCGGCTTTTCCTTCTCCAAGGTGCCCCGGCCCCGCGCCCCCTTCAACCGGCGCCGACGTCCCCAGCGGCCTTTTTTTCACCGCCTCCGGAAACCCTTTATGACCGGCCACCACGTAGACCTCGTCGCATTCCACGTCCTCTGACAGGACCGGTTCGGGCCGGTGGGCGACGATCCTTTCCCTGAGCTGTTCGGTCATCCGCTGCACATCGTTCGAATTCAAGCCCAGCTCGTGGGCGAGCTGGGCGTTAGATAGATTCAACCACATGAAATACAGGCACAAAATCAAAACCCGCAGCGGTTGATGATGCCCCGCTAACACCGTACCCGTGAGATCATCAAAGTGGCGATGGCAGCTTTCACAGCGATATTTCTGCCGCGCCGGCTGGGTCGTATCCCGCCCCTGCTTCGTGATTTCCGCCATGCTACAGTGGGGACAGTGGACCCCGTCCGGCCAGCGGAGCTGGCGAATGGTTTCATAGCACCGGACATCATCCAACAGGTTTTGAAGGTTGATCATCGTCGGGGGGCTTTCGGTCGCAGTGGCTCAGAACCCGTTCAGTGTAGCCGCCGACCGCCATCGGGGCGAGCCGTCCTCAACAGTCTGGAATCCATATTGAGCAGGGCAATCGCGCTATGTGGTCGCTGGATTGGGCTGGCCGAGGAGCAGGCGCAACCGGTAATCATCGTTGAGAGCGGCGCGGAGTTTGCGACGGCGGATGCTGTCGCACGGTGGGCCATTGTGGCGCAGCACGTTCAGAGTCATGCGACGGATCAGGGCCAGGTTTTCGGCGGAATGGTCCTTGCGGGTCCGGCAAGCATCCTCGCCGAATTGCACGTCCAAGACCCAGTGCTGTTGGTTTTCGATGCCCCAGTGGCCGCGCACGATGGCCGCGAACCGGTCCCGATTCGAGAACGAGCACAGGAAGTAGCGGCATTCGGTGCTAGTTTTTTCCCCGATGATTCGGGTGGACTCGACCCGCCCGATCGCCTGGAGTCCGGCCCAGTCCGGTTGGGTCGCCAACCAGTCGATCCGATCATTGAGGGCATAGCGGCGGATCTCGATCCGGCCGTGGTTTTTCTCCACCGTTTCCAGCACGGTCAGGCGCCCGCGCGCCACCTCGGTATCCAGCCAGAGTTGCACGTCCTCGCATAAGGCCGGATGGTTATCCTTGAGCGCCAAGACGTAATCCGCACCGGCATCGATGATGGTTTGCACAATGGCTTTTTGGCAGCCCATCGTATCGATGGACACCACTGCTCCACGCAGATCGAGCAGCCCCAGCAAGTCCGGGATCACCGTGATCTCATTGGATTTCTCCGCCACCACCCGCTGGGCCAACACCCAGCGCGCCCGGCCCGTGAACGCACTCACCAGATGCACCGCCGGATTCACGCCGTCCCGACTCCCCCGAATCGCCTTGCCATCGACACAGATCGGCTCGTCGGCCAAGCCCGGCAAGGCCGCCGTCGCCCAGGCGGTAAAGGCCGTTTGGAAGGCTCCTGGATCGATCCGTCCCAGGACATCGCTCAAGGTGTCGTGGGAGGGAATGCCGTTGGGCAAGGCCAAAAAGCCCCGCAGCCAGGCTTCCTTCTCCTCGGCAAACGCTTCCATCCCCACCTAATCCTCGACACCGCTGAGTACCGCGCATAACACAATCATCAAAATATCATGCAGCTTATGCAGCTTGTTTTGAGTCTCGCGGCGAGGATCGGGCAGGTTGACAAAATACGGGCGCGGGTCCAACAGTTGGGGCGGCATCAGTTCTCTCCATCTAGGCACTGTAGTCACGAGATTAAAGATATGAGAGAATCATGGAGTCAAAGAATGGGAGGCTCCATGAAAGAGACGGTTCCTGCATACCGTCGCCACGATATTTCAGATGAAACCTGGGCCTTGCTGGAGCCGCATCTGCCGGGGCGTGAGGGTGTTTGGGGCGGCATCGCTAAAGACAATCGATTGTTTATCAATGCGGTGTTCTGGATATTGCGAACGGGTGCGCCGTGGCGAGATTTGCCGCCAGGCTATGGTGGTTGGAGCAACACGCACCGCCGCTTCATCCGCTGGCGGGACAAGGGGGTTTGGGAGAAGCTGCTGGAAATGCTGATCGATGAGCCGGACTACGAATGGCTGATGATCGACGCCAGCCATTGCAAGGTCCATCCCCATGCCGCCGGAGCCAAAGGCGGAAACCAGGCCATGGGCCGCACCAAAGGGGGCTCAATACCCAGATACATCTGGCCGTGGATGCGCATGGCATGCCGGTCAGAATCGTTATTACAGAAGGTTCCCGGGCGGATTGCACGCAGGCAGGCCGCCTGATTGAAGGGATCAACGCCGATCATCTGATCGCGGACAAAGGGTACGATACCGACGCCATTCTTGAGCAGGCCACAGCGCAAGGGATGAATGCCGTGATCCCGCCGAAGAAAAACCGCGTCACCCCAAGGTCGTACGACGAAGATCTGTATAAACTCCGCCACCTCGTCGAAAACGCGTTCCTGTCCCTCAAAAGATGGCGCGGCATCGCCACAAGATACGCCAAAAACAGCAAATCTTTCCTCATCGCCGTCCAAATCAGATGCCTCGCCCTCTGGCTCAACACCTCGTGACTACAGTATCTAATCCATCCTATCCCGTTATCCTGGTAATCCACCTCCTGTCAATACCACTCATAGCGCGATCGTCCTGCCATATTGAGCCGATGAATTTAGAGCCTATCCGAATAAGGGTAGTAATGAGCGGATGAGCGAAGAACCGAGAGCCAAGCGAACGCGCGCGCTCGCCGAACAACCGGCCAACCACGGGGTTTCGGGTCTTGGATGGACTCTGGGCGGTGTTGGAACCCTTGCTGCCGGCGCATGCGAACACGCACCGTTTTGGCGGCGGTCGCCCCCGCCGGCCGGACCGGGCCTGCGCGGACGCGATCTTCGACGTGCTGCGCACGGGCTGCCAGTGGCAAGCCCTGGATCAGACCGAGCTCGTCGCCCATTCGACCACTCACGACCGGTTCCAGGCGTGGGCGAAAGCGGAGGTCTTTCTGGCGTTTTGGCAAACGGGCGTCGGGCGGTTCGACGAGCATCGCGGGATCGACTGGGCGTGGCGGAGCCTGGCCGGGGCGATGACTAAAGCCCTGCTAGGCGGGGGAAAAAACCGGCCCCAATCCGACGGATCGCGGCAAGGCCGGAGTCAAGCGCAGCTTGCTGACCGAGGGGCACGGCGTGCCGGTTGGCTTGGCGGTGGCCGGCGCCAACCGGCATGACCTGGAGCTGACCCGCGAAACCCTGGAAAGCGGGGTGGTGCCGCGCCCCGAACCCACGGCCGAACACCCCCAAGGGCTGTGTTTGGACAAAGGCTACGACTACCAGGAGGTTCGCGACCTCGTGGCCAAGTTCGGCTTCACCGCCCACATCCGCAGCCGGGGCGAAGAAGCCCGCTCGATCAAACGCGATGCCGGGTTCCGTGCCCGACGTTGGGTGGTGGATATCACCCAACCACACTGCCCTCATAGAAGCATCAAGTTCCGATTGTCCCATCATTGACATCACGGCCCTGCTGAAACTTGTTGAGGTGGTTGGCAAGTTGCGGGCCGCTCCCTGCTTGCCCGAAGAGGAAGGTGCCCCATGTCGACCCAAACGGTTCCTCCCCGCCTATAACCCGCCAACCTCTCCCGGTGTGGTCGCAGTTGCCGCCGGCCAGCCGACAACGGGTGGTGACGCTGCTCAGCCAGCTGGTGGAACGGTGGCTCGCCGCCCGCCCGCGACCGGAGGAGAACCGTAATGGTTCCGCAACCGGTGGTTGAGTGGGCGCCGCGGTGGCGGTCGGAGAAGATTCAGTCGCGGCATCTGGAGCGGTTGGCGGTGGTTTACGTGCGCCAATCCACCGTTCAGCAGGTGCTGGATCATCAAGAGTCCACCCGCTTACAGTATGGCCTGGTCAACCAGGCGGCGGCCTTGGGCTGGCCGGCGAGCCGGGTGTTGGTCATCGATGACGACCTGGGCAAATCCGGCGCGAGCGCGGCGGGCCGGACGGGCTTTGGCCGGCTGGTCAGCGAAGTCGGCTTGGATCATGTGGGACTGATCCTGGGCTTGGAGATGTCGCGGCTGGCCCGTTCGTCCAAGGATTGGTATCAACTGCTGGAAATCTGCGCCCTGTTTGGGACGCTGATTGCCGATCTCGATGGAGTCTACGATCCGAGCCAGTACAACGATCGCTTGCTGTTGGGGCTGAAAGGCACGATGTCGGAAGCTGAACTACATGTCCTCAAGCAACGCTTGCACCACGGCAAGCTGAACAAGGCGCGCCGGGGCGAGTTGGCCTTTGCCCTGCCGATCGGCTACGTCCGCCACCCCTCGGGCGAGGTGGGCTTCGACCCGGACGAGCAGGTACAGCACGTCGTGCGCCTGATCTTCCACCAGTTCGGCGAGTTGGGCACCTTGCATGCGCTGCTGCGCTACCTGCTCCACCACGACATCCGCCTGGGGGTACGGGTTCGCGAAGGCGTCGCCAAAGGGACGCTGGAGTGGCGCCGCCCCAGCCGGATGACACTGCAAAATCTGCTGAAAAATCCCATGTATGCGGGCGCCTACGCCTATGGCCGCCGGCAGGTGGACCCGCGCAAGCACCAGCCCGGCCGCCCGCGCACGGGGCGGGTGACCTGCGGACCCGAACGCTACCATGTGCTGATTCCGGATCGCGTGCCCGCCTATATCAGTTGGGCGGAGTACGAACGCCATCAAGCGCAACTGGCGGCGAACCGGGCCCGGGCCGAGGCGCGCGGGGCGGCGCGGCCGGGTGCCGCGCTGCTGGCCGGTCTGCTCGTCTGTGGCCGTTGTGGCGCTCGGATGTTCGTGCGCTATGGGGGAACCCCGCCGCTCCACAGCTACACCTGCAGTCGCCGGTCGACCGACTACGGCGAACCCGCTTGCCAGTATCTGCCGGGGCCGGCCCTGGACGCGTTCGTCAGCCGGCAGGTCCTTGAGGCGCTGGCGCCGGCGGCGCTGGAGTGCTCCTTGGCGGCGGCGGCCCACCTGGAGCAGGAACGGGCGGCGCTTGATCGACTGTGGCGGCAACGGCTGGAGCGCGCGGCGTTTGCCGCGGACCGCGCCGCCCGTCACTACCGGCTGTGCGAGCCGGAAAACCGGCTAGTGGCGCGCTCGTTGGCCCAGGAGTGGGAGGCCGCGCTGGCCACCCAGCAGCGCCTGCAAGAGGATTACCGGCGCTTTTGCTCCCAGCAACCGCCGACGCTGTCGGCGACCGAACGGGAAGCCGTCCGCCAGCTCGCGCAGGACCTGCCGGCGCTCTGGCAGGCGCCCACCACGACGGCGGTGGAACGCAAGACGCTGATCCGCGAGGTGATCGAGCACATCGACGTCGCGAACGAGGGCCACAGCGAACGGCTGCATGTGACCCTGCGGTGGGCGGGAGGCCATCAAACCACTGGGGTCGTCATTCACCCGGTGGGCCGGTTGGCACACCTCAGTCAGTACCCCCAACTCTGCGCGCGCGTCCGTCAGTTAGCGCAACAGGGCTATAAAGCCCCAGCGATCGCCGACCGCCTGCGGCAGGAAGGCTATCATCCGCCGAAAACCGCCGAACGGTTCCGTCCCGAGACGATCCGCGCCTTGCTCCAGCAACTGGGTACCCGCCAGCCACGCCCCCGACGCGCGGCCCCGCTCCCGCCGGACGACTGGTGGTTGGCCGATCTGGCCCGCACCCTGGACATGCCCGGCACCACGTTGCACCATTGGATTCAATGCGGCTGGGTCATCGCCCGTCGCCATGAGGCGAACCGGCGCTGGATCGTCTGGGCCGATTCCGCCGAACTCGAACGGCTCCGCCAGCGCCGGGCGGTACCGGTCAGCGACACCCACCGCCAGCGCTGGCTTGACGCCCCACCGCCCGAGACTATTACACGGGATACCCTTCGCCGATCTTAACGCTCGAGGTCATTCGCATGCCCTACCCGACGCCAAAATCATGCTTGTATGACAGCAGTGTGATTGAGCCATCGACCGCGCGCGCCCACCGTTGGCTGAATCGCTTTCGTCGCCTTCTCGTGCGCTGGGAGAAAAAACCAGCGAACTACATCGCGCTCTTACATTTCGCTCGTGGCCTCATCGCTTTCCGCGCCACCGAGTTATTCGGATAGGCTCTTAGTGTGGGGTGAGGTCGAACACAACAAAGTAAGGTGGTTGGCGTAGGCGCAAGACCGTGAGGCGATTTCGCCTTTGACCTTGCATCTTCCAGCTTGTACCTTTGCCCCTCTAAGCTGAGGAGACCGTTCATGTCCATCACTGTCAACGGCGTCGAGATCACCGATGCTGAAATTCACGCCGAGATGCAACATCATCCGGCGCCGTCGCGAGAGATTGCCGAATATTCGGCCAAACTGGCGCTGGTCGCCAAGCAGTTGCTCTTGCAGGAAGCCGCTCGGTTGAAGATCGCCGATGTTGACGAAGATGCACGGATCGCGGCGTTGATCGAACGCGAGGTCGCGGCCGACCCAAGTGAGAATAGCCAGCATCGAGCGATCAGCCGATATTTATCGCGCTTGATGGCGCGCGCCACCATCGGTGGCATCGATCTCATGGGGGCCGATTCGCCACTGGCGTAATAGCGACGGGATGAAGGGTTTCGACATCACCGGCTCGAAGCCACCCGATTCCCCACAACTTTTAACATACTGTAGTATATAAAGTATTTGAGGATTGATGATGAGTTGGGTGGACTGGGAACTGGGGGAGTGGAGCTTGGAGACGCGCGGCGGAGGAAGCGATTGATCCGGCTGGTGGAAGCGCTCTCGGCGCAGCCGACGGGAAGTATTCCGGTAGCGAGCGGGGGGTATGCGGAGACCAAGGCGGCCTACCGGCTGTTGGACAACCCGGCGTTGGAGTGGCGGGAAATTCTGGAGGCCCATACGCAACGGACGGCGGAACGGATGCAGGGGCATGAAATGGCTTTATGCATTCAGGACACGACGGAACTGGACTTCACCTCACAGCCGGGGATTGCGGGGTCGGCTCAGTGACGAAGCCCAGCACGGACTGTACGTGCATCCGACCCTGGTGGTGACGCCGCAAGGGCTGGCGTTGGGCGTGGTGGATGCGTGGCTGTGGGCGCATGCGCCGACAGGCGAGGCGGCGGTCAAAGAAAGCGTTCGTTGGGTGGAAGGCTATGAGATTGTCGCTGACCTGGCGGAACAAACCCCGGAAACGCGGCTGGTGTATCGGGCGGATCGGGAAGGGGATTTACGGGCGCTGATGGACGCTGCCGCGCGGCGGGGTTATCCGGCGGACTGGCTGGTACGGGCCACCCACAACCGCAACACGGACGCTGATGAGAAGCTTTGGGCGCGGGTCGAGCAAACCTCGGCCCTGGGCGCGGTGGAATTCACTCTACCCGCCGCGCCGGGTCGCCCGGCCCGGCAAGTCGGCCAGACGCTCTACCGGGAAACCGTGACGTTACCCGTGCGAACGGGCGTGCCGACCGTGACGGTGACCGCCCTGCTGGCGCGGGAAGAGAATCCACCGGCGGGTGAAAAGCCGGTTGAATGGCGGTTGTTGACCAACCGATCCACCGAAACGCCGGAAGCGGTCGTGGAGTTGATCGAGTGGTATCGTCGCGAGTGGTATCGTCGCGAGTGGTATCGTCGCGAGTGGTATCGTCGCCAGTGGTATCGTCGCCAGTGGTTGGTGGAGATTTTCTTCCGCGTTCTGAAATCGGGGTGTCGGGTCGAGAGCCTTCAGCTCGCTACCCTGGAGCGGCTGGAGCGGGCGCTGGTGATCTATCTGGTCATCGCCTGGCGTATTCTCCATCTCGTCCCCAGGGGACGAGAATGCCCAGATTTGTCCTGTGAAGTGGTCTTCGATCCGGAGGAATGGCAGGCCGCCTGGATTGTTGCTCACCGGGAAAAGCCCCCGAATAGCCCGCCTCCGTTGGGCTACATGACCCGGCTCATCGCCGGCTTCGGCGGTTTCCTCGGCCGCAAGGGCGACGGACACCCCGGCCCCAAAGCCCTTTGGGAGGGTATGCAGAAAGTCTACGCCTTCGCTCTCGGGATCGCCGCCGTCAAACAGGCGTTTATCCCCTCTGGCTGACTTGTAATGGTATGGTCCGCCCCGCTCCCTGCACGGCCTTGATGGCCTGCATAGACTAAATGGAGTATGTCACTGAAGAGCGGAGCGGATACCATGAAGCTTAGCGTGATTGGAATTGATGTGGGAAAGACGGTGTTGCACGTTCATGGCGCGGATGCTCAAGGCAAGCCGGTGCTGCGCAAGACTTTCAGTCGAGGCGGGCTGGTGGAATGGCTGGCCCAACAAGTCCCGTGTCTGATCGGGATGGAGGCCTGCGGCGGCGCGCATCACCTGGCGCGAGTGTTGACCGACTGCGGTCACACGGTGCGCTTGATCCATCCGGGCTTTGTGAAGGCCTACGTGAAATCGAACAAGAACGATTTCCGGGACGCCGAAGCGATCGCCGAGGCGGTCACCCGACCGACGATGCGGTTCGTGGCGATCAAGACCATCGCCCAACAGGAACTGCAAGCCCTCCATCGGCTGCGGTCGGGCGCCGTTACCCAGCGCACGGCGATTATCAACCAGCTCCGTGGCCTGTTGCTGGAATTCGGCCTCACGGTCCCCCGGGGACCGACGGCCTTGCGCCGACGCCTGCCAGAGATCCTGGAAACGGCGGATGGCGGGTTGCAGGCGTTGGGGCGCGAGCTGCTGGCGGAACTCCAACGGGAGTGGGTTCATCTGGACGAACGGATTGCGGCGTTGGAACAGCGGCTGAAACAGCAGACGCAAACTTTGGAGCCGTGTCGGCGCCTGCGGAGTATCCCTGGCATTGGAGTGCTCGGGGCGTCCGCCTTCGTGGCCGCCTTCGGGGGCGGGTGTCAGTTTGCCAGCGGTCGCGACTGCGCGGCCGCCCTCGGCTTGGTCCCACGCCAACACAGTACCGGCGGCCGGTCGCAGCTGGGTAGCATCAGCAAACGCGGCGATGCCTACCTCCGTGCTTTGTTCATCCACGGCGCTCTGCGCTATGCCGACCGGCATGACGATCCGCGCAGTCGCTGGGTTTGGGCGCTCAAGGAGCGGCGCGGGGTTCCGGTGGCTGCCGTGGCGCTGGCCAACAAAATGGCCCGGACCGCCTGGGCGGTGCTGACGCGGGGGACCACCTATCAGGTTCCCGTCGCCGCCTGACTCGGACGGCAGTTAACCCGCCCGGGCACCACAACCCCCTTATTTCGGTGTGTCAGTTGCCTCAGGTTGCAAGGTGTTGAGTGACAGCGATGGCGTGAACAGGTCAGACCGGCATCTCGAAAGCCTGGCTTACCCACTGGCCGTTGAGGCCGCAGTTTGTGATAAGGCTCGGGGTGCGCGGATTTCCATCAAGGCCGGGGTTCCTGCCCAACAGAGGCCGGATACATGTGCGCAACCTTCTTTCACTTTAAGCTGAACTCAGCCCTTGACCACACGGGACGGACCATACATGGGGAATCGGGTGGGCTAGAACGGTCGCAGAGACTTCTTGCATTACCTCGATTCCCTGTCCGTAGGCGTTTTGGCTGACAGGCCGCCTTTTTCCAATCACACTTCATCGCTGTCGCGAGCGAACCGTTCGACCCCATGCGACAGAGATAATCAAGTAATGGGTTCCCTCTCTCAGGGCAATCGCGCTATGTGGTCGCTGGATTGGGCTGGCCGAGGAGCAGGCGCAACCGGTAATCATCGTTGAGAGCGGCGCGGAGTTTGCGACGGCGGATGCTGTCGCACGGTGGGCCATTGTGGCGCAGCACGTTCAGAGTCATGCGACGGATCAGGGCCAGGTTTTCGGCGGAATGGTCCTTGCGGGTCCGGCAAGCATCCTCGCCGAATTGCACGTCCAAGACCCAGTGCTGTTGGTTTTCGATGCCCCAGTGGCCGCGCACGATGGCCGCGAACCGGTCCCGATTCGAGAACGAGCACAGGAAGTAGCGGCATTCGGTGCTAGGGCGTGTCATCAGTTGAGCCAGATGACAGAGGCGGCGAGGTGGATGGCGCCGAGGAAGTTGTGAGCGCGTTTATCGTATCGGGTTGCGATGGCCCGATATTGCTTGAGTTTGGCAAAGAAGTTCTCGATCAGGTGCCGGGCTTGATACAGGTCCTGATCGTATTCGCGCTGTTCTTTGCGGTTTGATTGGGGAGGGATGACGATTTTGATGCCCGCTTTTTGCAAAAGATCGAGAACGCGCTCCTGCGCATCGTAAGCCCTATCCGCCAGAAACGCCCGAATGGCGGCGAGGATGCCGGGCAGCAAAGCATCGGCTCCCTCCAGATCGTGAGCCTGCCCCGGCGTCAGGTGAAAGCCCGTGGGATTGCCCAGCGCGTCACAGCACGCGTGGATTTTCGTGGTCAGGCCGCCTTTCGATCGCCCGATGCCTTCCGTTTCCCGGTCCCCCCTTTTGCCCCGGCGCTGTGCTGGTGGGCGCGGACGAGGGTGGAATCGATCATTGCGTACTCGTTGTCGGCGTCTTCGGCCAGATGCTTGAAAATCCTTTGCCAGACGCCGTTTTTGCTCCAGCGCGTGTGACGCGTGTGGACAACCCGGAAATCCTCGAACCTCTCCGGCAGATCGCGCCACGCGATCCCGGCCCGGTAACGGTACAAAACCGCCTCGACAAACAGCCTGTTGTCCTTGGCCGTCCCGCCAACATGCCCCTCGCGCCCGGGCAGAAACTCCTTGATCCGCTCCCATTGATCATCCCGCAAAGCGTAACGTCTCTTCGTCATGCACGAGCCCCTCCCGCAGCTTGGGAACAGTGAATTACCATCATATCCCGCCATGAATCAGAGAAGTAACTGATAACACGCCCTAGTTTTTTCCCCGATGATTCGGGTGGACTCGACCCGCCCGATCGCCTGGAGTCCGGCCCAGTCCGGTTGGGTCGCCAACCAGTCGATCCGATCATTGAGGGCATAGCGGCGGATCTCGATCCGGCCGTGGTTTTTCTCCACCGTTTCCAGCACGGTCAGGCGCCCGCGCGCCACCTCGGTATCCAGCCAGAGTTGCACGTCCTCGCATAAGGCCGGATGGTTATCCTTGAGCGCCAAGACGTAATCCGCACCGGCATCGATGATGGTTTGCACAATGGCTTTTTGGCAGCCCATCGTATCGATGGACACCACTGCTCCACGCAGATCGAGCAGCCCCAGCAAGTCCGGGATCACCGTGATCTCATTGGATTTCTCCGCCACCACCCGCTGGGCCAACACCCAGCGCGCCCGGCCCGTGAACGCACTCACCAGATGCACCGCCGGATTCACGCCGTCCCGACTCCCCCGAATCGCCTTGCCATCGACACAGATCGGCTCGTCGGCCAAGCCCGGCAAGGCCGCCGTCGCCCAGGCGGTAAAGGCCGTTTGGAAGGCTCCTGGATCGATCCGTCCCAGGACATCGCTCAAGGTGTCGTGGGAGGGAATGCCGTTGGGCAAGGCCAAAAAGCCCCGCAGCCAGGCTTCCTTCTCCTCGGCAAACGCTTCCATCCCCACCTAATCCTCGACACCGCTGAGTACCGCGCATAACACAATCATCAAAATATCATGCAGCTTATGCAGCTTGTTTTGAGTCTCGCGGCGAGGATCGGGCAGGTTGACAAAATACGGGCGCGGGTCCAACAGTTGGGGCGGCATCAGTTCTCTCCATCTAGGCACTGTAGTCACGAGATTAAAGATATGAGAGAATCATGGAGTCAAAGAATGGGAGGCTCCATGAAAGAGACGGTTCCTGCATACCGTCGCCACGATATTTCAGATGAAACCTGGGCCTTGCTGGAGCCGCATCTGCCGGGGCGTGAGGGTGTTTGGGGCGGCATCGCTAAAGACAATCGATTGTTTATCAATGCGGTGTTCTGGATATTGCGAACGGGTGCGCCGTGGCGAGATTTGCCGCCAGGCTATGGTGGTTGGAGCAACACGCACCGCCGCTTCATCCGCTGGCGGGACAAGGGGGTTTGGGAGAAGCTGCTGGAAATGCTGATCGATGAGCCGGACTACGAATGGCTGATGATCGACGCCAGCCATTGCAAGGTCCATCCCCATGCCGCCGGAGCCAAAGGCGGAAACCAGGCCATGGGCCGCACCAAAGGGGGCTCAATACCCAGATACATCTGGCCGTGGATGCGCATGGCATGCCGGTCAGAATCGTTATTACAGAAGGTTCCCGGGCGGATTGCACGCAGGCAGGCCGCCTGATTGAAGGGATCAACGCCGATCATCTGATCGCGGACAAAGGGTACGATACCGACGCCATTCTTGAGCAGGCCACAGCGCAAGGGATGAATGCCGTGATCCCGCCGAAGAAAAACCGCGTCACCCCAAGGTCGTACGACGAAGATCTGTATAAACTCCGCCACCTCGTCGAAAACGCGTTCCTGTCCCTCAAAAGATGGCGCGGCATCGCCACAAGATACGCCAAAAACAGCAAATCTTTCCTCATCGCCGTCCAAATCAGATGCCTCGCCCTCTGGCTCAACACCTCGTGACTACAGTATCTAGGACTTACGCAAAACGCATTTTGAGCGATGGATTCTTGAGTTGCTGAATGAGGTAGTCATCGAGCAAGCCATGTTTGAGCTGATAGACGGTACGTCCGGTATGCGCGGCCAGTTCTTTGAGCCTGACCCAGACCAAGGAAGGCACAGCCGATGTGATTGCGCTGAATGCGCATTTTACGACATTGGCAACGTTCCAGCCCTGTGACCTGCTTGCTTTCGCGGTGCAACTGCTCGATCTTCCAGCGAAAGCCACACGCCTCTTGGGTGGCCTGGGTGGAGTCCCGAGAGGGATCGTGGGTCACGACCCAATCCGTGCGGTGGGTAGACACCTCAACCCGGAACAGACGCACTTGGCGGTCTTTGGGAAAGCCCTTGATTTTGATCCGCTTGCCGTGGGTCTGCTCGTCCGCGTTCCACGTCAACGCATCCACGCGCCCGTAAGGGCGCTGGCCGCCGGAATCATCCACCTGGCGGTTGTCCTTCAGCGGACAGTAGTAGGTTTTATGCACCGACTCGATGAACAGCATCAGTTCTTTGGTTGCATACCAGGTATCCATCAGCACCGCGTAAAACACCAGCCGCTTCTGATGCACCACGTTGTTGAGCATCTCATGCACGTGATCGAGCTTGCTTTTGCCATCGCCCGCCGGGTCATAGAGGCGGTAGTCAATCAGCCAGAACGGATCCAGTGCCGGGTTGACGTAGACACAGGTCACCACCCCAATGCCTTTGATCACGGCTTTGGCGTTGCCGCTGTACTGACGTCGTACCAACTCGATGGCAAAGGCAGCATTTTTGTCCAGCACCGTGTCATCGAAGACCACGTAACCCTGAGAGGTTGCAACCACCTGCTCACGCACGTTCTCCCAGACCAGCCGTGGCGTGATGCGCTCTCCTCGCAGGTAGCGATTGATGGTATCGTGACTGAATTTCTCGCTGTGGTCAGCAAAGTGCGTCAGCGTGTAGTTGATCTGGCTAACCAGCAGATATTGGCAATAATCAAGTCGTGTTATCGGTGCTTTCATACCGTGAATGTTGCAAACGATCCGTCAGTCGGTAAAGTCACTTTTGCGTAAGTCCTAAATAGTGTAGTCACGAGATAGAGAGCCAAAGGAAAGCGCAGCGGATTTGGACAATGGCGAGGAAGGAAGAGGTACGTTTGGCGTAGCGTGTGGCAACACCGCGCCAGCCTTTGAGGCGCAGGATGGCGTTTTCAACCAGATGGCGAAGGCGATATAGATAGGTATCGTAATCGCGTTGGTCTTTGCGGTTTTTCTTGGGCGGGATGACGGGGACCATGCGGTGCGCGGCGGCGTGAGCAAGAATTTCGTTGGTATCATAGGCCTTATCCGCCATCAGCGCATCGGCCTGCAATCCCTCGATCAGCGGCAAAGCCTCTGCGCAATCCGCACGGGTACCTGTTGTAACAGACACTCGGAGTGGCAGACCAGTCGCATCCACGGCCACATGTACCTTGGTGTTGAGCCCCCTTTTGTACGCGCCATGTCCTCGTTGCCGCCAACCGCCCCCGCAGCGTGCGGATGCACCTTGATATGGGTCGCGTCGATCATCAACCACTCCATATCGGGGTCATCAATCAACGCTTCCAAGAGCCTTTCCCACACGCCCGCGTCCCGCCACCGAATAAACCGACGGTGCGTGTTTCCCCATCCGCCCAGATCCGGCGGCAAGTCGCGCCACGGCGCTCCCGTCCGTAAAATCCAGAAAACAGCGTTGATAAAGCGCCGATTATCCTCGGCAATCCCTCCCCACTGACCCCTCCGACCGGGTAAATGCGGCTCTATTAAACCCCACACCCGGTCAGATATATCGTGCCGTCTGTGCGCTAATCCTCTCTCTTTGCTCATGTGATCCCCCTTTCGATCACATCAGCCTCTCATATTTCCTATCTCATGACTACACTATCTAGTAAGTATCCCCCGGCAGAGCCGGGGGCTTTAGTTTGTGAGCCGCTCAAAGCGGCTAACCAGGGTCGCTAACGCGGCCCTGACGTTCTTGGGCCACCTAAAGGTGGCGCCTCAGCGCCAGAGGTCTAGATTATCCAGCCGCTGATCCTCTTGCTCTTGGTACTGAATATACTCGCGGATCACGGTCTCATCCCGACCGACGGTCGAGACAAAATACCCCCGCGCCCAAAAATGCTGCCCAACAAAATTCTGCTTGCGCTCCCCGTACACCCGCGCTAAGTGAATTGCGCTCTTGCCCTTGATGAACCCGATCACTTGAGACACCGCGTATTTGGGGGGAATCGCAATCAGCATATGCACATGGTCGAGCAGCAGATGCCCCTCCTCAATTCGGCTTTCCTTCTGCGCGGCCAGCTTTCGAAACACTTCCCCCAGGTGCTTCCTCAACTGGACATAAAGCGTCTTGCGACGACACTTCGGGATAAAGACCACATGGTATTTACACTCCCACTTGCTGTGGCTTAGGCTGTCATACTCGTCCATCGGGATTCTCTCAGTCGTGGTGCTTGGCGGCTCACGACACAGAGTTTCCCTGATGGACTCCCGTAAATGTCAAACTGCTACCGTCTCCCCGGCAGAGCCGGGGGTTTTCTCAGGATAATAATATATCAATTCGGCTAATTGGTATAACATCCAGATCGGTATTGAATAGAACGCAGACGACATCACGGTTTTCAGCAATTTTGTAATTTTCGATTCGATAAAGCATGGTTTTCCCGACTGCCACTCGCTAGGCTATGAAAGCCGGTATTTGCATCCCTGCCCGGCCCAGCCCAACCGTCCGTACATCGTAACCCAGCGAGGAAACCTCATGAAGCATTCGCTTGCCATAGCTGCCCTGTGCCTGACCACCAGTCTGCTTGCATCGGGACCGGTCGCCGCCAAGAAAGCGCAAATGCAGAACATCGATTTCGGATCGATCACCTGCGGGGCATTTTTGAAGGAATTGTCCACCAGTACCGCCGACGACGCCGGAGTGGTCCTCATGTGGATCGACGGCTACCTCAGCGGCGTTTCCGGGGATACCGAGTTGAACTGGAAAAGCCTCGAAACTTTCAGTCAGGCATTAGTCGAGCATTGCGGTAACAACGCCGACGAGAAAGTTTTGGAGGCCGCTAAGAAGGTAGGTATCGAGTAGGCCGGCGGATGCGCCGTCGTCAGTTCCTCGGGTCGCTAGCCGCCGCCACGGTCGCGGCTGGCGGCATCCCGATCTGGCGGCAGGCCAACATGTCCGAAGCGCTGCCCCTACCGGCAGGGGAAATCCGAGGTGCATCGGATAGAATCGGCCATCGGCTGCGCGGTGGCGACTTCCCGCAGCCGACCGAGACCCTAAAGATTCCAGTGGCGATCATCGGCGGTGGTATCGCGGGACTGTCCGCCGGCTGGAAGCTGCTAAAAAGCGGCTTCACCGATTTTGTCATTCTGGAGTTGGAACCCGAAGTCGGCGGCAATGCCCGCTACGGTGCGAATGCCATCACTGCTTATCCCTGGGGTGCACATTACCTGCCCTTCCCTACCCGAGAATCCCGCGCCGTGCGTGAACTACTGGCCGATTTCGGCGTGCTGCGCGGCGACCCGTTCGCAGCCGAACCGGATTACGACGAGCGCGCCATCAGCTTCGCGCCTCAGGAACGGCTGTACGCGCACGGTGTCTGGCACGAGGGTTTGTGGCCGCAAATCGGTGTCCGGCAACGGGATCTCGATCAATACCGCCGCTTCGAGGAGTTGATGGACAGCTATCAACGCCGGCGTGGCGCGGACGGCCGCAAGGCATTCGCCATTCCGTTGGACTTCAGCGCTCGCGATCCCGACCTGCTGGCATTGGATCGACTGTCGATGCGCGATTTTTTGCTCCAACACGACTTGGATTCCGAACCGCTGCACTGGCACGTCAATTACGCTTGTCGCGACGATTATGGTTGCCGTCACGACCAAACCTCGGCGTGGATGGGGATCCACTACTTCGCCAGCCGTGATGCACGCGCTCGCGACGCCGACAGCGACGATGTGTTGACCTGGCCGGAAGGCAACGGCTGGCTGGTCGCGCGGCTGCGGGAACAGCTGCGGCCACATCTGGTCACTAGCGCCCTCGCTTGGCGGCTGTCGGAACTGGACCGGGCAATCATCGTCGATGCCTGGAATCCACAGGAAAATCGCTCGGTGCGCCGCTTGGCCCAGACGGTGATCTGGGCCGCGCCGGTTTTCCAAGCGCGCAAGGTATTCCAAGAGCTGTCGCCCGAGCTGGCAGCCACCATCGGCGAATTTCAGTATGCCCCTTGGCTAGTCGCCAACCTCAGCCTGCGCGGCTTTCCCGAGGAGCGTCGAGGTGCGCCTTTATCCTGGGACAACGTGCTGTACGACAGCAGCGCGCTGGGCTACGTGGTCGCCACCCACCAGCAACGGACCGCGCATCAGGACCAAACCGTGTTCACCTGGTACCAAGCGCTCTGCGATGGCCCGCCGGAACGGGAACGGCAACGCCTGCTGGAAACCCCCTGGGCGACTTGGGCGGAGTGGATTCTAGGTGACCTCTCCAAACCGCACCCCGACATCCGCCAGCTCGTTACCCGGCTTGATTTGATGCGTTGGGGCCACGCCATGGTCCGGCCCGTATCCGGCTTTGTCTGGGGCGACGCCCGTCAACGTTTGTTGCAGGCCCAGAACCGGGTGCTGTTCGCTCATTCCGACTTGAGCGGCTATTCTGTATTCGAGGAAGCCAACTATCGGGGCGTGCTGGCGGCGGAACGGACGTTGGAGCTTTTGAAAATCCCTTTTTCGTCTTCCGTTCAAATATGAGTTACAGTTTGTCCAATGCCCACCGACTGCTGCCAGAATGTCCAATCCAGCCTGACCCGCCGGGAAACCACCGATGAAGAAAAAAATACTCGATGCGGATCGCAAGATCACCGTTCAGATTGCAGAGGATGCTGAGCTGGAATTGCGGCTGAAGCGTATCATGGTGCCGCCCGGCAAGAAGATCACCCTACACAAGGATTACGATCCGACGTTCACTGCCAGTTTCAAGAGCAAGAAAGACGCGCAAAAAAAACTAGAACAGAACATCGCTGAACTAGCCGAATATCAGGATATTCTTTACGCGCAGGATACTTATGCTGTGCTGATCGTCTTCCAGGCGATGGACGCCGCCGGTAAGGATGGCACCATCAAGCACGTCATGTCTGGTGTCAATCCCCAAGGCTGCCAGGTGTTCAGCTTCAAAGTACCCTCCGCCGAGGAGCTAGATCACGATTACCTGTGGCGATCCATGAAATGTTTGCCAGAACGGGGCCGGATCGGCATTTTTAACCGCTCCTACTACGAAGAAGTGCTGGTGGTGCGAGTGCATCCCGAATTTCTAGACCATCAAAAAATTCCGCCAACGGCTCGCGAAAATATTTGGCAGCGTCGCTACGAACAGATCAATGCTTTCGAAAAATACCTGTTTGAAAACGGTATCATCGTATTGAAGTTTTTCCTCAACGTTTCCAAGGAAGAGCAAAAGAAACGATTCTTGGAACGCATCGATCAACCTGAAAAAAATTGGAAGTTTTCGACTGCCGACGTCAAAGAACGAGCGTTCTGGGATACTTATCAAACAGCTTACGAAGATTGCCTCAACCATACCAGTACCGAGTGGGCACCGTGGTTTGTCATCCCCGCCGATGCCAAATGGTTCGCCCGGCTGACGGTCTCGGAAATTATCGTCCGCACCTTAAAACAGCTGAATCTGCGTTATCCAGAAGTCAGTGCAGCACGACGCCAAGAGCTGCAGGAGATTCGCAAGCTGCTAGAGGCGGAAAGCTGAGCATGCGGGCCGCTAAAATTCGGGCTGGAATCGACCCTTCGAAAGACCGCCGAATGGATCAGACCGGATCGTAGCCTAAACAGTCCCGCAGGTTGCGCCTCAATCCATCACACGAGGAATGAGCATCATGAGTAAAAACGCCGATATCAAGAAAGAATCCAAAAAAAAGCCGACCAAGACCATGAAGGAAAAGAGGGCCGAAAAGAAATCCAAGAAAGATAATAAGAGCGTCTAAGGTTTCTCTAAAAAACTAGTCCTTCATCAACCCCTCTCCCTCTGACAGAGGGGTTTTTCTATTACATAACTCATTCATCAAAATAGTCGCTTCAAATATAGAATCTGTGAAACACACTAAGAAGTTGGAGCAGCTATTTGCTACGATCTTTGTAAATCAACCA
>JBAOHI010000095.1:0-9093 GCA_037045535.1 Candidatus Competibacter sp.
ATAGACAATTATAATCTTCTACAGAGTCGTGAGACATTTAGCGAGCTTGAAAGTGTTATTTGGAGAGAAAAGTTTGACAAGTATCTATCAGAAGAGATTCGCAATAAGATTTTAGATAATATCCGAAGTAACTCGGATTTTATAGAAGTAACCCATTCAACAGACGCTTGCCGAGACCCGAAGGACAACAAGTTTCTTGAGCTGGCTGTATCAGGAGAAGCTAAATACATTATATCAGGCGACAAAGATTTGCTTGATATAAAAGAATATCAGGGGATTGAAATCCTTAGTCCAAAACAGTTTCTTGAACGTCAGGTTGAGAAAAAACTCACGCAAGAAAACATACAACAAGCCGAACCAAAGCAACCAGAATCTGAAAAAGCCCTGACATGGTATGAGGTGACGCAAAAAAGGGCGGCGCTACACACACCAGCAGAAAATAAGCAGAGAGCGCCGCAGCAAGCCCCGGCGCAGCCCGAACAGGAGCGGCAGCCATCCCCAAAGCAGGCCCCCGCGCCAGCAGCAGCGCCCACCCCTTCACCCAAGCCAGCGCCGACGCCCCAACCGGCCCGGCC
The DNA here is from genome assembly GCA_037045535.1 of Candidatus Competibacter sp. Lineage (GTDB taxonomy): Bacteria > Pseudomonadota > Gammaproteobacteria > Competibacterales > Competibacteraceae > Competibacter_A. The sequence goes on from JBAOHI010000095.1 coordinate 576, forward strand.
CTTGGCGGACGCTGAGCCAGCAGCTCACCAGACCCCGGAAGAAAGCCTTTGGGAGCGGATACAGCAGAGGCAGACGCAGCAGGCGGAGAGTCAACACCAGAGCCAAGGGCGCGGGCGCTCGCCAATGGGCGACCTGTTATCCAGTCACTTCAACAGGAAAAGCAAGAGATAGTTTGATTGTGAAAGCACCCACGCCAAAAAACAAAAAGGCCGGACTTAGGCAGCCCGGCCCCCTTGTTCATGCGTTTTGGCGCACGTTGGCGGTCATCGCGTCCCCGCTGCACCGCCAACAAACCCTAGCGGTAAGCCTCTTGCGCGGCAAGGGCGAAACCCCCTAACTTGGCTTTGCTTCTGTCCTACCGCTTCGCTACTTGAGAACATGCCCTGCTATGTCCCACCCGACGCCGCGCCAGCAGCCCGCCCCTTCAACAAGCTGGCGTTGATACCCCGCCAGCTTGTGCGGCAGGCACGCACACCGAAGCGCAAACACCCACGCCGGAGCCGCCGCACGAAAGCCCCGACCTGCACACGCGCCTAAGCCGCCGTTTGCGCTTCCTGTCCCTCTTTTGGCTCCTGTTTCTTTTCTTCATTGTATTGGAATCGGTCAACCAACAGCGGGTTAGCGCCATCCACAAGGCAGAGGATTTTCCCCGGTGGAAGGTGCCTTATATCGGTTTCCGTCATGGCGTCGCCTGTCATCTGGGCGAAATAGCGGATAGTCTCGTTATCCTGCACAGCGAACACCAGCCGCAGGCCGGAGGACGACACCCAGCCGCCAATGCCTGAACTTGGATAGCAGCGCTCAATGTCCTTGATATGTTGCCAGATGCCCCAGAGCTGCACCCCGTAGCCCGCCGAGAGCGTCAGGGCGCTTTCGATTTTCGAGAGGTTCCCGAGCTGGGCAATTTCATCCAGCACGAAGCGCACCGGCAAGGGCGGCGGCGCTAGGCGCTTGGTCAGGGCATCCAGCGCCGCCGCCACGACAAGGCGCAACCATTTGTCAAACGTGGCGAAATACGGCGCAGGCAGGCAGACATAAACCGACATCACGCCTTTAAGGTAATCCGCAAAATCAACCTGCGTTCCGCCATCTTCCAGCACCGCGCACATTTCGGGCGAGTTCAGCCATTTTGTTTGCTCGATTGCGCTGTTTTTTATCCCCGACCATTCATCAACCGCCGTTGCACCGCCCCAAAAACCTATGTCTGCGATAATGGTTTTAACCTCAAGGTTTTCAGCGCTGTTTTTCGCCATGCTTTCAAGCGTCTTGGGCAAGTCCCGCATGAGCAGCCGCCGCACGGTTATCAAATCCCGGCCCACCGGCCCCGCATACCCCAGCACCGTCAAAGCCGGTTCCGTCACCACATACAGCATGAGACCGACCAGCAGTTGCCGCGCCGAGCTTGCAAAGTGGTCATCCCCAATAATCAGGGCATCGGCGAGGGTTTGGGCGTCGGTAATCATGGACGGCCCCACCAGATACCGCAGTGGATTGAACCGCGCCGAGGGGAGACCCGAGACGCCGAACGGGTCAAGGGCGAGAACCGGGCCTAACTCTATCCTTGCGTGTTTTGTAAGTTGGGCATTTTCGCCCTTTGGGTCGAGGACGAACACCGCTCCCTTGTAGCTTACAAGATTCGGGATAATCAAATACCGGCCCTTGCCGCCGCGCGTTCCGGCGACAATCAAGACGTGTTTTTCCGTTGGATAAAATAGCCCGTGCCCATGGAAAGTCCCGACCAGCGTTGATGCGCCCTTGCGCGGCTTGTAGGCGAACGTCTTGAACTCATCCGGCCCCATCAACCGCGCCTTGCCGTCGAGGCTTCTTTCGGGCGCATCACCCATGCCGAGCGCCGCCATCACGCCCCGTTCCTCTTTCTCCCTCTGGTCAGCTTCGCCGAACCAGCGGGCCAGCTTGCGGACGAACAACGCCCGGCCCCCGAACAGGACAACGAACGGCCCGAAGCCGACGAGCGCGACCGACCCGAGGAACAGGCCGAGCAGCCACAGCGATCCGCCGACGATGAATACAAGAACGAGGATGGGCGAGAGGACAAATGCAACAACGCCAATTGGCATTGCTGCCGCCTTTATCGTGGCCCATCCAAGCGCCATTGGGAACCCGAGCCAGCCCCCAGCCCTGAACGTCAACCCTTCCGCCGTGAAGGAATGAGGGTCAAAGAAAATTGAATGGATGACAACAAACAAGAAACAAAGACAGGCCCAAAAACAATAAAAAGCCACAAGCTCGTTCCAGTTCTGGAGAATCCAGCGCAGCCATGCGCGTTCCTTGAACTTCCCCGCCAGCAGTCCGAACCACGACCACCACTTGTCACCCACTTCCATACCGCCCCCTTTTTGTCGTTTGAAGGGGGGAGCGTGCCCGAACCGGAACCCGCCAGACAAGAGTTGCACGGCATGACACAGGCGGCCCGCGCCGGACAGGCGAAAAGCCAATTTTACCCGGTGTCACGCTAACAACAGCCTTTTGTGCTTTGAACAACAGACTTTCAGGGCGCACCGTACCCGTGCGCCGCATTTTCCCGCTTTCGTGACACCTTGCACCTGTGCCAGAATCCCGCGAGTGTTGCCGAGGGGGAGCCATGAACGCAGAAACGACCCGACCCGCCGACGAGGAACCACCGGACGCCGCCGCGCCCGCCGACCTGCCGTTGTTCGGCCCCCTTGGTGCTGCCTTGGCGAGCCTTAAAAAGAACATCGAGAAGCGCAGCGCCGAAGCGCCGCACGAACGGGAGGAAGAAAAGCCCGAACCACTCCCATTGATTGATGAGGAAGAGCTTGCAGCGATAGCCGACCCCGCACAACGCGAACGGGAGCGGCGCAAGAAGCTCGATATTTACAGACAGTTTCCCAATGCGCTGGAACGCGCCAAACAAAAAAGCGCCGAATTGATAGCCGAACGCAACAAGGTTGTGGTTCTTACCCCGTGGTCAGACGACAAACGCGCCGCGCCGAACGCCGTTTTTCGTTCCGCCCTGTTTCCAGCTTTGAATAACCAAACAAGGAAGTTTATCAAAGAGCAAAAGGTTTATTCCGTTGGTGGGTTGGACGTGACGTTTACCGGCGAGCAATTCGACCAATCAGATTTAGACGTTTACCTTGAGATACTCAATTTTGCTAAAGCAGTCCCGCTTGGGCAGCCTGTCAGATTTTCAGCTTATGCCATGCTCAAGGCATTAGGACGATGCACGGGAAAGAGTGACCATAAATGGTTGCACTCGGTTTTAATTCGTCTTAGAGGCGGAACCGTCGAGCTTTGCCACGACAAGGGGCGATATTTCGGTGGATTGATTGATGGCGGAATCCGCGACGACATAACCAAGCACTATGACGTTACCATCAACCCTTCTTATGCGGTTATGTTCGGCTTCGGTTTATGGTCAGCGATTGACCTAGACCAGCGCCGCGCCCTCGAACGAAACTCAACCGCCAAGGCGTTACACGCCTACTATTCCACCCACGCCGCCCCCGGTTTGCACCGTTACGAGACCCTAGCCAAGATTGCGGGGTTAGAGGGTAAAAACAGGAAAGCTATTCTTATCCGGGCGCATGAGGAGCTAAAGCGGGTTGGTTTTCTGGTCAGCTATGACGCCAAGCCGAACGGTATCGAGGTTGTCATCAACATGACCGAAGGCCAGCAACAGCACGTCATCAAAAAAATCACCAAGACCAGCAAGACCCCCTAAGCCCCAGACTGTCACACGCCAAACTGCAAAAGTGCGCGGCGCTGGTCGGACGCTTACGGTTCAGTGCGTCCTAGTGTGACACGGGATAGCGAGGGACAAGACACGGGATAGCGAGGGACAAGACACGGGATAGCGAGGGACAAGACACGGGATAGCGAGGGACAAGACACGGGATAGCGAGGGACAAGACACGGGATAGCGAGGGACAAGACACGGGATAGCGAGGGAAGCGCAAATCGATAAAAACATTAAAAATCAATATGTTATCGCACAAATCCCTCTCCGATAACATCTTATAACATATATATAACAAATAGGCGGCCCCGACAAAGCGCAGCGCCACCCCGAACAGCCACACGGTAACCAAGAACCAGCCGCACCGACACCCTAAGCAAGACCCTTTCCCGTCCTGTGGCGAAGGGTAAGCCCTACGCTCCCCTATGCCGTCAAGGCAACCGCTACGCGGTGCGCTTCGCGCAGCCTTGACGGCGGGTCGCTTCGGGCTTTTGGGGTCGCCATGCCGGAAAGGGTCAATCTGCTGCACGCAGCAGCCTGTTTCAACTGGAGAGCCAGCCAAGAGGCCGGGCAGTAGGAAAAAGAAAATCGCCAGCGGGGAGGAAGGGGAGCCCCCCAGCACCCGGAAGGCGGAAAGGCCGGAAGGCTTGGCAAGGGAACGGCGAGGGCGACACCGACAGTACCAAACCCCCCACAGACGCGCTAGGAAGGCCACAGGAGCGTCTTAGAGCTTTTCCGGTCATACAACCCCCACCTTACGGCTTTCCACCACTCCACGGCCCGGAAAATGGATATTGGGCAACGTGCGAGAAGGGCAGACCAGCCACACCTCCCGCAGCAGGACAGCCAGCCCCTTAGTTTTCGCCGGTCAGGCCGTCGAACAACAGGCTTTCGTAATCCCTTGCACCGTTGAGGACGTGGAGGACTTCCACGCGCTCCCCGTCGAGACGGTAAAAAATGAGGTAGTCACGGTGAACCACCCGCCTAACGCCGTGTTGCTCGTAGCGCGGGATGAGGGGAAAGGCGCGCGGCATGTCGCCCAACGCTTCACAGCGGTTTAGCAGTTCCGCCACGAAGCTGGCCGCGCGCTTCGGGTTGTGGGCGCGGATGAACTCGCCGATTTCGATAAGGTCAGCTTTGGCGGCTTCGGTCAGAACAACCTTCATGACTCAAACCGCTTTCCAAGCTCCTGCCGCACCGTTTCCACGTCTTGAACCCGTCCGGCTTTGGCGTCGGCCACGCCTCGGGCTATGGCCGCATCGAGAGCAGCCAAGCGGTTTTCCCGTTCCATCCAGCCCCGCATGGCTTCGCGGATAACCTCGCTGTTGGAGGCATAGGCTCCCCGGTCCACTTTCTCGCGGATGAGCCGCACCATTTCAGCCGGCAGGGTGATGGAGAGCTTTTCGGCGTTGGGTTGCATGGGGTTTTCCTTCTCTGTCGGTAGTATTAAATACTACTTTATACTCTCAAGTTTCAAGAGTTCAACTTGATAAGCGGGGGAGTCGCTCGAAAATCGCTTGACCCGCAAATATAGGGTGGTTAACAGTTTCCAAGGTGTTGAAACTACACAACAGGAAACGCCGTGTTGACACTTGCAGAAGCCGCAAAAGAGACCGGATTAACTCGTTCAGCCATCTTCAAGGCCATCAAAAACGGCAAGCTATCCGCCAAAAAAGACGAACAAGGCCATTTTCAGATAGACCCCGCCGAACTTTTCAGGGTTTACAAGCCGGTAAACAAAGAACCATCAACCAGTGAACAACGGGAAACAGCCAAGGAAACAACGGAAACAAACGAGCTTCGCACCCGCTTAGACATGATGGGCCAGCTTTTAAGGCAGGTTGAAGGAGAACGGGACGACCTACGCCGCCGACTGGACGAGGAAGCCACCGAGCGCCGGAAACTCACCGCCTTACTGACCCACCAGCAGCAGCCACCGACAGAGACGGCGCGGCCCGGTTTCTGGCGTCGCCTGTTCGGCAGCCGATAGCCCCCGCCGTTCAACTCGCACGTTGACCAATATCCCGAGGGGGGTTGCAGGGGGGAGCAGCGCGCCCCCCTTGGTCACGTCCGCACTCATCACCACGACTCGCCGCAGCGGCAACGCTTGCCCCTTAGCACCGGCCCCGGTTACACTCCGCAGCATGGAAAGGCGACAGAGCAAGTCAGTGGCGGTACTACCGCCAACGGCCACCGGCTCCCGCCGGTTGCCTCCGACTTGGCAAGGGGAGGCGTCCCGCCCCCCGTTGCATCCCCCCCGAAAAGTCCCCGCCTTGGGCTGTTGCCCAGGGCGGGAAGGGTGGCTGTCGTGAGCGCCAGCCAGACCCGGCAGCGGGCAAAGGTTTTGCAAGTTCGCCTCACCCCGGACGAGAGCGCCGCGATAGAGGCGAAAGCCCGCGCAACCGGCTTGAGCCTGTCCGGGTATGCGCGGGAAACCCTGCTAGGTGCACCGACGCCGCGCACGCAGCGGGCGGCCCCGTCGCCCGACGTGCAAGCCTTGGCGATTCTCTTGGGGCAGTTAGGCAAGGTCGGCGCGAACCTCAACCAGTTAGCCCGGCTGGGCAACCAAGGACAGCCCGTGCCCTTGGCCGAGGTCATGGAGACCCTAGCCGCGACCCGCGCCGCCGCCGAGAAAGTCCGGCAGGCCCTCGGATGATGGTCAAAGCGCGGGCAGGGCACGGCGGCCCGGCTTTGGCGCGGTATCTGATGGACGGGAAAAACGAACACGCCGAGCTTTTGGAATTGCGGAACATGGACGCCCCCAGCTTCAAGGCGGCCCTGTTCGATATGGACATGCTGGCGCGCGGGAGCCAATGCCACGCCCACGCCCTGCATGTCCAAATGCGCGCCGCACCCGGCGAGCGGTTAAGCGCCTCCCACTGGCGGGAGGCGTGCGACCGTTACGCCGAGGCGTTCGGGATGGAACAGCACCAAGCAGCGGTTATCCTGCACCACCAGCCGGACGGGGCGACGCACGCGCATTTTGTGTTTAACCGGGTGCATCCGGTCACGTTGAAAGCCGCCGACCTATGGCGGAACTACGCGAAGCACAAGACCCTAGCGCGGGAGATGGAAAAGGATTGGGGCTTGCGGCAGGTCAGCAGCCAGAAGCGCGACCGCTCCCGCGACTACTCGAACGCCGGACAACAGGAAACCGAACAGGCCCGGCGCTTTGGGGAGAACGTCCACGACATCCGGGAGCATGTCCGCTGGCTTTGGGAGCAAAGCCCCAACGGACAAGCGTTCGTTTTAGCCCTGAAAGAAGAAGGCTACGAACTGGCGAAGGGCGACCGCCGCGCCTATGTGGTTCTCGACCCGCACGGCGGGATTTACAGCTTGGGAAGCCGCACCACGGGCGCGAAGGCCCGCGAGGTGCGGGAACGCTTAGGCGACCTTGACCCGGCGCACGTTCCCGACATCGAACAGGCCCGCCGCTTGCTCACCGAGCGGCAGGCCGAGCGGAAGCGGCAGCAGCGGCAGGGCAAGGGCGAAGCCCAGCGCCAGCCGCCGACACCCGAACCAACACCGGAACAGACCCCGACCCCCAAGCCAGCGCCGGAGCAAAGCCCCGCCGCCGCATGGTGGCAGACGGCCAGCCAACGCGCCGCCCTGCACACGCCCGCGCCCCGCTTTTACGCCAGCCCCCGCGCCGAGCGGCGCGACCGTTGGGAGCAGGCCGCCGCCCAGCGGTTGCAACGCTTGCGGAACTGGCAGGCGTTGGAACGGGAGCAGCAACAACGCCGCTTCACGGAGGCGGCGAAGCTGGAAAGGGGCGACGCCGTGAGAGCGTTTAACACCCAGCAGCGGCACGACCTCACCCACCTGCTTTACAAGGAGCAGGCCGAGGCGTTAGCGGCAGAACTGCAACGGCAGCAGGAGCGGCGGGAACGCTGGGATAAACCAACCCAGCGCCGGGAGCCGCGCCCGCGCACCTATCCGCCGCGCGGCTTCAAGGCGTGGCTGTCCGGCCTGTTCACGGCCAAGGCAGCCACACCAGCGCCGACGCCAGCCCCGGCCCGGCCCTTGGCGGACGCCGAGCCACCCAAGACGCCGGAAGAAAGCCTTTGGGAGCGGATACAGAAGGAACGGGAGAGGCAGGAGGAGGAAAAGCGCCAGCACAAAGGGCGCGGACGCTCCCCTATGGGCGATTTACTGGATGCCCATTTCAGGAAAAGCGACGGGCCGAGATAGGGAGGAACCATGCTTGACTCGTGCGGACTTTGCGGCGAGAGCTACGACGAGGACAACCTAGCCCGCTGCACCAGATGCGGTCGGGATTACTGCTACAAATGCGGCAGCCTTGGCGTGTGCGACCGATGCCGCGAGAAGAAAGAACAGGCAGAAAAACCGGAAACGCCGCCAGAGACGACCCGGCCCGGTTTCTGGCATCGCTTGTTTGGCAACTGATAGCACCAAAATCCTACCGTCCAACTCCAACAAGGTCGCGATTTTATTGGTGAAAACGGCAAGAATCTTGTGTTATAACCAACGACAGATTCAAAACATCCAAGCGATGGAGTGGAAAATGGAAAAAGATGAAAAAGTTGATGAAACTAAACTTCCTATTTCTCAAGTCAGCAAGGAAGAAAAAGATAGGAGGAGAAATGAGTTAAAAGAAACTTTGAAAAGAGCTTCAAAAGAAGCTCGCGAGCGCGGCCTTACCAACGATATTTTAGAAAAACTACTTAAGGACGTTTAATAATTTATGGAGAATGAAAATATTGTTATTGATACGAATGTCATGCTTAGTTCTGCGTTGAACGATGGTGCAGCAAAGGAAGTTTTCGATACTGCTA
>JBAOHI010000096.1:0-18615 GCA_037045535.1 Candidatus Competibacter sp.
TGAGCGGGGTTCGAAACAGCAAGGGTGAGTGGGAGATCGACCCTAGCGAACTGTTCCGGGTGTTCTCGCCGCAGAACGGTTCGGAGAACAGGAAAAAGAACGATTTAGAACGATTCAGTACCCCTGAGAACGCCTTGGTAGAACTGCTGAAAGAACAGTTGCAGAATGCCAAAGAACGCGAAAATCAGGCCCGTGAGCGGGAGCAGCAGGCGCTGGAACGGGAGCGGGAAGGTCGGGAACGCGAGGCGCGGCTGTTAGCGTTACTTGAATCGGAATCGGCGGCGCGGCGCGACCTGGAGTTGAAGCTCCTCACACCACCGAAACCGCTACCACGCCGCCATCATCTCCTGGGGTGGTTGCTGGCGATCCTGGCCCTGGCCATCGCCGCCCTGATCTGGACCCGCACCAGCGCCTACTGGCCACTGGGCGCATGACCCCTAATCCACCTCGAACGGCGCGAACCCGTCCGCAACCGGCTGAGGTTCTACGCCATTGCTGTCACAATGGGTTCGCCTTGGGAAGTCCGGCCGAGCGTCTGGTACACGCCCAGCCGGGCGCTACCCTCAAACTTCCGGGGAATTCAAAATTGAGTAGGGCGGTTCGCTCAACTCTAGCCGACGCTCGATGCAGGCAGATAGCCGGTTGATAGCGACTTATCAGTGCCCCCTGGCCAGGCCAGCCGGTTGAAGGCCAAGCCTCGGCTGACGGGATCACCCCCCGATGGAGTGCAGGTCGCCCGCGAACGGCAAGGGATCGGCGACGTAGGTAATCCGCATGGTGGTGCCGTTGACCAAGGAATAGATTTTGGTCGTGCTGCTGGCATAGGTACCGGCGGCGAACAGATCACCGAAATTGTTGGTGCGGATGATCGCACCGGTGTAGCTCTCCTCAGTCGTGGCGGAAACCTTGATAGTGAAGGTGATCTTGTTGGCAACCACCGCCCCGAGGTTGTTGGTGATGCCAACCACCTTACCAACGAGCGGGTAGCCCCGACCGGTGGTGCAACCGAAGCTGCCATCAGCAGCCTGCGAAAGGATCGGGCACGTATCATCAACGGCGTTTAACCCGCTGCGATAGAGGTTGAGGATGGTGTAGCCCACGCTGACGGTGGGGGCGACTTCGGCAGCACCAGCCCCAGATGAAGCGAACAGGCTGCTGCCCAGCAGGGCAAGGGCAAGGGCGGAAACGCGAGAAGGCGAGTGCAATATGGCGAAGGCTCCAGAGTTGAGAACGTCAAGAAAGAAACGCTTACTCTAGATTTCCCACCGCCCCCCTGATGGTTCAGCGCGATTCGAAAAAAATCGCGCGGGGAGTGTCTTCAGGTTTTCTCCACATTAGGGATTTGCGATCAGGGTAGTTGTAATGGGGTAATCCCCATGCAGTGCCAGTATAAGAAAACAGCGAGTTTTCATAAGTCGTGGATAGTTCAGCATAATAAGCGCTCTGAAACACCCATAATAATTAGCGTGCGAACCATTACACAAGTGATAGAATCACATAAAAATATTTTTTCATTTCCGTATCCAAAAAAAGCATAAGAATGTAATTAATGTGTGAGCTATTGCGATAATAAACCATTTAGCTTACGTCCTACATATGATGCTCCTTGATCCTAAAGATGCAGCCAATAAACAGAAATTCTCAATATCGAGCCGTTGCCATCCGATACTACGTTCCGCTCGCTTGCGATGCCGTACAGCAGCTCGAAACCAAGCCATTTTTATCTAACAAACCGCCTTTATACCTCAAGACCAAGCGGTTCCTGGTGAGCCAAGCGCCACAGTTACCATTGCCAAGCTGCACAGCCCCTCGTTGTTTGTGTCACTACGTGCACTATAAAGATCGTCGAGAAGAGGATCGTCGATCCTCGGCTAATTTTATTTGCTCCGGGTCCTTTGTAGGCCAAGAGCGCCGGTCAGGGACCAATCGACGAATGGACCATCCTGGCTATTAGACGCAGGTATGGGCCCAGACTAGAGCAACGACGATCGCAATACCCACACGCGACGGTTAATGGGTTGGTGCTGGCTGGGCGCGGGTGGCATTGGGTTGTCAGTGCACGACGACCTGCTGCCCAGTTTCAAGCATCGCTAGCAACCGGGCTTTTTCTTTCTGGGGAGTCCGCTTCGCTCCTCGGCCTTGCGTAGCTGCTCGCGATCGGCTCAACCGGCTCATTTCCCTTCAGCGGCTCAAAATACCCGTAGTAGCTCGGCAAGATCGCCCGCCACGCTCAACCGGCTCGCTCGTTAGGCAAACAGCTGGCCAAACTTCAAAGCTCTCCGAACGGTTGCCCTACCCGCACTGACCGCCTAGGTTGCTCCTACAGTGGTGAACGGAACCTATTATCTGCTCTAAGTTCGTTTAAATTGTATTTTTTTATATACACACATATAATATATGTACACTATGATAACGAGACGTAGTCGATTGCATGTATGCTGCAACGCAGCATACAATTTATTAAATTGAATGAACCTTGCTGAAAACAACCGGCTTAAAAATATAATAAATTCAATTATATAATAAAACTCGTGCGCAATCGACAAGTCTACAATGAAATCGTCGTTCAAGAAATTTTCCAGCCGAGGTAATTATGTCTAAATTTATTGAATGGACTAATGATCTAAGCGTTGGGGTCGACGAGCTAGATGCTCAACATCAATCTTTAATTGAAATTATTAATGAATTACATGAAGCCATTCATAATAGAAAAGGATCAATAATTTCCAGGGAAGTTCTCACAAAATTGAAAGAGTATACTAGGGTGCATTTTGCAGTTGAAGAAAGCTTAATGCGAATTTTTAAGTACCCTAGATATAAGGAGCATGTCAAGGAACATGCAATTCTAATCGATCAAATCATTGAGCTAGAAGATAAACTAGATCATAATAAAACATCTATTAGCTTTGAATTATTACATTTCCTAAAAAACTGGCTATCAAAGCATATCATTAATTCGGATTCTGACTATGGGCCATTTTTTACAGAGAAGGGAATCGTCAGCGAAAAGAAGAAAACCGGCATCGTCAGCACTGTCAAGGAATTATTTGGACACTTAAAATTTAGCTAATCATTATTTTCATTTTACAAAATAGGGAATTTATCCACGGGGATCCACGACCGCAGTCTGCGGCGTCATTCAAAATCAATCGATGTAATACGCTGTAATCAGCGTTTTTTGATACTCACCACCCGCTGCAAATCCTTAGTGAGCAGAAACACATGCAGCGGATCGGTGGGCGAGGCGATGAAGCCGAATCGCTCGTAAAAGGCGCGGGCGGTCTCGTCCTTGGCGTGCGCGGCCAGCGCTCGGATGCCGACCATCTCGGCCACCTGCAACGTCCGCCGCATCGCGTCCTTGAGCAGCCCCGCCCCGACGCTCCGGCCTTGCCAAGCCACGCTCACCGCCAGCCGCGCCAGCAGCATCAGCGGCACGGGATGCCGGGCCAAGCCTTTGGTCAGCCGCTCCGGCGCGTCCGTATAGGCCACCTCGCCCACGGTCAAGGTGTAAAACCCTACAATCTCCCCATCGGCCAGCCCCAGATAGGTCTGCGAGGCGTTGGCCTGCTGGCTGGCGAGCGCAAACCGGGCCAGAAAGCGATTGAGGGCAGGTTGCCCGCAATCGAAGGATTCCACCGAATGCCGCCGCGCTAGCTTCTCGATGGCAAAGGCGGTCATGGAGCCTTGCCACCCTCGAACAGGCTGGGTTCGGCAAACAGCCGCTCCAAGCGCGGCAGCGGGCGCGGCGGGGCGTCGAGCGCCGCCAGGAAGGCTTCCCAACGCTCGGCATCCAACCCGAAGAAGCGCCGGTCCGCCAAGGTTTCCTCCGCGCGGCTCAAAGCGCTGTCTAGCACAAACTCGCTGACCGAGCGGCGTTCGGCGGCGGCGGCGGCGTGCAACAACTGCTTGGCGGCCGGGGTCAGCCGCAAATCCAGTTTCTCGGAACGGGTGGTGTTCAACATCAGCGTTCTCCAACCAAATAAAAAGTAGTATCGCAAACTGTCATGCCATTGTCATGACAGTTTTGCCGGCTCACGGCACCGGCGACACCGAGCTGTACATCTTTACGGGCATGGTTGCGGCGGTGGTCATCTCGCTGCGGGTCTTCCTCTTTAAGGGGGCGGGCGAATTAACGGGGAGCGATGTCAATTCGAATCGTTCAATATGAACCTCATCCCGTCATGTTGGCCCGCTCGACTGGCGAAACTCACTAAATGATAAAAAAATCGGTGTCTTCGTCCTAATGCCATACCTCTGGATTCCGGGCTCCATTCGTATTGCGCGTGGAAGGAATCGCACTTTGTGAGTAGCCCTGCGGCCCAATGTTCCAGATGTTGATAGGGTCTTGTTAAATTAACTTTTAATCAGTACCTGTATGCGGAACTTTGATACCAACATTCTCCACGTCAGGTACGTCACCGACATCTTTTGGAGACATTTCTGGAATAATTGTAGGCACGCTTGTTGCTATATATCTCGTCGCTAACGATATGGAAACTCCGTTGTCGTCCCCCAATCGGTAATGGAGTTTCAATGAAATCACGCCCCACTTGAATCTTAAGGAGATCGCGATAAGACAATCTCTGCTGGCCATGCTTGTTGCCGCTGCTACTTTAATCAGTTCTCCCAGTTTCGGAGAAATACGTTTCGGGAGTATCAGTAGCGGAGGGCTCTATTTGGATGCCGCTGCCAGCAAACTATATGAGCAACTCATTAATGAACGGCTTTTAGATATCGGGATTGACCCAGAAAGATCAGAGTTCAAAGTTCCTGCAACGAATATAGTAAGATACATTTGTACCCCGGTTCAGATGGCCGGAGGAGCTGTGAATCCTTGCGGCAAACTTCAATTACAAACCACGCTTGAGTGCCCTACATCGATCGAAATGGTATGGCCGGGTGGAGAAACAAAGACTGTTCCTATCCATTGTACGGGTCCAGATGCCCAGGGCAACTGTGAATGTGAACTTGGAAGCGCACCGAAATAATCCGGAACTTGGCTCGGGTAGTATTCTGTTTGAACCATTCATTGCAGGAAATACACTTAAAGCGCGATTGGCAATAATTGGGGTGCGCCACGCGGCGGGGGTGCGCTATTTCGACTTTACGCCGGTGATGATCGTGGCCTTGGCCTCGGTGGTCGGGGCGCGCTATCTGGCCATCGGCACCGGCGACACGGAGTTGTATATCTTCGCCGGCATGGTCGCGGCGGTGGTCATCAGCTTGCGGGTGTTTCTGTTTAAGGGCGCGGGGAAGGCCAATTGAGCATGAGCGGTCGCGGCGTGGTCAAAACCAGCATTAAAGTAGCTACAATTTGCTGATGATCACCTGGGACGAACCGAAACGTCGGGAAAATCTCCGCAAGCACGGCATCGATCTGGCGCTGCTGGACGACGTTTTCGACGCCCCGCTACTCACGGTAGAAGACGACCGCGAAGCCTACGGCGAACAACGGCTGCAAAGCCTGGCGTTCTGGCGGGGGCGCGTGGTGTTCCTGATCTGGACCGAGCGGCCCCATGCCGCCCATCTAATTTCGTGCCGCTATGCCAACCAACGCCAAACCCAAAACTACTTTGCCGCCGTTCAGCCCTGAGTGCATCGCGGAGGCGCTGGAAGCCGCGCCTGACGTGGCTGGAGAGGAAGATCACGTCGATTGGAGCCGCGCCGTGGTCACGCCAGGCGGCGGCGTCCAGGCGACGCTGGCCGCGCTGCGCCAGGCACGCGGACCCGGCCAGAAGCCGCGCAAGACCCAATTGACGGTGCGCTATTCGCCCGAGGTGGTGGCGTACTTCAAGGCCACCGGCAAGGGTTGGCAGGGGCGGATGGACGCGGCGCTCAAGGAGTGGATCGCCCAGCACTCGGGATAGCCCGTGACCTCCGGCACCCACATTGCCTTTGCCTCGGTGCTGTATCTGGGCGGGGCGACGCTGTTCGGCTACAAACCGGATGTCGTCGGCTGGCTGCTGGCGGCCGTCGCGTCGCTGGGACCGGATGTCGATTTGCCCACGTCCAAGATTGGCCGGCTGTTGTTCTGGCTGTCCGTGCCGCTGGAACGGCGCTTCGGCCATCGCACGATCACCCATTCCGCCGTGGGCCTGCTGGTCGTGGCGCTGATTGCATCGCCCTTGTGGTGGGTTCGGCCGCTCTACTTTTGGTGCGTGCTGGGCGGCACTTGGTCGCACGTCTGGATCGATATGTTGAACGTGCGAGGCGCGGATTTGTTTTGGCCGTCTCCGGTGCGCGTCGTCGCGCCGGGCAACCGGAACTGGCGGCTGGAGGTGGGCAGCAAGGCGGAGATGATGTTGCTCTCCGCACTGCTGCTGCTGACCGTCGCGCTGTATCCGCTCAGTTGGATGGGCTTCCGCGACGCGCTGCAAGCGGTGGTGCGGAGCTTTGATATTTCGGTGGAGCAGTACCAACGGCAGATCGGCACCCATTGGTATGAACTGGATTTGGTGGCCTCGGACAACCTGACGCTGGCGCGGATCGAGGGCCGCTTTCCGATCATCGGGACGTGGAAGGGCGGCTTCGTGATTCTGGCCGATGAGCATCCAAGAGCGGTTGGGAAAAGCGAGAGCTTTCACAACCTGCTGCCGATCAGCGCCCGGTTGATCGAGGGCGAGCCGCTAACCGTGCAGGCGGTGAAGGTGGAGATGCGCGGGCGGTCGCTGCGCGGGCTGCTGGGCAAGATCGACCAGCGCCGGGTGTATTACCTCAGCGGGGAAATCCAGACCGCGCGGGTGGAGCCGGTGGCCGACATCGACCGCTATCGGCCGGTGATCTACTCCGGCCAGACCATGACGCTGCGCTATGCCCGCGCGCAGGAACTGGGGCCGTGGCTCGATCTGGTGGCGGCCAAGGGCGAAATCTTCGTGCAGTTCTGGCTGAGGCCGGGGGAGCCAGCGGTGGTGTTTGAGTTGGGGAACGAGCCGCCTGTCGATCCGATTCCGGCGGAGTTGAGGGGGTTCTTGTAGCGTTTAAGAAGCCGAGTTGGTTATCCACTTAAGTATTAATTATTATTAATTTCAATTGATTAAATTTTATGGTGGGAGATCGCCCCGATCTGGCCGCCAGCCGGATCAAGATCGACGCCACCGCGACGAATACCCACGCCAGCGGTACACGCTGGCGGGGCAGCGAACGCGCCCGGTCGGAAAGCCGTTTCTCGCGAGTCAAAAAATTTGACTTTTAGGTAATTTTATGAGTTGTAATACACAATCTTTATATGGTATATTGCGTCGCAGTAAAAGCCAAACCTGCCGCAAGGTAGAGACGGAAAGTCGCGGATCCTGAGCGGATTCGTGCCAGGAAAGCCGGACTGCCGAGGGCGACCGCCGTTAGGGTCGCGCGAGGTGGTGCGGCTTTTTGCTTTTTATAGATAGGTCCATTAGTTCGGATAATTTGGAGAGTCACACCCAAACTCATCGCCGTTATCGACGCAATTCGGGGTTGGGTTTCTGGCTTTTCCGGAGGAATACCATGAGCGAAGCCAAGTCTATTACAGAAATCCCTCCCGTCGCTTTTGCCGTAGGCGGGTTGGGAGGCAACAACGCTTTCGGTGCCGGATTTCTTCAAGCGGCGCTCGACAACGACATCGAGCCAGCGATGATCACCTGCACGTCCGGGCAAATTTGGTGGGTATCCAAGTACGTCCAAGTCGCCAAACGAGAGGCGGCTGTGCCGCCAAGCGACTATTTGCGAAAGGAGATGGAAAAGTTCATCGAGAGCACCGAGCCATACCATCAACGCGATTTGGACATGCTCTACATGAACCTGCACGGCAAGCAGGGTATGATGCGGACGGCGTTTCCGGAATTCATCCTCGATACGATGAAAAACACCATCAGCGCATTCGAGCGAATCCTACAGCAGGGCAAAAAGGTGTTCCTCACCCGCGAACTGATGAGCGAGTGGCCCGTTCGCGTGTTGATTCCGCAATTTCCCGACAAGTTTTTCGCCGATATCAGCGATGTGCTCAACAAGTGCGACATCGGGATCGCCTTTAACAGCTATGATCCGAATGAGGGTATGGAGATCGTCCATCTGAACCCCAAAGCGAAAGAGTTGCTCGACAAGGAACCGGGCGAAAAAAGCGCGCACCGCTCGCGAACGCTGTATAAAGATATCAAGCCCGAGTACGTCAGAAATGGCTTGTGGCTGTTTCAATACGGGTTCGAAGAGTGCAGCATCATCGATGGTTGCTATTTTCGCGGGGTGATGTTGAGCGAGGCTGCCATTGCGAAGAATATCTTCGTGGCACGCCCCATAAACCAAAAATGGATCGGCAAGCTTCCCACCAACTATATCGAAAACGAGGACCTGAAGACGGAGGTTTTCTTCAACGGCTCTTATCAAGGCGAGCGCGATAAAATCGAGCTGATCAACAGCCTTCTTTCCAAGGAAGAAGCCAAACCGGAGGAAGGCGTACTGAAGAAATACCATGATGTAAAATTGTGTGAGATCGAAATGGAAACCCAACGCGGATTCTTCGATTATCTTTTCGAAGATATCGGCGTATTCGACCGGGCGAGAGAGTTGTCCGACGCTCAGTTCAACTCATTCAAAAGAGGAAAAACATGAATGAATGACCCTGCAACAACTTGTGGGATATTAGACATTAATTAAATAAAACACCGTATGAGGAGAAGTTATCATGGGAAACAATAAGCATGTTGAGATCAAAGTATTTGCATCCAGTAAGGCATATAAAAGCCTTGATTTACAGGATGAGCCACGGATAGCAGAGATCATCCGTAATCGTGTTATTCCTCAGTCCGAGGCAGAGTATTATCGAGTCGATGTAAAGATCAAGCGTAATAAGGATCAAACGCCTCGATACCTTGTTGCCTATATGTTGAGGAAAGATATTTATTTCGCCGAGGTGATTAAGGTAGACGTTGATGCTGATTTCCAAGAAAGTGGCATCACGTTCAACTACGACGACTCCAAGGATGAGGATGAGGATGAGGATGAGGATGAGGAGTTTTCCATTATTGAAGAGGAGGGATACGAATGCGCCTACGACTTCATCGCGGCCACGCCGGTTCCGGATATTCCTTCCGCGAAGAAAGCCGTTGAAGATTTGCATAACTTGGCTATCAGCGTCGGACTCAGATCTAAGATGCTGCTTGGTGCAGAAGCCACAGTAGCCAATTACAAGCAGTATTTGACGTGTAACCTTAAGGGTTTCGTGAACGTTGGCCACGGCAATCCAAATGGGATTGTTCTCGCCGACGGAACCTTGGACGCAACTTGGTTCAACAATATTACAAATCAAACTCTGAGACCAGCAGTGGTCTATTTCAACTCATGTCAGGTGCATAACGATCCACTGAAATCTGCTGTGATGAAGGCTGGGGCTCGAACCTTTATCGGTGGCATCGTCAACCTGCTGATTGGACCTTCCGAGGATGTCTGTAAGTGTTTCTGGGGCAAGGTACTGAAATCGCCAATCCCCATGGGTGATACCCTGCACCAATGTGAGAAAGAGAAGTATCCAAACGAAGGCGCGCACGGCATCAGCGGAGACACTGGACCATTCGCAGTCGTCAACTTGAAACTCGCGCACGCTATGTGGGTTCATGGACACAGTATGCAGATCGAGTATCCGGAAAGGCTTGATCTACAGAACAGAATGGGATTCTACTTACAAGTTAGAGGTAAACCCTTTACAAGTAACTGGTTCCATTTTGCGATTCCAACCCCGGTAATTGTCGACGGTAAAAGGCTTTGCGTTGGGTCAGTCATGATTCGTTTCCGGACTGGTCCTGGCGCCTCGGTATATGCCGTTCATATCTATGATGGCGAAACAAAGATCGCTTCTCACGATAGCCTAAATTTGTCTCCACAGGATAGCTTCGTTTGGCCAAGATTTGATGTGCCGACTCACCCCGATATCAAATGGGGCTTGGGCATTTCGATAGGCGTTAAATTCGGTGATAGCGCAAATCTGCCGCCAAATAAACTTCTAGTGGAGATTAGTTCAGCCGGCTGCGATTTTATGGTCAAGGCTTAGCCGGGGAGGAAAGGGTACGCTATGCGTACCCTTTCCTCAGACTGGAGCCTTGTGGCGCCCAGATGAGCGCTGCAGGGGGAGCGCGCTGACACGCGCCTCTTTGCCACCTGTCCATTCACAACCGCGCCACCACCTGCTCCATCCGCTCCTGCCCCACGTTGGTGTAAATCTGGGTGGTGGCGATGGACTCGTGGCCCAGCAGCGCCTTGATGTCCACCAACTCGGCCCCGGCGTTGAGCAGGTTGGTGGCGTAAGTATGCCGCAGCTTGTGGGGGCTGATCTTCTTCTCGATGCCGGCCTTGTTCAGCATCAGCCGCAGGTAGCCGCGCGCCGCCTGCGGCGACACCGCCTTGCCGTCCGCTTTCGCGAAAACCGCCTCCGTCCGGTTGCGGTCCTTCAACCAGAACCCAAACACCGCGCCAAAGGCCCCTGGGAGGGGCACCAGGCGCTCCTTGTCGCCCTTCCCGATCACCCGTACCGATTTGGCCGTGCCGTCCAAAATTCGCACGTCTGAGGCCCTGAGCGCGAGGGCTTCCGAGATGCGCAGCCCCGAGTTCAGCAACAGGCCGAACAGCATCTCGTAGCGGCGGCGGGTTTCGGTCATCTTGGTCTTGTTGTTGCCGAAGATGTTGATCGGGATGTTGCGCCGGTCCTTGATGCGTCGCCTCGCAGCTTGGCCTGCTCCTCGCGCTCCAGCCAGAGCGGAATCCGCAGCGGGCGCTTGGGCTTCTCCGCCAGCGCCACCGGGTCGTGATCGACGATGCCGCCGCGTATGCAGCCACTTGTAGAACGTCGAGAGCGCCGACAGTCGCCGATTGGTGATGTGGGCGCTGATCTTCCGATCCCGCAACTGCCACGCGGCGAACTGCTCCACGTCCGGGTAGCGGCAGGCTTGCCAATCCTTCCCCGCCTCGGTCAGCCACTTCGCCCAGATGCCCAAGTCCGAGTTGTAGTTGTAGCACGTCGTTTGGCTGTGGCCCTTGGCGTACAGCAGGTGTGAAAGAAACTCTCTGCGGGCGTCGTTGAATAGTTCCCGATCGAAAGGCATGTCGGTTTCACTCCACCCCGTTTTCGGAAACACGATCCGTCAAAACAGCGATTTTCAATCTTTCTCAAACAGCTATTTTAACCAGTCAGAAACTTCAAATACTGATTCTCGAAAGTATAGGCGGTTTTCGCCAAAAACGCCCTATTCATCAGGCTTAAAGCCCCGAACTCAAAGAATCATTCTCTATAAAAAGTTTCTAAAATTTTTATTCTCATGCATGGCCCCTGAGTAATTGCTTCATCGCCGCTAGTGAGCGGTGGGCCACTTCGCGGGCGGCGGGTGTGATCCGTGAAGCTTCGCGCTCCCGTTGTCGCCGTTCCGCTTCCGCTCGCTGCTGCGCTTCGAACTCGGCGCGGCGGTGGCGAACCTCGGCGATTCCCGAATCCGGGCGATGGATCGAAGCGTAGCCGGAATCGGCCCGGTGTTTGCGCACGATACCCACGTAACACAGCAGCGGGGTTGGTCCTGATCTGACCGGCGCTGGCGTTTCGCCTCGATCACGTCGAGCATCTGCTGTGCCGTCTTTGGCGGCAATGTGCCGATTTGGGCGGCGATGTCTTCCCGCTCCCGCTCGGTCAGTTTCGCCGGATAAGTGAGTTCTGGCCGCTGCGCTTCGACTTCCTCCGCACTGGCGACCAGATTTTTGAGTTTTCGCTGAGTAGTCTCGCTGCTCTCTTGCCGTGGTCTGCTACCGTCTGGAATCTCTTCCTGGCTAACCGGGTTTTGCTTGGTCGTTGCCAGCGTGACGAGTTCTTGGTCGCTGTCCTGGAATTTCAGATTTTGGTCTTGAACACCACGACCACCACGCTCGACCGGTTTGGGCTCCGCCGCGTGTTCCGTGGAGGCGGAGGGGTTTGGGGTGGTGGTGGTAGTCTCTGTAGAAATCTCAGTAGTAATCTTGATTCCTTTATATACCACGCCTACAGGCGAGGGGGGGTCGCCTACAGGCGAGGGGGGGTCGCCTACAGGCGAGGGGGGGTCTGCCTCCAGATGAGGTTATTTGCGGGTATGGCATCAGGTGTGCGTGATGGCCATAATGGCTAACGGCACCGGCTCCACAAAGGTGATGCAATTACGCAAAATTCCTTGCTGTACGATGTCGCGGTATTCCCGATGGATGTAGCCTGCGTCTTCCAGCCGCTTGAGCGCTTTCCGCGTCTGATCCTTGGTAAAGCCGAATTTCCCGACGAAATAGGCGGCGGTGCATTGAAACCGATCACCGTCAAAATGCTTACGTAAGATCGGCTTACCGCCTTTGGTCAAAGTTTGGTAAGGCCGATACCAGTAGACGATCTCGGCCAAGATGATGATGGCGGGCAGGTCCGGCTTACCGGATTCCAGGGTGATGTGCTGGTACCAAAGGTGGGGGATGATGTTGCCTTCAAAGTGGATTTTGCCGATCTCGGCCACCGCCAGCGGCAGCGGGGCGACGGGTTTGGGGCGTAGGGAGCGAACGGCGGCCGTCATGACGGCTCTCCTTGGTGGATGAAAGAACCGTCAACTGTTTCGGCACTGGAAAACGGGAACCGATTTCGGTACGATGATGCCAGGGACATTAGGAAAATCCTCCTCACTGAGGTGGCTTCAACATGGAGAGCAACCCTCCTGTTGAAGGAGTCCGGGG
Source organism: Candidatus Competibacter sp. (assembly GCA_037045535.1). Classification (GTDB taxonomy): domain Bacteria; phylum Pseudomonadota; class Gammaproteobacteria; order Competibacterales; family Competibacteraceae; genus Competibacter_A. Next base: position 12,688 of record JBAOHI010000096.1, read on the forward strand.
GTTTCCCGGATGTTTTAGGACACTTGAGAAAGCCCGCGACGCCGCCAAGCCATCAGCGGGCTTTTTCATTTGTAGGTTAATCACTTAAATTCATTGATGATTTAAGTTAGGCGCCTCCTAAATTCAGCTTAGAAAAGCGACCGCCTTTTTCAAGTGGATACCGTCCAAGCGGCGCGGCTTGCTAGAGCAAGCTACTAGATCGGTCTCGCGGCCACAGCCGCCGCCATTCCCGGCCTCCCACCATTCGGCCAACATCCGGTCCAGCAGCGCTAACAGCGCGTTCGCGTCGCCTTGGCCGGCCAGCGTTCGCCGCAGCGCATCCGCCGCCGTCTCCCCGCCGTCCGGGTTGTCCGGGTCGTAAGGCTCGTCGGGATAATCCGCGTGGGCCTGCAAGAATCCCTCTAGCCACTCGCGCCGGCCTGCCTCGTCTGGCAGCGGTCGATACTCTGGGCCGGGGTATTCCCAGAACACGAAACCGCGCGCAAACGGCGTCCACTCGAATCCGACCGCTACATCCGCTACGCTGCTTGCGGCCATCGAAAAAAGTCCTCTGGTTTACACTTCAAAGCTTTTGCAATCTCAGCAAGTAAGCTGATGCTCAAATCTCGCTCGCCACGTTCAATGTGACTCAGGTTGCTCTGCCCTACAGAGAGTTTTTCAGCCAGCTCCTGCTGAGTCATACGAAGCTCAACACGCCGGACTTTGATTCGATGACCGACTTGCTGATTCAAGTTCATAGTTTAGATTATCCTCTCACAATTTATTACCATAAATAATAAAACAATACCCAGTGGAATGTCATCGACTTCCCGCCTTAACCCGCTTATAACCACTTAGCCCGCGCTATCGCTATCCGCTTTCCCATGTTCCCCGACCATGGGAACCGTTACGCATCCCTGCGAAGCGGTCGCGCTCCTGGCGCGGACGCTGACCAGACCGGGGGCTTTCCGCCCCCCGCACCTCCCGCGCTTCGCACCTTCGCGCCGTCCCTGGCTTGGCATCCCTGCCGGTCGTGCTCGCTGCGCTCGCATGTTTTCCCCCGCATCGCGCCGGGGGGCTTTTGCGCTTGTGCCGTTCGCTGCGGGCGGGTGCAAGGGTTTGCTTCGCCGCTTCGCGCCCTTGCGCCCGTCCTCGCTTCCGGCTCTTCGCACTCGCCCCCTCTGGCGCTGCCGCTGGGGGGGGTAGGTTGGGTTCCCTCCTGTCCCTGTGGCCCGCTCCCTGCGGGCCTTCCGCCGCTCCTGCGGCGGTGGGTGGTGGCTCCCGTTGGTCGCTGTCGGCTTTTGTGGGGGTGCGCTGTGGCTTCGTTTTCTCTCGTTTCGTCTCGCGCTGTCGTCGTGTCGCGTGGCTCGCTGGTTTCGCCGCTGTCCGCGCCCTGGTGGCGCTCGCTCGTCGGTTCGGCGCTAGCTGCCGGCGCGTGTCGCTGGCGCGTCCGGTCGTCGCGCCGGTCGTTTTCCAGTGCCGTGGTCGTGGTTGGTTTCGCATTGTCTTCGGCTGCGTTGGCCTTCGCGTCGGCGTGGTCGGGCTGGGTCGGCTTCCCGTTGGCCGTTCGGCGGTTCGCCGGCCGCTGCGGCACGGTGTTCGGGGTTTCGGTGCCGGTGGCCGTGCCGCCTGCGCTCCGGCTTGCCGCTCCCGCTGTGCTTCCCGCTCCGCTTGGCTGGGTGCGGGCTTAGGTGGCTGGGGGTTTCTCTGGCGCGGCGGCGCTGCCGCCGCTGCCGGTGCTGGTCGCCCGCTGGCCGGGGTGCCGCTCGCGCTGGCTGGTGCGCGGCTCGCGCCGCGCTCTGGCGGTGCGCTGTGTGTCGCTTGCGCTGGTCGGGTTGCTCTGCCGTCGCGCTCGGCTGTTTGGGCTGCCGCCGGTTCGGGTTTCTGCGCGTCTCGTGCTGCTGCCTGCCGTTCGGGTTGCGCCGCTGTCAGCGCTCACGTTGCGTCTTTCCGGGCCGCTTGTGTTGTCGGCTCCGCCTGCGCTGCCTGGTCTGCCGTTGCCAGTGCTGCCGCGTGGCGGTCGGTCGCAGTCGCTAGCTGCTCGCTCTTCTGCCATTTCTTTTCATCAGCAGTCGCTTTTTTAATTCGCGGTTAGCAGATTTTTTTATTATTTAACACTTGATTTTATTACCCAAAATAATAAAATAATACACAAGGAAATGGACTAAACGGAGTTAGCGCCATCTTTTCCAGTAGGCTCGTGGGCGCAAAAGGGAGAAACTGGAGAAACCCGACTTATTCGAGTTTGTGGACAAACACGAATTAACTAAGACTGGAGTTAAGAGATGAGAAAGATTTTTCAAATTGACGGATTAGATGGCTCAATGCTCAGCATTGGCGAACGGAATCAACCGCAACAAGCGGCAATTTGCCTAAGAGATGCGCAAGGTAATGAAGCCAATATGCTCATCGGATACGAGCAATTTAGAGAGCTTTGCGGATTGTCTTACGATCTTCACTGGACGCAAGAGCCGCGTCCAGTGAATGAAAAAGATGAAGAATTACCGGAAATGTTTAAGTAATTAAGTGGACTCGCGTAGCGCCAACTGCGCGAGTCCGGTAAAGCAAATACAGCGTAGTCGAGATTTCATCATGTCACAAAACGCTTTAGCAGTACAAGACACGACGATCATACCGATCGCTCAACAAGCGGCGGTTTCCCTCGGGACGCTGCAAGCGGCGTCGGCGGTGGCGCTAGTGCAAGGCGCGCGAGAAATGGCCGGCGCGTTGGCCGACGTGATCGAACGGCAGCACCTGGCAACCGTGATCCAAGGCCGCAAGCATGTGAACGTCGAGGGCTGGACGACGCTGGCGGTCATGCTGGGGGTGGTGGCCCGCGAGGTCCAGACCGTGGAAACCGAGGGCATTTATACCGCCGTGGTGGAACTGGTGCGGATGTCGGACGGCGTTTGCATCAGTCGCGCAAGCGCGGAATGCGGCGACGAGCCGCCTTGGAACAAGCGACCCCGCTACGCCCGCCGCTCGATGGCCCAGACCAGGGCGACGGGAAAAGCTTGCCGGCTGGCGTTCTCGTGGATCATGGCGCTTGCCGGATACGAGCCGACGCCGGCAGAGGAAATGCCGGACGCTCAGAAGTCCGATGATGACCCGCTCATCACCGACGCCCAGCACAAAATGCTAGAGGCGCGAGTTAGCGAACTCGGCTTAAACCGCGAGGGCGTCAAAACGTGGACGGCCCGCCGCTTTGGTGTCGAGCATTTCCAAGGATTGAACCGCCAACAGTTCGGCGAACTGCTGGCGCAACTGCCGAAGATGGCGGAAATCAAGGCCAAGCGCGAAGCCGAGCAGGCGGAACAGGAAGCCAAAGCCGAGCGCGAGGCGATTCAGGCCGAGGCGCAACCGGAGTCGGAGCCAGAATCGGAACGGCCACCGACCGAAGCGCAAAAGCGGACGATGAAAGCGAAGGCGGCGTGGATGGAAGAAGCGGCCCAAGGACTGCGGGCGATCCGCCCGTATCGCAGCGGAAAAACCCGCTACCGCGAAGCCGAAGAGGCCGCGATTTTGGAAAACGAAGCGCGACACTTGCGGTTTATTAACCCGGCAAAGAAATAGGCGATTGCGCGGCGTACTGGACGGCGGGGTGGTTGAAATAGGCCATGATCCGGTCTGGGGTGTTGATGAGAAATTGGAGAAAGGTGTTTGCCTTTTGCCGCAAGGCATGAGGCGTGGAGGAACGGGCTGCTAACCGCAAGTGTGTTTTGAAATCCCGATTGAGGTATTCGGTTGGATTGTGTTCCGGGGTATAGGGCGGCAGGTAAAACAGCTCAATCTGTTGGGGGCGTTCGCCCACCCATTCGGTGACGAGCGTGGCATGATGGACTTTCAGGTTGTCCAGGATCAAAAAGACTTTCTGGGCATGGTCGGCGATCAACTGGCCGAGGAATTCGATGAACAACGCCGCGTTCATGGCCTGTTCGATAAAGCGGAACCGGACGAGTCCTTGGTTACTGATGGCCGACACCAGCGCCAATCCAGACCGGCGGCCGGGAGTCGCCAGCACCGGCGTTTTCCCCTGGGGAGCATAACCCCGCACCCAATGGCCATCTTCCACCACCGCCGTCTCGTCGCCCCAGTAGATCGTGGCCTTTTCCGCCTTGGCTCGCGCCACGATCGCCGGATAGGTCTCCTCCAGCCACCGCCGCACCTCGGTGGGTCGTTGCTCCAAAGCCCGCTTGATGGGCCGTTGCGGCGTATAGCCCCACCGCAACAGGTATTCCCCCACCGTCCGAATCGGCATCGCCACCCCAAACAGCGCCTCGATCAGCTCCATCACCGCTCGCCGGTTCCACAGCGCAAACCCCAAACCCCGTTGCGCCGGCGTCTCGTCCACCAGAATCGAACGCACCTGCCCTTCCTGCGCTAGCGTCAACGTCCGGCCCGTCAAATACCGCCGTCCCCGCCGCCGGGCTTTCAGACCCGCCTCTCCGTCTCGACCGTACCGTTGACCCCAGCCAATCACCGTGCTGATATGCACCCCCACCACCCGCGCGATCTCCTTCCACGTCAATTGCAACTCTTCGCGCAATCGCAACGCTTGATGCCGACGTTCCTCTTGCGCTTCCGGCGATAAACTCCGCGCATCGATCTTTTTCATGCCGTGGATTATACCAATATCATCTAAATAATTGCCGGGTTAATAAGGCCGAAACCGCCTGACGCGAAACAACCCGCTTCGGCGGGTTATTTCTTCCACCTAGCGCACCGCGCCGGCCAGCAGCGGCGGCAACGCCGTCGCGAAGAACCGAGAGGAAACCCCAGCCACCTACGCTGCCCGCGCCCACGCGACCGGAGCGGGCAGCGCCGGAGGAAGCGACAGCCGGACAGACGGCGGCACGGCCACCGGCACCGAAACGCCGAAGACCGGACCCGCAGCGCCAGCGAACCGCCGCACCGCCAGCGGGAAGCCGACCCAGGGGTAGGTTCGGGATACGTGTAAAAAGTTGTCACTTCGGCAAAACCGGCTTTGGATCTGGTGTTGATGCCTGTAGAAACGGGGTAGCGTACTGTTGAGCGCCTTAAGTGTCCGAGAAAGTAATCCTTGTTGGCTACTCTTTACTAATCTAAAAAACATTATAGAAACAATACCTTGTAGGCTACCTAGGCAACACCTTTTTCGGACGCCTCTACTGCAATCTACTTCGTCGTCTGAAGTGACAACTTTTTACACGTATCCCGAACCTACCCCACCCAGCCCGACCAAGCGCCAGCGAAGGCCGACGCGGCGGCAGGCGAGGAAAAGCCGACCACGACCACTGCCGCCGAGAACGACCGCGCCGAGGCCCGCAGCCGCCACCGGCAAGCCCCAGCGGCCAGGGCAAACCCGACGAGCCGACGCCACCACGGCGCCGAGAGCGGAAGAGGCCCACGCGGCACGACGACAGCGCGGGACGAAACGAGAGAGAAGGAACCGGCCACAGCACACCCCACCAAACAGCCCGGAAAACCCGCCGAGACCCGGAGCGACGCGCCCCACCGCGCGCCCGCAACCGCATGGCGACCAGCGCAGCCCCGCAGCGCAGACGGGGGCAAGGCCGAGGTGGGCGCAAGGATGCGCCCGACCGCCCAGCGCGGGCAGGACAGCCCGCGCCGCCTTGCGCCCGGCCAGCGAGGGGCCACAGAACAGCAGCGGTGCGGGCGTGCGGGGCGCGGAGCCTCAGCCGGCCGTTGGGTTCAGTGCGTGCGCTTCCGTGATCCAGGCCGATCCAGACGCCCCTTGATAGCATCGATGAAGGAGGCAATCCGATAGGGCAACATCCAGCGCAGTCGCTTGCCCGCCGTAACCCGTACTTCCAGAACGATTCTGCTACGGTTATAAAGAACGTTTGTAGAACGGGTATCGGAACGCCATGTACCTCAGTCTTGGACAGGCTGCACGAGAGACGGGTAAGAGCAAGTCGGTCATCTCGAACGCATTGAAATCAGGCCGCT
>JBAOHI010000097.1:0-31677 GCA_037045535.1 Candidatus Competibacter sp.
AAAAAGCCGGTATTCCGTTGAACACCGGCGATTCATCAAGAACCCGTTACCACTCGTTTTAGGCAAGTCCCAGCGTCCGGAGAAAATCCATCGGGCGAACGATCGGAATGCCCGCATATTCCTTGAGTTGCAGGAGGTGGTGATCGCCGGACACGATGAGGTCGGCCTGTCCCGCCACGGCACAGGCGAGAATGGAATCGTCGTCGGGATCATCGGATATTACCGCCGGCACCGTTTGTGGATGGACCAGCTCCGCCGCGTGGACGATCTGCTTGATTGCCGAGAGCGCCTGGGATTCTTCCCACAAGAATTTTTCCATGAGTTTCTCGTGCAGCTCATGGAGGATAAAGGGTGAAGCGAGGAGGCGGTATCGTCGTTCCCTCACCCCCGCCGCAAGCAGCACCTCAAGAGGACCCGCCGGGCTATGGAGCGCCGAGTAGTACACGTTGGTGTCGAGAACCACCCGAAACAGCTTATTGAATTCGGTCCGCGCTTCTCCCCGCATAGGCCATGGTCTCTAGCTCCGTGTCGGTCATTCCCAAGGCTTGCGCGCGTTTCGACCCGTACTGCGCCAGCGCTTTCCACTCGGCCATCCACTGTTCACCATCAAAACGTTCGAGCGCTTTCTCCCGCAGCGCTTCTTGTATCGCGGTATCCATGTTTCGGAGCAGTCGCTCTCGTTTCTGGAGCGTCTCTTCGTACAAATCGACCATGGCCTCAAACACCGCTCGCTTGGTGCGGCGCTCACGCCGGGTGATGGCATCGACCCGCTCCGCATAGGCGGTCGGGACCGAGAAGCCGATCACTTTCAGGTTGTTGGTTCCGGGAGTCATAATGCATAAGAAAACTTAAGCTCAGTATAGAAGAAGACTGGTTTTTGTCAATATATTCAGTACTATAGGTGATTTGTCGCACCGCTTGTGCGACGTTTTCGCCTTTACTGTTTGTGCCACAACCTGTGGCATGAAATTGTGCAACAAGTGGTTGCACAATGTTGTCTAGCCGCTGGTTGGGTTTTTCGGCGAGTCTTCGGTGTCTACGCCATAACCCTTTTTTCAACTAAACTTCTCGTTGGCCGATCCCACCCGGGTTCGGCTCGGTGTCCGTGATGAAATGACTACACTCGTTCGTCTTGCTCCCCTTCATCGGGGAGCAAGATGGACGTTACGATACCGGCGTCTTGCCGCCCGCCCCGAAGGAGAGATTGCACACCGGCGGTAACGTAGGGCGCACCCCACCGTACGGAGCCCGTCCCCCGGGCATTGCATCAGGGGGCTACGTTCGTGGAGGAATCGCCATGGCCGATCCAGCCCAATTGGCTGACACCTTCGAGCGGTATTTCCCCGCCGTTGTCGAGCGGGTACGAACCGACGGCATTGCCCGCGTCGTCAAGTATTTTGGCGTCCGCTATGAAATCGTCTCCGACCCCACGTCGGAACTCGGTTTGCGGGTGATCCGACTGGATACGCTTCTGATGCCGACTCCGAGGTACACGCTCAGACTCCCTATTTGAAAAGAGGGCTTTCTACTCAAGCATGAGAGTGCTCTATTTCCCCAACGCCCGCAAAAAATCCATCGGACGGACTATCGGAATACCCTCGTACTCTTTGAGCCGGAGCAAGTCTTTGTCCCCCGAAACAATCAGGCTTGCCTTTCCCGCAAGCGCACAAGCGACAATATGATTATCGTCTGGATCATTGGGAACGGCGTCGGGAACACTGGTCGGCTGAACCACCGTTGCGGTTCTGGCGATCCTCTTTACGAAATCCGTTGCCTCTTGGTCGCTCACCTGGAACCGCACTCGGAGTTTCTCGGCGAATTCCCTCAGGATGGTGGGTGAGGTAATGAGAATGTAGTGACCGTGAATGGCACTTTCCCACAAATAAAATAAGGAGGATTTCGGGAAACGCAACGCTGAGATATAGACATTGGTATCGAGAACAACCCGAAACCGCCTGTCGGAAGGTGCTTTTTCCGCCGACGTCATACGGGTTTTTGAAGGATGTCTCCCGCTTCGGTAATCTCTAGTCCGAGAGTTTTTGCTCGCGCCGACAAGGTTTCTGCCATGTCTTGCACGTCGGCGAGTATTTCCTTCGGTGTCTTCGGGTTCGTTTGTTTCTCCTTTTTGACTTCGGCCATGGCTTTCATCACCAGGGCTTCAAAGGCTTGGTCACGTTCCTTTTTTTCTTGCCACGCGCGGAACATATCTCGAAAAAACTCGCTCTTGGTCAGTTGAAGTTTTTTTGCCTGATCGTCGATTTGGGCGGCAATTCCGGGCGGAACCGAAAACCCGATGGTTTTGTAGGTGCGGGTAATAGGCATACCAATACATTAAAAACGGATTAAAACTGTTTCTAGCATAGAGTCTCTTTGTTTTTTTGTCAACCAAATCAGTGTGTTATCTCATAGAATGGGCACAAGCGACTCAATCGATATAAAAATCAAGGTCGTCTTTCGGCGCCCGCTATGAAATCGTCTCCGACCCCTCGTCGGAACTCGGTTTGCGGGTGATCCGGCTGGATACGCTTCTGATGCCAACTTCGAAGCACACGCTCAGACTCCCTATTTGAAAAGAGGGCTCTCTCTACGAGAGCAATCTATTTCCCCAACGCCCGCAAAAAATCCATCGGACGGACTATCGTGATACCCTCGTACTCCTTGAGTCGGAGCAAGTCTTTGTCCCCCGAAACAATCAGGCTTGCCTTTCCCGCGAGCGCACAGGCGACAATATGATTATCGTCCTCGTCATCAGGAACGGCTTGAGGCACAAAATCGGGTTTTACCAACCGCGCCCCGTGAATAATACTCTTTTTATCACGCTCAATTTTCTCATCCGCTGTTTTAAATTTTTCGCGGCTTATCCGCGCGTACTCCTCAATAATCGCCGGAGAAATAATCCGCTCGTAGAGATGAAAAATCCCCGCTTCAAAAATCTGCGCCGGTATACCATTCGGGTAGCGGAAAGCAGAGAGGTATACATTGGTATCAAGAACGACTCTTAACCCCGTTTTCACGCTTCCGTGCCTGCCGTGCCTCATAGACGATGCTGTTAATTTCTTCTTCATTTTCGGCGTTTATTCCCAGCAATTTCGCCTCTTGGTACCCTTCCCGAGAAAGCTGGCGAAAACGGTTTACCTGTTCTTCACGGGAAGACTGTTCTTGTTGTTCCCACATCCGAAACATCTCTCGAAAAAACTCGCTTTTCGTCAGCAGTTTTTCCCGAGCGGTTTTTTCTATTTTTTCCGCCATCTCCGGTGGAATGGAAAAAGCGACTGTTTTGTACGTTCGTGCCATGCTCATAGCCCTCTGTAGAAAAAGTTAATTCTAATAACTACTTATATTTGTTTATAACAAGAAGTTTAGAATGTGTCAAATTATCAAGACTTTACCGGATTTTAGCGCTTCCCACTCGGACATTCACTGCCCGCCGTCGAGAAAAGAAAAAAGCCGGCGTTGCATTGAACACCGGCTGTGAGCCTGTCCCCCGACCTTTCGGGGGAAACAGCGCTCGGGAACCCGTTACGGGTTTTCCAAGAGATTTCGGATTTCCGCCACCGTGAGCGTTTCCGGCCGGCAGGGAATGAGCCGCACCGCGAAGTCTCGCGCCAGACACAGCAGGATATCCGAGAGCCCCGCCCCCTCTTCCATCATGAGCGTGAGCCCGGATTTTCGCCCCGCCGCGCCCACAAGGAGCCCGTGCTGGCGAGATGAAACGCGCCGCCCCATGAACGCCACGGCGTTTTCGTAGCCCGCCTCGTACAAACGGAACACGTCCAGAAAATCTTCCGTCACCAGAACCCCCCAGCCATTGGTTTTCCGCGCCCGAAAGGCTCGGTGGACATTGTAGAGTTCCCACTCCCGGCGGAAACCGTCCGGATAGCGGTACCGCTCGGCGCTCGCCCCCCCTCTCCGGGGACACTCGTCGAGAGCCCGGCCGGCATACGCCACCAATTCCCCTCGGGCGTTGTGGATCGGGATGGCGATTCGCTCCTTCATGAGCCCCTTCCGGCAGTAGCCGACGCCTAATTCTTCCATCGCCTCGCGGGAAAACCCGTGGGTGGCGAGAAAGGGGTGGCCGGCGTCCAAATCCTTGAGCCCCGCGAACCGGAGCGGTGGGTTGTCTCCTGTCTCCCCCTCCCCGGACGGCATGACCGGTTCGGCAACGCCGGTTGGCAGCACTGCGGCGGTCACCTCCCTTTCCGGTGGTGTTTTCCGCTGTCTTGCCGCGCCGGGGCGCGACGGTTTCTCCGCCTGGCTGTCCACCCCGAACCACTCGGCCACCAAGAGCGCCGCTTTCCGGAGATCCGCTGCCTCCATCGCCGCCACGAAATCGAGCACGTTGCCGCCTCCGCAGCCGCCGAAACAGTTCCAGCAGTTTTTCGAGAGACTGACTCGGAACTGGGTCGGGTTCGTTCCCCGATGAATCGGACACGGACCGGTCAACCCGTCTGCCCCGCGCCGCTTCAGGGAATCCAAAAGCCCGTAGCGCTCCAGGAGTTGGCACATGCTCACCGCGTCCTTCACCGCCCGGAACGACACGAAGGGGGCGCTCATGACCTCTCCTCCCCGTCCTCCTCCGCCCCCGCCGAAACGCTCGCTCCGCCCCGTCCGCTCAAATACTCCGCCGCGTCCGTCGCCCGCGAAGCGGCGGCGAAGATCGCCCGCTGGTTGTCGTGAAGTAGCTTGATCCACGAACCGAGGTACTCGGCGTGCCGGAGGCGGCCCGGAATCGACAGCTGGGCGCACAGGTACGCCGCCGCGAGTTCCGCTACCAGCTCTTCGGCCGCATACGACGCATCGCCGAACCGCCCCGAGAAATCCCGGTTCAGGCGGTGCGAAGCGCCCGTCCAATGGGCGTGCTCGTGGAGGCTCGTCGCGTAATAGTGCGGCGCGCTCTCGAACGAACCCGGTTCCGGCAAGGCGATGAAATCGAAGGCCGGCGAATAGAACGCACGGTCGCCGCCGTGTCGCACGTCCGCATGAACGGTCCGGAGAAACGCCTCGACATGCTCGATAGCGTCCGAAAGAGGCACAGCCTCGGGAATCTGACAGACATGGCTCGGCAGCCCCTCGGTCTGCTCGACGCTGAACACGTCCCGCCGCTTCAAAAACGGCACCGATTTTTGGTCCTCCTCCGGCTTGTCCCGCTCCTCGCGGGGCACGAAGGTGGACCCGTACACCACGGGGGTCGCCTTCTCTCCGCGCTTGACGTGCCCGCCCAATGCGACCGCCTGGCGGTAGCTCAACCACGCGCCGCTCCGATAGCCTTTCCGCAGCGTCGCCCGCCACAGAACGAGCACATTCACTCCCCGATAGCGCCTTCCCGTCGTCGCGTTGTACGGCAGGATCGGAGTCCCGCCGCCTTCGACCGTCCACGGCTTCACCCACGGCGCAACGCCGTTCTCCAATTCGGCCAGGATGTCGTTCGTGATCGTCTCGTACAGAGAACCGTGCGCGTTCGCTTTCATGATCCGCCTCCGATTGACAATGATCCGGCAACAAAAAAGCCCCCGAACCGCTTTGCCAGGCGGAACGGGGGCGTTGGAAACACCGAAGAAAAAGAAGGAAGGAAAAGGCCCGGCGCAAACCGCCGAAAAAGGGAAAAGAGAAAAGGGTTGTTAAATGACTGGCTTCACCATAAAAGAACGGGGGGATTTGTCAAATACGTGTAGATGTCCCCCTCTGCAAAAGACCCCGTACCCGACGCGGTTCGAGAAGGCGAGCCCGTCTCGGAGACTGCTTTATTGCGGAATCCGGGATGGGCCGAGGGGAGGTCTGAGGCAGACAAAAAGAAAACGAACAAAAAAAGAGCGCGAACAAAACGGCGGGAGAGAGGGGGCTCTTCGCCCCCTTCTCTCTGCCGCGTTCGCCTGCCTACCGGCAGGTCTACCGGTAGACCGGTCTACCGGAGCCGCCTCGCCTCTCGTTCCGGTAAGGCGCTTTCCGGGTGGTCGGATTCCCGCGCTCGCCGGGAGCGTCGCTCGCGGCTTCGCGCTGGCGCTCTCCGCCGCGCTTCGTCTCCTCGTTTCGCGCGTCGCCATTCATCCTGGCGTCGATCACGCGATTCAAATACTGGAGCACAAAGCGCGGGTCTACCCCGAACGGCTTCCGGCAGTCCGGACACGTGATCCAGAATTTCAGTTGTTCGTTGGGCATAGATCGTAGTGAAAGCTGACCGTATGACGGTTGATGTAGTCATCGACCGCCTGAATAACGCGATGCTCGTAGTCGGCTTCGCTCTCCTCTTCCGCGCGGGGTGCGATATATCCCGCGCAGACCAAATAGAGGCGGACATCGTCCCACACCTCCATCTGGGTTTCTTCCCGCAAATCCTGAAACGTGATGTTCATAGGCTTGTCGTTAATAATTGACTTTCCCTCTGGTTTCTCTTCGCGAGTATCGACCGCCTCGCTCTTCGGAAAAGAGCCGGCGGGGTTCCCTTCCCGTCAAGGTGGATCGCCCGCGTGGAACGTTGGACGCGAAAAAGCACCCCGATGGACTCATCGGGGTTCCATCCGTTCACCTTGACGGGAAGGGGTGGCGGCTACACTGGGAGAAACGAGGACGGGAACTCTCCAGAAGCACGCAGAGCGTTCCATTGGGGTATGAGGCTGGGCTTGAACCGCGTCGGGTGCGTATGGGAAAAAACAGAAAAACAGGGAGAGAAACGACAAAAGACCCGAATGGGTCTTTTGTGTATCTGGTGTGGTTTTTTCGTTTTAGTTCATTATCGGTGCCACAGGATAAAGTCGGCACTGACCGCGAAAGCCACACCTTAACTATTTCCTTGTTCGTGCGGAACTGTGACGATCACAGGTCTACTGAATATTGAATTGGAATCCATTCTGTCTATCGCCAGTTACAGTTATTGTACCAATTGGTTGCGGACTCGCATCACCAGAGGACCCTAAGGCTACCGGCAAAAATTGTGAGAACCCTCTAGTATGTAAGCCGGCTTGAACGACTATATTGGCAATCTCAGGTGCAGTTCCGTAATAATAATTCACACCAATACGGTAGGTTCCTATTTCGAGTGTATCGCACCCTACGAAGTAGTGTTCTGGACCATAACTCGTCACATCATCGACATCGAGAAACCCCGATGGTCCGAAACGGTTCGCGTAGTACACATGCGTCCCGTTAGGTTCGAATGCATGGAGATCAACGTCCGGTTGGGCACCCCAGGTAAGAGTGACTGTAATAATACCTTGTCCCGCGCTAGTCACAGGAAGTGACAGGTTTGATCGTACACTCACAATGTCATTTAGAATCATATTCTTGCTATTGCTACTCGGTACAAGATAAGACTCAACGAAAAAGTGGCCTGTCAAGTCGGCAAGTGTTAAAAAATTTGTCACATTTGGGAGTTCAGGAATTGGCAACCCAGCTTCATTTTTCGCAAGAATTATCGCTTCAATAACTAAGTCCTCAACAAGAGTGACGTGTGGACCACCTGTCGCTACATTGGTCGCCGGATTTGCCACAGCAACAATACCGAAACTGCTTTTCTCTGGCGCTGAAAGACCAAAATACTCTTGGTTAACAAAGAAGTTTCCTTGCGAATGTGATACGACTAGGGCCTTTTTACCTTCAAGGATTGTATTTTTAAAATGGGCTACATGATCAGCAACATCTTGTCTATTCAGTATAGCCGCCTCATCAATTGCTGCTGCTTGACTAAGCATATTGTCCCTCAAGGATGCCGGCATCGGAACAAGAGTGGCCAATGTTCTCCAAAACAAAGTAACGTCTGAAGATATACTTTGGACAAACGCCTCAAGTAAATCGGCGATTCTCCCGTCTGTAGTGTTATATGCGAGATCAAAGCCGATCTTATCGAACTGTTCTGGGCTTACAGCTGTCTTGACTGCATTTTCTAACTCTTTTAGGTCGATTCCCGCCGTGAAACGATCAGCCCAGATGCCGTTTTCAAAGTATATCGTTGTGTCTTTTTCGCTACAGAAATTAGAAATATCTTGGCTATTCGCTGGTGTTACAACACAAACAGGCACTATCAAAAGAAAGATGACGGAATATATTTTATTGCTAAACATGTCTATTTCCTCATCGATACGTGACTACTCGGTAACACAAGAGGCACTACGCTGTGAAACCAATGCGCTAGAGAATACATGACCAGCAGACTGTTCGCTAAACATCATAAATGCTTCACTTCGTGTTTTGGTGTTTAGAATGTTAGCTTTCAAGTCAAGTAATACTTTTCTCGCATCTTCTGGTCGTAAGAAGTACACACACTCGATAGATCTATCCATGTCTTCCGCGTATCTAATAGATAAAGCGTTATCATCGGCATGAAGTACGCCACCTTGTATAGCCCGCGCGTTTTGACGCAAAGCAATACGAACACTGCTAACGTCAGGGCCCGGATAGACTGTGTTGATATATTGATCAACATAATCCCAAACACCATTATTATCCGCATCTACACCCGCGACTCCTTCCTCCTCTCGAATCAATATAGTCACAGGAAGGGGTCGCGCAAAAACCTTCCCTTGTCCTGGTTTATTATTTGTCTGCTGACGTACTTGGATAGTCCCGTCGAACATCTCCAAAGGAGCAGTGGCCCCAGCTTGTACCGTAATACGCACCGAGATTTTATCTCCAGGTTTAACATTATTTATAGCTGAAGGATTGACAGTGACATAAGGAGCAATTTCAGGAACGACACGGAGATAGACATTACCGAGCGCTTCTACAGCATCAAGGGAAACTTGTACCTCAGTGTGGCCATTTCGGGTAACGATTGCATTCACCGTATCTGGCGCCCAATGTACTAGTGGAGCAGAGTTTACTGGACTGAAAGCCGAGGATAAAAGTAAAACGAAAATGGAAATAATGACGGTCACAAAAGCCATGACGACCCCCACGAAAATTGATTTAGAAAGATTGTGAATTCTATTCATACGAACTGAGTTTATATTTTTAATAAAAGGTTTTCTCCTATAGCAGAAATATCTCATAATTGAGCGAAACCAAAAAAGCCGCACTCCTTCGCACAACTATAACGACGGTCGCCCTCGGCAATCCGGCTGTTCTTCTGTAAGGCCGACGACTTTCCGCCCCGCCTTATGGTGTGTTTGGTTGATGGGATAAAGGCGATATAGCCATTACAGCACAAACCAAGACAGTATCAACCCAGAAAAATACTCGGCAAATCAAAAATATATTTCCCTCTGATACGAAACGGTACCCTTCCCGAAACCCATTCCAGCGCGAGTGTCTCGAAATGCTGATACCGCGTTTCGACACCCCTGCCATACCCCGCTTTTTTGCCTGTCGAACGGGATTTTGCCGGAACGGGTTTCGCTTCCTTGCCGGGATTCCCGATGACCGGTTTTACCACCGGTTATTCCAGCCGTGAGGGTAGTAGTAATAGTAGGGATAACGGCAACGATGAGAGTAACAATAGGAACGACTGTAATAGTACGGGCGGGAATACGTGCGGTCATGGTGACGGTGATAGGAATACCGGCGGTAATAGCAGTGGCGATAGCCGTGGGACCAAGAGCAGTGACGGACATAGCGGACAGCGGCCGACGCAGGCTCGCTCGCGAAGAATGAAGCGAAAGAGGCGACAAACGAAAACAGGATTGCGCCCAAAATGGCGCGGGACCGGCGTGTGGCGATCATCCTCATGCACCTCGCGGATTCGGAAAGAGGAGAATCGGGTGCTTTCTTTGCCCCCGAGTCGCCATTCCGAACCGCTGCCCCTGAATCGCTCCTGAACTCCGAAACGGTCCCTCTCGGCCGTTTTCTTTTTTCAGAAGATATTCAACCGCTTGCCGGAGAAAATCCCATTGGCGGGGGCATTTCGAGCGCGAGCGTCGATCCCTACGCCTCCAGCCGGACCGGCGTCGCGTCCTCCCCGTTGCGCCAGTCGAGCGCGAGAAGGTCGGGCGCCGTGCGGAGCGCCGTTTCGTCGGTGAACAGAAAGAGCCGCGAGCCCTTGCCCCCGTTCACGGCGCGGTTCGCCCGCACCAGGTTCTCCACCCGCTCGGGACTCGTCGTCACCGTGAGCACCCGGAAGTTCTTGATCCCGTAGACGCTCGTGTGGATGCCCTGCTTCCAGGTCTCGTGATAGGCGACCAGCTTCCGGAAGAACGAGGTCTGCCGCACCCCCTTCCGGAAAATCGGCATGGTGGCGCGGTCGGCTTCGAGAAAGAAATACGCCGTGTTCCGCCCCTCCGGTTTGTCGAGATACTGGAGTCCGAACATGCCGTCGGGCACCACCCCCAAAGGGGTTTTCTCGCCCTGATACGAGCCGGTGACGGTCCACTGGAAGGGCTTTAACCGTTTCCGCGTCACCTCCGGGGCGCGCGCCACGATCTCCTCGGCGGGAACGAGCCGCACCCGCCCGTTCTCCCGGCACGCGAGTGCCATCGCCACCAGCACATCCGAGACCAGGAGCGTGTGTTCGAGAAAGAGGGGGCCAATCGCGTGGTTCTTCGCCGTCCAGTTCACCCTGCCGCGCGGGAGGCCGTCTTCGCGGGCCAAGAGGTCCGCCCCCCGGTTCCCCACGGCGTACACCATCGGCTTCGAGCCGGCGTTTTGGTAAAACTCGATCTGCTCGCGGGGTCGGTCCAGGTAGGCGTGGTGGTAGAGGTCCGCGAGCCGCCGGATGAGCCCCTGTCCCCCGCCCACCAGCGCGAGGAGGTGGGTGGAACGCAGAAACCGGTGCCGGCACACCAGCCGCACGATGGCGAGGTCCCGCTCGGTGATCTGGATCGCCCCCTCCGGCTCGCGCCGAAACCGGCGCTTGCGCTGGCCGTTCGGTCGGGGCCGGGGGTCGGGAGTCGGGTCGCTGGAAGCCGTCATACGCGGTTGAATACGGGGGAACGCGGTCGCAACAATCGTCGGGAATCGATGAAAACAGTATAGAACATCAGGGCATTATCGAAAAATTCGCTACTCCAGAAAATCCTCCGGGGCCTTCGGTTCCGTCGCCTGGGCCGCCCGTTCCAAACTCCGGTGCCGGACCGAGAGGAGAATGTCCACGGCGGCGGTCGGCTTGGCGAACCGTGAGCGGAGAAAGCTCTCCCGCTTGAACCGTTCCACCCGCTCCGGATTGACGTACCCCTCCTCCACCCGCGCCGCTCGAAAGGCGACGCTCGGACGCTCCGGCATCTTGAGCACGGCTTCCTGCCGCCGCAGATTGCGCAAGATCGCCGCCTTCCGGTGCCGCTGTTCTTCGAGGCTGAAGACGGCGGTCGGTAACACCTCCAAGACCGGCACCAGCCCCTCGCTCCGGCCCTCGGTCGCGCTTCGGCTCATGCCGACGCTCCGGCTCTCGCTCTCGGTTATGCTCTCGCTCCGGCCGTGGGCGGTGCTCGTCGTCACGCTCGTCCCCGAACTCCAGTTCCGATTGAGGCTCGGCAGAAAGGGCGAAGCGTTGGGACCAGGCGGCGCATCCGCCCAGCCATCGCTTTCGCTCCGCCCCCGCGTCCGGGCGGTGGTGGTGCTCGTGCCGCGCGCCACGGCGCGGCCGGTGATCTCGGTCTCGCTCCGACCGGTGGTCGTCGCCTCGCTCGCGAACCAACGGAGGTCGTGCCCGACCGTGACCGGCTTGTTGAGACTCGTTTTCGCTTCCTCGAAGTCGAATTCCCCCATGTAGATCACCTCGGCCATCGTCTCCGCGTCCTCGGGCGAGAGCCCCCCGAACACCACCTTGGTCCGGGCGTCGGTCAGGATCGCCCCGTAGACCGCCTCCCCGGCGCGCTGTAACTGGCTCAGGTGCTGGTGCGCGAGCACGAGGTGCAGCCCGAACTGGCGCCCCTCGTCCAGAATCCGCCCGATGTCTTCGTTCACGAAGCGGGGACACTCGTCGATGTAGAGGTAGAACGGCCGGCTCCCCTTCGGTCGCCCCCGCGCCTTGAGGAAGGCGTCGTTCACCAGGAGCGCGCCCAGGAGGCTCGCGTTCGCTTCCGACAGCGTCCGCCCCGACGACAGGTTGACGAGCAGCATCCCGCCCCGGTCCATCAGCTCGCGAAACCGCAAAACCCCCTCCCGCTGGCCGAGAATCCGCCGGATGCGCTCGGACGCGAGAAACTCCAGCAGCCGGTTGGTGGTGCTCGCGAAATGCTCCTCGAACTCGCGCGGCTTCGCGGCATTGAAGGTGTCCCACTGGTCGCGCATCACGAAATCGCCGATCTCGCGGGTGAGGGACCGCCGGATGCCGGTCGCGTCCTGCGGATTGACCAGATAGAGGGCCTCCAGGAGCGTCAGGCGCTTTTCGGCGAGGACGTGAAAGGTCGCCCGCAAACACCGCTTGAGGAGCGGCGTCCGGTTGGTATCCTCCCCGCCCCACACCGTGGCGCACGCCTTCACCATCGAATCGACGTAGAACGACAGGTCCTCGTCCGGTCCGTTCTCGAAATCGAGCGGATTGAAACCGAAGGTCCACTCGTGGGACGCCGGATCGAAGAGGACGAGGGGCTTCCGCCCCAAGAATTCCTTGGTCTCGCACCAGCGCACCAGGTCCTGGTAGAGATTGCCGGTCGGATCGATCAGACAGAAGCCGTTCCCCGCCACGATGTCCTGCCGGATCAGGTGTTCGAGAAACTTGGTCTTCCCCGTCCCGGACGCGCCGATCACCTGGAGGTGCGTTGCCCGCGCCCGTTCGGGCAGGATGACCGGCTTTCCTCCCTCCCGCGTGCCGAGTCGAATCCCGTTCATGTCGCCTCAGCCGCGCCCGCCTAAAAATTCCCGCTGTCCAGTGTTGCCTGGTAAATGTCGTCGATGTTCTGGAGTTCCCGCGCCACCTCGGGGGTCATGGCGCCGCCCGCCTCGCGCAGAACTTGCGCCTTCAGCTCGTCGCGCTGCCGGAGCACCAAGCGGCGGGCTTCGACCCGCGCCTCCGCCTGGGCGGCCATTTTCGCGGCGTCCAGCCGGGTTTTCTGCTTGACCCGCTCCAGTTCGTCTCGGGCATCCCAGCCCGTCGCGCCGCCCGTCTCTCTCGCCTCGTCCCGCAGTCGGTTCTGATCGTTCCGGAGCGTGAGAATCAGGTTTTCCTCCTGCAAGCGCTCGATCTCCTCGTGGCGCCGGGCCTTGTCGCGGAGGGAGCGGAGCCGCGCGTAGGCGAGCTGATGCTCCTCGTACACCTCCATGCACTGCCGTTCCGCCGCGAGGAGCCGCGTCGCGGCCTCGACCCGCGCCGTTCGCGTCTCGCTCACGAATTTATACTGCCTGAACCGGTTGGCGAGCGCCGTATCGAGCCCGTAGCGCTGCGCGACGGTGATGGCGCGCTCCCATCGCTCGATTTCCTCGCGAGTCATCAGGGTCCCCGTTTTCGGTTCGGCCATCGTCAGTTCCTCTCTCGATTCCGGTTCGGGTTGAGAATGCGGTCGCCCGCTATTTCCATGAATGCCTTTTCTTTCTCCAAGAGCGCAGCCAGCCGTTCCAATCGCCGGATTCGGCTCTTCACCCGCCAGTCGGCCGGTATGCCGTCCCGCTTCGCGTTATACATCGCTTCCGCCATTTTCGCCGCCTCGTCCGCCGAAACCGGCTCGCCACGTAAAACCCGCTTGAAGGTCGCCTCCAGGGGATGCGGCACGAAAAGGGAGTGGAGAAAAACGAGAAAGAGCCATAGGAAACCGGGCACGAAGAACCAGCACGGCAGCCCCAGGAGGGCGAGCGATAGAAAGAGTTCGGGTTCCTGCCAGACGCTCCCCCGCTCGACCATCCGCCCGGCGCCCCAGACACACGCGGCGGAGACGGCAAACCAGAGCAGTTGCGCGGATGACCCGTCGAATTGTTTCCAGCGGTGTTCGATGAAATCGCGATAGAGCCGAAAGACCGGCAGGAACAGCACAGCGATATACCCGAGCATCGCGGTCTGCTTGACCGTGTTCGCCCAGTGGAACCGTTCGAGCGCCACTTGTTTCGCTCGCTCCTGTGCCTCGCGCTCCCGGCGGATTTCTTCCTCTCGCCGTCGCGCCGCCGCCTCCCGTTCCGCCGCTTCCTGCCGGACCGCTGCCTCGCGCGCCGCCTGAAATGCCGCCCGGTCCCGTTCCGCCTGCTGTCGCTCGCGTTCGCGCTGGGCCGCTTCCTGTTGCGCCCGTTCCGCTGCCTCGCGCGCCGCTCGCTCTCGTTCCTCACGCTCCCGGCGGGCCGCTTCTTCTTTCTGGCGCTTCGCTTCCCGGCGTTCTTCCTGAACCGCGCGCTCCCGCTCCGCTCGCGCCAGAGCGTCCATCTCGGATCGTCGTCCTCGGACCGTGAAATGGCGCCCCTCTGCCCAGCCGATCAACGTTTCGCCGCGATCATGCCACCGCACCCGGTACCAGCGCCGGTCCGATGTGCCGGCCACGATCTCAACCCGCTGTCCCTTCTGAACGGGCGGCGCGTCGTATCCGGCAAAATGCTCGCCGGGACCGTCGAAGAGAAAAAACGAGGGGGCGGATTGGTCGAACTCGCCGACGAAAGGATCGCCGGAAAAAATGAGAAGTTGTTGGCTCTCGACCGGAGCCACGAATAAAAGACCAAGCGCGAGCGCGAAAAGCCGCTCGAAAACGCCGTTCATGATTCCTCCGGAGATCATGCCCGAATCGGTATGCCGCGTGCTGAGCCCGTCTTGAGAACGCGCCCCTGTTCCACGCGAGCCGGCGGAACAAGGGAAATCACCTGCGCTCGCGAAGGGAGTCCCGTTCTTTGCCCTTGTTGTTCGGAGACTGCCCCTGTACCGCCATTCGTGTGGGGTGACGAAGCGGCACGGAACAGGAGCTGGTGCTCAAGACCGATGATCGGGAGAAGGTCGCCCCTCTCGTCATGTCAGTGGTTCGAGTATAGATCCCCTGGCGGATTTCGGGAAATCACGAGTGAAAAAAATCGCGCTCTATTCCCCAATCCTCTCGCAAAAGAAGAGGGGGTGATGGGGTATGAGTGGGGATTGTGTATTAATGGGGATAGGGCAAATGCCGTGAAAACCGATCCTCTACGGAACGGCGCAAAAAGGGGTCTGTGAGACGTTCTCCCTCTTGGAGTGGAAAAGGATACCGGTGAGCGGGAAAAACGCGTCCTGGGCACGTTTCGCGCGTCCTGGATGCATCCTGGTGCGAGGGTTTGAAGGTTGCTTGGACGCGATGGGGATGAAAGGAGTTCGGTGAATTGGTTGGCGTGAGCTGAAGGCGACTGTCGGATGCTTAGTCGCCTCTTTCTGTGCAGAGGTGGGAGCTGCCCGCTGGGAGCGGGCAGCGATTGAGCGCCCCCTCGTTGCCGAGGGGTGGGAGGGCGCTCGTTCCCCTCCCGTGAGGGAGGGGTGGTGTGGGAACCCGTTCCCCCCCGTTGTCGGCGCCGATGGTGCCCAAGGCTCGTTCCCGCCGGGAGCGGGATGAGGCTTGGCTTGCACCATCGAGCGCCCGACCCCGCTGGTTTTTGGTGAGCAGTGGCGAACCCGACAGCCTCGAAGAGGAAAAACCAGCGGGGTCGGGCGCAAGCCCGACAACGGGGGGGAACCCGTTTGCAAGCCCTGTGAAGGGCTTAGCCCGTTGACAGCTCGACATATCATTGACTGTACCAGTCAATGTATCCCCACGCTCTCCAGCGTACCCTTGTGGAGTGATGCTGTGGGGAGGGTTGGCATCGGGTTTGGGTCTTTGGGTTTTTAAAAAACAACAACAGATTTTGGGGGCGAAGCGCAGCGAGCCCCCTGTTGTTGTTTTTGTTTAATTCTTTGTTTTGTTTAGACAAGCGAAAGTGCTTGATTGAAAATAAAGGATTTTTTTTCTTTTTCCCATGACATAGGATAGGTTAGTTCCATACATAGGATAGGTTAACCCCATGACATAGGATAGGTTAGTTCCATACATAGGATAGGTTAGTTCCATGACATAGGATAGGTTAATTGAAAAGTGAAATAAGGAAGTTCCATACATAGGATAGGTTGGTTGAGACTTGGGATTAGATTGGCGACATCGAGCGAGTGTCGTTGTAAGGGTATCAAACCGAAAAAATGAGCCTTTACGACCAGAAAGAGGGTGTGGAGCGGGAAGCGCCGACGGCGATTTACCCCGAGAACAGGGATAAGGCGACGAATTTGAACATGGGAATGACAGTTTGGACGCGGTGGCTTTAAGACTTGGGGTGAGGTAACCCATACATAGGATAGGTTACCCCATACAGAAAAAAATGCTGTATTGACAAAATCAGGCTGAATCATTAAGGTGACACTATTAAAGCCTAACACAGGGTGTGTGCTCGTGAACATAAGCAAAAAATCGCTGGTGGTGCAGAGTAATCGGCTGGTTGAAGCAAAATACCGCCTCTCGGTGGAAGAACAGAAGATCATTAAAATTCTCGATTTCACAAATTCAAAAAGAGGACGAGGATTTCAAAGACTACGAATTTCGCATTAAAGAGTTGGCCGAACTTTTGGGAATGGAACACTCCAGATCCTTACGGAGTTCTGCGGAGTAATAACTAAAAAGCTCGTTTCGCGAAGGTGACTGGAGTTTCTACAATCCGGAAACGAGTACTCTTTTACAGACTTCGTGGCTGTCGAGCGCGGAATACAAAACCGGTCGAAGGCACGGTCGCCATGTGCATTTTGATCCAAAGTTAAAGCCGCTCCTCCTGCAATTGCAATCATATTTCACCAAATATGAGCTTGGGTCATATTCTCCGGTTTCAAGGGGCGCTACACGATACGATTTTTTGAATTCCGGCAAGTCGTTTCTCGGGAGAAATAAAAAGGAGATGATGATCGAGCATGCGAGAGTTGCGGGAAATTCTCGGTTTGAACCGAAGAACGAATACCGGGAATTTTCTCGATTTCAAGCGTCAGGGTCTTGGAGTCAGCACGGCTGGAATTGCTGGAAAAAACCGGAAAATCGTTTACCTGGGAGTCGGTCCGTCAGAGGGACGAGGAGGAAAAGTGACCGGGATTCGCTTTGTTTTTGATGAAGACAATGAAGATCACGACTCGAAGATACGAGACGACGAGATACCGGCATCTGGAAATAAAAACGGAACCCTCGACGTCCGATACTGCAAACCAGGCGATCCATCCGTTACCGGTCATGTTGATCCGTCTCGGCATTTCGCCAGCGGACTGCGGAAGAACTCGCCGGACAGTACGAAGAGCCCTATATTCTGGAAAAAATCGCACATCGTGGAACGCTCATCTGGGACCACGTGAAGAGCGCGGCGGGCTTCGTCATCAACGCCCTCCAGGAAGACTGGAAAGACTGCGAAGAGCGAGGAGCGGCAACGCCATGAGGAGCGGCGGCATAGCAGTGCAAGTCGAAGCAGGAGCGAACGGTCGCGCCTCCGCGCGATCAGAGCAGAGCTTTGAGCTGCACGCGAAAAACCACGGTCTCCGGCAGTATGAACAGCTTCCGGAAGAAACCAAACGGCGCTTCAAGGAAGAGTTCCTGGGGACGCTCTCCGGCATTCTCGCCAACCGCTTCGCCCACAAACCGGAATTTGGCTTCGAGGACCCCTACTATCGCGCCTTCGTGATGCAGCACAAGCTCCCGCCCCTCACGTTGGAGGCGTATCTCAACCAGGCAGGTCTCGCCTTGAGCCCGGAAGACACGCGAGACCTTCAGGCACTCTAACCGCAAAGACAACGAGGGTGTTTCCCTCCCCTCCTGCGACAACCCGCGAACGGAATCTTTCTCCCCGCGCGTTTCCTGGAGGCGTCTAACGCGCGAAAACGGCCGTTCTAGGCCGTTTTCATTTGCGGGAGCGGGGAATTATGAGACGTCTCATACGGCTCCGTGCGCCTGGGTATTGTGGAATATGAGACGTCTCATATTTCACCCTGGGAAGGAGACTCGGGGTTTTCCGGGGCAAGCGTGTCCAGCATAACCGTGATCTTGTCCTTGAGCGCTTCCAACGCGCGGTATTCCTCATCGCTCAACGCAATGCGATGGGGAGTCCTCAGGTCATCCAGCGCCTTCAGAAACCGTTGGCCGGTTTTCATCGCCAGAATGACCGGCGGCTTCGGTAGGGTGGGTTTGTGGGCAAAGCGAGCGGCTTTCACGGTCTTGACCGTCGCCAAGCGGCCTTCCTTTACGGCGTTCCAGGTGGCCACCTGTTCCGCTTCGCTCTTCATGTGGGCGATTTCAATGAGCATCCATTTCCCTATGCTGGGCTGGATGCGGTACTCCGCCTTGATCGTCTCCGGCAGCGTGAGAATGCCCAGCGCCTTGCTGATATTGGTTTGCGATTTTCCGACGATTTGTCCCAACTGTTCCTGGGTATACCGATGGCGCTCCATCATCCGTTCCAGCGCCTCGGCCTCTTCCAAGGCGTTCAGGTCTTCGCGCTGGATGTTTTCGATCAGGGCGATTTCTTCGGCATTGCCGGTGGTGATGATCGCGGGAATGGTGTCGCGCCCTAACCGCTCGAAGGCGCGGAACCGCCGCTCGCCAGCGACCAAGAGGTAGGTGTCGTCATCCTCGTCGTGGTGCTTCACCGTGATCGGTTGGATGAGCCCGTGTTGCTGGATCGAGTCGGCCAGTTCCGCCAAGCTCTCCTCCTGGAAGGTTTTGCGCGGCTGGTCGGGGTTGGGAACGATCTGGTTGAGTTTCAGTTCGATGATTTGGGGAAAATCCGCCGACGTGCCGAAAAACATATCCTTCTTGATTCGGTCGCCAAGGGCGGTGGTGAATTTGGTATTACTCATAGAGTGGTGAGTTGATCCGCGATCGAGTTATACACTTGGACGCCGGGGTTGTCCGGCAAGAGTTCCAGGGTGGATTTCCCTTCGACGGGAGATTTATCGAATACCGTGCTTCGGTTTACCGGTTCGAATACGGGTATTCTCGGTTCTAGGGTTTGGTGCAGTTCCGCCAGACATTCGTTGTCGTGCGTGTTCCGAACATTGAACATCGTTGGAATCACCCCGAACACGCGCAGGCGGGGGTTGATATGTCGGCGCAATTTTTCCACGGTTTCCAACAGAAGCGGAATGCCCATGATGGAAAGGTAATCGGTTTTCACCGGCACGATCACCAGGTGCGCGCACGCCAGGGCGTTCACGGTGAGGAGGGTCAGGGAGGGTGGGCAGTCCAATAGGATGTAGTCGAACGTGTCCGTCGCCAAACTCTTCAGTTTCGTTCGCAACACGCTCGCGCTGTCCCAGAGCGCCACCAGTTCCGGTTCGGCGCTCGCCAAGTGGATGCTCGCCGGAATGAGTGACAATCCCTCTTCTAGGGGAATCACGATGTCCGCAAGCGGCACCTCTTTCATGAGGGCGAAATACAGGGTTTTCTGCTGCCCTTCCAGCGTCTTCGGGTCCTGCCGGTAGCAAATCGTCAAGCTCGCCTGCGGGTCGGCGTCGATCACCAGTACCCGTTTCCCGCGCTGGGTGAGGGCGTAGGCGAGATTGAAGGTGGAGGTGGTTTTCCCCACCCCGCCTTTCTGGTTGGCAATCGCGATGACGGTACTCATAACTGTGGTTGCGGTGGGTTAAGGCTGATCGGAGAACGGGCTCCCCAGTGTGTGGAGAAAGTCCATGGGACGAACGATGGGGATACCCTCGTATTCCTTGAGTCGGAGCAGGTGCTTATTCCCCGACACGATGATAGCCGCTTCACCCGCCACGGCGCACGCGAGAATGTGGTCATCATCGGGGTCATCGGCGATCACCGTCGGAACGGTTTTCGGTTGCACGATATCGGCTTTTCGAAGCACCCTCCTCTTGATGAGTTCTCTCGCTTCCGTCGGAACCCCGAATTTCTCTCGCAGTTTTTCCATGAATTCGCGGACAATGAAGGGGGAAATCACCACCGTATAGCGACCTTCTCGCGCCAGCCGCCACAGGTCGAATATCCTCGACTCGGGAAACACGAATATCGATAGATACACGTTGGTATCGAGCACCGCCCGAAGTCCCGTTGTGGCCCTCATACCCGTGCGGTTTCAATGATTTCGCCGTCTTCCGTCACCGTTAACCCCCGTTCCCTCGCCCGTTGCTGCAAGTCTTCCCGCAACGCCGTGAAGAATCGCATATCGTCCTCTACGGAGGTTGGGTTCAGTCGCTCCTTTTCCTTCTCTTCCGTCGCCAACTTCAAAATCGCCTCGTCCGAATCGGGATCAAGACGCGCCTGCCGGTCCAGTTTTTCCCATGCCCGAAACATTTCGCGAAACAACTCACTGCGCGTGAGCTGTCGCTCCCGCACCACTTCCTCAATGCGGGTAGCGATCATCGGCGGTACCGAAAATCCCAGTGTTTTGTATCGTCGAGCCACGTCCATACCTCAATAACTAATTGTTTAGTAATGTATTATACAGTATATAACAGGGATGGATTCTGTCAAATGGAGGTATGCGCGCGCTGTGGAAACGGAAGGCATTTATGCGGATGGCGCAGAACTTCGCGCGCGAAACGCCCCGTGTGTTGAAGGGTTTCCAGAGACAAAAAATGGTTCCCAAGAGCCACGTGGCGCAATTGGGATAGGATAAGTGTAACAATATGAGTTCAAATGGGGGTAAATGACTCCAAGAAATATTATTGACTGAGTTACTATGTTGAAAAATATAAAATTTATTGTTATTACCCATTTAATAATTATTGATTTATTTATGAAACACCAAAACCAAACCCGCCGTGAGGCTGGGGCGGAAAGCGCGGGTCTTAGAGTTTGTGCAAAAACTCGCCAAGTAAAAACATAGGCTTACTGATGATAGAGTGCCTTTCACGCCAAAAAAGCTACGATATCTCATATAAGTTTTTGTTTTTAAAAATTTGTTTTTGTACAGTCTCTTAGAATAAAACAGCCGCACCGCCTCCTGTGACCTTAACGACGGTCGCTCCCGGTGGTGCGGCTGTTTTATTTGGAAGGTGGTAAATCAAGAAAATAAACATCCTGCTTTTTTCATGAAGAGTCCAAAAAAACATTAGGAGGTTGACGATGTTATCGATCATCGGTTTTCTTAAGCGGATTTTCGACATCTGTAATTCCAAGTGTGGGACAATTCACAACTTTTTGCATATTAAAATAGCGTTATTTTTTCTTGCGTTCTTTAGTTCCGCCTTCTGGATAACTCCCGCCGCTGCGGCATTCTCAATCGAATATCAAGCTCCAACGGACCCCACCACCCAAGGTTTTAGCCCGTTGGTCCTGTACCCTCCTGCTCCGCAGGTAATCGGGCCGATTGCGAACGATCTGGGATATCCCGCCTGGTCCGTCTCGGGGCTGGCGCTGCCCTCCCAATTCATCTACCAATCGGGAGCACTGAATGCGGCCCAGAAGGCGGATATCAATAGTCAAGGCTTTACCTTGACCTTACGAGGCCGCGTCTTACAGGGCAGTGCGCCAGCTTTCGATGTGTACAACACCGTCATCGGTTGGGTGTCCCTTGACACCGGAACCAGGCGTTACGACCTTGCCCTCGGTGTTAACAGCAGCGGAAATACAGTTGCGGTCTTGGTGACTAATCTCGATGGATTGGGTCCTGGACCAAGCGTCCGAGGGTTTGGGTCAACCTATGCGTTGAACGATGCCAGTTATCACACCTATGATCTCGTCTTCAATCCGCAAGCTCAGTCAGCCAGCTTATTCATCGACGGCGTGGAGCGCCTTTCCGGGTATACCGGTTCGCCAAATTTACTTGCTGATCGTGGGCTTTACTTTGGCGCGACGAGCGGCGGCGGAATGAATTTCAACCTGGTCCGGCTGACGTCGCCTGCGGTTGTTCCCGTCGCTTGCAACGAGCTAATTGGTGAAACTCTGCAAACCTGTTCGAACCACGAGTTTTCTCTCGAACAAGGCACGCAAAAAACGGACTTCATCCCGTTAATTAATCCCAGCACCGTATCCCTCCGGACGGCCACGCTGGAAGTGATCAACCCGCATTCCGCTCTCGCAGTCTCTGTCACCGAACCGAATCCGGTTAGCATAGCGCCTGGAGAAACCAAGACACTCTCCATTGATGTAAACGCCGGCGCCACGCCCGTGGGCGCATACGACGACCTGCTCCTCAAAGTCACCGCCGACGATGGCAGCACGCTGTACTCGAACCTCGCAGTGTACGTCACGCCGCCAGAAGCAGGACCACTGCCGGATTTGGCCATCACCGCCGACGACATCGGCTCCGTCGCCAATGCGGACGGCTCGGTCACGCTGACCGCGACCGTCCACAACCGAGGCACCGCGACCGCCTCGAACGTCCAGGTGCGATTTTACGAGTTCGCCAACGAATTGGAGTCGCCGCCACTCATCGCCCAGATCGCCCCGAACGGCATTGGTAGCACCTCGATCACCCTCCCCGCGCCGACGGCGGGCGATCACCTGATTCGGGTGGTGGTCGATCCGGCGGGCGCGGAACCCGACAACACCAACAACGAAGCCTCCCGGTTGATCCCGATCGGATCCTCCGTTCCGACCGAGGGGAACATCCTGGTCACCGGCAGCCTGCCAGCAACGGTGTACACCAACACCTTATTTACCCTCAACGGACGGGCGGTATACGACCTGTATGTCAATGGCGTTCGGTACACCGACTACGTCGTCAAGGGCGGCGTGGTTCAGATTACGGTGCGAGAGGACAGTGGCGCCGCCGAGTGGGTCTATGGTGACGTCCACACCGACGTCAACGGTCATTTCCTGAAGACGCTCCAGGCCCCGGCCACACCCGGAACCTATCGCATCACCATGACGGTGACTGACAAGACCTTCGTGGGCACCCGGGAGTTAGTGTTCGTAGTCGCGGAGCCGGGGCCTACCCCGCCCTTGCAGACGCCGCCACCAACTTGGGGCACCGGTCACTTCGAATGGAATGGCGTGGCCTTTCAATGGGTATGGGACCACCTAGTATTGACCGGACCCGTGCCGCAACAGGATATCTTCGTCTATTCCGACGACCTCTATTTCTCCAACAACCATCCGGCGGCGGGCGAGGAAATCACGGTCTTCGCCGCGATCCGCTTCTGGGCCTCCAACTCCGCCGGGGTGGCCCAAAACGTGCCAGTCAACGTCTACGCCACCTCTCCGGGCACGCCCCCGGTGAAAATCGGGGAAACGCTGCTGCAAAGTCTGGCCGCCGGCAGTCCCGATTTTGGCGCGCGCTATGTGTACGCCACTTGGAAAAACTCGGGTGACGGCATCTACCTGATCGAATTCGCAATCGATTCCAGCTACGTGGAGGCCAACCTACTCAACAACGCCGCCACCCGCGCCATCATCGTGGGTCAACTTGCGGGCGGAGCGCAAGGCGCGATCGCTGGGCAGGTCACCGTGCCTTTGGGAAGTCGTGGCAACGTGGTGATCCAGGTCCTGGACGGCAACGGCCAGCCCATCGGCAACGCCGTCACCGATGCCACCGGCTATTACCTGGTCGGCAACGTGCCACTCGGCCCGGTACAGGTCCACATCGTGACCCCCAATGGGTACGTGCCGGATGCGGAAACGAAAGCCGTCACCGTCGCGCAGCAAGCGGTGAGCACCGTCGATTTTCATTTGACGCCCCCGCCACCGGACACTACCCCGCCGATCATCACCCCCACGGTCAGTGGAACCCAGGGCAACAATGGTTGGTACAAGAGCGATGTCACGGTCAGTTGGGAAGTGACCGACGCCGAGTCCGACGTCACCTTCACCAACGGGTGTGGAACCGCCACGGTATCGACCGATACGGCGGGCGTCACCTTCACCTGTTCGGCCACCAGTAGCGGCGGAACCACCTCGGAGACGGTGACCGTCCAGCGCGACGCCACCCCACCCACCATCGTTGGGAGCGCCAGCCCCGCCGCGAATGCCAACGGCTGGAATAACAGTTCGGTTACAGTCAGCTTCACCTGTGATGACGCACTCTCGGGGATCGCCACCTGCACCGCGCCGCAAACCCTCAACCAGGGAGCCAATCAAACGGCGAGCGGCACCGCGACCGACAAGGCGGGCAACACCGCCAGCGCTCAGATCACCGGCATCAACATCGACCTCACGCCACCGACGGTCGCGGTCACGGGGGTCACCGACGGCGCGATTTATACCGGCACGGCCCCACCGGCGGACTGCGAGACGAGCGATGCCCTCTCCAGGGTCCAAACCTTCGCCACGGTGAACGTGACCGGCGGCGATGCGAACGGCTTGGGAACCTTCGTGGCTAGCTGCGCCGGCGCCATGGATAGGGCCGGTAACGCCGGTGCGACCGTCAGCGTGAGCTATCAGGTGATCGGTGCGGTCGGACCGATCAACACCGGTGCGCTGACCATCGGCTTCTGGCGGAACAAGAACGGCCAAGCCCTCATCACCGGTGGGGCCTCCAGCGGCGGTGTCTGCAACTCGGGCGTCTGGCTGCGGCAATACGCGCCGTACCAGGACTTGAGCGCGACGGCCACCTGTCCGCAGGTGGGGACTTACGTCACCAACCTCATCAACGCAGCGAACGCCAGCGGTTCGTCGATGAACCTGATGCTTAAGGCCCAGATGCTGGCGACGGCGCTGAGCGTGTACTTCAGCGATCCGGCCCTCGGTGGTAATCGGATCGCCGCATCCGCGCCCATCGGCGAGGTGAGTATCGACTTGACCAAGATTTGCGGCATGATCGACACCTCTTCCGGTACGGCGAGCTGTAGCGGTGTTTATCAAGATGTCGGCGACGCGTTCGGCGGCGTGGCGAACCTGACCGTTTCACGGATGCTGGCCCACGCGGCCGGTCAGTCAGATGCCGGAGGCAGCTTGTGGTACGGCAACGTCAAAGCCACCCAGGAACTGGCGAAAAACGCCTTCGACGCCATCAATAACCGAGTGGCCTTTGCCCCATAGTAAAACCGCTCCAGCTCCGGGGACAGGCCATTGGTGCGGGAACTGTCCCCGGAACCTAGCAAAACCAAGACTTCGGTAGCGGTGGAACCCTGTGAGCGGCAACGATAGCAGCGAGACCCCCGACACCATCACCCGATAAAACCATTCCTAAACTCCACCCAGCGCGGAGAGGCCAGCAGGTTCGTGCTATTCATGAAGGAATAGCCACCGTTTCTCCGCGAGTTCCTTGTGAGCCGCTATACTTTTAATTCAATCCCCCCAAAACCTTTTGAACCGCTCCGCCGACAATTCGGTATACCGCACCGTGTGCTGAATATTCTTGTGCCCCAAGTAGTGCTGGATCGCCCGCGTATCGTGGCCGTCGTTCGCCAGCTTGTAGCCGCAGCCGTGCCGCAGCATGTGAGGATGGACCGGAAAGCCCACCGTCGATTCCTCCCCAGCCCGAGCCAACAGCTTCCGAAACCCCGCCGCTGTCATCGGTCCCCCGCGCTCGCTCGCAAAGACATACGCCCCGCCGGTCGGCCCTTCCCGTTCCAGCTTGCGCAAGGCCCGCAACTCTGGTCCTCGCAAGGGATGGACGCTCGCCGTCCCCCGCTTGATTCGGTTGACGTGCAGCGTTCCCTCCTTCAAGTCCACTTGATCCCAGCGGAGCGCCACCAGCTCCGACGCCCGCAGCCCATGCCGATACGCCAAGAGGATCATCGTCGCGTCGCGGTGGCCGTAGCGCCCTCGCGCCTTGGCCGCGCGCATCAACTCGTCCACCTCGCCCTCGGTCAAATGCTCCCGACTCCGGCGGTCGCGGTTCGGCACCCGCTTCGGAGGTCCGGCGGATCGGACTGTCCCATTTACAGGGATTGGCGCGTCTTTGATAGGTGTCGGTTTCATGCGGGTTTCGGGAAGGTTCGCGGGGTTACACTGTCCCGAGAATAGGCATTATTGGGACAGTTTTCTGGAAGAAGAAACCGGGGGAGCCGGTCGTGGTTTATGGGATCACGAGCAATGATACTATCAGGGTAGCATGGATAGGAAAATTAATCGATTGCCCTGTCTCCCCCGCGCCGTATTGCGCGGGGTTTTTGTTATGAGCTTTACGAATTATTGCGACATTTGCTGGCACATATCAGGCGTCATTACATCAGATATCGACCAAAAATATCCATCGTCGCCAAACCGAATATGGACGACGCCGCCTTTATCCTTGGCCCTGTCCAATCTTCCCTGAATGTAGGCAATGACGAGCCGTGATTCTGGTTTATCTGCCATTATCCATATCCCATTTTGCGAGTTAGCGCCAGGAACACCCCAGATGGTAAACTTCCCACCTGAGTCAACCATCTCGCTAAACCCGGATGTCGTTGGATTATAGCAGGTATGAGCCGCCAAGGCGGTTGTGGCGAAAACTAATACTCCTAGTATGACTGGTGTCATAAAAAACAATTTCTTCATCATCTGTCGCCTCTTCAGTTCATTACATTCCTATTAACATACGAATAGCTTCGGCATCTATCTCTTCATCTGTTGCTGAAGATTCTCTAGCCTGAATGAATATTTTTCCTCCATCCCAACAGTTGGCGTTTCCTTCACCGAAACATACCGTGAGAGTCACTTCACCATTTACAGAAAAGAAAATGCCGGGAATAACTCCGGTCGCTGTTTCCCCTGCTGATATGGCGTTGAGCGAGAAAGTTCCGATTGTTGTGTCCTGTCCTCCGGCAATGGGGGTCATGAATATTCTCCCCGTCATCGGAGAGGAGACGCTCCCGCCGGAGTTCTTGACTCCAATCGACACATCAACCTTCTCGTCCGTGTAGACATGGCTCGTTCCATTTGAGAGCGTCACGCTCGTTACGGAAATGACCGGGGGAGCAGGAGTTGGTGGTTGCGGTTGACTCACTGAAATTGTAATCGCCTTGCTGTTATTGCTCCGATTTGTTTCCCGGTTGGGTTCCTGTTGAAGTTCCCCGCCCGGATCAGCGATTATCGTCACCGTACATATGCCTGGAGTAGCCGTGGGCGGAATGGTGACCGTAAAGGTCTTGGTCTTCCCGGAGTCACCGTGATGAAGCACGCCATCATCGATCTCGACCGCATCCACGGTTTGTTTGGGAACACATCCGGAGAGTTCTGCCGCTATCGTCATCTTGCGATTCTTCCCTGCATGGAAGTTGTCTCCGCTGTTGCCCACGTCGGCAACAACGGTAAATGAGTTTCCAGGAGAGAAGACAGTTGCCCCACCCTGCACATATACCTCTTCAACCTTTACATCGGGAACGCCGTAAGCGAGAAATGTTCTCGTTCCGCAGTTATCTGATATTTCGGTTTCTTTTGGAGGACTCGTTCCGGTGTTTGCGCATCCGTAAAGAGTGTAGTAGCTCGGGTCCTTCAATGTGAAGGAATGATGCGTCGTTGTTTTCGATCCGCCAGAGAGACTGCTTACTGTTTTTGAACCGAGCGATTCGGGAGAGTCATTACCGGCTTTCAGTCCATCATAAAGCGTGCATTTGTTCTGGAAAGATTCCATCTTCACATTCGTTGTGTTCTTCGTCTGTATCCCGCAGTACAAATCTCCCAAAGGAACCTGCTGGTTCGTGTCTTCGCTTTGGTCATGCTTTTCGATCACAACCGTCGCCGAGAGATTGGGAGCTGAACTGCTCGTTCCCGCTGTGACCAAATTGGGGAGATCGGATGGCGGGGGAGGCGGGTTAGGGTCTTCGGGGTCGGGGGCAGGAAGAGCGATAGGACCGTCGTACCAGAGGAAAATCTGTTGAAGCCTATCAAATCTTGATCTTAAATAATCGTTAGTTAAAAGTAGGACTTTTATACCAACGCATATGCTTATCTTCTTTATATTAGTCCAATCATTTTTAACAATTAGTGGAGGTAAAGTCCCTTTTGGGTAGCCATGGACCATCCAATCTAGAAGCCACACACTTAGTGCGTAGTCTAAATATTCAGTGCTATCAATATATATTCTGTTGACATCAAATGATTCACCGGCAAGTCTGGCAAATGATGTTATATCAAAAGTTAATGCCATATCGCCAAAAATATCTCCTACTATGGGTATAGGTGTTTCACTCGCTGAACAGTCGTTGTTATTTGGTGGGGGATCACTTAAAGTACCAAACGACGTAGGGCTCTTATCATCCCATTCTTTTTTTATGATATATCCGTCGCCATTTCTTACCCAGTTAGCAGCATATGAAATATCATAAAATGAGAAAATTATTCCTAAAAAAATATACCGAGTAACATTCATTCCCTATCTCCTCTTCAGATTAATGATTGCGTCATAATATATTTTCTTCACAAAATAAAATTTCTCCTTTAGGAGGTTTTTATACGTTTCAAGTAACTACTTTTCTGTATATTGAGCGCCCAAAACTTATTAGAAAATATCCAATACCGAACGGTATAAGTATAATATTCAGAGTAAATAGGGCAGCAATAATTAGATTGTAGAACACCAATGAAATTTTTTCTGAGGTCTCATAGAAAACAGAAAATGCCAAAATAGTAAAGAAAAAGCTCACTATAAGAACAGGAGAGATTGATCTATGAAACAGAGTTTTCCTTCTCTTTAATCCGTTTTGGGTGAGTAAACCTGAAACCACCCCCCAAAAAAACGTCAGGAAAGACGGTATTCCAACTATACAGTTAGCCGTACCAAAAAAAACGACCGCGAGTTCGAAGAAATCAAAACTCAAAAATGTTGAGGAAAAAATCGACATAGCGTTATCAATTAGTGATTAAAAATCACCCATTCTCTTTTACTGTTTCACAGTGAAGCTCTTCTGTCAAAATAGTTTTAGAAAACCAAACAAAAAAGCCGCACCGCCCAACGCGACCCTGACGACGGTCGCCCTCGGCAGTCCGGCTGTCTTTACGCGAAGACCCGCGACTTTCTGCCCCTCCCTCACGAGAGGTTTGGCTTTGATACTGTTACAAGAGCATTACAGCACAAACCAAGACAGTATCAACCCAGAAAAATACTCGGCAAATCAAAAATATATTTCCATCTGATACGAAACAGTACCCTTCCAGAAACCCATTCCGGCGCAAGTGTCTCGAAATGCTGATGCCGCGTTTCGACATCCCTGCCAGACCCCGCTTTTTTTGCCTGTCGAATGGGATACGAACCCTCCCGGTCGTTTTCTTTTTCGACAAGACTTTCAATCGCTTGCCTGAGAAAATCCCATTGGCGGGGGCGTTCTGGCGAAACGACCCGCTTCCCTCACCCTGCTTCCCGCAACAACCACTTCCGAAGCGGAACAAAGGACACCGTTCCAAAGGGAAATGTTTCCGTGCCCTCCTCGGTCTCCGTGATGACGAACGCGCGTTCCGGAATTGCTGAATTTTGTTACTCAATCAAGTGGCGGCGGATTATTTCTCACTTCTTCCTCTGAAATGGTTATCATGTTGAACGATTTCCATTCGTTTGAAACATACTTGAACCTCCCATGACCAACGCTACAGTTGTTTTGATCACTTTTAGCATCCAAGGCTTTTTCACAAGCTGTATCAACGGCATTAACCACCATGTCTCTCCAGTAATCTGCTCCCATATTTAAAATATACCTTGCTAAGTCTCGATCATCTGGTTTGTTCGGATCATCGATGATGAGTCTCGCCTGGATTGTTGTGAAAATGCCAGCTATATCTGTTGGATCAATTGTCGCTCGATTAACCCAAAAATGAAAACAGTATAGCCCGTCTGCTGTTACAGATATACCACCGTCATTCTCATTTCTAATAATTGCGTTTTCTTGTTTATTGTTAATAAAATCATACAGTCCTCCATAAACTCTGATATCACTTTGGAGAAGATGCCACCTATTATCCCGCTTGCTTAGCATGTAGGATTTAGCATTTTTAAGATGAACCCGAGCATTTGTAGCCTGATTTCCAGGATATTTCTGGTCCTCATAAAGGTTTCCCCACAGCGTCATCGCGGTAAATGATCCCGGATTACTCCCTGAATGGAGTACCGGGTGCTTCCCCCAACTCCACCAATCTCGAATCTGTTGAGGAAGCTCTCCTTCATGTGGGAGCTTCATATCGTTAATGATAGTTTCAATTGAGTTTGGCTCGGTGCCATTTCCACCGCCCTCGAAATTAACTCGGGTAATCTCATAGCTTTGAGTTGCGGTACGCCAATCTAGCACAATGTCATATGATTTTCCATCAGCGATTAAGTTTTTAATCGTAAGAGAGTGATTATCATGACTAACTACGGCTTGGCTAAGATTTACACTTGATGAATCAGAAATAAAATCATTATCAAAGCGAACCACATTAAATAGAGATGATGCCTCTTTGAAAGACCCGCTCTTATCAAAAGCTCTAACAACAATATTATGGGGACCTGCTTGTAGACTCGAATAGTTATAGGCCATCGAAAATCCAGAATTATATGAATCTGGATATTGAGGATAGCGAGCGCCCACATCGGAACGCCTTCCGCCGAGAGGAATAGTAGCCTGAGCTTCATCATCCATAAATAGCTCGACACGGCTCATTCCAGCCGATCCAACCACCCAACCACGGAGGTTTCCCACACCGGTGTAGGTAGTGTTAGTTAAAGGTTCTTCCAAAGTGAGCACGATATCCCCGGCCTGCGCAGTCAGACCAATGCTGGTTCCCACAGCGATAAAGAGGGGCACTACATACAAACGATGGTGGAAAGCCATGGCCTTTACCCCGAAGCCACAAAAATTTACAAAAGATATACAGTTAAAACAATCTGAGCAATAAGGAATCTACAGAAACATGGCAGTGAGTTCACTCGTGCTAGTTAAGCCGTTGACAAAGTTCATAATTTGATATTCTATAAACATACCGCCAGTTTCGGACATCGGAGCAAGCATCGGCAATTGGGCAGGTGCTTGCTACCGGAGAGTTCCGAAATGAACAGGTTCTTTTTCATATTTTTTGCAGTTATTAACACTGCCCTTTTCTCCTCTTACGCTCACGGGAAGGAATTCACAGATGAAAACGATGCTGGGTTCGTCCTAGTTCGCGTCAAGGACGACGCCGGCCAGGTCGCGTCCGCTCGGATTCTCTCGCCGGCTCCCATGGAAAACGATAAAAATACTGTCGTATCTTCCGGGGAGGCAGTCTCAGTAAAAGGAGAATCATTCACGATTGTTGATATGAGCAGTGTCAGCGTTTCTGGAGAAACAGGGGTTTTATGGAATTTCCTTCATTCCGAAGACATGAATATGTCCGCAAGGGTTTCCGTATTGCCCGAAGACCGGTTTCGCGTCGCTTTCGGATGTCTCCTAAAGCGTTCGACCCTTTATGCTTCTGGGATTTGTGTCAAAACCTTCTGGAGTGAAAACGGCCTTTCAAAATCGGACATCAGTCTGGTGTTTGAGAACGGAAGCAGAGTCACTACCAGTAAACAGAACTATCCGGCTCGCTACCCGGAAGATTGGGAGGTTGACCCTGAGCCCGATCTCTACCCGGAACAAAGGGCTTGGGAAGCTCACAATCCAAAACTTGCGGAGACAAAACAAGATGTTTTCCTTGCTTTCAACGCAGAATGTAAAGGGGATATCGAGGACATTCATGACGATGACCTTGGAAAGTGTTTGGTCCTGACCCCGGTCTATATCGAGCTGTATGGGGCAGTTTTTGCTCCTGGAACTTCCATGGAAGTTATTTCGGAGCGGACCAAATGGGGCGGTATTCCTTCCAGCTTTGGGGAAATGTCTCAGAATTGGGATTTTGGCGGAATAGCTGGGAACCAGTTTCTGGTTGTTCTTCTTCCTCATTGGATGATGAAAATAGGACTGCACGAAATATTCTGTCCGTTCTGCCGGACTAACTTCAAGTGGTTTTATCCCGTCGAGACAGCTACTCTTAAGTAGGGAGAAAAAATAATGGAGGAAGATGAATGAATCATCTTCCTCTTTTAAGTACACTTTGGTTGCCTACTCTTTTGAGA